>JBPFEG010000054.1:0-5285 GCA_051061015.1 Methylomicrobium sp.
CGCAAATGCGTCTTTCGTTTTCGTGGTGCCGTAGGCATAGAATGTATAGGCGCTGAATTCCCCGTGTTGTTCCCAGCGCATTTGAAACGAATCAAAGCTGGCGCTGAAGTGATCGGCATCGGTGGCGGGTGGGGCAGCGCCAAATCGTTCGCACAGCGCTTGCAGATGTCTACGCTCCTGTATTTTTTCATCACTGGATAGCGACAATGCAAGATAACTGGCTCTAACTGGCAAACTCAGAATAGACGATGCCCTGGCATGCACTTCGTTGTGCAATATAAACCGTTGTGGATGATTTTGGGGGACTTGAAATAAGGTGGTCACGAGTATTTCGTTCGATGTTGGGGGGATGCTTTAACCGCTCTAACGAGCGGCATTTTACTCGGCCGCACAAAGGCAGGGAAAGCGCCTGAATGAAAATTTCACCCAATTATACAAGGGAGAACAATGAAGATATTGGCATCAGCCGGCCAAAATCGGCCTGTTAAAGATAGAAAATAAAAGACGGGTTAATATTCTAAAGCTGCCTGTCGGAACGACCACGCTAACCGGCGTGCGCCGGGAGGACCGAATGAAAACCCGCAACCTGCCGCGCATCCAGTTGTGCATCTTGTTAGGCCGGACAAAACTCCGTGTGGTATCCGGCCACACATACGGCGCAATACGGGAGTACCCTATTGCGCCTACGTAGACTGGAGCCGTAGGCATAGATCTTCTCTTTCATCTCTCGTGAATTTTTGTAGGCGTTCACCCCTCTCTCCTTGCCAGAACGAACAATCAATCATTTAGAGTCGATTCCGGTTGAAAACCGGAGAAGGGGGGAACACTTACGAATTTTCCAGGCTAAGACCTCAGTTCCCGAATGGGATCGTCAGTTCCGTCTCGTTCGTGTCCACCACGAACACCGCGAGGAGCTTGGCCGGCTTCGACTCGCTGGCATTGGCGCTGACGCCGTGGCTGTCGCCGGGCAGCTCGGAGAAGTTCTGTCCGGCCTCGTAGGTCGTCACCGGTCCGTCATTGACCTGGCTGCGTATCGCCCCTTCAAGCACGGTCGCGTAGATGAAGGCGGATTTCGGATGCGTGTGGCCAGGCGAGTATCCGCCCGGGCCGTATTCGACGAGTACGCCCTTGATGCTCTTGCCGGGAATGTTCGGCAGCTCGTGCTGGTAGACGAGGGTCACCTTGGCGTTCTTCGACCTCGGCGCATCGGCGAGAACGCTGCCGAACGGCAGGGTGGCGACAAGCAATGAACAGAGGATACGTTTCATGAAGCTCTCTCCTTCGGTTGGCGGATGCAGGATCAGGCTCTTGCCGGTGAGCGGCGAAGCCATTCGTCGAAACCGATGTGGCCGAGGCGCGCTTCGCCCAACGGCACGAGCGAGCGCTCCTCGACCCGGCCGCCGAAGTATCGGGCCTCGGGGTCACTCACGACCACTCGCGGGTCGCCGACCGCCCTCAGATAATGGGCGACGATTTCGTTGAACGGCGCTCGTTCTGGGCCAGCAATCTCGACGATGCCACGTCGCGGGGCCGCGAGTGCCACATCAGCGACGATGGCAGCAACGTCGTCCGCCGCGATGGGCTGAAACAGGCCGGGAGAAAGCCTGACCACGTTTCCGTCCGTACTTGAAGCGGCGATGGCGCTGAGGAACTCCAGGAACTGGGTCGAGCGGATGATGGTGTAAGGGACACCGGATGCCTCGATCAGCTTCTCTTGCGCGACCTTGGCGCGGAAATAGGCATTATCAGGCGTCCGGTCGGTTCCGACGATAGATAGCGCGACATGGTGCCGAACGTCGGCTGCGGCCTCCGCCGCGAGAAGGTTACGGCCGGAGGTCTCGAAGAATTCCAACACCACCCTGTCTTCAAATGAGGGCGAATTGGCGAGGTCGATCACCACCTGTGTGCCGGCCATGGCCTCTTTGAGGCCATGGCCGGTGATGGTGTTGACGCCGGTATTGGGCGAGGCGGCGACGACCTCGTGGCCGCCCTGGCGCAGAATGGTAACGGTCTTCGAGCCGATGAGGCCGGTGCCGCCGATGACGACGATCTTTATGGTCTACCCTCCCTTATCGATGAGTATAGGGATTTTAAATGCTGTTTTGCCAATGACTGTAGTTGCTGGCGTACCTCCTTTCCACCCCAATGGAACTCATGCCTAACAAGTTATTAATCGGTTGATTGGGTAAAAGGTTACTGATTGCCGGCTTTTAGATGTTCGGCTGCCTCTTCGGCGGCTTTGGTGGCGGATTTGGTATGCTGCTTGCCTTGCATTTTCCCGTGCTCTATCGCCGATTCCAGGGATTTGATCGCCTCTTGCATATGCGTTTTGGATTCGCCTTCAGTGACTTCAGCCGCCTTTATCGTATGCGTCAATGCCTCTTTGGCATGCTTGGCCAAAGCGGCATTATGGCCGGCTTTTCCTTCCTGAACCGCCATATTGGTGTGTTTCAACGCCGCCTCGGCATGCTCTTCGGCAACGGCCGCGAAGCTTAAAAATGCCGATAAAAAGGCGCTGATTAAGGTAATTTTATTCATTTTGACCTCCTTCTGTGCGTGTTCCCATTCCGTCAATTGCCGGGTTAATCCCTGGTAAATTTTAAATTTTGAGAATGACCGCGTGGGATAGTTCCGTCAGCGAACCGGCATCGGTAGCGCTTCGTTTTGGGTGACCGGTTGAAGCCGGATTTGATTTCAAGGTTTAACATCCATACACCAAATAGTGGGCGGTTCCCGAACACTGGGGTAATTGTCGTGTTAAATCAATACGGTCCAAATTTGGACCCGCTTTTCTCAAATAAATCTCTTACAAATCAATACGATTCAAATTTGAATTCTCTCCGATTCGTCTTGCAAGAAAGCCAAGCTGGAGGCTTTGAAATGGCTTGGTCTGATTCCCCACGCGGAGAGTGAATCGGCCTAGATCGGCCACATTCGGACTATCACTAAATTGAAAAATGACATTTCTAAATGGCCGGTTCCAAATTAGTAGCCGACAGAGGCAAAATGATACGAATTTCGGTGTAACCCTTTAAGCTATTGCCGACCCCTTTAATTTATCTCTATGCCCAACTCGGCCATTTCCTCCTCGGAGAACACCCTCGAGCGCGTATGAAATGCCTTGCCTTCAGGGCCTTCAAGTGAAAAAGTGCCACCGTGACCTTCGATTACATCGATGATCAACTGAGTATGTTTCCAGTATTCGTATTGTGATTTACCGATATAAAATGGGCAGCCACCGATATCACCGAGATAAACATCGCTGGCGCCGATGGTGATTTCGCCGGGAAGAAAGCAGTTGGCGGCGCTGTTGTCGCAGCATCCTCCCGATTGATGAAACAGCAGGGGGCCATGTTTCTTCTTCAGAAACTCAATCAGTTCAAGGGCCGCTTCTGTGGCAATGACTCTTTCAATCATGTCTGTCTCCATGCTAATAGGGGGCTGTTGCCCGCCCTAGCAAGTGAATAGCGCAACAACGAACGAAGAATCAGAAGAAACCGAGTTTCTGCTCAGCATAGCTGACGAGCAGATTCTTGGTCTGCTGATAGTGATCGAGCATCATCTTGTGCGTCTCGCGGCCGATGCCGGATTCCTTGTAGCCACCGAAGGCTGCGTGGGCGGGATAGGTGTGATAGCAGTTGGTCCATACGCGGCCAGCCTTGATGGCGCGGCCCATGCGATAAGCAACATTGCCATTGCGGCTCCAGACGCCGGCGCCGAGGCCGTATAGGGTTTCATTGGCAATCGCCAGGGCTTCGGCTTCATCCTTGAAAGTCGTTACCGCAAGCACCGGTCCGAAGATCTCTTCCTGGAAGATGCGCATCTTGTTATGGCCTTTGAACAGTGTCGGCTGGACATAGTAGCCACCGGACAGGTCGCCACCGAGGTGTGCCTGGTCCCCACCGATCAGCACCTGAGCCCCTTCCTGCCTGCCCAGGTCGAGGTAGGACAGAATCTTGGTCAGTTGCTCCTTGGAGGCCTGGGCGCCAATCATGGTTTCGGTATCCAGCGGATTGCCTTGCTTGATGGCCTTGATGCGAGTCAGGCATTGCTCCATGAACTTGTCGTAGATGGATTCCTGGATCAATGCTCGGGACGGGCAGGTACAGACCTCGCCCTGATTGAAGGCAAACAGCACGAGGCCCTCGATCGCCTTGTCGAGGAAGCCGTCGTCAGCGGCGCACACATCCTCGAAGAAAATGTTGGGCGACTTGCCACCGAGCTCCAGTGTGGCCGGGATCAGGTTGTTGGCGGCGGCCTGGGCAATGACGCGACCGGTGGAGGTGGAGCCGGTAAAGGCGATCTTGGCGATGCGCGGGCTGGTCGCCAGCGGCATGCCGGCTTCGCGACCATAGCCATTGACGATATTGAGCACGCCGGGGGGCAACAGGTCGGCAATCAATTCGGCCAGGATCAGAATGCTGGTCGGCGTCGATTCGGCGGGTTTGAGCACCACGCAGTTGCCGGCGCCGATCGCAGGGGCGAGTTTCCACGCCGCCATCAAAATGGGAAAGTTCCAGGGAATGATCTGACCCACCACTCCGAGTGGTTCATAGAAATGGTAGGCGATGGTATGCTCATCGATCTCGCTGATGCCGCCTTCCTGGGCGCGCAGGCAGCCGGCGAAGTAGCGGAAGTGATCGGCACTGAGAGGAATGTCGGCGTTCAGCGTTTCGCGCATCGGCTTGCCGTTGTCGACCGTCTCGGCGTAGGCTAGCAATTCAAGGTTGGCCTCGATGCGATCAGCGATCTTGAGCAGCAGGTTGGCACGGTCGGCCGGCGAGGTCTTACCCCACTTGTCTGCGGCGGCGTGCGCGGCATCCAGCGCCAGTTCGATGTCTTCGGCGCCAGACCGCGCAACTTTGGTATAGGGCTTGCCGTTGATCGGGGTAATCACGTCGAAGTATTCACCCTTCACCGGGGCGACCCATTGGCCGCCAATGAAATTGTCGTATTGGGTTTTATACTGTATTTTGGCGCCCGCGGCGCCAGGGGCGGCATAAATCATGGTTGTCTCCTCTTTTGATGTGTGTATTGTCACGACGCAAGCGTTTAACGGCGTCCGATTGAGCCAGGCTAACCCAAGAAGTTCCGTTCGATCTATTGTTACGAGGCATGCCCATAAAAGCAATATTCAGAAAAATATGACAATACAGTTCCTCAACAAACGGTTAGGAGTCTGTCATGAACTAAGAAAATCAAAGCGTAAGAAATGTTCCATGGAACAAAGGTAAGTTGATGGGTCAGCTTCTTACCTGCCGCAATTGATGAGCAACCCAGCGATT
>JBPFEG010000055.1:0-144508 GCA_051061015.1 Methylomicrobium sp.
CCTCCATCGCATTCAGGTAGGTCATCGATACCAGAATGAACAACAGCAGTTCGACATAAGCGAGCAAATTGCTTTCAAACGCCACCGCCGCGGTTTTCGCTTCGCCATGCAGCGCATAATAAATGCAGATCGCAAACCAGACGATCGCCGACCCCAACACCATCGGCTTGGACTTGCGCAATTCGATCACGTCCTCGGCCATTGCGGCCACATATGCACATACCGTCACAATCACCGAAAGATAGCCTATGACATGACGGGTCAGATCCAATGGCACAGCCGGGCTCGAAGTTCCCGTCGCTTCCGCTGCGGCGATTCCCGGTAACAGCAAAGACAGAACGAGAAAAAGGACGATATTCATTTTATTGACAGGAAAAAAGTAAGACTGCAAATGAGCGCCGAGGCGGGCAATGTAGCTTGGATTTAGCCGCTACAAAAACCTGCTCATTCGCATAAAATGTTAATAATATTATAATCTGGGGAGGAGTTTTCAGGCTACTCCCTTTAATCTCTTAGCGTCGCGCCCCGCCTACCTATAATTCGATACGAATTCCGAGCTCGATCACCCGGTCGACAGGAATTTTGAAAAACTCGATCGGACTTGAAGAGTTATGGAATAAAAAGCGGAACAAACCCCGCCGCCAGGTGGGCATCGGGCTGCGCATCCGAAACGAGACACGCTCTCTGCTGATAAAAAAAGACACTTTTTTCGGATCGATCGCGAGACCTTCCTGAATACATAAATCCAAGGCTCGGCGCACGTCCGCGTTTTGCTTGAAACCGTAATACAGCTTCACGCGATAAAATTCCCGGTTTTGGCCAAACTTCCGGATTTTGACCCGATGCGCTTCGTCAACAAAAGGCTCGTCCTTGGTCACGATGGTCATCACGATAATTCGCTCATGCAGCACATGATTATGTTCGAGGTTATGCAGCAGCACTTGAGGCACGCCGTGCAACGTTCTGGCCAAGTAAATGGCGGTGCCTTCAACGGTGACCAGATTCTCCGTAATTTCCTTTTCCAGCTCTTCAAATAACACATGCCTTTCTTCCATATAGTCGTGAATCAACGCGCGCCCTTTGATCCATGTCGTCATGATCAGAAACAGCACGCAGGCAATTACCAGCGGCAACCAGCCGCCGGTCGGTATTTTCAGGCTATTGGAGAAAAAAAACAGGAAGTCTATCGCCAGAAATAACGATAAAAACAGAATGCTGGTCATCTTGTTCCATTGCCATAGCGCCTGAATTACAATGTAAGCCAGTATCGTATCGACGATCATCGTGCCGGTCACTGCGATGCCGTAAGCGGAAGCCAGTGCCGACGACGACTGAAAGCTCAGCACCAGGATGAATACCGCAACCATCAACAGCCAGTTCACGGTCGGCAGATAGACCTGGCCTTTCTCGTCGTCCGAGGTGTGGTGTATGACCATGCGCGGGCAATAGCCCAACTGTATCGCCTGCCGGGTCACCGAAAATGCGCCCGAAATAACCGCCTGCGAAGCAATGGCGGTCGCCAAGGTCGACAAAAACAGCAGCGGATACAGTGCCCAGTTCGGAGCGAGCAGATAGAAGGGATTTTGTATCGCGTCGGGGCGGTCGATCAGCAAAGCGCCTTGTCCGAAATAATTCAACAGCAGCGCCGGAAACACGAAGCCGAACCAGGCGTAACGTATCGGCTTCAGGCCGAAGTGTCCCATATCGGCGTACAGCGCCTCGGCCCCGGTGATCGCAAGCACGATCGCGCCCATGATCACAAACCCTTCCCAGCCCGACTCAATCAGCAAACTCACGGCATAATAAGGGTTGATCGCCATCAATACCGTCGGCTGATGAATCATGTTGACCACGCCCATCACTGCCAAGGAGCCAAACCAGAAACACATGATCGGTGCAAACAGTCTACCGACCTGGCCGGTTCCTCTGGCTTGAATCAGAAATAAACCGCCTAGAACGACCACGGCAAGTGGCAGCACATAGTCTGCCAGGGGAGGCGCGATAACCTCGAGCCCCTCGACCGCGCTGAGTACCGAAATGGCCGGCGTGATGATACTGTCACCGTAAAACAACGAGGCGCCGAGCAGACCGATCGTGAGGATGAAAGCCATTTTGCGTGGATTATCCCTCGAACCGTGCAAGGCCAGTGCCATCAACGCCATAATGCCGCCTTCGCCCTTGTTATCGGCGCGCATAATGAAAATCGCATATTTGGTCGTGACGACCAGCGTCAACGACCAGAAGATCAGCGACAATACGCCGAGCACATGAAATTGATCGATCGGGATACCGCCGTGAAACACTTCCTTCAGCGCATATAACGGGCTGGTGCCGATATCGCCGAAGACCACACCGATGGCGCCCAGCGCTAAACGGGCCAGTTGTTCCTTCGTTTGGTTTTGTGAATCTGAAGGCATGACCATTACCTCAAGAGAATGAGTAATGCGGAAAGGATTGGCGAAGCCGCCCCGGAAATCACAGGAAACTACGGGTCATCGAAACAGGCGACAACCCGGTTTCAGCTAATGAATCCGAGGCCAATGAAATGCCATTGATACCCGGCAAGGTTTTACATGTGATCGAGAATCGCCCGTTTGACCGAATCGAGTTCGGCTTCGATCGTCAAGGTACGCGCTGCAGCGCATTGTTTAATTGCGGTATCGGGGTCTTTCAGGCCGGTTCCAGTCAGCGTACAGACGATTCTGCTGCCTTCGGGAATTTTGCCGCTGCGAATATCGCGCCAAGCGCCAGCCACAGAGGTTGCGGAGGCGGGTTCGCAGAAAATGCCTTCATATTGCGACAGCATCTTCTGCGCTTCGAGGATCTCTTCGTCGGTGAATTTATCGAACCAGCCGCCGGATTCTTTTTGGGCGGCCCAGGCAAAGTCCCAGGATTGCGGATGGCCGATCCGGATCGCTGTCGCGACCGTTTCCGGATTGTCAATCATATGGCCGGCCAGGAACGGCGCGGCGCCGGCCGCCTGATAACCGCACATGACCGGACGCTTTTGAGTCACGGCCTTATGCGATTCGCTGTCGGTCGAATATTCCTTGTAGCCTTTCCAGTAGGCAGTAATGTTGCCTGCGTTACCAACCGGGAGACAGTGGTAATCCGGCGCGTCGCCGAGCGCGTCGATGATTTCAAAGGAAGCGGTCTTCTGGCCTTCGATCCGGTAAGGATTGATCGAATTCACAATCGTGACCGGCGCGTGCGAGGCGACTTCTTTGACCAGATTCATGCCCTGATCGAAATTGCCCCGAATCTGGAGAATTGTCGCATCATACATTAAGGTTTGCGCGAGCTTGCCGAGCGGGATCTTGCCTTCCGGGATGATCACGAAAGCCTTGATGCCGGCCCGCGCCGCATAAGCCGCCGCCGCTGCGGATGTGTTGCCGGTCGAGGCGCAAATGATCGCGCGACTGCCCTCCTCGACCGCCTTGGTGACCGCCATCGTCATGCCGCGATCCTTGAACGAACCGGTCGGGTTCAGGCCTTCGAATTTGACGTAGATTTCGACATCCTTGCCGGCCAGACGAGGAATATTTTGTAATTGGATGAGCGGGGTATTGCCCTCGTTCAGGCTGATGATGCGGGTCGAAGCGCTGACCGGCAGACGATCGCGGTAACGGTCGATAAGACCGGTGTAGTGTTTAGCAATAGACATGGTGTAATTATCCCAGAGTTTCCAGACGGATCCGGCAGACTTGACCGCTCACGGTTGGCAAGGCTTCGATCTTCGCGATCGCCTCATTCATTTCTTTTTCGAGCGTGACCTGCGTCAATAAGATGATCGGCACCGCCGTTTCATTCGCGAGCGGTTCTTTTTGTATAATCGCTTCGATGCTGATCTGATGGTCGGCGAGAATTTTGGTCACGTCGGCCAAGACGCCGGGCTTGTCTTCGGCGTTCAGGCGCAGATAGTAAGCGGACTTGAAGCGATCCGGGGCAAGAATCGGAATTTCCTTGATTGCGTCGGGCTGGAAAGCCAGATGCGGTACCCGATTTTCCGGATCGCTGGTCAAAGCACGGGTCACATCGATCACGTCCGCGACGACGGCCGAAGCCGTCGGATCGGCGCCCGCACCGGCCCCGTAATACAGGGTCGGGCCGACCGCATCGCCTTTGACCAGCACCGCGTTCATCACGCCGTTCACGTTCGCGATCAACCGGCGTTCAGGAATCAGGGTCGGATGCACACGCAGTTCGATACCCTCGGATGTTTTGCGCGCAATGCCCAGATGCTTGATCCGGTAGCCGAGCTTTTCCGCATAATCGACATCGAGCCGGGTGATTTTGGTGATGCCTTCGGTATAGACCTTGTCAAACTGCAACGGAATCCCGAATGCGATCGAAGCCAGAATCGTCAGTTTGTGCGCGGCGTCGATGCCTTCGATATCGAAGGTCGGATCGGCTTCGGCATAACCCAAGGCCTGCGCCTCGGCCAGCACGTCCGCGAAGTCGCGGCCTTTTTCGCGCATCTCGGTCAGGATGAAATTGCCGGTGCCGTTGATGATGCCGGCCAGCCATTGAATCTCGTTGCCGCTCAGCCCCTCGCGGATTGCCTTGATGATCGGAATGCCGCCGGCGACCGCCGCTTCGAACGCGACGATCACGCCTTTCTCGCTGGCCTTCGCGAAAATCTCGTTGCCGTGCAGCGCGATCAGCGACTTGTTCGCGGTGACCACATGTTTGCCGTTCGCGATCGCGGCCAAGACCATGTCCTTGACGGGGCCCCCGCCGCCGATCAATTCAAGCACGATGTCGATCTCGGGATCGTTGATCACATCATACGGATCGGTCGAAACCTTAATGCCTTCGGTATTGCAAATGCGCGGTTTGTCGAGATCCCGGCTCGAGGCGCGGGTCACGATGATTTCGCGTCCGGCCCGGCGTGCAATTTCGGCCGCGTTGCGTTGGAGGACATTGACCGAGCCACCGCCGACTGTCCCTAGCCCCAATATTCCGACTTTTACCGGTTTCAAAACAAACTCCTAAGTAGGGTACGCAACGCGTACCGTTTTTATCCGACTGAATAAATAACCCTAGGGTACGCAGTACATACCCCACAGCGCTCAACAAAGCCGGCTATTATACAACCTTGTCTTTCTTCATCATATGGCGAATGCCCCGTATCGCCTGCCGGGTGCGGTGCTCGTTCTCGATCAGTCCGAAACGGACATGATCGTCGCCGTACTGGCCGAAGCCAATACCGGGCGCAACCGCAACTTTCGCCTCGATCAACAGTTTTTTCGAAAATTCCAGGGAACCCATTTCCTTGTAAGGCTCGGGAATCGGCGCCCACACGAACATCGTCGCCTTCGGTTTTTGAACCGGCCAGCCGGCCGCATTCAAGCCGTCGCAGAGCACGTCGCGCCGCCGCTGATACATCGCGGCGATTTCGTGCACGCACTCCTGCGGGCCTTCGAGCGCGCTGATCGCGGCGATCTGGATCGGCGTGAAAGTGCCGTAGTCGAGATAGGACTTGATCCTTGCCAAAGCGCCGACCAGTTTTTTGTTACCGCACATGAACCCAACGCGCCAGCCCGGCATATTGTAGCTTTTAGACAACGAGAAAAACTCGACCGCGATGTCTTTCGCACCTTCGACCTGCAGGATCGAAGGCGCCTTGTAGCCGTCGAAAACAATGTCGATATAGGCGATGTCGTGCACGACCCAGATTTTGTGCTCTTTCGCGAGCGCGACGATCTTTTCGAAAAAGTCCAGTTCGACGCACTGACTGGTCGGATTGCCCGGAAAATTCAAAATCAGCATCTTTGGCTTCGGCCACGACTCGACAATCGCACGCTGCAGCTCTTCGATAAAATCGACGCCCGGAATCAACGGTACATGACGCAAATCCGCCCCCGCAATCACAACCCCGTAAGGATGGATCGGATAAGCCGGGTTAGGCACCAGCACCACGTCGCCCGGACCCAGCGTCGCCAAGGCCAGATGTGCAAGGCCTTCTTTCGAGCCAATTGTAACGATCGCTTCGGTTTCCGGATCCAGATCGACATCGAAACGGTTTTTGTACCAGGTGCAGATCGCCTTGCGCAGGCGTGGAATGCCTCTCGACATCGAGTAACGATGCGTGTCCGGCCGCTTCGCCGCCTCGAGCATTTTGTTTACGATATGATCCGGCGTCGGCTGGTCTGGATTGCCCATGCCGAAATCGATGATATCTTCGCCCGCCGCTCGCGCTTTGGCCTTCAGCTCATTCACAATGTTGAATACATAGGGGGGCAGACGACTGATGCGGGGAAATTGGTCCATTTACGTTTTTCGGAATAAATAATTAAAGTAAATAAAAGGGGTCTTCATTCCCACACACGGCGGAAAAATGACGAATGGAGAGTAGATAAACGAAGCGCAGCCACCTTTTACATTATTGCAGTTTTCAACAACTGCTCGACACGCTGCAAGTCTTCGACCGTATCCACTCCGGCCGGCGGAACTTTATCGACCACTTTGACCGCAATCGCTTCGCCCTGCCATAAAATTCTCAGCTGTTCGAGCGACTCGGTTTTCTCCAGCACGGAAGCACTCCAACTGCAATAGCGTCTTAAAAAATCGACCGTGTAAGCATACATGCCGATGTGCCGGTAATACGGCATTTTGCCTGTCAACGTTCTGTTACCGGCAGCGAACCCGTCCCGATCCCAGGGAATCGGCGCGCGGCTAAAATACAGCGCGTAACCGTGCCGGTTCAGCACGACCTTGACTGCGTTCGGATTGAAAAGCTCCTCGCTCTCAAAAATCTCTGCCGCCAGCGTCGCAATTCCCGCCTGCTGCTGACCGGCCAAAACCGCTGCCGCATTGCGCAAATAGCCAGGATCGATCAACGGCTCGTCGCCCTGCAAATTCACGATGATCTCATCCCCTGACCAACCGAGTTGCCCGGCGACTTCCGCGATCCGCTCGGTCCCGCTCTGATGGTCGGCGCGCGTCATCACCGCAGTAATGCCCAAGGCGCGGACCGCCTGATAAATCCGGTCGTCATCGGTCGCAACGACAACCTCGTCCGCATCGGCCTCGCGGGCGCGCTCGCAGACATGCGCGATCATCGGTTTGCCCATGATCGGCAGCAAGGGTTTGCCGGGCAGCCGGGTCGAACCGTAACGCGCCGGGATCACGACTTTGAAGCGAACACTCATCTGAACGCGTCGACTTCTTCAAGGCTGAGTATGCGTGCCTCGTCTTCGAGCATCACCGGAATGTCGTCGCGGATCGGAAACGCCAGTCGGTCAGGCTTGCAAATCAGTTCCTGGTTGGCTTTGTCATAAATCAGCGAACTTTTGCAGATCGGACAAGCCAGAATATCGAGCAGTTTTTTATCTATCATGCTTCTCACTAAGTAATTCGATTAACCGTGCCGCAAAAGCGGAATCAACATCCGCCTCTACCGGAACAGCCCAAAGCTTTTCGTTGGCAAATGCCTTACATTTTACCGCATCCTTCTCGGTCATTAGAACCGGAAACGCATCGCCAAAGTCGATATCCTGAGACCGAAAAGCAAAGTGGTCCGGATAATCGTGCGGAATACAAGCCACCCCTGACATGTTTAAATGCTTAAAAAACCGCCCCGGATGCCCGATGCCGGCCACCGCATGACAAGGAACACTTTTAAATTCGGCCAGCAGTTTACGCTGTCCCGTCAGCAGATTGACCGCTTCCGCTCCTGTCAGTCGCATCGGAAATTCATTCGGCTGCGTCTGGCCTCCGTTTATCACGATCAAATCCACGTCCTTGAGCCTGGATTTAGGCTCCCGCAGCGGCCCGGCCGGCAGGCAAAAGCCGTTGCCGAGGCGCCGTTCGCCATCGAGTACCGCAATTTCGAGCGTTCTGCCGAGCGCATAATGCTGCAAGCCGTCATCGGACAGCAACACATCGCAGTGTGCTCTGTCCAGCAGCAACTGGCACGCCTCTGTCCGAACCGGGGACACCGCCATCGGACAGCCGGTTCGGGCTGCGATCAGCAGCGCTTCATCGCCGACCTCGCTGGCCTTGCTCTCCGCCTCCACCCACTGCGGCCAAAAGGCAGGCCTCCCGCCGTAGCCCCGGCTGACGATACCGGGATGAAAACCTTTTGCTTTTAAAAATTGCGCCAGCCAGATGACCATCGGCGTTTTCCCGGCGCCACCGACCGTGATATTGCCGACCACGATCACCGGCACCGGAAAAACCGTCGTTTTCAACAATCCATAGCGGTAACAAGTCCTGCGCAGTCTGGCGATGCCTTCGAACAGCTTGCCCATAGGCCACAGTATCAGGCCGGCGCCAGTTTTCCGATACCAGATTCGCGCCGCCAACCGCGACAGCCCGGCCTTCATCAGTTTGTCTTCGGCTGTTGCGCTTCGAAAGTAATATGCGTAAACCCTGCCCGACCTGCCACATCCAGCGCACTGATCACGGCCTGATGCGGGGTCTTGCCGTCTGCGCTGATGATGAACGGTATGTCGGCTCCGCTCGCCGCCATTTTCTGCAATTCGCGCAGCAAGGTTTCGGGCTTTTGATCGATCAGCTGGTGCAGCATCCCATCGCCGCCTTTCACATAATACAGGCCATCGGCATCGATCACTAAGGTAATCGATCTCGGCGGCGCTTCCGCTTCGGAACCGCTCGCCTCAGGCAATTTTATCCTGACTTGCGTTTGCCGGTTGAATGTTGTCGAGACCATAAAAAAAAGCAAAAGCACGAAAAGCACGTCGATCATCGATATCAGCGTAATATCGATTTTTCGCCTTTTTTTACGATGGAAATTCATAAGTCCGCCTCTCGCTCACCGTGCATCATCTCGATCAGCCTTAAGGCTTCCATTTCCATGTTGATAATGAATTCATCGACCCGTCTCAGAAAATAACGGTGAAAGATCAGGCTCGGGATCGCCACGGCTAAACCGGTCGCGGTCGTGATCAACGCGACCGAAATACCGCCCGCCAGCACGGTCGGGTCACCGGCGCCATGCTGCATCAGCTGGGAAAAAATTTCAATCATCCCGAACACTGTCCCCAAAAGCCCAAGCAGGGGCGACACTTCGGCTATTAAGCCCAGCGCATCGAGAAAGCGCTCCAGCTCATGCGTGACCTGACGACCGATATCTTCAATCGACTCTTTCATTATTTCACGGCCATGCTTACTGTTGCTCACGCCGGCCGCGATAATCCGTCCTAACGGCGAACTGGCCTTCAGACGGTGTAGGGTAACGTCATCCAGTTTATTGTCTTTGTGTAATTTCCACACCTGCACGACCAACTCTTCAGGCATGATCTTATTCTTACGCAAAGTCCAGAACCTTTCCGCAATAATGGCCATCGCGCCGATCGAACAGATTATCAGCGGCCACATCATCCAGCCGCCGCTCTTGATTATTTCAAACACATTACACCCTATGGTTCCAAGCTAAAGAAATCTTCTTTTATCCTGCTATTTTAGACGTGCCGCCGTTTTTTCGCCATGATCTCGCGCCAATCCGCAACAGGCGATTCCGTAAGCAAGAAAACACAACAGCGCTGCGCTACCGAAAATCATCTGAGGGCCCAGCGCTTCCCAGTAATAGCCGCTGAACAAGCTTCCCCCCATGCCGCCAAGCCCGAAACTGATGCTGCTATAGAGCGCCAGCCCTTTGCTGAGATGCTGCTCGCCGAAATAGTGCTGCACCAGATGGATCGCGGCAATATGCGCAGAGCCGAAACTCGCCGCATGCAACAGCTGGGCAGATACCAGCCATATCGGATTTTCCGCATACCAGCCGATCAATAGCCAGCGAGCCGTCGCCAGCAGCAGGCTCCAGAGCAGAATGCTACGCAGGCCCAACCGGCCGAGCAGGGGGCGCATGCCAATAAAAAGAATGATCTCGGCGAACACACCGAGAGCCCATAGACTGCCTATTGTCGAGGCTGAATAATTCAGCTGCTGGAGATAGATCGAATAAAAAACATAATAAGGACCATGCGCCGCCTGCAGCAGCATCGACACCACCAGAAACGCCAGCACTTCGGGACGTTTCAATACCGACAGCACTCCGACCGACTCGCCATGCCACAAGCGAGGGGTCGGCCTAGGCAGCATCAGCGTCACGATCCAGTTCAACAGCAACAGGGTAACAATGAACAACCGCAACTGCTCGATCGGCTGACGATCAAACCACCACCCGAGACCCTGCACAGTCACAATGAAGCCGACCGAACCCCAAAGCCGCACCCGGCTATAACGGTGCGCGTCGTCGCGCAGATGGGCCAGAGTGACAGCTTCGAAGAGCGGCAACGAAGCATTCCAGAATACGCCGAAACCAAAAGTGCAGAGCGCCAGCTCGACATAACCGCGCACGACCAGAAACCCCGAAAAGGCCGCTGTCGAGAAAAATAGCGTCAAGCGAATCAGCAGCAGGCTGGTGCCGGTCCGGTCCGCGATCCAGCCCCAGAAATTCGGAGCGATGATCCGGGCCCCGACCAGCACCGCCGACAAATTGCCGATCTGCGCCGCATCGAAACCGAGATGTTTAAGGTACAGGTTCCAATAGGGCAAAAAGCCGCCGAGCGTCGCAAAATAAAACAGGTAAAAACCCGACAGGCGCCAATAAGGAACGGACATTGGATAAAGTTGGTGGGTTAGACGCGCGGAAAGGCAGGCTGCAACGGAAAGAACGCTGGCTTTGCGCCTCTAAACCACCCTACGTTCTATCTTAAAATCGGCAAGCCGGACTGCACATCATTATTCTGCGCCCGATGCCTGAGATAGTGGTCCATGAGCACGATCGCCATCATCGCCTCCGCAATGGGAGTCGCACGGATGCCGACACAAGGGTCATGTCGACCTTCGGTTACCACTTCGATCGGCTCGCCGTGTACATTGATACTTCTACCAGGCAGGCGCAAACTCGAAGTCGGCTTCAGCGCAATGCTCGCGATCACATCCTGGCCGCTCGAAATACCCCCCAGAATGCCGCCGGCATGATTGCTCAAGAAACCCTCCGGGGTGATCTCGTCGCGAAACTGGGTACCCTTGCTTTCGATGCAATCGAAACCGTCGCCGATTTCAACGCCCTTGACCGCATTGATGCTCATCAACGCATGCGCGAGTTCCGCATCGAGCCGGTCGAAAATCGGTTCGCCGAGCCCCGGCGGCACATTTGTCGCCACCACATTGATCCGCGCGCCGATCGATTCACCTTCCTTGCGCAGGGCATCCATGAAAGCTTCGAGTTCCGGCACGCGCGACTGATCCGGACAGAAGAACGGATTTGTATTCACGACTGACCAGTCCAGGTTGTCAATTTTGATTGGCCCCAATTGCGCCAGATAGCCGCGAATCTCGATGTCGGCCTTTTCTCGCAGGTATTTTTTTGCGATCGCGGCCGCGGCGACCCGCATTGCGGTTTCTCGCGCCGACGAACGGCCGCCGCCGCGGTAATCGCGGAAACCGTATTTATGATAATACGTATAATCGGCATGACCCGGTCGGAACGACTCCGCAATTTTTGCATAATCCTTCGAACGCTGATCGGTATTTTCGATCAAGAGGCCGATCGGCGTGCCGGTCGTTCTGCCCTCGAACACGCCGGACAGAATCTTCACTTCATCCGCTTCGCGGCGCTGCGTCGTATGGCGGGAAGTGCCGGGTTTGCGGCGGTCGAGATCGAGCTGAATGTCGGCCTCGCTCAGTTCCAGTCCCGGGGGGCACCCATCGATAATACAGCCGAGTGCGGGTCCATGACTTTCACCAAACGTGGTGACGGTAAACAGTTTTCCGAAGGTATTGCCAGACATGTTAATCCAAAGCTGCGATGAATTGATCGTGGTAGAGCGTAAGCTGTTCGCCGGTCAGTAAAAATACGCCGTCGCCGCCCCGCTCGAAATCGAGCCAGTAAAAAGGAATATCCGGAAACTTTTCCTGCAACGTTTGCGCGCTGCTGCCGACCTCGACGACCAGGACCCCCTGCTCTGTCAAATAGCGGTTCGCTTCGGCCAGAATGCGCAGCACGATATCCAACCCGGTCTTGCCGCCGGTAAAGCCCATTTCGGGCTCGGCATGATACTCGGGCGGCAGGCTCTCCCATTCGGCCACCGCGACATAAGGCGGATTGCTGACGATGATGTCATATTGATGACCCGGCAGACCTTCAAACAAATCGGAGTGATACAGCGTGACCGAATCCTCGGCCTGATGCTTGCCGACATTGATCTCGGCTACTTTCAACGCCTCGGGCGACAAATCGACCGCATCGACAGCCGCGGCCGGAAATGCATAGGCGCAGGCGATTGCAATACAGCCGCTGCCGGTGCACAAATCCAGAATATTATCGACCCGATCCTCGTCGACCCAGGGCGCGAAACGCTGTTCGATCAGTTCCGCGATCGGCGACCGCGGCACCAGCACCCTTTCATCGACATAAAACGGCAAGCCCGCAAAAATCGCTTCATGCGTCAGATACGCGGCGGGTTTTCTTTCGTTGACCCGGCGCTCCACAATGTCGATCACCGCCTGACGTTCCGGATGGGTCAGCACCGCTTCGAGATAAAACTGCGACATGTTATAAGGCAGATGCAGCGTATGCAATATTAAGCCAGCCGCTTCATCGATCGCGGTCAGAGAACCGTGGCCGAAATAAACCTGCGCATCGGTAAAGCGGCTGGCCGCCCAGCGGATATAGTCCCTGATCGTGGTTAAAGTACTGATGACGTCAGTCGAAGCATGTTGCATGGCAAGAAATTCTTGGCCCGTCGGCCTTTACGCAAAGAGGCAAATTTTAAACTAAACTTGCCGGACCTGTCCGATTTTTAAAGCCATGCCCATGCAAGTCGCCTCATCGACAATAAAAAACTTCATGCAAGGCCCGACCGAAAATAAACTCCTGCAGGCCTGCTGCCGGTATTACGAAAAAAACGAGCTGATTCTGCCCACGATTCCTGAGGTCGCCTTTAAAATACGCCGGGCGGTCAATGATGAAAACACCAACAGTACCAAAATAGCGCGCGTCGTGCAGACCGACCCTTCGATCACCGCGCGTCTGATCAGACTTTCGAACAGCCCCTTGTACCGCGGCCGCAAGACTATCGAAAGCTGCCCGGAAGCGATTACCCGGATCGGGCAGAAGGCGGTGCAGGACATTGTCACCGCGTTTTCGCTGAAAGCCGTGTTTACCGCCAAATCGCCGTTCATCCGTCATCGCATGATCGAACTGTGGGAGCACAGCCGCTTTGTCGCCTCGATCAGCGCAGTATTGGCCCGCAAAGCGAAAGGCTTCGATCCCGACCGTGCGATGTTGGCCGGCCTGATTCATGACATCGGCAAGGTGCCGATCCTGATCTTTGCCGATCGTCATATCGACCTGGTCATCAATACTGCCCATATCGACGAAACGATCGACAGAATGCACGGACTGCTGGGGCTGAATATTATTCGGCAGTGGAATTTTCCCGAGGATTTCGATGATGTCGTAATTCACTCGGAAGACTGGCATCGCGATTCCGGTGAGCCCATCGATTACGCAGACATTGTGATGCTGGCACAACTGCACAGCCTGATCGGCAAGGCCGACATTAAAATGCTCCCCAAAATCGACACCCTCCCGGCCTATCAAAAAATCGCCCGCCATCTCGACGCGAGCGGCAGCGTTTCGATTCTTGACACTGCGAGGGAGGAAATCGAAATGATTCAGCAGATGCTTGGTTAATC
Organism: Methylomicrobium sp.; assembly: GCA_051061015.1. Taxonomy (GTDB): domain Bacteria; phylum Pseudomonadota; class Gammaproteobacteria; order Methylococcales; family Methylomonadaceae; genus Methylomicrobium. Next base: position 13,675 of record JBPFEG010000055.1, read on the forward strand.
TCAAGCTCATTTTATGCAATTTATAACTATAATAAGATTCATAACTAAAATAAATTGCAACCATGAAAGTCCATAGCGCACCATGAGAGCCCAAAGAATCTTAGTCAAGAACTGCATCGACGAAATGACGGACACACGTGAAGAGCTTTCGCGCCTGTTTTACCGCGAACTTTTCCATCTCGATATCAACCTGAAAAAAGTCCTGCCAGGCAACACGGTGTTTCTGAACCGGAAGTTTTTCAACATGCTGGCCGCGCTGCAGAACGTCAAATATCTGGAAAACATCGCCGAATCGGTCATTAAACTGGGCGAGCGCCATCTGATCAAATACGGCGCGCAAATCGAACATTTCGATACACTGAAACAAGCGCTGCTCACCGCGCTTGAGCAGCATCTCGGGGGGCGCTTCACGTCCGAATTACAGACTGCCTGGAACACGGTCTTCGACGAAGTGGCCGCGGTGATGAAACAGGCGATGACCTCGGCCGACCGCCGTACTGAAGCGCGCCCCCTGTATGACGAAAGCACTTATGACCCGAACTTGCTGGAGGAAATCGGCGGGGAGGAAACCGTTTACCGCGTGCACGAGCGCTTTTATGGAGTGATGTTCAACCATCCCTGGCTCGGACAGTTCTTTTTCGGCAAATCCGAAGAGGTGCTAATCAGCAAGCAGACCCAGTTCATGGTCGCCGCCTTCAATGGCCCGAACCGTTATACCGGAGACACCCCGGCTTTCGTGCACATGCACATGTTCATCACCGACGAAATAGCTGATCTGCGCGAACAAATCCTGCGTCAGGCGATTCTGGACGAAGGCTTATCCGCCTCGATCGCGGACCGGTGGCTGAAAGTCGATCAAAGCTTCCGTTCGGCGATCGTCAAAAAATCGGTCGATGAATGTGTTTTGAAATGCGTCGGACAGGTGCCGGTGACGGCTGATAAACCGGCTAACTGGGGGGGAATTGAAATTCACTAGGGACTGTTGCCATTTCACATCGGTAGCCAGATGAAAGCGCAGGCCAAGGCGATGACGCTTTCAAAATTGCGTTTCAATTTGTCATATCGCGTAGCGACCGCTCTGAAATGTTTTAGCCGCGCGAACAGATTCTCAACAAGGTGGCGATATTTGTAGAGACACCAATCCATTTCATCATTCCCGATGGTTGAATTCTGTTTTCTTGGAATGACCGGCACAGCCCCTTGATCGCGAATTTGCGTCCGTAAAGGTTCACTGTCATAGCCTTTGTCAGCGACCATGAACTCAACCGAGGGAAGTTTGGCTACCAATTCCGGAGCCTCTTTGCAGTCATGGACTTCCCCTCCGGTGACCGAGAAATGGATGGGAAGGCCACCTGCATCAACGGCCATGTGAATTTTAGTCGTGTTGCCCGCAACCGATTTCCCGATCGCCGTTTCCTGTTCATGGGCTGCGCCGCTGCTGTACTGATGGGCTTTCACGATACTGCCATCAATGAATGCCCATTCCAAATCCGGCTCCACAACCAGCGCCTGAAAGAGCCTCATTAATTTTTCTTGGAGCGACCAGGCGTTGAATCGCTTATAGATCGCATTCCATTTTCCAAAGGCTGCTGGCAAGTCTCTCCAAGGACAGCCGACTCGCAGGCGATAAAAAATACCTTCAACTGTTTGCCGAAGCGTGGGTTTGTCATAAATTCCTAAACTCAGCAGGACGGTTTTAAATTTGTTCCAATGTTCATCCGTAAACAGTTGTCGCGGCATGGATGGCTTTTCTTTGTGACTGAAAAATCCAGTCAATGAAGCCAATCCAACTGCGTTTCAAGGCCATGATTGTAAAATGGCAACAGCCCCTAACGCCATGAGAAAAGAAAAGGTTACCTAAAAATCGATCGGCTCAAACCGGCGCCAGGCAGTCGATCCATAGGCTATACAACAAGGAATAATTTGCAAGGGACTAAGGGAATAGCGCACGATATTGGTGGCGTTTGAGCAAGAATAAAAAAAAGCCGGGGTCTCCGGCTTTATCAAGGCATCAAACTCTCTCGAGACTTTGCGATCCCCCTTTTAAAGGGAGGAAATTAGTTATTTTTATTTTATCGCGTTCTCTTAAGGCTTAATGCTCCACCTTACCGAGATGGAAATTGATTATTGTTATTTATCGGATTCAAATCTTGAATATCTGCGCTTGAGATAGTTCTTTATGGGTTCAAGTCCTAGCTTTTCTCTGCTGCTCACTTGATGAGTGCAGTTAACCTCCCTCTTGGGGGCACATTAAAGCGGATATCAGCGCGAGATGAAATACGTGCGAGCACGTACGTGGAAACACGTATTCAATACCCGCCGAGAAAATAGGCTACATTTTCATCCCTACGCAGCCCCCTGTCCTCAAGCGGCTGAACCAACAGGTTGCTTAGGATCGAACTCTGCCTGTCAAGATCAGCTGACGGCGCAAGTTAGGCCATCCGATATGCTCGAATCTGGGGGGACGGAAACCCAGCGCTACCCGCTCAACGCATGTTCAGCACGATTCGGCCGGTATTCCGGATATTATAGCCGCCCAATTCCTCAGCCTTTTCCGCAAACGCCGGCGTACGGCAAAAAGACAGCAGCTTCTGTATCGGCGATTCAAAGTAATCGAAACGGCGCGTGACCAGGTCGAAGCGCTCCCTGGCCAACGGGATGAAATCCAGATGCAGTTGCTTGGCGACCGAAGCGACCGCGATGCCGGCATCGGCTTTGCCGCTCGAAATGATCAAGCCGACTTCAAGCTCGGTCCGCGCAGGCCGGTCGGCGAAATCGAGGCCGGCAGTAGCCAGCCCGGCTTTCTCAAGCAGATGATCCAGCAGAATATGGCTGCCCGACCCGTGCTGCCTTCCGATCAGACGGACTTTGTGCGCGGCAAGGTCCGCAAGGCTGCGGATGCGAAGCGGATTGCCCTTGGTGACAACCAGCCCCTGCTCACGCCAGGCCCACTCCAACACCACGGTTTCATGTTCTACCAGGGTGCTTTTGACGATCGGCAGATTATATTCGCCGCTCTCGACATCGAGCACATGCAGCCCGCACATCATCGCTTCGCCGGCGGCAAATCGGCTCAGACCTTCCAGACTGCCGGTCGTCTGCATCGCCATCGGCATGCCGCTTTCGCGGAGCGCCCATTCGAGCAGCGGATCATGGCTGCCGACGACGATTTCCGGCACACTCAAAAAGCGCAGTTCCTGAACGCTCGACTCGCTGTTCCGCATCAACCAGAGGTCGATCAAATGCCGCGAAAACAACCATTTGCCGGTCACGCGCGTGCAGGGAATCTGTTTCTGGGTAATCAGGTCATAAATCTTGCGCTCTTTTATGCGCAAATAATCGGCGACCTCATGGACGGTCATCATCTCGGTCAAGCGCAAATCTCCTTCTGAGTCATGATCAGTTTTTCACTATAGCCAGATGATCAATGAACTGCAAATCGACAGCATCCACCAACCCTATACAAGATTGCGGAAGAAGTTTGATAGGGCTGACATCGGGTGTAGCATTTTCGATTGCCCTCATGGCTGATCTGACGGGATATCGCCCGCCTGATACTCGCCGAGCAGACACCGCAATGCCTTCAGCACGGTCTGCCGGCGTATTTCATGCCGATCACCTTCGAAGTGCTGTTCCAGGCAACGGCACGGCTGTCCCCGCACCTGCCAGGCCAAAAATACCAGACCAACCGGCTTTTCCGCCGTGCCGCCGCCTGGACCTGCAATACCCGTGACAGCCAGGACGATATCCGCGTCGCTGTGTTTCAATGCGCCTCCCACCATTTCGCAGGCGGTTTGCGGACTAACCGCGCCATGCTGTTGCAGGGTGATTTCCCTGACATCGAGCAGCGCAATTTTCGCGGCGTTACTGTAAGTCACAAAGCCCCGGTCGAACCATGCGGAACTGCCGGCGATTTCGGTCACGCTTTGCGCGATCCAGCCGCCGGTGCAGGATTCGGCCAAGGCAAGCATGTGTCCCGATCTGAGCAGATGTTGGCCAAGCCGATCGGCCAATGACACTAAATCGTTCGCCATCGCCTATCTCATATTAATGTCGGCGTAGGATGCTAATCGGCTGAAATATCGACAAACCCGTGCACTCCCCGCTTTGATTTGACTGCCAGCCAGCTTTTCAAAAACTTCAGTTCCTCGGTTTCTTCCAAACCGTCCAGACTTTTTTTATTTCTCAGTAAACGGAAGGCTGCCGACAGCACGTTATAACGCTCACCGGTAATCCCCACCCTGCGCAAACCGAGCGTGTTCAGCCGGTAATGACGAGCCGGGCGGCCACCGATCAACGTGAACGGAATCACGTCCATGTTCAGGCCGGTCGTGCCCTGCACGATCGCATAAGCGCCGATCCGGCAAAACTGGTGCGCAACGACCGCGCCGCCCATGAATACATGGCTGCCGACTTCGACATGGCCGCCGATCGCGACATTGTTAGCGAAGATCGTTTTGTCGCCGATCGTGCAGTCGTGCGCGACATGGCTGTTGTTCATGAAAAAGCAGCCGGAGCCGATCCGGGTTTCGGCGTTTTCCTTGCTCGCGCGATGGGCCGTGAAGCCTTCGCGGAATACATTGTTGTCGCCGATAGTCAGCCAGCTGACTGTTTCGGCGTTGAAGCCGGTATCCTGAGGCAGACCGCCCAATATCGCATGAGGATGCAGAATATTGCCCGAACCCATTCTGACATGACCGTGCACGACCGCATGCGCCCCGACCTGACAGTGATCGCCGAACACCGCACCGCTTTCGATCACCGCGAACGGGCCGACAATAATGCCGTCTCCAAGCGTTACGTCGGGAGCGATATAAGCGGTCGGGTGAATCTGTTGTGTCATTTTTAATTAGCCTCTGGGATGATATTTGGAATGTAAATCTTTGAGCCGTTCGCGCGCAATGTGAGTATAAATCTGCGTCGTCGATAGGTCAGAATGGCCGAGCAACAGCTGTACCACGCGCAAATCGGCGCCATGATTCAGCAGATGCGTCGCAAACGCATGCCGCAAGGTGTGCGGCGACAGTTCCGTGCCGATGCCGGCTTTTTTCGCATGGCGCTTGATGATATGCCAAAACGCCTGTCGAGTCATGCCTTCCGCCCGATTCGTCACGAACAGGTAATCGCATTGGCGTGCGCCGAGCAGATCCGGGCGCGCCTGGCTCATATAGTTTTCGAGCCAGCTCATCGCGACTTCGCCGACCGGCACCAGCCGCTCCTTGCTGCCTTTGCCGGTGACGCGGACCACTCCCTGACGGAAACTGATCTGTTCGAACTTGAGCCCGACAAGTTCAGACACCCGCAGCCCTGTCGCATACAGCATTTCGAGCATCGTTTTATCGCGCATGCCGAGCGCATTCGAAACTTCAGGCGCGTCGAGCAGCCGTTCGACATCCTTTTCCGACAATGACTGCGGTAAAGGCCGGCCGATATAAGGCGACTCGATCAGCGCGGTCGGATCGGCGATAATCCGGTTTTCACGAACACAATAACCGTAAAAACCGCGCAGGGTCGAAAGAATACGTGCGGTGGAACGACTGCCGATCCCCTGCTGATAACGGAACGCGAGAAAACGCGACAACTGATCGCCATTGACTTCGAGCATCGGTTTGCCTTTCAGCCATTCCGCAAAAATCCGTAGATCGCTGCCGTAGGCGGCCAGTGTGTTTTCGCTAAGCCCCTGCTCGGCCCAAGCGGCATCCAGATACTGATCGATCAACTCCGCGGCATTCATCGACGATGTTCCGCTTCAAACCGTAACAGTTGGATTTTGATTTCCATCAAAGCACCGTCGATGGCGCCGCAATAGCCGCCAAGACCGGAGGACGAGATGATGCGGTGGCAGGGGATGATCGGCGCATAGGGATTGTCGCGGCAGGCATTGCCGACCGCCCGGGCCGCAGACCCCAAAATGCGGGCCAAGGCAGCATAAGTCCGTGTCTCGCCGAACGGGATTCGGCACAATTCAGCCCATACCTGGCGTCGATAAGGAGTGCCCTGGTTCAACAGTTTAACTTCGAGGGGCCTATTCCAATCCTGCCAATACGCATCGAACAGGATTTGCCAATGGCCGTCGCCCGGCACACTGCTGGCTATGCCAATGATCCAATCCATATTGATGATCACATCCCCACGCACAGTCAGGAGCAATTGGCCAGCGGGTGTCTTCACCGCGATATCCCTCGCCGGCTCTTCACAGCGGTCGATCCACTCTACTACAAACGGCATCTATCTACATCAAAGGCAATGAACTATCAAGGCGCACCCTCTCTGTACATCATAACTATGTAAGCATTTTCTTACAAGCTTATGATATATCAGAATAATTTTTAGCCACATCCATGACACTCTATGGTTGACAAAGTTTCCCAGTTAAGTACACAATCTGAAGGATTATCTGAGCCGGATAAAGACAACTCAACCTGAGAGTAAGAATAAATTAAGAAAAAATCCACGTTAACTTCTGCTCGTTTTGCATTAACAATTTAAGAGCTATTCTAACTGAGTTTGCACCCGAATCGCCGAAATCTGCTCGGAGTCAAAATTTCTCTCGAGATTTCGCTTTGGAAAGACCCCGTATTGGCGATACTGAAAAACGGCAAATGGTGATCCAAAGCAATCTTTTTGCAGAAACCCTGGGGACTTAACATTAAATCCACTTGTTAATCACTACAATAAAACCGTTTCACCACCGGAGGTTACCCTAAAAATACACCGCATTTCAGACCGGCAAACCATCATTTTGCAGGATTTTCAATTTAACTGGGGGAGAATAAATATGAAACTGAAAAAATCAGCCCTTGCGCTGATGCTGGCCGGTACCGGCTTTCTAAGCCTGGCTGGCTACAGCAGCGCGAGCATGGCGGTACTTTTTAGCAGCAATGTCTGCAAAAATAAACAAGGCGAAATCATCGATGAAGCGATGTGCGCGAAACGCGACGCCGCCAGTCTTAAAGGCGCAGACGAGGATTATTTCCGCGACATGGATTACGGCATCACCAAAAATCCCGAGGAGCTGGCCAAAACGCTGGCGCCGTTCGTGCCTGGCATTACGCCTGAACAGGCGGTCAAAAGCGTCGCGACCGGCCGCAATAACTGGATCGTCTGGACTGCCGGTAACGACCGCTTGTGGAACACGATCAGTTACCGGAGTGTCGGTAACCTCGATTTTCTGAAAACCCTGTCGAATCACCCCAGCCTCAAATTCAGCCGCAGCAACCGCTGGAACTACCTGGGTCTGGTCAACGAACCCTGTTTCGAAAAAGGCACCGGCCCGCGCAAAGACCGCTATGGACTCTGGCTCGACGTGCGCTCGGAAGAGTGCGCGCCTGATCCGTTCGAAAACGAAGAAAAATACCCCGGCGTCAAATACGGTGCGCGTGGAAAAAACATTCCGGCCGGCTCCTACTACGGCTATGCGACCGGCATTGTCGGCCTGCGCCTATTCCCGAACCCGGATTTCGATGAGAGGGCCGAAAAAGCCTGGGATCCGGAACGTTACTACACCGATCCGAGCTATTTCAACAACAAGAATTTGGTCAAGCCTTACCGGGTCGGGATGTCCTGCGGCTTTTGCCACGTCGGCCCGAACCCCGCCAATCCGCCTGCCGACCCCGAAAATCCGAAATGGGAGAACCTGAATTCGAATCCGGGCGCGCAATACTTCTGGATTGACCGGATCTTTTCCTGGGAAGCCGATCCGTCCGCTTTCCCATTCCAACTGTTTGCCACCTCGCGTCCGGGCGCGCTCGATACGTCGCTGATTTCGAGCGACTACATCAACAACCCGCGCACGATGAATGCAGTCTATAACCTGGTGCCGCGCTTGTTGAACGCCAAGAAATTCGGCGAGGAGAAACTCGGCGGCGGCAGCCTGGACAACCGGCAATTGAACGATTACGTCAAGTCCGGGCCGTTGACCGAATTCTACAAAGCGCCCGATACCGTGTTCACCCCGCGCGTCTTGAAAGACGGCGCCGATTCAGTCGGCGCGCTTGGCGCGCTGAACCGCGTGTTCATCAACATCGGCCTGTTCAGCGAAGACTGGCTGACCCACTTCAATCCATTGGTCGGCGGCAAGCCCATCACGCCAATCAAGATTATGCAGTCGCGCAAGAATTCGAGCTACTGGCAAGCCAATGAAGCGCAAACGCCGGATCTGGCGCTGTTCTTTGTCGCCGCCACCCGCCCCGACCTATTGAAAAACGCCCCGGGCGGTGACCAGCACCTGACCAAAGACACGGCCGTACTGACCCGCGGCAAGGAAGTGTTCGGCGAACGCTGCGCGCGCTGCCATTCCAGCAAATTGCCGGAAAAGGCCTACAGCTTCTTCCCGAACGGCGGCGTCGGTAAGGATTACCTGAAATACTGGGGTAATTACTGGCGCTGGACGCAAACGGACGAGTTCAAGAAAGCGATCAACGAAATCGTCAAGAAGGATGACTTCCTGCAGGACAACTTCCTGTCCACCGATCTGCGCATCCCTGTCACGCTGCTCGAAACGAACGCCTGCAGCCCGCTCGCAACCAATGGAATCGAAGGCAACATCTGGAACGACTTCACCTCGCAGTCCTACAAGAATCTGCCGTCGGTCGGCAAATTCACCGTGCATCATCCGATGACCGGCAAGCCTTGGGAATACGACATGCCGGGCGGCGGCCGCGGCTTTACCCGGCCGGCCTCCCTGGTTAGCGTTTGGTCGACCGCGCCGTTTCTGCTGAACAACGCGCTGGGCGAATTCAACCCAAGCCCTGCGGTCGCCGACCGGCTGCAATCGTTCGATAATTCGATCGAACAATTGCTGTGGCCGGAGAAACGTAAAGGCAATATCCAGTATCAAACGGCGAACGGCAAAATGCTGCCGGGCTGGATCGACAGAACCTTTGCGACCAGCTACCTGCGGGCTCCTGCGGGTTTTCTGCCGGACTGGTTGAACAAGCTGGTCGGCAAGATCGACGGCGGCAAATTTGCCGGCGAACAAGGCCTGGAACTCGGCCCGATTCCGAAAGGTACGCCGGTCAACCTGATCACCAACATCAACCTGGACCGTCCTGATGGTTTGGTAAACCGGATCAAGCGCGATGCCGAGCTGGTCGGACTGCTGCTCAAGATCAAACATGATCTTAGAGCGCTGCCAAAGAATGCGACCGATGAAGAAGCCGCCAAGGTCTTCACCAACCTGGCCGATCCTCTGGTCAAAGCGAGCAAATGTCCTGACTACATCGTCAATCGCGGCCATTATTTCGGTACCGAGTATTTCAAGGAAGCCGATAAAGAACCGGGTCTGAGCGATGCCGACAAGAAAGCATTGATCGAATTCCTGAAGACATTCTAAGTCTTCGGTCTTCGAACGGGGCAGCATGGACGCTGCCCTCAGCGCTTTTATCCTTTACAGAATCACAAAGCCGCCTCGATCTCGGATTAAGGCGGCTTTCACTTAATTTGATCAGGAAACAACCATGACAGTATCGAATGCAACTTACGAATACATCGTCGTTGGCTCGGGCGCGGGCGGCGGCACGGTGGCCGCACGTCTCGCCGAGCGCGGCAAGAAAGTGCTGGTATTGGAAGCCGGCGGCGACCCGAAGCAGCTCCAGGGGGACAACCTGGCATTCCCCGGCGAAAACCGTCTGCCAGAGGATTATGATGTGCCGGTTTTCCATCCGTTTTCGACCGAAAACGAAGCGATGCGCTGGGATTTTTTCGTACGCCATTATGAAACCGAATCGATTCAGGCGCGGGATCCTAACTACACTTCCCAAGAAAAAGGCGTGTTGTACCCCCGCGCGGGCTGCCTCGGCGGCTGCACCGCCCACAACGCGATGATTACCGTCTATCCGCACAATGCCGACTGGGACGAGGTCGCCGAACTCACCGGCGATACTTCCTGGAAAGCCGACAACATGCGCAAATATTTCGAATTGATGGAGAATTGCGAGCATCGGCCCTACCTGCGGAAACTCGCCAATTGGCTCGGCATCAATCCGTCGCGCCACGGCTTCAAGGGCTGGTTCCAGACCGAAGCCGCACTGCCGCTCGAAGCCCTGGCAAAGGATAAGAAACTGGTCTTGGCAATCATCGATTCCGCGATTAAGGCCGCGAAAAGTTTGCCTGACCATTTCGACCGGTTGAAATGGCTCTTCAAAGGATTCGAAGACCCCAACGACTGGCGGCTGGTCAAGGAAAATGCGACGGGACTTCGTTATCCGCCGCTGGCCACCAAAAAAGGCCGCCGTCACAGCACCCGCGAGCGCCTGCTCGAGGTGCAGCAGAGATATCCCGGCAATTTGACGATCGAACTGGATGCGCTGGTTACCAAGGTGATTCTCGACGAGAACAACCGCGCCACCGGCGTCGAATATCTGAAAGGCGCCAAACTCTACAAGGCACATGCCAATCCGAGCAATCAGCCCGGGGAACCTCATACCGTCCATGCCTCGAAAGAAGTAATCTTGGCCGGAGGCGCCTACAATACGCCGCAATTGTTGATGCTGTCCGGCATCGGTCCGAAGGAAGAACTGCAAAAGCACGGCATTCAGGTCAAGCATCACCTGCCCGGCGTCGGCACCAATCTGCAGGACCGCTATGAAGTCGGCGTTGTGAACAAAATGAAGCAGGATTGGGAAGTCCTGAAAGGCGCCACTTATTCAGCCGGCGATCCGCAATACAACGAATGGAAGAACGAAAACAAAGGCGTTTACACGACCAACGGGGCGGTGTTGGCGGCCATACGGCGTTCGGTTCCTGAAAGACCGTTACCCGATTTGTTCTGTTTCGCGTTGCTCGGCCACTTCGGCGGCTATTATCCTGGCTATTCCAAACGCATCAAGGACGCCCACAACTTCCTGACCTGGGCCGTGCTGAAGGCGCACACGGTCAATCGCGCCGGCGAAGTCAAACTGGTCTCCAGCGATCCGCGCGACCGGCCCTATATCAACTTCCGCTATTTTGAGGAAGGCAACGATACCGCAGGCCAGGATCTTGACTCCGTTGTCGAGGGCGTCAAATTTGTGCGCAACCTTGCCAAGCCGCTCTTCGAACAAGGTCTCCTTGACGAAGAAGTTCTACCCGGCAAGGATGCTCAAACCGACGAACAATTGCGCGATTTCGTTCGCTTTAATGCCTGGGGGCATCATGCCTCCTGCACTTGCCCAATCGGTGCCGACAACGATCCGATGGCGGTACTGGACAGCCAGTTCCGTGTTCGCGGCATCCAGGGCCTGCGCGTCGTCGATGCGTCGGTATTCCCGAAGATCCCGGGCTTCTTTATCGTATCCTCGATTTACATAATCGGTGAAAAAGCCGCCGATGTGATCCTGAACGGTTAACCGGAAAACCAGGGTGGGCAGTATTCTTCTGCCCACCTGCTCTTTATCGCAGTAACGGATTAAGATTCACAAACCCTCGGCAGCTGGCCCCGACCTCATGCCGCCTCAACCCAGCATCACCCCGAAGTCCTTCTGCATAGCTCGCTCACTGAAGCGAGCCGCTCAACCTGTAAGCTCCTGTTGAAATAGCGAAATCACCCTATAATGAATCCAAAAGAGTAGAATTAGTCTCAGCTTGATCATTCTGCCATTCCAAAAGCACTGCGGCATTTGCCCGAAGACCACTTACATTAACCTGGAAATCTGCATGCCTACTCATCATCCCGAATCTCATCGCACGCATCGGACCGGCTGGCTCCGGGCCGCGGTCATGGGCGCCAACGATGGCATCGTTTCGACGGCCAGCTTGATTGTGGGTATTGCTGCTTCACAAGCAACGCCCCACGATATTTTGCTTGCCGGCAGCGCAGGACTGGCAGCAGGCGCGATGTCGATGGCGGCCGGCGAATACGTTTCGGTCAGTTCGCAAGCCGACACCGAAAAGGCCGATCTGGCACGCGAACGCCAGGAGTTAGACGAGAATCATCCGTATGAACTGGACGAGCTGACTGGCATTTATATCCGGCGCGGCCTCGATCCCCTGCTTGCCGAGCAGGTGGCCGCCCAGTTGATGGAGCATGACGCGCTCGGCGCACACGCCTTCGAAGAATTGGGCATTTCGGTGCAAGGGTCCGCGCGTCCGATTCAGGCCGCCATAACGTCGGCGTTCACGTTCACGGTCGGCGCCATACTTCCGTTACTGGTCGCGCTGTTCACGCCCGGCCCCAGGACCGCTCTTTGGGTCTCCTCGTATTCGCTGGCATTTCTGGCGCTGCTGGGGCTCGTCTCGGCCTATACCGGCGGCTCCAGCCTGATTAAAGGCACCGTCCGCGTTACTTTCTGGGGCGCGTTGGCGATGGGCTTAACTGCCGGGGTCGGCAAATTGTTCGGCTCGGTAGTGTAAACCATCGATGACCTGGTTCGTCTATATCATCCTTTGCAGCGACGACTCGCTTTATACCGGCATCACAAATGATGTGCAGCGACGCTTCGAGCAGCACGCCAACAGGCGCGGCGCCAAATATTTCAATGGCCGGCAGCCCCGCCGGCTCGTTTATCTGGAGCCCGGGCATAACCGCAGTTCCGCAAGCCGGCGCGAACTCCACCTTAAAAAATTGAGCCGGCAACAAAAAGCCTTGCTGATCGAATCAGAAAGCAACCGAATCGATGATTTCCTGAATGTCTCAACTTGCCTGCAAATTATGGAAGGCCATGCGGAATAGCCCGTTGATCCATATCTTCGGTGAAGTGCTGTTCGATCATTTTCCGGACGGCAGCCGCGTTCTGGGTGGCGCCCCCTTCAATGTTGCCTGGCATTTGCAGTCTTTCGGACAGTCTCCCCGCCTGCTTAGCCGGATTGGTGCCGATCCGGAAGGGCAAGAAATTTTACAACTCATGAAAAGCCGGAGCATGTGTCTTGACGCACTGCAAACCGATCCGAATTATCCGACCGGCAGCGTACAGGTCGCGATCGATCACGGCGAGCCTCATTACGAGATTGTCTCCGATTGCGCCTATGACTTTATCGACCCGAAACTTGTAGCCGAACAGACTAGTCAAGGCATTCTCTACCATGGTTCGCTGGCGATCCGTAACCCAATCTCCCGGGCCGCCTTGCAAACGGTCAAGGCCAAACATCAAGGCAAGATTTTTATCGATGTCAATTTGCGCGCGCCCTGGTGGACATCCGGCAGGCTGATGCCACTGCTGGGCGATGCGGATTGGATCAAGCTGAATGAAAGCGAGTTGATATCGCTATGTCCCGGCCATGCGGATTTGGAAACCGCAATGCTCGCCTGCTTTACACAGTTCAATCTCGAAACGTTGTTCGTGACCCGAGGCGCGGAAGGGGCACTGATTTATGACCGGGAGCATCAATTGATTTCGGTCAAACCCGCTGCCACACAGGCCGTGATCGATACTGTCGGCGCGGGCGATGCGTTTGCCGCGGTATTGCTGTTGGGTCTTGTCAGCCAATGGCCGCTACCCACGACACTGGAACGCGCGCAGGCGTTTGCGAGCGCACTGGTGGGCAGACGCGGAGCGACTGTCGTCGATAAGAGCTTTTATGAGGCCTTTGCAAACTCATGGGCTCTATCTTGATACACTGGGTTATTATTACTTTAACAGGACGGCATCATGACCCAGTACGCCAATATTTATGATATTTGCGATGCACCCATTCTAAAGGAGCAACCCTACGGCGCACCGGGCCAAAATCTAAAGCTGCTTTATCATAAATCTGCGGGCAACTGGTTACTGAAATACCTGATTCTTAAAGGCTGCCGCCATCCGCTGATCCCGATGCGAATGGTTCCTGTCTATCAGGCGGCGATCCGCACCGCCATGCAGGCCAGCAATGAAGAATGGCGGGATGCCGGTTGGATTGAGCGAACATTCAGCCCGATTGCCGAACTGCTTGATCAAATCAGTAAGCCGCATTTCCGGCATCGGGAAAAAGTTTCGTTCAGCACAGCCAATCCTAACCTGAACCGATTGGATACCGTCATTCGATGCTGTATGCAGGACATTTTGCGTACGTGGAATTCGAATAGCGAAACCCCTTTTTTCCCGGTCGCGGCGCAAGTGATTTTATCCGGCGACGACCATATGAACGGTGAGAATTTTCTGAATGTTCTCCGCGGCGTAGGCGCTTTCGAATATCAGAATACCATCCTGTTATTCGCTTTGGTGCGCTGCTTTATTCACTGTAACCCGGCCAAATTAAAGATCGTTCGCAAACCCTATCGCGGAATTGCGGAAAGACTTTTTCATCGTCCGCTGTGGTTTATGCACCGCACCGCCTTTTATGATGTCACTTTTTTCGAGCTCCTGCTGACGTGGGTCGTAAAAACCAGCGTGGCTCCCGATGAGTTGCAGCAAATTGTACCGATCCTGGAAAATTTGTTGCACTTTTGTGTCGTCTCTAGCCAGGAATGGCTGGTAACGCCAAATAATGGGATTAAGCATCCTGCAATATCGTGTTTCCCTTCTGACGACCGGTCTGGTTATTTGTCCCGTCTGACTAAAAAGAGTCGAAAAATAAAAATGGACTTGGGGTTTGGAGATTTCGCCCCCGACACGGACACAACTTTTTTCGCCCTTTCAATCGCCAGAAAATGGTTGGATCTTGTCCACGAAAAGCAACTTTCCGCCGACGTTGAGCTGCTCGAGGAGTGCCAGAAATTTTTGGCGCATCCCTGGGTGGAAATTATCAACGAATACCAAATCGGCAGCGGTTACACGTCGAATCCGCCGACCATTCAAATGACCAAACCGCTGAACTATCAAGGAGCCGTTCCTATCTGGTTCGATAAAACGTTTATGAAGCCCGATGGACGCCTCGTTCGTAATATAGTCGGGAATGAAATTTGCCCCGGCCATAACATGGATATTCTGGAGTCCATGTTGGTCAATCGAAAGCAATGGCAATCGCTTGAGGGAGAAAATTTAAAAACCGTGCGGCGTTTGTTCGATTTTCATTATGAAACGCTCAAGCACGGCCACTTCAAGCATGAGTCCGCTTTTCAATATTATCTGCCGGAAATATATGTTTTTTATGTCGGCCGGATGTACGATGTTTATTTAACCCTGAGCGATACCGAAAAAAATGTTCTGGATCCGAGCGGGCGTATCGAAGAAATCCGTCAAATCGCTCTGGATTTCTGTAAAACCGACCTGCTGGGCTATACCTTGAATGCATTCGACGCCGCGCCTGCGGTAAGCTCGCTGGTACTGCTTAGGTATGAGCCCAAGGATGACGGCGTAATAGCCGCAGGGCTGCAGGTTATGTCGGACGCCCTGGGCGAGGGTGCCCAAGGCCATCCGTTTAGGGCTCACGAATGGACCCGTCTGCGCCACCCTTGCCGCATCATAGTCGGCAGCGACGTGGGAACTTCCCTTTTCGTACTGAGCGCCTGTGTCAACGCCCGGCATTATCTGTATGGAAACGCCTAGTACAGCCTTACGCGGACAGGGTGGAGCCCTCCAACCTCCCGGCCTTGATGGACGGCAACTGGTCCCATTCAATAGGCCAGGGAAATCGGCCGATTCCCGCGCGGCACAACGGTGAGCCCCGAAGTATCGACATAATACTGCCGAGCGTCTTTTTCGGCATCAAAGCCAATGACGGACCCCGCTTCAAGGAAATTTTGCTTGTCGACAATGGTTCGACGTAACCGGCTGCCTTTTCCGATTCTGACATAATCCAGCACAATACATCCGTCCAGTTCCACGCCTTCCTCCAACACAACTTCGCGCCCCACGATGCTGCGACGGACGAGTGCCCCATCTATCCAGGCCGCCGAACCGATCAGGCTGTCTTCCACACAGCGCCCCATGATTTTTGCGCAAGGACCGTCATAACGGGAAGAACG
Source organism: Methylomicrobium sp. (assembly GCA_051061015.1). GTDB lineage: Bacteria > Pseudomonadota > Gammaproteobacteria > Methylococcales > Methylomonadaceae > Methylomicrobium. The sequence continues at coordinate 29,477 of JBPFEG010000055.1, forward strand.
GATGGGCCATTGCGGGTTGAACAAATCAAAACGGGGATATTGGCCCAAGAGATCCTGATGGGCCTTCCAGTAGGACTCGAGAGTGCCCACATCGCGCCAGTAGCCCGGTTCTTCGTAAGCTTTAATACCCGGCATTTTACTGGAAGCAAAATCGTAGGCGAACAGTCGGTGGGTCTGAAACAGGCGCGGCAGTATTTCTTTTCCGAAGTCCATCTCGCCGAGCCGTTGGGCATCCTGAATGATAGGGAGCAATTTTTCCGCATCGAAAAGATAATTACCCATCGATACATAGGCGCTGTCCGGATCGCCGGGGATCGGTTTAGGCTGTGCCGGCTTTTCACGAAAGGCACAAATCCGGCCTTCCTCATCCGTCTCCAATACGCCGAAAGACACCGCTTCGGCTAATGGCACCGACCGAGCCGCTACCGTAATATCCGCCCCGTTTGCGTAATGAAACTCCACCATCTGGCGTACATCCATCCGGTAAACATGGTCGGCGCCGAATATTGCTACCAGTTTTGGCTGATGCCGTTCTAGCAACGTAAGATTCTGGTAGACGGCGTTGGCTGTTCCTCGAAACCAATCGTCTCCAGAATGCCTTTGCGGTGGCACTTCCATCACAAACGCACTGGTTGAAACACGAGAAGGCTCCCAAGCCTTATGCAGATGCTCGATGAGGGATTGGGATTTATACTGGACCAGTACATAAATCGATTCCACCCCTGAATTGATCAGATTGCTGATGACGAAATCCACCAGACGATACCGCCCCCCGAAAGGAACCGCGGGCTTCGAGCGATGCGCCGTGAGAGGATTGAGGCGCGATCCTTCTCCGCCGGCTAGCACGAGGGCGAGTATTTTATCAGGATAGTCCATGCGAACCGCTCCTCAGTTTATATAAGAATTGTTTGGGGGCTTCTGGGGTTTTTAATATTCGATTCCGCATCGATTCCCGAGTTCAGCTGAGGCACAATCTGCAGGTGAATCCACAATTTCGGGACAGGATCGCATGCTCTGAAAAAATTCTTGAACTTCGCGGCGTGGAAGGCGCCAAATCTTGCATCTATGAGTGAACATATTTTTCGATATAAGGACGATCGAAAGAGAATGCTCGAAACTGCCTTATCTACTGCTATAAGGGTAAGGGACGGAATAGTAAGTACGGGATGGCGTAAGAGAATATTGAAATTACGTCTAATATTTTCAAGTTTTGATTTCTTTTATTTTTAATATTTTAAAACCGTCTTCTTGGAATATTTGACCGTAGTAATGACGGATTGACTACAGATAATTTAAATACCTCTTGCGCATATAGATAATTTTTTCTTTTTTTAAGAAAGTCATTAGTTATAGGTGCATTATGACGGCAAGAATAAAAGCCTCCGATTTGAACGACAATAAATATCATTATTGTTGGATCGCGAAGTATGATGACGATGAGTCTGGAATTAGAGAAGACTGCGATATTGATGAATTAAATAGAAATCAAGGTTATGAAATGCTTTATTTCATAAACTGCTTTATGGAGAACGAGGATTTTAAGCGCAAGATCGATGCCTTAAGAGCAGAGCGTTTGATACAGGAAGATATGCCCCGCGAACTGCGCAGTTATGCCCGGATTAATGAATGGCTCAGAAATAACTGGCCTCCTCAGAAAAATGAGCTGGATTTCGAAGACTAAAGGGGCTTCCAAGCCGGACCAAGTTCCCATAGAGAAAGTACAGTCTGCTATAATGGACAGAATAGCGTAGCGCATTCTCTGCTGGTTCGCATATTCTGCATTTGGCGCATATACTGTCGCGAATGCGGCCTTTTATTCAGGTCATCGGTTTCACTCGGCATCATCATTTTAAGCCAGCATGAGCCAGTTTTTCCAGAACAGTCGAGGCAATTTACGCCGGCTTTCTGGGCAACGTCGGATGCGGTTTATTCCTGACCGCATCCGCCGATCCTCTCGGAAAATACGCAGGGCGTATCTTTATCCAATCATTCTCATAAAATTATGGCTGCCCACCAGTCGTTCCAAATTAAGGTGGGCAAACAATAAAGCTGTTTGTCTACCTTACCCAACTCTTTTTAGAACAAAAAGTGGTTCAAATCGCCGAGTAAAATTGAGTAGAGGGAGTTCAATAAGCCGGAAGCTAGTGATACCAATAACTAGCGCAGAAAGAAGCATAGCGATTAAAACTATGCCATTTGTATATGGCCCAACTAAACCAAAGGCTTCCCAAATACGTCCTATGAAAGCAATGACAAGCAAATGAGATAGATAAATCGAAAAGGATGCATCGCCTATTAACATTAGCCAACTTGGCATTCGCCATCCCGAAGATTTTTCTAGAGCGACGAGAGCATAGACAAAAAACGCAGACGGAACGCCAAACAGGAGTAATCGTAACCAACTTGATGACTCCGGCGCCAAACCAAGCTTAACGCAAATTCCGTACCCTAGGATCCACCAAGCCACGGCAAGAATTAACAAAAGCCACGCAAAAGATGACTTTCCTGAAAAATGAGCCCGGGCGATTAAACCGCCGGTTATAAATTCCAGGGTAAGCGGGTTTACGATGAGTTGAATGATTGGATTTTCGGTTGAAGACAGTATTACCGCTCCAATAATGGATGCCACACACCATAAAATCATTAGAGCCGATAGCCATCTTTCATGAAAGGCTAACAGCAAGGAAAATACAAAATAAAAATACATTTCATGGACCAAGGTCCATCCCACTACCAGCAGCGGCAACTGATTTTGCGGCAACAGGAGAAAAGAAGCCGTCATATCTATGACTCTGGTGCTACTGCTCGTTTCCCACTGAACCCAAATAATTGCGAGCATTAACACACTGTAGAACCAATAAACTGGGTAAATTCGTGTCACACGATGATAAATAAACTTACGTATGGCACCCGTTTTCCGGAACCGGCCACGCGTAATCGTCACCATCACGAACCCGGAAATGACAAAAAAAATATCCACACCTGAACTACCGATGGCCAGAAAATCAGGAAGAATGGTATATCCATGACCGTATTTTTCTTCATTACCGGCGAGGTGAAAGGCGATTACCAGCATCACCGCTATGCCACGTAACGCCTGAATATTTAGGATTTTGTTAGATAGTGTCGTCACAAGATAGAAGCCCCAAAGCAATATATCGGATATGGACAGCGGCCTGAAATGAAGAGGTGCAAAAAAGCATTTTCCAGTAAAGTTAGGTGCCGATAAAGTGCTTTGTCGTATTCCCGCGTTGTCTTGCGGTTCTTTCGCAACAGAATGACGGCGACCATCTTTTGGGTGCATGCCTGATTCACAATAGCAAGCGTAGGATGGATGCCGTCAGGCGATCCGTCAATCCAAGCCTAACAAAGATGACAAAGCTTGGTTCATCACATCACCCACAGAAAACCATCGGTATTAAAGTCCGTTCCAAATGGCGGAACCTGGTAAACCGGTTCCGCCTTACGCGGGTTAATGCGTCAAATCAATTAGGCTTAACCGCATTGAAAATGTTAAAAACCACTCCGCGTATCTCGTTCGGCATCACAGGTTTTACTCCCGCATTAGCCAGTTTTTCCAGCACAGTCTGATCAACGCTGGCGAATGGGTTATAAATCATCAAAAACTGATACCGATATTTCATCGAGCCGGAAGCAGCAAACACTTTCTCAAGCCCTTTCATCTTGTCAATCAGCTGATCGATATTTAAAGTTTCTTTCAGATTGCCCGATTTACACTCAACAGCCAGAATGGTTTTCCCTGCCAGAGCGATAATATCAAAATCGCCTTTTGATTTGAAAATTTCGGAAGGGGACTGGTAACTTACCCTTGAGTAGATTTCATGCAGTAATTGATTTCGCGCCAGATGGTCCGAAATAAGGCTGTAGGCGAAGGCATTGAACCAGTGTCCGGAAATCAGGTCGCGATAAGTTGTAGGATCTGTCAACGTAAGGTTAAATCGAATTTTGTTTTCCTGAGAGCGTATTCTTCGCAGCGTTCCAACATCGGTATCAACCCATTCCTTGCTATTAAAAACATATAATTGAATCTGGAAAGGGCCAATCACACCCGCTTTCTGTAAGCTGAGTAAAAATTCGTTAGTTTCAGTCGCTTCTTTGACGCGCGCAGTCAAACTGGCCGGCCCCAATTGATTTTGGGCAATTAAAGCCTTGAACGCCTGATAGAAAGAATAATTGGCCGAGAAAAAATCGCCGATCTTTCTGGATAAGTTTATTTCAGGGTCCGAAAATTTATAGACGGAAAAAATCTCAATTGCATTTTTGTGCAAAATCCCAAGCGTTTTGGAATTATTTAGAAGTCGCTGAAATTGAACGTGTTTCTTTAAAATATAGCCGGCCGGTAAATTTTTCCATACCAGGAGATTATTGACGAAGATGGCGTCCTCACTGATCAGATCGAGCGGCACGACGGCCTTATGTATATGCTCCAGTGCAGCAATCATTTTTTGGGTAACTGCGGAAATTTCGGCCAGTTTCTGTTTGGGAATTTCCGCCATCGGAATAGTCTCGCCCGCTGCGATTAATGCGGCATGGAGTTCTTTAGCAATTTCAAGCGGATTTTTTTTATGGCTCGATTTTGATATGCCGTTAATGAGATGTTCATTCCAATCCGCTTCTGATTTGTCATTGCTTCCTATAGTACCACTATCCTCCGGTTCAGGGCCCGGAGTTTCTCCTTCACTGACATTCACACCGAAATGAGTAGCCAGCGCATCCAAGCCTCCATTAAAACCATCTCCTAGCGCTCTCAACTTCCATTGCCCCTGATTTAGGTATATCGCGAAAAAAAGCAGTGCAATTTCCGGCCTACCCAGTGTGTTCAAGACAAATTCGGCAATACGATTCCCGCTAACTGAATCGATTACATCCCCTTGACATTCGGACAAGGCAGAAAAGCTTTGTTTCTTGCTCAACCCCTCATAAATGGTTAGCGAAAAAACAACTTGGTTAATGTCTGGAGGAAGTAATTGCGGATTGACGAAAAACTCATGCCCTGAAGACTGTTTCTGGAGAACTCCTGCACAAAAAATGGGTTGATTGAAAAATACGAAATCGAAGTCGCTGCGAACTTTGCCGTAACGGTTGAGTGCGAATGCGCAACTGTCGACTTCATAATTTGGCGGAAGCGTAAGCGCATCAAAACGGATTATTAACGGCGCCCCGACAGGAAGAGATATATTTTGCCCGGGCAAAAGAGAAATTGCATTCATTTATCTGGCTAATGAAATAATTCAAGAACTAGATGAAGTCTAGTAGATATAAAGGCTTCTGTTAGCTTAGATTTAAACTCTCAAGATGTGCTGCAATTTTCGCTCAGTCCTTATAAATAATAATATCCGTAGGCTGCCAATTGGTCTGCGGGCTCATTATTCTCGGGGACCTGAGTTTTTTCGGATAGGCGTGATCATACTATAAGGACTGAAGTTGCTGCCCATGTAAATGGTCAATCCGCTGAGAAGGTAGATTCTTAAAAACCACAAATAAAAAAGGCGACCCGAAGTCGCCTTTTTTCAAGCCTGTAAAATACCTCTTACAGTTTTTCTTTGATTCTCGCTGCCTTACCGGTCAAATCACGCAGATAGTACAGCTTCGCTCTGCGAACATCGCCACGGCGTTTGACCTGGATTTCACTGATCAACGGGCTGTGCGTTTGGAAAACGCGCTCGACGCCGGTACCGTGCGAAATTTTTCTGACGGTGAATGCAGAATTCAGACCGCGGTTGCGCTTGGCGATCACGACGCCTTCGAACGCCTGGATTCTTTCACGCTCGCCTTCTTTCACGCGGACTTGCACGACAACGGTATCGCCTGGGCCGAATTCCGGGATCTGCTTTATTTGTTCTTTTTCCAATGCTTCAATAATATTGCTCATTACCACACCTAATAAACATCAAGTTCAATTTTAAATTCATTCAGCAGGGCTTGCTGTTCCGGGCTTAGCTGCTTGTTTGTCAGCAAGTCCGGGCGTCTCTGCCAGGTTCTGCCGAGCGCCTGTTTCATCCGCCAGCGCTCGATTTCGGCATGATTGCCGCCCAACAACACCTTCGGCACCGGATAGTCATCCAAATGCTCGGGCCGGGTAAAATGCGGACAATCCAACAATCCGTTCCGGTGCGAATCCTGCTCCGCGGACGCTTCATCGCCGAGCACGCCGGGCAAGAGGCGCGTAATGCCGTCGATCACGATCAGGGCCGCGAGCTCGCCGCCGCTGATTACATAGTCGCCAAGCGACCATTCCTCATCACAATCGAGCTCGACGAAACGTTCGTCAACCCCTTCATAACGCCCTGCGACAAGAATCAATTGACTGAGTTGACTGGCCTCGGCCAACAGTTGCTGGGTCAATAACTTGCCTTGAGGACTTAAATAGACCACTTTGGCGGGGCTTGCACCCACCGCTTTCGCCGCCGTGACCGCCTCATGCAGAGGCGGGTATTTCATTACCATGCCTGGACCGCCGCCGTAAGGCCGGTCATCCACGGTCCGGTGCCGGTCTTCGGTATAGTCCCGGGGGTTCCATACGTTCAGACTGACAAGCTGCCGTTCGATCGCCCTGCCGGTTACACCATAGCTTGCGGCGCCGGTAACCATCTCCGGAAAGATCGAAACAACATCAAAGCGCATGGCGGCGTTTAAAAATCAGGATCCCAATCGACCACGATCCGGCCGCCTTCGCGGTCGATCTCGACGATCACTTGCTCCTTAATAAACGGTACCGCGCGTTCGCGTTCGCCTTTTACGATCAACACATCATTCGCGCCGGTTTCGAGCAGGCTGTCGACTACACCCAACGCCACGCCGTCGGTCGTGACAACCTCTAATCCGATTAAATCGGACCAGTAATATTCGCCTTCAGACGTTTCGGGCAGTTGCTCGCGGCGGATAAAAATCTCGGAGCCGAGCAAGGTTTCCGCCTGATTGCGGTCGTTCACACCCTTGATCAGTACAATCACCCCACTGCCATGAAGTTTACCGTCGACGACTTCGACCGTCTTTACTTCGCCCGCTTTTTTCAGCAGCCAGGGCAAATAGTTCAGGATGTTTTCCTTCGGACTAGTATAGGAAAAAACCTTTACCCAGCCTTTGACACCAAAAACGCCGGAAATTTTGCCGACGTCAACGGTGTTATCGTTTTCTCTGGTCAAGACCTGATTTAGGCGCTTGCCTTCGCAGCGTCTTTAATCAGTCTTGCAACGCGGTCGGAAGGTTGCGCGCCGTGAGATTTCCAGTATTCAACTCGTTCGCTGTCCAGACGCAGTCTGACTTCGTTGCCGCGTGCCAGAGGATTGAAGAAGCCTACGCGCTCGATGTAACGACCGTCACGACCGCTTCTGCTGTCAGCAACGATGACATGATAAAAAGGACGATTTTTCGCGCCGGTTCTTGTAAGGCGAATGGTAACCATTAACGTTTTCCTCGAAACATTTAATTCAAAAAAATTAATCCGCCTATTCTACGCGATTTTGCTAATATGTAAAGCGCTGAATAGGCACAAAATACTGCTTATAGATTTTGATGCGTGTAGTTGCGAGCTAAGCTAAGCCGAACTACGACGAAGACCCAAAAGAGCCACCTCTCCCGCAGGGAGAGGGTTTTATCCCCAATCGACTCAGCGACGCATGCCTCGAACGTTGCTCTTGATGCCGCGGATCATATTTGCCATATTGCCGCCGGCTTTCAGCTTCTTCATCATTTTTTCCATCATCATGAATTGCTTCAGCATCCGGTTCACCGCGTTCAAATCCTGGCCACAGCCGTCGGCGATCCGTTTCTTGCGGTTGCCTTTGATCAGATCGGGGAAGCGGCGCTCCTGCGGAGTCATCGAATTGATCACCGCGATTTGGCGAGCCAGTTCCTTGTCGTTGACCTTGTCGCGAAGATCCTTCGGCACGCTGTTCATTCCAGGCAATTTGTCGAGCATCGTGCCGACGCCGCCCATGTTCTGCATTTCCATCAACTGCTGACGGAAGTCTTCCAGGTCGAAGCCTTTGCCTTTTTGAATCTTGCGGACCAGCTTTTGTGCTTTTTCCTTATCGACCTTCTGCTCGATTTCTTCGATCAGGCTGAGCATGTCGCCCATGCCAAGAATACGCGAAGCGATCCGGTCCGGATGGAAAGGTTCGAGCGCGTCGGCCTTCTCGCCGACCCCGATGAATTTGATCGGCTTGCCAGTAATATGACGAATCGACAGCGCCGCCCCGCCGCGCGCATCGCCGTCGGCTTTGGTCAGAATCACGCCGGTCAACGGCAGCGCATCGTTGAACGCTTTCGCGGTCACTGCAGCGTCCTGACCGGTCATGCTGTCGACCACGAACAGGGTTTCGATCGGCTTGACCGCGGCATGCAATTCCTTGATTTCAGCCATCATTTCGTCATCGATGTGCAGGCGGCCCGCGGTATCGATGATCAAGACATCCAGAAATTTACGCTTCGCAGCGTCGATCGCGGCGTTCGCAATGTCGACCGGCTTTTGGGTGGATTCGCTGGGAAAAAACTCCAGATTCAAATCCTGGGCGAGCGTCTCCAACTGTTTGATCGCGGCCGGACGATAGACGTCGGCACTGACTACACCGACTTTTTTCTTTTGATTCTCTTTCAGCCAGCGGCCCAGCTTCGCGACGGTGGTGGTTTTACCGGCACCCTGCAAGCCCGCCATCAGCACGATTGCCGGTGGCGTGGTACGCAGATTCAGCGCCTCATTGCGCTCCCCCATCACCTTGACCAACTCGGACTGCACCAGCTTGATCATCGACTGGCCCGGCGTCAGGCTGCTCTGTACGGTTTTCCCTAAGGCGCCAGCCTTGACACGATCGATAAAATCGGTCACCACAGGCAAGGCAACATCGGCTTCCAGCAAGGCCATCCGCACTTCGCGCAGGGTCTCCTTGATGTTATCCTCGGTCAGGCGGCCCTGACCTTTCAGTTTTTTGAGGGTATCACTTAATCGATCGGTTAAATTATCAAACATGGCGTAAACTTACTGGTAACTAGGAAAACTGGCCCCCGCACATAATGGGCTAGGATCAGGACACATTAACAGATTATACTACCATACCTTGAGCAGTCCTGTAATCTTCACCGTTTTCCCTGAGGCAGAGGCAGAGGTAAATGCCGCCCGCTTTCAAAACCGCGTAATCGATCCGAATCAAACCCATTTTCAACCATTAAATTGTTGAATGACCACACTCCAGCTTGCTCTTCTGTCCATCGGCGCGTATGTCTGCAATGCGCTATTGATCGTCCGGCACGTCCATAAACACCGGAGCGAAAAAGCACCGCTGTCGCCCGGCTGGATCGGGGTCGCCGCGCATTTTGCGTATATCGCGGTCCATTTCAAACAATATCAGGGGTTTAATTTCGGCTTTTTCAGCGCCGCATCGCTGGTTTCGATGATTGTCGCGCTGCTGCTGTTGATCGCGGCAATCAACAAGCCGGTCGAAAAACTGGGCGTGATCCTGTTTCCGATCGCCGCCCTGATGCTCGGCCTGGATTCGACTTTGTCCGAAAAACCTCATCCTCTGCATATTCACAACTGGCAGATGAGCACGCACATCCTGACCTCGATCATCGCGTTCAGCCTGTTGAATATCGCCGCGCTGCAAGCGATATTGCTGGCGATTCAGGATCAGCAGCTGCGTAGCCATCCGCCGAAACGCTATATTCAATCGCTGCCCCCGCTGCAAACGATGGAATCTTTGCTTTTTCAGATGCTCAGCGCCGGCTTGTTCTTTTTGACGATCTCGCTGATCAGCGGCTTTATTTTCATTGAAGATTTGTTCGCGCAGCATCTCGTACACAAGACGGCGCTGTCGATTCTGGCCTGGATTATTTTCTCCGGCCTGATCCTTGGCCGTATCCGCTACGGCTGGCGCGGGCGAACCGCGATCAAATTAACACTGTGGGGCTTTCTGTCGCTGCTGCTCGCCTATTTTGGCAGCAAGCTGGTTTTGGAGTTGATTTTGCACCGCTGACGCTCCTTTTTTACAGTCCGCCTCGATGAACTTGCCTCAGGAACCACCTGCCTCACCCTGTATCAAATGCTGTTGTCTTGATCAGAATAGTCTTTGCGTAGGTTGCTTTCGCACCCTCGACGAAATCACCGGATGGACGAAAATGAATTCGGCTGCGCGCTCGGCGGTTCTGGCTCAAACAGAAAAACGACGCGTGCAGAATGAGGGAACCAGGCAATCATTCTTTTGTCATTCCTTAACACCCAGGAAAGGCAAGCTTGAAACAATTACATCGTAAAGATTTATTCAGCCGGTCTGTTTTTAATGAGGAACGCAATCTCGATTTTTCACGCCGTATTATGGGCACGCCCCGACGGCAATGTCATGATCGATCCGCTGCCCCATGATCGGTGAATTGCGCCTGCTTCCGGACGACAAGCGGCAGAACAAAAGTCAGGCTATCGCCTCGATAGGCCGCTCCGCCCGGCATCAAAACCGTCTTGCCCGGCGACGGCTTGCCATTATTCAATAACGGCGGCGAGGCATTGCGGCGTTTGACCGCTTCGCTCGAAGATTAAGAAATCGTTATGGATACAAAAACTTACATCAGCCAGGTAGAGAAAGGGCGGTTTTTATTCTATATTTAATTAGGGTAAGAAATAACAAAATCACAGCATTTTGAGATTTAAAATCCGCTATCAATAACATAGGTTATTATTGCAATGAACATCATTAATTTACGAAAACATGTCCGCCGAGCAAACGATACGCGTCCGACTGGCGATCGCCGCTGCACACCCAATCAAGTCGATGCGACCGAAATGCAGGGCAGCGAATCCACAATTGCCAAACTCAACCGCCGCAAAGCGGAAAGACGCCTGAAGGATCGCAGAAAACCGCTGCCCCATGCAAAACAAAATAATGAAATTTTGCCTCCCGGCACCAAATATGCGCGTTTCAAGCTGACCCGGGGTGAGCGGAATCTGATTCAGGATATGTTCTTGAGCGATCTTGATGAGAAAGAATAATCCGGGCTTTTTGTTGTGCAGAGGAAACGCCCTCTTCAATCTTTAATGCTCCCGAGAGAAGCTTTAACCAGCCGGACACACCTAAAGCTTCTCCCACTTTTTCCATTCACCGGAATGAAAAAAGGTCATTTTCTGGTTCCTGGCAATTGTGATTTCCAGCCTTCTCGCAAAGCTGAAAACTCAATTGCTGAGCCCAATACACATAAGCCTGCTCAACATCATCCCAATTATTGAACGATCCTGCCAAAGTTTTCCCGCCGGCCCGGCAATCGGCCGAGGCCATCAGCAACTCGCCGCTCGCGGAATCGGTCACTCGCCTTTCGATACTGGCCTTGCCTACAAACGATTCAGTGCCGAAAACCAGGCGCTTCAGCAACGACGACGCGCGCGCCGACGGGTATAAGGTGGTTAACTGATCCAACAACAAAGTCGAGGTTTCGGCGTCGGTAATCGCCAACTGCACCCGCAATGTATCCGGCCCGGGCTTGGTAACCAATTTGAAATCCTTTCTTAGGGCCTCCCGTATACGGTATTCGAACAATTCTTTCAGGCGGGCGCTTTCGATCTGCGGTCGATCGTTCAGGTCGGAATCCGGGGTTTTTCTGATCACGACCGGGTCGACGATGATTTTCTTGTAATGCGACCAATCCGCGCCTTTTTTCCAATAGCTCAGCAGCGCATCATCCTCCTGATCTTCCTTCAGGATCGAGTAATCGTTCAGAAATCCGCTGGTCTCGACATAGCGAGCTTGATAAGTCCTGGCGCAGCCTATGGCTGACAAAAAGAAGAGGGTTATTACAATACGAGGAAAGAGAGCCATGGCATCCACTTCAAATCTATTGAAAAACAAACAACACGATTTAAAGTGTAATGCAATTTATCAGTTTGACTATATGCCGACGTAAGGAGCCGACTTTTGCAGAGGAAAAAACTCAAGACCTGCCGGCCAGGCCGGCGCAAGGTCTTGATGGCTGTTTGAGAATCGCGTAACCAGATCGTCGGTTAGTAGCCGCCCATTCCGTTACCCAAATATGAACCGGCTGCAGCGCCGATACCTGTCGCCAACGGATCGCCCGAACCAAACTGGTAGCCCAACACGCCGCCGATCACACCGCCTGCCAAACCGTTTGTGGATGGGCGACCGCCACCGGAATAATAAGGGACTGGAGCAGGCGCCTGATAAACCACTGCCGGCGGCGGTGGCGGTGCATAGTAGCTTACGACCGGCTGTGGATAATACTGCACAACAGGGGCCGGATAATAATCGACATGATGTCCATGATGGTGATGATGATGGCCCCAACCATGGCCGTGACCATGCCCCCAGCCGTCCGCAAAGGCCGCCGCCGGCAGCATCATGGCGCAAACCGCCAAAGAAATGAATAACAATGATTTTTTCATAAGATCGTACTCCATGATGCAGATCAAATATTAAAATAACAACTGGAATCTTTTTTGTTGATTACATTATGCATGATCTAACTGAATGCTTCCTTAACGAGAAGGCCAATTTGATCGCGAAAATCAGAAACGATAAACCTTTCTCCATTCAATGAAGCGCTTAGCGGATTTTCTACGCAGACGCCGAAAATCCGCCTAATTAACGACTATTTCCCGATTTCATTGCCGATCAGAGAGCCGGCTGCCGCGCCGACGCCGGCCGCGAGCGGATTACCGTTGCCAACCTGATAACCCAGCGCGCCACCGACCACACTGCCTGCCAAACCTGACGTCGAGCGGCGATCGGGAGCCGGATGACGATAAGGCTGCGGCGCAGGATAATAAGCCGGAGCGGGAGGAGGCGCCGGCACATAGTAATGTACAACTTCGTCCCTATGCCCATGCCTGTGCTTGTAATGCCCTTTTGCTTTGCCTGGGTGGCCGCCGGAAGCCTCCGCAGCCCCGGCGAAACTCAGGGCAATCGTAAAAATTTGCAATAAGATCAGTAATTTTTTCATAGTCGTCTCGGAATGTGAGTTAAAGGATCAGTCGTTTTAAAGCCTAAAGTGATTTTTTTCCGACCATTATAAGTCGCACGATCTGAACGGAGACTTAACAGGCAAACTGGTACTCATCAATTATGCACCACAATATCCCTAAATACATTGATTGGGCTCCCAATTTCAGGATGATTTACCGGTCATTTTTTCTCTACAGCGCTTATAATAGCTGCCCTCTTCTACACCAAATATGAGCGAATCGATTGATGGAAAATTTCATTCCGGGACAACGTTGGATCAGCAATACCGAATCGGAATTGGGACTCGGACTGGTTCTCGAAGCCGCTTACAACCGGGTAACCGTGCTGTTCCTGGCAACCGGCGATAAAAGGATATATGCGAGCGACAATGCGCCACTGACACGCGTCAAATTTTCAGCCGGCGATACGATCGAAGCGATCGACGGTTCCAACATCACTGTTCATAGCCTGTCTGAAAACGCGGGTCTGATTACCTATATCGGCAAAAACAAGGCAGGCAAAGAAGTGCGCGTGGAAGAAATGGAACTGAATCACCATATTCAGTTCAACAAACCGCAGGACCGCTTGTTCACCGGCCAGTTCGATCCGCCGTCCTGGTTTTCGCTGCGCTACGAAACCTGGCGCCGGCTACGCGAACATCATCAGTCTCCGGTCAAGGGGCTGATGGGCGGACGCACCAGCCTGATCGCGCATCAAATTTACATCGCGCATGAATGCGCGAATCGGCTCGCGCCCCGGATCATGCTCGCGGACGAAGTCGGCCTCGGCAAAACAATCGAAGCGGGGATGATCCTGCACCATCGGCTGATCAATGGGCTGTCTGGCCGGATCCTTATCATTGTGCCCGAAACATTGCTACATCAATGGCTGGTGGAAATGCTGCGCCGTTTCAATCTGCGTTTCAGCATCATCGATGAAGAACGCTGCCGCAATATCAATCTGGAGAACGAACTCGCCGAAGATGATATTGATGAGGAACCCGGCGAAAACGAAGATGTGTTCGTGAACGAACAGCTGGTCCTGTGCAGCCAGTCGTTCTTCAGCCGCTATCCGAACCGGCAGCAACAGGCGCTGGAAGCCGGCTGGGACATGGTAATTGTCGATGAGGCGCACCATCTGGAATGGAGCGAAACTCGTCCGAGTCCTGAATATTTATTCATCGAGCAACTCGGCCTGCAAACGCCGAGTCTGATTTTGTTAACTGCGACGCCCGAGCAATTGGGCAAAGAAAGCCATTTCGCCCGCTTGCGGCTGCTCGACCCGGACCGGTTCTACAGTTACGGCCGCTATCTGGAAGATGAAAAACTTTTCGAACCGGTCGCTAATGCCGCGCGTGCGCTGCTCGCCGAGGAGGCGTTAACCGATGAGGCCGCCTCGGCGCTGCGGGCGCTGGTCAAGGACGATAATGTCGAAGGCCTACTGAAAAATCTGAACAATCCGGAAAAATCCGCGCAAGCCCGCGCGCAATTGATCAACGTGCTGCTCGACCACCACGGCACCGGGCGCATCCTGTTCCGCAACTCCCGGCATACGGTCCAGGGCTTCCCTGACCGCGAACGTTACGGCTATGCGCTGGAAGGCGGGGAAAACCGGGACGACCTCGAACAGGACCCGCGTTTTGGCTGGCTGGTCGACAAAATCAAGCAATTCGGCGACGACAAGGCACTGTTGATCTGCAAGGAAGCGCAAACCGCAATCGATCTGGAACAGACGCTCAGAAACCGGACCGGCATCGCCGCGGCAGTCTTTCACGAAGGGATGACGATCATCGAACGCGACCGCGCGGCCGCCTATTTCGCGGATCAGGAAAGTGCCGCGCGCCTGTTGATCTGTTCCGAAATCGGCAGCGAAGGCCGTAATTTCCAGTTCGTGCACCAATTGATTCTGTGGGATTTGCCCGTCAACCCCGATTTGCTGCAGCAGCGGATCGGCCGCCTCGACCGTATCGGCCAGAAACACGTGATCTGCATTCATGTGCCGTATGTACGCGGCAGCGAACAGGAACTGCTGTTCCGCTGGTACGATGAAGGCCTGAACGTGTTCCGCCACAACAATTCGGCCGCACAGCACGTCGCGGACGAACTCGCGGCAGAATTAGACGCACTGCTGGCTGGTTGCGATTTCGATTTGCTCGAAGGCTTCCTTGCAAAAACCCGGGCACGGAGTGCTGCGATCGAAACTGAACTGCATCAGGGCCGCGACCAGTTGCTTGAATTGAACTCCTGCCGCAAGGAAGTCGCCGATCAGTATATCGACGCGCTGCAGCGTTACGAACGGGAAAGCCACCTCTGGCAATACATGGAGGACGTGTTCGATTGCTACGGCGTCGATACCGAATTTCATTCGCTCGACTGCTTCATTGTCAAACCGAGCGACCATTTGCGCATCTCTCACTTTCCGAATCTATCCGAAGACGGCCTGACGATTACAATCAACCGGTCGATTGCGCTCGCCCGCGAAGACTTCCAGTTTTTGACGATGGAGCACCCGATGGTGTTGGGAGCGATGGATCTGGTCATTTCCAGCGAAACCGGCAACGCCTCGATCAACGTGGTCAAGCATCCAGCTCTGAAAGCCGGACAATTCCTGCTCGAATGCCTGTTCGTGGCCGAATGCAGTGCGCCGCCCGAGCTCCAGATAGGGCGCTTTTTACCGCCCACGCCGATCCGCGTGCTGATCGATCAAAACAAGCAGGACCTGACCGATACAATCGACTATGACGATCTGATCGATGCGGGCATTACCTTCGACAAGAGCAAAATCGTCGCTTTCGTCAACAACCAGCGCAGCCACCTGAACCAAATGCTGAACGCCGCCGAGCAACGGGCCCAAACCGACAAACAGGCCCTCGTTCAGGACGCCACCCACGCGATGCTTGGGTCGCTGGCCGAGGAAATCAAACGCATGATGCGCCTGCAAAAAGTCAATCCGTCGATCAAGCCTGAAGAAATCGAACATCTGAAGGAAATGACGATGCTCGCACACGACAATATTGAATCGGCTGAGTTGAAGCTGGATGCAGTGAGGTTTATTATCACTCATTAAAAAATACACCTAGGGTTGGACGGGATATTTGTCCCGTCCAGTCGGTAACGTTTTGAACAGATCTGTAGCCTTGAAAGTTCACAGATGCCGCAACTCTTTCGGGACGAGTTAGATAATTCGTACCAGAGCGCAACAATCAGCCTCCCCCACCCTATGATCAACATCGGCAAAACCAATCAGCTCAAGGTCGTCAAACTGCAAGGCCCGAACGTTTACCTCGGCCAGCCCGGTTCGCCGGTGGCGCTTCTGGCCGACAAAAAACCGCCCAAAACCTACCAGATCGGCGACAGCGTCGCCGCCTTCATCTATATCGACGGAGAAGGCCATCTCGCGGCGACCCTGCAACGGCCACTCGCCGAGGTCGGCGACATCGCCTGGCTGAAAGTGGCGGCAGTCAATTATTACGGTGCGTTTCTGGACTGGGGCGTGCCGAAAGACCTGCTGGTGCCGTTCAGCGAACAAATCTGCGAAATGAAGCCCGGCCGGTCCTATCTGGTCAAGCTGTATGAAGACTCCAAGAGGCGGATCGTTGCAACGACCAAGATCGACCGTTTTTTGTCCGACGCAGGGCCCGAGTTCAAGACCGGTCAGCAAGTGAATTTGCTGATCGCGGACCATACCGAATTGGGCGCCAAAGCCGTCGTCGACAACACCCACTGGGGCATGCTGTATCAAAACGAAATTTTCCGGCCGCTCCGCAAAGGCCAGAAGCTGACCGGTTATATCAAAAAAGTCCGCGACGATCACAAGCTCGATCTGACATTGCATGAACCCGGTTACGGCAAGATCGAACCGCTGGCCGACAGGATTCTGGTGGAACTGGACAAGCACGACGGGCTGCTGAGGCTCGGCGATAAAAGTCCGCCGGAAGCGATTTACCAGATGTTCGGCGCCAGCAAAAAAGCCTTTAAACAGGCGATCGGCGCGCTTTATAAAAAACAGTTAATCATAATCGAAGATGAGCTGATCCGGAGGATCTAGTCTCCGTTTCGGCAGGGTGTCCCGTTTAACGGAAGTGTGTTAGGCTGGAGAGAATTCGAGCGAACGCTTTGACCCAAGCAGGAGCGATGCCTTGACGACCTCCGACTGCACCGATTCGGCCGCTGCCGAGCCCCTGTCCCGACGGACGATGATGCTGTACGCCTTGCCGCATCTGACCGATGCGGTGATGACCCTGCCGATGGCGCTGTTCATACCGGCCTTTTATGCCGGCGAAATGGGCCTGCCTTTGGCCGGCGTCGGCGCGATGATCTCGGTTTCCCGCATCTTCGACGTGCTGACCGATCCGCTGATCGGGACGCTCAGCGACCGCTGGCACAGCCGCTGGGGACGACGCAAGCCCTGGCTGGCGATCGGCACGCCGATCATCATAATCGCGACCTGGATGCTGTTCGTTCCCCCGAAAGACGTTTCGCTGCTCTACCTGATGGTCTGGGCGAGTCTGTTGTCGATCGGTTATTCGCTTTTCGACCTGCCCTACAAAGCCTGGGGCGCGGAACTCTCAACCGGCTACCGAGAGCGCTCGCGCATCGCGGCCTGGCGCGAAGGCTTCGGCGCTGCCGGCCAGTTTCTGTTTCTCGCCGTGCTGGTGGCTATGGGAATGGCGGGGCATAAAGGCGGCAGCGACGAAATGCGCGCGATCGCATTGATGGTAATTCTCTCTCTGCCACCGCTGGTCGCGATTGCGCTCTGGCGGGTGCCGGAACCAGCTCCCGAGAAATTGACCGGTGAAGTCCTGATCGGCTGGTCTGCGCTGATCTCCCTGTTCAACAACCGGGCATTCCTGCGCACCGTGATTGCAATCATTCTGTTCGGTGCCGGACTGATGGTCCAGGCCACGCTGCATAAAATGGTATTGACGCATGTGATTGGCCGGCAGGAATTGTTCGCGCCGCTGATTCTCGGCGAAACAGTCGCCTCGCTGCTCGCGATGCCGCTCTGGTTAAGGCTTTCGGATCGTCTCGGCAAACACCGGGCGGTCACGCTGGCCGCGCTCTGGGTCGGGATCTGGAGCCTGCCGTTTCCCTGGGTCGGCGGCGGCGACATCGAACTCTACGGCACCCTGATCGTGCTACGCGGCAGCAGCTTCGCGACGATATTCTTCCTGTCCAATTCGATCGCCGCCGACGTGATCGACCAAGACACGCTGGACACCGGCAAGCAGCGCACCGGCCTGTTTTTCGCGCTCTGGGGCATGGCGATCAAACTGGCCGTCGCGCTCGGCGTACTGATGGGCACCGGATTTCCGGCGCTGTTCGGTTTCGTGCCGACAGCCAACAGCCACACCCCCGAATCGATCGCCGCGCTGATGCAGATCTACGGCTGGCTGCCCGGCCTGATCATGCTGCTCGCTTTCCCGTTGCTGTGGAACTTCCCGATCGACGAAGCCTACCACCGGCAACTGCGTGCCCGGATCGAGGCAAGGCGTAGGTAGTCTTGCCCCTTTCAATGATGAAACAGGAGCGGCCGTTTTGAGAATCGCATTGATCACCGACGCCTGGCATCCGCAGATCAATGGCGTCGTCACAACGCTGACGAATACGATGGAAGTGCTGCACCGGCTCGGCCATACGGTCGAACTATTCGCGCCGGACCGTTTCCGCACCTGGCCCTGTCCCGGCTATCCGGACGTCGGCCTGGCGTTCTTGTGCGGACCGCACCTGCGTCCCCTGGTGCAGGCTTTCAAGCCGGACGCTATCCATCTAGCCTCCGAGGGCTGCGTCACATTCGCCGCACGACGCTATTGCCGCGAAATGGGCTACCACTTTACGACCTCTTTCCACACCCGCTTTCCCGAATATTTCAAGATGCGGATTGGCATGCCGCTGTGGATCAGCTACGGCTATGTACGCATGTTTCACAGCGAAAGCACACGCGTGATGGTGCCCACCGAATCGGTGCGGCAGACTTTGGTCGAAAAAGGTTTCGAGCGGATGGTGATCTGGTCGCGCGGCGTCGACACCGATTTATACCGGCCACGCGACAAAACTTTTTTGCAGGGCAAGCGCCCGATCTTCGCCTATGTCGGTCGGGTTGCTATCGAGAAAAATATCGAGGATTTTTTGAAACTGGATCTGCCCGGCACCAAATATGTGATCGGCGACGGCCCGCAGCGCCCGGAACTCGAACAGAAATACCCCAAAGCACGCTTCGTCGGCTTCCAGACCGGCGAAGCGCTCGCCCAGTATATGGCCGCCGCGGATGTGATGGTGTTTCCGAGTCGCACCGATACGTTCGGCCTAGTGATACTCGAAGCCCTGGCCTCCGGTATACCGGTTGCGGCCTTTCCCGCGCCCGGGCCGATCGATATCGTCGATAAAAGACCGGTCGGCGTCCTAAGCACCGACCTGCAACAAGCCGCACTGGATGCACTAAAGCTGAATCCTGCCGACTGTCGGCGCCATGCCCTGAATTATTCCTGGGAGCAAAGTGCCCGCCAGTTCGTCAGTCATTTGACACCGATGATCCCGCCAGGACCAGGCGCATGTTGAACCGTGAGTATGCCCGTCATGCATTTGCCCCCCATCATTGAAGCATATAACGATAGGCCGCCAATAGCGCAGGACTACCCACGCGATCAGCTTTTGAGCTCAATTAGCCGATCAGGGCCTTGCCTTCGAGACTTCCCCTTTGACTTGCAGAAAATCGTGGCGGGTAGCGAAGATTCGCTCCAGCCGATCCGCAATCAGCCAGCGGTGAACCAGGTCACCCAGCCAGCCCAACGGCATCACATAGAACATGATGTCTTCCAGTTGAATGCCGTTTTCGGTTTCGGTCAGGCAGACTTCGTGACTCCAGAATTTGAAAGGGCCGATGCGCTGCTGATAGACGAAACGTTTCGGTTCGTCGCAGTGGCTGACTTCCGACAGCCACGCCATCGGAATCCCGAACACCGCTTTCATCCGGTAGCTGATCATCAGGCCGCCATAAATCTTTTCGGGTACCCTGGACGTAATTTCGACATTAAAAAAAGCCGGGGTAATATCGTTCAGGTTGTAAGGCGAGGAGAAAAAGTCCCATGCCTCCTGCAAAGTCATGTTTAATTCCTGCCGCCGGTAAAGTTGATAAATCTGCATGATGTTTCGTTGACGCCCCTTCTCGCCTACCCCAAATCCCTCAGAATAACGTGTTATTGGAAGAGCGGAATAAGTAAACAATAAAAAATCTCTGGCTGAAGCGTTTCAGTCCATCGAACCGATAGTCTTTCGGAAACGGCTCAGCGCCAGCACGAAAGAAACGCTGCTGATTCCGCAAGCAAGGTGAGAAGGCAGCGGCGAAAATCAAAGTCATATCGGTTTCGTCTGCGCCCTCATGATTCGCTCCGCCGATAGGAATTATGCCGATTGCGTGCCCGCGCCGCCGCCGAGCGCTTTGTACAGAGCAATTAAACTCGTGGCGGCTTCCGCCTCGGAGCGGGCCAGGTCAATTTCGGCGACATAAAGCGCGCGCTGCGCATCCAGCACATCCAGAAACGAACTGACGCCTTCCGTATAACGCAGATTCGACAAGCGGACCGATTCTTTCAAGTCGGCCACCGAGCGGGCCAGGGTCTGTCGCCGGATTTCTTCCTTCAGATAACCGGTCATCGCGGTTTCGGTCTCCTGAAGCGCCTCGAGAACCGCCTTTTGATAGGCCAGATAGGCCTCTTTCTGCTTCGCGTCGGCCAGGTCGATGCCGGCGCGGATACGTCCGAAATTCAGCAAGGGCTGCAACAAATTGGCGGCGGTACCGTACGAAAACGCCGCCGACTTGAACAATTGTTCGATATCGGTATTGCGGAGTCCCACAAAGGCCGACAGTGAGATCTTGGGAAACAGTTCCGCGATCGCGGCGCCCTGCATCGCGGTGGCGGCTGCGAGATTGCGTTCGGCGCCCCGAAGATCCGGACGATGGCGTATCGTTTCGGCCGGGGAAGCCAAAATGCCTATCGCCGGCGCTACCGGCACCGCAGCTTTAGAATTCAAGTGCTCGTCCAGGGAACCGGGCCTCTGCCCCGCCAGCACTTCAAGTTGGCGCAGGGCGGAAACGAGCCTCGCTTCCAGCGCCGGGATCTGCGATTCGGTTGCGAACGCCTGCGCCCTCGCCCGCACCACATCGTGTTTTGTGCCGACGCCTTCCGCATTGAGCCGTTCGGTCAGTCCCAGCGTATGCTGCTGCGACTCCAGATTGGAACGGGTTATACGGAGTTGGTTCTGCAGGCTGCGGTAATCAATATAGGTGCGCGCGATTTCGGAAGTCAACACGACCTGTGACTGGCGGTACTGTTCCGCCGCGCCTTCCAAGTCTGCCGAGGCGGCCTCAAGGCGCCGCCGCTGACGGCCGAACAGGTCAATTTCCCAGAGCGCATCGAAACCCAGTTCGAACAGATTGAATTTAATGCCCGGCGCAAATCCCGGAAACGGATTCTCGTTACGCTGCGCACCGGCGGCCACATCGACTTTCGGAAACAGCTCCGCGCGCGTGCCGCGGCGCTCGGCGCGGGCCTGCTCGACACGGGCCAGCGCGATTTTGATATCGAGGTTGCCGGCCAGTGCCCTGTCCATCAAGCGGTCCAACTCATTATCACCGAAACTTTGCCACCAGCGTTTCAAGGCTTCGCTGTCGACCGGCTTGGAAGCCGCCTTTACACGCCCCGGCTCATCCCCTTTGCTCTGCGCTTCGGATAGTCTCTCCGCCTGCCAGCGATCCGGGACGACGGGAGCGATTTCCTGGTAATCGGGGCCTACGGCGCAGCCGGCCAAACCGGCGCTTATCCACCATAATACGGCATTAGGCTTCATAGCCATGCCCTTTCAGAAACAGCGAAACGGCCGCATCGATCATAGCTTCCTTCTCCGCATCGTTCAAGCCGGACTGCACCCCAAGCAGACAGCGAAAATGTTCGTCTCCCTTCAGCATGCTCAGAAACAGACGGCTCGAAACCGCCACATCCGGAATTGTCAAGGTACCGGCAGCCTCCAGTTCGGAAAGGTAGGATGACAATTGCAGCAGGACCGGCTCGGCCCCGGAACGATAGACTTGCGGGCCCAATTCGGGGAAGTGCTGTTGTTCCGCAATGATCAGCCGGTAAAGCATCAGCGACTCGGGCGCATAGATCAGATCGACGACCGCTCGGGCGATCGCATGCAGGCCCGTCACGACATCCTGGAACTCCGATGGAGAACGCTCCAGAGTGCCTAGCAGGAACTCGCATTCGCCGGCTACCACTGCAGCGAACAAGTCCTGCTTGCTTTTGAAATGACTGTAAAGCGTCGGTTTTGATACCGGCGCGGCTTCGGCGATAGCCTCCATGCTGACATTGCTATAGCCATGAGCGAGAAATGCCTGCTTGGCTGCATCGAGAATGGATTGTCGTTTGGATTTGGGAGCGGGGCTGGTCATCACAATATTCAATAAAATTCTGTTGCTTATACTCGTCGTTAATGATTAGAATAAACTACACCGTTTAGTAAGGCAATTACTTTTTATGCGCCCTTCCTTTTATAAAAGCCCCTTTTTTATTATCACGCTTTTCCTGATCGCGGCAGCTGGTGGCCTATTTTACTGGCTGAAAACCGTCCACCCGTTCGAAACCACCGACAACGCCTATCTGAAGTCGCATATCGGTCTGATCAGTCCGAAGGAGTCCGGCTACGTGAAGGAAGTCCTGTTCGAAGAAAACCAGAAAGTCAGGCCCGGCGATACGCTTGTCATAATCGATAATCATGACTTCCTCGCCAAGGTCGCCCAGGCCGAAGCGCAAGTGATGCTCGAAATGGCCAGTGCGCAGACTCTGGAAACCGACAAACGGACACAGAGCGCGATGATCCGCCAGGAACAGGCCAATATCGCCGCCTCGGAGGCCGGCGTTGAAAAATCGGTGAAGGATCTGAACCGCTTCAGCAATCTGGCCGCCGAAGGCGCCATCTCGGCCCAGACCCGCGATACCGCAGAATCGGCCTATAAGCAGGCCAAAGCCGAGCGGGACAAATATGTGTCGACCCGGCAGGAAGCCGAAAGCCGCTTGTCCTCGCTAGATGCCCGCATCGAAGAAGCGAAGGCCCGCCTGAAGGCGGCGCAGGCGGCGCTGGAACTGGCCAAGATCGACCTGTTCAATACCCATATTACCGCGCCGTTCGAAGGTATTATCGGCAACCGCAGCGTGCAGGTCGGACAACTGGTGCAGCCGGGCAACGCACTCGCCTACCTGATCCCCGCTAATGGGCTCTTCATTGAAGCTAATTTCAAGGAGACTCAGATTGCCCGCATGAAGCCCGGACAGCCGGTTGAAATCCAGGTCGACGCGCTGCCCGGACGCGTCTTCGAGGGCATCGTTGACAGCTTTGCGCCCGCCTCCGGCTCCGAATTCAGCCTGCTGCCCCCGGAAAATGCCACCGGTAATTTCACCAAGATCGTGCGCCGGGTTCCGGTGAAAATTAAATTCCGTCCGGACACAGACTTTGCCAATCTCAGGCCGGGGCTGTCGACCACGGTCAAGGTCAGAGTGCGGTAATCGACCATGTCTGTCGATGAATCGCTGGCAACGCGTCCGAAACCCATTCCTGATGCACCGGCGGCAATCAACATCGCCACCGAACCAGATGGCGAACTGACGACCCAGCAATGGATCGGCTTCATCGCGATGGTCTTCGGCATTTTCATGGCGATTCTGGACATCCAGATCGTCGCAAGTTCCCTGGAACAGATACAGGCCGGGCTATCGGCGACCAAGGACGAAATCACCTGGGTGCAGACCGCCTATCTGGTCGCGGAAGTTGTGATCATCCCGCTGTCGGGCTGGCTGGCGCGCGCCTTGTCAACGCGGATTCTATTTGTACTGTCCTGCGGCGGCTTTACTCTGATGAGCCTGTGCTGCGTACTGGCCTGGAATCTGCCGTCGATGGTAGTGTTCCGGGCTTTTCAGGGCTTGTTCGGCGGCGCGATGATACCGACCGTATTTGCGGTGATCTACACGCTGTTTCCGCCGCGCCTGCAGCAGGCGATGGTAATCGTAGTCGGTATGGTCGTGATGGTGGCGCCGACCGCAGGCCCGGTGCTGGGCGGCTATCTGACCGAAGCTGTATCCTGGAAGGCGCTGTTTCTGATCAATCTCGTGCCGGGGGTATTGGTGTGTGTGGCAACCTGGCAGTTCGTCCGGGTCGATGAACCGGAATGGGAATTATTGAAAAAAATCGATTTCCTCGGCATCCTCTACATCGTGGTCTTTCTCGGCAGCGCGCAATTCGTGCTCGAGGAAGGCGTCAAGGAACAATGGTTCGAGAGCCGCGAGATCGTGTTTTTCACGCTCGTCGCGGTTGTCTCGGGCACTGCGATGCTTTACCGCGAGTTGACTATCGACCATCCTGTCGTCGACCTGTGGGCTTTCCGCAACCGCAACTTCGCGGTCGGCTCCGCACTCGGTTTCGTGCTCGGCATCGGCATGTTCACGCTGATGTTTCTGATGCCGGTCTATCTGGCCGCCGTGAAAGGCCTGAACAGCCTGCAGATCGGCCAGTACATCATGGTCACCGGCCTGTTTCAGCTGTTGTCCGCCTTCGTCGCCGGCCCCTTGGCGAAACGCATCGATTCGCGATTGATGCTGGCGCTGGGCTTGTGCGGTTTTGGGCTGGGCTGCTGGATAAACGGCAACCTGACTTATGACGCCGGCTATTGGGAGTTTTTCTGGCCACAGGCGATCCGGGGCTTTTCCCTGATGTTCTGCTTTCTGCCGATCAATTCCCTGGCATTAGGCACCCTGCCGCCCGAGGAAGTTAAAAATGCCAGCGGGCTCTATAACTTAACGCGTAACCTGGGGGGAGCGATTGGACTGGCGGTCGCGAACACACTGATGATATGCCTCAACAAGGAGCATTATGCCTTACTGCGCGCGCATGTAACGCCCGGTTCGCCACAGACGCAAGCATTATTGGGCGGATTGCAGAAGCGTTTGGCGGACGCCGGCATGCCGGATGCTGAATCGGCAGCACTGAAACAGCTATATGGAATGGTGATGCGCGAAGCCGAAGTGCTGACACTGAATACGATGTTTCATATTCTGGCTCTGGTGATTTTTTTCGCGTTATTGCTGATGCCGTGGGTCAACAAAGTTTCCGCTGACAGCGGAGCAAGCGGCGGACATTGATGAAAAGTCGCAAACCTGAGATACCAGGTTTTGAAAAAAGATAGGGAGTGAGCCAATTACCATATCGGGAAGCGCGAAGCCCCCCGATAAGGTTTCAAGCAAAGATTAGAGCAGGTCTTTCAGCGCGTTGAAAGCTTGCAATCCTTGTCTCAGATGTTGCTCGGCTTCTGGAATATTGCCGGCTTGGGCCGCGCTGCGAGCGGCTTTCAAATGGTTGTTGGCGCGAGAACGGGCGATATCCACCTTGTCGTTCGCATTGATTTCCTTGCTCATATCCAGTGCTTCTTTAGCTTGACTGGCGATGGTTTTGGCATCTCCGCCGGTGGTCGCTGAAGCCAGAGCCACTTCGATTTTCTTAACGGTCAGATCAATCGCCTCTTTCGGTGCATACACGATTCTGCCTTCAGAAGCTTCCGCCATTGCAGAGGTTGAGAAAACACCCATGGAAGCGCCGACCAGTGCAGCAAGTGCGATTTTTTTCAAGATTTTCATATTAGTAGAGTCCTCTGTTTCTTGTTATTTGATTTTTTTATCAATCAGTAACGATTTTGTAACGGTAAATAAAGTACCGGCGCGAATTCTACCACAGTTTATAATTTTTTTAACAAGCCCTTGCGCAAGTTGGTCAATGCGGCAAGCGCAATCCTTCGCAGGATCACGATCACGCCCGACAGCAAAGGCTCGAAAAACAGGTCTACAGGCGTTTACAGTGCCTTGAAGCAGAGCGCGGCTTTTTCGAGCGTGCCGCTCAATTCCCGCTCGCCGTGCGCCGCCGACACAAAGCCCGCCTCGAATGCCGAAGGGGCGAGATAGACACCTTCGGCCAGCATCGCATGGAAGAAACGCTTGAAGCGGTCCTGATCGCATTGCATCACGTCCGCGAAACGACTTACCTTGTCTTTTTCGGTGAAGAACAGTCCGAACATCCCTCCGACTGCATTGGTCGTGAAGCCGATCCCGGCCTGATCCGCCAACGCCTGCAGGCCGCTCATCAGCCGTTCGGTCTTGGCGCCGAGCTCGTCGTAAAAACCCGGTTTTTCGATCAGCTCGAGCGTCGCAAGACCTGCCGCCATCGCGACCGGATTGCCGGACAAGGTGCCCGCCTGATAGACGGGACCGGCCGGCGCCAGGAACTCCATGATCTTGCGGCTGCCGCCGAAAGCGCCGACCGGCATCCCACCGCCGATCACCTTGCCGAGCGTGGTCAGGTCAGGCTTGATACCGTAGAGGCCCTGCGCACCCTGCAAACCGACCCGGAAGCCGGTCATTACTTCGTCGAAGATCAGCACACTGCCGTATTGATCGCAGACTTTCCGGAGCGTTTCGAGAAAGCCAGGCACCGGTGGGATACAATTCATATTGCCCGCCACCGGCTCGACGATCACGCAGGCAATCTCTTCGCCGATCTGCGCGAACAGATCGGCAACTCCGTCACTGTCGTTGTAGGTCAACGTGATCGTGTTTTCCGCGACCGCGGCCGGCACGCCCGGCGAACTCGGGACCCCGAAGGTCAATGCGCCCGAGCCTGCCTTCACTAGCAGCGCATCGGAATGGCCGTGATAGCAGCCCTCGAATTTGACGATCTTGTCGCGCCCGGCATAGCCTCGAGCCAGACGGATCGCGCTCATCGTCGCCTCGGTGCCGGAGCTGACCATCCGGACCAGTTCGATCGAAGGCAGCAGATCGATCACTTTTTGCGCCATGCGCGTCTCGATTTCGGTCGGCGCGCCGAAACTGAGCCCCTTTTCGGCCGCCGCCTTGACCGCCGCGATCACATAGGGGTGCGCATGCCCCAGCACCATCGGCCCCCAGGAGCCGACATAATCGATGTAGGCCCTGCCTTCGCAATCATAGACATAAGCGCCCTGTGCCCAATCGATAAACACCGGCGTGCCGCCGACGCCGCTGAACGAACGCACCGGCGAATTGACGCCGCCCGGAATCACACGTTTTGCTTCTGAAAAAAGGGTTGCTGCTTCTGTCATATTGATCGATTTGAAGTTGATATATAAGAGCTTTACGAATCTGTTAACTTTAACATGATTAGCCTGCACCGTGACCGCCGATTCAGGAGGAAGGAAAAATTATTTCAACATAACTTGCTTTTTTTGCCGATCCCAAAGATAATAGCCGACTCACAGCCGCTAAGGCTGAATTATGGTAATCGTATCGGTCCTCTCGCAACGATACGCTGTAAACCCCGCCAGGTCCGGAAGGAAGCAACGGTAGCAGCAGATTCGTGTGCCGGGATGTGGCTGGTACGGTTACCGCCCTACTCGCTTTCTATTCTTTGACGAGCCTGAAATGAGTTACCAGGTTCTCGCCCGCAAATGGCGCCCGCATAATTTTTCCGAAATCGTCGGCCAGGAACATGTCGTCAAGTCGTTGATCAACGCCTTGCAGCATGACCGTCTGCATCACGCTTATCTGTTCACAGGCACCCGTGGCGTCGGCAAAACCACGCTGGCCCGGATTCTGGCCAAAGCTATCAACTGCGAAAATCTACAGGACTATAATCCCTGCGGCGCCTGCAAAGTCTGCCGCGATGTCGATGAAGGGCGTTTTCTCGATCTGATCGAAGTCGATGCCGCCTCACGCACGAAGGTCGAAGACACCCGCGACCTGCTCGACAATGCGCAATATGCGCCGAACCAGGGCCGCTTCAAGGTCTATCTGATCGACGAAGTGCACATGCTCTCCGGCCACAGCTTTAATGCGCTGCTGAAGACGCTCGAAGAACCGCCCGCGCATGTCAAATTTCTGCTCGCGACGACCGACCCGCACAAGATTCCGGTCACCGTGCTGTCGCGCTGCCTGCAATTCAACCTGAAACGCTTATCGCAGGAACAGATCAGCGGGCAAATGGAATTCATCCTGAATCAGGAAACGATCGAATTCGAACCCCCTGCCCTAAAACTATTGGCGCGCGCCGCAGACGGTAGTATGCGCGACGGCCTGAGCCTACTCGATCAGGCGATTGTGCACGGAAACGGCAAAGTCACCAGCAACGAGGTCGGCGCGATGCTGGGCGTCATCGCACAGCAGCCGGTCGGCGATCTCCTGAATGCATTGGCCGCCCAGAACGCACCCGGCCTTTTGAAGATCATTGCCGATCTGGCCGATTTATCGCCCGATTTTAGCGGTATATTGAGCCAATTGCTGCAGGCCCTGCATGCGGTCGCGGTACTACAACAGGCGCCGGTCCATATCGATTCGGGACTCGACAGCGAGCTGATCAAGACACTGGCCGTACAATTATCACCTGAAGACGTGCATCTTTATTACCAGATCGGTCTGCTTGGGCAAAAAGATCTGGATCTCGCGCCCGACCCCAGAAGCGGCTTTGAAATGACGCTGCTGCGCATGCTGGCGTTTCGACCGGTTACGCTAAACACGACCCAAGAAACGCGCCCCCAACCAGCTGCAAAATCCGCACCAGCATCAGTGCCCTTATCGATACCTGTACAGACCCGACCCGCACCCGAAACTGCTGCTGCACGCCAGCCGGTTCGCGAGGAGCCTCACGTACCGCCGGCCACCCAGCCTTTGCTGGTAACCAACGACTGGCCGGAGATGATCTCCGCGATGCGCCTTGAAAGCATTACCAAACAGCTGGCGCAGCAATGCGCCTTGCAATCGATCGACGATCACACCTGCACACTGCTGCTCGATCCGGCGTTTCAGACCATGCTGTCGCCCATGCGCACCGAAAAGCTGCAAACCGCGCTGCGCACTTTGCTCGGCAAATCGGTCAAACTAACGATCCTGATCGAAAAACCGACGACTGCGACGCCGGCCGAACAGCTCATCAAGCAGCGTGAAGACCAGCAGCAGGCCGCCGTCGACGCGATCGAAGCGGATCAAAACATTAAGGCGCTCAAAGAGCATTTCGGCGCCCGGGTCATTCCCGGCACCATTGAACCCGTTTAATCCAGGAGAATACTCATGAAAAACCCTCTCGGCAGCATCATGCAGCAAGCCCAGAAAATGCAGGAAGATTTCAAACGCGCACAGGAAGAAATCGAAGCAATGGAAGTGACCGGCCAAGCCGGGGGCGGCTTGGTCACCATTCTGATGACCGGCAAGCGCGAAGCGCGCAAGGTCTCGATCGACCCCTCACTGATCGGCGACGATAAGGATATGCTCGAAGATCTCGTTGCCGGCGCGATCAATGACGCGGTCAACAAAGTCGCGAAAATGAAAAAAGAAAAAATGGCCGAAATAACCGCAGGGCTGCCTTTGCCTCCCGGCTTTCAAATGCCGTTCTGAGCATGCGCGATACCGGCCTGTTGGGCCGCCTGATCCAGCACCTGCGCTGCCTGCCCGGCGTCGGCCCGAAGACCGCCCAGCGCATGGCATTCCATCTGCTGCAAAAAGACCGGGAAGGCGCCCGCACATTGGCCGAAACCTTGCTGCAGGCGATCGATAATATTGGCCAATGCAGCCATTGCCGGACCCTGACCGAACAGCCGCTCTGCGACATCTGCGCGGACCCGGCCCGCGACAAATCAATCCTCTGCATCGTCGAAAATCCCTCCGACGTCTGGATCATCGAACAGGCGACCGTCTTCAAGGGACTTTATTTTGTATTGCACGGCCGCCTATCGCCGCTGGACGGAATCGGCCCCGGTGAACTTGGCCTCGATCAGCTCGAACAACAGCTGGCTGCCGGGCAGATCAAAGAACTGGTGCTCGCGACCAACTCGACCGTCGAAGGCGAAGCCACCGCGTTTTTCATCGGCGAACTCGCCCGCAAACATCATGTCCAGGCCAGCCGCATCGCGCACGGCGTGCCGATGGGCGGCGAACTTGAATTCATCGACAGCGGCACGTTGCTTCATGCGTTTAACGGGCGCAGGACCATTTAACGGCCACATACATTTTTCTCCACCTCCCTTTCATAGGCGATTTAAACCGCCCTTGTAATCTTCAGTTCGGTATAAAATGCGCTATCCGATGCATTTTCTCCATCTGTATCGGCCCGTGATTTTTATTTCACTCCAGGCACAAGGCAAATACATATGACGAATTGCTTATTCTGCAAAATGGTCGCCGGCGACATCAAACCGGACGTGGTTTATGAAGACGACACCGTGATGGCGTTCCGGGACATCAATCCGCAAGCCCCTGTCCACATTCTCGTAATCCCGAAACAACACATCGCCACACTGAACGAGCTAGACGATCCCCTTCTGGGCGGACGGCTGTTGGAAACCGCAGTCAAACTGGCCGAACAGGAAGGGATCGCGGAAGAAGGCTACAGAGCATTATTCAACTGCAACCGGAACGGCGGCCAGGCGGTCTACCATTTACATCTACATGTGCTGGGAGGACGAGCCTTGCATTGGCCTCCGGGCTAAATAGCGCGCTCTCTCCTTTAGCCGCCTCGCGCAGGGAGACGTTGACTTAATGAGAAGGAAAACAACATGAATCCTGTCGTTCATTTTGAAATGCCGTACGACAATCGGGATCGGATGGCGAAATTTTATGAGTCGGCATTCGGCTGGCAGACGCAGAGGCTGGGTGAAGAAATGGGCAATTATGTGCTGGCTACCACTACTGAAACCGACGAAAACGGCCCGAAAAAGCCCGGCGCGATCAATGGCGGTTTTTATGCCAAACAGCCCGACTGGCCCGCGCAACACCCGTCAGTCGTGATCGCTGTGGACAATATTCAAGAATCGATACGGAAAGTCGCGGATGCGGGCGGCACTGTACTCGGCAAGCCGATGGAGATACCCGGCGTAGGACAATATATTTCGTTCATCGATACCGAAGGCAACCGGGGCAGCATGCTTGAGCCCATCCCACACAATTGGCATGCGCCGAAGCCGGAATAAGCCGGGTGGGCTTAATCGGAAAACTCGACCTCGTAGCCGGTAAACTTGCGGATATTGATCACCCCGGTGTCGAGCATCAGATACTGGCCCTTGATACCGTGCAGAACGCCCGAAACGTCCGGGTTCTTGTCCAGGTTGAACGAAGTGACCTTGACCGGGTAACGGTCGACCGGATAGCGGATATCGAGGCTTTGCGGGTCTCTCAGGAACTCGATCGACTGCTCGCCGAACCGCGCGACAATCTCATCCAGCTCCGCCTTGCATAGCGCCCATAATCTATCCCGCTCGGCCGCCAGATCAATCGGGCTGACCTGATTCTTCAGCATCTGCTGCCAGCTGGTCTTGTCGCTGATGTGCCTGGCGAGGATCACCTCGATCAGGCCGGAGACATGGCGCGACGGCACCCGGAAGATCGGCAGGGCCTGCACCGCGCCCTGGTCGATCCAGCGCGTCGGAATTTGCGACTGCCGGGTGATGCCGACCTTGATGCCGCTCGAATTGGCGAGGTAAACGATATGCGGCTGCATGCAGAACTGCTCACCCCAGGCCGGCTCGCGGCAGGTGCCGGCCGCATAATGGCAGGCTTCCGGCTTCATGATGCACATATCGCACTGCGCCAGCTTGATGAAACAGGGATAGCAATAGCCCTGGTTGAAACTTTTTTTGGTCGCCTTGCCGCAGTGCACGCAAAAAATGTTGCCGGTGTGGCGCAACCTGATCGGCTGGCCGAGCAAAGGATTCAACTCGACCGTCTGTTCGCCGAGCGGCAGGCGGTACTGCACCGTCTGCTCCAGCCTCGCCTGCATTTTATCCAAGGGACCCACTATTACTGCCTCATTCACTTTTTAAATAGCCGTCGGTATTGTGCTCAACCCAGCGCTCGCCCTTGGCTTTCAACAATTCTTTTTTCCAGAACGGCGCCCGGGACTTGAGCGCCTCCATGATATGCCGGCTCGCATCAAACGCATCACCGCGGTGCGAAGTCCACACCCCGACCAATACAATCGGATCGCCCGGTAAGATGTCGCCGACCCGGTGCACGACCAGGACATCGATCACCGGCCAGCGCTCGGCCGCCTCCTGCACAATTTTTTCCAGCGCTTTTTCGGTCATACCGGGATAATGTTCCAAGGTCATGCCGGCGACATCGTCGCCTTCGTTGAAGTCGCGCATCATGCCGACAAACAGGTTCATCGCGCCGAATTTGCCGGCCATTTGTGCTGCGGCGTTTTGATAACCGCTGGCTTCGTCCCACGGATCGAAAGGCTCGGCCGAAATTTTGACCAACATGCTAACCTCCGGTCACCGGCGGGAAAAACGCGACTTCATCGCCTTCCTTGACCAGACTGTCCCAATCGGCATAATCCAGATTGATTGCGACCAGAATCTGCTCCGGCGGCGGCAATTCGGGGACGCAGCGCTGCCAAAGCTCTTTCGCAGTCACCGGCTCGACGACCGTCACATTCTCTTCCGAGCGCCCGATACGCTCCTTCAGACTGGCAAAATAACGAACTTTGATTGACATAAACCTTCACGCAATGATAAAAATCAGCCCTTATGCTCCAATAAGAGCGAAACCAGTCATTCTACCCAATTGTGACGCATACTCCACATTTTAATCAGGCCGGCGAGGCGATCATGGTCGACGTCGGCGAAAAATCTGTTACCCAACGCATCGCGATTGCGGAGGGTTATATCGAGATGCAGCCTGCCACCCTGAATATGATCCTGAAAGGCGAACATAAAAAAGGCGATGTGCTGGCCGTAGCCCGGATCGCCGGCATCATGGCCAGCAAGAAAACCTCCGACTTAATTCCGCTTTGCCATCCGCTGCCAATTACCCATGTTACGGTCGAGTTCGGCGCCGAGGCGGAACACAACCGCATCCGCTGTCAAACGCTGGTGAAGACCCACGGCCAGACCGGTGTCGAGATGGAAGCATTAACTGCGGTGCAAATCGCACTGTTGACCATTTATGACATGTGCAAGGGCGTGGACCGCGGCATGACAATTCAGACCGTACGTCTGGTCGAGAAAGCCGGAGGCAAGTCCGGCCACTGGCAACGCAACTGATATCACCACTTGCTGATGGCTTATTTCTCGGAGGCGCTGTTTAACGCCCTCCAGCTGATCGTGGAGTTAGACCCGAAAGTCTATGGTATCGTTTGGATCTCTTTAAAAATTTCCTGCATTGCGACTTTGATCGCGGCTTTTATCGGCCTCGTGTTGGGCATCCTGGCCGCAGCTTCTGACTTTGCCGGCAAGCGCCTGCTTCAGCATAGCCTGAATGCTTTGATGGCGATGCCGACCGTCATGATCGGGCTGATTTTTTACGGACTGCTGAGCCGCCAGGGCCCGCTTGGCGAATTGGGGTTACTGTACACGCCGACGGCGGTCGTCATGGGTGAAACCTGCCTGATTCTGCCGATCGTGATGAATATGGCCATGGTTGCGGTACAGGCAGCCGACCCGCGGCTACTGCCGACCTTGAAACTCCTGGGAGCCCGCACCGATCAGCAGCTTTGGCCGATCCTGCAGGAATTGCGTTACCCGATGCTGCATGCGGTCATCACCGGCTTCGGGCGGGCAATCGGCGAGGTCGGCGCGGCGATGATGCTCGGCGGCAATATCATGGGTTCGACGCGCACGATCACGACCGCGATTGCGCTCGAAACCAGCAAGGGAGAATTCGAGCTGGGACTGGCGCTGGGTCTGATTTTATTGCTGCTGGCTTTTATGCTGAATTTGTTCCTGCAATTGCTGAAAGCGCGGGCTTGAGATCAGGCTATCGGCCGCCGGTAAATCCGGACAGGATTTGATAAACTAGCCCTGAGCGACTTATGCCGCCGGATTTGGCTGGTATCGCACCGGTAAAATACTATCCTAAATTCACGCTGTAGATCGATTAAATGGCTTCAAGCGCCGGATTACGCGCCGCCTACCCGACCTACAGAATCAACTCTAGAACCAAGCAAAAACGAGAACCTCATGCCGATTACCGTGAAAGAATTAGCCGCGCTCTGTGGAGCCCGTATCGAAGGCGGCGACGACGACCGGATCATCCATTCAGCCGCCGATATCAGCTCTGCGCAGCCGGGGCAAGTCACGCAATTGACCAACAGCAAGTACACCGCACATCTGCAAAAATCGGCCGCGTCGGCATGCCTGATAGCAGAAGGCTTTGCCGTTCAGGACGTTCCCAAAGCGTTATCTCTGCTGGTCTGTAAGGATCCTGAACTGGCCTTTATCGAGGCAGTCAAACACCTGCATCCCGAACGGACCTATGCGCCCGAAATCGCGCCTCAGGCAGTGTTTGCAGCCGATGTGACGCTGGGCGAAGGGGTATATATCGGTCCCTATGCAGTGATCGGAGAGCAGACGTTCATCGGCGATTACAGCGTGATACTGGCGGGCGCTTATCTCGGCAACAATGTCAAAATCGGCAAGCACTGCCGCATCCATCCTTATGCGGTGATCTACGACGGCGTCGAGATCGGCGACCATGTCACCATTCATTCAGGCGCGATCATTGGAGCGGACGGCTTCGGCTATAAATTCAGAAACGGAGCTCACGTCAAAGTGCCGCAAATCGGTAATGTCAGGATCGAGGACCATGTCGAAATCGGCGCCAATACCTGCGTCGACCGGGGCGCTTTAGGCAGCACCGTAATCGGCACAGGCTCCAAAATCGATAATCTGGTGCAGATCGGTCATAACAACAAGGTCGGGCGACATGTGATCATGTGCGGACAAACCGGAGTCTCGGGCTCCTGCACGATCGACGACTATGCGATTCTGGCCGGCAGTTCCGGCATTGCGGATCACGTGACCATAGGCAAGGGTGCCGTAGTACTGGCCCGCTCCGGCGTTGCCGGCGACATTCCGGCTGGCGCGCAATATTTCGGCAGCCCGGCCAAGGACAAAAAAACGGCGTACAAGGAACAGGTGGCGATACAGAAACTGCCCGATTTAATCAAGAAGGTCAAACAGCTGGAGGAAAAATTAGAGGCATTACAGAAAAGTTCGGTAATTACTTGAATGTCAGTCTCCTCCACAAACTAGCGAACAGGGACGTTTGCCTTGCTTCTCCTGATACCGGCAAGCAGGGCTGACTCCAAGCGACGTAAGAAAAGAGGGAAACACGCATCCACAAACCGACTCGCAATAGCCCGTTTTTCATTTCGAAGAAAAGCGGCGTAGTCGATTGAAGATGAAACTCGGAGGATTAATCTGCTCCGGGGGGCTTTCGGAATCAGATCAGAATAAAATCTGAGGAGGGGGATTTAGGGAAACGAAAATTCCCCCCCGCCGGCCTAAACCATTAGGGGGGATACTACTTTTTCTTATTTTTCAGTAACGTTTCTGGTTGTTCTGTTTGCCAGTTTAGCGTCAATTTCTGCGTTACTTGCTGCAACTGCACCGCTTTCCAGATGCTTCATTTCGTCTTTCTTCAGCAATACAACCAACAGGATGATTGATGCGATAGCAACGCCAACGATAGCCCAGGTGTAATCTTTTTCTTGTGCTTCAGCCATTTTTAAATCCTCTATATAGTTATTAATGTTATAAGCCCCTCTCCTCAAGAGAGCAACCCATCAAAATTTTAACGAGTTGGTTGTCGGTTTATATTTGAACAACGGCGTAATTTTTATCACGAGATAAGGCCCTGTGTCAAAGCCATATCGAAAAAAAATCCATCCCTACTTTGATCCCGAAGCCGCGCGTCCCCGCGCAAACCTGATCCATATATTCAATAAAACAAAATAACAGACTGAAAGATTTCATTTTTTTGATAAAACGATGCCTCGAATCAAAGGCTCATAATAAACCTTCGCCCCCCTCTCGCCGTCTTCAATTACCTCAGGACCATGACAATGGGGGGGATGATTTATCCCGCTTTCATTGAGGCTTGGGCACGCAATTGCCCAAGCAGAACCAAAGCCTCAGCAGCAATGAATCGCTTCCGTCAATGCTGAACGCTCTCAATACAATTCTGCTCGGTCTCGGGCATCCGGCGAAGCTTGACGTCGGGATAGTTTTTTTCTAATGCCGTCAGGCGTCCTGTAACCGATTCAGGGCCGGCGATTAACGCATACTTTTGACGCTTGCTCTTATAACGCGGCTTCACTACCGAATTGACCCCTTTGTCGAGCAGGTGTTTTTGCATTTGTGAAGCATTCTCTTCCCTGTTGAAAACGCCTAACGATATTTGCCCCTTATCGTCACCGCTTGGCAACGGCCAGGCATCTTTTATACCGCGTTCGCGAAGCATTTGCATGTTAGCTTTGGTTTCAATCACCGTCCCCGAGGAGGGGTAAAGCACCAGGTAATCACTGATCACTTTACCGTCCCGAAGCACGGGCTTGATCACTTGCTGGGCGCCTGCAACCTGTTTCTGCCAGGCGCTGAGGCTTTGATCATTTGGAAAAGGCCCTGCCTCGTAACAAACGAATTTGGCTGGTTGATTGTCTACCGCGCTTTTCTGCGGCTTTTGCGCAGGCTGTACCGGCAATTCCGGCAATTTTTGAATGGTAGAACTTTCGGTTTTCAAGGGGGCATTTTCGGCACCGGAGAGGCTGTTCGACGAGGCGCTTGAATTGGATTTATCTGCCGAATTCTCCGGCAAAATCGACTGCGTCGTTTCGCTTTTTGCCGGTGGCTCTACAACGGGGTTTGCCGGTTGGCCAGAGCGATTTTTCTGGCAATTGGCCTCGTTTACGGGCAGTGCCTTCAGTTGAATCAGCGGATATTTTTTTCCCAGCTTATCCAGGCGCTCGGCAATAGTAACCGGTCCTGTAAAAAAGGCATATTTTTGCAAGGCGTCCTTAAAGCGCGACTTCACGACCGCCTCGACCCCCCTGCCCTGCAAGTCTTTCTGCATCCGGCCTGCCTGGGTTTCTCGATGAAATGCGCCGAGCGATATATAGCCTTTGTACTCACCCGAGGAGAGCGGATAGGCATCGCTGACCCCCTGGCCACGCAATGTCTGCATCGCTGCCTTCATGTCCTCCCGGCTGCCGGCGGTCGGGTAAAGCACCAGGTAATCGCTGATTTCCTGCGCATTGCGCTGCACCGGTTTTGTCTCGCCTTGAACTTCGCTGACGGCACGAGCCCAGGTCTTCAATACTTGCTCATTCGCGAAGGGTCCCGCCTCGTAACAGGCAAACGCTGCGGACATCATATCCTGTTGCGCAGGAGGCGCCGTTGCAGCCTTAATTTCAGACGCCGTCTCCGGCTTTTGCATATTCTGTTGATTCTGTACATCTGCCGCGAGAGCGTTTTCCTCCGGCGGCTTGCTTTGCTGCTCGCCTGCCAGCACGATCGGCTCCCGCAGCATCGCCGGATCCGGCGCCAGCGCTTCAGCCGCCTGATCGAAAGCGCCGCGATGGTGTTCGTACATCAATAACGTCAAATTCGCCAAAAGCGCAAGAAAAAAGGCGGTTTTCATGATGATTATTCCAGGAGCAAAGACAGTCCGCGAAGCACCAGATCGGGATCGATCCGGCAAGGGTAACCGAGCTGGTCTGCGATCAGTGGCGCATCGCCGCCAGTCAGCAGCAACCGGCAGTGTTCGGGTTGTGCAGAAAAAACATGTTCAACCAGACCGGCCGCCGCAGACAGCACCCCGCTGTAGATGGCCGCGCCGGTATGATTCGCAGGCCCCACGGAAAAATCCGAATCATCGAAGCCCAATGCTTCCGTGCCGGTACTGAGCGATTTTTTCATCAGTTCCAGACCGGGGCAGATCATGCCGCCCAAATGCTGGCCATGCTCGTTGAGCAGATCCACCGTAATCGCGGTTCCGCAATCGACGATACAAACCGGGACGGCATAATCACGATGCGCCGCCAGCAAGGCCAGCCACCGGTCGATGCCGAGTTTCTCTGGCTGCCGGTAGGCGTTTTTTACCCCCAATGCCTGCGCTTCCGATTTCGCTTCGAAGATGGCGATGCCGGGCCATAGCTCGCTCGCCACCAAACGCACGAGCGCGGCAAGCCGTCGGGCGCTAACGCAGGAAATAGCCAGCCGTTCAGGCTTCGGAAGCCCTCTCCAAACTTCGGACAGACGGTCCTCGGTCAATGTTGAATTTGCTATCGCGGCGCCTGCGGTAAGCTCACCCTGCGTCGAAGTCGCCCATTTCAGGCGGGAATTGCCGATATCGATGAGCAGATTCACGGGAAGGCGCGCCGGAAACTGACTTCGCCGGAAGCAAAAGCGCGCTGTCTGCCCTCCGCATCTCGCATCAACAAAAAGCCTTGCGCGTCGATGCCTTCCAGCGTTCCCTCGAATTGCTGCGTACCGATGAAGACGCTGCCCCATTCGCCCCGCAAGCAATCGTATTCCCGCCATTCGTCCAGATAGGCCGCAAGACCGGTCTGCTCGAAATCGACCAACACCGCCACTATTTGACTGATCAACTCGCTGGCGAGCCGATTTCTGCCGATACGCCGGCCGCCGGTAATGCAGCTCAGATCGGTCCATGGCTGCTCGATAGACTCAGCCTCTTCCTCCGGTAAAAACAGGTTCAGGCCGAGGCCTGTCACCGCGTAACAGGGCCCTTCATTTTCGCCCGCCACTTCGATCAGGATGCCGCCCAGTTTTTTGCCTTCGCTGTAGATATCGTTCGGCCATTTCAACCCGGCATTGTCGATGTTCAGCCGCCGTAAGGCGCGAATCACCGCCACGCCGATTGCCAGGCTTAACGCCGAGATCGCGGCCGGTCCCTGCTGAAAGCGCCAAAGAATCGACAGCAGGATATTGCTGCCGTAAGGCGAAATCCACTGTCTGCCGCGCCTGCCCTTCCCGGCGAGTTGTCGTTCGGCAAGACAAATCATCCCGGAAGGCGCGTTTTGCCGCGCCAGACTGCTCAGGTAACTGTTTGTGGAGTCGATCTGGTCATGAATTTCCAATCCGGAAATCAGCGCGCGGTTTTTTTCCTGATCGAGATAATCGAGGATTTTGGCGCTATCCAACAGTTCCAATGGATGCGGAAGGCGATAACCTTTGCCGCTGACAGCTGCATGCTGAACCCCCAAAAACTCCAGCCCGTTCAATTGTTTCCAGACGGCGGAGCGGCTCACGCCCAAGGCCTCAGCCAGTTCGGCGCCGGAATGAAACTCACCGTCTGCCAGCAAGCTCAGGATTTTTTTCTGATTGTCCGAAATCAGCACGAAGGTATCGCTGCGCTCATATCTAAAGTTCCTGGCGACACGCGTTTATCACCCCTTTTGCTCCCGGAGTTGGGCCAGTTGGCGCTTGATCACATGCTTGATCAAAAGTTCGCGGTCCTCTTCCTTCATATTCATATAATCAACGCTGACGACATACGGATAGCGCTGTTCGCGTGACGGATTCTGCCGGCATTGAACAACCCGGCAACAGGTCGTGACAAGCGCCCGCGACGCAGGCAACAAAATCTTCAGCTCCAGAAAATCGCCTTCACTCAAAGCCTGTTCACTGCCGAAAGCAAGGCCCGAGGCGCTCAGGTTCACATGGTAAGAATTTTTTTCCCTGACCAGATCATTCTGATGCACCAGGCATTCGGCCAGCATATCGACCTTGTAATTAAGCAACTTCAAAAACTGTGCGACTTCAGGCTGCGCGGTCTCAAGCCGCTTCAAAAGGCCCTGCATGTCCTGCTCTACCGCCTCCATGATCTGCGGCAAAGCATCGCCGGTCAGCACATTTTCGTCGATATGGCTGACTTCTTCTGCTTCCTGCTTGGCGATTTTTCGATAATAAAGATCGACTTCATCGTTGATACGGAAAAATCGCCGTCTGTCTCCGGCTTCTGGCATGACGTCTATACCTCCTGGAAATTCGGGTTATTGCGCCGCGTAACTACGGCCGTAGATAATAAAATTCCGGCAAATTGCAGCGCATCTACGCCGAACGGAAGCATAATGCCCTTATCGCTCAATTCGCTTTGCCTCGATCAGAAATCGAGTTCGTCTTCGTCGAAATCGCCCAGTTGCTCCCTGAGGCGTTTTTTCTCCCAGTACATTTCGATTTTTCTGCGCGCAGCCATTTTTTTCACGGCCTTTTCATCTTCGGTGGGAAAGGAAATATATTCATCGATCAGATGGAGATCATAATCTTCAATCTCGACATCGGAGTCATGCTTGGTTTTTTCGATTTCAGGCTCGGCTTTGGCGCTTTCCATTGCGGTTGGCTGTGGTATATCTTTCGTCATAAAAAAATCAACGGTAAAAAGTGTGTTTTATAATTATCTAATAGACTGATGTAAAGAAAAATAATTATTGCAACAATTCTATCCAATGCACGACTTTTTGCTGAGCCGCGGTTTGCAAATGCATCAAACAGCCGATATTTGCGGTCGCGATCAGATCCGGCCGGCCCGCCTGCAAAGCCGCCAGCTTAACATCGCGTAATTTTCGGGAAAGATCGGGCTGCAATAACGAATACACGCCAGCCGAACCGCAGCAAAGATGCGCCTCGGAGACCGGCGTCAATCGATAACCGATTTTTTGCAGAATCGCTTCGGGGAGCCCTTTGAGCCGTTGTCCGTGCTGCAAGGTGCAGGGCGATTGAAAAGCGATGCGTCGACCGTCGGTCCGAAAGGCGGACAGATCTTCATCGGCCAGCACTTCCGCAATATCCCTGACCGCCGCCGAAAAACGCGCGGCTTTTTTGGCATAGACAGGATCATCTTTCAGAAGTTGCCCGTAATCCTTCATCATCACCCCGCAACCCGACGCGGTCGAAATGATCGCCTCAATGCCTTGCTCCAGATAAGGCAGGCACGCATCGATATTCTTGCGCGCCAGATCGAGCGCTCTATCCTGCGCCGACAAATGATGAGGCAGGGCGCCGCAACAGACGCCGTTTTTCACTCGCAGCAACGAAATGCCCAGCCGGTCCAGCACGGAGGCCGCCGCCGCGTCGATGCCCGGCGCCAGCGCAGGCTGCACGCAACCGGGCAGAATCAGCATTCTGCGGACATGATCGGATTGCGGCCAAGATGGCACCGG
Organism: Methylomicrobium sp.; assembly: GCA_051061015.1. Taxonomy (GTDB): domain Bacteria; phylum Pseudomonadota; class Gammaproteobacteria; order Methylococcales; family Methylomonadaceae; genus Methylomicrobium. Next base: position 70,455 of record JBPFEG010000055.1, read on the forward strand.
CTGCGTTGCGGTTGGAATCTTGTCCCTCAATGCCGGCGGCAACAGCGGCCTGAGCCGGCGAAAGACTTTCAACACGATCGAAAACCGGTGCCGATAGGGAAAAATACGCACGATGATATAGCGTATCAGCTGATCGAAAAAAGTCCGTTCCACCTGCCTGTCGACGCTCTCCCTACCGGCATCCAGAAGACGGCCGTACTGCACCCCGGAGGGACATGCCGTTTCGCAGGCACGGCAGCTCAGACAGCGGTCCAAGTGCGTCTGCGTCAGCCGCGTCGCCGTTCGGCCTTCGAGCACCTGTTTGATCAGGTAAATGCGTCCACGTGGACCGTCCAGCTCATCCCCTAACAATTGATAGGTCGGACAGGTCGCATTACAAAATCCGCAATGCACACAGGCGCGCAAGTTCGCTTCCAGCTCAGCGCGTCGGGAGGGTTCGATATGATCGGCCAGGCGGGTATACATTACCAGTCCCGGTACATTCTGCCAGGATTGAACAGGCCGTGCGGATCGAACGCCTGTTTGATATTTTGATTCAACTGCCTCAGTTTGCCGGTCAGCGGCTGAAACGCATCGCCACCGCGATTCCGGCCTTTGAACAGCAACGCATGCCCGCACGCCTGCTCGGCTGCGGCAAACACCGCTTCGGCCGGCTCCGCCGTTTTCAGCCAGCGCAAACCGCCGGCCCAGTCATAACTCCAGTCGCCCGACAGCGCTAATGGTTTCGTCGCGGGCGGCAAACTCAATCGCCATACATTCATTTCGGTATGAAAAAATTCGAGCTGTTGCTCGTTCAGCGCCTGCCAATAACCACCATCGGCTGTTCCTGCATCCCCACCGATGCGCGCTGCGGCCACCCTGACGGCTTTGTCCGCGCCGGACAAGCGGACATGCAGCACGCCTCCGTCATAACTGAGGCCGGAAACCGGCAGTGGTCCGGAAGCCAAGCTACTCATCCTGGCGAGCGCATCGGCAATCGGTAGCTGTAAACGACAGGTCCATTCGGCTTCGGGGTGCGGCAACACTTTCAGCGAAACTTCGAGCAGCACGCCCAGCGTGCCCATCGCGCCGACCATCAGCCGAGATACGTCGAAGCCCGCGACATTTTTGATCACTTCGCCACCGAACGACAGCACCTCCGCTTTGCCATTGATAAGCTTGCAGCCGAGCACACAGTCCCTGGCCGAGCCGATAAAAGGACGCCGCGGCCCCGAAAAACCGCAAGCGATCGTGCCGCCCAAAGTGGCCGTTTCGCCAAAATGCGGCGGCTCAAACGCGAGCATCTGCCCCTGTTCCGCCAAGGTCTGTTCGAGTTCCGTGAGCAATGTGCCGGCCCGCGCGGTCACAACCAGTTCGGACGGATGATAATTGACGATCCCGTGGTGTTCGCTGACAGATAAATGCTCCCCGCCCGCCTCCCGCCCGTAAAAAGCCTTGCTGCCGCCGCCGACGATATTCAGCGGCGTTTTATCGGCTAGCGCCCGAGCGACGACTTCTTGCAGATTTAGGGTATGGTCGTTACGCACAACAGATAGAGGTCGCGAATTTGAGGGTATGAAGCAAAATAGGCCTCGAATTGTCGACCCGATACGTTACAAAGGTCAAGTACATCGTGACATCCTGCAGAAACCCGAGGCCTCCAAAATAGTGCTTACGTCAATCCCTGACACATATCCAGCGCACACAGATAAACACCAGCCCCATCAAAACCAGATAGGCGGTAGCCCATTCCCATGCGGGTGTCAGCGACAAGGCCGTATCGGCGGGCGTCCAGCGATAGGAATGAATCAGGCCCGATGCCGACAAGAGGCTAGCCGAACCGCACCAGATCGCCGCCTGGATGAATTTGCGCTCGATTACTGCGACCGTCAGCGCGGCCAGAATCATCGCGGTAAAAATGCAGCCCTGCTCCAGCGTAAAGGCGCCGCCGATCCAGACATCCGCCGAGGAGAAGCGAGCCAGCATCAGCACAAGCCGACAATCACGAGCAACTGCACCAGATCATCCAGGGCCAGACCGAAAATGCCGTCAACGTCAGCGCGCACGACCCATTTCACAGTGAATTCCCAATTCGAAACCAAAACGCGGCAGAGTATAGAGAAGTCACTCGCGCTTGGACACTGCCTGAAACGTCAACCTAAAGCGCAGCAAGTATTGCTTCAACCGGTGGCTGTCGTTAGCGCTGGATTTGAGATTACGGCTGGCGTTATACAGCTTGCGTCCCGCCTCGGCCATGCTGCGGCTTTCGCGGCAGACCTTCACGACTTCGACAAGCTGCATCCGGTCGAACAAGTCCATCTCGCCGATCACTTCGGAAGGGAGGATTCCGGTTAAAGGATCGTTCGCGACGGGCTTCGTCGGCATAAATCCGGACCAGGCCTGCTTGAGCCGTTCGATTTCCCCGGCGACGATCTCTTCGGTAATCCGTCCGCCGGTCGCGAGCGTCGCCATTCGGGTCACGCTCGAATTCAGATCGCGGAAATTGGCCCGCCATAACGCTTCCCCGGAATAAGCAAAAGCCAGGTATTGCGCCCTGGCTGATTTGTTGAAGCTGACCTTGTAGCCGGCCCGGGCGGTGAACTGCTGCAATTCGTGTTCGAGGTTCGGCTCGAAGTCTTCGATGCGCTGCTTCAACGGCGGCAATTCGTAGGTCCATAGATTGATCCGCGCGAGCAGGTCCTCGCGGAATTGGCCACTCTGCACCTGCTCGAACAGATTCCGGTTGGTGCCCGCAATCAGTTGGAAATCGCTGCCGGATTCGCGGTCGCCGCCGAGCGGCATGAACACCTTATCCTCGATCGCGCGCAGCAGCATCGCCTGCTCGTCCAGACCCAGCTCGCCGATTTCGTCCAGGAACAGGAGCCCCTTATCCGCCTCGCGCAAAAGGCCGGTCCGCGCCGTCAATGCGCCGGTAAAGGCGCCTTTCACATGCCCGAACAAGGCCGACATCGCATTATCACCGCGCAGGGTCGCACAGTTTACCTCGACCAGCCGTCCGGTCAGCTGGCCGCGCTGCTTTTTCAATTCGTAGATGCGCTTCGCGAGCCGCGACTTGCCCGCCCCGGTCGCCCCGGTCAGCAGCATCGGCGAGGAGGACTTGATCGATACCTGCTCGACCTGCGTAATCAAGCGGTTGAAGGCGGTGTTGCGGGTCTCGATGCCGCTTTTCAGATAGGCGATCCCATCACGAGCCTCCTTCTCAAAACGCGAGGCGATCTGGTCATAGCGCGACAGATCCAGGTCGATGATCCGGTAACTGCCCTGCGGGCCCGCCTTGTCCGGCGAGGTCTGCAGCAGCTTGCCCGGAATGTAGTTCGCCTCGGTCAACAGATACAGGCAGATTTGCGCGACGTGGGTGCCGGTGGTGATATGCACGTAGTAGTCGTTCTGCTCCGGATCGAACGCATAGCTGCGCGTAAAATCGAGCAACTGGCTATAAACCTGTTCGAAATCCCAGGGATCGTCATAATCGACCAGATGAGTCGTGATGAGCGTGCCCGGCGACAAGGCCCGCATGTCGCCGACCGTAATGCCGGCCAGCTCGCGTTCTTCGGGATGATAGAGCAACACGAATTCATCGACCGGCAGGCTGTCGTGCATCACCAACGACACGGTCGGCCGCCAGCGCTCCAGACGCTTTCTGCCGAATCCAGCATGGTCGAGGCGCGCGCCCAACAGGCCGATGATCACCGTTTTCATATCGATAACCTTTAAGTATGTGTGGGCTGAGTTACAACTGCATAAAAATATTTATTTAGATAGATATTTATCTTAATAGATATATCAAGAATAGCCAGCCTCGACAATAAAATTTCTTAACCATTCAAGACAACATTTTTTATTTATAAAAAACAAAAGCTTAATTTAATTCATCCGGTACTGACCGATACTGGCACAAGCATTGCTTTGACAAAACCGTCAGCAACCCAGAGAGAAAAAACAATGACTAGACTCTACGAAGTCCTGCACGAACCCGGCCGGCATCCGATCAAATCCTGGACGCGCGGCGTCAGCTTCGACGACAACTCGAAGCAGCAATTACAGAATCTAGCGACCCTGCCGTTCATTCATAAATGGATCGCGGTGATGCCGGATGTGCATCTGGGCAAAGGCGCGACGATCGGCAGTGTGATTCCGACCGTCGGCGCGGTGATTCCGGCCGCGGTCGGCGTCGATTTGGGCTGCGGGATGATCGCGGCGAAAACCAGCCTGACCACGAGCCAGTTGCCCGACTCGCTGGAAGCGGTGCGCAGCCGGATCGAAACTCTAGTGCCCCACGGGATGCAAAAAACCATGCGCGGCGGCCGCGACAAGGGAAGCTGGGGCGAGCCGCCGGACGATGTATTGCACGCCTGGATCGGATTGAAAGAAGGCTTCAATTGTCTTTGCGAAAAACATACGTTCCTGAAGAACACGAACAACCTGATGCATTTGGGAACGCTCGGCACCGGCAATCATTTCATCGAAATCTGCCTCGACGAGAACGACGCGGTCTGGATCATGCTGCACTCAGGTTCGCGCGGCGTCGGCAACCGGATCGGTTCGCACTTCATCGAGCAGGCGAAAAAGGACATGGAACGCTGGTTCATCCATCTGCCTGACCGGGACCTGGCCTATATTCCGGAAGGCGGCGAGCATTTCGACGACTATATCGAGGCGGTCGCCTGGGCGCAGGAATTCGCCCGAATCAACCGCGAGGTGATGATGGCGCGGACAGTAAAGGCATTGCGAGACGTATTGAAAATTCCCTTCGAAACACATCTCGAAGCAGTCAACTGCCATCACAACTACATCCGCCGCGAGCATCATTACGGCGAAAACGTCTGGGTGACCCGGAAAGGCGCGGTCAGCGCGCGGCTCAGCGAAATGGGGATCATTCCGGGCAGCATGGGTGCGAAATCGTTCATCGTGAAGGGGCTCGGCAACGCCGAAAGCTTTTGCAGCTGCAGCCACGGCGCCGGGCGCGTGATGTCGCGCACCGAAGCAAAGAAGCGCGTATCGCTGGCCGATCATGCCCTGGCGACCGCCGGCATCGAATGCCGGAAGGACGAGGCGGTGATCGACGAAACGCCGTCCGCCTACAAGCCGATCGAGCAGGTTATGGCTGCGCAGGCCCATTTGGTCGAAATCGTGCATACCCTGAAGCAGGTCGTCTGCGTCAAGGGATAACGAATTTGGCGAGCCGTTGCGGCCCGCGGAGCAGGTTCCAAAGCCTGCCTGACGCCAGCGTCCCTGACGCTCCGCGTATCGTCCGCAACAAGACGCCAAACGCCGCCGTAGCTCAGCGGAAGAGCGCCGCACCAAGCGGAGGCCGCAGGTTCGAATCCTGCCGGCGGCTCCATTGCTATAGCTCAGTGGGTAGAGCAACTGACTCATCATCAGTCTGGCGCCGGTTCGAGCCCGGCTAGCAAACCTACCCTGTAAAGGTAGTTTTAAAACCCGGCCCGCAAGGGCCATGGCGGATTTCCGGGCCGCAGGTCCGGAACCCGTAGGGATCGCAGGATGCGGCTCGTTCAGCCCATCGCCTCAAGGACGCGGCAGTCCGGCCCAAAGCCGGCATTGGCAAAGCCTGCTGTCGAAAATTGGCCGGCGCGCGCCGCGAAAGAAGCGCGACGCCCGCCGGTTGAAGCGTCAGCAGCCCGCGCTGATGCGGAGACTCCGCCAACCCCAATTTATGAAAATCCGAATCAACCGCCCTCTCTCCCTCTGGGAGAGAACCGGGATGAGGGCATGAAAAAATCCGATGAGTTTATCCTTCCCAAAAGAGAGAGGGAACCAACTCAAAGCCTGCTAAAGGAGAAAACGATGTGCGTCTATAAGAAAATGATCATCACCGAAGCCCAGCGCGGCCTGCTGTTCAAGGATCAGCAGTTTGTCAGGATTCTACCGCCCGGCGTGCATGGAATCTGGGACTGGCTGAACCGCTACCAGGTGCAGATCGTCACGATCACGAATACCCTGCAACAGAGCGTCGGCGGGGATTTGCTTAACCTCGCGCAGCTGCACCCGGCAGAGTTTGAGCCCTACTTGCAGCTTTGGGAAACGGCCGACAATGAGGCCGGCCTGATCTATCAGAACGACGTGCTGAAAGACATCAAGGCGCCGGGGCAACAGGGCGCATACTGGAAAACGCAGAACGCGATTCGGATCGACAAAATCGATATCGGTGCGCAACTGGCTCTGCCCAAACCGCTCGCCGCGCAACTCTGCAATGCGAAGGAAGAGATGCTGCGCAAAGCGGCGCTGAATGCGGTCGCGTTTTTCAACATTCCCGACCAGCACGTCGGCTTTCTGGCTATCGATAATGAAATCCGGGCGGTGCTGACCGCGGGTCTTCATGGCTGGTGGCGGTTCAACCACTATCCGACGCTGACGCTGTTCGACCTGCGTTTGCAAAACATGGAAGTGAACGGCCAGGAAATTTTAACCAAGGATCGGGTCAGCCTGCGCGTAAACCTGTCCGCGACCTGGCAAATCAGGGAAGCGGAAAAAACCCGCGCGGAACTGGCCGATGCGAAGGAATTCCTGTACCGCGAACTGCAACTGGCCCTGCGCGCGATCGTCAGTACCCAGACGCTGGATGAACTGCTTGCCGACAAGAATTCGCTGAACCGGCAGATTCTCGAGATCGTGGCCGCGAAAGCCGGGGTTTACGGCATCGAGGTCAAATCGGTCGGCGCACGCGACATCGTCCTGCCCGGCGACATGAAAGCGATCCTGTCCCAGGTCGTCGAAGCGCAGAAAATGGCCGAAGCGAACCTGATCAAGCGACAGGAAGAAACTCAGGCGACACGGTCATTGCACAATACCGCCAAGGTAATGGAAGGCAATCCGATCCTGCTGCGTTTAAAGGAACTGGAAGCGCTAGAAAAAATCACCGCGCGTATCAATACGCTAAATGTGTATGGCGGATTGGATAGTGTAATGAATGGGATGGTAAGGCTGGTTGATAAGATAAATCCGGTTTAGCGTAGACCGCTCTTTCCTGAAAGAAATCTGTAGGTCGGATTGACGTTAGTCAACCCAACCTACAGACCCTTCTACAAAAGCCGGGTTATAAAACGCGGCTCAACAAGTCTCATGCTAATTCATGGTTCCTGTATTCCCTGTATTCCCTGTATTCCCTGTATTCCCTGTATTCCCTGTATTCCCTGTGTTCCCTGTGTTCCCTGTGTTCCCTGTATTCCCTGTGTTCCCTGTGTTCCCTGTGTTATTTTGAGCGCGGCTCACCGCTTCAATTTTTCCATACACACCGTTGGTTTCATTGTTCGGACCAGCAGTAAAAAACAGGGTACTGGTAGGTTGACTTAGCACCCCATTTCCAAATGCAATTCCCCACAGACCGTCGAGCAAAATTTTGCTTTTTCCAGTTTCTGCATTAAGCAGGGCGCCACGGAAACTGCCGGTTCTCAGATCGAATGCATTAATAACGCCGTCACCGAAATTGGCTATCAGCAATTCATTGCTATGAATACCAAAATTGGAGGGTGCCAATGCGATTCCCCAAGGAGCGTTTAAAGATCCGCGCGATGCAAAACGACGAATCAGACAGCCATTTGCATCAAAAACATTCACATAACCCTGTCCTCGTCCGGGCACATCATCTTCCCGGTCCTGATCCTGTCTGGCGTAAGTTACGAATAATACACCATTGATATTCTGGATACCGAACGGCGCAAAACCGGCGGGAATTCTCGCATCGGAGAAGTTACAACCCAGCACTGCCTGAGCGTCTACCCATTTAAAATTCTTGTCGAACACCTGAATTTTTGCATTATGAAAATCCGTGACATATAAATAATGATTTTCACCGTTGCCGGCCAGGGCTAAGCCTTTATAAATGGGAGGCTCTCCATTCGGAGGCACAGCCGCGTCAACCACAATCGCATTATTTAAATTGGCTGTCGGAGACCAACCTGCCAGCTTGCCGCTTTCAGTAGCAAAAATAAAACGGGCCGGATTACTTGGCGTTCCATTATTTGTCGATAGATTGAAGTCATCGCTTGAATTGAAAACAATGCCGGTAGGGTTGTCTGCAGTTGCTGGAAGAGTGATGAAAGGTAAGGGCGCAAATGCCACCCCTTTTCCATCATAAAGCGACGATGTCCCGGTGCCGTTATTGGCGATCCAGACCGGCCCATTTGGATTGAATGCCAACCCCCAAGGATTTACCAGACGCGCATCGGATTGATTGGATACCAGATCCGTCACCTGATAACGGTTGAGACGATTTTGCACCTGGGCAAAATTGCTCTGGCCGGCGGTATTCTGAGCAGTGGCGGGTATACCGGTAATAGTCTGGCCGGTGGTGGTCGGATCAGTGTTTTGCCTCAGGCTAGAAGCCCCTACCGCAGAAAATTGAACACAAGCCAGTACGAGCGCCGTAGTTAATGGTTTAAATCGTAAAAGCGAACTTCGCTTAATGCTTTTCATGGTTCTTTCTCCTCTTAGAAGTTGCAGCCAAGCCGCAACATATTCAAGATTAGTTTTATAATCAACAGCTTCCACGAAGTTTAATCATTCCTTTACCCCTATTAATCCGAAATATTAATGGAAGAGTGAAAAAAATTTAATCCCTTAAGCAGTAAAAGTCTGTCCTCTGTGCCACATAGAGAATCTCTTTCGCCCCGGAAAAGAGGATATAAATCTTTTTTCTAGCGTAATTAGCCTTATCTTCCGGTTTGCCTTTCAATTAATAGAGGTATATTCCCAGACAAATATTTTTCTAAAGGTTTCCCTGATAGAGGAAAGAATAGAAATTTGCAGAGTCATTTTTGGATTTCAATCGGACGCGCCGCTTTGTCCCGCTTTTTCGTAATAAAATACGGGCGCTTCAACACAAAACAGTTCGAAACAGCAATAAAACAGGTTCAAAATAATTTAATGGAAACCCGCATAAATTCAGGACATCCGCCCCATGTCTTCTCCGTTGCCCCAATGCTGGATTGGACGGATCGTCATTGTCGCTTTTTTCATCGGCTGATATCCCAACAGGCGACGCTTTATACCGAAATGCTCACGACCGGCGCCTTGCTGTACGGCGACCGGCAGCGGTTTTTGCAATTCGATCCGAGCGAGCATCCGCTGGCGCTGCAATTAGGCGGCAGCGATCCTGCGGACTTGGCGGCCTGCGCGAAAATAGCCGAGGATTTCGGTTATGATGAAGTGAATCTGAACGTCGGCTGCCCGAGCGACCGAGTACAAAACGGACGCTTTGGGGCCTGTTTGATGGCGGAACCGGCGCTGGTGGCCGAATGCGTCGCGGCGATGCAGGATGCGGTGACGATTCCGGTGACCGTCAAATCGCGGATCGGGATCGACGACCGGGATTCCTACGAGGAACTGGTCCATTTTATCGGCACGGTCGCCGGCGCCGGCTGCAAGGCATTTATTGTGCATGCGCGCAAGGCCTGGCTGAAAGGCTTGTCCCCGAAGCAAAACCGGGAAGTGCCGCCGTTGCGTTATGATACGGTTTATCGATTGAAACGGGATTTTCCGCAGCTTCGAATCGTGTTGAACGGCGGCATTACTACGCTGGAACAGGCTGAGGAAACGTTGCAGCACGGAGTCGACGGGGTGATGATGGGACGGGAGGCTTATCATAATCCCTATATTCTGACCGAGGTCGATCGGCGTTTGTACGGCTCACAGGCTAACACAATCCCGCGCGCGGAAATCGTCGACAAATTGTCGCATTATATTGAAGACCAACTGGCTCAAGGCGTGCGCCTGCACAGTATTACCCGGCATATCCTGGGCCTGTTCCACGGCGAACCGGGCGCCAGATCATGGAGAAGGCATTTGAGCGAGCAGGGTGTCAAATACGGCGCGGACGCCTCGGTTGTCCGCGAAGCATTAAAATTCACCATTCAATGATGTATACTGCATTACCTTATATCTTATTGAGAACTGGATTGTGGAAGAATATTTTTCGAAGATTATCGCCGCGGTAGGCGAGGATCTGAACCGCGAGGGACTGATCGATACGCCGAAACGCGCCGCTCAGGCGTTCAAATTTCTGAATAACGGCTACAAAAAAAACCTTGATGAGGTCTTGAACAACGCGGTTTTCACGGCCGATACCGAAGACATGGTGATCGTGAAAGACATCGAATTGTATTCGTTATGCGAACATCATTTGCTGCCGTTCATCGGCAAGTGCCATGTCGGCTATCTGCCGCGCGGCCGGGTACTGGGCCTCTCCAAGATTGCGCGGATTGTCGACATGTACGCCCGGCGCCTGCAAATTCAGGAAAAGCTGACCAAGCAGATTGCCGACGCGATCGAGTATGCGGTCGACGCGAAAGGCGTCGCGGTCGTAATCGAGGCAAAGCACTTATGCATGATGATGCGCGGCGTCGAAAAACAAAATTCGGTGATGACGACTTCGGTGATGACCGGCATCTTCCGCAAAGAAATGAATACCCGTTCGGAATTTTTGAACCTGATCAACCGCCAGTCGTAGCATGACGGTGAAGAAAACCGGGGTATTGCTGGTTAATCTGGGCTCCCCTGTGGAACCGACTGTCGCGGCGGTCCGCCGGTTTTTGGGGGAGTTTCTCTGGGATCCGCGCGTCGTTAATCTGCCCCGGCCATTATGGTGGCTGATTCTGAATCTGTTCGTGCTGCCCCTCAGACCACGCCGGTCTTTTCTGGCCTACCGCAAAGTCTGGGACGAAAAAGGCTCGCCGCTGATTTATCTGACTCGCCAGCTTGCCGAAAAAGTAGCAATCAGACTGGCGCCGCAGAATATCACGCTGCGCGATGCGATGCGCTACGGCGAGCCCTCGATTGCGGCGCAATTACGCGTCTTCAAAGAAGAGAACATCGACAATCTGGTGATTCTCCCGCTGTACCCCCAGTATTCCTCGACCACGACCGCGTCGGTGTTCGACGCGGTTGCGGATGAGTTAAAAACATGGCGGCATATCCCCGAGTTCCGCTTCTTCAGCGATTATTATCAGAGTCCGGATTACATTGCCGCTGTGGTGAAGTCGATCCAGCATAGCTGGAATCTGCACGGCAAGCACGAGTTGCTGTTGATATCCTTCCATGGTCTGCCGGAAGTTTTGACTAAATGGGGCGACCCGTACTTTGAGCATTGCCGACAAACCGCCGCAGAGATCGCCGGGCAGCTTTCGCTGCAGGATCACGAGTGGCAGATGGTATTCCAATCTCGCTTCGGCAAGGCCGAATGGCTGAAGCCGTATTGCCTGGATACATTACGGGAACTGCCGAAACGCGGCATCAAAACGGTCGACGTCGTCTGTCCCGGATTCGCGGTGGATTGTCTGGAAACTCTGGAAGAGATCGCGATCGCGAATAAAGAAGAGTTCATCAAGGCCGGCGGCAGCGCTTATCATTATATTGCCGCGCTGAACGATTCGGATGCGCATGTCGATGTAATAGCCAATCTGCTTGAACAAAAATAGAACGGGCTGCTCGCTTTCGGCAATCCGGCATTTTGGGTTTCTATCTGTTGGGTTAACGAAAAAAGCGGTTGACCCATCTACCTATCGCTAAAACGAGAGATTAACGATGACAGAAACGATACTTCAAAGCTGGCAGAATGCCTGGCCCGAGATCAAATCCACCCAGCCATTAGAAACGGGCGCCGGCGTAATCGATACAAGCGCGTTCAATACGATCGAAGTCGATAACCTGTTCGAAGCGGTCAATTATTGCTCGACCACGATCGGACAGGCGTTTTTGTACCGCTCGTTGGCGCGCCCCAGCGACAATCTCGAGCAACTCAAAGCGAAGCAGGAAGCGGCCGCGGAAATCGACCGGAATCCACCGCTCCGGGATGCGCTCGAGCGCATCGTCAAACATGCGGCCGATAACGAAAAGAATCTGTATATGCTGCTGTATGCCGAATTTGTCGGCTCGTTCGGCTCTGCGCGCGGCGAGCATGAAATCGAGGGCTACGGCTATTCGCAATACAAACGCGGCGTGCGCTTCATGCTCGATCTGGTCGACGGCATTCAGCAGGCCGAAGTGCCGAAAAGCCCTTTCCTGAACGCGGTATTCGATCAGATCAAGCGTTTCTCGGCAAGCCGGGATTACTCGCTGATGGCAGGACCGGTCTACGTGACCGAAGGCGTGATTCAGTCGAAGGAAGAGAAAAAAGGCATTTTTCCGGTTTCGGTGATTTTCAAGCCGCGCCTGTTCAAGCCGCTGATCTTTATCACGCTGGCCTTCATTCTGGGGCTGCTGCCGATGGCGATGAGCATTACTACCCCCGCGCAGATCATTTTTTTCGCCCCTCTATTCCTGGTTTATTTTCCGATCGTCGGCGGCTATGACCGCGACAACTGCATCATTCCGCTGCGCAATCAATTTCGTAATTCCCAAGCGGTCGGCGAAGCGCTGGACGCGCTCGGGCAACTGGATGAATTGCTGTCTTTCGTCAAATTCTCCGAAGCCTTCGGTGGCGAGATGACGTTGCCGAAGCTGATCGGCTCGGCTCATCATAGAATTAATCTGACCGCCGCCAGAAACCCGGTGCTCGGCAAGGCCAATCCGAATTATGTCGCGAACGATTTCGTACTCGACGACGACAAGCTGGTGCTGATCACCGGTCCGAACAGCGGCGGCAAAACCGCTTTCTGCAAAACGATCACGCAAATCCAGCTACTTACGCAAATCGGCTGCTATGTGCCGGCCAAGGCCGCGGCGCTGACCGTGGCGGACCGGATATTTTACCAGGCGCCTGAAATTAGCCATCTGGTCGACGGCGAAGGCCGTTTCGGTACCGAACTGAAACGCACCAAAGATATTTTTCTTGCGAGCACCGCGAACAGCCTGGTCGTACTCGACGAAATGTCCGAAGGCACCACCTTCGAGGAGAAAATGGAATCGTCGACGAATGTGCTGACCGGCTTTTACCGCAAAGGCAACAGCACAGTACTGATCACGCACAATCATCAACTGGTCGATCATTTCATTGCGCAGGGCATGGGCATCGCGAAACAGGTCGAATTCGCGCATGATGCACCGACTTACCGGCTGATCCCGGGCATTTCGCGGGTCAGCCATGCCGATCGCGTGGCCAAGAAAATCGGCTTCTCGAAGGAAGACATCGACAATTATCTGGCGGGTTCATCATGAAAATAGGCACAGCATTATCGAACAGCGCCACCAAAGCGCTGCTGCTCGGCAGCGGGGAGCTCGGCAAGGAACTGGTCATTTCGCTGCAACGCTACGGCATCGAAGTGATCGCGGTGGACCGTTATGCGGACGCACCGGCAATGCACGTCGCGCATCGCAGCCATGTGATCGACATGACCCATGGCGAGGCGGTCAAAAAAATCATCGCGCTTGAAGATCCCGATTACATCATTCCCGAAATCGAGGCAATCGCGACCGATGCGCTCGCCGAAATAGAACAGGAGGGACACTGCACGGTCGTACCGAATGCGCGCGCGATTCAATTGACGATGAACCGCGAAGGCATCCGCACCCTTGCCGCGGAACAACTGAAACTGCCGACCTCAGGATACGCGTTCGCGGAAAGTTTTGCCGAGCTAAAACACGCCGTCGAGCAAAAAATAGGCTATCCTTGTTTTGTCAAGCCGACGATGTCGTCATCCGGCAAGGGCCAGTCGATGGTCAAAAGCTCCGAGCAACTGGAAGCGGCCTGGAACTATGCGAAGGCCAGCGGCCGGGTCGATACCGGCAAGGTGATCGTCGAGTCCAGGATCGATTTCGATTTCGAGATTACCCTGCTAACCGTGCGGGCGCTGAATCGAAAGGGCGAGATCGAAACCCGTTTTTGTGAGCCGATCGGCCATCGGCAGGAGCACGGCGATTACCGCGAAAGCTGGCAGCCGCAGGCGATGACGCCCCTGGCAATCAAGGCGGCGCAGGAGATAGCCCTAAAAGTCACCGAAGCAATCGGCGGACGCGGCATTTTCGGCGTCGAATTGTTTGTGAAAGGCGATAATGTCTGGTTTAGTGAAGTAAGTCCCAGACCGCATGACACCGGCATGGCTACAATGATTACTCAACGACAGAACGAATTCGAACTGCATGCCCGGGCGATACTCGGCCTGCCGGTCAATACCGAACTCTTGAGGATCGGCGCAAGTGCGGTTATATTGAGCCAGACAGAAGCTGACGATGTGGTTTATGAAGGTCTTGATGCCGCGCTGAGCATACCGGACAGCGAAATTCGCCTGTTCGGCAAACCGCGCGCCCTGCTCAACCGACGCATGGGCGTAGCACTCGCAAGCGCAGAAACAGTTGAAGAAGCAACAAAAAACGCGGTGAAAGCCGCGAGCTTGGTTATTGTCAATGCAAAATAAAAACAAGAGGGGGAGCCATGCTGAAATGGATCACATTTCTGATTACCCTAGGGGTGTCCAGCGAGGCGCTGGCCGACGTTTATAAATATGTCGATAGTTCAGGCCGCGCCTACTATACCAATATCAAGCCTAAATCCGACAATAATGGCTACAAACGCATTATGGAGACGAAATCGTACCGTTATATGCGTCCTGCTCCCACAATGGCGGGTTACAGAAGCTATTTCGGACAAAACAGGCAAAAATTCAGCGAGCTGATCAATGCGGCTGCTTACCGCCATCAGGTTGACCCCAGGCTGGTCCATGCGGTAATCCAGACCGAATCCGCCTATAACGCCGGCGCGGTTTCATCGGCTGGCGCGGTCGGCCTGATGCAATTAATGCCGGATACCGCCCGCCGCTATGGCGTCGGCGACCGCCGGGACCCGGATCAGAACGTCGACGGAGGCACGCATTATTTACGGGACCTGATCCAAATGTTCAGCCCGAATCTGGCACTGGCCGTTGCCGCCTACAATGCCGGCGAAGGTGCGGTGATCAAACATAATTACTCCATCCCGCCTTATCCCGAAACCCAAAACTATGTAAAACAGGTATTGGCAGCTTATAACCGGTCGTCTTTATAAGATACTCCCGGCCTTGATGCCGGGGTTATTAAAATAGGGCCGCTGTCAGCGGGCTTTTTCAAAGGCAGCGGCCTATTGCGACCGTTTAGGTTGAAGATTTTGTCCGGTTCACGATGTGGGATAGCCACATCCCGACAAACATTGCACCGGCGAATACGCAGCTTCCGTCCAGTCCGTAAATCAGGCCGGAAATCGCAGGGCCGGGACATAAACCCGAGACCCCCAGCCGATCCCGAACGGCATCCCTCCGGTGATAAGGCTCTTATCGATCCGGTGATTCGTAGCCGATACTTGAAATCCGGCCGCGAAAATAGGCGTGGGCCGTTTTAGAATGAACCATTGCAGCAGTATCAGGGTAGCGAGCGCACCGGCCATCACCAGCAGCAAACTCGGGTCCCATGATCCGGCCACATCCAGAAAGCCGAGCACTTTGCCCGGAATGATCATCTGCGCGACGTACTCCCAGCCCAAACAAAATCCCACAGATTAACGCAGATAACGCAGCAGCCATGCATTCACTCGCCTGCGCCGAGCAAATGACGCACAATGTAAACAGTAATCTCAGCGCTGAGCATGAAGGTTACAGTGGCGGCCTGTGAGCGCGGCGACAACCTCGTCAGTTCGCAAATACCGTGACCACTGGTACAGCCGCTGCCAAGACCTGCACCATAACCGACCAGCACCACTGCGACTGCCATTAGCGGCAACGAATCGTTCACTTGGGCGTTGACCATCAGCCAACCGGTCCTGCTGATCAGCAACGGCCCCAGAACAAGGCCCGCCAAAAAGCACAGCCGCCAGCCAGGATCAACACACCAGGGCGATAACAATCCCCCAGCAATTCCCGAAATGCCGGCCCGCCACCCGTTCAGGAGTAAAAACAGGCGGAGGCCAGACCGATTAAAACGCCGCCCGCCAACGCCGAGTAAGGGGTAAAGTTTTCCATAAAACAGGTCCACCGCTAGAAATGTCTGGACCAAGCCAGTTGAAAAGAATACTGCTCCATCTCCAACTCGATGTTCTGGCTTGGGCTCAAAGGATTCGGCCCTTTGACTGAATTGCTCGGCGAATACATGAACGCAAAGCTGACCTCGTCTTTGTCGCCGAGCGCGCGGCTGAATCCGGTCGTCAAATGATATTCCTGCACGCCGGGCGCCAGAATATTAAACAGGACTTCGGAGCTTGGAATAGGCTGCTCACCATAGCTCAAGCCGGCGCGCAAGGTCCAGAGATTATTCGGCCGCCACTCCGCACCGAATTTGAAGATGGTCATATCTTGCCAGCCGAAACCGGCCGCGCCATTATCGCCGAGACGATTTGTCATCAGATTCGGAAACAACGGGTTGCCCACCGACTTGATTTGGCTATAACGAATGTGCTCGACATCAAAGGACGCCGTGACTTCTTGGTTGATATCCCAGGCCAGACCGAAGTTGAAGCTTTCAGGAATATCAAAGCTTCCCTGCTCGGCAAAAAGCCCCGCATAGTCATCGAGCCTGGACATCGTGATGCGGCTTTTATACGATGCCCCGAACCGGAGCCCCGGAATCAATTCGACCAACCCTCCGACCCGGACCCCGCCGCCAAAGGAATAATCATACCCTTGGTCGGACACATGCGCCGGATCGCTCGAAAACGGCGCAAACGCATTCAATCCGCGCGCCTTGAAACGCTGAATCGCAAAAATCGGCGCGATGCCGAGCGAAAATCGGCCATCGATGAAGCTGTGCGCATAACTCGGCACGATGAACGCTTGAGCCTTGTCGACCCCGGTCGTTCCGGCACAGAAAGTGCCGCTGCCGCCGGGAAAAGGGCATAGCGGATTCGCGGTCGCGACATAATCGGTATTCATCCCCCCGTTCCCGTACAGCGCCACGCCGATCGCCTGTTCCTTGTCGATCCGGTAGTTCCAGCCGATTGCCGGTACCGGAAACCATTCGCTGTCGCTTTCTACGGTGCCGGAATTCAACGGAAATGCGCCGGGCGCCAGCGTCGGCGTGCCATCAACGGTATATTGACGGCGCGGACTGAACAATTCGATTTCCGCATCCAGCCGGTCATCGATATAAGCGATGCTGGCCGGATTGACCGCGGCCGCAAACCCATCGAGGGGGCGCGCGGTGCTGGCACCGGCCAAGGCTTTGCTGCGAGCGCCATAGCCGTGAGCAAAATATCCGTTGGTCGCCTCCGAAATAGATGGCATTCCCCCTAGAACAGCCGCAACCATGGCGGTTCGATAGACGTTTTTCAAAATCATTTCTGAGCTCTCCCTAATCGTTTTCAGATATTGAAAAATGAAAACGATAGTAGCGAGCTCATGAATTAGATTAAAACGATATTATTAGATTCTAATAGCGAATAATTCGATAAATATTTCCTATTATTCAAGAACAGTAACTGTAATAAGCAGTTACCCTTTTCCGCTAGTCTTCCTGGGCCGCATGAATTATCGTGGCTTAACATCGCCCCCCGAGTCATCTGTCAACATTAATGCCATTGCCAGGCAACGTACCATTAGCCAGCAGGACTCCTCCACGGTCTGTCCGTATGTCAACAGACCGTCGCGATGGCCCAGCATCACGATCAAGCCCCGTTCCGGATGGCTTTGTACGAGTGCGGCGACCGCTTGTGCCATAGCCGGCGTTCCGTAGGCAATCTCCTCCGCCACGCACGCCAGCTCCAACGTCTTGGCGTTCGTCCAAATATCCGGGCTATGACCGTGTGCCACGCACCGTATCGTAGCATCGGCGCCGTAAACGGCCGCATGCGTTAACGCTTCCGAAGACGGCGGCAATGGCCCTTCGGCCGCAAGATAATTCTCTTCGGGACGAGCCTCTCGCACCCAGGAATAATGGTCCGCGGTTAGGTGTGGCAAATGGCCGGTTTGAGTGCCGGTGATCAAAAAACTTTTACCGTTCAGTCGAAGGCTCAAGTTCCCATAGCCCAGTCCACCATAGCGCGCATCCTCCTGCCCGATCACGCCCAGCCGCCATAACAGGTCGCGCCAGGCGTTCAGCTCGGTAAAACCGCCGACATTTGGGGGAGGCGCCGAATGATAATCCAGGCGGTATTTGATTACGCCTTCCTGTTCGGTCATGGCATCGGTTGTTGAAAAAAGTAATGATTCCGCTAAAAATGTAAATTCTTTTTCTGATGGAAAAGGATTTTCAAGCACGTAGCTCAACGGACGCAAAAAGAAAACTTCCTATTGGCGGAACGCTGTGATTAATTTCAGTTTTCTCTTTATCGATTGTACCTTATAATTCGTACATAATTATAGGCAATTTTTGAGGCACTTATGGCTCCCGTCGATTTCTTACACCAGGTTATCACCGAAGATGGCATCGTCGCGGCAAGCACCTTGGCCAAGGTCCTGCACATCACCCAAACCGATCTCGCCGAAGCGACCGGACTGTCGCTCGACTCGGTGTCTAAACGCGCCCGGCTCAAAAGCCGCAGCACACAGGCCAGGCTCCGCGATACGGTCGAGATCATCAACCGCGTCTCGGCTTGGTCCGGCGGCGTCGGGCGCGCATTTGCATGGTTCCGCTCACAACCGCTGCCGTCGTTTGGCGACAAGACCGCCGAAGACCTTGTCAAGGAAGGCCGCGCCGACGCGGTGAAAAACTATCTGGCCCGCATCGCCGACGGCGGCTACGCTTGACGCTGCCCGTCCAGCATTTTAGCGGCCTGGTTTATCGAGCCCATCATCCGATGTGGGCGTTTCAGCCGCTGTCCGGCGAAGGGGCGAAAAAATTCGGCGGACGCTTCAACCGACCGGGAAACGCCGCGCTTTATACCTCTCTGGATCTGACTACCGCCTGGATGGAAGCACAGCAAGGCTTTCCGTTCAAGCCGCAACCAATGACGATGGTCGCCTATCAGGTCGACTGTACCGACATCGCCGATCTGCATGACCCCGCCGTACAGGAGTGCCTGGCTTATTCTTCAGCCGATCTGGGTTGCGCCTGGGAAGACATGGCGCTGCAAAACCGAGCCCCCCCGAGCTGGCTGTTGGCCGACCGCCTGCGCGCCCTCGGCGTTGTCGGCATTCTAGTAAAAAGCTTCGCGCCCGGCTGCACGGAAAATAGCCGTAATCTGGTGCTCTGGGAATGGTCGAGTGCTAAACCGCATGCGATTCAGATCATCGATGACCAGAACCGGTTACCGAAGACACAAGATTCTTGGGTATGAACCGAAAAAGAGACGTTCTTCGCGCTTGATTCTGTTATTTTGTCGCACACTCTTCCGGAGACTGAGATTGCATCGCATCCAAATACTCGACGATACGCTCAATGATCTGCCGGCGCTCTTGTTCCGGAAGTAAGAAAGCCAAAGACGGCATGGTCGTGCCGGGTTTGATCCGGCTTGGAGCATCGATCCAGGCTTTCAAACCGGGAGTCTGCCAGCGGCATGCAGCCTGAATCAAATCCATGGGATATTTTTTCCCACCAATGCCGCGAATGCTGTGGCATCCTAAACAAAACTCCTTGGTTTCAGCAAAGCCTTGATCCAGTGTTTTGGACGAGCGCGCGGGAAGCAGAAGCCGATCTTCGGCTTTGCTGCGCCATTCGATTGCCGTGACCTGATACGGCCAATCGTATGCGCCCTGACGCAGCAGTTTCGGCGCCGCTAGATTGTCCCAGATTAAATAATAGGGACTGAGAGGAATATTTTTCTCGTTTTGATGGAGATTATCGACGGTGAACGGCGCCTCATCAGTCCGAGCAAAGGCCAAAAAAGCACGGTATTTTTTCAGTTTCGGACCGGAGACGACAGAGCGGTAGCCATCCTTGGAGAGAAACACGATTTCCGCATCTTCCAATGTCCAGCGGTCCCCAAACCAGTGTGTCAAAAGCTGATCAACCGGCAGCGCCGTATACTCGACCAGCTTGCGCCGCTCGTCTGTCGATTCGTGCAGTTCAACGACAGTCACCCTTCGGCTCGAAAGTTTGTACTTGGCCGCCAAATCATCCGGCGGCGGCAATTCCACGGCTCCAGCCTTTCCGAAAACGGCCATAGCCAGAAAGACTGTAAGAATGAATCTCAAACGGTACGCCATCGGTTTCTCCCCTCAAAAAATAGGAATGTTCCGATTGTAGCAAGCAAATAGTCCCGGTACCGCTAATAATCGCTTTAAAAAGATACCTTTTATTGCCCGGTCTCCGGACGATTTCTTTCTTATGAATCGTCCGGGGTAAAGAAATCCCGACAAATCCCCCTCTCGCATATCCTGCCCTGTCTCGGGCGTATTGAATCGCCGGGCATGCCGCCAATGAATTTGTGCACGCTATCGTACAGAACTATCCCTGATTTATGGGTACAGTCATCTCTGGCTGTACGCGAGAATGTTTATTTTTGTTTTTTCACTGTTGCAAATTCATCATTTCCGCTCATTGAAACATAAGTTCAGGGAATGTTCTGCTTCTTATGGTCTCAAAGCGCTACGCGGCGATTTTGAAATGTTTCTTAAGCCTTTAGGGAGAAGACCATGACGTCCAAGAAGATCATGAAAATATCGTCAGGCCTGTTACTGCTGGGCGGCTGTTTCGCCGCGATTGCCCAAGTTCAGGGCGACAAACGGCCGTTTGACGCAGTCGCCGAAGCGCAGACGCCGCGCACGGTTAGAAGTGACAGGCCCGAACAACAAAAGACCGAGCACGACCGTTCGGATATTTTTAGTTCGAATAAGCCTTCGCCGTTGTCGCCAGCGCTCAAGGACCAGCCTAAAGGCGGAAGAATCTCGGGCTTCGATTTTTACCGCGATCCGTTGAACGCGGACCAGCCCATGCAAAAGCCCGAAGACATCATGAAAAAAGAAATCGCCGGCAAAGCCGAAATAATGAACGCGCAAAAAAAGCTGCTGGAGCAACGCTATAACCTGACGGCCAAGACCGATCCATCAGCCAAAATGTCGCGCGGCAAACCGCTGGCGGTGGGACCTACGGCAAGGCTGTCTTCCGGCATGACCTGGGACAAGCTCGGCGAAGCGACACCCGAGGAAATCAGGAACCAAGGCATTTTCCCTTACCCGTCGCTGCCGCACCCGCTGCATGCGAACGGCGGCCAAGTGTTCCCAAAAATGCAGATCGAGATGTTCCCGCGGCTTGAGCGCTTCGACGTCGATTTCGACTTACCCGAAGCGTTCCTGCCCGAGTTCCCGCCGGCGATATTCCTGAACAATCGGCCGGAGCTGGGCGACGTGTCGCGCGGCGAAGTGGTTTCAATCAACAACTATTACCGGCTGTTCAAGGACATCCTGACGCCGGTGCAGCTGGACGGCTTAAGGCTGCTGCTGACGCCGTTCCCACAGGAGGAATTCAATCCGACCGACGACCGCAAAAGCAAGGAACCCAGCCTCGGCGTAGCCTGTTTCGATTGCCATGTGAACGGCCATACCACCGGCCAGTTCCATCTAAGTCCGGACATTCGCCCGCAGGAGCGGCGCTTCCGGCTCGATACCACCAGTCTCAGGGGCGTGTTCAACCAACAAATTCACAGCTCCAAACGCAGCCTGCGTTCGGTCGAGGACTTTACCGAATTCGAGCAGCGCACCGCCTATTTCAATGGCGACCCTATCCATGCGATGAAAAAAGGCATGAACATCCTCGATCGCATACCGGTCAGCCATATGGCGCAGATGCAGAACATGCTCGACTTTCCGCCCGCGCCGAAGCTTGATCCAGCCACCGGAAGGCTCGATCCTGCCAAAGCCACCGAAAGCGAAGCGCGCGGAGAAAAAATCTTTTTCGGCAAAGGCCAATGCTCGAATTGCCATATGCCGCCGACTTATCTTGATCACCAAATGCACGATCTGCATCTCGAGCGTTTCATGAACGAACCGGGCGACGGTGCGATCAAGACATTTACATTGCGCGGCATCAAGGATTCGCCACCTTATCTGCACGACGGCCGAGCGCTGACGCTGGAAGATACCGTCGAGTTTTTCAACATCGTGCTGCAACTGAAACTGAATGCGCAGGAAAAACAGGATTTGGTGGCGTTTATGAGGCAGTTGTAGCGTATCGAGTTAAGAGGAATTGCCGTCGCTTTTACGCCGCCGGAGGCAGGAAAACAGCGTCCGGCGGCTGAATCGGGTGCTTGATCATGTCAGAAATCTGAAAGGGTTAATAGTCCTACCCTGATCTGTTCCTCCCCTTTTTGCAGCATTTCCGAAGAGCCCAAACATGGACATTCTTGAGGCGCTCCCGTACAATTCGAACAGAAGAAATTGCTCGTAGTCGAAAACGAATGGGAATCGAAGCTCCCGGATTCTTTAGCGTTTACAGATAGTTAAGGCAGGCAACCCACTCATTGCCTAGAACGATTTCAAGGGCCTTTAAGAGCGAGCCCCCATGACGACGACCAAGAAATTAAAATGGCTACTGATCCTGGTCCTGATTTTCGGCGGGTTCGCTATCTATAAGCAGTTCGGCATTCTCGCGGAAGATATATCCTTCAGAGACTATGCGTGGCTCTTTAAGATCGTTTCGGAATTCGGCTTATTCCTATCGGTCATTATTTCGGTCGGCTATGTCCATCACTGGCTGATCGCTGAAGAAGAGCACCGGGAATCGGCAAGAAATTTGCGCGAGACTCTCGAACATTATATAAATAATATTTTATTCAACTCGGTCAAACACGGTTTTTCCGGCATCACCAAGAAAGAATTCGATTTCAGCCAGATCATGTCCGGTTTGCAGCCGGGCGATTATGTGTATTGGCTGGTCACCTTCGACCCCCGTTTCAAAAACAAGTTACGGGAATTGGAAAATGCAATAAAAAGCGGCGTGCATTTCCGCCTGCTGATTCTGAAAGCCGGAAGCCGCATCGGCGAATTGCGGGCATCGGAAACCACCGGTTTCGATCCGCATGAATTTAATGAGTACAGCAAGTTATTCAAGGTATCGCTGGAACATGTGATCAGGCGCGTCGACGAGACTACGACTAAAGGCTCGATCGGCGTATTCATCTATGACGGCCTGCCCTGTATTCCGTTATTCATCATTATCCACAACGAATCGAAAAAGATTACGGTCTACCACAGCTTTTATCTGACCGAACCGGTTTCGAAAATGCCTTATTTGAACTGGGAAACTGTTTTTAAACCCGGCAATCAGAATTCTTTTGAGACGGATGACTGGAATATGGCCGATCTGTTTATCGACTATTTCAAAACGCGGTGGGAAATGGAACAATTAAAATTATCCATCGACAACACAGCTGGAAAGGAGAACGACGATGCGGACTTTATCTATGCACCGGCGGCTGCCAAAAAGCAGTGTTCGGAGCTCTATTAGGAGCAGGCCGACCAAGGTCAATTCGCACTAATCGCCGATAACACCTTTCGCCTGCACATCGGCATGATACGAGGAGCGGACCAGGGGCGCGCTGGCGACCTGCTCAAAGCCCATTTCTTTGGCTGTTTTGCCGAATTCGTCGAATTCTGCCGGCGCGATATAGCGCCTGACGGGCAGGTGCGCCTTGCTGGGCTGCAGATATTGGCCGAGAGTCAGCATCGTACAGCCGTGGCCCAGTAACTCCTGCATCACTTGGTAAACTTCTTCCGGCTCCTCGCCGATCCCGAGCATCAACCCGGATTTGGTCGGCGTCTCAGGCCGTGCTTTTTTATAGCCTTCGAGCAATTTCAGCGAACCTGCATAGTCGGCGCCTGGCCGTGCCTGCCTGTACAGCCGCGGCACCGTTTCGAGATTGTGATTGAATACGTCGCAGGGCTGATCGGCCAGAATCACGATCGCTTTGTCCATCCGCCCCCGAAAATCGGGGACCAGGACCTCGATTCTGGTTTTAGGGGATTGCTGCCTGATTTCCTTGATGCAGTCAGCGAAATGCGCGGCACCGCCGTCGCGAAGATCGTCGCGATCCACAGAGGTAATCACCACATAGTTCAGCGCCAGCGCCTTGATCGCCTCGGCCAGCTGGCGCGGCTCGTTCGGGTCGAGTGGCAAGGGTTTGCCGTGCGCCACATCGCAAAACGGGCAGCGGCGGGTGCAGAGGTCGCCCATGATCATGAAGGTCGCAGTGCCATGCTGGAAGCATTCGCCAAGATTCGGGCATGCGGCTTCTTCGCAGACCGTATGCAGATTATGCTCGCGCAGCAACTGTTTGACGCGGGTCACTTCATTGCCGGCGGTCAGCTTGATGCGTATCCATTCCGGCTTGCGCAGCGGCGTATCGCTGGTTTCGACCTTGACCGGAATACGCGCGAGTTTTTCGGTATTGCGTTGATGGGTTTCCGGCGTGGCGCGGGAGGGCGCTTGAAAAGTCATGATTGCAGTTTTTCCGTCAATAGTTGGAGCACCCGCTCGGCCAGTTCGCGCTCACTGACCGCAACACCGAGGTCGGCCAGCTGCGTAACCTCGAGCCCGGCATAGCCACAGGGATTGATGAATTTGAACGGCGTCAAGTCCATCGCGTTATTCAGACTGAGTCCATGATAACAGCAGTTGTTCCGGATCCGTATTCCGATCGAGCCGATTTTTTTGCCGTCCACATACACGCCGGGCGCTTCAGGCCGGGCATTCGCATCAATGCCATAATACGCGAGCGTATCGATCATCGTTTGCTCAAGCAGAGTCACCAGCGGCCTCACACCCAACTGATGGCGCTTGAGATTCAGCAGCGGATAAACGACCAGTTGACCGGGTCCGTGATAGGTCACCTGCCCTCCCCGGTCGCTCTGAACGACCGGAGTCGCACCGATATTCAGCAAATGTTCGCGTTTGCCGTTCAGCCCCAATGTATAGACAGGGAAATGTTCGACGATCCAGATCTGATCGTCCGTTTCCGGCGTTCTATCCAGGGTGAAACGCTGCATGGCCTGCCAGGTCATTTCGTAGTCCTGTAAGCCGAGTTGCCGGATCGTGATCGCCATAGTATAAAAATGCCCCATATCCGAACCGTTCTCGCCATCCGGATGGTATCCTGAGCCTGACTTATAGCGTCATCAAAATATGCGGGCTGCGGTTCAGATCCAGGTAAATCGCATCCAGTTGCTGACGGCTGTGCGCCTCGATCACGACCGTGATCGCGGTATAGTTGCCGCCCTTGCTCGGCCGCGAGGAAACCGCGCCTTCGCCAAGGTTCGGGCTATGCCGGCGTACGATTTCCACGACGATCAGATCCAGTTCGGGGCTGCTCTTGCCCATCGCCTTGATCGCGAAAGTACAGGGAAAGGTTAAAAGGGATTCTTCGTTCATCAAAAGGAGTGTTTATAAGCCTGAAACAGGCTATGGACCGTTTGCCAGACCGGCCCCGGCTTGCCTGCGCCGATGGGCCGGCCATCGAGTTCGATCACCGGAACGATCTCGCGGATCGAACTTGCGATCCATATTTCATCGGCCTGTTTCAGATCATCAATCGAAATAGATTGTTCCCGGTAGGATATATGGTGCGCCTCGGCAATTTTCAAGATCACCGCGCGGGTGATGCCGGGCAAAATGTCATGACTCAATGGAGGAGTGATCAATGTACCATTCCGTACCGCAAAAACATTGCTCGACGAACCTTCGGTCACAAAACCGTTTTTGACCAGGATCGCCTCCGCGCCGCCGCGCTCGGATGCTTCCTGCCTGAGCAGAACATTTGCCAGCAGGGTGATCGCCTTGACATGGCAATTCTGCCAGCGGCTGTCCTCCAGGCAAGCGGCCTTGATACCGGTCTCGCGCTCCGGATAAGGCAAAATCGGCGAACTCATCGCGAAAACGGTCGGTTCGACGTTTTCCGGAAACAGATGATCCCGTTTTGGCGCCACGCCGCGGGTAATTTGCAGATAGAGGTATTGATCGGTTCCGTCTTCCAGAAGCGGGGCAAAAATACTGCGCCATTTATCCAGACTGTGCGGATTGCCGATCCGAACGGCGGCAAGACTGTTGTCGAGCCTTGCCATATGCGCATCGAATTCGAACAGACGGCCGCGATAGGCCGGAATCACTTCATAGACCCCGTCGCCAAACAGAAAGCCGCGATCGAGTACCGAAATATGCGCAGCTTCGATAGGGAGATACCGACCGTTTAAATAAACGGGTTTATTGGGCATCCGCTTTAGCAAAGCGCATCAATACGCCATCGAGCAGACGCCGGAACATATTGCCTTCGCCGACCGTTTTCAAGGCAATCAAGTCTTTTTGATCAATGACCTTGTCTTTGTAGGTTACCTCGACCGTGCCGAATTTGTCGCCTTCCTTAAACGGAGCAATGATCGGCTGATTGATGTGAATGGCCGATTTCACCTCGCTGGCGCCGCCGCGCGGCACTGTGACATAGAGACTTTCTGCAAGCCCCAACGGCACGGTTTGGGCGTCGCCTTTCCAGATTTTTGAGTCGGACAAGGAAGTCTTGCCCTCGAAGAGGCGTTGGGATTCGAAAAAGCGGAAGCCGTAGTTCAACAGATTTTGATTTTCGACGGCCCGGGCGCTGGCACTTTTGGTACCCATCACTACCGATATCAGGCGCATGTCGTTCCTGAGAGCCGAAGCGACCAGGCAATAACCCGCTTCATCGGTAAACCCGGTTTTGACGCCGTCCACCGTACCGTCCCGCGACAAGAGCAGGTTGCGGTTATGCTGCACGATGTTGTTAAAGGTAAACTCTTTTTGCGAGAACCAGGGGTAATACTGCGGGAATTCCTTAATCAGGGCGGTCGTCAAAGTCGCCAGATCGCGCGCCGAAGTGTAATGATCCTCAACAGGAAGCCCGTCCGCATTTTTGAAATGCGTGTTCTTCATGCCCAGACGAGCGGCATGCTGATTCATCAAATCCGCGAAGGTGGATTCGTCGCCAGCGATGTGTTCGGCTAATGCCACACTGGCATCATTGCCGGACTGAATGATTACGCCTTTCAACAGATCTTCGATTTTGACCTGTGCATTGACCTCGACAAACATCCGCGAACCCGAGGTGCTCCAGGCTTTTTTACTGATAGTGGCAAGATCGTCCAGATGCAGATGACCGTTCGCGAGTTCCTTGAACACCACGTAGACGGTCATGATTTTGGTCAGACTGGCCGGCGCGAGTTTCTCGTCGGCATTGCTTTCTGCGAGCACTTTGCCGGTCTGGAAATCTTGCAGAATAAACGCTTTCGCATCGGCGGCCGGCGGCGCAGGCGTTTGTATTTCAAGGGTTTCAGCATTTGCCTGCAGCACAACCGCTAGCAGAGCAAACGCACATAACTTCACGATCAGCATCGAATTTCTATTAAAAAACATTACGCTACAAGGCTAACTGAATAAACACTGGTACTATTGTACCATGACACTTCCGTTTTGGTCGTTTTCAGTCACCAATTGAGCGCCGGTGATACCCAGCCTAGCGAGTTGCAGATTCAGCTTGTCGGCTCCCGATTTGCTATCAACCGGCCCGACTTGAACGGTGTAAAGCGTGGACTTGTGATGATGCGAAGTGAGTACTTT
Source organism: Methylomicrobium sp. (assembly GCA_051061015.1). GTDB lineage: Bacteria > Pseudomonadota > Gammaproteobacteria > Methylococcales > Methylomonadaceae > Methylomicrobium. Next base: position 97,818 of record JBPFEG010000055.1, read on the forward strand.
AGCTTTGGCCAGATGTTTCGCAGCGATTTTACTCTTCAGTTTGTGAGCCTGGCGGGCGCTTTTAAAAGTGCCGACCTGCAGAAAGATGCCCTGCTTCTGCTGTTCTTCCTCAGCCTGCCTCATCTTGCGGATCGCCTGTTCGTTGGAAATCGCCTTAATCTCGACCGGCGCAGTACCTTTCATCTCCAACTCTTGGGCAGCGGCGTAGGATAGATCCAGCAAGCGATTGCGAATAAATGGACCGCGGTCGTTGATGCGCACGATCACCTTACGATTATTTTCGAGATTGGTAACCTCGGCATAGGAAGGAATCGGCAGGGTTTTATGCGCAGCGGTCAGCGCATACATATCGAAAATTTCGCCGGTTGCAGTTTTTTTACCGTGGAAGCGAGGACCGTACCAGGAAGCAATGCCCTGTTTGATGTAGCGGGCGAGGCGCGGCAGCAAGGCTTCATTCTGTTCGGCTTCCTGCCCGACTTCTGTAGAAGCCTCTTCGGATTTATTAATGTTGAGTACGGTATGATGGCGGATTTGATGATTGGCGGCTAGATGCCGCCTGGGTCGCTCCTCGGCCTGTTGGGCTGCGGTTTCTCCGGTGACGGAAGGCGCAGTGGCCATTAATGGCGTTTTGACTTGAGTGGCTGAGCAACTGCAAAGCACAGTTATAGAGAGAGCCGGTATGATTTTATTCATAGGAAGACGCGATTTGATAATTTAAGAGTGCCTGGCTAAGCTGATAAACAGCCATGGCATAGAGTGAACTTTGGTTATAACGTTTAATAACGTAAAAATTGTCTAAAACAGCCCAAAGCTCATAGCCATGTTCTTGCTTGAACGCCAGAAGTTTTACTTTACTATCTAAAGGTAGCGGCCTTGAAAATTCAACACGGATCGATTCTAACTCATCAATTCTTAAATATCTCTTAATCTTGTCATTTAAAAGTGCTTTGTAATCCTCATTTTTGGCAAAAACTTGCACCGCCACCGGCTGATTTTTGACCCAGCCATGGGCCTTGAAATAGCTGGCAATACTAGCGATAGCGTCTTTCGGATCATGCCATAAATCGCGTTTGCCGTCCTGATTGAAATCGGCCGCAAAAGAACGAAAACTGCTCGGCATGAACTGCGGCATGCCCATCGCCCCCGCATACGAACCTGTGGGAAGCAAGGGGCTGACCTTTTCTTCGCGGCACAAGAGCAGAAATTGTTCCAGTTCGCTGCTAAAAAAACGGCTGCGCGGTGGATACGCAAAAGTGAGCGTCGCTAACGCGTCAATCACCCGGTAGTAGCCGGGACGGCGGCCGTACAGCGTTTCGACGCCGAGTATCGCGACGATGATTTCTGGCGGTACACCGTATTGCTCTGAAACTTGTTTAAGAGTTTCCGAGTGTTGGCGCCAGAACGCCGCCCCTTCCTTGATCCGGGCGTCGGTCAGAAAAATTTTCCGGTATTTGTGCCAGGGCATCGCTTCCGCGGGCGAGGCAATTTTTTTCAGTACGTCGTCCTTGATTTTGACCTGATCGAATACGTCTTCCAGTTCGTCTTCGGAAAACTGGTGTTTGGCAACCATCTCATCAATAAAGATGTTTTTGTCACGCTGCTGAGCGCAGGAAGCGAGCACGACCAAGAAACAAAGCATAATGGCGCGAACGAGCATAAGACAGATTCCTCAACCAATCGAGAATTTTTGATGGGTATGGATCGACATCAGAATGCCGAAACCGGCGAGCAGGGTGACGATCGAGGTGCCGCCATAGCTGATCAGTGGCAGCGGCACACCGACGACAGGCAGAATGCCGATCACCATGCCGATGTTCACGAAGACATAGACAAAAAATGTAAAAGCCAGCGAACTGGCCAACAGCCGGTTATAACTGTCGCGCGCCTGGGAAGCGATATAGAGGCTGCGCGTGATGATCAGCAAATACAGAACCAACAACCCGAAACAGCCGAATAGGCCGAATTCCTCCGCGAACACTGCGAAAATGAAGTCGGTCGAGCTTTCCGGCAGAAACTCGAGCTCGGATTGCGTGCTGCCGAGCCAGCCCTTCCCGTAAATTCCGCCAGATCCGATCGCGATCTTCGACTGAATGATATGGTAGCCCCTCCCCAGAGGGTCAGCTTCCGGATTTAGAAAAGTCCGTACCCGATCGCGCTGATAGTCGTGCATCAAATGCCAGATCACCGGCGTCGAGGCGCCGATCAGCCCGACGATCGCGCCGATGAACCAATAGGAAAGCCCGGCAAAAAACAATACCGCGGCACCTGCGGAGGCGACCAGCAGCGCGGTGCCGAGGTCTGGCTGCTTGGCAATCAACAAAGTCGGCAGAATGATCAGAAAACCGGCGATCATCAACTGTTTCGGCTTTGGCGGCAAGTGGTGCTCGGCCAGATACCAGGCAATCATCATCGGCGTGGTGATCTTGATCATTTCGGACGGTTGAAAACGAAAAAATCCGAGATCCAGCCAACGCTGCGCGCCTTTGCCGATCTGCCCCATGATCAGCACGGCGATCAGTAAAAAAATACCGATGCCGAACAGAACGGCCGAATAGCGTTTGAACTGTATCGGATTGACCTGCGCCAGTGCGGTCATCAACAAAAACGCAAGGCCGACGCGCGCCGCCTGGCGCAACAAGACACCCAAATCCTGACCACCCGAACTGTAGAGGATCACAAAGCTCAAGAGAGCAGTCAGAAGCAGACAAAGAAATAACGGAATATCGATATGCAGCTTTCGCAGCAATTTGCCGATCAATGAAGGCGGATGAAAATGTTCGCGTCGAGTTTCAGTCTTCATGAAGATTTTGTAAATATTGCTTGATCACTTTGCCGGCGATCGGCGCGGCGACCGTACCGCCGTGACTGCCATGCTCGACGACCACCGCGACTGCGATTTTCGGATCGTCAGCCGGCGCGAACGCGACAAAAAGCGCATTATCGCGCAGTTTAAAGTCGATTTCGCTCTCATTATATTTTGCGCCCTGCTTGATCCCAAACACCTGCGCAGTCCCGGTCTTGCCGGCAATCTGATAAGGGATGCCGTAGCCGATCCGTTTCGCGGTACCGGAACCGCTATGCACGACATTAATCATGCCGGCAAAGACCGTATCGAGATTTCCGGCTTTCAACGGAATAAATTTACCATGCTTTTCCGGCCCCTTCTGGACGCCTTGCGGGGTGATGAGTTTATCCACCAGAAACGGGGTGACAACTTCGCCGTGGTTGGCCAGCGTCGCCGTCGCGCGTGCCAGCTGCAGCGGTGAAACCTGATGATAGCCCTGGCCAATGCCGCTAATCAGCGTTTCGCCTTCATACCATCTCTGCTTTCTTTTTTCCCGCTTCCAGGCCGGCGATGGCAACAGTCCCTGTGTCTCACCATAAAGATCGATTCCCGATTTCTCACCGAAGCCGAATTGCTGGAGAAAATCATGCATTTTTTGAATGCCGAGCATTTGCGCCAGACGGTAAAAATAGACATCGCAGGACTCGGTAATGGCTCGGATCATATCCACCGTGCCGTGACCGCCCTTGCGCCAGTCGCGATAGCGGTGATCGACGCCCGGCAAGGTGTAATAACCCGGGCAATATAAGCCCTGCGCAGCGCGAATCTCGTCATTTTCCAGCCCTGCCAGTGCAATGAAGGGCTTAATTGTCGATCCGGGCGGATAAAGACCGCGCAATGCCCGGTTATAAAGCGGCTGGTTTTCCGATTCGTTCAATTCCCTATAAGCCTCCCCGGAAATCCCGACGACGAAAGGATTCGGGTCGAAGCCGGGGCGGCTGACGAACACCAGAACGCCGCCGGTCTTCACATCGATCGCGACCACCGCCCCGTTATAAAAGTCGAGCGCGTCGTAAGCGGTTTTTTGCAAATCAATATCGAGAGTCAGGTAAAGATTCGCGCCGGGAACCGGCTTGACTTCATTCAAGGTATTCAGCGAACGGCCTTGCACATTGGTTTCGATTTCTGCATAACCGGCCTTGCCGTGCAGTTGCGTTTCGTAAGTCCTTTCAATGCCCAGCTTGCCGATGTGATTAGTGCCCTGATATTCGGGCATCGGCAATTCCTTCAGTTCCGCCTCGTTGATACGGCCCACATAACCGATCACATGCGAGGCGAGCTCATAATAAGGATAATGGCGCACCTGATGCGTCTTGATTTCGACGCCCGGAAAAAAAGGCATCGACACTGCAAATTTGGCGAGTTCTTCGTCGGTCATCGCGGGCAACAATGCCACGCTGTTAAAACGTTTTTCGCGTTTGCGCTGTTTATGAAATTGTTCGATTTTCTCATCCGGCAGATCGAGCAGCTTCTGCAATCTGGCCAGGGTGTCATCCATATCCTTGATCTGCTCGGGGATCAGTTCGAGGCTGTTTGAAGGGGTATTTTCGGCAAGGATCTTGCCATTGCGATCATAAATAATCCCCCGGGTCGGCGGCACCGGGGTCAGTTTGACGCTGTTTTCCTTGGAGAGGGTCGCATAATGCTCATGGCCGACGATTTGCAGATAAACGAGCCGTACGACCAGCCCTGCGCTCAACAGCCCGATAAAGATCAGCGCGACAAAGATACGGCGCAGAAACAGACGATTCTCGGCCTGGTCGTTTTTTATCGAGAACACGCGGTCCATTGGTCAGACCCCGCTTATCTGACGCGTCTGGCCAGGCGCACGAAGCGCAATGTCGTAAAGACCAATGGCCAACTCAACGTGCCGGTCACGACCGGCAGCCAGAAAGTCGCATGCAATTGCGCCGGATGCTGTGCATTTTTGATGAAGAACAGCAACAACTGCGACAATAGCAGACAGAAAAAAATGAACAGTGCCTGTTGTATTAACGGAAAGAGGCGCAAGCGTTTGTGCAGTTTCAGACAAAGGAAAATCACCAGCGAATAGGCCAGCGCATACTGGCCGAACAATCTGCCGAACAACACGTCGGTCAACAGGCCAAACGACCAGGCATAAAAGATGCCGACCCTCTCGGGCACCGCCAGCGACCAGTAAATCAGGCTCAATAAAACCCAATCCGGGTTCAAAAACGCCCACTCGCCGGGCAGCGGCGCGATTCTCAAGGCCATCGCCAATCCCAGGGTAATCACGATACGGCCCCAGGCATACTTGCTATTCAAGAGCATCTTCGAGCACCTTATTTTGTTCGGAGGCCTGTTTTGAAACCAGGGGAATCGGCGTCGAGTTGCTCCACACGATCATCAACTCACGACTGCGGTCCAGAAAAGCTTTCGGAGTGGCGGTCACGGTCGCAAACGGCTTGTCTGATTCGGATGTGAATTTATCGACGACCGCGACCGGGTAACCTTGCGGAAACACGCCCCCAAGCCCCGAAGTGATCAGCAAATCGCCGGGCTTGATATCGGCATCGTTCGGCAGGAACGGCAGGATTAAGCGATTAAGCTGGCCGCTGCCGACCGCAATCGTCAATAAACCGTTCCGGTTTACCTGCACCGGGATCGCATGATTCGGATCGGTGATCAGCATCACCTCCGAGGTCATCGGAAATGATCTGACTACCTGACCGACCACGCCGTTTTCATCCATCACCGCCTGCTGCGGGTGCACGCCGAAACGGGTGCCCTTGTTCACCGACACGATCTGTTCGTAAGGCGCCATCTTGATCGACAGCAACTCCGCAATCATCACCTGTTCGCCAAGTTCGAACGAATTTTCGAGCAGCGCGCGAAGGCGGATATTTTCTTTTTCGAGCGCATCGAGCTTTAATAGCCGGGTTTGCTGCATCAAGTGCTCTTCCCGCAAACTCTCATTTTCTTTCTTCAAAGCCGCGAATGAGCTGATCGAATCAGTAGTTTGTCGGTATAGCGTAATGGGCATGTCGACCAGGTATTTGACCGGATCGGTCAGCAGCGAAAGCGTGGTGCGCAAAGATTCTAGATGCCGGGTTTTCTGATCAATGGACAGTAAGACAATCGAGGCGATAACGGCAATCAGCAAGCGGGTATGAATCGATGGGCCGGTGGCAAATAACAGTTTGATGGTAAATTTCCTCTGCGTTGGCTTCCGGCCGCGGCAAACCGACCTGCGACCGGCAGTTATCGTAACACGTATTAAACAAACAGCGGCTTGGATCTGACCGCCGGCCCCCCATCAGAGTCTTGAGCCGATCACTCCAGAGAGAAAGCCGAGACGCCTTTCTTGTCCATCATTTCGAGCACCATGCCGCCGCCGCGAGCCACACAGGTCAGAGGATCGTCCGCAATAAAGACCGGCAGACCAGTTTCTTCCTTGATCAGGCGGTCGATATCTTTCAATAGTGCACCGCCGCCGGTCAGGTAAATCCCGCGGTTCGCGACATCCGCACCCAATTCGGGCGGCGTTTGCTCGAGCGCGGCTTTAACCGTGCTGACGATGCCGGACAGCGGCTCCTGCAGCGCTTCGAGAATTTCATTGCTGTTCAGAGCGAAACTGCGCGGTACCCCTTCGGCCAGATTACGTCCCTTTACCTCAATTTCTTTGACTTCGCTGCCGGGGTAGGCGGTGCCGATTTCCATCTTGATTTTTTCCGCGGTTGATTCCCCTATCAGGGTGCCGTAGTTACGACGCACATAATTGATGATCGCGTCATCGAAACGGTCGCCGCCAATCCGCACCGAAGACGAATAGACGATCCCATTGATCGAAATTACCGCGACTTCGGAGGTGCCGCCGCCAATGTCCAGCACCATCGACCCGCAGGCTTCATCAACCGGCAGGCCCGCGCCGATCGCAGCCGACATCGGTTCCTCGATCAAATACACTTCGCGTGCGCCGGCCATCGCAGCGGACTCGCGAATCGCGCGGCGCTCAACCTGGGTCGAGCCGCAAGGGACACAAATCAAAATACGCGGGCTTGGCCGCAGGATTTTACTTTTATGCACTTTTTCGATAAAAAAGCGCAGCATCCGCTCGGTGACCGCGAAGTCTGCGATCACACCATCCTTCAGGGGGCGAATCGCGGTGATATTGCCAGGAGTCCGGCCGAGCATGCGTTTCGCATCTGCGCCGACCGCAGCGATCGTCTTCGCCCCACGGACTTTGTCTTCCTTGATCGCGACGACCGAAGGCTCGTTCAGGACAATGCCCTGTCCCGGGATGTAGATCAAGGTATTGGCGGTTCCGAGGTCGATGGACAGATCGTTGGAAAAGATTCCGCGAATTCTTTTGAATAGCATTGAGGATGATTCCTGACGGGAAATAAATGGGACTACTTTATCAATCGAGCGGGTATTCGAGCAAGATATAGTATCATAATATTTTAAGGGCCGGATTTTGAATACCTGTTGGCACTCCCCGCATGTGGCTAGCGAATGAAATGATGATGATAGTCATGACGTTGCAAAACCCTGCTTCAACTCAAACAAACTCTTTTATCCGGCGACTGTTTTAAATTTATAGATGGAGTCATTCGATGTCGTTAACGGCAGAGGAAGTAAAAAAGATCGCGCATTTAGCGCGCCTTGGAATCGAGGAACAGGATGTACCGCATTATGCGGAGGATTTGTCCGGCATGCTGGAACTGATGGCCGCGATGGGCGAAGTCGAAACCGCTGACGCGCAGCCGATGGCCCATCCCTTGGATCTGCAGCAACGGCTTAGAAACGATGCAGTGACTGAGCGCAACGAACGCGAAAAATTTCAGGCGCTTGCGCCGCAAGTCGAGGCCGGACTGTATCTGGTTCCGAAAGTGATTGAATAAAGGATAACTCAGGAATGCATAACAAGACCCTCGCGGAGTTGGCCGAAGGACTCCGCAACCGGCAGTTTTCAAGCCGCGAATTAACATTGGCCTATTTGGCAAGAATCAAACAGCATCAGGAACTGAATGCCTTCATTACAGTGACTGAAGAACTGGCTTTACAACAGGCCGACGCAGCGGATGCGCAGCTCGCAGCAGGCAACGCGGACCGGCTGACCGGCATTCCGATCGCGCACAAGGACATTTTTTGCACCGACGGCATCAAGACAAGCTGCGGTTCAAAAATGCTCGACAACTTTATTGCCCCTTACGATGCAACAGTCGTCGCCAATCTGCAGAAAACCGGGGCTGTTATGCTGGGCAAGCTAAACATGGACGAGTTTGCGATGGGCTCGTCGAACGAAACCAGCTTCTACGGGCCGGTCAAAAATCCCTGGGATTTGAAGGCAGTGCCGGGCGGTTCGTCCGGCGGCTCGGCCGCGGCAGTCGCGGCACGGCTTGCGGCAGGTGTGACCGGCACCGATACCGGCGGCTCGATTCGCCAGCCGGCCGCATTTTGCGGGATTACCGGCCTGAAACCGACCTACGGCCGCGTCTCGCGCTACGGGATGATCGCCTACGCGTCCAGCCTGGACCAGGGCGGCCCGATGACCCGGACGGCCGAGGATGCGGCGATTCTATTGCAGGCGATGGCGGGTTTCGACGAGCGCGATTCGACCAGCGTTGACCAGCCGATTCCCGATTATCGGGCCGGGTTGAATCAACGCCTCGACGGCCTGAAAATCGGTTTACCGAAGGAGTTTTTCGGCGAAGGTTTATCCTCTGAAGTCGCCGCGGTGATCGAAGCGGCCATTGACGAGTACCGCAAGCTGGGCGCCGCTATCGTCGAGGTCGAAATGCCGAATCTGAAACTCGCGATTCCGGCGTATTACGTGATTGCGCCGGCCGAATGCTCAGCGAACCTGTCCCGTTTCGACGGTATACGCTTCGGCTACCGCTGCGAGAGCCCTGCCGACCTGACCGACCTTTACACCCGCTCGCGCGGAGAAGGCTTCGGTCGGGAGGTCAAGCGGCGCATACTGATGGGCACCTATGCGCTGTCGGCCGGCTATTACGACGCGTATTACATCAAGGCGCAGAAAATCCGCCGCCTGATCAGCGATGATTTCAAAAAAGCGTTGTCGGAAGTCGATGTACTGATGGGACCGGTCGCACCGTCGGTTGCATTCGGGATCGGCGAAAAAATCGGCAACCCGATCGAAATGTATCTGTCCGACATTTACACAATCGCAGTCAATCTGGCCGGCCTTCCGGCGATGTCGATTCCGGCGGGTCTCGCCTCCGGCAAACCGGTCGGCTTGCAGATCATCGGCAATTATTTCGCCGAAGACCGTTTACTGAATATCGCGCATCAATATCAGCTTGCAACTCAATGGCATCAATTGACGCCACCGGGTTTTGAATAGAGAGTATCAATAAATGGAATGGGAAACCGTCATCGGCCTGGAAATTCATACCCAGCTTGCCACTCAATCGAAAATATTTTCCGGCGCGGCGACCGCGTATGGCGCCGAACCGAATACACAGGCCTGCGCGGTCGATCTGGGCTTGCCCGGCGTGTTGCCGGTGCTGAACCAGGAAGCGGTGAATATGGCAGTCAAATTCGGCCTGGCGATCGAAGCCGAGATTGCGCCTTATTCGGTGTTCGCACGCAAAAACTATTTTTACCCTGACCTGCCGAAAGGCTACCAGATCAGCCAGTTCGAATTGCCGATCGTCGGCAACGGCCATCTGGATATCGAGGTGGACGGCGTTACGAAGCGCATCGGGATTACCCGCGCGCACCTTGAAGAGGACGCGGGCAAATCGCTGCACGAAGATTTTCACGGCCTGACCGGGATCGACCTGAACCGGGCCGGTACGCCGCTGCTCGAAATCGTCTCCGAACCGGATATGCGCTCGGCGAAAGAAGCGGTCGCGTATATGCGCAAGCTGCATGAGCTGGTGCGCTATCTTGGAATTTGCGACGGTAATATGCAGGAAGGTTCGTTCCGCTGCGACGCTAACGTGTCGGTACGGCCGAAAGGCCAGAAAGAATTCGGCACCCGCGCCGAGCTGAAAAACATCAACTCATTCAAATTTGTCGAGAAAGCAATCAATTACGAAGTCGAGCGACAGATCGATCTGATCGAAGCCGGCGGCGCTGTAGTGCAGGAAACCCGCCTTTATGATGCGGCGAAAGATGTGACCCGCTCGATGCGCAGCAAGGAAGAGGCGAACGATTACCGTTATTTTCCCGATCCTGACCTGCTGCCTGTTTTTATTTCCGAAGAATTCAAAGCGCAGGTATTAACAACGATGCCCGAACTGCCCGGCGCGAAAAAACAACGTTTCAAGGATCAATACGGGCTCGACGACGAAAGCACCACGATTCTGACTTCTACGCGCGACACGGCCGATTATTTCGAAGCTCTGCTGAAGGCCTCGGGATGCGAGGCACGGCTTTGTGCGAACTGGGTTACCGGTGAGCTATCGGCTGCACTGAATAAATCAGGACTCGAAATTACCGAATCGCCGATCAATTATCAACGTTTGGCAGAGCTTCTGGTTCGGATTGCCGATAATACGATTTCCGGCAAGATTGCCAAACAGGTTTTCGAGGAAATGTGGCAGAGCGAAGCCGGGGCCGACGAAATCATCGAAACCAAAGGCTTGAAACAAATTACTGACACCGGCGCAATCGAGGCAATCATCGATAAAATCATTGCCGACAATCCGGGACAGGTAGAACAATACCGAAGCGGTAAAGACAAGGTATTCGGCTTTTTTGTCGGGCAAGTGATGAAGGCGATGCAGGGCAAGGCCAATCCCGAAGAAGTCAATCGCATGTTAAAGGATAAATTGCAGCCTTAACATCAAGTTTGTATCAGCAATAAAGCCTTGCGCGGCCTGCAAGACTACTATATAAAAATAAAAATCATTGTATGGAGGGGAGCCATCATGACTACAGCAGCACCAGTGCGACCAGAACGAAGACTGCGTACCGTTCAACTGATCGATGAACTGCAAAACGAAAGACAGGACTTGTGGTCCTTGTATTGCCAAATAGGCGATCTGAAACCGTTTACCGACGTAGAGCCGGTCAAGACTAAGCTTATGCGATTTGCGGAAGTTCTGGTCGACTATGTGTCGCTCGGACATTTTGGATTGTATGAAAGGATCTTAGCCGGCACCGAACGTCGTGAAAGTATTCTGAGCTATGCAACCGATATTTATCCGGTATTTTCGGAAGTGACCGATCTGTCTGTTTCTTTCAATGACAAATATGAGAAGATCGAGGGAACTTCGACTTTTAAGACCCTGGCGGAAGATTTGTCCGCACTGGGCGAGTCCCTGGCCAGAAGGTTCGAGATAGAAGATCAGCTTTGCGGGCTGATGCGGCGCTAAAAAGATAAAGAAAAAACTTCTACCCGAAGACCTGCTAGGTTTTTAAGCAGGCAGGTCTTCATTGGCTTCACGAGAACGATTGCGGCCCCGGCGCCTAAACCGATCTTTGATCTGCACCAAGATTATGGGGATAGGCGACTGCTTTTATCCCCACCCAAATCTCTCTTATTTTAACTCTTGCATCTCCGTGCCGCTCGCGCTTTTCCGAGCAGCGTCTTTCGAGAAAATCGCCTTTAACCGATTGAATGCTCCCCACAAGGTTTTGTCCATCACGACTTCGTTGCCGATCGAGACGATTACCCGGCGCAGTTCAGGTATTTTGACCTTGGTCGATACCAGATAAACCGGTTGCACATACAGCACCGCATTGCCCATTGGCAAAATCACCATACGGCCCAGCTTGACTCGAGAACCAGACTGATCCCACAAAGTAAACTGCGCGGAAATTTCCGGATCCTGATTGATCAGGGATTCGACCTGCGCAGGCCCATTCACCTGAACTTCCTTCCGAAATTTATAAACCGTAAGGCCGGGTTTGTAGTTAAAACCGCAGGTTTCCTTATCCAAAATGCTGGCAACACCGATCATGCTCAGGTTGTTTCTATTGATCGGCGTCATCGGGTTAATCATTACGAATTCTTCCTGATCTTTGCAATTCCCAAAGTCCATGGTTTGATAGTACGGCCTGATCTCTTCGCCGCGCACATTCGCAAATTGCCAGGTTTCGGCTTGTTCATAAAACAGTTCGGGACTGGTTTGGTGATACCTCGCAAACACCTTCATCTGCATATAATAGAGGTCGCGCGGATAGCGCAAATGCTTTTGCAGTTCTACCGGCATTTCCTCCATATTTTTAAACAAGCTCGGATACGCCCGCGAGTAGGCTTTAATCAGCACATCCGAAGGGTCGGCTATATAATAGTCGACCGCTCCGTCATAGGCGTCGACAACGATTTTGACCGAATTGCGGATGTAGTTGAAAGGCTGATCACCTTCGAGATACTCGTCTGCGGCCGGTTTCGAGGCCGGATACCATTTCGATATCGTATAAGCATCCTGAATCCAATAGAACCGGTCTTTGGTGATCACCAAATACGGATCCTTATCCAACTGCAGGAAAGGTGTAAGGGTATTGATCCGCTCGGTAATATTACGGCGGATCAGCATTTTGCTCTTGTCTGTGATCGATATTGAAAAGAAAATCCTTTCATCTTTGAAATAAAAAGCAAGAAGCGCCTTTCTGAACCAGGAATGGAACGGAATTCCCCCTTCTCCCGTGTAATCCCGTTCGATGCTTGCATCGGAAGATTCGAGCCCGACTACTTTAAGCGTATTGGGCACGACGGCATACTCGTATAAGCCTTCGCCATAATAAATGTCGGGATTTTTAGTAGTTAAACCGACTGGCGAATAAAGATTCAGGTCGCGCAGGTACCAGACTAAAGGTATATCCGCGTCCTGAGCGGCCGGCGTGGCGACCGCTCCGGTTCCATGCGTATAGCGCAAATGAGTATTTTCCCAGTTACGCGCCGCTTCCGGCAGCTTGCTGATGTTGACTTCGCGGGCGGCCAGATTTAGCTGGCGCATATGGTCCAATAAAAAATAGCGGTCTTCATCGACTGACAGAAAATTATAGTAAGGCCGGATCACCTGCAGTTGCTGGTAGCTGTCTATCAAATATTCCCGATCCCATACCGGAATATTTTCAAAACGTTTTTGTGTGCTCCAGGTCGTAATATCCTCGGCCGCATTCACGTTGATATTCTGATCGATGATCTTGATGTTCCTCAGGTCATAGGCATTCAGCGTCGCGTCAATATTTTGCTGAATGAACGGCTTTTCGGCTTTGACAGGATTCGGATTGACGATATATTTTTGGATCCCTGCAGGAATCGCACCGATTTGGGGCAATACGAGTGCAAAGATGAAAGCAGTTATGGAGATTAAAAATGGTGCTTTAATCCGATGCTCTTTCGAGAAAATAAAAAGCAGTGCGGTAACCGCAACCGCCAGAAACGTGATGATGCCGAGCCAGATCAGCGGCAGTTTGTAATTGATTTCGACGAACCCCGGCCCAAAGAAAACCGGCTCATGGGTATGATTGTAAAGCAGCGAAAAGCGCTCCAGCATAAAGCCCCAGACCACGAACAGCACGATGAAGCTGAGCAGCACAGTCAAATGTATCTTCGCACCGATATGGTATTCCTTATTCTGATTGGGGATGAAGATGTGCTCCAGCCAATACAAAATACCGACAGCAGAAAAGATAATTATCGCGGTCGTCAATAATTCTTTTTGAATCAGCAGGTAAACCGGATAAGACAATAAATAAAAGCTAACATCGTTGCCGTAAACAGTATCGGATACGCCCGCAGATTGTCCGAAAAAATACAGCAATGCCGATTCCCATTGCTGATAAAACGGAATCGCAATAAAAACGGCCAGAATCAGCGAGATGGGAGTATAAACCTTGACCGAGCCACTCATAAAAACATCGGCAAAGCGTTGAAAACGGCGGCGTTTGTCCAGGTTCGCGAGAATTTCGTCGGGCGGATTCAGTCCCAAGTACCGCGAGGCAATCCAGAAGTGAAAAAAGAAAATCAGAAAAAAAGCCAGAGTCACGCCGCCGGACAGGAAAAACCGGTAAAGCAGCCTGAGCCAAAAATACGGCTCCTGTTTCAGCGATTGAAACCACCATAAATCAACGAACAGATCGAGGAAAATGAAATAGAAAGCGACATAGATAATGACCGCGATTCCCAGAACCGCTCCAATCAACGCGGGTAAGAACTTCAAGTTCCGCATACTATCCTCATGTTTTGATAAGAATTTATTATTTTGACGCTAAACAGTGCTTGTCCTCGGGAGGTTCCGGTCAAAGAAACTCCGATTTTGGCCGTATTTTAACACCCAACAACAGGACTGCTGCCGCTTTTATCGCGACGCTTTTACGCGGCTATAAGCTTAAACCTTGGCTTCTTCCAAAGTACTATTGCGTACATTCGAAAATATTGCAAATGCGCCGACACAAAATCGCTGGCTTAAGGATGGCTGGGTCAAAATCATAAAATCCGGAAACTCAGTCAGTACGTATTTGATGTTTTTATATATTTTTATAGAGAATTTAGGTTAAAATAGGCGGCTATCGAAACTGGGCGCGTAATCGACAATAACCTTAGGTTAAGGCCTTCCTCGACGTTATACCAACCGCCAGACTTCGATGTATTCTGTCCAAACCCTTGGTTACCATGGCTGCGGTCTTCGGCATCAGGCAGCAAGTCATGCTTTGCACCGTTCCAACCTCCGGTCGAATATGCTTGAGTGAATACTCGCGGACGGTTAATGCAATAAGATTTTTATGCCCAACATTTTAGAGTAACAACATGACTGATTTAAGCCTTTACAGAAACATCGGCATATTCGCGCACGTGGATGCCGGTAAAACCACCACGACCGAGCGTATCCTGAAGCTCACCGGCAAGATCCACAAGATCGGCGAAGTGCACGACGGCGCTGCGACTACCGACTTCATGGTGCAAGAACAAGAACGCGGCATTACGATTCAATCGGCGGCAACCACCTGTTTCTGGAAAGATCACCGCTTCAACATCATCGATACCCCGGGCCACGTCGATTTTACGATCGAAGTGTACCGCTCACTGAAAGTCTTGGACGGCGGCATCGGCGTATTCTGCGGCTCAGGCGGCGTTGAACCTCAGTCTGAAACCAACTGGCGCTACGCGAACGATTCGAAAGTTGCGCGTGTGATTTACGTCAATAAACTCGACCGTATCGGGGCAGATTTCTACCGCGTGGTCAAACAAGTTGAAGATGTTTTGGGCGCAACACCAGTCGTGATGACTTTGCCGATTGGCCGCGAAGATCAATTTGTCGGCGTGGTGGATTTGTTGACCCGCAAAGCGTGGTACTGGGACAACTCCGGCGACCCGCTGAAATATGAAATCAAAGACGTCCCTGCCGATATGGCGGCCGATGTCGAAAAATGGCGCGAGAAACTGATCGACCAAGTTGCCGATCAATATGACGAGGTGATGGAAAAATACCTGGAAGGCGAAGAGCCCGATATCGAAGCGATCAAACGCTGCATTCGCAAGGGTACCATTAACATGGACTTTTTCCCGACTTATTGCGGATCGTCTTTCAAAAACAAAGGCGTGCAATTGGTATTGGATGCGGTTGTCGATTATTTGCCGAATCCAACGGAAGTCAAACCGCAACCTGAAACCGATCTCGAAGGCAATCCGACTGGCGATTTTGCGGCCGTTGATCCAAGCCGCCCGGTACGCGCCTTGGTCTTCAAGATCATGGACGACCGTTTCGGCGCGCTGAACTTCATTCGTATTTATTCCGGCACGCTGAAGAAAGGCGATACCTTGCTGAATACCTACACCGGCAAGACCGAACGGGTTGGGCGCATGGTGGAAATGCACGCCGACGACCGTTCCGAAATCGAATCCGCCCAGGCAGGCGACATTGTCGCACTGATTGGTCTGAAAAACGTGCAAACCGGACATACCTTGTGCGATCCCGACAAGCCGGCAACGCTTGAGCCGATGGTTTTCCCTGACCCGGTCATCTCGGTTGCAATCTCGCCAAAAGATAAAGCCGGGTCCGAAAAGATGGGCGTCGCGCTGGGAAAAATGGTTCAGGAAGATCCTTCTTTCCATGTAATGACCGATGAAGACAGCGGCGAAACGATCCTGAAAGGCATGGGCGAGTTGCATCTCGACATCAAGGTCGACATTCTGAAACGGACCCACGGCGTTGATGTCATCGTCGGCAAGCCCCAGGTGGCTTACCGCGAAACGATCACCCGCCGCATCGAGGACGAATACACCCACAAGAAACAATCGGGCGGTTCAGGCCAGTACGCGAAGATCAATTATGCGATCGAGCCTGGCGAACCGGGCAGCGGTTTTGCGTTCGAATCGGCGGTCACCGGCGGCAACGTACCGCGCGAATACTGGCCGGCGGTCGAAAAAGGCTTCAAGAGCATGCTGGATCAGGGCGTCTTGGCCGGCTATCCATGCTTGGACTTCAAAGTCACCCTGCTGGACGGTGGCTTCCACGCGGTCGACTCCTCATCGATTGCGTTTGAAATCGCCGCGAAAGCCGCGTTCCGTCAATCGATTCCGAAGGCGGCACCACAACTGATCGAACCGATCATGAAAGTGGACGTATTCACACCGGAAGACCATGTCGGCGACGTGATCGGCGACTTAAACCGCCGCCGCGGCATGATCAAATCACAAGATCCGGGCATTACCGGCGTGCGCATCAAGGCTGACGTGCCGCTCAGCGAAATGTTCGGCTACATCGGCGACCTGCGCACGATGACTTCGGGCCGAGGCCAGTTCTCGATGGAGTTTTCCCATTACCTGCCATGTCCTAAAAACGTAGCGGATGAAGTAATCAAGGAAACCCTGGAACGCAACAAAAAGAAATAATCCGTGTGTAACTAGGGTTATGAAAAAAAGGCCGGTCAGCTGAGCTGACCGGCCTTTTTTATTTTGCAATCTTCAATTCTCCGGAGATATGACAGATCTGCAGGAAACAGGGGTTGAGTCATGGAAGAGCAGTCAAGCCCATGCCGGCTGGCTCAATAATTTTGATCCCATTCGAGCACCTGGATCGAACCCAAGCCAAATCGCCCTCTCGAGAACTTACCAATCCGCTCCGGATTCTGCCGCAAGGATAAGACTTGACTGACATAATGCTGAGTTTCGGCATAGGGAGGAATAGTGTTATGGTTCCTAATCACCGCATTTTCTCCGGCATTATACGCAGCCACTGCAAGCCGCAAATCGGAGTTGAACAAGTGCAGTAAGTGCTTCAGATAACGCGTGCCGCCTTCAAGGTTTTGTACAGGATCGTATCTGTCTGTTACACCGAATCGCGCGGCGGTCGTCGGCATCAACTGCATCAAACCTACCGCGCCGACCGACGAAACCGCCGACGGGTTATAGGCAGATTCGGCCTGAATCACCGCATGCAACAGCTTGGGGTCGACCTGATGTTTATCGGCCGTTTTTGCGATTAGTCGTTCGAATTCCTTTTTGTTTTTACTGTTCGAGACACGCACGGTTCTCAAAGGAACGTCATCGGCGGCTTTAGGCTGCGCAGGCGTTTTATCTTTTTGCCTCGCTTTCGGCCGATATTCCTCACCGTTGACGTTGACGACGACATTACTCGGGACATTTTCCGGATGAATATCGGAATAACCGTTTCTGTCCGAATAGAATTGCTCGCCATTGATATTGATGGTGATATCGGCAAAAGTGACCGGACAGAAAATCAGCAGACTCATTGCGACGGGGGGGGTTATTAGTTTTATTAGCATATCGCTCCAATGCGCTCCCGCTTCAGGTCAAAAGACAAACGCCCTACTATAAGTAGAGAGCTTCAATTAGAGCAGATTTTAATCCGTTAAACAACGAAACAAACTGAAATTGACTTTCTCTTTAAGTTAACGTTCGATCGCGCAAGCTCTCAGCCAGCAAATACTTTTTGAGCAGGGTGCGACTAAATGTCCTCTCTACAAATGCCAGCCAAACGGTATAATTCTTAAAACCAACTTGACTTTTTTCGATTTCATGTTGTGATCAGCAAGTCAGGTTGATGGAGGTTTATATGAAACAAGACTGTCATTACTTGCAGACATCTTCGGATAATCCCGTGGTTGCAATCGTGCAGGGGATCGATCGCGATGTCGAATATGGGGAAGACCTATTGATGCTAGGGCTTGGTATTGTGATGCTGTCATCCACCTTTGCTCCGGTCGCGCCGCCGGTCGTGCTCTTGCCATTAGTCGCGCTGACTTTCGCGATTACCGTATATTTGGCACATCGGAATTATCGGAAGATGGAATGCAAACTGTTTGCTTCGATGGCCCATCTGAGTAGCCAAGAGATTGCCCTGCTCCGACCGATTGCTGCTGTGTTTTTCGAGATTCCCGCAAACTCCCTTTCTGAGTCCTTCAATCCGGCCAAAAATATCAAGAGAACACTGAAAAGCGCACTGGGCGGCGTCCTGATCAATCCTTTATGGATGCCGATCTTTTATATGATGGGCCTCCAGATCAATGCAGAAAAAACCCTGATTTCATTGAATCGCGCCATTATTGGCGTCGAACGTAAAATCAGTCCACCTTCCACTTTGGCTTGAACCAGAATAGAATTACTCCGAACGCTTACACTCCCATCAACAAACGTTGCCATAATGGTTCAGGAAGCTGATTATCCTGCATTTTCTGAACGACACCGTCGATTTCATAAGGCAAGGCAATATAGCGCAATTCCCTTTTCTCCCGGTCATAAACGGCGAATTGCGCCCCGCAATTTCCGTTGCGAGGCTGTCCGACCGATCCGGGACAAACCAGCGCATGCTTATACTGAGCCAAATCGATGATCTGGTCAATGATATGATGATCCGCTCTGCGCTTGTCGCGCGCAAAGATTCCCGGCATATGGGAATGCCCGTGGAAGCACAACGCTCTGTTTTTGTTCTGCAGATGATCCAGATTGTCTTCAGCCGTCATCTGATAAATATAGCCGTAAAAAAACGCCGGATCGATCGGTGCGCCATGCACAGCAAGCCATTCGTCATTTTCGATCACAGCCGGCAGGTATTTCAACCAATCGCGATGCGCTTCAGATAACTGTTCCACTGTCCATTGGATCACAGCTTTAGCCGTTTGCGAAAAGCCGGTTTCGGCTTTATTGATCGCGACAGCATGATCATGATTGCCTTTAATGATAATCAGGGAACTGTCCTGCAATCTTTCTATGCACTCGACAGGATCAGGACCGTAACCGACGATATCCCCCAAAATAATGCCTTCCTGAATGTTTTCCGCCTCCAGATAATCCAGTACCCGCTCCAGGGCGGGATAATTGGCGTGAATATCGGCCAGCACTGCGAAATAACGCGACACGCCACGGTTTAAAGCTCGAGGTTTCTGCCGGTTTTTTTCTGCCGCCTCCCGGGTAATCAAAAGCAACTGATCGATCAATTGCTGCACGAGTTGCGTTTTTTCTTCGCTGGGCATGAACAGCGAGCGCAACTGTTCGGCCACCACCACGTTGCAGTGAGGATCCTCGTAAACGAGATCGATCAAATTCGCAAGATCCCGTCCGATCTGCCCGATAAACGCCGGATCGAGCCATGAATAGCTGCGAATATAAACGCCGAGCATAATCGAAAAGGAGACGAAATTGTCCCAGGCGTAATATTCGTCATCCAGATAAAAGACCTTGCCTTCGGCATCGATGCCAAAATTGGATAGCCCTTCATCCAGTTTCAGATGCATTCGCTTGGCGAGATGCAAATATTTTTCAAACACTGAGAAGAAAATACCCTGGTATCGGCTTCTGGCTTCGGCCGATTCCGGCCTGATCTCCAGTAACGCGTGAAGAGGTTGCAGACGCGGACAAACATTGCCGATGACAACTGTTTGCTCGGCACTTTCCCCAGAACTGTCCTCCACCAAAAACCAAGTTTTGTACGGATGATGAACGCCGAGTTCGCGCTCTTTCTTCAGTGAAGTGTTGATCCAGCGCACCGCATTGACCTTGTTAAAGCTCAGTTCGCTGCGTAGCTTGACGACATCCCTTTCTCCCAGATAAATCCGGGTGTTCGGGCGGCCTACAAATTCGGAGCCATGGGCCAGTGAAGTCACATCGACAGACAAAATATTCGAAATTGTATCGGCGTCGTAATGCGCATTGCCGTTCAGAGAGCCGATCAGTTCGATTGTTTGCATTCGAGACAAAGATAAGTTCGAGGAAAGAATTCCGCGAGACGGACGGAATAGCTTCGCTCAACTGGATTCCGGACTGATTACTGGGCTTCGGTTAATCCACGCTATACGGCGTATCGAAATGCAGCGGAATTCCAGTTCGCTAATACCTACCGCTGACTGGCATCAAACATAAATTGATTGCCAGTGAACCATGTCTGCGCCAATCAAGCGGAAGAGAAATTACCCTAAACGTTTAGGGACAGAGCGGCGCAATGTTCGGCATATTGCTGCGGACAGCGGACCATCCCATACCCAGATTCGCGCTCTTGCTGGTAATCAAGACCACCAGTGAATCCGGTTTATCCGGTACGGTCGCCATGAAATGGTAGGTTTTGTCGGTCGTCATTTGAACTTCCTTGACCATATTTTGCACCGTTTTACCGCGCTGGCTGGAAAGCAGGGATTCTACCGCTCTGACATTTTTTCCCCGCATCATGTCCACCGCCGCAGCGGCCACCGCTTCCAAATAAGATGAAGTGAAGTAAGGTACGTTATGAGCCACGCCGAGCAATAAACCGCTCGATAAATCAACCACTGCGCATCCCAAGGCGCCATCAACATCGTTAACTATTTTGCGTATCACATCATCAAGTTTTGCCATGAATCTTCTCCGTTGAGTTAATTATTATAATTAAAGTAAAACTATGCTCGACTAATCAACTTAAGCATATTCCAGGGTAGTCAACAGCGTATTCAGCAACATACTGACGTCATCACTTTTACGCACATCGACATTAAGAACGGGCCAAGGATCGCCACGTTCAGAAAGACATTGATAATAATCATCGACGCTAGGCTTGGTCGATAAATCATAGTGAGTTACCCCGATCACCGCGGCGCCTTGGTTCAAGAATGCAGCATTGAGGTTTAGAAAATAATCCAGCTCGCCCATCGGATCCGGATGGGTATTGTCCACCAGGACGATCAATCCCAGCGCACCTTTCGTCAATAAATGACACATGAAATCGAAACGTCTTTGTCCCGGCGTGCCGTAAAGGTAGACTTTTTCGCCATCGTCCAGCGTCAGTTCGCCGTAGTCCATCGCAACCGTGGTTGTGCTTTTGCGGCGTACGACGCTGTCTTCGGTAGGTTTTGCTTCGGTTGAAATCGGCACAACTTCACTGATCGTGGCAATGGCGGTCGTTTTTCCCGCACCGACGCAACCGGTAAAAACAAACTTAATTTTATGATTCTGGTTCATAGCGCATCCAAAGCTTTTGTCGTTGCGGCTTTATTCAACCGGGATCTGATTTTAGAAAACAAACTGACTTTTTCCGGATTGAGTTGTTTGTTATGAATATCAGCTTCCGAACTCTGTTCGATCAATCCGACGATTTCACACGCATTGTAGAAATCCGTCACCAGGTTGATCGAAATACCGGTTTTTTCTGCAACCATCTGTAAATTGGCCGCATTGCTTTGCATAAATGCGGCAAGCTTGATCAATTCTTGGCAATCTGAAAGATTCAAATCCGGCCAACGCTTCAAGCGAACCGGCTGATCCAGGGAGGATCCCTTCAGAAGCCGGCCCTGAGAAGATTTAAATACGCCATACCAGAGCAAGCTTCTCAAGGTATAAGGCTTCAGATCTTCGGCTTCGGATAGCCTTTCCAGTTCGGCCTCGGTCACACGGTCCCGGATGGTGCAAGAAATCGAATTCCGATCCGCGGTAAAAAAGGGCGACAGAAGATCCAGACTGGCCGGACTGTAGAATACCTGCTGCTCGGGATGAACATAGATTCGGCCCGGAGAATTAGGTATGTTCAATTCATAGACCAGTAAACCGGCTTTGTCCGCAGCCCCAAGCAATTCTCCGATAAAGCCGTGATGAGGAATGAAAGCTTCTCCCTGCTCTACAGCCACCGGTCGTGGAACAACTTCCGCTACAACCGCTGCGGTCGCAGTCATCTTGCTTGGCAACACATCCGCCGCCCGCATTATTGGTCCCTGATTTTTCTGCTCGGTCAGCGTATCCTCGCAAAGCAAATTGAACAGATCGATCATTGCCCGGATACGAGGTACGTTGCGGGAGTCGCACAATAACCACATGTCATTGCTTTCGCCATTCGCATTGCTTTCTTCCTTTGAGGAAAAAATACAACGATCGCGGGGAATCGCTTTCAACTCCTCCTCCTGATTCATCCGTGCGTTCAGGCTGTCAGGCATCAGGTAATAATCTGCCGGAGGATCGGTAACAATCCGCCATTTTTTAAGCAACCCTCGTTCCGCCAAGGAAAGAACGGATTCGATATTTTGCGCCTCGAGTTCACTAAATCCGACTAATTTAAGGTTAATTGAATCTTGTGACATGTTCGTCTTATAGTGATGAAAATAAGTGAAAAGTCCGGCCTAACTTATTATTTTTGCTTTAATTAATTAAGCTCTGTTTAATCGTGATCTCAGTATAGTCGGATTCATTAAGATTGCCTGGGAATGCCTAGAAAAGTTTTTGATAAATCATATCAATACTCTGCAGGAGAAAAGGCTTGGTCATTCCTGTGCCAAAGCGGGTTTTCCTAATCGAATCGCTCTGCAAGCACAGCATCAGAATTTCAATGCCAGAACAAAACGTAGTTCAAGACCTACAAAAATTTAGTTCAATGCTCGGGAAATTCAACAAACTGTCATAAACAATTTGCAATTTTTTATGGAAAAAGTGCTTTATGAAACGGCAAAAGCCTTAAAAACGTCTTGAAATGCGCAACCTGTAACAAGTTCCAGGATTTAAGGCAGGAAGGAGCAGAGTTTTTTAAAGAAGGCTGACCCAGTATAGATTCGCTGGGTCAGCAATTTAACGGGGTCACTTCTGAAAGAAATAAATCAAGGCAGCAATGATCAACTGCAAAAATATCAGTCCCCAAAAATAGAGCCCGAAGAGCACGGCCTTGACCTGAAGCGCCGGCTCTTTCGGATGCCGCCGGACCAGCAGCCATCCGCCGCCGGCAGAAACGACTAAAATAAGGATACCGATGATGCCCAATTGCACGGAGCTAATCCCTCACCGGGGAAGGCGCCAGCACGACGCGCGAACCGTTGGATTCGGCCGGACTGACCACGCCTGCGGCTTCCATTGTTTCGATCATTGTCGCGGCCCGGTTATAGCCGATCTTGAAACGCCGCTGTACGCTCGATATTGAGGCCTTGCGCGTCTCAGTCACGAATTGTACGGCTTGATCGTATAAGGCATCGCCCTCAGGATCGCCGAAACCGCCCGCTCCCCCTCCAAGCGTCCCGTAGCCCTCCCCTGCGTCGGAGGATTCACGGGTAATTTCCTCGAGATAATTAGTCGGTCCGGTCAGCTTCAAAAACTCGACAACGCGGTGCACTTCATGATCGTCGACGAATGCGCCGTGCGCGCGAATCGGAATACTGGTACCCGACGGCAAAAACAGCATATCGCCGTTACCGAGCAAGGCTTCCGCCCCGCCCTGATCGAGGATGGTGCGGGAATCGATACGGGACGAGACCTGGAACGAGATACGGGTCGGGACGTTGGCTTTGATCAGCCCGGTCAGTACGTCGACAGAGGGTCGCTGCGTCGCCAGAATCAAATGAATGCCGGCCGCGCGCGCTTTTTGCGCCAGCCGCGCAATCAATTCCTCGACCTTTTTGCCGACAATCATCATCATATCGGCTAATTCGTCGATCACGATCACAATACTGGGCAGCATCTCCAATACCGGAGGTTCTTCTCCTTCGGCCAGCGGATTCAATGCCTGGAACATCGGATCCTTGATTTTTTCACCACGCCCCTCGGCATCCGCAACCAGTTGGTTGAACCCGGCAAGGTTCCTGACACCCATCTTCGACATCAGTTTATAACGCCGCTCCATTTCCGCGACCGCCCAGCGCAACGCGTTGCTGGCTTCCTTCATATCGGTGACAACCGGCGTCAACAGGTGCGGAATCCCTTCATAAACTGAAAGTTCCAGCATTTTTGGATCGATCATGATCATCCTGACCTGTTCCGGCGTGGACTTGTACAGCATGCTCAGAATCATCGTATTGATCGCCACCGACTTTCCCGAGCCGGTCGTGCCGGCGACCAGCGCATGAGGCATCTTACCGAGATCAGCGACCAAAGGTGCCCCGGAAATATCCTTGCCCATTGCTAGTGTCAAATTCGATTTCGACTTGGCGAAAGTACCGGAAGCGAGTAATTCGCGGAGATTGACCATTTCGCGTTCGCGGTTCGGAATTTCGAGTCCGATCACTGATTTTCCCGGAATCACTTCCACGATGCGAACACTGGTTACCGACAATGCTCTGGCCAAATCTTTCGACAGCGAACTGATTCGACTGACCTTCACGCCGGGCGCCGGTTGCAGTTCGAAACGGGTAATCACCGGGCCCGGTAGAAAACCGACGACCTCCACGTTGACGTTGAAATCCTGCAGAATATTTTCGACCAGTCTGGACATTTCTTCCAGATCGGTCTGCGTATAGCCCTTGACACGGGTATCGCGATTATCCAGCATCTCCAGCGCCGGCAGCGCGCCCTGATTCTCATAGCGCACGGGCGCCGTTTTCTTTGCGACCTGTTTGGCCACCGCTTTTTGCGCTTCGGCCAGCACTTTTTCGAGGACGGGAGACATTTTAGCCGCCACTTTTTTGACGGTCTCATTTTCAGTTTCAGCTTTAAGCGGCAGCTTTGGTGCCGGCGCTTGCTCAACAGTTACCGGAACGCTCATCGGACCGAAAAATTCTTCAGCGTCGTCGACTTCTTCCTGCACGATAAATCTTCTGTCGTTAAAACCGGTCAATCGTCCGAACAACAGCACGGTGTATTTGCCGATCAGATCCAGCACGGACAGCCACGAAACTTTGGTAGCCAAGGTACTGCCGCCAAGCAGGCCTACCATCAAGAACAAGGTCGCGCCCGAGTTACCCAGTTTGACGACTAGCGTATTACCGATTTCCTGTCCGACAATCCCTCCGGTACTATTTGGCAAATCGATTCCTGGGCGCAGTAAATAAAGATTCAGTAAAGCCGCTGCCGAAATGATCGTGGAGATGATACCCAGCGCATGCAGAATCAAGGGAATGACTTTAGGCACCTCATGCTGTTTATGCAGCTTAAAGCCGGCCCAAAAGATAATCAACGGGAGCGGATAGGCCAATAGTCCGAAAAAGCTGAAACTGACATCCGCAAGCCAGGCTCCAAACAGACCGCAAGCGTTTGCGATAGCCTTCGTTGTCCCGCTGTGTGTCCAGCCGGTATCCTCGAGACTGAAAGTCGCCAGCGCAATTAAAAAAAACAAGCCGCAGGCAAAAAAAACCAAAACGGCGATTTCACGCAAACCACGAACAGTTTTTTCTTCCATTACAGCAGACATAATATTTCTCGAAAACAAATACTAATAAAACATGATTATAGATCAAGCATTAAAGAGATTACATGAATAATTTTACCGTTAGCCATTGGTTTTTTAGGGTTAAGCCCTATTTTATTCGGGTATTTTTTCAGTTTACGAACCCTACATTCATCTGCATAATTGCACATAAATTTTGTTTATCCCTGAAGAGGTCTGAATGAGTGACACCAAACACTGTCGTCTGTTAATTCTTGGCTCCGGCCCGGCTGGCTATACCGCCGCTGTCTATGCCGCAAGAGCGAACCTGAATCCGGTCATGATTACCGGTCTGCAACAAGGCGGTCAGTTGACTACTACCACTGAGGTCGATAACTGGCCCGGCGATGTTGAGGGGCTGCAAGGTCCCGACCTGATGGAGAGAATGCGCAAGCATGCCGAGCGCTTTGCCACCGAAATCATTTTTGACCATATCCATACCGCCGATTTGTCGGCAAGGCCGTTTGTGTTGACCGGAGATGCCGGACGCTATTCATGTGATGCGCTGATCATCGCGACCGGCGCGTCCGCCCGCTATTTGGGGCTCGAATCCGAGGAAGCATTTAAAGGCCGGGGTGTCTCCGCTTGCGCGACTTGTGACGGTTTTTTCTACAGGAACAAACCGGTCGCAGTCATCGGCGGCGGCAACACCGCCGTTGAAGAAGCGCTTTATCTGGCAAATATCGCCTCGCACGTGACGGTCGTACACCGTAGAGACAAATTCCGCTCCGAAAAAATCCTCACCAATAAGTTACTCGAAAAAGCCACAAACGGCAACGTGACAATCGAGTGGAATCATACGCTGGATGAAGTGCTCGGTGACGAAATGGGCGTTACCGGCCTCCGGATAAAACATGCGCAATCCAGAGA
The DNA here is from genome assembly GCA_051061015.1 of Methylomicrobium sp. Classification (GTDB taxonomy): domain Bacteria; phylum Pseudomonadota; class Gammaproteobacteria; order Methylococcales; family Methylomonadaceae; genus Methylomicrobium. Next base: position 124,017 of record JBPFEG010000055.1, read on the forward strand.
AACCAAGGAGATCGACGTACACGGTGTCTTCATCGCAATCGGTCATACGCCGAACACCAACATTTTCGAAGGTCAGCTCGAAATGGACCACGGCTATATCAAGGTCAAAAGCGGCATTACCGGCAACGCCACCGCAACCAGCATTCCCGGTGTTTTCGCGGCCGGCGATGTGATGGATGCGGTCTATAAACAGGCGATCACCTCCGCGGGTGCAGGCTGCATGGCCGCTCTGGACGCGGAAAAATATCTGGATGAATTGAAATAGGGGCGCAGGGTCTAACAGCGCAAAGGTTGCTTACCCGGACCTTGCGCTTTTAGCCATCCCTTGACTGATGAAGATAGCCATTCTCGACCCCCACCGGCCAAATGAACCGTTCCCACCCTTGAATACCGCTCTAGACGAACCGAACGGGTTGCTCGCAGTGGGCGGCTGTCTGTCGGCAACACGTCTATTAAACGCCTACCGGCACGGTATTTTTCCGTGGTACAACGCCAATGAGCCGATTTTGTGGTGGTCTCCCAATCCACGCCTGGTCCTGTTTCCCGAACGTTTGCAAGTCTCCCGCAGTCTAAGAAAAACTTTACGCAAAGACACCTTTACCGTGACTTTTGACACCGTCTTCGACAAAGTGATCCGCGCTTGCGCGAACTCCCGGCAAAACCGTGAAGGCACATGGATTACCGGGGATATTATGCACGCTTATCAAGAACTGCATCTTTTAGGGTTTGCGCATTCGGCCGAAACCTGGCGCGAAGGCGAACTGGTCGGGGGGTTATATGGCGTTGCGATAGGCCGCGTTTTTTTTGGCGAGTCGATGTTTCACACGGAGACCGATTCTTCGAAAACCGCTTTTGCGGTGCTGGTTCAGCACCTCAAAGACTGGAATTTTGAATTGATCGACTGTCAGGTTTATACGCATCATCTAGCGAGCCTAGGCGCCGAACTGATCGGTCGCAATAACTTCATGCACCTACTTGACCGTTACTGCACCTTACCCGCGGCGTCATCTGCTTGGCAGGCCTCATGACCTCGATTCCCTTATTCATCACTGGCGATCACCCGTGCAGTTACCTTGACGGGGAAACCGCACGCTCGGCATTCGTGCATCCAGCCTTTCGGATCACACCCGCGATCTATGAAGAACTATTAAAGCATGGTTTCCGGCGCAGCGGTAATGACGTATACGTGCCTCAATGCCCCCATTGTTCAGCCTGCATCCCGGCCAGAATCCCGGTTAGCCGTTTCAAACCAAACCGGCAGCAAAAACGCTGTCTGAAAAAAAACAGCGAAACCAGTGTCATCATCAAACCGGCAATGTTCGAACAAAACCATTACGAGATGTACCTGCGTTATCAAAACAGCCGGCACGCGGAAGGCTCGATGGCGCATACCGGTCCTGAGGACTATATCGATTTTCTCGGCAGCGCATGGTGCGACACCTTATTCGCCGAGTTCTCGATTGACGGCGAACTAGCAGCCGTTGCGGTAATAGACCGCTTCGCACATGCCTGGTCGGCGGTCTATACCTTTTTCGATCCCAAATTTACCGAATTCAGTCCCGGGGTGTACGCTGTATTATGGCAGATCGAAGAAGCACGAAAACAGCAGAGCGAATTTCTGTATCTCGGCTACTGGATAAAAAACTGCCGAAAAATGGTCTATAAAAGTGTTTACCAGCCGTTACAGGTCTATATCGACCAGCAGTGGCATGAGTTTTCGAGTTTAGAGCCCTAAGCCACTGCGGCGGTAAAGAGCTGGGATATTTATTCTTCCTTTTTAAATTCGCCTATAAGCCCTTTTTCAGGCTAAGGAATGAATGATTATCAGTTTGCATTCCCTGCTCTTTTGTCGTTAGGGGGCAGCTTATGATATGATTACCGATTTAAAATAATCAGGATCAAAATAATGTCAAAAGAAGATCAAATTGAAATGGAAGGCAAGGTTATCGACACCCTTCCGAATACGATGTTTAGAGTACAACTGGAAAATGGCCATATTGTAACCGCCCATATCTCCGGCAAAATGCGCAAACACTATATCCGCATTCTGACAGGCGATACCGTCAAAGTCGAAATGACCCCTTATGATTTAACCAAAGGCCGGATTACCTTCCGGATGCGCTGATCCCAGACTTGCCGCCCGGGATCGCATATATCTCAGCCTTTAAATGCTTTCGGGCACGATCAAGTCCTTACTCTCAATCGTAAACGCCAGTTCGCTATTCTCCACGTAAATTCTGACATGGCCGCCTTGGGTCAGTTTGCCAAACAGCAAATCGTTCGCCAGCGGTTTCTTGATTTTTTCCTGTATCAACCGCGCCATCGGCCGGGCTCCCATTTTCGGATCGCAACCGTTTTCGGCCAGCCATAAACGGGCATCGTCATCGAGCGTCAAGGTCACATGACGGTCAGCCAGCAATGCCTCCAATTCAAAAATAAATTTATCGACCACATGCCCGACAACCGAAATATTCAGCGGCTTGAACTGGATGATCGCGTCCAGCCGGTTTCTGAATTCGGGTGAAAAACCTCGTTCAATTGCCTTCAAACTGTCGACGGCATGGTCCTGCTGAGTGAAGCCGATCGATGCACGACTGCCTTCTTCAGATCCTGCATTGGTCGTCATGACCAGAATAATATTCCGGAAATCGGCTTTACGACCGTTATTATCGGTCAATGTGCCATGGTCCATCACTTGCAGTAATAAATTGAATACGTCCGGATGCGCTTTCTCGAGCTCGTCCAAAAGCAGCACCGCATGCGGATGTTTGGTCACCTGCTCGGTCAACAGCCCCCCTTGGTCGAAACCGACATAGCCAGGAGGCGCGCCAATCAGACGGGAGACGGTATGGCGCTCCATATATTCGGACATATCGAAACGAATCAGCTCGACGCCCATGATCTTGGCCAGTTGCCGCGTCACTTCGGTCTTGCCGACACCGGTAGGACCTGCAAACAGGAACGAACCAATGGTTTTTTGCGTTTCGCGGAGTCCGGCGCGTGACAGCTTAATCGCAGACGCCAACGCGGCAATCGCTTCGTCCTGGCCGAACACCAGCATTTTCAGATTCTTTTCCAGATTCGCAAGCTTGTCGACATCATTTGAGGAAACGGTCCTCGCCGGCACCCGGGCTATTTTCGAGACAATCTCTTCAATTTCACTGGTATCGATCACTTGCTTGCGCTCTTCTTCAGACAGCATGCGCTGGCGCGCGCCGGCTTCGTCGATCACATCGATCGCCTTGTCCGGCAAATGCCGGTCGGTAATATAGCGGTCGGACAACTCGGCCGCGAGACGCAACGATTCGGTGGAGTAAATCACATCGTGATGCTCCTCGAAACGGGCTTTCAGCCCTTTCAAAATCAATACGGTGTCTTCGACGGAGGGCTCCAGAATATCGACTTTCTGAAAGCGGCGCGCCAGTGCATGATCCTTTTCGAAGACGCCCCGATACTCCTGAAACGTTGTCGAACCGATACAGCGCATTTGCCCAGAAGCCAGCAGCGGCTTGATCAGATTAGACGCATCCATGACTCCGCCCGACGCGGAGCCGGCGCCGATAATCGTATGAATTTCGTCAATGAACAGGATAGAATCGGGCTCCCGCTTAAGCTGATTGACCAACGCCTTCAGACGTTTTTCAAAATCACCTCGGTATTTGGTGCCGGCGACCAGCGCTCCCAGATCCAGCGCATAAATCACACTGTTCTTTAGCACAGGCGGTACATTTTCCTCGACGATGCGTTTCGCCAGGCCTTCGGCAATTGCGGTTTTCCCGACACCCGCTTCACCAACCAGCAACGGATTGTTTTTGCGGCGCCGGCACAGAATTTGAATCGTCCGTTCCACTTCCGCTTCTCTGCCGATCAACGGATCGATCCGACCGCGGCGCGCCTCCTCGTTCAAATTGGTCGTATATTTATCCAGTGGGCTGCCGGAAGGCTCGGCATCCGGATTCGACGCATCCGCATTACGGTCCTCGCTGGCCTGATTTTCCTGATCGACTTTCGAAATACCGTGAGCGAGGTAATTGACCACGTCGAGTCTCGAGATGTCCTGTTTGTTCAGCAGATAAACGGCATGAGAATCCTGTTCGCTGAACAGTGCGACGAAAAGATTCGCGCCGGATACTTCTTTTTTATCGGAAGCCTGCACATGAAAGACGGCCCGCTGCAATACCCGTTGAAATCCCAGCGTCGGCTGCGTTTCGCGCTGTACGCCTTGCGGTATCAGTGAGATGGTTTCATCGATGAACTGAGTCAGCTGCCCTCTCAGCAGTTTGATATTGCAACCGCAGGCTTTCATGATCGCTTCGGCGGAAGGATTATCCAGCAATGCGAGGAGCAGATGTTCAACCGTTATAAACTCATGCCTTTTTTCATGCGCATTTTTAAAGGCATTATTTAGGGTTACTTCAAGTTCTTTACTTAACATAAGCTCACCAATTTATGCTTCTTCCATAGCGCACATCAACGGATGCTGATGTGCTCGTGAATATTCATTGACCAGATAAACCTTGGTTTCCGCCACATCCTTCGAATAAGTGCCGCATACGCCGACGCCCTGCATATGAACCTGCAGCATCACATGCGTAGCTTTTTCATGGGGCATCCCGAAAAACTCCATCAAAATTTCGACCACAAAATCCATCGGTGTGAAATCGTCATTCAGCAGAATAACTTTATAAAGCGGCGGCTTTTTAAGCTTTGGCTTGGCCTCCTGCAGAGCGAGCCCGTTCTGGTTATCATGCAATGGATCAAAATCAGACATAGAAATCGTGGCAAAAATCTTTACGCACTTAACAATAATACCAAATGCTAGTGGATTTCAAGCTCAGACTCATTGTAACGCCCCCGTTTTTCGCCAAATCGAAGTATAGCGCTTTTTTAGCGCTACGAAGCAGACAAATATCAGCTATTGCTTCTACTCGTTCCGTTTGACAGGATTCATACAAAGAGTTCAATTCGTTGCCCTTTACGACTCCAAATCGAGTAAAATAACCCGTTTTGTAATTTGAGGAAAATGAATGGTTTGGAAGCCACATGTGACCGTGGCCGCGATCATCGAGCGCGAACAGCGGTTTCTGCTGGTGGAAGAGGAGACCGCTGACGGGATTAAGCTGAATCAACCGGCGGGACATCTCGAAGAAGGGGAGGACCTGCTGGCGGCGGCTCGGCGCGAGGTGTTTGAGGAAACGGCCTGGCGCTTCGAACCGGAACACCTGGTCGGGATTCAACTCTGGCGCCGAAATCCCGACTCACCCAGCTTCCTGCGCCTCTGCTTTTCAGGCATTTGCCACAGCCATGAACCCGCGAGCGCGCTGGATGACGGTATCATCGCGACACACTGGCTCACGCACGAAGAAATTCTGTCTGACCCTAAGCGCCTGCGAAGCCCGTTAGTCGCGTTATGCGTGGACGAATACCTCAAGGGCGCCCGTTATCCATTATCATTAATCAAGTCGTTGCTCGATCTGAATCATGGCTAAACATATCATAGTCGGCATGTCCGGAGGTGTCGACTCCTCGGTCACCGCACTGCAGCTTTTGGAACAGGGCCATCGGGTCACCGGTTTGTTCATGAAAAACTGGGAGGAAGACGATGGCACCGAATACTGCACCGCGATGCAGGATCTGGCCGACGCGCAACAGGTTTGTGACAAACTCGGCATCGAGTTAAAGACGGTCAATTTCGCCGCCGAATATTGGGACGAGGTGTTTGAAGTATTTCTGTCCGAATTCCAGAAAGGGCGCACGCCAAACCCGGACATCCTCTGCAACAAGCACGTCAAATTCAAGGCATTCCTGAATTACGCGATCGAAGACCTGGGCGCCGAATACATTGCGACCGGCCATTATGCCCGCGTCGAAGAGCGGAACGGGGAATATTGTCTGCTAAAAGGAATCGACCCCGGCAAGGAACAAAGCTATTTCTTGTATACGCTGGGCCAAAAGCAGCTGTCGCGCACACTGTTTCCGATCGGCCATCTGCACAAGACCGAAATCCGGGCAATGGCGGAAAAAGCCGGCTTCGACAATTGCCGAAAAAAAGACAGCACCGGCATCTGCTTCATCGGCGAACGCAAATTCAAGGAGTTCCTGCAGCGCTACCTGCCGACTCAGCCAGGAGACATCCGCACGCCGGAAGGCCAGACGATCGGCCGCCATCACGGCCTGATGTACTATACGCTCGGCCAGCGTCAGGGGCTGGGTATCGGCGGCGTCCAGAATACACCCGACGAGCCCTGGTATGTACTGGAAAAAGACCTCGAAGATAACGTATTGCTTGTCGGCCAGGGGCACAATCATCCGTTGATGCTGCACAATATGCTCGAAGCCGGCCAATTGGACTGGTGCAGCGACCGACCGTTGACCGAAATGATCCGTTGCGCCGCCAAAACCCGTTACCGGCAAGCCGACCAGATCTGCACTTTACAGCCGCTGCCGGAAGGGCGCTGCAAGGCCGTGTTCGACGAACCGCAACGCGCGATTACGCCGGGGCAGTCGGTCGTATTTTATCACGGCGAAGTTTGCCTGGGCGGCGGCATCATCGAAAGCAAAACCAACGAGTAACCTTTTCTTATCATTTTAGATTTTTATTTTCATGACTCATTCCGCACTTACCGCCATTTCTCCGATCGACGGCCGCTACGCCCGGCAAGTCGAAAAACTGCGCCCGATTTTCAGCGAATACGGACTGATCCGCTTCCGCGTTCTCGTCGAAGTACGCTGGCTACAAGCCTTAGCGCTCGATGCGAAAATCGCCGAAGTGCCGGCTTTCAGCGAAACGGCAGTGCATACGTTGAATGCGATTGCCGCCGAATTTTCGGAAACGGACGCCGCGCGGGTCAAGGAGATTGAGCGAACCACCAATCACGACGTCAAGGCGGTCGAGTATTTCCTGAAAGAAAAAATCGCAGGCCATGCTGAGCTTGAAAAAGTCTCCGAATTTTTCCATTTCGCCTGCACTTCCGAAGATATCAACAATCTCTCCTATGCGCTGATGCTGAAAGAAGGGCGTGCGGTAATGCTTGAGCAGATCGACAACTGCATCGCGGCAATCAAAAAAATCGCGGTCGAGACGGCCGGACAACCAATGCTGTCGCGCACGCACGGCCAGTCCGCGAGCCCGACGACCGCCGGCAAGGAGTTCGCGAACGTCGCAGCCCGGCTGGAACGCCAGCGCCAGCAACTGGCGAAGGTCGAACTGCTCGGCAAGATCAACGGCGCGGTCGGCAATTATAATGCGCACAGCGTCGCCTATCCCGAAGTGAACTGGGAAATCTTCGCGCAAAATTTCGTCGAATCGCTGGGGCTGGCCTTCAACCCCTATACGATCCAGATCGAGCCGCACGACTACATCGCTGAATTTTTCCATGCGCTGTCGCGCTTCAACACGATTCTGCTCGACTTCGACCGCGATATCTGGGGTTATATCTCGCTCGGTTACTTCAAACAAAAAACCGTCGCCGGCGAAGTCGGCTCCTCAACGATGCCGCATAAGGTCAATCCGATCGATTTTGAAAATTCCGAAGGCAATCTCGGGATCGCAAACGCGTTGTTCGGGTTCCTGGCCGAAAAACTGCCGGTATCGCGCTGGCAGCGCGACCTGACCGACTCGACCGTGCTGCGCAATATCGGTGTCGGGATCGCGCATACCAGTATCGCGCTTCAATCGACCTTGAAAGGGATTGGCAAGCTGCAGATCAATGCGGAAGCGATCGAAGCCGATTTGAACGCGAACTGGGAAGTGCTTGCGGAACCGATCCAAACGGTCATGCGACGCTATGGAATCGAAAAGCCCTATGAAAAACTGAAGGAACTGACCCGCGGCCAACGGATTACACCGGAGGAAATGCGGGCATTCATCGAAAAACTGGAGATACCGGCCAACGCAAAGGCCGATCTGTTGGCGCTGACCCCGCGCGGCTACACCGGCTATGCCGAAATCTTGGCAAAAAAGATCTGATTCCCCTTGAAAATTGAGGGTTTTATCCTAGAGTTAAACTGAATGATTTGTCATACTTCATGCCAATTCAGCGGATCTCTTCCCTATTTTGAGAGTTCGGTATTTCCTCTCCCAGGCTGCGCCATCGGCGCAGCCTTTTTTTTGCCTGCGCGGCTTACCAACGGATGATCGACCGGTGCTGCTTAACCTGATCTGGATCGGTTTTTTTCTAATCGCTTTCGTCACCGCCACGGTTAAGCTGATTTTTTTCGGCGACAGCGAAATCTTCGCCGATATCATGGCCGCGCTGTTCAGCCAGTCGAAAGCCGCGTTCGAGATTGCACTGGGCTTGACCGGCGTGTTGTCGCTCTGGCTCGGCATCATGAGAGTCGGCGAAAAAAGCGGCTTCATTCAATTACTGACGCAAGGCTTGACGCCGTTATTCAGCCGCCTGATGCCGGACATTCCGAAAAATCACCCGGCGCTCGGCGCGATCGTGATGAATATTTCGGCCAATGCGCTCGGCCTCGACAACGCCGCAACGCCGCTCGGGATCAAGGCGATGAAGGAGTTACAGGCGCTGAACCCCACTCCCGAAACCGCCAGTAATGCGCAAATCCTTTTTCTGGTAATCAATACCTCCTCGGTAACGTTGTTCCCGGTTACGATTTTCACCTACCGCGCCCAGCTCGGTGCGGTCCACCCGACCGACGTATTCATCCCGATCCTGATCGCCACTTATTTTTCGACGCTGGCCGGTCTATTGGCGGTTGCGTTTGTACAGAAAATCAATCTGCTCGACAAAGTCGTGCTGGCTTATCTGGCTGGCATGACGCTATTGGTTGGCGGGCTGCTCTGGTACTTTACCGGCCTTCCGCAGGAAGAAATGCTTGGGCAATCGGCGCTGATCAGCAATGCGATCCTGTTTGCGTTGGTGATCGTGTTCATCGCCGGAGCGCTATATAAAAAGATCAATGCCTATGAAGCGTTTGTCGAAGGCGCGAAGGAAGGCTTTCAGACCGCGATCACGATCATTCCCTACCTGGTCGCGATGCTGGCCGCTATTGGTGTGTTCCGGGCCAGCGGCGCATTGGAGCTCCTGAACGAATTGATGCGATTTCTGACGGCTTTATTTCAAGTCGACCAACGTTTTATCGATGCGCTGCCGACCGCATTAATCAAGCCTTTCAGCGGCAGCGGTGCCCGCGCAATGATGATAGACACGATGAAAACGCTCGGCGCCGACTCGTTCGCCGGCCGCCTGTCGTGCCTCATTCAAGGCAGCACCGAAACGACGTTTTATGTACTGGCGGTTTATTTCGGCGCAGTCGGCATCAAAAATATCCGCCATGCGGCCGGCTGTGGGATAATGGCAGATTTTGCAGGCGTAATTGCCTCCATTTTGATTTGTTATCGGTTTTTTGGATAGATGTTAGTTCATTTGCAAACCCTCGGCTGCCGGCTCAACGAAGCGGAACTTGAAACTTGGGCGCAGGATTTCCAGCGCTCCGGCCATCAGATTACCGCCCATCCGGAGGCCGCACAATTGATCGTCCTGAACTCCTGCGCGGTGACCCGGGATGCGGCCCGAAAATCGCGCCAGTCGATCCGCCGAATCCACCGCGCCAATCCGCAGGCTAAGCTGGTTGTCAGCGGCTGTTATGCGACGCTGAATCAGCAGGAAGCCGAGGCGGAGATGGGCGTCGATCTGGTGATCGGCAACCAGGACAAGGACAAGCTGGTCGAGAAAGCGCTGAGCGAACTGAATCTGGACAGCATGCCTGCACAAGCGACCGAGCCCGGCGAATTCTCACTGTTTACCCGCGGCCGCCAGCGGGCGTTCGTGAAAGTCCAGGACGGCTGCCGCTACCGCTGCACGTTTTGTATTGTGACCGTCGCCCGGGGCGAGGAAAAAAGCCGGCCGGTAGCGGCGGTGGTCGAGGAAATCAATCATCTGCACAGCCAGGGCATCTCCGAAGTGGTGCTGACCGGCGTACACCTGGGCGGCTACGGCAGCGATCTTGGCTGCAATCTGGCCGAGTTGATCAAAGCGATCCTTGCGCAGACCGATATTCCACGCATCCGACTCGGCTCGCTCGAGCCCTGGGAAATGTCCGACGACTTTTTCGAACTGTTCGACAACCCGCGCCTGATGCCGCATCTGCACCTGCCCCTGCAAAGCGGCTCCGACAGCGTACTGCGGCGGATGGCGCGGCGCTGCAAAACGCAGGAATTCAGCGAAATCGTAAATCGCCTGCGCCGGCAGATTCCGCATTTCAATGTCACGACCGACATCATCGTCGGCTTTCCGGGCGAAACCGAACAGGAATGGCAGGACAGTGTTGATTACATTGCCGCGATCGGCTTCGGCCATATCCATATCTTCACTTATTCCCGGCGCGAAGGCACCAAAGCCGCTGCGCTGCCAGACCAAGTGAACAATGCGGTCAAAAAACAGCGCAGCGCCGACCTGCACCGTCTAGCAGAAGCAATGAAGCTGAAATTTTACCAGGATAATCTGGAGCGGGAGTTCCCCGTACTGTGGGAAGGCTATAGCGAGCCCTGCGGGGATAATCAACAGCGGGTCTTCGGCTATACGCCGAATTATCTGAAGATCGGGTGTGTCTTGAACCGAGACAGATCGGTCGAAAATCAGCTGATCAGCACCCGTTTGACCGAAGCCCGCGACAACTGGATCGTTGGCGAACTGGCGGGATAGCGCCTCACCTCTTCTTCCGTAAGTCTAAAATTTACCGCGACAGAGAACAACCGCCAATGGGCATCATCAAAAAACTCGCCTCGCAAACCGCCATCTACGGTCTCAGTAGCATTTTCGGGCGGTTCCTGAATTATTTGCTGGTACCGCTCTATACCTATCATTTCTCGGCGGCGGAATACGGGGTCGTTTCGGAATTTTATGCCTATGCGGGATTTTTCGCGGTCCTGTTGGTGTTCGGCTTCGAGACCGGCTATTTCCGCTTCCGCGACAAAAACGACCCGCAACGCGACAGCGCGTATTCGACCGCGTTATGGTTCGTATTGCTGGTCAACTTGGGCTTTCTGCTGTTGATAGGGCTCATCCGGACGCCGCTCTCCGAGGCGCTGCATTATGCCCACCACCCCGAATATGTGGAATGGTTTGCGATCATTCTCGGGCTCGACGCGATCGCATCGATTCCGTTCGCAAGACTTCGGGCCGAAAACAAGGCGTTCCGCTTCGCGGGCATCAAGATCGTCGAAATTCTGGTCACGGTCGGCCTGAGCCTGTTTTTCATCGCCTATTGCCCGCCCGTTTACGCGAAAAACGAGCACGTCTGGTTCGAGCCGATCTACGACCCCGGCATCGGCCTCGGCTATGTGTTCATCGCGAATCTGGCCGCCAGCGGAATCAAATTCTTTCTGCTGCTGCCGCAATTGAAAGGGCTCGCCTGGGGAGTCAACAAGGCGCTGTTCAAAAGCATGCTGTGCTATTCGCTGCCGATGGCGGTGATCGGTTTCGCCGGCATCATCAATGAAATGCTCGACCGCGCGCTGCTGAAATATCTGCTGCCGCACGATCCGTTGACAAACATGCGCATGCTCGGCATCTACAGCGCCTGCTACAAACTGTCGATTTTGATGTCGCTGTTCATCCAGGCGTTTCGCTATGCGGCCGAACCGTTCTTCTTCGCCTATGCGGACAAGACCGATGCGCGCCAGGTGTATGCGGACGTGATGAAATATTTCGTGATTTTCTGCATGGCGATCTTCCTGCTGGTCACCTTGTACATCGATTTCTTCCAATATTTTATCGGTCGGGAGTTCCGCGCAGGGCTCGGCGTGACCCCGATTCTGCTGCTCGCAAACCTGTTCCTGGGCATTTATGTGAACCTGTCGATCTGGTACAAGCTGACCGATCGGACGTTGATGGGGGCATTCGTCTCACTCGGCGGTGCGCTGATCACGATCGGCCTGAACCTATGGTGGATTCCACGTTACGGCTATGTAGGTTCGGCCTGGGCGACGCTGGCATGCTATGCGTCGATGGCTTTTGTTTCATACCTGTTGGGGCGAAAATACTACCCGGTCGACTACGAGCTGAAACGGATCTTCTTCTATATTGCGTTCGGCATCGGCCTCTATTGGTTGCATGCGCCGCTCACGAGCCGCGCCGGGCTGCCGCCGTGGTCGACCGCCGCGATGCTGATGCTGAGCTATTTGTTGACTGCCGCGCTATTGGAAGGCCGCCGGCGTGTTGTGCCTGCGATCGAGTGAGGAGAGAATGATGACGCTCAGCGAGCGCGATTTTCTGGAAGTAATCGAGCACACGCCGCTGGTGTCGATCGACCTGGTCGTTCAGGATCAGGCCGAACGGGTGCTGCTGGGTCGGCGCACCCGCGAACCGGCCAAGAATACCTGGTTCGTACCGGGCGGGCGCATCCGCAAAAACGAAACGCTCGACGTAGCGTTCTCGCGCATTACCGCCGCCGAACTGGGGTCTCCCCTCGCACGCTCGCAAGCGACGCTGCTTGACGTCTATACCCATTTATACGAAACCAATTTCGCCGAAGCGGCCGGTATCGACACCCATTATGTGGTGCTAGCTTATGCGCTCAGCGCGACCGGCGTTCCCCGCAGCCTGCCCCCGGAACAGCACAGCGCGTATTGCTGGTTGAACGCCGCCGAGGCGCTAAGCAATCCGGAAGTCCATCCGCATGTGCTGCCGTATTTTGAGGCGCTTTTAGATTAGACGGCAATACCGCCCAGATCATAACAATGTAAACAAACCTGCCGGGGTTTAAACCCGGCGTTTGTTTGCTCAATCCTTTACCCAGCCCTCCCGAAGTGTCACGGTCCGGTTGAACACCAGGTTGCCATCCCGGCTGTCCTTATCGAGGCAGAAGTAGCCTATCCGTTCGAACTGGAAGCGGCTTTCGGGAGCCGCCGTCGCTAGGCTCGCCTCGACCCGGCAGCCGGTTACGATCTGCAGCGAATCCGGATTCAGCACGCTCTGGAAGTTTTCTTCGTTGTCGGGCTGCGGCACGGTGAACAGGCGGTCATACAAACGCAGTTCCGCCGGCAGCGAATGGGCTTCGGAAACCCAGTGGATCACGCCTTTGACTTTGCGGCCTTCGGGATTTTTGCCGAGTGTGGCTGGATCATAGCTGCAACGTAGTTCGACGATATTGCCATCCGCATCCTTGATCACTTCGTCGCAACGGATTACGTACGAACCGCGCAGGCGCACCTCGCCGCCCGGCACCAGGCGTTTGTATTTCGAGGGCGGATTCTCGGAAAAATCGTCGCGCTCGATCAGCACCGTTTTCGCGAACGGGACAGTTCGCGCTCCAAGTTCCGGACGTTGCGGATGGTTACTGAGAGTCAGCTCTTCAGTCTGTCCTTCCGGATAATTGGTGATCACCACGCGCAGCGGCTCGGCGACAGCCATCACCCGAAGCGAATTCTGATTCAGATCTTCGCGGATGCAGTGCTCGAGCACACTCATCTCGATCCAGGAATCTTTTTTGGTCAGGCCGATCCGTTCGCAAAAGTCGCGGATCGCGGCCGGCGTGACGCCTGCCCTGCGCAGTCCCGCGATCGTTGGCATGCGCGGATCGTCCCAGCCCGAGACATGCTTCTCGGTGACCAGCTGGTTCAGCTTGCGCTTGCTGACGATCGTATATTCGAGCTGCAAACGGGCGAACTCGATTTGCTGCGGCCGCCAGGGCGTATTCAATTGTTCAAGCACCCAGTCATACAAAGGCCGGTGGTCTTCGAATTCGAGTGTGCATAACGAATGCGTAATTCCCTCGATCGCGTCCGAAATACAATGGGTATAATCGTACATCGGATACAGGCACCAGTCGTGACCGGTGCGCTGATGATGCACCCGGCGAATCCGGTACAGCGTCGGATCGCGCATATTGATGTTCGGCGACGCCATGTCGATTTTCGCGCGCAGCACATATTGCCCATCCGCATAAAGACCGTCACGCATGCCCTGGAACAGGGCCAGATTTTCCTCAACCGAACGGCTGCGGTCAGGACTGTCTTTCCCCGGTTCGGTCAACGTCCCCCGATAGGCTCGGATTTGTTCCGGCGTGGAGCTGTCGACATACGCCTTGCCGTCCTTGATTAATTGCACCGCATAATCGTAAAGCAGCCCGAAATAATCGGACGCATGCCGCAGTTCGGTCCACTCGAAGCCGAGCCAATGCACATCGCGCTTGATCGCTTCGACATATTCATCGCTTTCCTTTTCAGGATTGGTATCATCGAAACGCAGGTTACAGGTACCGTTGTATTCGAGCGCCAAACCGAAATTCAGGCAAATCGATTTGGCATGGCCGATATGCAGATAACCGTTCGGCTCCGGCGGAAAACGGGTCGCAACCCTGCCGTTGTGTTTATTGGTTTTTAAATCGTTGTTGATGATATGGCGAACAAAATTCGCCGGCGACGGATTCTCATTAATGGACATGAACTATTAAATTAGGATTTCAGCTTCAGTTGCGCGGAGTACGAAAGCGTCGATAAAAGGAACGGTAATGAACCTTTTATGCTACTTGATTTGAGAAATGCAGTAAAGCTCGAAAACCCGAAATGGTTGAAGCCATTATCCCACGACAGACATATCGAAAGATTTGGCGATTCGGCTACGGGCGGCATTCTGTCCTTTATTGAAACCCGACTGGCCGGACTTGAAGCCGGGGTAAAGCAATGTTCAATATTTTGCGGAGAGAATAAAGCAAATCAAATGGCTATTCTAAATTGAAAAGCAATGAAGAAGACGGCGCCACCTCGGGTATTAATAATTCCGGCGTAACCTGGCAAAACGCTTCCTTTTCGTAGAGCGGCTTGGGCTTACCGGTGAAAAAACCTTGTGCATAATCGACCTGCAAGCCGTTCAGGGTTTGCAAAATCACCTGGTTTTCAACAAATTCGGCAATTGTTTTTTTGCCGAGCACATGGCCGATATCGTTGATCGATTTCACCATCGCCAAATCGACCGAATCGTGTTCAATGTCCTTTACGAAAAACCCGTCGATCTTCAAAAAATCGACCGGCAGATGCTTAAGATAGGCAAACGATGATAGACCGCTGCCAAAATCATCCAGCGAGAACTTGCATCCATACTCCTTCAAGCGTCTCATGAAATCGGTCGCCAACGTCAGATTCGCAATGGCCGCGGTTTCGGTGATTTCAAAGCAGACTTTGTTCGGAGGCATAGCCGTTCTGATAAACTCGCTTTCGATAAACCCTAGCAGATGGGGATCGCTCAGACTCGATCCCGAAAGATTGATCGAGCAAAGCGATAAATACTCAAGGCGATGATGATTCTCCGTAAAATAATCGAATACATTACGAATCACCCACCGGTCGATTTTCGTGGCCAATTGGTAACGTTCAGCGGCCGGTAAAAAAGCGTTGGCGGAGATAAGATTGCCATTTCTGTCTTTCATCCGCAGCAGAATTTCGCAATGTTCGCCTTCCCCCGCGCCGAGCGGCACGATATCCTGGGCATAAAGACAAAAAAGATCTTGCTCGAGCGCATTATTGATCCGCACTACCCAGTTCATCTCGCCGTGATGCTGTACCAGCGCCTTATCATCCGCCCGATAAATATGCGTACGGTTTCTGCCGGCTTCTTTGGCCGCAAAACACGCCATGTCCGCCTGTTTCATGTGAATGTCGGAGCCGCCGTTACAGATATCGATCATCACCAGACCGATGCTGACGCCTATTCGAAAACTCTTGTCCTGCCAGAAGAACTGGAACTGTTCGACGGCCTGATGAATTTTGTCGGTAACCGCCATCGCCGACTCGAGCGGGCAATTTTCCATCAATATCGCGAACTCATCGCCGCCCAGGCGAGCCAGCGTATCATTGCGTCGGATCACTCTTGAAAACAGGCTACTGATCTGCCTGAGCAGTTCATCCCCGGCCGCATGACTGCAGGTATCATTGACAATCTTGAACTGATCGAGATCGATATAACATAAAGCATATTTGCCGTGGGAAGAATTGCTCGTTAAAGCCATGATCCGGTCGAGCTGACGATCAAACTCCTGCCGGTTAATCAGTTGCGTTAAAGCGTCATGGCTGGCCTGATAAGCTAGCTTTTCGGTCATTTGCCGCGCCTCGGTGACATCTTCCTGAATCGCGACAAAATGCGTAATTTCATCCTCCGAGTTAATGACCGGGGCAATGGACTCCCTCGCCCAGTAAAGCTCTCCGGATTTCTTTTGATTTCTTAATACGCCTCGCCAAACTTGCCCCGCAGAGATGGTATCCCATAAGATTTTGTGACTGTCTGCCGATAATCCCGAGCTGAATATCCTGGGGGTTTTACCCACTACTTCCGAGGAAGCATAGCCTGTCGTTTCAGTAAGTTTGCGATTGGTATATTCGATAATGCCGTTCCGGTCCGTAATAAAAATAAAATTCGGGCTGTTGTCCATCGCATGGTACAGCTTACAAAGATCGTTCTCGACCAGTTTTCGCTCGTGAATATTCCTGATCACGCCAAAAATTCTCGGCAGTTCTTTGGAATGCTGATGCGACATATTGAATAGGTCAATCGAATAGGGATCGATACCCATGGCGGTAATTTCGACATACCTGAATTCGCATTCATTCTGACACAGCAAGCGTAACTGTACCGTCATGGGAGTGCGATCAAACCCCGCGCTTTTAAAAATGGCCTCGGCTTTTCTCCAGTCTTCCTTATAGACCACCTTCGAATAATGCTTGCCTGCCATTTCGGCCAATGGCCGCCCTAAAATGGTCTCTACCGCTTTATTCAAATAAGTAAAATTTCCGCCTTCATTCATCAGAAAGATGATGTCCGGAGAGTTTTCTACAAAAAACCGATGCATTTGTTCCGAATGATGCAATCGATTAAGAATCTGCTGGTTTTGGTCTTGTAGATGGATGATTTTTTGCGCTTTCGCGACGGTATTTTTTAACCCTTTGACTTCGTAAGGCTTTTTAATGAAGTCATAGACAAAACTATAGCGCAGGGTACGTCTCGCCTCTACGAAACCGGCGTCTCCGCTGATTACAATCACTTGGGCGTTCAACTTCATGTCATCGATATGTTTCAACACATCATACCCATTGAAATCGGGCATATTCAGATCCAGCAATACCAATTCCACCGGCCGTGTTTTTAAAATATCGATGGCCTCCCGGCCGCTTTGCGCCACAACCACTTTTTGGCCGTCAAATTCGAAAATCTTGCGCAGGCTATCCCGTACCAGCTTTTCATCATCAACTATCAATAATTCGATCAGCTCTTCCTTTACGCTGCCTGAATCGGATGCATGAAATATCATAGTTGAATCAAAAAGCATGCCAGTTCTCCATTACAATTCCCGATCTTGTTTAAGAATGATCCGCGGCACATAAATATAAAAAACGGTACCCGTCGCGGCCGAAGAATCGCAGCGAATCATCCCTTTTAATTCATCAACCAGACTTTTACAGATTGTCAAGCCAAGGCCCGAGTGATCTTTGCCTTTTGAGCTACTCACAGGCGAGTATAAATGCCGCAATACTTCCTCGGGCAAACCCGGGCCATTATCCTCGATCTTGATCTCGATAAAGCCGCCGGACCCGAAGTAGATATTGTCTTTAGTTGAAATTGTTATTTTGCCGCCCCTGGAAGATGCTTCCATCGCGTTTTTTATCAAATTAATCAGTATTTGTTTCAGCTTGTTTTGCCTGATCGATATGGGCGGTATTGCTTTATCCAGCTTAAGATCAAATTTTATGTCCCGGGAAGCAAACAGACCAGCTTGAAACAGATTTCCCAAATCCATAATGAGCTGATTAACATCGGCAACACCGGAATCCTCCTGGGGAGCATTTTCGATACTGTCGGGTAACTGCAGCAACAGTTTACCGACCCTGTCTATTTCGTCCTGAATAATTCTGATTTCATCGGCACTTTCGCTGCTTAGTCTTTCCGAGAGCACATACAGATAATTTTGAATGATACTGAGCGGATTGCTCACTTCATGTACCAACTTTTTGGCATGCAAACGATAATTTTTCCGGATTTCTTCGTTTTGTTGCTGGCCCGTCCTTGCGTTCGACAGGGTATTCAGCAGCGCGCGCGACGCTTCTCTGGAAAAAAGCGTGATAAACTCGGCTTTTGACGCTATCGACTGTGCATCGGATTTACTGATCCCTACTGCAATGACGCCCACATTCTGAGCCTCTACATAGAGCGGAATGAGCATCAGCCCTTCCTCGCCCAATAACCGGCATATTTGTCGATCTACGATCGATTTAAGATTTTTGGAACAGGCATCGAATGAATGCATGATCCGTTTTTGCAAAAGACATTTGGCCAGCAGGCTATGATCAGGAGAAAGATGAATAGTGACTGACGACCAGAGAACCTCCTCTTCCGGATAACCGGGTACTCCTGCCAGATCATTCGTTTCAGAGCGGAACAGAAAAAAAGCAGCAACCTGAAAACCGAATAATGCGCTTAAATCCTTCTGGATGACGCCAATAAGACCGTTCAATCCGGAATCTGCATCCAATTGCTGCCGAACTACGGAAGACAGCACCAGCGATTTAATCCGCTCGCCCAGAATCTTTCGAGTGGATTCTCTTTGGTGAGCAGAAGTCAGGCATTTTATTCCTTTGCCTTCAAGAGTTGCCACTCTTATACCGATATCATCTGCGGACTGCCTAACCAAGTTGCCGACCTCCTCGGACATATCATCGATCAGCGGTTGATTAATTCCAAAAAGCCTATCGGCCAAGTCCAACACTTCGAATCTATTTGCCGAATCCATACTGGCAATGCGTCCAGCTAGGTTGACTATTTTCACCAATTGGGCGCTGTCGGCAATCGCCTCAAACGATTGATATTGATGCCACACAGCATCGGAGATAAATGATTGAAGATTCCAGCTTTCAATCAAAGCCCCTCCGAGTTCATTCTGATTGGCGCCGAACGACCGTTTTTCCTGTTCGCCTTCCTGTCCGTCCAGATACTGCTTCAAAAAATTCGGATACTCTTGCGGGAAGCATTCCAATAAAATCAATTGCCCGATTCTATGCAACAGCCCTGTTAAATAAGACTCATCCGGAAAAGGATAAGAGGTCAATTTTGCCAATCTTTGCGCCACATGGGCGCAAGTTAAAGAACGATACCAGATAAGCTCAAGAAAATCATGATTTATATGTGGAATTTCAGAGAAATACTGCTGTACTGAACGGGTAATTGCAATAGTTTTTACCGTTGAGACTCCCAATATTACGACAACTCTATTTAAATCCGTGATTTCTCCCCATTGCCGGTAATAGGAAGAATTAGCAGCAGCGAGGACCTTTGAACTCAGGCTGGCGTCCTGCCCTATGATACTTGCCAGTTCCTTAAAATTTACCTCGCTACTCTGGGTAGCCTTGATTAGATCAAGCAATACCTTCGGGACGACCGGCAAATTGTTGAGATCAACCTTGGATAAAATTGACAGTACGGCGGTGTCCATATTTTATGATTCTACCCAAGTTAATCCTGCATTAACATTCAACTTAACAAATTGTATTTTAAAGCGATATTGACATGCGTAAAGAGAATTTCTATTTCAAAAAATTACATAATCCATCAACGAAGATCAAATTTCCTATGATAAAATACAAAGATAAGTAAATACGGCAACCGATTTTTTCTTGATTCGGATCAAATCGTAGGCATTCCCGTAAAAATCGAGCACATTAAAATATCTTTTGAATATGACATCCGTATTACCTCAAAAACAATCTCTCTGGATGTCCATTGCCCCCGGTTTCGAGTTCCAAACTCTTTCTCGCCAGAGAAGAACCGGCAATCTTCCCCGATATCCATACAGCCCCGTCCTTAAACCGCAAAGATCTGGTAATACGGTTCACCTAAAGCGACAACTGAATTTCCATCAGTACATCATCAACAATACGGAAATCATCCTTTACGGATTAAATAATACTTCTTTTATTGGGTGTCGTAATTATTATTTAAGCTAACCCTATCTTAAGGATAGTATAGTCCTTAACTGAGGGTTGTCCACCTACGCTACGCGTAGAGGTTCTTGCTTGAGGCAGCGCGGCTTTTATGATAAAGGGCGGCACTTGACATGCTTTTCAATCCATTGTTTTTATTACATGTATTTATGCCAAACCCGAACTCGCAGGAAAAACTTACCAAGGCCATCACGTTATTAAACTCGAACGGATTGCCTAAAATGCATCGCTAATAAAAATTTTAACACTAACTGCCTAAGGTGTAATTTGACGCCAGGGCTGGTAACACTGGCTGACGTAGGGATAATATCCAGCGGGTTCTTCGCAATAATACCAATAACCCGGCATCTGCCCTTCAGGATAAGGACTGACATTCTGCCAACCCTCCGGGCAATCAAATACACTAGATAGTGTCGTCATAAGATAGCCGCCCACAGGGCGATACACCGAATTTGCACAGCGGCCAAGAACGAAGCGGTGTTCTTGGCATAACGGCTCGCAATTCCTCGCCAGCGCTTGAGGTGCAAGAACGCGTTTTCCACCA
>JBPFEG010000056.1:0-139683 GCA_051061015.1 Methylomicrobium sp.
CTTCATCCCGCTTGGTGCCGCGCAGGAGGATGCCGACGTTGTCACCGGCCTGGCCTTGATCCAACAGTTTACGGAACATTTCCACCCCGGTGCAGGTGGTGGTGACGGTCGGACGGATACCGACAATTTCCACTTCCTGGCCGACCTTGATGATGCCGCGCTCAACCCGACCGGTCACTACGGTACCGCGGCCCGAGATCGAGAATACGTCTTCGATCGGCATCAGGAAGGTGCCGTCCACGGCTCTTTCCGGCAGCGGAATGTAAGAGTCCAGCGCTTCCACCAGCTTGATGATGGAAGGCACGCCCACTTCGCTTTGATCGCCTTCCAAGGCTTTCAGGGCGGAGCCCACGATGATCGGGGTGTCGTCGCCTGGGAAGTCATACAGATCCAGCAACTCGCGGATTTCCATTTCGACCAGGTCGATCAGTTCGGCATCGTCCACCATGTCGGCCTTGTTCAGGAATACCACAATGTAAGGTTCGCCGACCTGCCGGGACAAGAGGATGTGCTCGCGGGTTTGCGGCATCGGGCCGTCCGCGGCCGAGCACACCAGGATCGCGCCGTCCATTTGCGCCGCACCGGTGATCATGTTTTTAACGTAGTCGGCATGGCCCGGGCAGTCCACGTGCGCATAATGGCGGCTGGCGGATTGATATTCCACGTGCGAGGTGGCGATCGTAATACCACGAGCGCGCTCTTCCGGCGCATTGTCGATTTGGTCGAACGCTTTCACTTCACCGCCTTGCAACTCCGCCATCACCTTGGTCAAAGCTGCGGTCAAGGTGGTCTTACCGTGGTCAACGTGTCCGATCGTGCCGACGTTAACGTGTGGCTTGCTACGGGAAAATTTCTCTTTGGCCATGTGAATAAACCTTTAAAAACATTCAAATCTCTGGAGCCCATAACCGGATTTGAACCGGTGACCTCTTCCTTACCAAGGAAGTGCTCTACCTACTGAGCTATATGGGCGGTGTCACAGAATACTTTTTGGAGCGGGTGATGGGAATCGAACCCACGTGATCAGCTTGGAAGGCTGGAGTTCTACCATTGAACTACACCCGCAGACTTCAAAAAAAAGTTGGTGGAGAGGGGAGGATTCGAACCTCCGAAGGCAGAGCCGGCAGATTTACAGTCTGATCCCTTTGGCCGCTCGGGAACCTCTCCTATAACGAGTTAGTCGCTTATTATCTTTTATTAAAAATCTTCTGTCAACAAAAGATTTATCCAGATGTTTTGAAAATTCCAGCTTTAGGCGTTGATTCTGCTCATGGCTGTATCGATTTCACCCGCAACCATCAGCGGCACGAAATTCAATCCGGTTTTGATCGCCGTATCCAGCAAATCCGCTTCCTGCCGGGACGGCGCTGACAACACAAAATCTGCCACTGCCTTTCCAGCTGGCGGACGACCTATCCCCAACCTTAAACGATAAAAATCTTTTGCACCCAAGTGAGCAATGATGTCACGCAGCCCATTATGACCAGCATGTCCGCCATCCCTTTTCAATTTGACGACGCCCGGATTGAAATCGAGCTCATCATGCACAACCAGCATCTGATCCGGCTGTAATTTATAATACTTCAGCAGCGCATTCACCGACTGACCGCTGCGATTCATAAAAGTCACAGGCTTTAACAATAGAAGCTTTTCACCTCCTACGTTACATTCCGCAACCTCTCCAAAAAACCTGGAAGCCTGTGTAAATGCAGACCCCGAATCCTGCGCGAGGCAATCTACAAACAAAAACCCGGCGTTATGCCGGGTTTTCTCATATTGCCGCCCTGGATTCCCCAAACCAACAATAAGTTTTATCACTTTTCCTTAGGCAGCCGACTCGTCTTGGCTTACTTTACCGGGCATCATTGATACTACCGGCAGATCGTGCTCAGGCCCATGAGTCAATGCAACAATCTCGACACCAGCCGGCAACACGAGATCCGAAAGGTGAATCGAAGACCCAACATCCAGCTTCGCCAGATCCACCTCAATAAACTCAGGCAGCGAACCTGGCAAACAAGTCACTTCAACATCGACCAACGAATGCGCTGCAACACCGCCTTTTTTTCCACCAATAGAAGTGCTTTCATTGATGAAATGCAAAGGCACATGCACCTTGATCGCTTCCGACATGCTGACTCTCAAGAAATCGAGATGCATGATCTGGAACTTCGCCGGATTACGCTGAACGCCTTTCAAAACCGCCTTTTCAGTCTTGCCATCGATGGTGACATCGAGAATATGAGAATAAACCGCCTCATGCTCAAGATGCTTGATAACTTCATTATGATTCAAAACCAGCATTTGCGGCTCTTGATGACCACCGTATATCACCGCAGGCACATTACCTTGACGACGCGCATTTCTTGCCGCGTTCTTTCCTGACTGCCCACGAGCCTGAGCAACAAATTCAAATACGTTAGACATGTTATTTATTTACCCCGCGCTTCAACGCGCAAAACTTTGTTCTATCAATCGACATACAGAGAACTGACCGACTCACCCACCGCAATTCGCCTGATCGTTTCGGCAAGCAATTCGGCAACACTGAGCTGCCTGATTCTTCCCAGTGACTCAGCCTCCGGACGCAATGGTATCGTATCAGTCACCACCAACTCATCCAGTACCGAACGCTCTATATTCGAAATGGCCGCGCCCGATAAAACCGCGTGCGTACAATAAGCCACCACCTTGATGGCGCCGTGATCTTTTAATGCCTTTGCCGCATGACACAAGGTTCCCGCCGTATCAACAAGATCATCAATCAGCACACAACTGCGACCTTCAACATCGCCGATGATATGCATCACTTCCGAAACATTCGCCTTCGGACGACGCTTGTCGATAATCGCCAGATCCGCATCATCCAGCCTCTTGGCTAACGCGCGCGCTCTTACAACACCTCCGACATCCGGAGATACCACCATCAGCCTGTGATATTTCTGCCGCCACACATCACCCAACAAAATCGGCGATGCATATACATTATCCACAGGAATATCGAAAAAACCCTGAATCTGATCAGCATGCAAATCCACAGTCAGCACCCGATGCGCGCCTGCCTGCTCGATCATTTTCGCCACAAGCTTCGCAGTAATCGGCACTCTCGCGGAGCGAGTACGCCTATCCTGCCGAGCATAACCGTAATACGGAATCACCGCCGTGATTCGTGACGCCGAGGCTCGCTTCAGCGCGTCGATCATCACCAACAATTCCATCAAGTTATCGTTATTCGGCGAACAGGTCGACTGGATAACGAAAACATCCTTACCCCGGACATTTTCTCCAATTTCGATAGCGACTTCACCGTCACTAAACCGACCCACACTCGCCAAACCCAGCCGCATATTGAGTTTTCTTACAATACCTTCTGACAAAGCCAGATTGGCATTTCCGGAAAACACCATCATTGCGGCTTCATTCATTTTTCACACTCCTAAAATGAACTCGACTTGATGCGGAATAAAAAATGGCTGGGCCGCAAGGATTCGAACCTTGGTATGCGGGGATCAAAACCCCGTGCCTTACCGCTTGGCGACGGCCCAATAAATTAAGAAATATTTTTGACAGCCCTGACTTTCACATACAGAGGAGACTGATTGACCCCCCTAACCAAATAGCACTGCCATTTGCCTGCAAGCGACTGATAAGCACTTTTTGCGGACTGCTCCGAATCAAACTGCGCAAAAACACAAGCCCCTGTCCCTGTCAGCCTGCCTTCGGCAAATTCGGATAAAGCAACTAAAGCGTCTTTAACTGCTTGGTAACGCCGTGTTACAACACCAAGACAATCATTTTGGTGTTGCCCGGCGATAAAGTCGGCTATTTTGATCGATTCACTATCTCGTGTCAAGCCTTTATCAGAAAAAATTTCTCCGGTATTCACATGACAATCAGGACGAATCACCACCGTCCAACACTCCGGCACTTGGATCGGTTCCAGTTGTTCCCCGACCCCCTCTCCCCAGGCCGCTTGACCAAACACAAAAACCGGCACATCGGCCCCCAGGTTTAACCCAAGCTGCATCAGCTTTTCTGTCGTCAGGCCCAATCCCCATAAATGATTCAACGCCACCAGCGTGGTTGCAGCGTCTGAACTCCCCCCTCCCAGTCCCCCGCCCATTGGCAGGTTTTTTTCGACCTCAATCCTGACCCCGCCAGCATAACCGGTCTCCGACTTCAACAATTGCGCCGCCCTGACCGTCAAATCATCCGCTTCTGCAACCCCTGGCAGCGTTTGATAGAGACTCACACGATCTTCATCGACCGGATGAAATCTGAGCCAGTCACATAAATCAATGAACTGAAATACCGTTTGCAGCAAATGATAGCCGTCGGGGCGCCGTCCTGTGATACGCAGCATCAAATTCAGTTTGGCCGGCGCAGGCCATTTCTCCGCCCAGGCCAGCAGATTAGCGCTCTTTTCCATTATGGAGTATCCAATGATTAATAATCAGCTTTAATTTGACTCGATCATTCGCGACCGACATTTTGCGCGGCAGAAGCAATTGCCCAACCGGCTGCATTGACTGAAATGCAATCGTCCAGCCTGACTGCCTGAACCCTTTATCGGTTTCCTCAAAGTCCAGGCCAGGTTCCGGCAGACCCAGCACCCAGTAACGCAGCGAAGTCACCGGCACAAACAGACCCAATCGTTGATTAATGAACTCTTCGGGATCGTCAGAGGATTCCACCTTGTCGTCGCCCTGCGCTACCGTAACCCTATTGCCGGACAGATGAATCCTCATGGCTCCCTGCCCCAAAGGACCCGACAATTTGATTTGCTCATCGTCGCGCCGATGCGCCCAAGCTAAGTCGGCGGTCCAGGAATCCTCAACCCCAGTCAGCGCCACCCGCCCATCCAGCGACCAAGGCTCAAGACGGTACAATTCCTGATTTACCTTTTTTGAATAGGAAATTTCGGGAGGGGCCGGGGTGAAAAGCGAACAGCCTGTTAACGGCGCCGCCAATAAGAGACCTAGCAGCCATTTTGCGGTTTTCCGCTTCAGCATGGGCCGCTTCCGCTCGAAACCCGAATCATTGTTGAGTTCGATTTGCATCACCTAAATAAGCGCCAGAATGCTTATTCCGAGCGATTTAATATTCTTTGCTTGAAATCAAGCAAATACTCATCATCCGGCGCCGATTTAAAAGCCTTGTCGAACAATTTTCTGGCTTCGTCCTTTCTCCCCAATGCCCAGAGAACCTCGGCAAGATGCGCGGCGATCTCGTTTTCCTTCTGCTTCGCATAAGCCTGCTCCAGATATCTGAGGGCCTGATCGGTCTTTCCCTGTTTGAACAACAGCCACCCGTAGCTATCCAGAATGACCGGTTCGTCAGGCTGCAATTTCAATGCCTGCAACAAATATTTCTCGGCTTCGGCCAGACGCGTCGGAAAACTCAGCAAGGTATAGCCCAGCGCATTCAGCGCTTCCGCATTGTCGGGAGAGCGCGCCAGAATTTTTTTCAGATCGGACTCCAGCACATCAAATTTGCCGATCCGCTCGGCGATCAATGCACGCGTGTAGAGCAATTCCTTACTGTCCGGCTGTTCGACAAGCGCGGCACTTAATTCGTCATACGCATCCTGATAGCGCTTCTGCTGATTCAGCAGTTCAGCCTTCATCAACGTAATACGAACTTTCTCCTTTGGAAAGCTGTCTTGCATCGTCTGCAAACGCGAAGCCGCCTCATCATACTGCTTGTCATGCGCAAGCAAATTGATGGCCGCGACGCCTGCTTCGAAACTGAAAGGCTCCTCCCTGACCTGGTCGTACCAATTCAGCGCTTTTTTAGGGTTATCCCGCTTTTCTTCCAGCTTGCCGAGATAAAATCTGGCCTGATCCCGCCATTCGTTTTCGTTAAGCAATTTCTTCAAAACCTCTTCGGCTTCATTCTCACGCCCCATCTGTATGTGCACCAGGGCCAACGCGAGCCAGCTCTCAAAATCCTTCGGATCCTTTTCGACCAGTCGTTGATAAATTTTTCCCGCCTCATCGTATTCGCCGGTCTTAATCAGAAACTGCGTTAACATCTTGCTGATTTTTTGATTATCCGGATATTTCTGATGGGCATTACGCAAAAAAACTACCGCTTTCGGCAAATCGCCGGACATGACCGCAATTTGCGCCTGAAAAGCCAAGGCCTTGTCCCACTCGGGCTGAAGCCTCAACGCCTGCCCGATCTTCTTTTCGGCAATTTCCCGATTTTTCATCTGCATTGCAATGATCGACTGGAGATAAGGCACGGTTGCCTGGGTGGGGCGTTTAACCGATAGCGTCTCCAACGTGTCATAGATGGCCTGCAGCTTACCCTCGCTTTGCAGCGCAGCCGCCAGTTCCAGCATCGCGCTTTCAAAGCCGGCTGAATCATTGTCCAGAATCACGGTCAAGTGTTCCAGCGTTTTCTGCTGATCACCCGCCTCTAAACTGGACAATACGGCCAGCTTTCTCGCAGTGAGATTCTGCGGCTCCTTTTTAAGCCATAACCCCAGCGCCTTATTCAATTTTTTTGAATCCTTCAAGTACATCGCAATCATCGCTGCGCGCTCGGCAGGTTTAGGATCCTGGACCCGTTTGGCCGCCTCGATATAACCCTCATAAGCCAGATCGTACTGTCCACGCTGGCCGGCGATTTCCGCCGACATCAACATAAATAACACATCCTGGTCAATTTCTGTTTTCGCTTCTTTTCGTTTGGGGAGTTCTTTTTGAATAGACGGACCGACTGCCGGAGTCACAGTTTCTTGCTGTTTCTCTGGCGAGCTGGCGCAACCATTGAGTAAAATAGGGGCTAGCACCGCAAACAATCTAAAAATTAACACAAAAACATCCTATAATTCGTTGACCTAAGATTATAAGGAAAATCGGACGACTCACGCATCTAAATTTGTTTTGCCAAGATCAAGTTTAATGCGTTAACCCATCGACATAGACATGCGAATGCACGTAAAGATCAATCCGGCGGCCGCCGTTTGAAATTATCGCTAACACCATGACACTTCTTGCACTAGGACTCAATTATAATACTGCGCCGCTTACGATCCGCGAGCGCCTGGCCTTCCCTGCCGAAATTCTGGATTCGGCTTTGCAAGAACTGGGGCGCATCAAGGAAATCAGCGAGGCGGCGATTCTATCTACCTGCAACCGTACCGAGTTTTATTGCACGACTGACTCGCCGAATCAGCAGATTTTGATCGATTGGGTCGCCAACAGCAGAAATATTCGTTCCGACGACTTTGCGCCGTATTTATATTGCCATACCGATACCCAATTGATCCGGCACATGTTCCGCGTCGCCAGCGGACTGGACTCAATGATTCTCGGCGAACCGCAGATTCTCGGACAAATGAAAACCGCCTATCAGGCCGCGCTGGAAGCGGGCACGATAGGCAAACAGCTCGGCAAGCTGTTCCAATCAACTTTTACTGCTGCCAAAAAAGTCCGCACCGACACCGCGATCGGCTCAAGCCCGGTTTCGGTCGCCTTTGCCGCAGTACAGATGGCGCAGCAGATTTTCGACAAGCTCAGCGACCAAACCGCGCTGTTGATCGGCGCCGGCGAAACGATCGAACTGACCGCCAGACACCTGACCCAGCAAGGCATCGGACGCCTGATCATAGCGAATCGCACTTATGATAAGGCGCATGCTCTGGCAATGCAATTCAACGGCTTTGCGATCGCCTTATCGGAATTGCCCAACCATCTGGAAGAAGCCGACATCGTGATTTCCTCGACCGCCAGCCAGTTGCCGATTCTCGGCAAAGGCCGCGTCGAAAGCGCCCTAAAAAAACGCAAGCACAAACCGATGTTCATGGTTGATCTGGCGGTTCCGCGCGACATCGAAGCGGAAGTCGAGCATCTCCGAGACGTTTATCTTTATACGGTCGACGATCTGAGAAACACGATCGATCAAAACATGAACTCGCGCCGTCAGGCGGCCGAGCAAGCCGAAGAAATTATCGACACCCAGGTCGGCCATTTTCTGGCCTGGCTGCGCGCCCAGGGCGCCCAGACGACGATCCAGGATTATCGCCTACAAGCCGAACAAATCAGAAACGAAACTTTGCAAAAAGCGCTCGCCATGTTAAAAAATGGGACCCCGCCCGAAGAAGCATTGAACCGGCTGGCCCATAGCTTGACTAACAAGCTGATTCACACTCCGAGCGCGCAAATCAGGGCCGCCGCCGAAAACGAAAGGCACGACCTGGTCGCCGCGGCTCGCGAAATTCTGAAATTAAAACATACTCAATGAAAGACTCCATCAAGCTCAAATTAGAAAATCTAAGCGAACGTTACGAAGAAATCGCCGCCCTCCTCTCCCAGCCCGAAGTTCAAAACAATCAAAAACAGCAGCGCTCGTTGAGCCAGGAATACGCGCAGATCGGCCCACTGGTCGACTGTTATCGGCGCTATGAACAGGCTCAGACACAGCTTCAATCCGCCCAGGAAATGGCCAATGACAGCGACCCCGAATTACGCGAACTGGCCCGCGAGGAGTACCGTGATGCAGAAACGCTGATCGAATCGCTCGAACACGAACTGCAAATCCTGCTGCTGCCGAGGGATCCGAACGACAACCGCAATATTTTTCTCGAAATCCGTGCCGGCACCGGCGGCGATGAGGCGGCGATTTTTTCCGGCGACCTTTCCCGAATGTATCAGCGCTATGCCGAACGCAAAGGCTGGCAAACCGAAGTAATCAGCGAGAGTCACGGGGATCACGGGGGTTACAAGGAAGTCATTCTGCGCGTCTCCGGTCGTGACGTGTATTCGCAATTGAAGTTCGAATCCGGCACGCACCGGGTGCAGCGCGTTCCCGAAACCGAATCGCAAGGCCGTATCCATACCTCGGCCTGCACAGTCGCGATCATGCCCGAAATCGATGAAGTCGATGCGATCGATATCAACCCGGCCGACCTGCGCATCGATACTTATCGCTCCTCGGGGGCCGGCGGCCAGCACGTAAACAAAACCGAATCCGCGATCCGGATTACCCATATTCCAACCGGCGTCGTGGTCGAGTGCCAGGACGAACGTTCACAGCACAAAAACCGAGCCCGCGCCATGTCGCTGCTGCAATCGCGGCTGCTTGCCGCCGAACAGGAAAAGCAGAGCTCCGAACAGGCCAAAGCCCGTAAATTACAGGTCGGCTCTGGCGACCGCTCCGAACGCATCCGCACCTACAATTACCCGCAAGGCCGTCTGACCGACCATCGGATCAACCTGACTCTCTACAAACTCGATGACATCATGGAAGGCGGACTGGAACAAGTTGTAGGACCGCTGATCAACGAGCATCAGGCGGAACTTCTGACCCAACTCGGCGAAGAATAGAACGGATGAGCACGATAGCGACGCTCCTCAGGGAAGCCGTATCCCAACTCGACAGTTCCGATTCGGCCGCGCTCGATGCGGAGATTCTGCTCTGTCTGGCATTGGAGAGGCCTCGCTCTCATTTGCGGGCCTGGCCCAACCGGAAGCCTGAGCAGCGACAGATCCGGCATTTTCAGGCATTGCTTCAGCAACGCCGGCAAGGCACGCCGATTGCCTATCTGACCGGCCGCCGCGAGTTCTGGTCGCGCGAATTTCAGGTAACCCCCGAGGTATTGATTCCGCGCCCCGAAACGGAACTGCTGATAGAGATCAGCCTGTCCTTGTTCCCGAAGGACCAGCCTGCAAATATCATTGACCTCGGCACCGGCTCCGGCATCATCGCGATTACGCTGGCCAAGGAATTGCCGGGAGCCGCAGTCACCGCAACCGATTTAAGCCTGACGGCGTTAAACGTTGCCAAACGTAATGCTGCCGACCATCGGGCCGATCATATTCGCTTCCTTTACAGCAATTGGTTTAACGCGGTGCCTCCGGTAAACTTCGACCTGGTGATCAGCAATCCGCCCTACATTGCCGAAGATGATCGACACCTCGGTCAGGGAGACGTGCGCTTCGAGCCCAGAACCGCCTTGACCGCACCACGCCAAGGCCTTGCGGATATTCAAACGATCGCCGATGCAGCCCGTCGTTACCTGAAAACTGGAGGACATCTCTTGATCGAACATGGTTTCGACCAGGAACAAGCCGTACAATCGATTTTCCGGGATTTGGGTTATGATAGCGTACGCACTCATAAAGACCTGTCCGGACAGCCTCGGGCAACCTATGGAAAAAATTGCTAGCCTAAATTGCCATGCACGAACACGAAGAAATCCACATCCCCCGCAAACTCGCCCAACAATTATTGCATCAAGCGCAAATCTCGCCAGAAGCTGAAATCTGCGGCCTGGTCGGCGGCAGGAACGGCGTACCTCATACCTGTTATCCGGTCGTGAATGTTGCTGAAAGTCCTGCACAACGGTTTCTACTCGACCCCAAACAGCAGATCGCCGCGATGGCCGCGATGCGCGATCAGGGCGAACAGCTGTTCGCTATCTACCATTCGCACCCGCATGCACCCGCATTTCCGTCATGGCTTGATCTGGAGCAAGCAGCCTACCCTGAAGCTCTGTATTTGATCATTTCGCTGAGCACCAAAGGCATCCTCGAAATGCGCGGTTTTAAAATTACCGCTCAAAACACGACTGAAGTCGCGTTGGTATTAAGCGAAAACTAACTGCGTTTATTGCTGCGCCAGATCGAAAACAACAGCCAGAGACCGCCGAGGAAAGCGAAGACATAGCCGAAG
This sequence comes from Methylomicrobium sp., assembly GCA_051061015.1. Classification (GTDB taxonomy): domain Bacteria; phylum Pseudomonadota; class Gammaproteobacteria; order Methylococcales; family Methylomonadaceae; genus Methylomicrobium. Next base: position 10,684 of record JBPFEG010000056.1, read on the forward strand.
AACCCCAGAACCGGCAAGCTTAAGAATGAACTTTCGCCCTTGACGGTCATGAGGATTGAAGTACCGATGATCAGCGCAGCAGTCACAATGCCCATCGTAAGCCTGGAGATCGCCACATCGATTTTGTCGACATACGGACCGATGCCTTTGACGTTGAAATCGACCTGAATCGCTCCCTTCCGTGACGCTCTGAGCAACTGGTGCAGTTCCTTCGGAACGGAGGACAGCAGATCGACGATGCCGATCAAATTATGCCAGCCGCGTTTCGCGATCACTTCGGGCCGGTAACGATCCTTCATCAGTTGCTGCAGATAGGGTGCCGCAAACACCAGCGTATTGAAATCCGGATCGAGATGCCGGCCGAAACCGTCGAGCGTGATATAAGCCTTGACCAGGAGCGCTAAATCGGGGGGCAATGACAAATTGTGATCCCGGAGAATGGCCAGCAGATCGCCCAGCATCATTTGCAGGCTCAAATCCTTCAGTGACCGCGAACTGTATTGATCGACAAATGCGTCGATTTCGATCGCCAGCGCCTGCTCGTCAGTCTTGATCACCCCGGACCAGTCCTCAAGAATTTCGACGACCTTCAACGGCATCCGGTGGACCATTCCGTACAAAAAGACGATCACCTGCTCCCGGCGCTCGTCGGTCAAGCGCCCCATCATCCCAAAATCGATAAAGGCGAGCCGGTTGTCAGCCAGATAAAACACATTGCCGGGGTGAGGGTCGGCATGAAAAAAACCGTCTTCCATGATCATTTTCAGCACGGCCTTGGCGCCGCGTTCGGCCAAGAGTTTTTTGTCCAGGCCAGCCTCATTCATTGCAATTAGATCACGCCCCGGGATACCCTGAATATACTCCTGCACATTCAGCCGCTCACCGGTCATCTCCCAATAAATGGAAGCGATCTTGATGCTCGGGTTACCTGCCAAATTATCGGCAACCCGTTCGGCGTTGCGCGCTTCCGCCGCAAAATCAAGCTCGGCCCGGAGCGATTGCGAAAATTGCCGAAAGATTTCGCGAGGATGGTAGCGGCGCAGTTCCGGCACATCCGATTCGATCACTTCGACGACCCGGTTTAACAGTCGTAGATCCGCCTCGATGATACGGCGGATGCCGGGACGGCGAATTTTCAGGATCACCGGCGTACCGTCCTTCAAAACGGCTCGATGCACCTGTGCCAAGGAAGCCGCCGCCAAAGGCTCGCGATCGATGCTCAGAAAGACTTCGTCAACGTCGCCCCCGATATCTTCCTGCAATTGCGGAATCAATTCCTCGAACGGAAGCGAAGGCACCGTGTCCAGCAGCTTTTCGAATTCCGCGATGTAGGCAGGCGGAAATAAATCCAGCCGGGTCGCGAGGATCTGCCCCATCTTGATAAAGGTCGGGCCGAGATCTTCCAATACGCGCCGCACCCGCTGCGGGGTATCGAGAGTCGCATGCTCCTCGACACCCTGCCAATGCAGGGTTTTGCCGAGACGCTCCAAAGCGCGCCCGACTCCGAGCGCATGCACGATCCCGCCGAAGCCGTACCGGATCAGAACCGTAGCGACATCCTGAGCCCGGCTTAAATCCTTGGCGGCGTTGATCAATTCCCATATCATGATGTTATATTCGGTCTGCTATTTGCGAGATTTATCTGGATCGATGCTTTCTGCAATAGCGGATAGAAAGCCCCCGGCAATTTTGGCCAGCGCCGACGTGGTCGCCGAGGCGCCGGCCATCACCGCATGTTGGCTGCTTAACCGCAGGTTATCAAGCCCTTCGAGAAAAATCCGGCTTTGCCTGCCGACCGCGGTGCCGTTTCGCCGCGCATGCTCGATAAAATCCCGAGCGATTTTTGCAGTGGTCTCGTTGCTGTGCCGGCCAATTTTTTCAATCGTATCGAGAAACAGCTCTTCGAGGCTTTTCATCTCATCTGTCGCTTTTCTGAAGTCATTACTCGAGAACTCATCCATATTTCCTGCCGCCTCTTCGATCGCCAGCTTCGACGCTTCGGCGGTCTTGGTAAGCGTATCGTCCAGCGCTTCAGTCGCTTGCTTGAAAGCCCGTTTGGCAGGCTCATAATGCGGGCTCATGCCGTCACTCATGCCTTTCAATACGGCCTCCGTCACGCTCTTGATGTTGTCGATATCGAAGCTATGCTCGGTCAGGGCTTTCAACGTGATCGTCCGTACCCGCTCATAAATATCGACCCCGGATTCGACCGTTTCGCGGACTTCTTTTTCAACTTGCTGCATCGTATCGTTCATGGCGTCTCTCCTCAAATCGCAAAATGGAAATCAATCATAAATTAGGAATAATCCTTTATGTGAAGGTTCCGCCGCCAGCCCGAAGATCAAACTCTGATACCCGGCGGCCGGCTATAACCGTCCAGTAAGTTCAAATAGTTCGAGCGCTCGAAAATGCCCGGATTCATGCAGCGCTGCTTGCTCAATTGCCCCTTCAGTTCATGCAGTGAGGCAAGCTCATGCCGGGCAAGCCACTCACGTATCCCTTTGTCGATCGTTCCGAGGTAAGACGGTCCGTGTTCAAGCAATATACTACAGAGCTGCGTCGCATCGGCGCCGGCCAGAATCAATTTCAGCGCATCCTCGGCTGTGCGCAGCCCGCTCGTCGTCGCGAGCGACAGTCCAACCTTGCCGTACAACAGCGCGACCCAGCGCAACGGCAACTGACTATCGGTGGAACGCGACCATTGCAGCTGCGAGGTTACCTGCAAGTTCTCCAGATCGATGTCGGGCTGGTAGAAACGATTGAACAACACGACGCCATCCGCGCCGGCCAACTCGAGCCGTTTCACGAAATGCGCGAGACCGGTGAAATAAGGCGACAGTTTCATCGCGATCGGCACCGAAACCTGCCGGCGCAATTCTGACAACAGTTCCAGATAGCGCGCCTCGATCTCGGAACCGGATTCGTCGACCTCGGCGCTCAGGTAATACACATTCAGTTCGAGCGCATCGGCGCCGGCCTCCTCGAGTGCTTTGCCCTGCGCGACCCAGCCGTCCAGCGATACCCCGTTCAGACTCGCGATCACCGGAATTTTCAGCGAGCGTTTAAGCTTGGTCAATTGCTCCTGATATTGATCCAAACCCTGCCGATAGCCGCTGTCCTCGGGCAGAAAACTGTCCGCTTCCGGATGCCCGATGCTTTGATGGATCAAAAACCGGGCCGCCGTTTCTTCCTGATGTTTGAGCTCTTCCTCGAACAATGAATACATCACAATCGCACCGGCGCCGGCGTCTTCGAGCCTCAATGCCGAATCGAGACTGCGCGACAAGGGCGAGGCCGAGGCAACCAGCGGGCTGGTCAATTTCAGGCCCAGATAGTCGGTACTCAAATCGATGCCGTTCATGCTTTTACTCCTGGGCTGGCGGTCTGGTCGGTGTCGGCGGCGGCATTTGGCGCTTCTTCAGTCTTCGCGAAGGACTTATCCGCAAGTTCCCGGTAATGCCGGTAGCGCGCATTCAGGTCCTGCTGGGACTGTTGCAAGAAACGTTCCGAGTCATCCGGATGGGTTCGGCTCAGCAGGCTGAAGCGGGCCTCGGTCAACGCGTAATCGCGGAACGGCATCGACGGCTTCTGGCTGTCGAGTTGCAGCGGATTACTGCCTTCCTGAGCCCGGCGCGGATCGAAGCGGAGCAGTGGCCAGTGCCCGCTGCGCACCGCCATGTCCTGCTGGCGCAGATTGTTCGACAAGTCGACGCCATGCGCGATGCACGGGCTGTAGGCGATGATCAGCGAGGTGCCGGGGTAGGATTCCGCTTCGAGGAATGCCCGGAGGGTTTGGGTATCCTTCGCGCCATAGGCGACCTGCGCGACATAGACCTGTTCGTAATCGATCGCGAGCCGCGCCAAATCCTTTTTCGGGGTCGGTTTGCCGCCTGCCGCGAACTTCGCGACCGCGCCGCGCGGCGTCGCCTTCGAGGTCTGACCGCCGGTATTCGAATAGACCTCGGTATCGAGCAGCAGGATGTTCACGTCGCGGCCGGACGCCAGCACATGGTCGAGGCCGCCGTAGCCGATGTCGTAGCCCCAGCCATCGCCGCCGATGATCCAGACGCTGCGCTTGATCAGCGTATCGGCGACGCCAAGCAATCGATCAGCGTAGCCGTGTTTTAGCGCTTTCAATCGCTCCTTCAAGTCAGCAACCCGCTCGCGCTGTTCGTAGATGCCGGCTTCGTCGCTTTGCTCGGCATGCAGAATCGCGTCGGCCACTTCCGCACCGACCTCGTTCCGTACCCCCTTCAGCAATTCTTCCGCATACTCCTTTTGTTTATCGATCGCAATCCGCATCCCGAGGCCGAATTCGGCGTTGTCCTCGAACAGCGAATTCGCCCACGCCGGCCCCCTGCCCTCCACGTTCCGGCTCCAAGGCGTGGTCGGCAGATTGCCGCCATAAATCGACGAACACCCCGTCGCATTCGCGACCACCATCCGGTCGCCAAACAATTGCGTCGCGAGCCGGATGTAAGGCGTTTCGCCGCAGCCGGCGCAGGCGCTCGGAAATTCGAATAACGGACGCAGATGCATCGCTTCCGGAATCTTGTTGTGATGCAGCCTGCCGCGCTCGTAATCCCGGAGGCTTTCGAAAAAGCGCCAGTTGACGCTTTCCTGCTCACGCAGGGGCGGCTGCGACCGCATATTCACCGCCTTGCGTTCCGGCATCTTGGGATCGCGGATCGGGCAAACGTCGACGCACAAGCTGCAGCCGGTGCAGTCCTCCGGCGAAACCTGGTAGCTGACCAGGAGATTCTCGAACGCCTTACTTTTGACCGGCACGTACTTGAACGTTGGCGGCGCCTCCTTGACCTGATCCGGCGTAAAAATTTTGCTGCGGATCACGCTGTGCGGGCAGACGAACACGCATTTGCCGCACTGGGTACAGATATCGCTTTCCCAGACCGGGATCTCCAGCGCCAGGTTGCGTTTATCCCAGACCGAGGTGGCAGTCGGAAAGGTTCCGTCGACGGACAGAAAGCTGACCGGCACCGCATCGCCCCGGCCGGCGATGATTTCGGCGGTCACGTTCCGGATGAACTCGGGCGCGTAGTCCGGCACCGGCGGCGGAATCTCGACCGTACTGTCGGCTGAAGATGGCACTTCGACAGGGTGCAGATTCGCCAGCGCCGCGTCGATCGCCTTAAGGTTCGCGTCGAGTATCCGCTTGCCGGCCTTCTGATAGGTCTTGTTCACGGCTGCCTTGATCGCGTCAATCGCTTCAATCTTCGGAATGATTTCGACCAATGCGAAGAAACACACCTGCATGACCGTATTGATCAACCTACCGAGCCCTGAGTCTTCCGCGATCGCATACGCGTCGATCGTATAAAACTTGATCTTTTTGTCAATCATTGCGGCCTGCATCGAGCGCGGCAGCGACGACCAGACCTGATCGGCCGGCAGCGACGAATTCAACAGAAACACGGCCCCGGGCGCCGCCTTGTCGAGCATCCGGTAGCGCTCCAGAAACACCGGCTGATGGCAGGCGATAAACTCGGCCTCGTTGTTGCCGATCAGATAGGTCGAACGGATTTTCTGACTGCCGAAGCGCAGGTGCGAGACGGTCACCGCGCCGGATTTTCGGGAATCGTAGACGAAATAGCCCTGCGCGTAGCCTTGCGTCTTGTCGCCGATGATCTTGATCGAATTCTTGTTCGCGCTGACCGTGCCGTCGCTGCCGAGGCCGTAAAACAGCGCATTGACCGCCTGGTTCGAGGCGTCGGTCCGGAAGGCTGCATCCCAGCGCAGACTCGAATGACTGACATCGTCGTCTATGCCGATCGTAAATGAATTTTTCGGATCCGGCTTGTCCAGTTCGTCGAATATGGCCTTGACCATGCCTGGCGTGAATTCTTTCGATGACAGCCCGTAACGCCCGCCGATCACCTTCGGCATCGCGGCAAAGGGAGGTGCATCGCTCATCGCGTTTTGCGCGAGCGCGGTCACAATATCCTTGTATAAAGGTTCGCCGTCCGCGCCCGCCTCCTTAGTACGATCGAGCACCGCGATCCGACGCAGCGTCTTTGGCAGCGCCACCAGCAAAGCCTCGGCACTGAACGGCCGGTACAGCCGTACCTTCAGCAGACCGACTTTTTCGCCGCGTGCGGCCAGATGCTCGACCGTTTCCTCAACCGTTTCGGCTCCCGAGCCGATCAGGATGATCGCCTTTTCCGCATCCAGAGGCCCGACATAATCGAACAAGCGGTAGCGGCGGCCGGTCAACTTGGCGAAACGGTCCATCGCCTCCTGCACGATGCCGGGCATGGCCTGATAGTAAGGATTGACTGTTTCGCGCGCCTGAAAATAGATGTCCGGGTTCTGGGTCGAACCGCGCAGCACCGGATGCTCTGGAGACAGCGCCCGCTGCCGATGCGCCTCGACCAGTCGGTCATCAATCAGCGCGCGGATGGTTTCCTGATCGAGCGGCTCGATGCTGGCGATTTCATGCGAGGTCCGAAAGCCATCGAAGAAATGCACGATCGGAATCCGCGCGGCCAGCGTCGCAGCCTGCGCGATCAATGCAAAATCCTGCGCTTCCTGCACCGAATTGGAAGCCAGAAACGCGAAGCCGGTCGCTCTCGCCGCCATCACATCGCTGTGGTCGCCGAAAATCGACAGTGCCTGGCTTGCGAGCGAGCGGGCCGCCACATGAAACACCGCCGGGGTCAGTTCGCCGGCGATTTTGTACATGTTCGGAATCATCAGCAACAATCCTTGCGAGGCGGTGAACGTGGTCGCCAGCGCCCCGTTCTGCAGCGCGCCGTGGATCGCTCCGGCCGCGCCCGCCTCGCTCTGCATCTCGATGATGCTCGGCACCGTACCCCACAGATTGGGGCGATGGTCGGAAGCCCATTTGTCGGCCATCTCGCCCATCGGCGACGCCGGCGTAATCGGATAAATCGCAATCACTTCACTGGTTGAATACGCGACCGTAACGGCGGCTTCGTTGCCGTCGATCGTGGTTTTGCTCTGTTGCATAACATTACCTAGTTAAAAAGGTTATGACTTTCGAATTCGCTGTGCCGATTGTACTCCTAAAATCATCCTGCTGCGCCGCCTCGAATCCAGAGCACCGCGCTTTTTCGAACCTGCGGACATTAATGATAGAATTGCCGGTTACTATTTTCTGACTTGATCCGAAAGCCGAATGACTACCGTTTCCAAATTGCCTGTCGAATCCCTGAAGCTGCATATCGATCTGAGCGGCGTTGATCTCAAAGAGATGTCAACACCCGATACGCCGATTTTGGGCCAGACCCGGGCGCAATCGGCACTCGAATTCGGCGTAGCAATGACGCGTCCCGGCTATAACATTTACGTGATGGGCGAACTGGGACTCGGCCGTCTGTCAATGATCACCCAACATCTGAATGCGCTCGCGGAAAAGCAACCTGCCCCGTCTACTTACGCGTATGCCGATAATTTTCAGAATCCACGTGAGCCGGTCGCGATCGAACTGCCTCCGGAATACGGGGCGATATTCAGCGCGGATATCGAGCAGCTGATCGACAATCTGCTCGCGACCTTTCCGGCCGCATTCGAAAGCCCGACCTATCAACAAAAAAAGACTGCGATCGAACGCCACTTCAACCAGCATTACAACAATGCGATCGATAAAGTCGATCAAAAGGCGCTGTCGATGAGCATTACGCTGTTCCGGGAAAGCGAACAGATTTCGTTCGCGCCGATTCGGGACGGCAAAGCGATCGACGATGCGGAATTTACGCAATTACCGCAAGCCGAACGGGACCTCTTCCACAAACAGATCGAGGAACTCGAAGAATATTTGAACGACGTGCTGCTCGAGTTGCCGCAATGGCGCCGCGCGCTGGTCGAAAAGATCAAACAGCTCGACAACGATACGATCAGTCAGGCGATTGAACCCCTGTTCGCGGATCTGAACGACAAGTATCAGAATATCGATGACGTGATCACCTATCTGGACGAAATCGACAACAACCTGCGCAGCACGATTCCGGAGTTCCTGATGCCCGGACGGACGGTTGATCCGCAGGAATTTGCGAACCGTCGGCAGGTACTGCTCGAACTTTATGGGCCGAACATTCTGGTCGATAACAAAATCGAACACGGCGCGCCGGTGATCTACGAATCGCACCCCACGTATCAGAACGTGTTCGGGCGGATCGAATATTCCAGCGAGCAAGGGGCCCTGGTGACCAACTACCGGCGTATCTGCGCGGGCTCGCTGCATCGGGCAAACGGCGGCTATCTGATTCTGGACGCGGAAAAACTGCTGACCCATCCGTTCGTCTGGGAGGGGCTGAAACGTGCGCTGCAGGCGGGCAGGATTGAAATCGAAACCCCTTATTCGGATCTCGGGATTAATACGATCACGCTGAAACCGGAAGTGATCCCGCTGAACGTGAAGGTGATCCTGGTCGGTTCACGCGAACTCTATTATCTGCTCGAAGAGGTGGATAGTGAATTCAACGAGATGTTTAAAATCCTGGCCGACTTCGAACATTATATTCCCCGCGATGCGGTGTCGATGCAGCAGTTTGCGCAGTTGATGAACCGCCATGCGAAGGATTCGGGCGCGAAGCCCTTGACTCGGGACGCAATCGAAGCGCTGGTCGAGCACAGCTGCCGACTGGCAGAGAATCAGCATCATTTTTCAGCACGGATCACTGAGTCGCTCGATATCCTCGGTGAAGCCAACCTGTTCAGTATTCAGACGAATCACGACCGGATCGACCGGGAACAGATCGAGAAGGCGCTGGCGGCCCGCGAATTCCGGAATGGCCGCCTCGCCGAGATGATGCTCGAAGAAATGCTGGACGGTACCGTCCTGATCGATACTGAAGGCACCGCAATCGGCAAGATCAACGGCCTGACCGTGCTCGAAATCGGCGGCAGCAGCTTCGGCGCGCCGGCGCGGATCACCACAACCGTCTATCCCGGTTCGCGAGGGATCGTCGATATCGAGCGCGAAGCGGAACTCGGCAAGGAAATCCACTCGAAAGGGGTGATGATTCTGACCGGCTATCTCGGCCATACTTATGCGCAGCAGTTTCCGCTCGCGATCTCGGCCAGCATTGCAATCGAGCAGTCCTACGGCGAAGTCGACGGCGACAGCGCTTCGCTGGCCGAATTGTGCTGCCTGATTTCGGCGCTGACCCGGACGCCGATCAAACAATCGTTCGCGGTGACCGGTTCGATCAATCAATACGGCGAAGTCCAGGCGGTCGGCGGGGTCAACGAAAAAATCGAGGGTTATTTCCGGCTGTGCAAGGCGCGCGGACTGGTCGGCCACCATGCGGCGATCATTCCAGCCGCCAACAAAAGGAATCTGATCCTGAAACAGGAAGTGATCGAGGCGGTCGCAAAGGGACAATTTGCCATTTATGCGGTCACGAATGTTGATGAAGCGCTCGAATTACTGACCGGACAACCGGCCGGCACAGTCGATCATAACGGCAATTATCCGGAAAACAGCATCAACGCCCAGGCTATATCCAGGCTAAAGGAAATTTCGGATATGGCGAACGAGGAAGAGGAAAAAGGCGAAGGGGCCTAATAGTTAAAATGCAGTCCGTAGTGCCTTCGGCGTTCTTGCCCTTATCTGCGGGCTGCACGGCTAACTTTTGGGACGAGGAATACCGTTGACTTTCCGCATGGCGGGAAGTGGTGCGGGTAGCCTTGTATTTGACAACCCGGCTCGTAAGTTCCACTAGCTGTACTTTTTTCCGGGGATGGTCTACGATTTCCCCGCGCTATTGCCCCAGCTCGGTCACGATCACGTCGATGCCGTTCTGCCGCAGCCGGGAACGGATCACGCTGACGCTGGTCATCCGCGTATATGGTCCCAATGTCACGCGGTGCCAGGTTACGCTGCCCACCTTAGTTTTTTCGAGGCGCGATTCGATTCCCATCAGGGCCAGCTTGGCGCGCAAATTATCGGCTTCCGAGGCTTCCTTATAGGAGCCTGCCTGCAGAATATAATGGGTCGGCTTGGCCTTGCCGACCCGCTCCTCGCGTGCGCGCGTATTGATCTCGTGATCGGGCACAACGATTTCTTTTTTCGGCAGATAAGTATAAAAATCGAACTGGGGACCTTGGGGCTCGGGTATTGCCTCGACTTTCAGCTTGGTTTTATTGGCCCCTCCTGCCGCCGAGCCGGAGGCCGGGTTTGCTGGAACGGACGGATTGACGGCCATAATCGGTGCGGTCGGCTTGTCGCCCTTGCTGGTGAGATAGAACAAAAACACCACGAAACCGATGATCAACCCCGTAATCAACATCCATCGCCATAACGCCAGGCCGTCTTTCTGCTTGGGCCGGCGATTGCGCGTGGATTCGCGGGTATTTTGTGCTCTGTATTTGTAGTCTCTGGCCATGTTACATCGTTTCAGGCGTATTGATATTCAACAATCCCAGGCCGTTTGCCAACACCTGCCTGACCGCAGCGATCAGATTCAGGCGGGCGTTGCGCAACGGTGCATCCTCGACCAGAAACTGGTGCGCGTTATAGTAGGCATGAAAATCGTTCGCCAATTCGCGCAGATAAAGGATCAATTGGTGCGGTTCATGCTGCAGCGCGGCACGTTCCAGCGTCTCGGGATATCGCGACAGTTTAGCGACCAGATTCAGCTCGTGTTCTTCATTCAGCGAGCCCAGGCTTTCCATGCCGAGTCCCAGGTTCCTGTCCAGTCCCTTCTCGTCGAGCTGGCGAAACACGCTGCACACCCGCGCATGCGCGTATTGCACATAGAATACCGGATTTTCGTTGGTTCTGGAGGTCGCAAGCTTCAGGTCGAAATCCATGTGCTGTTCCGAACGGCGCAGCACATAGAAGAAGCGCGCCGCATCCTTGCCGACTTCGTTACGAAGTTGCCTGAGCGTCACAAACTCGCCCGAGCGGGTCGACATCTGCACTTTTTCCTCGCCGCGGTAAAGCGTCGCAAACTGCACCAGCAACACTTTCAGTTTGCTTGCATCGGCTCCCAATGCCGTCATCGCGGCTTTCACGCGCGGAATGTAACCATGATGGTCGGCGCCCCAGATGTTGATGATTTCTTCGAAGCCGCGGTCCAGCTTGTTCATGTGGTAGGCAATATCGGACGCAAAATAGGTATATTGACCGTTTTCACGCTGAACCACGCGGTCTTTTTCATCGCCTAATTGACTCGATGCAAACCAGATCGCGCCGTCCTGTTCGTATAGATGGCCGCCGGCGCGCAGCCGGTCGAGCGCCTGCGCGACCGAATCGTCCGCCAAAAGGCTCCGCTCCGAAAACCATTCCTGATAGTCGACTCCGAACTCCTGCAAATCGTTGCGAATATCCTCCAGAATGTTGTTCAGACCGGCCTGAAAAAAATGCTCGTAATGGGTGTTGCCGAGCAATTCCTTGGCCCTGGCGATCAATGCATCGATATGGATTTCTTTATCGCCGCCCGCTGCTTCGTCCGGCGGAATGTTTTCGAACACCGTCCGGACCGGAAACCGGAAGGCGTCTCCCGAGGCTTTATGCAATGCCCAGGAAATATCGCGTACATATTCGCCGCGGTAGCCGTTGCTGGGAAAGTGCACCACTTCACCGCAGTCCTCGAGGTATCGGAGCCAGATACTGGTCGCCAGAATATCCATCTGCCGCCCCGCATCGTTCACGTAATATTCGCGGTGCACATCGAAACCGACTGCCTCCAGTAAATCGGCTACGACCGAGCCATAGGCTGCGCCGCGTCCGTGACCGACATGCAGAGGCCCCGTCGGATTCGCCGAAACGAATTCGACCTGAACCCGTTTGCCGGCGCCTGTCTTGCTTAAACCAAACTCAAATCCCTGATCATGGATTGTCCGGATGATCTCATACTGGCCGTTCGGATCGATAAAAAAATTGATGAATCCGGGACCGGCAATTTCGACTTTGATAACGGCCTCGTCCTTAGACAGCGCCCCGACGATCTTCTCGGCCAGTTGCCGGGGATTCAATTTGGCCGGCTTGGCCAGCACCAGCGCCACATTCGATGCAAAATCGCCGTGCGAAGAATCCCGGCTGTGTTCAATGCTAATGACCGGCTCCGCATCCTGGGGCAATGTACCGTCGTTTTTCAGTGTATCGACAGACAGGCGTAACAATACCTCTAGTTTTTTTTTCATTACTGGTAAAAACAGGTGAAAGAATCAGAAAAATATCTGTGCATTATCTATCAAAATGCCCCGATTATCCATCCGGCCATTATCCGGTTTTCGGAATCATGCGCCGGTGAATCAGGAGGAACGACTTTTCCTTCGGACACTATTCCCCACTGAGCCGGACCCAGCCATTTCCAATAAATGAGTGGCAGTCGTCGATATATGAAAAAATTCCCACATTTTACTTCCTTCAGGAATGCGTACATCCTGCCCCAAACCTGTGCAGGATCAAAACGAAATCACTGAAGTAGTGCAATAAACCTCGGGTTGTGCTGATCGCGCATTGAAGTGCTTGCCTAAAACACCGGGTAATCTCTTTCCTTTAACGTAAAAAAACTTTCTGGCACAGGATATGCTGCCTATTTAGCGCAGGCAGGCAGAATCACTCAGTCCTATTCAATGAAAGGCGGAGCAACGGCTTCCAGGCGTTCTCAGCCTCGCTCTTTTCAAGGCAAAGTACTTCGGCATCAACAAGGGCCAACTTTTCCTGATGCTCGGCGACTCTCAACCGCCAAAACAGGCAAAGCCCCCGCGCCCTGGCTGCCGGTCGAACCGCGCAATACGGTAAAAATGGACACCGTCCTCCTCCTTACGGCTCCCGGAATGAGGAGGGCGCAATTTTTCCGGAATGGAATCAAAAACCGCTTCAATACAAATCCACCGGGTCGACGTCGAGCGACCAGCGCAGATTCTTTTCTTTTTTGATTTTGTCGATTTCCGGCAACAGACGATCCAGTAATTGCTGCAGAACCTGACGTTTCGAATCCTGCAGCAGTAGCTGATAACGGTACAAACCGGCACGCTTCGCCATCGGCGCAGCAACGGGGCCAAGGATCAACGTCTCGCCGGTCCTGATCCTGCCGGCCAGTTTTTTTACTTCTTCCAGAAACGCCTTGGGCTTGAAAGCATCGTTCGCCTGAGCTCGAAACAAAGCCTGATGGCTGAACGGCGGCAAGGCAGCCGCCTTCCGCTCTTCCAGCGATTGCCGCGCAAAGCCGTTGTAGCCTTCCCGAAGCAAGGTAGTCAACAGCGGATGCTCGGGATGGCGTGTCTGCAAAATGACCAAGCCGGGCTTGTCTGCCCGCCCCGCGCGTCCGATCACCTGCACGATCATCTGCGCGAGTTTTTCCGCCGCATGAAAATCGATACTGAACAGACCGCTGTCGGTGTCGAGGATCGCGACCAGCGTCACATTCGGAAAATGATGACCTTTCGCGAGCATCTGCGTGCCTAAAATAATGTCCGCCCGGCCCTCATTGATCTGTTGCAGATAATTTTCAAGCGAACCTTTGCGTTGCGTGGTGTCGCGATCGAGCCGGACAATCGTTTTGTCCGGAAACAAATCGGGCAGGATTTTTTCGACACGCTCGGTGCCGAGCCCCAGGGGCTTCAGCGTGCTGCCGGTGCAGGAAGGACAGGATTTCACGACCGGCTGTTCGCCCGCGCAGTGGTGGCAGCGCAGCTTTTGCTCACGGAAATGGATCACCAGATTCGCATCGCAATAAGTACAGCGCGCAACCCAGCCGCAATCGTGGCAAATCAATCTCGGTGCGAAGCCGCGCCGGTTCAAGAACAGCAGCACCTGCTCGTCTTTGTCCAGGGTTTGCCTGATTTCCGTCAGCAACGGTTCGGAAATGCCTTCATGCAGCACCTTGTTGCGGATATCGAGCAAGCGAACCGAAGGCGCCGAGGCATTGCCGGCGCGGTTCGGCAGTTGCAGCAAGCGGTAACGTCCGGTTTGCGCGTTATACAGACTTTCCAGAGACGGCGTCGCAGAACCGAGCACTACCGGAACATTCGCCAGTTTGGCGCGAAGCACCGCGACATCGCGGGCGGAAAAACGAAAGCCTTCCTGCTGTTTAAAGGAGGTATCATGCTCCTCGTCCAGAATGATCAGGCCAAGCCTCGGCAACGGCGTAAACAGGGCCGAACGCGTGCCGAGCAAAATCGAGCTGACGCCTTGCTGCATCGACAGCCAGGCGTTCTGGCGCTGGGCGTCGGTCAGCTTCGAGTGCGAGACTTCGATATTCACTGCAAAACGCTGCCGGAAGCGGTTTTCAAGTTGCGGCGTCAGGGTAATTTCGGGCAGCAGCACCAGCACCTGTCGGCCGCGCTCCAACACTGGCCGGATGATCTGCATGTATACTTCGGTCTTGCCGCTGCCGGTTACGCCTTCGAGCAAAAACACGCCGAAGCGATCCAGTCCTGCGCAGACCTCGTCGATCACCGCGACCTGTTCGACATTACAGTCTATCGGATTTCCTTTAATTGGCGGCAGTGCGGAGTCAGCCTGTAACGCAGAGGCATCGATCGTTAACAACTCCTTTGCCGTCAATTGCTTTAAGGCAGGCCGCCAGTTTTCTAGCGATGCCGACAGTTCGGCTTCGGAAAAACCGTTCGTGCTGTGTTGAAACGCTTCCAGCAACTGTTTTTGTTTCGGCGCTCTTTGCAGCGTTGCCGGATCGAAATTTATGCCTTTCGAGGTCAGAACATACCGTACCGGCCGTTCGAGTACGGCAGCTCTGCCTTGTCGAAGCCCGACGGGAAAGGCCGAAGCGAAGACCTCTCCCAAGGGATGATGGTAATACCGCGCAGCCCAATGCAAGAGGCGCAAGTCCTCCGGCGATAACAACGGTTCTTGATCAAGAATCCGGGCAACCGGTTTTAACTGGTCCCGGTTCAGTTCGCTGGTCTGCTCCAGGCTGACCAGATAGGCGGTCTTTTGAGTCTTGCCGAACGGCACCGACAGGCGTAGTCCCGGCTTCAGGAGCTCAAGGAGGAGCGGCTCCGGTGCCTCATAATCGAATAAGCGATAGAGCGGTACATCGATAGCTACCCTGAGAATCGGCGATACCTTTTCCTGCAACTTGGCCATAGAAATTGAAAGAGGGATTAAAAATGTCTGCTAAGTTGCTCTATCTTGAGGACTACCCGGAGTTACCCACAAAAGCTGTGGATAAGTCTGTGGGCAACTACTTTTCAAAGCTGCTTAATTGCGGTTTTTATTGCAGTTTTGTTAATTTGACCAAAAATTAGCCTCGTTATTTTTTGTTTTATTTTCAATTACTTGCTTGAAATATAAAAATCAGATGGACGAATTTGGGGGCCTTTTTCCGATAACAACCGATGCCGAAGCAGAAGATCAAACCGGTGCATATCTTGTCAAGTGCCGGTGCAAAATGTGTCATTCTTGCAATAATCACAACAGTAAAACTTGTCGTTCTGGATGTTTTGATAATCCAGCGATCAAAAACCCCTATCAATTCTGCCTGACATTCCAGAACTGTAGAAAACTCAACGTAGCCAGCAGCAAAAATGCAATCAGGGTCCAGGCGGGCATGCTTAACCCCCAAAATGTCCAGTCGACTTTCGCGCAGTCGCCTGTACCACTCAGCATCAGCTTCAGCGTCTCAGCCAACGGAAAATTGTTAAAAATATATTCGAGCCCCGGTCCGCATTCCGGCACTTCTTCAGGCGGCAAATGCTGCAACCAGACATGCCGAGCCGAAATCGCACCACCGCCCAAAGCGGTCAACGCCCCCAGTATTGCATAGGCTTTGACGCCGGCAGCTTCGGGATTATGCAGCCCGGCGATCAACAACACGATGCCGGTCAACAAAATCCCAATACGTTGGGAAATACACAATGGGCACGGCTCCAATCCGCCTACGAACTGAAAATAAGCGCCCATTGATAACAGAAAAACGCAGCCTGAAAATCCCAGAAAAAACCAAATGCGCGGAGTGAATTTTATCCGTTCCAGCCAATTTTTGTTCATCGAGTACCCGAGTTGCAATGCCTAAATTAAGAAAGCCCGGCGGCTATAGCCAGATCATTTTCGCCGCCACGATCAGCAGCAATAACGCGAAATAGCGTTTCAATTTTTGCGCCGGAATCAGGCCGGCCAGCTTCGCGCCGATGGGGGCGGTAATCACGCTGGTCAATACGATCCCCGCAAACGAAGGGAGATAAATATAACCCAAACTCCAATCCGGCAACAGCGGCGCGTGCCAGCCCAACAGGATATAACTGAGGGTTCCGCCGATCGCAATCGGCAGGCCGCAGGCGCTGGACACGGCGACCGCGTTGCGGATCGGCGTCTGAAAATGCACCAGATAAGGCACGGTCAGCGTACCGCCGCCAATCCCGATGATCGCCGACAGGCCGCCGATCACCAGCGCCGCCCCATAATCCAGCAGCAGCGGCGAAGGCTTCCGGCCGGCCTTCGGCTGTTTTTGCAAGACCAGTTGCAGCGCCGCATAGAGCAGATAAATGATGAAAATATAACGCAGCAGCTCACCCGAAATCCGGTCGGCGACCACCGCCCCCAGCGCCGAACCCACCATAATACCGGGAACGAGACGACTTACCTTCGACCAGATCACCGCACCGAGCCGGTGGTGCGCGATCACCGAAGCGATCGAGGTCAGGATAATCGTCGCCAGCGAAGTGGCCACCGCCATAATCATTATGTTCTCCGCCGCGAATCCTTGCTCGGTAAACAGCATCACCAGTACGGGCACCATCACCAGCCCGCCGCCGATCCCGAAAAGTCCTGCAAATAAACCGGTGATTGCGCCCAGCATCATGCCGGCTAAAAATAAGATACTCACCCTGCCCTCTCGACCTTGTGACGGCCTTCTAATGCCGCCCTCTTCCTGTCTATGGTATGCTAAGACCCATCGTTTAATAAAGTTATCATATATGGAAATTTATCTGGTAGGCGGCGCGGTGCGCGACAGTTTGCTGAAGCTTCCGGTTGAAGAACGCGACTGGGTGGTGATCGGCGCAACGACCGAGTCAATGATACGGCAAGGATTCAAGCCGGTCGGCAAAGATTTTCCGGTATTTTTGCATCCCGTCACTCATGAAGAATATGCGCTGGCCCGAACCGAGCGCAAAACCGCGCCGGGCTACAAGGGGTTTGCAGTCAACGCGGCGCCTGATGTCACGCTGGAGCAGGATTTGCTGCGCCGCGACCTGACGATCAACGCAATGGCAATGACCGCAGAAGGCAGGCTGATTGACCCCTATGGGGGATGCGCCGATCTTCAAAGACGCCTTCTGCGTCATGTTTCTCCGGCTTTCGCGGAAGATCCGGTACGGATCCTGCGTATTGCCCGTTTCGCGGCGCGCTATCGGCCGCTCGGTTTCACGATCGCTCCGGAAACGATCATGCTGATGCGGCAAATGGTCGCCGCCGGTGAAGCCGATTTTCTCGTCCCCGAACGGGTCTGGGCCGAACTGGCAAAAGCGTTGAAAGAACCCTGCCCGGCCGCGTTTTTCCAAGCCCTTCGAGACTGTGACGCGCTCGCGGCGGTGTTTCCTGAAATCGACCGCCTGTTCGGTGTGCCGCAACCCGAAAAACATCATCCCGAAATCGATACCGGCGTGCATACGTTGCTGTGCCTGGAACAGGCGGCCCATTTGTCGGACAAAGCCCTGGTCAGGTTCGCCGTGCTGACGCATGATCTTGGCAAAGGCGTCACGCCACAGGAAATCTGGCCGCATCATTATGGTCACGAGCAGCATGGGCTCGACGTACTGGAGACGATGTGCGCGCGCTTACGCGTGCCGAACGCTTTCAAAGCACTGGCGCTCCAGGTGGTCAAGTACCATACCCATTGCCATAGGGTGTTTGAATTGCGTCCGGGAACCCTGGCCGATACGCTGTCCGCGCTGGGGGCCTTCAAGCCTCGCCATTCGCTCGATGATTTTTTATTGGCGTGCGAAGCGGACGCCAGAGGACGTACCGGCTTTGAAGAACGGCCTTATCCGCAGGCCGAGTTCATGCGCGGGGCCGCGAGAGCTGGCGCTGCCGCCGACACCGCCGAGATTCTGAACAGCGGCCTGACAGGACCTGAAATCGGCGCTGCGATCCGCCGCCTGCGCATAGCGGCGATCAGCGACTTCAGCAAGCAACAGCTTGCTGAAAGTTCGGCCAGCGGCAGCGTCTGAGCCATTTGGAACCGTCCTCCGCCGGCACCGGAATATCGCCAATCCATTTATTTTATTACGCCTATAATTGAGCGGCGACCGTAATATGGTTTCGCGGCAGAATGTATACCTATTCGCCTGGATTTCTCTGTGGCAGGCTTACGGGCGAGTGCGGGGTGATCCGGGATTTAACCTTTTCCAAATTAGTGTAAAATTCCTTCTTCTAACCAGACGTTCTTTGAAAAATGCCCTCTTTTGACATCGTTTCCGAATTCGACAAACAAGAAGCCCGCAACGCCGTTGACCAGGCCAACAAGGAAGTCTCGACCCGCTTCGATTTCAAAGGCACAAACTCCAGCTATGAATTGAACGAGAATAAGCTCCTGATGACCTCCGGTTCAGAATTTCAATTGCAGCAAATGCTTGACATCGTACAGACCAAGTTAACCAAACGCGGCGTCGATATCGGCTGTCTGGATATTGCGGAACCGAAAGCGAGTGGCAAAATCGTACGTCAGGAAATCACCCTCAAGCAAGGCATCGATACGACGCTGGCCAGAAAACTGGTCAAAATGATCAAGGACAAAAAATTGAAAGTCCAGGCTGCGATCCAGGGCGATCAAGTCCGTGTCACAGGCAAACAGCGCGACGACCTGCAGGAAGTGATTCAGATGCTGAAACAGGAAAAGCTGGAAATGCCGTTGCAGTATATCAACTTCCGGGATTGAC
Organism: Methylomicrobium sp.; assembly: GCA_051061015.1. GTDB lineage: Bacteria > Pseudomonadota > Gammaproteobacteria > Methylococcales > Methylomonadaceae > Methylomicrobium. Next base: position 29,515 of record JBPFEG010000056.1, read on the forward strand.
CTAAAAAAGGCTGAGCTTTCGGCAAACACAAAAAAGGGGCTTTTAAGCCCCTTTTTAGTTACTGAGTTTTAGCCCCACCGTCCGGCTGGTGGATCTCGATATCCGCGTCCGCTTCGAGTGTCGCCAGCATCGCATTGAAATCGGCTTGCCCAAAAGCCTTGGCGATATTCTTGGTCGCCAGATCCATTTTTTTCTTGTCGTCCTCGCTGATCACACCCGGCGTCACCTTCGTCAGCGTGGCGACAGCCTGTGATCCGTCAGGCAGCTCGGCAACCAGAATGGTGGGTTTGCCCGCGGCAGGTTTTGCCGCTTTGAATACCGCATCGCTAAGCGCATCGGGAACCTCGGTTTTGTTGCGCGTATAACCGGCCATTTTTTTCACTTCGAGTTTTTCGTTCGCCGCCAAATTTGCCAGTGTCTCGCCCGCCCGCAACGCATCCTTCAGCTTTTGCGCTTTTTCGAGGGCCAGCTTTTTAGCTTTTTCAGCCAGCAATTGTGCGCTGATTCCGGCTTTTACGCTTTCCAACGCCTGGATCGCAGCCGGCTTGTGCTCAAGCTTACGCAACACAACCACATGCTCGGGGCTGATTTCGACCGGCGCACTGTTATTGCCCTGAAGCACTTCATCGGAAAACGCCGCGTCCCGAATTTTCGGATTCGCCGCAATCCCGGTACCGGCAGCCTTGGTAAAGAACTCGGTTTTATTCACCGTCAGCCCCAGCGCTTTAGCGACCGTATCCAGATTATCCGGATTTTCATAACTCATCTCGGCCAGTTTTTCACCCGAATCATAAAAAACTGCTTCGGCCTGCGATTTTCGGTAGGCCTTCTCCACGTCGGCCTTTACGCTTTCGAACGGTTTCGTTTCTCCCGGCACTAGTTCGGTCACTTTAATCAAGTGGTAACCGAATGAAGATTTAACCGGCTCGGATACTTCACCTAACTTAAGCTTGCTGACTGCCTCTTCAAATGACTTTTCCATCGAGCCGGCATTGAACAGGCCCAAATCGCCGCCGCTCTTCGCAGTCAGCTTGTCGTCCGACACTTCGGCGGCCAGTTTCGCGAAATCCTTGTTCGCCAGTTCGGCTTTGGCTTTCTGCGCCTTGGCCAGCGCGGCCTTTTCATCGGTTTGCGGATTGACAGCAAACAGAATATGGCTGATTTTCCGGCGCTCCGGCGTGGTGTACTGATCCTTCTGCTCCGCATAATAAGCTTTCAGCTTATCCTCGGTCACCTGGACTTTCTGCGCAATTGCGCCCAGCGATAATTCCACGTAAGCCACCGATAACTGCTCGGGCGTTTTGTACTCATCCTGATGCTGCTGGTAATAAGCGCTGATTTCTTGCGAGGAAGGCGGTTCGGCCAGTTTCGGCAGCGCTACCGTGACGTAGTCGAAATCGCGTTGCTGATTCTGGATCTTGAAAAAGCTCTCGATATCATACGGCGTCGCGAAGCTGGTATCGGTAATGCTTTGCTGCAGTTGCTGCATGATCAGCGCATTCTTGATCCTGGCTACGAAATCGTTCGAAGTCATCCTTTGCGCGTTCAATAGCGACTTGTAACGATCCTCGTTAAACTTGCCGTCAACCTTGAAATAATCGAGCTCCTTAATAAAGTCGCGCGCTTCCTGATCGGTTGCCACCAGGCCTTTCGCCTGCGCATATTGCAGCAGGACTTCGTCCTTAATCAGTTTGTCGAGCGCCTGCGCCTTCAGCGTAGCTTCGTCGATGCCCATGCCGCGCAGCTGTTGCGCATATTGCTCATATGCGCGGTTTACATCGTTCTGATAAAAATCCTTGTCGCCAACCGAAGCAACCGGCGCGACTTTTCCGGCATCGAAATAGTTTTGAATGCCCCATAACGCAAACGGAACACCGATCACCAGCAAGATGACCCATGCGAACGCACCTTGCGCCTTTTCTCTGATTGTCGTCAGCATATGCTCTGTCCTAAAGAAACCACAGGATTGTAGGAAAAAACGGTAAAAAAAAAGCCCCGGACCAATCGGTACGGGGCTTTCTTGTTTTGGCGGAGCGGACGGGGCTCGAACCCGCGACCCCCGGCGTGACAGGCCGGTATTCTAACCAACTGAACTACCGCTCCAAAGTCTGGTGGGTGCTGAGGGGTTCGAACCCCCGACCCTCGCCTTGTAAGGGCGATGCTCTCCCAGCTGAGCTAAGCACCCGACTTAAAGATCACCATTATACAGCATCTTTTAAAGATTTGCCAACTTTAAATGAAGGAATTTTTGCAGCCTTAATGGTAATTTCTGCTCCGGTTTGCGGATTCCGGCCTTTGCGCTCAGGTCTTTCCTTCACCGAAAAAGTGCCGAAGCCAACCAGAGTGACCGAATCGCCAGCCTTCAGAGCCTCTTCCACTGCTTTGGTGAAGCCATCCAGCGCACGACCGGCGTCTGCCTTGGTCAAGCCAGCGGATTGTGCGATAGCGTCAATTAATTCCGATTTATTCATTCTTATTCCCCCTTAGGAAGTTCAATTTATGTTTGTTGATTGGTTCAGCAATAATCCGGTTCTATCCTTATGGGCACAGAAACCTCACAAGAAATTGTAGTTATATCAAGCGCGATTAAGAACTGTCAAGCTCGAAACGCTCGGAATAACTGCATTTCCAAGCTTTTGTCACAAAAACAACTCGACTTAATGCGCAGTCAATCCCTGATTTTTAGGTTTAACCGAATCAAGTTCCTTTTTACCTTTTTCCTCGGCATCGCCATCTGCCGCAGGCGTTGGCAGATATTGCAAGGCGACCGCCAGAACTTCATCGATCCAGTGCACCGGCTTAATATCCAGATTCTGCTTGATATTCTCCGGGATATCCGCCAAATCTTTCGCATTATCGGTCGGAATCAACACGGTGGTGATGCCCCCGCGGTGCGCAGCCAGTAACTTTTCCTTCAGTCCGCCGATCGGCAACACTTCGCCGCGCAACGTAATTTCACCGGTCATCGCGACATTCGCCCGCACCGGAATCCGAGTCAACGCGGAAATGATCGCCGTACACATGCCGATGCCCGCACTCGGGCCGTCTTTCGGCGTCGCGCCTTCCGGCACATGGATATGAATGTCGTTCTTCTGGAACAAGTCATTGGCGATTCCGAAAGCTTTCGCGCGGCTTCTGACCACCGTCATCGCCGCCTCGATCGATTCTTTCATCACTTCGCCGAGCTTGCCGGTCGAGGAATGCTTGCCCTTGCCGGGAATCACCGCCGTCTCGATCGTCAGCAGTTCGCCGCCGACTTCGGTCCAGGCAAGGCCGGTAACCTGCCCGATCTGATCCTGCTCTTCGGCCAGTCCGAAATCGAAGCGCCGGACCCCTAGGAAGCTGTCCAGATTTTCCGGCGTGACCTCTATCTTGCGTCCCATCGGCTCCAGCAGCAGCGATTTGACCACTTTCCGGCAGACCTTCGAAATATCGCGCTCCAGGCCCCGAACGCCCGCTTCACGTGTGTAATAGCGGATCATATCGCGCACCGCGGCTTCGCTGATCTCGATCTCTTGCACTTTCAGACCGTTATTCTTGATCTGTTTCGGAATCAGGTAGCGCATCGCGATATTGATTTTTTCGTCCTCGGTATAACCTGCCAGACGAATCACTTCCATCCGGTCCAACAATGCGGGCGGGATATTCATCGTGTTCGCGGTCGCGACAAACATCACATCGGACAGGTCGAAATCGACTTCCAGATAGTGATCCGAAAAGGTGTGGTTCTGCTCGGGATCCAGCACCTCCAGCAAGGCCGAAGCCGGATCGCCGCGAAAATCGGCCGCCATCTTGTCGATCTCGTCGAGCAGGAACATCGGATTGCGCACCTTCACCTTGGCAAGATTCTGCAGAATCTTGCCCGGCATCGAGCCGATATAGGTACGCCGGTGCCCGCGTATTTCGGCCTCATCGCGCACGCCGCCCAGCGCCATCCGCACATATTTGCGGTTTGTCGCCCGCGCAATCGATTCGCCGAGCGAGGTCTTGCCGACGCCCGGGGGCCCTACCAGGCACAAGATAGGCCCTTTCAGCTGTTTGACGCGCTGCTGCACGGCCAGATATTCAAGAATCCGTTCCTTGACCTTTTCAAGTCCGAAATGATCTTCTTCCAGCACCTGCTCGGCGATTTTCAGGTCGTTGCGCACCTTGGTTTTTTGCTTCCACGGAACGCTGACCATCCAGTCGATATAGTTTCTGACCACGGTCGCTTCGGCCGACATCGGCGACATCAGCTTCAGCTTGTTCAATTCGGCCAAGGCCTTGGTCTTGGCGTCCTTGGTCATGCCCGCGTCTTCGATCTTGTTTTCGAGATCCTCGATTTCGTTCGGCGCATTTTCGATTTCGCCGAGCTCCTTCTGAATCGCTTTCATCTGCTCGTTCAGATAATATTCGCGCTGATTTTTCTCCATCTGCTGCTTCACGCGTACCCGGATGCGTTTTTCCATTTCGAGCAGATCGACTTCGCTCTCCATATAAGTCATCAAGCTTTCCAGACGATTGCCGACGTCCGTCAATTCGAGAATCGCCTGCTTCTCATTGACTTTCAAGGTCATGTGCGCAGCAATGGTATCGGCCAGACGGCTCAGGTCATCGATGCCGGCCAGTGCATTCAATACTTCGGGCGGTATTTTATTGTTCAGTTTGACGTATTGATCGAACGAACTGATCGCGGTGCGCTGCAAGACTTCCTGTTCCTGCTCGGGCAGGGTTAATTGATCGGCGATCGGTACGACAGAGGCCGAAAAGTAACTGCCGGTTTCCTTATACTTTAGAACCTGGCTGCGCTCGCTGCCTTCAACGAGCACTTTGACCGTGCCGTCCGGCAATTTCAGCAACTGCAGGATATTCGCCAGCGTACCGACCCGGTAAAGATCCTCAAAATCCGGCTCATCGACCTCGGCCTCGCGCTGTGCGACCAACAAAACCTGTTTATTTTCCTTCATCGCCGCATCCAGCGCGTCGATTGAACGCTCACGACCGACGAATAACGGGATCACCATGTGAGGATAAACCACCACATCACGCAACGGCAGTACCGGCAGCAGCAAAAGGGGTTGTTGTATATCTAAATCTTTTTGCGTGTCCATGTCAGGAACCTTCAACACTGTTCTTGGAATAATGATTATGGGGATGTCTCGAAAAATAGCAAGCACCGCCGAAAATTATTCACATTATTAAGAGTCTTATTACACGTCTATTTTTGACTCATTCAATGAATAAAGATGCAACAAACCGTATGAAAATTTATCAGCGCTAGAACACGCGCCCAACGATTATGGAGGCATGCAATGAAAATTCTCTTATCGCTGATGCTTTTGTTGTCAATTACCGCCTGCTCAACCCTGCCGTCGGCCATCGATAACCCGCCTGCGAACGATATTTCCTATTCTCAAGCGAGCGGCGATATTACGCGTTATCTAGGTGCTCCGGTGCGTTGGGGTGGCGTGATCATCGACGTGCTGAACGAGCAATCTTACAGCCGAGTCCAGGTCATGGCCTATCCATTGAACAACTACGGCCGTCCGATTATTGACAAACCCCATCTGGGACGTTTTTATATCGACAGCGGCGAATTCCTCGATCCTGCGGTGTATGCAAAGGATAAAGAGATCACCGTCGCCGGCGCGCTGAACGGCGACCGGGAACAGATGGTCGGTAAAAAAATGCTCAGGTTGCCGGTAATCAAGGCCCATACGCTGCATCTGTGGCCAGACTATCAACCTCGTTATTATTATGACGGTTATTACCCCTACCCTGGCTATTTCGGCTTTTACGGTTATCCTTATTTCTGGGGCGGTTATTATGGCTATTATCCCCGTTACTAGGCCGGCAATACCCTCTCAAAAATATTATCCCGATAAAGAAATTGCGGCGATCCCAGTTCAACCCTTACAAGCCTTGCCGTCGGACTTTCTCGACGGCAAGCGCTATTTTTTGGCGACAGGCCCACTTATAAAGTGGCCTTCTGCACTATTGCAACTGCAAAGTCATTTAAATTTCATATTTGATTAAGCTTAAAGAGTATAATGACGGGACGGATATCCACTTTCGCCCCCCATGTCGTTATCGTCCCGCTTACTTTTGCCGCTTTTGCTGATTATTCTGCAATCCTTTGCGCCGTTGCTGCATGCGCATACGGGACAGCGTGACTCGCATTTCGGTTTCCATGTTCCGGGGCTTGAAGCCTACAGCGGCACTTCCGGTATCCTCATCGCCAGCCTCCCCGAATCGAACTGCTCGACAGCCGAGGATTGCATCGTAGCGGTCGATGACGGCATGGGCGAAAAATGGTCGGTCGAAAAACCTTCCAGCGGCGATTGCCTGCCCCTTTTGGCCTGGATTTTCCGCACGCCCGCCGCATACCATTCTCTAGCAGAATCTCCTCACCCCCCCCTGTTACTGTCGCGGCCGCGTTCTTCTTCGCTGTCTCCGCGCGCGCCTCCGGTCATCTAATATTCTGTAGTCTTCCTGAGAGGAAGACAAAACCTTTAGGCCTTCAGCGCGTCCTGCTTTTACGCACGGACTCAGCGTGCATGGCCTCTATCCTCCAGAGCGGCGCTGTCGCCGCATTGAGCTTTATTATTATGACTGCATTGAACCTTCCCCGCAGGGGCCGCATCATCGCGACGCTCTGCGCTTCGCTGCTGCCTTTTGCCGTGTCGGCAGAAAACCTCGAGCGGCCGCCCGAGGTGCATCCGGATATCAGCCCTATCGTCGCTCATCACGACCCCATAGAAGTCGATACTTCGTTAAATCTAGCCAAAGTAATCGACCTGACGCTGGAAAAGTTTCCAGACGCCACCTGGCTCGCCGCGCAGGAAGTGGAAGCGGCGGCTATCCTGGAACGCAGCAAGAGCTGGACATCCGGTGCCTCGCGCGCCGGCCTGCGTTTCCAGGAAGCGACCAGCGGTACGCTGCATTATGTCGATGCGGCCGTGCAAGTGCCGTTATGGAACTTCGGCCAGCGCGATGCAGAACGCAGCCTGGCCGATCGCGCGCAAGCGAGCGCCGCATCGCAATCCCAGGCAACGAGACTGCGCGTGGCCGGACTGGTCAGATCCGCGCTCTGGGACCTGGATCTGCAAAAAGTCCGCTACGATCAGGCGCTGGCCGAGGTCAGCAATTACGAGCAACTCTTCGAAAAAATTCAGCGCCGCGTCGAATTGGGCGACCTGCCCCGCGCCGACCAATTGCTGGCGCAAACCGAATTGCTGCAAAAGCGTGCCGCGCTGACGCTGGCCGAGGCCGAGTTGATGCATGCGCGCAAACGCTACGCGAGCATCACACAAATCACCAAAATTCCCTCCGAGTTCAAGGAAAAACTGATCGACCTCGCCGAAATTCAGAAAAACCACCCAGCCCTCGCCGCACTATACAGCCAACTCGAACGAAAAAATGCCGAAATTGAAGCGCTGAAGCAGATCGGCTCCGGGCAAACGGACCTGACTGTTGGCGTGAATAGCGATCGCCCGAGTCAAAACGATCCGCGCAGTAACAATACCGAGAGCTTCAATATCGGAGTAACGGTGCCTTTCGGCGGCAACGCCCATATCCAGCCGCATATCGCAGCGGTTCAGGTCGAAAAGGCCAGATTGCAATCCGACTATCAACAGCTCTATCGCGATCTTGAGCTGGCGCATCACGAGGCCGAGCACAACCTCGAAGTCAACAAGGAGGAACTGAAAATCGCCGAACAAATGAAAAAGGTCGCCGAAGAGCATATGAAGATGATGGAACTGAGTTTCTCGGTCGGCGAGATTAACCTGATGGACTTGTTGAAAGTCAAAGCCAGAACCCTGCAGGCCATCCTGAACGCGAAGGAGCGTTCGGTCATCTTACAACGCGATATCGCTTTTTATAATCAGGCGGTCGGAGTGATGCCATGAGAAAGATAATGATTAAACGTCGGACGATTGTTCTACTAACCGCCTGCTTGGCGCCTTTTGCCATGTTACATCCCAACCTCGGTCGGGCGGCCGCAACCGATACCGAAATGCGCGTCACAATATCGGCAGACCGCTTCAATAATTTAGGCGTAACGCTCGGAAAACTCGAGCCCGCCGACCAAATTCCGATGCTGACCGCGCCGGCCAAAGTCGTGGTACCGCCCGCGCACGAATACCTGGTCAGCGCCTCGCAAGCGGGTTTAATTACCCAATTGAATGCCTCGATCGGCGATCATGTGCGCAAAGGCGACGTATTGGCGGAACTGAACAGTCCCGATTTGCTCTCGATGCAACGCCTGTATTTGAAGGCGGAAAACGAATTGCAGCTGGGATCGCTGTCCAACCAACGCGATAAAAAATTATTTGAAGAAGGCGTGATCGCCGAGCGCCGCTGGCAGGAAACCCACAGTCAATACAATGCCTTCGCTTCCGAAGCCAATGAACACCAGCAGCTGCTCGAAATTGCCGGGATGAGCGCGGCGGAAATCAACCGTTTGAAAAGCACGCACCGGCTCAGCAGCACGCTAAAAGTCCACTCTCCTCTTTCCGGCACGGTGCTGGAGCGGATGGGCGTCGCCGGGTCGCGGGTCGACATGCTGGCGCCGCTGTACCGGATCGCCGACCTGAGTGAGCTTTGGCTCGAAATCAATATCCCTCAGGAACGCGCCGCCCAGGTCAAAATCGGCGACAAGGTGGTGCCTGAGAATGTCGGTGAGAAAATCACCGCTAAAATCAGTCAGCTGAGTCAAAACGTGAATCTGGAAAACCAGACCGTTCTGGCCAGAGCGATTATCGACGGCAAACAGCCCTCTATCCGTCCGGGACAACGGATCAATATTCAGATCATGCAGGCGATTGCGACGCCAGCTTTCAAAGTACCGAACGCGGCGATCGCGCAAAACGAAGGCAAATCGTATCTGTTTATCCGGACTCCGGAGGGATTCCGGGTCACGCCGATCACGATTATCGGCAAACAAAATGAAGAATCCGTGATCAGCGGCGAGTTGAGCGGCGACGAGGACATCGCGATTAAAGGCGCGGTCGCGCTGAAAGCGAACTGGCTCGGCCTCGGGAGCGGCGAATAATGGCGAAGCTGATTCAATTTGCCCTGAGCCAGCGCATCCTGATCCTGTTGTCGGTGCTGCTGCTGGCGGGTGCGGGTTACCATGCCTTCACGCATATACCCATCGATGCGTTTCCGGAAGTGTCGCCGACGCAGGTCAAGGTGATCGTCAAGGCCCCCGGCATGACGCCCGAAGAAGTCGAGGCACGGATCACCGCGCCGATCGAAATCGAACTGCTCGGCATCCCGCATCAGGTGATGCTGCGCTCGATCGCCAAATACGCGCTGACCGACATCACGGTGGATTTTACCGAAGGCACTGACATTTACTGGGCGCGCCAGCAGATTGCCGAACGGCTGAACGGCTTATGGGGTTCGCTGCCGTCCGGCGTCGAAGGCGGCATCGCGCCGATGACCACGCCGCTCGGCGAAATGTACATGTTTTCGATCGAAGGCGGCGATTTAAGCCTGATGGAGCGGCGCGATCTGCTCGACTGGGTGATTCGCCCGGCGCTGCGCATCGTGCCCGGCGTCGCGGACGTGAACTCCTTGGGCGGCCTGGTCAGAAGCTTCGAGGTGATTCCGGACAATACCCGGATGACCGCGCGCGGCATCTCGATCGATCGATTGACGCGAGCGATCGAGGCGAACAATCGCAACGACGGCGCCGGCCGGATGACCGACGGCGAAGAAGCGTTGATCGTGCGCGCCGAGGGCCGGATCAAGACGCTCGCCGACTTGAACGGTATCGTGATCGATAATCTTAACGGTATTCCGGTGACGGTCGGCGATGTCGCCGAGGTCAGGATAGGCCCCATGACCCGTTACGGCGCGGTCAGCAAGAATGGCAAGGGCGAATCGGTCACCGGCCTGGTGTTGAGCCTGCGCGGCGCGAATGCGCGGCAGACGATCGCAGGGATCGAGGACAAACTGGCCGAGATTCGCCCCGGCTTCCCGCCCGGCGTCGACGTGAAGGTGTTCTACAATCGCGGCAATCTGGTCGACAAGGCTGTCGATACGGTGCTGCATGCGCTGCTCGAGGCAATCGCGCTGGTCGTCGTGCTGTTGATCGCGTTTTTGGGCAATCTTAGGGCCGCGGTCACCGTGGCCCTGGCCTTGCCGATGGCCGCGCTGTTCACGTTCATCCTGATGAACGCAATGGGCATGTCGGCGAACCTGATGAGTCTCGGCGGCCTGGCGATCGCGATCGGGATGCTGGTCGATGCGGCGGTCGTAGTGGTCGAAAACATCATCACCCATCTCGCATACACTGAAAAAGCCCAGCGCTTGCCGCGACTGCATGTGATCTACCGTGCCGCGCGCGAAGTCGCGGCGCCCGTGACCTCAGGCATTTTGATCATCATCATCGTGTTCCTGCCGCTGCTGACCCTGCAGGGGCTCGAAGGCAAACTGTTCACGCCGGTCGCGCTGACCATCGTCTTCGCCTTGAGCGGTTCGCTGGTACTGTCGCTATCCGTGATTCCGGTCGTTTCGTCTTTCCTGCTCAAACAGGTTTCGCACGAAGAGCCCTGGCTGCCCCGGCAATTGTTGAAACTGTATCAGCCCTTGCTGGCCTGGTGTCTCGTTAATTACAAGAAGCTGTTCGCCGGCGCGGGCGTGTTATTGGCCATTACTGTCATCGTCTTCCTCCAGATCGGCAGCACCTTCATGCCGACGATGGACGAAGGCGACATCATCGTGCAGCTCGAAAAACTGCCGTCGATTTCGCTCGAACAATCGGTCGCGCTGGACGGCCAGGTGCAGAAAAACCTGATCAAACAAGTTCCCGAGATCGCCACGATCGTCTCGCGCGTCGGTTCCGACGAGCTCGGCCTGGACCCGATGGGCCTGAACGAGACTGACACCTTCCTGGTACTGAAGCCGAAAGCAGAATGGCGGATGCAAAGCAAGGACGCACTGATCGAGAAGATCCGCCAGGTGATGGCCGAAACGCCCGGCATCGCCTTCGGCTTTACTCAGCCGATCGAAATGCGCGTTTCCGAAATGTTGACCGGAACGCGCGGCGACGTAGCGGTCAAACTGTTCGGCAGCGATCTGAATGTGCTCGCGGAAAAGGCCGAACAGATCGGCGATATCCTGCGCCATATCCAGGGCTCCTCCGACGTCTTCGTCAAACAGAACAGCGGTATGCAGTTTCTGCAAGTGACGATCGACAAAACAAGTGCGGGTCGCCTCGGCCTCGACAGCGACACGGTCGAGACGCTGCTGCGCTCGCAGATTGAAGGCCTGAAACTCGGCATCGTGCAGGAAGGCATCAAACGCACCCCGTTGATACTGCGCGGCGCCAGCAACACCGCCAGTTTCGACAACCTGCAGATCGCCTTGCCTGACGGCGGCCACGTGCCGATCACCGGCATCGCCAAACTGGAAAAAGTCGAAGGCGTGGTCGCGATCGGCCGCGAACGCGGCCAGCGCTTTACTGTCGTGCGCAGCAATGTACAGGGCCGCGACCTGGTCAGCTTCGTCGACGAGGCGCGGCAAAAGGTCAAGGAACAGGTCAAACTGCCGACCGGCTACACGGTCGAATTCGGCGGACAGTTCGAAAACCAGCAGCGCGCGGCCGCGACCCTGTCGGTCGTGGTGCCGGTATCCTTGGGCCTGATCTTCCTGCTGCTGTTTTCGACCTTCGGCTCGGTGCGCCAGGCCGCGCTGGTGCTGTCGAACATTCCCCTGGCGATGATCGGCGGCGTCTTCGGCCTGTGGCTTTCGGGCGAATACCTGTCGGTGCCCGCCTCGGTCGGCTTCATCGCGCTGCTCGGCATCGCGGTATTGAACGGGGTCGTGATGGTCAGCTATTTCAACCAGCTGCTAGCCACCGGCATGGATCTCGCCAAGGTCGTCGTGATCGGCTCCGCCCGGCGCTTGCGGCCGGTCCTGATGACCGCCAGCATCGCCGCCTTCGGCCTGATTCCGCTGCTGTTCGCAACCGGCCCCGGCTCAGAAATCCAGCGCCCGCTCGCGATTGTCGTGATCGGCGGCCTGGTCTCCTCGACCTTTTTAACCCTCTTCCTGCTGCCGATCCTGTTCAAACTGTTTGGCCGCGCCCCGGAGCAAGCATGAGCAGCAAAGAATACCTCGTCACCCTGAACGTGCCGACCAGCCTCGAAGAAGTGATCGTCGATTGTCTTTTAACTTTCGAATCCGAACACGGCTTCAGCAGCTTCCCGGTCTATGCGCACGACCATCGAAACGAAGGCCTCTCGCTCGCCGAGCAGGTCTCCGGCCGGCAAAAACGGCTGCGCTTCCAGATGTATGTCGAGGAAGCTGTGTTGACGGCGTTATTGGCGCAGTTGAGAGAGGAATTTGCCGGCGCGGGAATCCGCTATTGGGTCATGCCTGTGGTGGATAACGGGGTGATATAGCCACCTGTAGACCTTTAATCAATTGATGATGCTATAAAAAACTAAAACTCCCGAGGTCGTGTTGAGTAAGTTCATCAAATGCTTATATAATAGCTAATCGATACTAACTCTCAAGTTTATAAAAAATAGCCTCCTCAATACTTATGAAAAAACAAGGGTCAAGCTGTCGCGGTCTGTTGAAACTGAGCGATGCCGCCATGTTGGCAGCTTTGGAACGTTTATTGCTTGAGGTATCGAGAATTAGAACAAATTCCAAGTATATCCGAGGTATTGTCCTACCAAGAAACTGAGTCGGCAGCCGAAATCAACCGTTTACCCGGTTGATTTCAACCAACCGTATTTCTCTTAAATAATAGGATTCGACGCCAATTTCGCACTTCCGTCACTTTCCAAGGTTGTCTTTGTGATTTGTAAAACTTCTCATCCGTCTCCGATTTTTAAGAATCGGTTTTTACTACGCAATGGATCAGTTCGAATTGGATATGAAAACTCATTTTTCTCGGGACGCTTATTTCAAGAAGCTGGCGAGTTTTCCTTGTTGTTTTATACTTCTCCTGGTAACGGCATGCAATGGACACGAAGCGGAACCCGATGCCACCTCTTCCGCGCTTAAATCGCCATCAACTGCGAAGGATTTGCCGGGCAAACCCCACCAACAATCCTTAGGTTCCTCCGCAAACAAAGCAATCACGCTTCGCCCCGAGTCGTTACCTTATATCAAGGTTCAGGAAGTGAAAGCCGAGTCGCTTGGCGGCGTAATTTCAGCCCCGGCCCGCGTAGACTTTCGGGCAAAGGCGATTTCGACGACCGGCACCGTGGTATCCGGCCGGATCACCAAAATTTATGTTCAGGTGGGCGATAGAATCAAAGCGGGATCACCCCTGGCCACTTTATCGAGCGTAGAGGCCACTCAGATGCGCTCGGACTATGCGCGCGCGGCAGCGGAGCTTGCTAGAGCCGAAGACCGCTACCGGCGCCAGCTTGAAATGCAGAAGTCGGGGGTTGGACTCGAGATTGAAAGAGTGGAAGCGGAAACGCAATTGAAGCAGGCCCGCACTGAACTTGCACGAAGCCGGGATTTTCTTCATTTGCTCGGCACCGGCGCCGCTGACGAAGTCACAGTCAGAGCGCCTTTTGATAGCATGGTGCTAAAAGCCTACGTCTCGGTAGGCGCCGCTGTCGGAAACGACACGCCGTTATTCGATTTGGGCGAGCCTTCCGCCGCATGGATTGTGGCGGACGTCTTTGAACGGGATTTGGCGTTGGTCGAAAAGGGGGCTAAAGCCGTCATTGAACTGGCGTCATTGCCGGATCCGATTCGTGGCCATGTGGTCGCGGAAAGTGCCGCCATCCAAAGCGATCTCAGACGCGCCGCCGTCTTTATCGAGCCTGACGATGCTAAAGTAGCTTTGCGCCCCGGTATGTATGCGCGCGCCTCGATCGAAACATCCGGTCCCGGCCATATTTTTTTGCCGGCTTCAGCGATATTGATTCGTGATGGTATAACGACCCTCGTCTATGTCGAGAAATCGGCCGGCGTTTACGAACCGAGAATCGTACAGGTCGGTCAAGCACGGGAAGGATTGATACCGGTTTTAAAGGGCTTGTCGGGCGGCGAGCGCGTCGTCGTGAGCGGCGCGTTGCTGATCGACAGCGAAGCCGCAATGCTGCTTTAAGGGCTCCTTATGCTGAAGTTATTGATAGAACTCTGCGTCCATCGGCGAATGGCAGCCATTGCGATAACCACCGTGATTGCCTTGTTTGGCGTGCATGCCTATCTGCAAACGCCGATTGAAGCCTATCCCGACGTGACCAATACCCAGGTCACCGTGATTTCGCTAATGCCGGGCTACGCGCCGGAAGAGGTCGAACGGCAAGTCACGGTTCCTCTGGAGCGTGTACTGAACGGTACACCCCAAATGCTGCAAATGCGCAGCCAGAGTTTATTCGGCTTGTCGTTGATCACAATTACCTTCGATGACGATGCAGACAGCTTCCATTCGCGCACGGTGATTTCGCAAAGGATCGCCGGTGCGGAACTGCCGGACGGGGTGACGCCGGTGCTGGCGCCTGATTACACCCCGCTCGGAGAAATCTACAAATTCATGGTAATCAGCGATCGCCATTCGCTTTACGAGCTGCGTTCGGAGATGGAGTGGAACATCTCCCGCGTCTTGAAGCAGGTACCGGGCGTCGCCGACGTGCTCACATTCGGCGGTTTCTACAAGGAGTTTTATGTCGAAATCGATCCGGTCCGTCTGGAATCATTTGATTTGACACTGGAAGACGTCAATCAGGCCATTACTCAATCCAACCGTAATGTCGGGGCCGGTTATCTGCGCCACGGCGATCAGCAGATCGTGGTGCGGGGCGTGGGCTTCCTGAGCAAGCCGGATGAAATTCGTAACATTGTGCTGAAAAGCGTTGGCGGTACGCCGGTTACCGTGGGCGATGTCGCCAGGCTTGTACAGGCCTATACGCCGAGGCAAGGCACGGTGGGGCTGAACGACCAAAAAGAGGCGGTCGAAGGCATCGTGTTGTTGCGCCGCGGCGAAAACCCTTCTCTGGTCCTGGAGGCCGTGCACAAGAAGGTGGAGGAACTGAATCAGCGCATCTTGCCGAAAGGCATGAAAATTGAGCCTTTTCTGGATAGAACAGAGCTTGTTCACAATACCCTGCATACGGTTTACGATAATCTGCTGCACGGGTTCTTGCTGGTTGTAGGCGTCGTCTGGCTGTTTTTGCGCAGCATTCGCGGTTCGCTGATCGTCGCGGTCGTGATTCCTCTGTCGCTGTTGGTGGCCTTCGCCGGTCTCTATCAGCTCGGGCTTCCGGCTAATCTGATCTCGATGGGAGCGATCGACTTCGGGATTATCCTCGATGGCGCGGTGGTCCTCGTGGAACACGTCATTCACCAAGCGACGCACCAGAAGCCCCGCACCCATCGAGACATGGTCAAATTAATCGTCGAGGCGGCGGTTGATGTCGCAAAACCGACTTTTTTCGCGATGCTGATCATTATCGCCGCGCTGATTCCGGTATTCACGCTGGAACGGGTAGAAGGCCGTATTTTCCGGCCTTTGGCGCTCACCTACAGTTTTGCCCTGGTGGGCGGTCTGATTTTTGCCTTGACCCTGGTGCCCGCCCTTTGTGCCGCTCTGATCCATCCGAAGCATGCGATGATCGAGGAGCCTCGGTTTCTGGCGCGTATCCGAAACGGCTACCGCCGAATGCTGGCCAGCGCGATAGAGCGGCGCGTGATGACATTGGCGGCGGCCGCGATCTTATTGATTAGCGGCGCACTGGCGGCGGGACAGCTCGGCACCGAATTCCTGCCGGAACTTGACGAAGGCGACGTTCATGTGTTTGTCGAAATGCCGGCCAGTATCGCGCTCGGCAAGGGCCAGGATATCCTGCTCGACATGCGCCAAAAGCTGATGGCGTTCCCCGAGGTGAAGGGCATCCTGAGCCAGCAGGGGCGTTCGGAAGACGGCACCGACAATGAAGGGGTGAATATGAGTGAAACTTTCGTGCATCTGAAACCCCGCGACGAGTGGCCCGCAGGATGGCATAAGGATCGCCTGGTCGACGCGATGCGGGAGTCGCTGTTAGCGATTCCGGGCGTCCGCTTCAACTTCTCCCAGCCCATCAAGGACAACGTCGAAGAAGCCGTCAGCGGGGTGCGAGGCAAGGTCGTATTGAAAATCTACGGCGACGATCTGGAAAAAATGCGCGCGACGCTGGAAGCAGCCAAAGCGATGCTAAAGAACGAACCCGGCGTCATTGACCTGGACCTTTACCGGGAGTCCCAGGTGCCGCAACTGCAACTTCGTCTCGACCGGCCCGCACTGGCGCGTCAAGGTATTACGATCGATGCGGCCCAGGATGCGATCGAGACCAGTCTGGCCGGTAAAGTCGTTACCGATTTATGGCAAGGGGAACGGCCGGTGCCGGTCCGCGTGATTCTACCGGCCGGGGAGCGCTCGAATATGGAACAGATTGGCAATCTGATGTTGCCGACGCCGGCCGGCGCGCGCATTCCGATACGTGAAGTCGCCGATCTGCATATCGAACGCGGCCGCACGTCTATCGAACGCGAAGCCAACCGCCGCTTTCTGGCGCTGAAATTCAATGTCGAAGGGCGCGATCTCGGCACCGTGGTTCATGATGCCATGGCAATCGTCGAGGCAAAAGTCAAAGTCCCGGAAGGCCATTTTCTGGTCTGGGGCGGCGAATTCGAAAATCAGCAACGCGCGATGGGCCGGCTTGCGGTGATCATTCCAATCGCGGTGCTGATCGTGCTGGGCTTACTGTATAGCGCACTGCAATCCGCCCGCAGCGCCATCGCCATTCTGCTGTCCGTGCCGTTCGCGATGACCGGCGGAGTTTTCGTGCTGCTGATTTCGGGCATCGCGCTGTCGGTCAGTGCGACAATAGGATTCATCGCGCTGTTGGGCCAGGTGTCGCTGATGGGACTGCTCGTGTTGAGCGCCACCGAACAAAACCGGCGCAATGGTCAAGACTTATCCGACGCGATATTGAACGGCGCGACCGACCGCTTGCGTCCGGTGCTGATGGCTTCATTGTTGGCGCTGCTGGGACTGTTGCCGATGGCTGTATCGACAGGCATCGGGAGCGAAACCCAGCAACCTTTCGCCATTGTGATCGTCGGCGGGATGTTTACCACCTTTTTCGTAGCGATGTTTGTGTTGCCGGTCATTTATTCCTATATCACTCCGAAACGGCTGATTACACCTGAGGAAGCCGATGAAATTCAGGACGCATTATGAGACTGTTAGCACCTTCCACAATTCATCGGCCCTCGCCTGCCCCTTTGGCGGTACTGGGTTTATTGCTGTTAAATTTGCTTGTCGAGCCAGCGCTGGCGTCTACCGAAACCGAGCCTGTCTCGGTGACGATCGGCAACTTGCTCAAAATCGTGCGCGAAAAAAGTCCGCGTTTTGCTGTGATACTGCAACGCATCGAAACAGCCCGAGCCGAAGTCGCC
Source organism: Methylomicrobium sp. (assembly GCA_051061015.1). GTDB lineage: Bacteria > Pseudomonadota > Gammaproteobacteria > Methylococcales > Methylomonadaceae > Methylomicrobium. The sequence goes on from JBPFEG010000056.1 coordinate 46,918, forward strand.
GCCGCCGGCGTTCTGCCCAATCCGACTATCAGTTACGGCCGTTATGATTTTGTCGGGGGCGGCGCAAACCACATGTTCGATGGCAATGCGCAGGAACAGGTCACGCTGGAAGTGCCGGTGCTGATTGCGGGGCAACGCGGCGCCCGCATCGAAGCCGCGGAAAAAGGCGTCTCCGCAGCCGAAGCGGATGTCGAGGCCGAATATGCGGGTTTGATTCACGAAACGCGGCGGTTATTCGTAAAAATGTTGGCAGGGCAGAAAAGAATCGCCATTCTTGAAGAAACCGCGCGCGACATGCAACATTTAGCGGCAATCGTTGCCGGCCGCAAGGAAGCGGGCAATGCCAGCGCTTATGATGAACTGCGTATCGGTGTCGAAGCCAGCGGCATCGAAACCCGGCTGGAAACCGCGCGCAACGATCTGGCCGAAACCGTGGGTGATTTGGGCGTGCTCTTGGGTATGCCTGGCTGGAAACCGGCAGCAGTAGGTAAATTAGCGGTTTTGGGTGTGCCGGCCGATGCGCAGAAATTGCTGTCTGAAGCGGAGGTTTCGAACCCTGACATTATAGTGGCGCAGCGGAACGAATCGGCTGCGGATGCCAGTTTAGAAAAAGCGCGCCGCGAACGCTGGCCGGCCGTTGCCGTTCAAGTGGGTACGGTTTATACAGACAGCCCCTATAGCAACACAACTTTCGGCGGCGTTTCCGTGGAGGTGCCGATATTCGACCGCAACCAGGGCGGAATGGCACGAGCCGAAGCCGCAAAACATGCAGCCCTGCTGGAACATGATTTTGCGACCTCCCGCACCCGCGTTGCCATTGAGCGCGCGGTGAATCTGCTCATGCGCAGACAGGAAACCCGACTCAAATTCGAAAAAGACGTGCTGTCAAAGCTGAACACTCTTAAATCCATGGGAGAGTCCGCTTACCGCTTCGGCAAGGGAACCATTCTGGAACTGCTGGATTCTTATCGGTCCCGGACCGAAATGCGCTTGACCGAAGTAGATTTAATACAAGCTGAAGCAGAAGCGGAACTGGATGCGCTGAGAGCCTCCGGGCAATTGTTAAGTTACCTGAATACAGAGCCCGATTGATCGTTTGAGGAGATAAGGCCGATCATAAAGAAAAGCGTAAGGCTTATCGTTTTTGTGCTAATTCTGCTTTTGATTGGATGGCCGCAGATGGCCTTTCCGAAGGGAAAGGCGCGCGAAAAAGCTCCGAAACGGATCAAAGTCAATCCGGCCACTGAGGAATCGGGCGGTTTGACGTTCACTCATGAGTTCAATATTTATCGCGACGCGACCTATGCCAATATCGTTATCGATTATGCGACTCGTGACGGCTGGGTCGTCGGTATGCAGCTGCTCAATGTTCCTGTTGCAGGAAATGGCGCCCAAACCTTTCAAAATGACGGGTACTTGATGCTGTCCAAGACCTTCAATATCAACGACACTTGGTCGCTGGCGGTGGGATCACAAAACGGCAGCGTGCTGACCCATGCTCCTACGCGAAGATGGCATAATTTTACCTTTCTCGACAATCAGGTTATTCCGGACGAACGGCTGAATTTTCATCTGGGCGTTTTCTACGTGAATGAAGCGCTGGCGACGATTCACCAGCCTTATGGAGCGATGGCAGGTGTTGAAATTCGTATGATTCCCAAAGTACTGCATTTGCAGGCTGATTATTTCTCGGGTACCTCCAATATTTCCGGCAATATCGTAAATCTTTTTTACTACCCCGTCACAAACTGGCAAACTTATATTGGCGTAATCATTCCTGCCCCCCATACAGGAGGTGAATTTGCCGGCAATGTGGGCTTTGCGTATAACTGGCGCTAATATCGCAGATTATTGCTTCATTTTGATCAGTCGAAAGTTTTCTTTCCCTATCGGGGGAATTTTGCGAACGAGATTTAGAATTTTGACTGCGCTTAACGAAGACCCAGAATACTGTGCTATCTCCTCTGATCTCTGTCAGAGTTTTTGTGCAATCAAGCCGTCTAAAAGATACGGAAAATGTGCCTCGCCCTCCTTCTCCCTCATCGCAGACAAAATAAATAACTGTCGAAAATCGCTCTCTGTTAGATGCCGTACCGACAATTTTGCCTTTAAGTCTATGCTTCACAAATATACCCAATCTTATACGGAATAGCCTGATTTTCTGCTCAACAGATTACTCCTTATTGGCATGGCTGGTTTTAAATCCGATAGCAGGGGCCGTGACAGCCGATGGGCTTGGTTCTCCCCGTTATTCCTCAGGATCAAATCGAAATGATCGGTCTGGCTTCGGCGCTCGCTTTTATTTTAGACGGGCAACCATTTAAAAAAATGAGGCCGGGATAAACAGCTTTGTTTTAAGTTTTATCGTTTAGTCAGGGAATTTAGGTGAACTCTCGTCAATGCTTTTGGGTAATCGTCGGTGGCGGCAGTCTTCTTGTTCAATTATTTTTTTGCTGCCGACTGTTAATGGACTTTTACAGGAGAAATAGCAATGCTTGAAACTATAGCGATTATCTTAATCATTCTTTGGTTGGTGGGCTTGGTGTCTTCCTATACGATGGGAGGATTTATCCATGTGCTTTTGGTTATCGCGGTGGTGATGATCATACTTCGCGTAATTCAAGGCCGAAGACCGATTTAACAAACTCGACCCCATCCATACGGTGTGACAGACTGTCCACCGTATGGACTCCGCATTCGTCAATACGGACTCAACTCAGCTGAATTTCAAAGAGTTAGCGCATCAAGCACGAAGCGATTTCCATATTTCCCCCAACTTTTCAGCCGTAATAGCCAATTCATCCCGCGTATTCAGCATATCCGGACAAAAACGTAATAACCCTTCTCGGGCATCACCAACAATCCCTGCGGCCTCAAGCCTTTCTGCGATGACCGGAGCGCGGGGATGGGGGATCGAAATAAAAGCGCCCCGCTCTTCTGTCCGGCCTAGGAAGGGAATGTTGTAACGCTTCAGATATTCTTCAAATTCAAGCTGCTGTTTTAGCGAATAGCGCCGTAAACGTTCAATGCCTAGAGTCAGAGTCAATGTGAGTCCGGCTCTGGCTTGATAAAAAGGCAAAATAGCCGGTGTGGATTCCAGGAAGCGATTTCCGCCAGACGCTAATTCAGGCGATGGGGGTCGTTCAAAAGCGAAAGGATCAGGCTCCGCGAACCAGCCGGTATCGAGCGTTTCCAGCGAGCCGTCCAAATGGCGTGGATGCAGATAAAGCCAGCTGGCGCCGGGGCCGCCGCGCAAATATTTGTAGCTTCCGCCGATCGCAAAATCGATGTCCAGTTCGGCAACATCGACCGGGACGGCGCCGACCGCATGGTAGAGATCGAGCATCACCTTTGCGCCCCGCCGATGGGCTTCATCGACCAAGAACGGCCACTCCGTTAATAGCTGTCCGGTGGTAAACATCACCATCGAAACCACGATCAGATCGGCTCCTGCACGAATCGGGCCCAGAAAGTCTTCGATTCGATATAGCCTGCCGCTTTTAGGGGAAACGCGAGCTAAATCAATGCGGCCGCGCCGGGCATAGCTCTTCAGTATGTGATCGATTGAATTGAACTCGTCCGCACTGGTAAGGACCCGAATCGGCCGATCGTAGCAATTGAGTATACTCCGTAAGCCCTGACCGGCGCTGGCCCGAGGCACTATACAATCGGAGTACGAGGCGCGGATCAACACTGCGACCCGTTGACGGAAAGTCGCCATTTCCTGAAGCCATAATTCCCAGGCGTTTTCCCGAAGCATATACCAGTGCCCGAGCCCTTCCATCACGTCCCTTTCGGTCTGATCCGGCGCGCGGCCGAGCGAATGATTCGCGAGATAAATCACGCCCCGAGAATGGTGCAACGCGCGAGAAAACAAAGGCCGAAGATGGAGACCGATCAGCCGTTCGTCCAACTCCTTCGAACCGAACGCCAGGATACGCTCTTCAAGCGAATCGGAATGTTCGTGCATCGGATTCCTTGCGAAAATCGATTGACTGCAAAAAAGGATCAGCAAATTCAACTGCATAAAAAACTCTGTTGCAGCCGAACAAAATCATTGCATTAGACTCGCCTTCCGTCCGAACGATTCGTTTTTTTTCGGCGTTAAGCGATTCGCAGCAAACCGTACTTTGGTTTATTATTGAGCAGGATCATTAAAAACACGAACTTGTGCTTTGAAATATCAACTTAATTCGCATCAAACCGCACTTTTTTCCAAGCTGGCGCTTGCAGCGATTTTCGCCGTGCTGGCCGCCTGCTCGAGTGCGCCGAAAATTGCACCGGAACAACCGCCGGCTGTGCGGATGAATCTGCCGCCGGTCACCTCGTATGCATTGAGTCTGGTCGGCACGCCCTACCGTTATGGATCGGCATCAAAGGATGAGGGCTTCGATTGCAGCGGTTTTGTACGCCATGTGTATCAACGGCATGGCATACGGTTACCGCGCACGGTCAGGGAGATGGCAGGGGCGTTACCCCGTGCCGATCATTTACGCTCGGGCGATCTGGTATTTTTTAATACCGGCAGAGGCGCATTTTCGCATGTCGGCCTGTTCGTCAGCGGCGATCAATTCGTGCACGCATCGAGCAACCGGACCGGCAAGGTGCTGGTTTCGAGTCTGAACAATCCTTACTGGCGGAAGCATTTCACCGGCATTCGCAGACCCTTTTCGCGTTTGCACTGAAAAGGCTTTTTTCGAAAGGCCGAAGCCAGCCTTTCGAAATGGGCGGAGGGTACGGACGGATCAGATCAAATGGTTAGCGTATCCATCAGATCGATCATGAATTCCATTTCTTCGTCATCGACCTTTTCCCAGGCCTTGAAACCCAGGCTTTCCAGTACGCCGCGGCCTTTCTCATCTGCGGTCATACCGATCAAACACTGCTGAAACTGTTCGCGTTTGTCGAGCAATCCCGGCCCGATCATCAGGGAATGATGGATGACGCTGATCTGGCTGCGCACGAGGATTTTCAACTGTTTTTTGATCATCTCGGACAGGCCGTCAAAGGCTTCGGCCAAAAATATCCCCACGTCGGCTTCGCCGCGCAACAAATGTTTGGCGACCTGCACATACGTGTCACAGGGCAGGCTTTGTATATTGCTCGCATCCAGATCGCCCGGTTCGAGCATGATCATCCCCATCATTTTGACATCCGGATCGTCCGTAAACGCCAGCTTGACCCCCGGCGTCAAATCCGCCACATCACCGACAGGATTGGCCACGCCGACTGCAATAATGGCCTCGTCGGATATACCGACCGGCTTGACCAGCGGCAGAAAGCCTTTTTCCCTGACCAACATGGCGGCATCGTATGGATTTGCATAGATCAGATTGACCTTATCCTGCCGGATCGCCTCGCGCTGTGCGTTGAAATCGTTGTACATTTCCAGATGAATCGGTACGCCGGTTTGCTTTTGCAACCAAGTGTTGAAAATATACCAGCCGGACAGATGGTCAGGCGTAAAATCGGGACTGACGGTAAACAGAAAGGACATGGGATTTCCTGATCAAAATAAAGTCGGATAAAGCTTGCGGCACTCTTCCACGTGGGTACGGGAAGGTTTCCGGCGCACCGAGGTATAACCGACGACCACGCCTTTGCGGATATTCGGAACCACAGTCGCCTTCACCCAATAATAGCCGCCATCTTTACGCAGGTTTTTAACGAAGCCCTGCCATTTTTCACCCTTTTTGACCGTATCCCATAAATCCTTAAAGGCAGCGGAAGGCATATCGGGATGCCGCAATATCGAATGCGGCGCACCGATCAATTCCGCTTCAGTATATCCGGACATCTCGACGAATGCCTGATTGACATGCGTGATGACTCCAGTAGGATCAGTGGTCGATACGATCAGCTTGCCGTCCGGATAAGGGGTTTCGATCTCGGTATAAAACACTTTACGCTGCATGCCGCCGTACAGGTTCAGCACGGCTTCACGGAATTCGCCGACAACATCTTGCGGATTCATATCATTGATCATATTGTCTCCCAACTATGACTCTCATTTGATAAAATGGCGAAAGAACCGCCGTGCCTCCCTAACTGTGGTCCAGCGGATCGGCATCCGATGCTTTGACTGCTCGCAACTGCCGGCTACGCGGGAACCGAATTGAATCCGATATTAACTATATCGCTAACAGTGTTATTGACACCCAAGTATAGCAGCCGATTAAAAATTATTTGGTGCGAAATCAATTTTTCATAAGGCACTGCTTATGTGTCATCCGCATAACGGCCGGCTTGACATTGGCGGCGAACTCGACTAATTTCGGCAAACTTACCGCAAAACAGGGTCCAGAACATGACGAAGCTTATCTATGGCGCCATTCTTGCTATATCCGTAGCGATCAGCCCGCCCCTGCGCGCCGATGAAACTACGCGACAAACCTATTCTCCACCCGTAACGGGCCAATCCCCTACACCCTATTATGTCCTTCCCGCTTACTATCCGCCGCAAACGCCAACTTACAGGCTGCGTCCTTTCAAGGCAGACCCTGCCTTTACGCTACTGGATATCCTGATTTACAGGCCGATCGGATTGGCGGCGACCATTGCCGGTCTAGGGCTATTTGTAGGGATATCGCCATTAACCGCGCTGGCGTCCATACCCAGGCCACATGATGCGTTCCCGCAAGCGTTTGATATCCTTGTCAATACCCCGGGCGCCTATACCTTTATCAGACCGTTGGGCGACAGAACGATCCCTTATCAATACTGGCAGCAGTACTGATGCCAAAGCTTTTGGCTTTTCAACAAAATCGATCATCTTCCGCACAGCCGGTAATGTTTTACCGCTGTGCGGGTTAAACGCCCGAACGATTCTCCCGCCCCTCTCCGATTCGCCAGTCCCGCATGTCAGACCCTTTTTCCCTGCCTCCCGCCATTTTAGTGATGGGCCCTACTGCTTCGGGAAAGTCAGCCCTTGCCATAGAATTGGCCGCAGCGCTCGGGGGGGAAATTATCAGCGTCGATTCGGCGCTGGTGTACCGGGGCATGGACATTGGCACCGCCAAACCGGATGCGCAAGCGCGCAGAGGAATTCCGCATCATCTGATCAACATTCTTGATCCGGCCGAATCATTCTCGACCGGCCAATTCAGAGCCCAGGCCCTGAAGCTGATGGAGGACATGATCCGACGCGGAAAAATACCGATATTGGCCGGCGGAACCATGTTGTATTTTAATGCATTGACCCAGGGACTCGCCGCCTTGCCGAAGGCCGATCCGGCCATCCGGGCGCGCCTCGATGAAGACCTGCAACGGCTTGGCTCGGCTATCTTGCATCACCGGCTCCGGGAGATCGACCCCGAAGCGGCGGCGAGAATTCATCCGAACGATCCACAACGCATCCAGCGCGCCCTGGAAGTTTTCGAAATCAGCGGCATGCCGTTGTCATCGTTTTTCGGCGAAACCTCAGCGCAGAAAATACCCTATCGCCTGATCAAGCTGATCATTGCCCCGGAAGAGCGGGCGACATTGCACAGCATCATCGCCGAACGCTTCCGGCAAATGCTCAGAGACGGCCTGATCGAGGAAGTGGAGGCCTTGTACCGGCGTGGCGATCTGGACGAAAAAATGCCGGCGATCCGCGCGGTCGGCTACCGCCAGGTATGGGCTTATCTGGCCGGAGAATACGACTATGAATCGATGACCAAAAAAGGCATCATTGCGACCCGGCAACTGGCCAAACGCCAGTTTACCTGGCTGCGCAGAGAAACGGACGCCTTACGCTACCATAGCGGCCAAACCGATCTGCTCCAGCAGGCGCTGGCCGATATTCAGCGCCGGCTGGGCTGAGGACCGCCAAGCCTGGGCCTCCCCTTATTTTTACATGACTCGAAACTGATCTTGCTCTAGGATAGTCGGGTATTTACATTGATTTTTTATTCATGATTCTGGAAACGATTGTTACTACCCAAAATCGCGCGGGACAGCCTCACATTGCACCGATGGGCATTCATACTGAAGGCGAAGACCTGGTGATATTGCCTTTTTACCCTTCAGCGACGCTCGACAATTTGACGGTGACGAAAACCGCGGTGATCAACTACTGCGACGACGTGCGTGTCTTTGCCGGCTGCCTGACCGGCCGGCGCGAATGGCCGCTCAAGCTGGCCGAAAAGATTGCCGGCCACGTGCTGGCCTCGGCGCTTGCGCATACCGAAGTCGAAGTCGTGCGGATCGAGCAAGACCCGGTTCGCCCGAAATTTTTCTGCCGCCCCGTGCTCGAAGTGAACCATGCACCGTTCAGGGGCTTCAACCGCGCCCAATATTCGGTGCTCGAGGCGGCGATCCTGATCAGCCGCCTGAATATGCTGCCGATCGAGAGGATCAACAGGGAGATTGGCTATTTGCGTATCGGGGTTGAGAAAACCGCAGGTCCCCGCGAACTGGAAGCCTGGAACTGGCTAATGGCACATATCGATTCTTTCAAAAAGCAAGGAGCTGCCCGCCCATGACCCGAATGCTAGCCAGCGTGAACAGCCTCATGGAAGCGAAACTCGTCTATTCAGCGGGCGCGGACATCATCGACCTGAAACAGCCGGCCGCCGGCGCACTCGGCGCACTGCCCATGGAAACGGTGGCACAGACCTGCGACTGGTGCGCAGGAAGAGTCCCGGTCAGCGCCACGGTTGGCGACCTGCCGATGCAGCCGGATTTGATTTTCGACGCGGTACAGGCGATGGCCGCAACCGGGGTCGACTACATCAAGATCGGTTTCTTTCCTGGCGGGGATTGGCATCCAGTCGTGCAAAAGTTAGCGGCGCTGACCCAAAAGGGATCTGCCTTGATTGCGGTATTGTTCGGCGATGCACATCCCGATCCGGATTTCGTCAGAATCTTGCAGCAGGCAGGCTTTGCCGGCGTGATGATGGATACGATGGACAAAAGCCGAGGTTCGCTGACCGATATCTTGCCGCTCCGCACAATCGAACACTTTGTCGAGCAAGCCAAAACCCACAATTTGCTCTGCGGGCTCGCCGGTTCGCTGCGTTTGGAGGATATTCCCTTGCTGCTGCGTTACCGGCCGGATTATCTCGGTTTTAGAGGCGCCTTATGCGTTCAACGCCAAAGAACGGCCGAGCTGGACGACAAAGCGGTGGCGCGAATTAAAAAGGCTCTCTATGAAGGAGTCGCGCTAGATACAGCTTGAACCATTAAGGAGGAGACCGAAGCGGCGGAAAATCGAACGCCCTGCTTTATTCTTCCTGCCTTCGCCGACTCGCAGGCGGCCTATTACCTGATGGAAGGTCATTGAATAAGACGACCCGGTTTCGGCCGTCCATCTTCGCGCGATACATAGCCTGATCGGCGGCTTCGATCAAGTCAGTGTAGCTCGCGAAATGCGGCTGATACAGCACCACACCGATGCTGACCGTCAAATCCAGCTGGTGAAACCTGGGCTTCATGGTTTCTCCCCGTATGGCAATTTCCGACCGAATACGCTCGGCGTAAGAGCGCACATCGTCTTCGTCGGTATCGGTCAGTACGAATAAAAACTCCTCGCCGCCGAAACGACCGACCAGATCGCCAGGCCGGGTCAACCGTTTCAGCAGGTCAGCCACCATTCGAATAATTTCATCGCCTTTCTGATGCCCGCACTGATCGTTAAATAACTTAAACCGGTCAATATCCACAAAACCCAACGCCACATTTTGCAGTTCGTCGGCAGATCGCTCAAAAATTTGGCTCAACGAAAATTCGAGCATCCGTCTGTTATAGATTTGTGTCAGCGAATCCAGCTGCGCCTGCTGCTTCTGCATTTCGTAATGCTTGGCATGTGCCAGCGCGATCCCCAGCTGATCGGCAACCGCTACAATTTCCTCAAGGATGCGTCCGTTCATCGGTTTCTGGCTGACCCCATAATCTCCATAAATCACGCCGGCGAGACGGCGGTGGCTGAGCACCGGCACCGCGACAAATTCTGCAGCATTAAACTTCTTGATCAGCGGGTTCTCAGGCTCAAAAGAGGCATTAATCAGCACCGCCTTTTTTTCGCGCAGGCAGGCCAGCAATTTGCCGGACACACAGCCAATCTCGATTTCCAATGCCATTTCGCGAATTTCCGGGTAAGCATTTGAAGCCACTAGGCTGCGGCGCTGCGGATCGATCCTGAACAGGACTACAAGGTCGAAACCAAAATCACGCCTGATCGATTCCAGTGTCCAGGGCACAAAATCCGCTGGCTCCAGGCTTTGATGCGGCGCCGTCAGACTACCCGCAATATTACGCACGGACGACGGGGCGGCAAATTTGGCCGGATGATGAATCCGGCTCATTGCAATGCTCGCCTGCAATAGTTTAGTCCTGAGACGGTTGACGTCCGGAAACTCTATATTATAAAACGCCCGTGCGACTCGCATCGCTTCATCGGTCTCTTGCATCAGGCTCTCCAGATCAAGCCCATCGACCTGCAGCAACTCAAATGTTTCGGGTGAGAATTGCGGCGAACCCGTATGACGGGTCGAGGAAACCCCCTGCAGCCAAGCAATATAGTTGGCAAATGCGACGATCGCGATCTCGGTACGGTACGGATAAAAGGGAGAACTCTTGTCGGGCAATAAATGGTGTTGCGAGACAACCGCTGTGACTGGCAGCGGCAATTGCCATTCCAGGCACAACACCCATCCCATTTCAGCATGACTAATGCCGAAAAAAAGCTTTTCCTCTTCAAGCAGAGGATGCGAACTATTATGCAATGAACCAATAAATTGGCTGTAAGTCAGTTTGCCGTGAATTTCCAGCGCCAGCTTGCCGATGTCATGCAGCAGCCCTGCCGTATAAACCATTTCCGGATCGGGATGATGCAGCGCGGCAGCGATCCTACGGCTCAACTCGGCAACAAACAGGCAGTGCTGCCAGAAGAATAAAGTATCGAACTGGCCGGGCTTGCGCTGGATCATCCTGCTGAACAGCAGCATGGTCAAAGCAATCCGGCGGACTTCATCGACGCCTAAGAGATTCACTGAACGCCTGATCGAATTCACCTTGACAGGCAAACGAAACGAGGCGGAATTGACCGTTTGTAAAACTTTCACAGCCAAGGCGGGGTCGGTTTCGATGATTTTCGCGAGCACATCAATACGCACCTCCTCATCGTAAGTCAGATTGACCAGCTTGACTGCAATCGCCGGCACCAGTTGCAGATTCAGCGATTCATTTTTCAGAATCGCTTGCGCCGCTGTCTTGATGTGCTCCAGTTTATTATTGCCCATGCTGGTCAAAATAAGCCCGCCCTCGTCTTTCACCTGATCGTCTCCGCATTGTATTTCATGCCATACTCGCTTTTCCGAGAAACATTACAAATGTTTTAAATTAAGCATAATTCTTTATTCCTCTTTTTGGGAGCTACGCACTCTGGAAATGGTTAACCACCTCTTTGCGGCAGAAGAGTATACACTTTTTTATCCATAGCTGAGGAGTTAGCTTCTGTTATCTCCTTGTGATGAACCTGTTAGTCTTGTTAGAATGACTGCCTTGTCCCCGTAGCATAAGCTGGATAATGCACCTTCCTCCTAAGAAGGCGACTGGGTGTTCGAATCACCCCGGGGACGCCAGCCTTGTACGGTGATTCCGCCGATTTCCCGCCATTCCTGATCGCCCGTTCTTTTTCACTTTAAACACAACATTGTCCGGTATTTATGCGATAATTTTCCTCTTAATTTTCGATCGGACCGGATGCGTTGACCGCATACCGCTTTTTATCTTCAGGAGTACAACATGACAGCACTGGTTGGCATCATAATGGGCTCGACCTCTGACTGGGAAACGATGCGCTTTGCCGCTGAAACGTTGCAGGAGCTGGGCATTCCGCACGAAGTCGAAGTCGTCTCGGCACATCGGACGCCGGACAAACTGTTCCATTATGCTGAAACCGCCGAAACCAAGGGCCTGGAAGTGATCATTGCGGGCGCGGGCGGCGCGGCGCATTTGCCGGGCATGACCGCGGCGAAAACCGCGGTTCCTGTGCTAGGCGTACCGGTACAGTCAAAAACGCTGAATGGTCTGGACTCTTTATTGTCAATCGTGCAAATGCCCGCAGGCATTCCGGTCGGCACTCTGGCAATCGGCAAGGCCGGTGCGATCAATGCCGCCCTGCTGGCCGCCTCAATTGTCGGGAATAAGCATGATGGGTACCGCTCCGCCTTGAACGACTACCGCCAAAGACAAACCGAATCGGTCCTGGCCGGCTCGGACCCGCGCGGTCACGGCGAAGGCGGGACTTTATGAAGGTCGGCGTACTCGGGGCAGGACAATTGGCGCGCATGATTGCGCTGGCGGGTTATCCGCTGGGCGTCGATTTCATTTTTCTCGATCCGGCGAAAGATGCCTGCGCGAACAAACTCGGCACGCACCTGCACGGCGATTACGATGATCCGGCGCTGCTCGCCCAACTGGCCGAAATGTCGGACATAGTCACTTACGAATTCGAAAACGTGCCGTCCGAGGTCGCGCATTTTCTGGCGACGCATACCGAAGTGCATCCGTCCCCGAATGCGCTGGCAGTCGCGCAGGACCGGCTGGTCGAAAAAAATTATTTCAACTCGATCGGTATTCCGACGCCGAATTTCGCGCCGATCAACAGTCTGGCCGATTTGAACGACGCGATGGCAATGATCGGCTGGCCCGCGATCGTCAAAAGCCGACGGATGGGTTATGACGGCAAAGGTCAAGCCTTCGTCAGAACACCTGATGATCTGCCAAAAGCTTGGGAAGCCATGGCGGGCGTCCCGGCGATCGTCGAGGCGTTCGTGCCGTTCGACCGCGAAGTCTCGATCATCGCCGCGCGCAGCCCTCAGGGCGAGATTGTCTTTTATCCCCTATCCGAAAACTTGCACAAAGGCGGCATCCTGCGTGTCTCCGAATGCCGCGATAGTGACCCGATGCAGGCGCAGGCCGAGGATTATGTAACCAGGCTGCTTGAGGGGCTCGATTATGCCGGTGTGCTCGCGCTCGAACTGTTTCAGGTCAACGGCCATTTGTTCGCGAACGAATTTGCGCCGCGCGTGCACAATTCCGGCCACTGGACGATCGAAGGCGCTGAAACCAGCCAGTTCGAAAACCATTTGCGTGCGATCCTGTCGCTGCCTTTGGGCTCGACCCGCTCTGTCGGCCATTCTGCGATGGTCAATTTCATCGGCGGCCTTCCGGAAACGGCAAAGGTGCTGGCGATCGAGCATGCGCACCTGCATCTGTACGACAAGGCCCCACGCAAAGGCCGGAAGGTCGCCCATGCGACGTTGCGTGCTGAATCCCGCGAACAGTTATCCTCCCGGCTCAAAACACTCAGCGAATTGGCGGAGCAGGTTGACGATTCCTGAATTCAGCCCGCATACCAAGGCGATTTTAACCGGGACTATAACACCCGATATCAAAAATCACCCATAGGGTAAACCTCATCATTACAGCATAGGAGATCTCGGTTGTGAACCCGATACAGGACATCGAAAGCCCGATGACGCGGTCCGAAAAACGCGCCACCTGGTCACTGGCGAGCATTTACGCGTTCCGGATGCTCGGCCTGTTTTTGATCATGCCTGTCCTTTCCCTGTTTGCCGATCAACTCGAGGGTTCCACTCCCGCGCTGATCGGCCTGGCTATCGGTATCTACGGGATTATGCAATCCTTTTTGCAAATCCCGTTCGGGCTGATTTCCGACCGCTTAGGCCGCAAAAAAGTGATCATTGCGGGCCTCCTGCTGTTCTTTGCCGGCAGCGTGGTCGCCGCGCTTTCGACGAATATTTACGGAATCATCCTCGGCCGGGCAATTCAGGGCTCGGGAGCGATCGCCGCTGCGGTGATGGCGCTGGTCGCCGATCTGACTCAGGAAGTGCACCGCACCAAGGCGATGGCGCTGATCGGCGCGAGCATCGGCGTTTCTTTCGGAGTAGCGATTACCGCAGGCCCGGTGATTGCATCGTTCATCGGCGTGCACGGCATCTTCTGGCTGATCGCGGGGCTGGCGGTGGTGGCGATGCTGATCATGCTGATGCTCGTGCCGAATCCGAAGCAGTCAAAAAAGCACCGCGAAGCAGAAGTGATTCCGAGCCATTTCAGTGAGGTGCTGACCAATGCCGAACTTTTAAGGCTCAACTACGGCATTTTTATCCTGCATATCGTGATGACCGCGAGTTTCGTGGTCGTACCGCTCCTGATGCGCGATGCAGGGCTTCCTCCGGCTCGGCACTGGCTGGTGTATCTGCCGGTTTTCGTACTGTCTCTGGCCTTCATGATTCCGTTTATCGTACTGGCCGAGAAGAAACAAAAAATGAAAGGCGTGTTCATCGGCGCCATTTCTGTGTTGATTCTAGCGTTTCTGGGTCTGATGCTGTTCCATGACATCCTGTTTCAGATCATCGGTTTGCTGTTGCTGTTTTTCAGCGGTTTTAATCTGCTCGAAGCAACCTTGCCGTCGCTCGTTTCGAAAACTGCACCTGGAGACTTGCGCGGCACCGCGATGGGCATCTACTCGACCAGCCAATTCATGGGAGCCGGGATCGGCGGCGCGGCCGGCGGCTGGTGTTACGGCCATTACGGCGCGAGCGGAGTATTCATGGCCTGCACGGCGCTGACTTGCAGTTGGCTACTGCTGTCATTCGGCATGAAGCCCCCCCGTCACTGGGCTAACCTGCTGCTTTCCCTGGACCGCCTCGAATTGCAGAATCTCGATGAGTTTGAAAAAAACATGCTGGCGATCGCCGGCGTAGAGGATGTAACCCTGCACCCCGAGGACTCAGTCGCCTATCTGAAAGTCGATAAACGGCAGTTAAATACCGATGCGCTGCAAAATTTGATCGTGCAGTATAGTCGGCAATGATTTCCCGCCCGGAGAACTCCAGGAAGCCTCTCAATTTTTTCATCGCCGACCAAGATAAAAACATACAGTCTCCGGGTTTCCGCGCTCTTCGCGGAACCCGCCAGCGGTCGTTATGGTTGCCCCATCCTTAAGAAAAGGGCTCTCGCTCCTTGGAATACCTCGATCGTCATAGACTGATTTTATCCCGTTTATTGGGGCTTTCATGCAAAAACACTGGCTTTTAGCGGCTACGCATGAATCGATGTTTTTTTGCGTACAACGTCAGCGTAGGTCGGCGCCCTGCGCCAGACCAATGTCATTTTCAATTCAATAAAAGGCATCCCATGCTTAAAATTTTCATCTGGATACTGATTGGGGGGCTCGGCGCGGCCGCTGTCGGCGGCATCGCCCTGCAGCGCGGCGAAACGATCAATTCGCTGTGGTTCATCATCGCTGCAATCTGCATCTATGCGCTGGCCTACCGCTTCTATGCGGCCTGGATCGCGACCAAAGTCCTGGTCGTCGATCAAACCCGCGCCACTCCGGCCGAACGGCTCGACAACGGACACGATTTCGTGCCGACGAACAAATGGATCGTGTTCGGCCATCACTTCGCGGCGATTGCCGGCCCCGGTCCCCTGGTCGGTCCGACGCTCGCGGCGCAATTCGGCTATCTTCCCGGAACGCTATGGATCCTGATCGGCGCGGTGCTCGGCGGCTGCGTGCAGGACATGGTGACCCTGTTTTTCTCGACCCGGCGCAATGCGCGCAGCCTCGGGCAAATGGCGCGCGACGAACTGGGCGTCCTCGGCGGCACCGCCGCGCTGATCGGCACGTTCGCGATCATGATCATCCTAATCGCGGTGCTCGGCCTGGTCGTGGTGAATGCAATGAAACACAGCCCCTGGGCAACCTCGACCGTTGCAGCGACGATACCGATCGCAATGATTGTCGGGCTTTACATGCGCAGCATCCGTCCCGGGCGAGTACTCGAAGCCTCGGTGTTCGGGGTGGTCCTGTTACTGGCGTCGGTGGTTTACGGCGGCCTGGTCGATCGCAGCGAAACCTGGCGCGTCGTCTTCGATCACGACGGTCTGACCCTGGCCTGGGCGGTGATTGCCTACGGCTTTGCGGCCGCTATCTTCCCGGTATGGCTGCTGCTCGCGCCGCGCGATTACCTGTCGACCTTCGTCAAACTCGGCACGATCACGCTGCTCGCGATCGCGATCATCATCCTCCGTCCGGATGTCAAGATGCCCGCGATTACGCCGTTCATCGACGGTACCGGACCGATCTTCGGCGGCAAGCTGTTTCCTTTCGTATTCATCACGATTGCCTGCGGGGCGATTTCGGGCTTTCATGCCCTGATTGCTTCCGGCACCACGCCGAAACTCTTGACCAATGAGCGCGACATCCGGATGATCGGCTACGGCGGCATGCTGCTTGAATCCTTTGTCGCAATGATGGCAATGGTCGCAGCCACCGTGCTGGATCCCGGCGTATTTTTCGCGATCAACAGCCCGGCTGGCGTAGTCGGCGCGGATGCCGCCGCCGCGGTCGCAAAGATTACCTCCTGGGGCTTTCCGGTCACGGTCGAACAGATGCAGACACTGGCCGCGCAAATGGGCGAAGCGAGCCTGTTTGCGCGCACCGGCGGCGCGCCGTCGCTGGCGGTCGGCATGGCCAGCATCTTCGGCAGCGCCTTCGGTAACGGCTTCCTGGCCTTGTGGTACCACTTCGCAATCATGTTCGAAGCGATCTTCATTTTGACCACCCTCGATGCGGGCACGCGCGTCGGGCGCTTCATGCTGCAGGACATGCTCGGTAATATCTGGCCGAAGCTCGGCGAAACGTCGTGGACACCCTCCGTGGTGCTGACCAGCGGGATCGTCGTCGCGGGCTGGGGATATTTTCTTTACATCGGGGTGATCGATCCGAACGGCGGCGTGAACATCCTCTGGCCGCTGTTCGGAATCGCAAACCAGATGCTTGCCGCGATCGCGCTCTGTGTCGCGACCGGCATCCTGGTCAAATCGGACAAACTTCGCTATGCCTGGATCAGTGGCGTTCCGCTGGCCTGGCTGGTTGCGATCACCAGCACGGCCGCGTGGGAAAAAATCGTCAGCCCGGACATCCGGATCGGCTTTTTCGCGGCCGCCAACGACCTGAGCGCGAAATTGAGCAATGGCCTATTGCCTCCCGAAAAGGCCCACACTGCTCCGCAGCTGATTTTCAATCTGCATCTGGACGCCGTCATTACGCTGTTCTTCGTGACGTTGCTCTGGCTGATTGTGCTGGACATGTTTCGGGTCGTCTACCGTCATCTGTCCGGTCAACCGGTGCTGCCGTTATCCGAAGCGCCGCACAGTCCGAGCCGGCTGGTCGAAGATTGGGCGCGTGACTAATGCTCAAGCTTCTAAGATCCTTCTGGAAAGTCGTCCGCCGCCTGAGCGGCGATGATGCGTACGAGCGCTACCTCGAGCATTATGTGCACAATCATGCCCAAGATAACGACCATGAATGCGCCGGTCCGTTGAGCCGGGCCGAGTTTTTCAAGCAGTGGCAGGATCAGAAATGGAACGGGATCAAACGCTGTTGCTGAGAAGCTGTCTGCAAAACCTTTAAGTCCTCAATTAGCCGGATTACTCGAAACCGGACGGGATGCCCCCGGTTTCGGAACAAGCCGCATCGGGAATCGGCAGTGAGAAACAAGGCTTCCGGAAGCAAAGGCCCGATAATGCCGAACAAGGGACTCGTCAGTGAGAGGAATTCTGCAGCCTCTGCAAAACTTTGGCCAATCTGGCGCCGATCCCCATGACAGCTGACTGCAATTGAGAATCATGCAGGTAGCCGTCCGGGTGAATAGCCTTGTCCGCATGCACGATCCCCTGCTGCTCGGCCAGCACGGTTACGCCGATGTTGCTGAGCAGCAGCCGCAGAAACACCAGCCCCCTGAGCCCGCCCAAAGCGCCCGGCGATGCGGCCATAATGGCCGCGACCTTGCCCCGGTAAGCCAAGAGCGGCGCTTCGTCGCCTTCACGGCGTGATGCCCAGTCGATCGCATTTTTCAGCAAGGGACTAAAGGCGCTGTTGTATTCGGGAGAGGCGATCAAAAAGCCGTCATGCTCGATCAGCAGTTTTTTGAAGGCCTTCGCCGACTCGGGAAGGCCGTACGCGGACTCATCGTCCTGATTGAAAATCGGCATCGGATAATCGGCCAGATTGATGATCGAAACTTCCGCCCCGGCCTGTTCTGCACCTTGTGCCGCGATCTTAACCAATTGTTGATTGAAAGAATTTTTCCGAGCGCTTCCGGAAAAGGCAATAATTTTAGGCTTGATCATGGCGCAAGGTCTCACTTAAATCAGAATGCGGTCCTTTCCTTAGTCATTCGGTAAGGCCGCAATCTCGGAAACTTTATTGAAGTCGACGCCGACGCTGATGATCAGGCTGCTGGCTTCTTCGATGTTCATCTTCGATCTGACCACTTTCGACTTGCTTACGATTGTGGTGAATCCGGAGGTCGGATTCGGCGAAGTCGGAATGAACAGCACATATTTGTCGTCGAAACGGTTGGTCACATACGCTGCCATCCACGTGCCTTCCTTCGGCCATTCGACATAGACGACCTCTTTCGCGATCGTTTTGTCATGATTTGAAAACATATTGATCACTTTTTTGATGACCCGGTAAATGGTGTTCAGAACCGGAATTCTTTCGATCAAATTGTCGAAGGTCGCGATCACCCAGTAGCGGCCGTCTTTCACGATCTTCCGTCCGATCCACACCAAAATCACGATACTGACGCCAAACGCCATGACCGTATAAAGATAATTATCGTAAACAGCGTAAACCGTACCGATCAGATCGGATACGCGATCTTTAATAAAGATCATGATCTGCAGCGTAATCACGATCGGAATCACCGCCAGCACGCCGATCAGAAAATAATTAAACATCTTTTTTAACGAGTCTTTCATCATCGCTCCTCTGCCTTTACCAGCGACTTTCGCCGTGGCCGTTACTTTATCGGGTTATTATTATCGAACGCCGTCGCTCGCTGCCTGATCGCGTTTTCCGAAGAGGCACGGGCCGGGCCGGCAGCCCAATTATAAGCGAAATTAAAAAACTTACCGATCAATCGCACTTGCGATGCAGAGGAAAATGACAGCTGAAACAACTACCCTTGCCAAGCTCACTGATGATATTCAGGCGGCCCTCATGCCGCATCAGCACATGCTTCACGATCGCCAGGCCAAGCCCGGTGCCGGGAATTTTCCGGCCGTGATGGGAGTCGGCCCGGTAAAAACGCTCGGTCACCCGCGGAATGTCCTCCGGCGCAATGCCTATGCCGCGATCCTCGACTTCGAGCACGACCGTATCGCCCTCCTGGAACCAGCGCACCTTCACCACCGAATCGGCCGGCGAATATTTCAGTGCGTTGCCGACCAGATTGGTAAAGGCGCTGCGCAGTTCCTGCTCGTCGCCATGGATATTGGCGTCTGATGTTAAGGCCAATTCAATACGGCCCGCCGAATTTTCGACTACACCGCGCTCATTGCAAATTTGCTTCAGCAATGCCGGTACATCAATACAGAATGTTCGCCTTTGCTGCGTTTCGAGGCGGGTCAGCATCAACAGATCATCGACCAGATGCTGCATTCTTTCGGTCTGCCCCCGCATTTGCGCCAGTGAACCGGTCAATAACGTGGAACCGCCGTCATCCATATCCTGCAAGGTTTCGAGATAGCCTTTCAGCACTGTCAACGGCGTCCTGAGTTCATGCGAGACGTTCGCGACAAAATCCTTTCGCATCCTTTCCACCTGCTTCAACTGGGTGACATCCTGCGCGAGCAGCAACCTGAGACCGGCGCCGTAACTGACGATTCGGACCGCCAGCGTGATCTGGCTATTTACCGGCGAAGGCAGAATGATGGCATCCTGATAATCCTTGGCCTTCAGATAGCGGATGAATTCGGGATAGCGTATCAGGTTAGGAATGCGCTGCCCCCTGTCTCCCGGCTGTAGTCCCAGCACCTTCAAGGCGGCTTTATTTGCCCACTCGATCACATCATCTTCACCCAATATGACCGCCGCATCGGGCAAGGCGCCGGTGAACTCCCGGAACTGTTCGAGCAGCTTTCTGAGCTTTTTTTTACGGCGCTTCTCGCCCTTCTTGAGCCGATAAACATGATAATAAATGTCCTCCCAAATCCCTTTGGTATTCGGATAATCGCCTTTCCCGCCCCTGCCGATCCAGCGTTCGAAACGGCTGATCTGCTGAATCTGCCGAAACAGAAAGATCACTGTCGCCGCCAGCAGCAGCGGCAGCAGCGCGCCTGTCAAAAAGCCGACGATCGCTATCACCAGCAGCGACAGCAAAGCGATGGTGATCTCCCTTTTCCAAACTCCCATAAAGTCTTTTGTCTATTCGATCAATGAAAAACGGTAACCGAAACCGCGCACCGTTTGCAAAAGATCTTCGCGGCCGTATTCCGCAAGGATCTTTCTGAGCCGGCGGATGTGCACGTCGACCGTGCGCTCCTCGATATAAACGCTGCGTCCCCAGACCTGGTCCAGTAACTGCGTCCGCGTATAGACCTTGTCCGGATGCGTCATAAAAAACTGTATCAATCTAAACTCGGTCGGGCTGACCTCGAGCTGGTGCTCGCCGATGCTCAGCCGATGTTGCTCGGCGTCGAGCACCATGTCGCCCAGCACGATCTGCCCTCCGCCGGAAAATTTGCCGCTGCGGCGCAGCACCGCGCGAATCCTCGCCACCAGTTCCTTCGGAGAAAAGGGCTTGGTGATATAGTCATCGATTCCCACCTCAAAACCGCGCACCTTGTCCTCTTCCTCGCCGCGCGCGGTCAACAAAATAATCGGCAATTCCTGATAGGCGGTTTCTTTTCGAATCCGGCGCGCCCATTCCGCGCCGCTGATGCCCGGCAGCATCCAGTCCAGCAGAACCAGATCCACATACGTCTGATCGAGGATAGCCTGAGCCTCCCTGGTATCCCCCGCCGCAAGCACAGTAAAGCCAGCCTGTTCGAGTACCAGCAACAACATCGAACGGATCGCCTCTTCATCTTCTACCACGAGAATAGTCAGTTGGGTCATGATACGAAATAAAAATAAAAGCCCGGATTGTAATCCTGAATTAATGACAGCTTTGTGACAATGCCAAACTTAAGCTAGCATCAGCAATTGCATGGGACGATGAACCCCAGCGATAAATCCGGATTAGCCGGAATCGCCATCAAAACAGCCTTTCGACACCTCAACGAATAAGGTATTGCATTCGGCTTCGAGAATACCGCCGATAATTACCGTATCGCGAAAAGCAGTACGTGCGCTGATATCGGCCGCACGCAAATCAATCTGCCGCCAGCCGAGCATCTGCAGATATGGAATGGAGGTGCCGTAAAAAACCCGGCCGATCCCCGCCCATTCGATGGCGCCCTGACACATCGCACAAGGTTCCGCGGTAGTGTAAAGATCGAAGCCGGACCAGTCAGCTGATCGATGCCGACTGGCGCAGTCATTGATCGCGACCATTTCGCCATGGAAAGTCGGATTCAAGTCCGAACGGTTAAACCCTTGGCCCACGCATTCGCCATCCTGACGCCGGATAATCACCGCGCCGAAAGGATACTGCGGCGCCAGTCGGGCAAGTTCAATCGCACATTGCATGAAATGTTCAGGACTCATGAGGGCGAATTATATTAGAATTGGCTCGGGCCGTGGTTGAGTTTTTAGCCCGTCAGTGCGTTTAAGATTTAACAGTAAAACTATTATTCATAACGCAGGAGAGTCATCATGAGTGTGTTGAAAGAATTCAAGGATTTTGCGATTAAAGGCAACGCGGTGGAGATGGCGGTAGGTATTATTATCGGCGCGGCTTTCGGCAAGATCGTGTCTTCGCTGGTCGCCGACGTGATCATGCCGCCGATCGGCGTCCTGGTCGGCGGTGTCAACTTTGCCGACCTCGCGGTCACAATCAAGGAGGCCTCGGGAGATACGCCGGCAGTCATGTGGAAATACGGCAGTTTTATCCAAGCGATAGTCGATTTTACGATCATTGCGTTTGCGATTTTTATGGTGGTCAAACTGATCAACAGGCTGAAGAGGCAGCAGCCAGAAGCCCCGGCTCCAGAACCGACCCGGGAAGAACTGTTGCTGGCCGAAATCCGCGACTTGCTGAAAGAGAGGAAACCCTAGACCCGGCAACCGACAAAGCAAGCGAGAAGCGATTCCTGACTCATCAGGAATCGCTCCCTCTTTTTTTCGTTATGAGATCAACGCACCGCCACAACTGCTGCCCCGGCCGGCCGTGCAGCCGTAACAGTGCTGGCGGACGCTGATCGGCGCACCCGTCAAAGTCCGTCCGAACAGTTGTTTCAAATGCATTTTCCCGCTCCCGCCCGCCCCCAGCGGCAATTGCAGCATCTGGTTGAAATCGCAGTCATACACATAGCCCTGCCAGTCGATGCTCAAGGTATTTAAACACATCACCTGCTTCAGGTTCTCGCTGCAGTGATTGTCTTTCAGCAATTGCAGATAATCGTTGAACATGCCCTTGCTGACCAGCATACTGCCGAAGCGCTGGATCGGCAGATTGGTCATTGCGAATAACTGGTTGAAGGTAATCTCATATTGATCCAAAAGGTGGGCCTTGTAGGCTTTTTCGAGCGGCTGCTGTGCAGGCGGTAATGTCGCCCCCTGCGGATTGAAGACCAGATTCAGGCGTAAAGCGCCTTCGTCCTGCCCATAGCCTAATCGGTTCAATTTCTGCAGCGCCGCGATACTCGCATGAAAGGTGCCCTTGCCGCGCTGCCGGTCCACGTTATCTTCCAGATAACACGGCAGTGAGGCGGTAATCTCGACCTGATGGGCTGCCAGAAACCCGGCCAGACCCTCATAATCGGGCTCTTCCAGAATCACCAGATTGCAGCGGTCGATCACCTTGACGCCCAATGTCCGGGCAGACGTCACCAGCCCACGGAAATGTGGATTCATCTCCGGCGCGCCGCCGGTCAGATCGAGCGTTTTGATATTCTCGCGTTCGATGAACGCCAGCACCAGATCGACCGTATCCTTGTCCATCAACTCGGTCCGCTTGGGGCCCGCGTTCACATGGCAGTGCGTGCAACTCAGATTGCACAAATAGCCGAGGTTGACTTGCAGAACCGCCAGTTCGCCGCGGTAAAGCGGCGGAAAATCGGTCTGTTCGAGAAGCGGTAACGTTTCGTGCATGGCTTACTTCGCACTGAAAAAAATGTCGCCGTAATAGGCGGTTACCCGTCCTCCGGCATTATCGGTATCGGTCATGATCGCTACCGCGTCGATAGTACGAAGGCCCTCGCCGAATTGCTCGTGCAAATCTTCGAGAATGTTGCGTTTCTCGTTATACCAGACTGCGGCGTGGTCCCCGGATGAGCGTAACGCGATCATCATTACATGCTTGCCTGCAAACGCATTTGGCCAGCTTTTACCTTTCGGGGAAGCGCTTGCCCAGACATAATTGAGCGCTTTTTTGCGCCAGAATGCAAACCCGCCGTCGATCACCACATATATCCTCGCCGCATAATCATCCCCTGACCTGGACTGTTCGTTCCGCTGGCCGAGCCCGTTTTCAATCCGCCAGCGCCAATTCAGAAACGGCGTCCGGCTCAGATCGATCCGTTGTTTCTTGAATAGCCCCGACGCCGACGACGAACTGTCAGCCTTCAGCACCTTCACGCCATCCAGATCGACCAAGCGATATTGCGTCTCTCCCTTGAAGATTTGGGTTTCCCACCCTTGCAGCGACCCCGACGAAAAATCATCGATCCTGATTTCATCGGCGCCCTGGGCAATATTGAATACCATCATCGACAGTGAGAGCAGCGCAAGCAATGGCCTGGAAAACGGGAGAAGCATGATTCTTTGCTGGGGAAATTTGTATTTTGAATGACAACAGAAGCCAATCGTTCCAACCGAAACATTAATCCCAAACACAACGGTTGGCAACAGCAAAGGCATCATCCCTGCCTTAGCCCGAGCCAGTACAGACGACTTCCCCGTTTGATTTGCCGTTCTCCCTTCCGCTTTTAGGGAATAATCCTTACCTCAACAGGAGCGCAGTAAAGCCATCAATCCGAGAAAAAATCCCGTCCTACCCTAGTTTATTTTCGCGATTCCTATATAATACGCGACTCATCCGTACACCGATGCCTCGGTGGCGAAATTGGTAGACGCAAGGGACTTAAAATCCCTCGGTGGCAACACCGTGCCGGTTCGACTCCGGCCCGAGGCACCATATAGCGATTTAAAGACGTTCAACAAGATTCAAAAACCCGCAAGTTATCTGGCTTAGCGGGTTTTTTTATGTCCATTGAGGTTCAAAAAAGTACAGTAACATTCGACAAAAAGAGCAGTAAGATTTACAGTAGTTTTCAGAAACCCAAAAAAGTTACTGCAATCGAGGTTACTGCAAATGGCGAAAGAATTACTGAAACCCGCAACCGTCAGCAACGCCAAACCGGGCGACAAAGACAAGCGACTCAATGACGGCAACGGCCTGTATCTGCTCATCAAACCCACCGGCGCAAAATGGTGGCGCTTTGATTACTCCGTCGACGGCAAGCGTAAAACGCTATCTCTTGGCGTTTACCCTGCCACCGGCCTGGCTGATGCCAGACGCAAAGCCGAGGAAGCCCGCGCCAAAGTCGCCAATGGGATCGATCCGAGCGACACACGCAAAGAAGCCAAAGCTGCAAAACAAGCCAAGGCCGAAAACCAAAAGCGCCTTGATGCCGGACTGCCAGCGCTGAACAGCTTCGAGCACATCACCCGCGATTGGCTAGCATCCGTTGAACATACCGTTGCCAGAAATACCCACCACAAGAAAACCCGGCTTTTTGAAATGCATGTTTTCCCGATGATCGGATACATGGGGATCAGCGATGTTAAATCCCCTCACATCTTCGAAATCGTCAAGCCGCTGATCGAGGCCGGTAAACTGGAATCAGCGCACCGCATACGCAGCGAAACCAGCGCAGCCTATGCTTATGCCATTGCTCACGGCTTCACCGATTACGACCCGGCACAAGCGGTCGCCAAACAAATCCCGGCAACGAAAGTTAAGCACCGAGCCGCCCTGAGCGACCCCAAGGACGTTGGACAGTTGATGCGGAGCATTGACAGTTATCAGGGAACGCTTGTGGTCCAATGCGCCTTAAAAATATCGCCGCTGTTATTTCAACGCCCTGGCGAAATCCGGCAAATGGAATGGAAAGACGTTGACTTATCGGCGCGCGAATGGCGACCATTCGTCACCAAAACCAATGCTTTGCATCTTGTCCCATTATCCACTCAAGCAGTCACCATACTCGAGACGGTGAAACCGCTGACCGGATCGGGACGCTATGTTTTCCCCTCAAGCCGAAACGATGGCCGGCCAATGTCGGAAAACACGATCAGGGTAGCCTTGCTGACGATGGGATACGATGGCGACACTATGACGGCACACGGCTTTCGTGGCATGGCGTCAACCCTACTGAATGAGCAAGGCTGGAGCCCGGACGCGATCGAGCGCCAGCTTTGCCACATGCCAAGGGATCAGGTGAGAGCCGCCTACAACCGGGCGCAATACCTGGATGAGCGCCGCCGCATGATGCAGGCTTGGGCCGATTACCTGGACAGCTTGAAGCATGGCGCTGATGTGATTCCGTTTAAGCGGACTGTCTGAGCTGTATAATCGATTTTAACCGGATAGGCCGACGGGCCAACAAGCGGGATTCATCACCCTGTTTCCGGTTAATCCCTTCGTGATGATTGCACTTTGATGGAGTGTGCTATTAATGACTTTTATTAAATACGCTGCACCAGCCTGGGAGCCTCTGCTAGTTCAAATTGGAATGATAGAAAGACCTGACTCTATAAGTGAAATTGACTTTACAAAAAAAGATCAATGGGGAGTAGTTGAATGGTCAGCATATGCTAAATATCTGGAGAACTATAGCCAATCTTTGGTATGGAAACTATCTGCTAGTGAAACTGAATTGAAAAAACAGCGAGAGAAATTAAGCCGGAAAAAGAAAGTTACAAACACCTCTGTAAAAAATGCAACGATGGAATCTTTCTTATCAGATATTCTATCGAGTCAACGCCGCGTAAATCCTAAGCGTGGCCGGCCAAAGGACAATAACTTAAAATCTTTGGAATATGCACGACTCGTACTTCAAAAGCGGACCGAGCTTGAAGCACAGGGGAAAACTGTTACAAATTTACAGACATTGGAGGAAGTCTGCAAAGACCTGAACCTATCCAGAATGCAAAAGCAAACAGTAATGGGGAGGAGGAAAACAATATTCAATAGACTGAAAAGCCTTCGCTACTCCCAATAATTCTTAAAGGTCAGGTTTCCTTTTTTATGGGAAAAACTGGCCGCTAAAGTATCGCAAAAATCAACAATGACCAGAGAGGTTCATTATTTTATGGCGATACTATCCACCCTTCCCGAAACCGGCTTTGTCCGTCTCCCTCAAATCATTGGCGACCGTAAGCGCGGCACTCCTGGCGTTTTGCCCATTGGCAGGACTTCATTCTTAAACGGCGTCAAATCCGGCAAGTACCCCAAGCCTGTCAAACTGTCCGAAAGAACCGTTGCGTGGCGCGTCGAAGATATTCGCGCCTTGATCGAATCCGCTGGACAATAAAAATCCCGACTGACTCTTACCAATCAGCCGGGTTTCTCATAGT
Source organism: Methylomicrobium sp. (assembly GCA_051061015.1). GTDB lineage: Bacteria > Pseudomonadota > Gammaproteobacteria > Methylococcales > Methylomonadaceae > Methylomicrobium. Next base: position 73,466 of record JBPFEG010000056.1, read on the forward strand.
CAAATCAAAGTTATGCGTTTAAACAGCAAGCGTATTCTATCCGATATTGACAACTGATGCACCCGGCGAAAACTGGAACTTTGCCATGATCGAAAAATTCACTTCACGACTCGAAGGAGTCAAACGCACCGGACCGGGCCGGTATATCGCCAAGTGCCCGAGCCATAACGACAAAAGCCCGTCCTTGACCGTTGCCGAGCGCGAAGGAAAAATAATTTTCCATTGCTTCGCAGGATGCGACCCTGCCGACGTTCTCGCAGCGGTCGGTCTGGCATTTGCGGACCTGTACCCGGAGCGGCCTGACTACTCGAAAGGCAGCCGTTCAGCGGCTTTTAACCCCTATGATGTGCTCAAGTGCCTGGCGCGTGAGGCCGGGATCGTCACCCTGGCGGCGGCTCAGGTTTCGACCGGGCACCCAGTGACCACGGCCGACGCTGCGCGGGTACAGTTGGCACACGAGCGGCTGCGCGATGCGGCCAAGTTGATAGGGGTTCGGCTATGAATGGTTACGTTTCGAACCTTGATGAATTGTTCGAGCAAACCCAAGCGAAGGGCGAAACTGGCGACAAATGGCTGCAGCCGCAGCCGCAACCGCTGACAGCCAAAATTGAGCCGGAATCATACCCGCTGGATGCCTTGCCGGACGTGATCCGGTCGGCGGTCGAAGAAGTGGCCGGATTCGTCAAAGCCCCGTTGCCGTTGGTGGCCGGTTCCGCATTGGGGGCGCTGTCGCTGGCGGCGCAAGCCCATGCTGACATCAAACGCGCCGAGCGGCTAACCGGCCCGACAGGCTTGTTTCTGTTGAGCATTGCCGATTCAGGCGAACGCAAAACGACTTGTGACGGATTTTTTACCTCAGCGATTCGGCAATATGAAGTTGAGCAAACAGAGATAGGGGCCCCTTTGTTGAAGGATTACGCGGCGGCGCTGGGAGCCTGGAACGCTGAACGGGAGGGATTGCTATCGGCAATCAAAGACGCTGGCAAAAAGGGCAAGGATTCAACCAAGTTGCGAGATGACTTGAAACTGCTGGAACACGATAAACCCGAACCGCCACGCATTCCCCGGCTGATTTTGGGCGATGAAACCCCAGAAAACTTAGCCTATACCTTGGCTAAAAATTGGCCGTCGGCAGGCGTGGTATCGAGCGAAGCGGGCGTAGTCTTTGGGGCGCACGGCATGGGCAAAGATTCCGTTATGCGAAATCTTGGCTTACTCAATGTGATGTGGGACGGTGGCAGTCTATCGATTGGGCGGCGCACGTCGGAATCATTCACCGTTAAAGGTGCACGGCTTACGGTAGCGTTACAGATTCAAGAAGCAACATTGCGAGCATTCTTCGATAAATCCGGGGGGCTGGCGCGTGGTACGGGGTTTTTGGCGCGATTCCTGGTGGCCTGGCCGGAATCGACCCAAGGTTATCGACCCTTTACCGATCCGCCGGACACTTGGCCCCGGCTGGCCGCGTTCAACCGGCGAATTACCGAAATACTGAATACACCAGCACCGCTGACTGATCAAGGTAGCCTTGAACCTATCATGCTGACGTTTACCCCGGCAGCAAAACAAGCCTGGATAGCGTTTCACGATGCGCTAGAGAGTGAATTACGATCCGGGGGCGAACTCTACGATGTGCGCGACGTTGCCAGCAAGGCCGCCGACAACGCTGCACGGCTGGCGGCACTGTTTCATGTATTTAGTCATGGCTTAGAGAGTGCTGTTGATGCGGATAGTTTTGATGGGGCAAGTCAGATTGCCACATGGCATTTATCGGAGGCGCGGCGGTTTTTTGGGGAGCTGGCTTTGCCGGTCGAGCTGGCAAATGCGGCGCGGCTGGATGCCTGGCTGATCGATCATGGAAGGCGCGAGCGAACGCATATTGTACCCCGCCGCGAAGCGCAGCGACTTGGGCCGGTACGGGACAACGAAGCCTTGAAACAAGCCCTCAATATCCTTGAGGAACTGAATCGGGCGCGATTGGTTGCGGAGGGGCGCAGGAAAGATATTTTGATTAACCCGTTAATAATGGGGGATAAAAAGTGATGCTTTCCGCTTTAATCCACAAAAACAAAACTAAGCCCATTGCGACAATGACAGTTGCGACACTTGCGACACAAGACATTGAACCCCTGCCAGCTGTCGCAAAAGTCGCAACTGTCACAGTCGCAAACCCCACAGAGTCAAAAATTGATAACACAGACGACCGCTACCATTGCCGAGAGTGCCGAAACCTTCGAAACGGCTACTGCATCCGGCAGCGGTTCCGACCGGTCGATGACATTCCCCGGCGATGTGAGGATTTTACCGGCTACCCGGCTGAGATCGGCAAGAGCGCCAGCAGCGAGCGCCAGACCAGCGAGACCGCCGACAATGCCCAAGGCCGCTATTTCAAGTTTCTGATTACCCGGCAGGACGGCACACAGTTCTATTCCTGCTCAATGCCAAGGATGGCAATCGAGGAGGTCCGGGAGCAGTACCCGGGCGCGACCAATATTGAACCCGTTGAAAACGAGGCTTATGACGATGACAGCGAATAACGAAAATCCTGAATCAGCAGGAATGAAGCAGGATGGCAGATTTAAGCCGGGGCAAAGCGGCAACCCTAAAGGCCGAGCACCTGGCGCGACACCGGCGGCAAAACTCAGGAAGTCAATTGTTCAGGATATGCCGGAGATTATCAATACTTTGGTGACTCTGGCGAAATCCGGCGATGTGCAGGCGGCCAAGGTTTTACTTGATCGGGTTTGCCCGGCATTGAAACCGCAGGCGCTACCGATCAGCCTGCCGGTTAATGGCTCGCTGGCGGATCAAGGCGCGGAAATCATCCGGGCGACATTGGCCGGGCAGATACCGCCCGACATCGGCAGCCAGTTGATTACCGCGCTGGCGGCACAATCCAAAATCATTGAAATCGACGAACTCACTAAACGGGTTGAAGCCCTGGAGCAGAAAACGTGAGCATCAAGCATAGAGTCGAGAAACTGGAGCAGCGGCAACCGGCCAGCACTCTGCAAAAATATGAACTGATCGGCGTCTTGGACGGCGAGACAGAGGCGCAAGCCATCGAACGATGGAAAGCCGAACACCCGGACAAGACGGAACCGGATAACATTATCTTTTTGGTGCCGTTTGGAGATGAGAGGGGTGAAACCGCATGACTCTAAAAACGAGACTGGAAAAACTGGAGCAACGCGCCGACAAGGAAATCAGCCTGGAACAGATCAACGCAAGGCTGAGGGTTTTGTTCGGCAAAGCCTTAGGCAAGGATTTAAGCCAGAGCAGTGAGGCCGAATTAAGCACTGCGACAGATGAATTTTTACGCCAGATGATTGAGGGCGAAACTGGGCAAGTGTGCCGAGACTGGCCCAATCATCGGCTTTTGAGTGAATATAGGAAATTGGTTAGGGGGCCAGCATGAGCATCAAGACGAGATTGGATAAACTGGAGGCGGCGGTAAAGTCGCCTTTCGGGATATGGCTGCAAATCACCACCGAAGACGGGGATTCGGCCGAGGTAATCGAGCGATTGAAAGCCGAGGCCGTCAAGGAATGGAAGCAGGCCAATCCCGAAAGAGAGTTCCCGGCGGAGTTTAACTGGATTGTTCGTAGGATCGTCGAGCCCAAACTACCGGTGCACTGATGCATTGATGTAATAATGTAACATCCACGACACCATAAAGCCGGGAGGATACCCAGCTTTTTTGTATTTGGCGTTTTCTATTTGATACGCTTGCCGGTAATCTTGCCCGATGAATAGCAGTTATTGATTAAACCAACGCGGGTTGCAGTACCTGTCAATGACTTTATAAATCCAAATGTATCGAGCTTTATCTTGCCTATTAAGGACGCGTAATTGTCGTTATCAACCAGATAATCAGCATGGAAAGAATAGGTTAAAGTTCCAATTTGGTTGACGCTTACATTGAACACAAAATCCGGGGAAGCTTTTACCGATTGCACGTAGCCATTTAGTGTTCCATCGCCGTTAAACTTTACAAACAATGGGAGATCGTTTGAGGGAGTAACGGCAACGGGGAGCGACCCGGGGCAATACTCTGTTCCACGGCTTTGCAGCGCAAGAATTTCCCCAACAGCCATGGCTTGACTTGAAGTCCCCAATATCAGCACAGCCAGTAACTTTTTCATAACGCCTATCCTTCGTTAATTTGAAAGCGGCGAGTTTAGCATAAGGTAATGTCGTAATAAAATTTAGAGAACCCCTCTTTTTATGGCTGTTACTGAGGGACGCGGCGGAGCAGCACGCTTGCCAAGAAGATAAACTATCGTCTAATCTTAGTTGCAAAAATTAATCGAAAAGGGGGCGTTATGAAGCGATGGATTTTTCTGGGGTTCTTTTTTTGTTCTGGTTGTGGCATTTTTGTGACTAAAGAGAATGTCAAATATGCCAGCACTGGCAATTTATGCCAATGGGCCTTTAGTGGTCTGTCATCAAAAGAAACCGCTAATATTGCTCTCAGTGAGCTGGAAAGTAGGAACGAGACTTGTTCTGGCCAGTTATCAAGTAGTTCAAGCGGACTAACATACAAACCAACACCGGCAAGTACCGAAATGATGCGTATTGGCTCCCAATTAATGATTCAAGGCGCACCTAAACCGCTATATGTTCCGCCCCCCCCGCCAGCTCCAATAAGATGCCAGACGTTTTATATGGGAAATTATGCTCAGACAAAATGCCAATAGAAGTAAGCGGAGATAAGCCGCAACGATTGCGGAGCAAAATCGCCCATCGATGAAACGTTGGCTGATTCTGCCGATTTTGGGAGGCATCGGCGAAAAAGCGCAGTAACTTTTACAGTAACTTTAAAAAACAAAGCCTGAATCCCTTGATTTTGCTGGCTATTCGAAGAAGGCCCGAGCACCAATAAATTCAAGGACTTAGGCTTTTTAACCAAGTCCTTTTTTATTGCCTTTTATTTTTCCCCATTTTTGCCCCATTTAAAAAATTCCTCCGCATCTCTTACGGAATTTTAACCATTGTTAAAACTGCAAGTTAAGTACGGTTTGCAATTCATTACCCAGTCTCACTAGGGACTGCTTGTTTCATGAATTTTAACTAGCTTTTTGAAATCGCTTTCACCAATGATTTTAATATTCTGGCCGTTAGCAATTAACTGCTCCACCTTTCGATGCTTAATGCTTTTGTCATGGCCGGCAAGTTTTAAAATATCTTGATCGCCAACAACAAGTATTGTTGTGTGTTTAGTGACGTTTTGCTCTACGTTACAACCAACCACCGCTGCCAAAGTTGCTGCTTCTCTGCGAGGAATCGAAAGAGCCCCGGTAAATACTAATTTTTCCCCATATAATGGACCTTCGTAATTGCCTGTCAATGTGAGGGGATAAAGAGGTTGCCTTGCCCGTTCAAGCCATTCGTCTATCGTGAGTCCTGATAACTCTATGGCTTTTAGCAAGATTTCTCCACAAGCCCTTGCATCTTCTTTGGCGTCATGATGATTAATTTCTATATTCAGAAATGACGCAATATTGGCTAGTCCATATCCCTTATAGGTAAATTGTGGCCATGTTCTCCTTACGACTCTGGATGTATCGAGCCAAGCACAATCAAAACATCGATGTCGTTTTTTTCACATGCCTGCAATAAGGTAGTTTGGTCAAACAGTGTATGACTGACAACAATATTATTTTTTAGCCATAGCTTGAATTGTCCATAAACTTCGCCCCATTTAGGGGCATTCCTTACTGTCCACTCCCCGATTCCGTGAATAGAAGTGTTCAGAGGATCAAAGTAATCATCTGGGTTAACTAGACTTTCCCAACTATCATAAAACACGCCGTTTTTGAAAATAGCTATTCCAACTTGGCAAATACTGGAAAAATTCGGATTTGCCGTTTCAAAGTCTATAGCAATAAAAGTAGTCATTTTTTATCCTAATTTAAGGCGCTAATTTATTACTATAAATATAAAATAATTTCAACAACCAGCCCTGATCCGGTCATGGCTCTTTTGTCGGTTTTGTCGGTAGGAGGTGGCGACCTACCCCCATATACGCTACCAAAAATAACTTAGCAAAGTCCGTTAAATGACCTGGACGAAAACCTGCCACTAACTACAGTTCCCGTTATTCCGGGATTATTAATCACCAAACGCGGCGACTGTCTGTAGGAAATTTTACTCATATTGTTTTCTATTATTTATTTGCAGGTACACTGGTAAAAATAGGGGTGAAATTGATGACTTTCACATACGGCTTTATAACCCAAGCATGATCGGAGGTATGTTTATGACCGCATTCCTGATACACCTGATTGTGACAGCAGGCTTGCTGCTGCTTGTAGCCAACCTTGTCCGCGGCGTGCAAGTGGAAGGTTGGGGCTCCGCGCTGATCGGCGCGCTTGTTCTCGGTCTCGTGAATGCCGTCGTGCGACCGATTATGGTTCTGCTCACGTTGCCTTTTACGATTCTCACCTTCGGGCTTTTCCTGCTGGTAGTCAATGCGCTGATGCTTTGGCTGGTTGCCGCGCTCGTCTCGGGCATTCGTATTCAGAGCTTTGGGGCCGCCTTGATCGGGAGCCTCGTGCTTTCACTGCTCAATATGGGAATTGAGCTAATCATGTAGCTTTGGTAAAAGGCACATCCCATGGTCGAGCCTATGGCCTTGTCCGATTTTTTTATCAGTTTTTTTCAGCGGCGCTCTGATCATTTTGGTCGCTGCGGTTTATGCGGCGCTGTTCGCCTGGGAAAAATTGCGCGGCGACGCATTGTTGCACTATGATTCCTAACTGGCTTATGGACTATTGCTGGCTTGCGTCATGGTATTCGCAAAAGCGCTGCATCTTGAAGGCCATTGGAGAATCCTGACCGTTCTGATGGTTATCGGCTATTGGTGGATGCCGCGTTTGATATGGCGCTTATGCACGGCAACACACGCGCATGAGCAGACCTGAAGCTGTCTTGAACAGGGCGCCCTGAATCGGCCGCCCCAACTTTCCGGCTCCCGTACGCCGCACGGGAACCGGATAAAATCGCAGAAAACCCGGCGCTATACCGGGCCGTCGTCAGGTTGATAATTTATTCAATCCCACCCCACAGGTTGATACCCGCGTTCCTGAAGACATTGGTTTACGTAGTTCTCGAAAGCGGGGCTTCGTTCTGTCCTGTTGCCAAACAGCCAGTACAACAGCGAGGCAAATGCACCACTGGCCGCCCCAATCGCCGACCCGGAGCCCGCCGCCCCCACAATCGCACCGCCAACAGCGCCCGATGCAGCGCCGATAGCCGCCCCTCCGACTGTCCTGGCAGCTCCTTGTCCCACGTTACTGCCTGAGGAATCGGCGCCGGCTACTTCTGCAAGTCGCATGCAGTTATCGATATCACGTTCAGCAGCCTTTGTTCCAGCCGTTTTGAAATGCTCATTCGGATAAAGAACCGGTCGAGTCGAAGCGCAGCCCTCCATTATAAAGACAATGACAAATATCCAAAAAACCTTAAACATGGGAATCTCCTTTGGAAGATAATGGCGTGTAGGTTTGTGTATCGGGGTTTTGCATGGCTATTTCGCAAGGGAAAATGATATTCTTGCCCCATTTTCCCGTCATCATCGATTAAACTACGACTCAGCCGCACAGAGGGTGGTTCCACATCACTCGGTGCGATAAATTTTCATCAACCCCAAAATGCCAAAAGAAAAATGGGAACAGCCATACAGCTACCGATTATCGTTAAACGGCCATTCCGGATCATCGCCCACCGGGGCGCGTCTGCCTATGCTCCCGAAAATACGGGAAGCGCATTCAAATTAGCGATCGCTATGGGCATCAGGGAGATCGAACTAGATGTTCAACTGTCGAGCGATAATGAAGTAGTGATATGCCATGACTTATCGCTGGAACGTTACGGCCACTCCGGTTATGTCGAAGGGATGTACTGGCCACAGTTATCCCGTCTCGACATGGGCTCCTGGTTCTCGCCCTATCTGTTTCATGACGAAAAACTGCTAAGGCTTCAGGACCTGTTTGAGGCATATGGTGCGGAGATTACCTACCATATCGAGCTAAAAGGCACAGCCCGGCTGCTTCCCCAACAACTTTGCCGCCTGATCGATGATTTTGCTTTACGCGACCATATCATCGTAACGAGTTTCTCCTATGAGGCCTTGAAACAGGTCAGCACTCTTGCGCCTTCTTTGCGATTGGGCTGGCTGGTACAGAATATCGATGAGGATGTGCTATCCAAAACCGGGCAGCTTGAATTATTTCAACTCTGTCCCCGCGCAGACCTGCTCACCGAACAAATGGTCCGTTTTGCCCATTCCGTCGTGCCTGAAATCAGAGCCTGGGGAATCAACGGCGAGCGCGAAGAGGTGTTGGCATTGATACAAAAAACCATTGCCACCGGTTGCGATGGCGTGACTGTCAATTGGCCTGACTGGATTTCTTATTCTGAGAAATAGCGGCCTGGCAGAACTACAGGGCGTTCTCAATTAGGGTTTAACCACAAGTTCCCGCACTTTGTATTCGTAATAGGTAGACGGGGCAATCGGCAGTTGCGGGCAAACCGACTCGACCTCGTGTGCTATCTGCTGCGCGTCTATAAAGGCCGCCATAACTTCGGTCGGCGGCCCCCTGTTTCGCCTGGGCGACAAAAGCCGCGGCTTAGCGCAATAGATCACTTGTGCCCCATGGGTATTGGCCCGTTTAAGCTCCCGATTCTCGTGTTCAAGCTCCTTCAGCCGATCCTGGTCAGCACTTGGGGTTCCGCTGCGTTTCCCCTGATTTTTTTTATTTTGACTCACCCAACGCCGTAGGGTTTCCGCTGTACAGATTGCAGACCATGGCGATGAATACTGACCTTATTGATCAAATATCAAGTGGACCAACGCTCCCGTTCTTATCGGGTATATCTCTTTGATGTGTTCATACTCCATCCTCTAAAAAATGGAGTCTCCGGGGCAAACCCGGGGCGGTTCATGACAGTCATGAACAATTCTGGGTGGCAAAAAGCACGTAAGCGTGCCGGATTGCCTTGTCAGAATTCATGATCTAAAGCATACGTTCGGAAGACGATTAAGAGCTGCAAACGTATCATTCGAGGATAGGCAAGATTTATTGGGACACAAATCGAGCAGGATCATGGACCATTATTCGTCTGCAGAACTGGAAAATCTAATTGCGGCGGCCGAAAAAGTCTGCGTAAAGGGTCATGCAAAACTCACGCAACGAAATCGTATGGCATAAAAAAGGGAATCAAGACGTTGAATGTCATTGATTCCCTTGTTTTATCTGGAGCTGGCGATGGGACTCGAACCCGCGACCGGCTGATTACAAATCACACATTTTCTATTCCTATCCATTCCCATTCAATCTCACCTTTTACTATTTTTTATATAAATATCATATATATAAACAAATATTGATTCCTTTTCCTCCCTGTGTTTTACTATATCTCATGGTGACTTATTGGTGACTCAAAAAGTAAATTAATTCACTAGGCTAAATGAAGGGAATTATGGATACCGAGAAAAAGAAACTTACGAAAAAAATTGTAGATGAAGCAACCTATGTTGGAGATGCACACAGGGGCGAGCGACACGTTATTTGGGATACGGAATTATCCGGCTTTGGCCTTCGAGTTTACCCTACCGGTAAGAAAGCTTTCATTTTGAGCTATCGCCATAATGGGCGAAAGCGACTCATTACGCTTGGACAATATGGCTCAATTACACCAGATCAAGCGCGCATCGAGGCCAAAAAGCATCATGTTGAGATTATTCAAGGTAGAGATCCACTGGAAGAACGTCAAAAGGCACGGTCCGGCGACACCATCAAAGATCTGTGTGTAGCCTATATCGAACGACATGCCAGCAAAAAAAAATCCGCAAAAGATGATATTCGTAGAATTGAAAGACACATCGTACCAGCCTGGGGATCGTTAAAAGCCAATGCGATCAAAAGAGCCGATGTAGCCGCCCTGCATTCTAAGATCGGCAAAAATAACGGTCAATATGAAGCCAACCGAGTTCTTGCTCTCATCTCAAAAATGTTCTCATTGGCTGAGTTATGGGGCATTGTAGATGAAGGACATTCAAATCCGGCTCGCGGTGTCGAAAAATTCAAGGAAGAGAAACGCGACCGCTACGTTACGCCGGAAGAAATGCCCAAACTGATCAAAGCCATACAGAACGAACGGAATGAATTTGCTCGTTATGGAATTTGGCTCTATTTGCTGACCGGATTACGTAAGGAAGAATTATTACAAGCGCAATGGGACGATATTGATTATGGCCGTAACGAAATCAAGATCAAAGAAACCAAAAAAGGCAATAAGCACTATGTGCCCTTGTCGGCGTTCGCTCGCGAACTTTTAGATAATATAACAAGAATTGAGGGAAATCCTTTCATCATAGTCGGTAAAAATCCAGGTGCGCATTTGGTTAACATCGATAAGCCTTGGCAACGGGTTAGGAAAGCCGCAGGGATCGAAGACGTTCGGATCCATGACTTGAGGAGAACAGTCGGCAGTTGGCTAGCTCAGGCTGGCAATAGCCTACATTTGATCGGACGGGTTTTGAATCACTCGAATACTTCAACGACCGCAATTTATGCGCGATTTGGACAAGATAGCGTAAGGGAGGCTCTTGATCGTCATGGGGAACAAATTTTAGCAACAGCTGGAGTGACACAAAACTCTGAAATTATTTCTATCTAACCTGAGTTCGGGATATACCCTCCCTTATGTCTGAGACAACAGATTAACTTGAGGTGAAAGTGGGTTTATCATGGCACGGGTAATAAGCGATGATACCAGCCATCAGATTAACCTGGAAAACCTGGAAGTTGGAAACGGAGCGGAGGCGGGTATGCTTGATTCGACAACAGATTTTTCCATGCGTCGAAGACAGCTTAGATCAGCGCCCGTCGGCGCAGGATGGCTTCTTCGTAGTCGGCGCGAGGCACGGGCTTCATGTTCTTCCTGAGCTGGATGATGAGTTAGATCCCTTGCCTGGCCAGAGTCTCGATCAATCCTTTACCAAAATGGCCTTTGTCGGCGAATATTTGGTTGAGGATTCCTTCGCATAACTCAGGGATGGGCTGCCGATCATCGATGTTGCCGGACGTCAGTTTGAAACAGATCAGTTCGCCTTTCGAGTGGATGTTCGCATGCAGCTTGAAGCCATAGAACCAGCCCATCGAAGCCTCACCGCACGGTGAGTCCTTTGAAGACCTTATAACGCGGAGAGCGTTTGTTATCGCAGATAACCAAGGCTGTGGCATCGGTAATGCCCCCGTCGTATTCACCCTTGAGCAAAGCGGCCAGAGGCAGTGAGCGACAGAGCTGGAGTTCCTGCAACGGTAGTAACTTACATATCGAAAGTAGATCTGACACTGACGGTCTTAGTTCGGCCATTTCCGATCTCTCGTCTCCTCAACGAGCAGGTCAATGTAACGACCACTTCATTGCGCGATACATGCCTAAGAGAGTCGAGTTTAGGTCGCCAGTTCCTCGACCAAAGCTGACTGTAACTGTGCAACCAACGAAGAGGCGACTCTGACTGTCTGGTCCCGAAGTCATCGACCTTGAACTCCTTCCCCGGAACTGCCGCCTGGTTACTCTCCGACGCCGCCGACAAGCGAACCTTGATTCCAATTTTTACTGCCCGTCGGCGCGCAGGAATTGATCTGAGACCAAAAGCTAATCAAATCCTCCATCGCAGAACCATTCGCTCTGCACGAATGCTTCAAAGGTCACTGTCCGCCAACCGTTGAGCCGGGCTTGCCGGCAGCTATTTGCGCGGTCTTTCATCTCACGCCGAACAAGCTCGCTTCCGCCTAATTCGTGAATCGATCGCAGCTGGTGGCGAATGTTCAAAAGCTCATCGGCCGCTTCAGCTGCATACAAGGTCCCAAGGTTTAGCACCCGGAAGTGCAACGCCACGCGGGATGCCAAGACGTCATCCCAATGATCAGGGGCTTCTACATAAAACCGGAGTGCGGCCGGGCTTCCCTCAATAACTTCGGCATACAACCACCGATCTTCTTGAATATTGTCGTAATAAGGGTGGAGAGTTTCCTCACTCGCATTCGTGGGAACGCTCGCCAGCTTGGATTTATTGCAATCAGTGCATGCGGGCACTAGGTTCAACGGGACGACAGCAAGGGCTGGATAGTGCGTTTTTGGCAAGTGATGATCCAACGTCGACACTGTGCGTTGGCCACACAAGGGACACTTACCTTGGGGTGCGGAATTTATGAGTTCGTCGTACGCCCCTCGGCCCGGCGCGCCCTTTTTGGCCATCCTTTGTTTATAGACAGCTTCCATCTCCGCCTTCGTCACGATGCCGCCGACGACATCGTGTTTTACGATTCGATAAAGGCGATTCGTCGATGAGAGGTTATCGAACTCCTCAGACGCCGTAACAACGTGGTCGGTGACAGAGACCAACCGTTGTTTTAGGTTCTGATCGCGAATACGGCTGATGCAGGTCTCGAACACATCTCTAGCGACAAGGTTGGGCCGGTTCATCTTGATCATGCGCCTGTTCCACGGTTTTCGCGGTTTGCAATCAACGCACGAACAATCGCCCGCGCCTCCCCGCCCAGCTCGCTATTGAACTTCTCCAGCACAGCTTGGAAGTTGTCGTCTTCGTCAATAGCTTCGCGGAGCAGATGATGGAAACCAGCGTGGGTCACTTCAAGCCCGAATACTTCTCTCGTCAAGACGCCAACGTTCTCACCGAACGTCTCGATTTCCGGACGTTCGACCTGAACGCTTCTACCGCTTCGCCTTACTTTCCACGCACAACTGGATGGTACCTCCTGCAGAACAACGGGTGAATGCGTGGCAATGATCGCAACACCGTTGCGATTGATGAGTAAGTCAGACAAAGCTCGGACGAATGCCGACAACAATGGTGGATGAAGATGCGCTTCCGGCTCGTCAAGTAACACCAACGTCCGTTCTTCTACAGTCTCAACGAGCTTGGTTATCGTCAACAACACGATCTTATGTCCGGAACTCAGGTCCCCGAACAGCTTCTTGGCCATTGTCTTGAGCTCCTCGTCATCGTGCGCTTCATCGGCAAGCAACGCGACATCGGCGGCGCGGAAGATCGGATCTGCCTCGAGCATCTTCAATGCGCGACGCCATCGCACAAGGCGTGCCCCTTGGCTGCAGATGAGCACGCTCGCCCCAAAATCTATGGACAGGCGGACAGGGGACTTCGGCGCAAGTGGCTTTCCTTCTTGCGTCGTCCCTGCTCGTTTCAACCCGATATATGCGCATGGCAAGCCTTCCGACTTGTTGCGCCGATTGGGAAGCGGCTCGAAGGGATCAAATGCGCTGAAAGTCACCGAAACCAGGTTTGCGAAGAGGTCGCCATCCTCATCTCCTACTGCCTCGAATGCCCCGACCTCGTCCCGGTTCGGCCTTTTATCGACAAGCGAACGGGACATGTTGTTGAGAAGATGGGTTTTGCCCACGCCATTGCGCCCGATCAGGACATGGATGTTTGTTGGTGGCATGGACTCGGGTTCAACGACGAAGGACAGCTTGACCGGATCTGACTTAGAGCGACTGGACTTGGGCGTGGTGTAGGTGAACTTGTACCTCGACAGGCGCACCCCGCCTTTCGCCAGTCGCGAGAACTGCCCTTGTACTGTCGCGCGTGTTACCGAGCGGAGCAGAGACACGCCGGTGACTTTCTCGTCGAGAGCGCGTATAAATCGATCCTGATCGAGCGCCAGGTCACGCAGATCACGCAGAATCCGGTCGCGCAGTTCTGGCCCCAACTCGTTGAGTTTATCGTAGTAGCTATCGTCTTGCCCCAGCGAAAAGAACTCCTCTCCGAGTTCGTCGAATTCCTCTGGAATGCTCGGCCGTCGCTGGCCAACTTTCATCCCTAGCTGACCGATCTTCACTTCACCAGCACGGAATTCTTCCCCATGCTGATCGAAGACGATGAGCACGTACATCGTGTTGTAGGTGAACCAGTCATCCCAATTGTCCGTCAACAAATAAGCCTTGGACCGCGCTCCGGCCGGCACGCGCCTACCGTGTGGCAATACCGTAAAGAATTTTGACATCTGCGTACCTCCTCATTGCACTGTCAGGTGCAAAAGAACAAACTTTGAATTTATGTAACCAATAGCATAATCGGAACATAGAATAGCCGGGAATAGCCAACTCATGGCCCGATCGCGAGGTCTGTAGTCACAGACGAGCTGGCAGCAAACGGGCTTAACCAATGACGGCTCGAGAGGGTAAGCGCTCCGGCATTCCATCTTCGGATCGGCGTTTCGCATGAACACTTTTACTGCACTTCGATGGGCAGATGTCCACAGGCGAGCATCGGAACATCCGGTATCGACTAAGGGCAAGGGTCCACGCACCGTCTGATATGTAAAGCGGAAAGTTACGAGGAACCGGTCATGGCCGGGAGTGTCAGTTCGAGTATCTCGGAAGCGGACAGTCCAAAACAGCGTTGTTCGGGACCGCGGTCTCCGTCCGCTCAGGTCGAGAAGTGTTCAGTTTAATCGCGGCTACGCAGGCTGCAATTTTGCATTAACCAATATGCTAACTCGCAGCCATAATTTATTCGGGTAGTCCAGGTGCAATCTGCCATCGTGTCAAGCACGTCAAATACCTTTGGCAAATCTTCGATTTACGCTGCTCAGGTTTCTCAAGCAGTTTAGGTTACTCTCAGAAAACGCTATCTATCGGAGCACCATCCGTCCACCATCCTCGAAGTTAGCAGCCAAAAAGCTGGAAACAATGAACTGATTTTTTTGGCCTAGTCCAGATATTTAGAGTGTATGCTCCTCTTCCAATGACTTCTTTTCACGCAACCTCTCCAACAGAGTAGGTTTGTCACATCGCTCCACTATGTATAACTGCTTTGCCTGCTCCAACAGATCACCAACCAGTGGACCGGGGGCGATATCGAAGTATTCAATAATGTCTTTACCAGTTACCGGAGGTATGCTTTTGTTTTCTGAAAGCGCAGCGTCTTCTATTAATTTCCTGGCCTCAGTTTTGAAGTCAAATTCTGCGTCATAAATTTCTAAAACCCTTGCCCAATCTGAGTAATATTTTTTGCGTAGACGTATTGCATCCATTTCGGTACGCCCTATGTCTTGAAGTACCTCAGGAATGATTTCATCAAAAAGATGAGGAGGATAATATCGTCTAATCCTTTGCGCCCATTGTCCACAAATCATATCTCTGTTTTCGTCTCCTTCGATCTTCCTTACGCAATCTGTTAACACCTCAAGAAATGCCACTGCTTCACCGAGCAAATGAATTAATAAGGGCTGCCAATGCTCTTCCTCCGAAGGAAAAGAAGTTCCACATCCCTGCCTGAACCATATTTGACACGTTTGCACGACTTGTTTATCGTGAATGGCTTCTAAGTCGAGGTTATGTACCAGGAAGGTTCTGAGATTTCTCACAATTTTATAATGCTCGGCATGATATCCGTTACATTCTAACTGATACACTTCCAAATATTTTAGAAGGAAGCTAACCCCGATTTTACCTGCTTCGTAGTAAAAGCCATAAAGCCAAGAAATAGACCTAATGAAACCAAGCTCGGCCGGCGAAAATTTCGGCTGGTTTAACGTCATGCTTTCGAAGACTCTTTCAATTCCGGTGATCGGGTAAACAAGCCCGTTTAATTCATCGCGGAGTCCAAAGATGCGATACATATAATTTTCCGGTGTCATCATTATTGGCACTCGCCACTATGATTTGCTATGGTAACTCGGGTCGGCAACCGGACCGATATAATTAAATGCGATACAGAAGTTGTTGAGCGCTTGGCCTTTCCTTAAATCCCCCAATCCAAAATCTCTAGGAAAGAAATTAATTTTTTCTCGAATGCCTTCGACAAAGACTTGTCCTTTAGCACCATCTTCCGCTACCCAGTCAACTGTACCGCTGAATAGAGTTGCTGTTCCGTCAGGATTTGATGAGACGTAACTTTTTGCGATGCGACGACGGCCAGTAACTGAATCGGATATTCGTTGCAAATCCTTCCAAATCTCGTTCGCGTCGTGATAATAGCCTAAACTCCATGTGCCAATTGCTCGAAGATAACGGTTCATTGGGGTCTGGTAAATCTCATCTAACGACATGAGACGATCTAAAAGCGAAATTACATATGTCCAGTCTTTTGAGTTAAACGGTAGCAACTGACGTTCACCTCCAAAAATCGGTTTTTGCGTCTTCATCAACCACCAATAGCGCAGCAGTAAGAACAAACAACGCCCGTCCGACTCTATGTTGGTATAGTTATTCTGTAGGTACTCCACAGCAGCGGAAATGCATTTTAGAACCGTCGGAGTTATAAGAGCAGAACCAACTTCCTCTTTCGCGATCATTAAAGCATTGAGATAATAACCCGCTCGAGATCCTATCGCTTCAAGCTTGTCAAGTGCGTCCTGCTTAAGAGTTTCATCTTGCAATAGGTTTCCAAATTCAGCACGTCTCCGGTTGAAAATCTCCTTATCCCGCATACTCATGGACTCTTGATCGCACGATTCAAACATACTGAGGAGATCAACAATAACATCCAGGCGACTTGCATCATCAATTCGAGCTCCGATGAGTATCTCTTTAGTACTCCAAGAAATCACATCAATCGAAAATAAATCTTCAGGCTGAAAAGTGCGCGCCTGGTAAGCGTATCGCCTAGCCTCATTGAAATTATCCATAACATCTGAGGAATCACTTCCTTCTCGCAATAACTCGCGGACCTTCGTGCCAAAGGTCGAGGCGAGTTCGACAAGCAGCATGGACCGAAGTCTCCGTGCTCTAGAGTCAGATGGAAGTGTCGTTAATGCATTTTTTAATATATCGGTGGCGCGGTTTAGCAGACTTAGCCTTTTGTCGATAGCTGTTTCAACCACTTGAGTCGCCACAACAGCCTCGCGGAGTAAGGAGGCTTCCTGAAGCATAATCCTAGGGTTCTCCACACCGCGCTCCAGGCGCAATTTGGCGAGACAAGAAGCAATATCTTCATAGTAGGAGGAGTACAGCTTTTGCTCCGGCCCATTCGGCCCCAGATTCCGAAGCAGGTCAGTTGCAAACTGTATCTGCGAATTTTCAATACGGTCCTCTGACTCGTCGATCTCAATCAAGAGTTTCTTCGCAAACTCGATTTCCAGCCGCGGCCCCCCTAGTCGGAGTTGGCATATAAGCTTTGCTTCAAGCGGATGCCTTGCGCCTATAAATATGTTACCCTGGCTATCCGCATACCAACGGAAGATATCGACACTTTCAAAAATTTTATGGAAATTCGCGATTCGCGAATGTCCAAGTGTTCTAATTACCAGTTCAATGGGCACTTTCAAACCAAAGCGTCCGGGAACCATAATGAGTCCAACCAGTTCTTCAGTTGGACTAAATATTTCACGGCCTACCTCTTTTTTACCCTCTGGAAGAACCTCGAATTTACTGAGGATCCCTGCCTTCTGAAACGCGGCTGCAAGCGTCCCTCCTACAAACTCAGGCTCTAATTGTCCAGCCTTCTGTTTTAACATCAATTCGGCTGCGCTTGTTTCGCGTTGCAAGCCGTACTTTACTTGTCCACGGGTTTCGGGCAACAATCGATACAAAGCCACGAGAAAGGTCGTATCCTTCTTCTGGAGAATCTCCTCAAACCGATCACCCAAGGACGGCTCAAACTGACTCATAAGATCTTTGAACCGTTCTGCTTCGATATCGCTGAGATTCGAGGGGGCCAATATTAAAAATCGCTGATCCGCATCGTGCATCTCAAGCTTATAGGTACTGCCCACGACGATTACATTCCGCCCCCGTCCGAGAAGATTTTTTAGGAGAGCAGTGTATTGGTCAATATGGACCATACCGTCCCAGATTATCACAGTCGCTGCGAAACCAGTATCGTCAGCCCATTTACAAAACTGGTCGAGATCTGAAGCTATTGGCCCTTGGGGTCTCCGCTCGATAAAGAGGACTGCGTATTTTTTTTCACTCCTGATGCGATAAGCTAGCGCACCTAAAGCGACGCTTTTCCCTGTTCCCGTCTGCCCGTGCAAAATTATCGGATCATTGCCGGCCCCCTTAGTCCTTAGTCGTGACTGAACTAGGTGAAATAGATCACTTTCATAATCTCTCTCTAATGAGAATCCCGCTGCATAAGCGCCCCAAACAGGCTTGGTGCCAGAGTCAGCTAAAAAATTACGGAAGGCGATGTAACGCCCCTCATCCGATTGAATTTTTGCACACTCTAACTTAGCGTCCTCAAGAATTATTGCAGATCGATTTGTCTGTATCCATAGCTGATTTGGCACCTCAATTTCCTTGTCACCAAGTGATAAAAAATGCCCCTCTTTTTGAAGCTCTTTTCTTACATCGAAACTCAAAACACCTGAGGAATACCCTTCGTTTAAAACAGAAGCCAAGCTTTGCGCGTGAAGAACCACTTGTCCGCTATTTACCAATCTCTTGATCAAAGGATCGCTTTGAAGCAAATCAGTTGCACTAAAGAAATGGACTTGCCCCTTCTCCAATGCTAGAAGAACGGTTGCGAGTTCTCTCGATCCTAACCAGTCGTTCTTAGGTTGATAACCTTCGAGAAATAGCATGCCGAATGGTGTTACTTGTTCACTTAGGCGAGATAGTAAAATCGTGGCATCAGACGAACGTCGGATAAGGTCGATTTCGTTTAAGGGGGCACGCTCGTCTTCTTCCTCACGCTCTATGCATCCAAAGAGATAAGTGATATGCAAATTAGTACGGCTTCTAGGATCTGGCGAAAAGAATTTTTTCGAGAAAATTGGCTGCACATCTCGCCAATCTGTCCGAAAAGCTCGCGTCAATTGTGTGTCAATTGCAGACGAGTAAACTCCACTCCATGGCATTTTGGAGACGATTTCTAACCATTTGGGCTCCACTAAACGACGTGACGCTTCGCTTATCCATGCACGAGCACTATGCTCATCAGCGAATTCGGTTTGCTCTAGCAGAACCTTATACGATTCGACTGACGACTTTTCCGAACTATTTTGCGGTAAATATTTAGATGATATGCTTGTGAGTAAGGGATCAATTCCGTTGTCAAGCTTTAGGTAATCTTGCCCCAAGAAAAGAAATGACGGTCGATCTGAAGCTAGATGCGAGAATATAGGTTGTAATTCTTTGATCACGAAAAATCTCTCTTATATCAATTCTTGAAGGTGTGCCGTACCGGCTATTCCCTACCTTAAACTCGGTAAGTCGAAATGTATTTGGGTACAATAAAATTATTTACCCTTCGCTGCTTCCAAGGTTTGTCATAGATTTCTTAATATATCAAAATTTGGAGTAAGGAGGGCTTCCGATTTTAGCGTTTCATTTGCTCTCTGTTCACAGAAGGTAACTCGACTCAGAAAATCATAATCCAGCCTTCGATGTGGGCATTTTAATGCCTACCTCGAGAATTGCTCCAGAATTTATGTTTCAATTCGATCTAACACTTCACACTCATCAATTCTTTCCAATCGGTCGCATAACGTTTCAAAATCCGTTCTACCTTCGGCTTCTATAACTGGTCGAAAGCAGTCTCAGCAATGCATGTGCTCTTGGGAAAGCGCCGATTGATTTGGTCTAAAGCCTGCATGAGATTGTCTCGATCATCCGCATTACACGCTGCAAACTCAAAAACATCGGCTTGATCCGGCAGCTTGGCAGACTGAATCTGGCTAAGTTGAACACCGCATTTTCGATAACGGTAACCAGGCTTGAAAAATGCCTTGAGCAAAAGGCAGAACTTCCTGGGTTTTTATTCTCTTTTTGTTTCCTTTTATTTTGTAGGCTGAGCTAGACAACCTGCAAAGAGCCTGAGGTTGAGCTTATGAGGCATCGAGACGACAACTCCCTATTGTTCATATAGCGGCAACGTTTGCGCTCATCAAATAAATTTCTTGAGCAAGGACTTAACCTTTTGGGATTATTTTTTTCGACAAAGTCAAAAATATCCAAAACCATGGGAGGTCGGCCACGATCTCGATATATTCCAGTTAAATATCTTTTAACTAAATTACCCTAAAAGGTGAATTATTGACCAACTGAAACACTAGGTTTTTAATTTCATATTTTGACCTATGAAAAACAACCAGTTAACCTAATAACTCACCTATTACTACGGAGGTATTGCTTGAAAACTCATGGGGAAATGCGGCAGATTCTGCCCGAAAAACACTATACCGAAACAGAGGCGGCCGACTGCCTGGGGCTCTCCAAAAAAACGATGCAAGCCTGGCGCATTCGGGGATGCGGCCCTCGTTTCGTCAAGATGGGGCGGGCTGTTCGCTATCCTGCTTCGGCGCTGGTCGAATATCAGGCTTCGCTGTCGGTCCAGCAGTCTACCTCGGAGACAGCGGCATGAACGAAAATCAAACTATGAGTTTGATGATGGAAGTTTCTTTGGTTTTATCGAGTACGATAACGATATTGCATTTGGTAAGGACGAATCTGTCCCAATTGAATAATACAAATGATGCTATAAAAGCGATCGGAGTAGCTGAGTCAATGCTTGATCGCATTGAGGAGGATGTTGACGAGTTTTTGGGTTAACTAAAGATAAAAACCCGGACCGTTTGCGGCGTGTGCCGGGTTTCCATGATTCTTTTGGGTTAAGAATATGTATTTAGCATTCATAGATTAACCCAAAAGGTTAACTTTCACAAGAGTTATGGGGATTTATGAAGATAAGAAAACCGCCCTATGCCGCTAGGCTAGGGCTTAAGGATGGCTCGTGCCTAATAATTTGCACTGGAACGGGCGCATGGGAACGTGCAAAGTCGACTACTTGGTATAAAAACTGTAAGGTCGCACTACCGTATGGCGAAGATCCTGCACTGTTTGACTGGCAGTTTGTGTGTGGCCATGACCTAGTGGTTGGCGGCTTCGGAGTCCTGGAGCCGATTGACTCGATTGCACGGCTTGGCAGCTTCTTGCTGGCGGCAGGGGCAAAGCTGATAGTTTATGCCCCCGAGCATGGCCCGATAATTCGGATCGATGCGCACCAGGAGGCATCATGACAGAATGGATTATGACTGAACCCGGTGTCATGCTCGTCGATATTCCTGAGCTTGCCGTAAATGATCCCATCATTTCAAGCGAGAATAAAAACCTCGACATTAGCGACACTATCAGCACTGACGCTGACTCAAGCAGTTCTGACTCAGCACAAGCAACAGCGCAAAATGATAAAAAAGCCAAAGACAACAAGCTAACCGATAGCCGGCTGGCGGAAAAAGTGGCGGATGTATTGCGGGATATCATTGCGATAGATGAAACAACTGGCGAGTGGTTCATGTGCAAAAACGGCATTTGGCAACCTATTGGAAATGTCAGAGCCACCAAGATCATCAATAAGTCGCTTCATGCCTTTTTGCCGGAAGGCTTCAGCAAGGCAAGATTGAACGCTATTGAAGGATTTTTGAAACTTTATTTGTCTCTGGAAAAGTGGGAGTCTAAGAAAACCTTACTACCCTTGCAAAACGGCGTTCTTGATACAGACACGATGACGCTTCTGCCCTACTCACCCGAGCATAAGTTCAACTGGCAACTGCCTTATGAGTATGATCCCCTGGCAGAAATCAAAATTATCAATCAGTGGCTCTGGGAGGTTACTAATCAGGATATCGAGATCATCAATATCGTTCGTGCCTTTTTCAAAATTACTATGGTCGGAGGCGAGGTTCAGAAATTCCTCGAAATCATAGGGCCAGGCGGTACGGGCAAATCGACATTGATCAGACTCTTGATCATGCTGGTCGGTGAAGCCAATCATACAGCGACTGACTTGAAGAATCTCGAGCAGAATCGCTTTGAAGCCGCCACCCTGTATGGGAAACGTCTTGCGGTCATTTCTGATTCGAGCAGGTACGGCGGAGAAGTCAGCGTGTTGAAGGCAATCACAGGCGGCGACCCCGTACGGCACGAGCGCAAGAATCAACAGCAGAACGGCGCTTTTGTTTATTGCGGCACTGTCGTTATTGCGTCGAATGAAGCGATTCAATCGACCGATTACAGCAGCGGCCTGGCTCGGCGCCGGATGCCGATAGCTTTCGTTCGAAAAGTGACCGATGAAGACAAAGCCAAATGGCGCTCATTCGGAGGCATCGAAAAAGCGATGCAGGCTGAGTTGCCAGGTTTACTGAATTGGATACTGGCAATGACCGATGCCGAAGTCAATGACTGCCTGAGCATTATCAACGGTACTTTGAACAAATCACAGCGCGAACACTTGATCGAAACCAACAAGCTTGCCGCGTGGATCGATGACAATTTGATCGTAAAAGAAAACAATGTCCTTTATGTTGGCGCCAGCACGAGTGGGCAAAAAGATCCACGTGCAGTCGATCATGACTGCAATACCAAGCTGTATCCCAATTATTTGCGCTGGTGCGGCGAAAATGGCGTTCAGGCCATTGCGGTTCAACGCTTCTCAAACAATCTCGTTGACATTGCTGAGCATTGCAAATTACCTGTGAAGGCAATCGGTAGGGACAGTAACGGCCGAAGAGTTGCCGGTTTCAAGATCAGAACCATCAGCGATGGTGCAACGGCAACCCCAATAACGCAAACCTTGTTGAATGCCGTGCAATGTCAAGTCCATGCCGATACCCATAGCCTTGAATCCTGCGTAAGTGCTGATAGTGCTGAAGCTGTCGCTGAAAACTCATTGCCAGATATGGAGGTATTTTAGTGAGTGCGCTAACAAAAATCAGGCAAGCCGGTTTTTCGATTGATCTGGTGGGTGACTCTTTCGCTATCAGTCCTGCGAGTGCATTGACACCCAATCAGCGAGAATTTTTGAGAGCGCATAAAGCTCAAATCATTCAGGAACTGTCTGCCTATAATGCGAGAATCATCACTCCCCCGCCAACTGTCGATGATGATCGCCATTATTGCCGTGAATGTCTTCATTTCATGAATGGCTTTTGTGCTCAACAGCGGATTAGGCTAGTCGACGATATCCCAAGGCGTTGCGAGAACTTTGCCGGCTTGCCGGAGGCAGAGTCCCGCTATTTCAGATTTCTGATAACGCGGCCGGACGGATCACAGTTTGAGTCCTATTCAGTACCCTTTAGAACGATTACTGAATCCCGCATCGAATACCCTGATGCCCTCACTTTAGAGCCAGACAAGAATGATTTTTATGCAGATGACTCATAATCTCTAGATACAACAAATTATTGGCTCTAGCCGATAAAACAAGAGCTGCTATAAAAACTGGCAGCCCTCACGCTTCAATTAAAAAGAAATGATTATGGCTGAAGATATTAAAGCAACCGCAACGATAATTCCGTTTCCTAACCAAACAAGAGAATCAGAATCCATAGAAAAAATTCAAGATGCCTTGCTTGAATTGGAGGATAGTGAACTGGATGAAGTCTACTTTTGGCTCAAAAATATGGGTATTGAAGCGGAGTAGCAAAAGAACTTACAACAGACAATAGCTTTGCCATTCATTTATCCCAAACCTTCAATAGTCCCAGACTTCATGCCGAACTGGTAACTGATTCAGTTGTTCCCGGTACCTCTGCCAGTTCGGCATAAAGCGATCCATCAGTGCGACGAAGCGCGCATTGTGCGTTGGCTCTAGCAGGTGTGCTAATTCATGCACGACGATATATTCGAGGCATTCGGGCGGCTTTTTGGCTAATTCGGTATTGAGGCGGACGCTGCGATTGATCGGGTTGCAGCTGCCCCACTTCGTCTTCATGCGCTGCACGAAAAACGCCCCCACTTTGACGCCGATCAGCGGCTCCCAGCGGGCAATTAAATCGGCGGCGGCCGCCTTGAGTTGTTCGCGGTACCAGCCTTCCACCATCGCCTGCTTTTTTTCTTCATCGGTTCCCGGTCGGACTCGCAACACCAGTGCGTTGTGCTTTAGTTCGATTCCCGGTGCGGCGTTGCCTTCCACGACTTTCAGCAGATAGTGTTTCCCCCACACGTAGTGGCTTTCGCGGTCCAGATATTCGCGCGGAGTCTCGCGGTCCTGGCCGCGCAGTTTATCTTGTTGCTGCTTAATCCAGCCCAGTTTAGAAATGGCGAAGACACGGACAGTATCGAGGTTCATGCGGGTCGGCGCCGAGATGCGGACCTTGCCGTCGGGCGGATAGACGCTGAGATGGATGTTTTTAATGTCCTTGAACACGACGTCCACCGTGAGGTTGCCCAAGTTGATTTGGGTGGCCATCAGTACTCAAGTTGGGCTTTGACAATCAGGAAAATACGCTCGACTTCGGCGATATCCTGTAAAACGCCATACAACGCGGCCTTGATAATTTGCTCGCGCGCCTGGACGCCACGCCAACCATCGGGACGGACCTGTTTAATGGTTTCGTCAATCTTTAGGGTTAGCGCCTCATTTTGGTCCAGGTTATTGTACAGCGCGCGTTTTCCCGGGGTATCCAGTTGCTCGGGGGTATCCTCGCTTTTACTCGCTTCAACTTTCTTCGCGACTTCGGCAATCCGCTTCAAGTACTCTTCATACTCAATCGCTTTGGCTTTGCGTGCCGCGATGATTTCGTCGAGCAGTGCCGACATCTTTTCGAAAAACGCCGGGTCGTTCAGATGCTCCTTGATGATCTTGCGGCGGACGTTGTTCTCGATGGTTTCGGCGATCGCATTCTTATTGCCCTTGAGCCCGCCTAATTGCTTATTGATTGCTTCGGCAATGCCGGTTTTCACGATCAACTCCAGCAACGGCAGGTCGTCGAACGGCGAAATCTTGCGCGGCTCGTCGGCCTGGATATAGGTATCGATCAGATGCCGCATGTCAGCTTCGTAGGCTTTCAGATCGAGGGTTTCACCGCTGGCCTTGCGGATGATTTCGCGGATGGCTAAATAATGTTCGAGCTTCTGCTTGATGCGGCCGATCTCAGTGTTACTGTAACCGGCAGGCGCCATCTCATCGGCGATCGTCGCGTAAGCGCGGACCAGGGCTGCCGTCGCCTTATAGAGCGCGGTGCGTTGCGGCTCCCGTTCTTCCAGATCGGAAGGCATTTCGGTATTGCCGCAAAAATAATGGATATGTTCCAGCTCGCCTTTCGGTGGCTTCACCGGTTCGCACAGCAGCGCGATGGCTTCCAATGCCTGGTCGAGCCGCTCCTTGCCCTTCTGCAAACGGTCATGCAACAACACATCCGGATCGGCGCCGCCGGCGCTGCGGTCCAGTTCCGAGGTGTACACCGAAATGGCGTTTTCGACTTTTTTAAATAAGTCCTTATAGTCGACGATGTAACCGAAATCCTTGTCCTCCCCGTCCAGTCGGTTGGTGCGGCAGATGGCCTGGAACAGCCCGTGGTCCTGCATTGATTTGTCGATATAAAGGTAGGTGCAGGGCGGCGCATCGAATCCGGTCAGCAGCTTATCCACCACAACCAGCAGCTTCATATTGGCCGGCTCCTTCGTGAACAAGGCTTTCGCCTGTTCCTCATAGGTTTCGGTTTTCGTCATCCCCGGTTTCGCGGTGATGTCTTTCAGCAGGTCGGTGTAGGTGTTGTAGATGAACTGCTTATCGGTGTCGGTATTCGCGCCTGTTTCTTCCTTGGTCACATCCTGCGCCTGCGGATTATAGGATGTGATTAAGGCGCACTTGCCCTTGAATAACGTTTTCTGAAAGAGCGTTAAATATTTGCAGGCTTCATAGATGCTGGAGGCGACCAGAATCGCATTGCCGCGCGCGCTGGATAGGCGCGGTTTGACGCTGAAATCGAAGATGATGTCTTCCACCACCCGCTCCATGCGCGAGCGCGAACTGAGCACCTTCTGCATCGTGCCCCATTGCTTTTTCAGCTCGTCCTTCTGCCAGTCATTCAAGCCCTTGGTCTTGGCTTCGAACCAGGCATCGATCTTGTCCACCGAGCCGAGCTTTTGATCGATGTCGCGTGCCTCATAAACCAGATCCAGTACCACGCCATCCTCGACCGCCTCGCCGAATTTATAGGTATGGATGTAGCCACCAAAGACTTCCAAACTGGTCGCCTTGTCTTTCTTCAATAACGGCGTGCCGGTGAAACCGATGAACACCGCATTCGGCAGCATCGCCTTCATCACCCGGTGCAGCTTGCCGCTTTGGGTGCGGTGACACTCGTCCACGAACACAAAAACTTCGCCGACTGCCGGGCTGGGCTGTGATTCCAGTTCTTTAATGAAGGCGTCGAAATCGTCCACATCCTTCCTGCCGAACTTATGGACCAGCGAACATAACAGCCGAGGCGTCGCCTGGCCGAGCTGACTCATCAAGTCGCGGCCGCTCTGGGTGCGTTTGATCGCTTCGCCCGCTTCGTTGAAGACGCGCTCGATCTGTTTATCCAATTCGTCGCGGTCGGTAATGAGCGCGACCCGGGCATGCGGGTTATTTTCCAGGATCCACTTGGCCAACAACACCATCACGATGCTCTTGCCGCTGCCTTGGGTATGCCAAATAATGCCTCCCTGACGCCGACGTACATAGTCCTGCGCCGCCTTAATCCCGAAATACTGATGCACGCGCGGCAGCTTCTTGACGCCGCTATCGAACAGCACAAAGTCGTGCATCAGTTCGATAAGGCGGCGTTTCTCGCACAGCTTGAGTAGATATTTGTCCAGTTTATAGCGGCTGTTGTCCTCTTCGTCCTCTTTCCACTTTAGGAAATATTTCTCTGGCGTACCGATGGTGCCGTATTGCAAGCCTTCCGAATCGTTACCGGCGAAAACGAACTGCACCGTGCTGAAAAAACCCGCATTGAATTCCGGCTGCTGGTTGGAAAGGTTTTGCCGGATGCCGTCGCCGATTGAAACCCGGCTATTCTTGAGTTCCAGCAGGCCGACCGCAATGCCGTTCACATACAGGACGATATCCGGCCGTCGTTCGTGATTGCCCTTGAGCGTGACTTCCTCGGCAATCGCGAAGTCGTTTTTGTCCGGTTCTGTCCAGTTGATCAGGTGGACGGTTTCAGTGGCCTTACCCGCTTCGGTTTTGACCGGGACCCCGTAGCGGAGCAGTTTATAAACGGCTTGATTATTGTGGTACAGGTTACGGCTGTGATTGTCAGCTTCGGCACGCAGCTTGTGCAGTGCGCTGCCGATTTGCGCTGGGCTGTAGCCGCTTTTGTCCAGGTAGGCGGAGAGCAAGCATTCCTCGATGGGGCTGTTGCCGTTGCGATCGGTCCAATCGCCGAGATAGCGGTAATCGAGTTCCTCTCGAAACAAGGTAATCACGCGATTCTGCGTCGCGCGTTCGGGTTTGCCTATGTCGCTCATTGATATCCCTCCCAGTATTTTTCGATCGCCCATAGTGGAGCATCGGCTGGCAAGACATGCCTAACGAGCTCTATTACAGCTTGGTAGGTTTTCGCGTCATATTTGGACCAGCGGATTTTATCGAAAGCTTGCCATTTGCTTTTGCACTTCCCTATATCTTCCTGTGCTAATTTTTGTAGTAATTGGCTATCAATCGGAGGATGTAGACATATAACTCGTCGATCTGTACTACAGCCACCACAGACGAAACGGCTTTTAAGGTAGCAGTTGATAAGTTTTGCTGCTACGCCATGCGTAAAACTTTTACCTTGCTCTTCGGCAGCTTTAATTATTTTAATCCGCCATTGCTCGTGGATTTGGTCAATGAGCTCCGGTTCCGGCAATTGCTCAATCGTAAAAGAAGCATTAAAACCACCCTTCTCAAGAATCTTTACACCAACTTCCACATCAAAGCGACACAATGGACTTGATCTTGCAGCAGTTGATGCCGCCCATGCGGAGAAGCGATGACTGTGTTCTTCAATTGAGTAAATGGATGTCATATTAAGCGTATCCTTCCGGTTAAGAGTTCCTGCATCATGCCTTGCTTGATGTGTCGGGCTTTGGCGAGTTTGGCTTCGAGTGCGGAGATATCGGCGTCCATATCATCAAGGATTTCAGCGATAGCGGTTTGTTCGGGAAGCGGAGGAATTGGAATCGTGAAATCTTTAAGCCAGCGGAATTCTATGCTCTCCACGGTCGTTCCAGATTTGAGGCACCGAGAGAGAATTCGATCTCCGTTGTAATTAAGCGAATGCAGCAAATAGTCAGGCTGAACATTGCCATTAGGCAAAAGCGCCTTAATATCCTGATTTATTGCCATAGGAATTATATTCATTGCAACAGGGAGATATCTTCGGAGGATGCCACTTCGAGTGACTACAATAATAGATTTTGCCGGAACAAGTGTTGTAGTCCCTTCCTTAATTGCGTATTCTGAAATGGCGAGCGCGGTGGTAGTAAGCCTGACAGATTTGACATCTCCGGAAGAAAGCCAAGGTACCGTTCCCGATTGCCAATAAGCCGGATTTCCCATCGACGGCGTCATGCCGCCAGTCCATCGACCAAGTTCATCAAGTCGCTTCACCTTCCACTTCTCACAAAAACCCATTAAACGCCTTTTGCCGGTGAGCAATTCCCGCATCGTGCCTTGTTTGATCTGGCGCTTTTTGGCGATGAGTTGCTCCAGGGATTCGATCAGCGCATCTGCATCGCTCAATACCTCAGCAATGGCTTCTTGTTCGGCTTTGGTAGGCGGAAGTGGAATACGATATTGGCGTAGGCTTCCTACTAATACATTTGGCTGGCTTGAGCTTGCATTAAATCGAGAAACTTCCATTTCCCCAAGGGAGCTCATGAGGAAGTTTGCCAAATATTTCGAACAAATTGCTGCAGAATTTGGAGTTATACGTGCAATGTTCTGTTGAATGTGATATTTGTTGTCTTCATTGATTACCACTGCATTTCCAATCGATCCTACGCAGGGATAAATTACATCACCTTTGCAAAGACGGGAGCGTTTGAGCTTAAGGGAAAGTTCGTTTGAAATCCGCACAAAGTCCTTTTCGATTATCCTACCTCTTCCAATATTGAATCCACGCAATGCAATAATTTCGCCATTCGTGGTTTCTTCCCAAAGTGAAGTGTATTCGGCACCAGCGAGACGAGATATAGTTGAAATATCTTCCAATTTTCGCAGTTCCCAATCATTCGGAATTAATCCCATCTCGGTCTGCTTGTATCCGGGTATCAGTTCCATACGAATCCCATCTTTTCCAGGTGACGATTCACTTGATCTTCCAATTCGGCGACAAGCTTGCTCATTTGCGACATTAGGATTTCGTAGCGTTCGGCCAGTTCTTTCACGCGCTGCGTCAGTTGTTGGCTCACACGGTCCATTTCACCGTGGGTGGCAGCATCGAGCGTAGCCAGCCATTTGTCATCGACCACCAGTATTTTGATCTCGTCTTCGGTGAGCTTGGGATAGTGGGCATACGCTTTAGCATCCAGTTCGGCCTCGGCTTCTTTCAGCTTTTTCTTGAGTGCGGCTTCTTCGGTGGAAAGTTTGAGCCATTCGTTCAACACTGCGATTTCTTCGCTGGCTTCCGAGTCATGGCCGATTTCTTTCAACTGGTCGGTGACGCTCGCCTTATTGATCTTGTCGAATCCTGAGAAGGTGGCCTCTTCGCCGCTATATTCTTCTTCCAATTCGGCTAGACGCGCGCTGGCCCTTTCCAACTCGGCGGTGAGTTGGTCAATGATTTGCTGTTCCTTGAAGAAATAACGGGCGACAATTAATGCCTTGGGCACCAGATCGCATGTCCAGCCTTTGTCCTTTGCCTTGCCTTTCTTGTCGATTTCGATAATTCGGTAGGTTTCGGCTTTCCAGCCGTCAACCGCGATCAGGTAGCAATCGTCCTGCATCGTTTCTCCCCAGTAGTCCATCAGGTGTTGATAGATGTCATAGGCGGCGACCAGCGGCTTGTCCTCGTAATGGGCGAGCAAGTCCTCGGACAGCTGGGCGATGATTTCCTTCGGATGAAAACCGGCCTGCAGCGCCTTGAGGATCGCGGTGCTTTTTTCCCGCCAGGCGTTGAAATGAGTGTTCATGTCCGCGATGAATGCGGCGAACTCGGGATGCTCGTAAATGGTTGTTTTGATCGCCACCTTGTCCACAGCCAAGTTGAAATAACTGGGACGGTTGGGTGCAAAGAGCGTTTGTTTGAGCCCTGGACAAACCGCCCAATAGCGTTCCAAGGCGTCAATATCGCGGCTCGGGATGCCACCTTGCAGGTGGCCGGCAATGTCTTGCAAGTCCTCGGCTTCGCTGCTGTCGATGTAGCGCGGCAGGTTCAGGTTGAACTCGTTTTTTTCGATCTCGTCAACCGGCACCAGGCGTGAATATTTTCGGATGTCGAGCATCTTAGTGAACACATCGACGATTTTGTGGATGTCCTGAGCGCGCAGGCGGTTCTTCGGACCGTCCTTCATGAAGCCGCCACTGGCGTCGATTATGAAGATGCCTTTGCGCGTCTGGGCGTCTTCTTTGTCGATCACGATAATACAGGCCGGAATGCCAGTGCCGTAAAACAGGTTCGCCGGCAGGCCGATGATGCCCTTGAGGTAGCCCTTACGCACCAGGTTGCGGCGGATTTCAGCCTCGGCGCCGCCCCGGAACAGTACGCCATGCGGCAGAATGCAGGCGCCTTTGCCCGTGCTCTTGAGCGAGCGGACGATGTGCAACAGATAGGCGTAATCCCCCTGTTTTGCGGGCGGTGTGCCAAAGGACTGGAAGCGCTGATACGGGTCGTGGAGTGGGTCGAGGCCGGTGCTCCAACGCTTGTCCGAAAAGGGCGGATTGGCGACGACGAAGTCGAACGTCTTGAGGCTGTCGCCGTCCTTGAATTTGGGATCGGTCAACGTGTTGCCCTGCATGATCAAGGCGGTCGGGTTATTGTGCAGGATCATGTTCATTCTTGCCAAACCGCTGGTAGCCGCGTCTTTTTCCTGACCGTAAATCGTGACGGCGGTGCGAGCCTCGTCGTCGACCTTCAACAACAGCGAACCGGAGCCGCAGGTCGGATCGTAAACGGTAGTCGCGGCGCTGGTGCTGGTGTCGCGAATGCCGAGGATTTGCGCGATCACGCGGCTAACTTCGGCAGGCGTATAGAATTGCCCCTTGCTCTTGCCGCTGTCCACCGCGAAGTGCTGCATCAGAAATTCATAGGCATCGCCGAGGATATCGTCGCCTTCGGCGCGGTTCTTCGAGAAATCGAGCGCCTTGTTCTCGAAAATCGCGATCAGGTTGGTCAGCCTGTCCACCATTTCTTTGCCGCTGCCAAGCTTGTTCGCGTCGTTGAAATCCGGCATGTCGGACAATTTATTAGCATTGGCCAACGGCGCAATGATCTTCTTATTGATCTGATCGCCGATGTCGGGTTTGCCTTTGAGGGCGACCATGTCCTTGAAGCTGGCACCTTCCGGAATGGTGATCGGCGCGAAAGGTTGGCCGGCGTATTTGTCGCTGACGTATTTGATGAACAGCAGCACGAGGACATAGTCCTTGTATTGACTGGCGTCCATGCCGCCGCGCAATTCGTCGCAGCTCGACCAAAGGGAAGAGTAAAGTTCGGATTTTTTTATAGCCATGTTGGATTTTATTGTACTGCCGATGTATTGGTTTTCTGCATTTTACCAATACGGAAGAAAAACGTTTGGCCCATCTTTATTTAACTTAAAAGATCAAAATAAGCCTTCATAACATGCTAACGTATTTGCTCTACTTTGGATAAGCCTATCATTTTTATTTCTTAACGAACCAGGGAGGTTCTATGGCGCAAACTAAACACAATCCACAAACCGTCTTACAAGCAATCTCCAGCCTCCTTTCATACCACGATAAGGAAGATTACGAGGGTGTCTATGTTGTTGTCAGGCAGCGCGATGGACTTTTTGATTTCTTTGCCGGCGGTTCTGCCGATGATCCTGACTATGCCGATGATTGGGGGGTAACGCAGTTTCTAGCGCAATCGTATTTTGATGATTTAGCATCCTATGGTAAAACGGAAAGTCCTGCTCTCCAGGTCGTTAATCTCCCTCCTACCCATACGAGCGAATTGCCGACAAATGCCAGCATCAATATGCGTCAGGTCAGAGCAGAAACTTTGCGCCAGAATCCCGAGTTGTTAAAAATTTTAGGCGACGATGCCTTGGATATCGAGAATATGAAACACATTCACCCTCGCCCGGACGATAACGGCAAGATGGTGACCATACACCACCCCAGTATTTCTTCACCCGTAACTGCTTTTGATGATCCTCAGCAAATTGCAGTGGTCGTGCCGGACGGTGAAACACCCTCGACTTTAAATAAAATAGCTTTGACTGCCTGGGACTCACTTCCAGAGTCGTTGGCGGAATGGATACATGTTACTGGACAGGCCGACATTGATGAGCCTCCTATGCAGCCTAAGCCTAGCAAGAAATTGTCTGCCGGGGTGGTCACGGTTGAACCGGATGGACGCTTTTGGTTAGTGGCTCCAACGAACGCCTTTAGCGGCTATAAAGCGACGTTTCCCAAAGGCACTATTGAGGCGGGAATGTCTCCCCAGGCGGGCGCGATCAAGGAAGCCTTTGAAGAGTCGGGTCTGCAAGTCGAGATTACCGGCTGGATTGGGGATTTTGAGCGCACCACATCAGTGACCCGCTATTATTTTGCGCGGCGGGTCAGCGGTAATCCGGCGGCTATGGGCTGGGAAAGCCAAGGCGTTATGCTGGTACCGAAAGACAAATTGCGCAGTGTGTTAAACCATGCCAAGGATCACGAGTTATTAACTGTGATGCTGGCCAAATATCAGGCACTAGCATAGTGATTTCTTTGAAATTGGATGAAAAGCACAGTGTTTCCAACAGAAACACGTAAATGCATTTGTTGCCGTTGCTTTTTTATCGAAGATTGATTTCGTCTTGATTTTTGTTTTTATAAAAACAACCACTTATCAAGAATACCACCTCAATGAGCTAGCAACATAAATCCCATTATCTTGTATATGTTGATGCAGCAAAATTGAGGAAAAATGAATGATTCTCAATAGTTGCAAGTTCACTTTAAGGGGTGAACGATGAGAAAACCAAAAAAGGAAGGTGTTGCTAATCAATCTCAGTTATTGAAATAGAGCAGAGTTAGCCGATTAATATTTAATCTCAAGTAGCAATCTTTGCATGTCACCAAAGAGGGCTTTCCTTTCGATTACCACAGTTCTCTTTTTTCAATGGTGACTTATTGGTGACTCAAAATAAAAAAGGCTTAGTCATTTCTAACTAAACCCTTGTTTTATCTGGAGCTGGCGATGGGACTCGAACCCGCGACCGGCTGATTACAAATTTGGAGGTCTACTGTTTAACACTGATTAACAAATTTTAACAAAGCTTTACATATCAATAATATCAACATATTATAAGCTTAACGGGGTTACACGAAAACTAATTTAATTTTCTCTACTGCGTAACCCCGGCGTAACCCCATTATAACGGGCAACCCTAGAGGGCTTATCGTATGACTGAGAAAAAATTCAATTTCACTAAGGTGGCCTTAGACAGCCTTCCCTTACCCTCTTCTGGACAAAGAGCAACTTACCACGACGCGAAGACCCACGGCCTGCAAATCCGCGTCACCTCTAATTGCGTTAAAACTTTTAGCGTCTTTCGGCGCATCAAGAACGGCGCCCCGGAACGGGTCACGCTAGGCCGCTATCCCGACATGAGCATCGAGCAGGCTCGAAAAGAAGCCGCGCGCATCAATGTGCTGATCGCCGAAGGCATCAATCCCAATACCGACGCAAGGGCTTTGAAGACAGAAACTACGCTGCAAGAACTATTCGACGAATTCCTGAAACATCGGCGTAATCGGCGTGGAGCTTATTTGTCGGAAAAAACCAAACGAAGCTACCGGTATGACTTCGATCTGTATCTGGCCAAATGGGAAAAGCGCCAATTATCAAAATTCAAGGATAACGATTTTGTAAAACTCCATAGCGAAATCGGCAAAGAACACCCGGTCACTGCAAACCGCGTCATTGCGATGGCTTCGAGCTTGTTTAGTTATGCCGCCGAGCGCAAGCTGTTTCGGGGCAACAATCCAGCACAAGGCATCAAGAAGTTTCCCGAAACCAAGCGCGATCGATTCTTGCAGTCTGACGAACTCCCTGCATTTTTTAAGGCACTGGCTGAGGAGCCAAACAACACGTTACGAGATTATTTTCTTGTCTCTCTTCTGACAGGGGCGCGGCGGTCTAACGTCCAGGAAATGCAATGGCAGCAAATTCATTTCGACCGTGCAGAATGGCGTATTCCCACGACTAAAAATGGCGAACCCCAAATCGTCACGCTCACCCCGGAGGTCGTCGAAATCCTTCGATCTAGAAAAGACTGCGATCCGAAATGGGTTTTTCCTGGAACGGGCGCTACCGGTCATCTCGTTGAGCCGAAGAAGGCATGGGCTAGGGTTTTGGATCGGGCCGGGATCGATGACTTGCGCATCCACGATTTGCGACGGACGCTAGGTAGTTGGCAAGCCAAAACGGGAGCTTCACTGGCGATTGTCGGCAAATCGTTGAACCATAAATCGCATAGCACCACGGCCATTTACGCGCGTCTCGACCTTGATCCGGTTCGCGAGTCCGTCGAGCGAGCGACTGGAGCTATGCTAATAGCGGGAGGTGTTAAGCCTGCAAGAGCTAGATAGCGAATCGAAAAACTAGGAGCGATAATCAGAGCGATCAGAGAGGCTCATTCAGAAATGCAACGACTGCGGTAAAAATACTGGCAAATATCAATTTATAGACGTTTTGAAATAAACTCACGATAAGTATTTTCACCAATATTTAAAGGGAAATATGCACGCATCCGTTAGGAAGCTACTGATTTATCTATTCTTTCCTAGAAAATTTTAGAT
This sequence comes from Methylomicrobium sp., assembly GCA_051061015.1. GTDB lineage: Bacteria > Pseudomonadota > Gammaproteobacteria > Methylococcales > Methylomonadaceae > Methylomicrobium. The sequence goes on from JBPFEG010000056.1 coordinate 108,198, forward strand.
GAAATCTTCACTTTTACCATTTATTCTCTGCCATAACGTAACTTGTTTAGGTGCAGGAGTAAAGGTAAATGACATCAGTTTCACTAACGTTTCCAGATAAAAACGCACATCTTAACGATCAGCTTTTAACTAACGATCAAGCTGCCGAGTATCTCGGTATCACACCGCGCACATTAGAAGTGTGGCGCTGCACAAAGCGCTATCAAATTCCCTTCATCAAAGTTGGCCGCTTAGTTCGCTATCGCAAATCAGCGCTGGATGCTTTTCACTCCTCCCGCACCGTTGGCGAAAATTAAGAGATGTAGCGATGGAACTAACGTCAAATGATTCCGAACAAGCCATCTCTGATGTTACTCGGCATAGAGCCTCCAACCCTTTGCTGCTCTCCAGCAAAGTATCTGACGATTTTCAAATTCATTTTTCGGTTTTACCAGATCTTTACGGCAAAACCATTATCCCAAAAGAAATACCGTGGGAGAGATTTTGTGACTTATTGAAGAATCCAAATGAATACGGCAATAAACATGAGTGTCCGTTATTGAAGCTGGCTCGATTCGGGAATAATAGTACTGATAAAGGTTCGCTCCGCCATGACGGTAATATCCTTGAGATTTTCGGAATAGAAGGAGATTACGACGGCGAACTCATTAGTCCGGAGTATGCCGTAAGACAGCTTGCAGCTCTCGGTATCAAGGCTATCGTATACACATCTCCGAGCCACAAGCCCGAAAAGCCCCGCTGGCGTGTACTGCTTCCTTTCTCACAATCTTTATCCCCAGACAAAAGAGAGTATTGGATCTCGCTGGTGAATGGGCTACTAGACGGCGTTCTAGCGATAGAATCGTGGACCCTGTCCCAGGCTTTCTATTATGGAAAAGTCAAAGGAGTCACTTATCAGTGTCATGTCCTGGACGGCCCAAATTTTCTTGATAATTCATGCCTCGACTTAATTTATTCCCCCATCGGAAAGCCCACTAAAGAGAAGCAAATTGATGCGGGAGAGAGTGCCGTCTTTGGCTTAGGTGAACGTCAAGAAGATGCCGAATTGGTTCGGCAAATCATGACAGGCGAAAACTATCATCATGCACTTCTGACATTAACCGCTCGATATCATAACCGGGGCATAACTGCAAAGAACATCATTGATACAGTGCAAGGGTTAATGTTGGGCGGCACAGATAGATCGGATCGATGGCGGGCTAGATTTGCCGATATTTCCCGTATAGTAAACGATGCTGTAAAGAAATTTACCCAAGAAAAAAAAGCGCAGGATTTTAAATTACTCCCCGCTCATGATTTTGCAAATACGAAGCCCTTGGAGTGGTTAGTCAAGGGAGTAATACCCCGAGCCGAGATAGGGACGATTTATGGGGCTTCCGGTGTAGGAAAGAGCTTTTTTAGCCTAGATTTAGTGGCAAGTATTGCGGGCGGTAAACCATGGATAGGACATAAGGTTAAGCGTAGCAGAATCGTCTATATTGTCGCTGAAGGTTCGGGGGGGTTTAAAAAGCGCGTGACTGCGTACGCAAAACATCAGGGTATCAATTTAACTGATTTACCGATACAGTTTATTACGGATGCCCCAAACTTTCTGAAAGAAGACGATCCCCAGGCTATTGCAGAGCTTATCAATGCCGAAGGTCAATTCGACCTAATCGTAATAGACACGGTCTCCGCCGTTACGCCTGGTGCTAATGAAAACTCTTCTGAAGGCATGGGCTTATTGATAAATCACTGCAAATATTTGCATCAAGCAACGGGCGCTACGATTCTCCTGATCGATCACTCTGGTAAAGACGCTAGTCAAGGCGTACGGGGATGGTCGGGCAAATATGCCGCGATGGATTTCGTGATCGAGGTTACGAAAAAAAATGACTGCTCGGTTGCAAAAATTCGGAAGCAAAAGGATGGCATCGAGGGTGCAGAATTTGCGTTCAAACTTCTTAGGGTTGATTTAGGGGTTGATGAAGATCTTGATCCGATAACCTCTTGCGTGATCGAGCACCTGGATTGTCAGCCTACACCTCTCGGAGGAAAAAGCCATAAAAAACCGGGAGCGTGGGAACAAAGAGTCATCGACGCTTTTAACAGTCTTGGCCCGATTGGTATACCCGAAGGTGAGATCAAAATTCCGGTATACGAGGTGATTAATGCCGCAGTTGAAAAAGCCGCCATCGACCCCGGCAAAAAAGACCGCCGCAAAGAGTATGCGACACGAGCAATCACTAGCGCCGCGCAAAAGGGATTTTTTTCAGTCCAGGATGATTTTGTGGTTTTGCCAGGATAAAAAATGCGGGAGTTTTCCTCGCCCGCATGAAGTACGCATGAGGTACGCATGCGGTAGAAGGGCAATCTTACTTCTTCCGCACGCATCCGCACCACCCTATATAGGGTGCGGAGGTGCGGGAAGATGCGGGAGTAAAAAAGTGTAATAACACACCCAGCGCCGAGAGCTATTGCACATGCGGAATTATTCAGATCCAAAGAGCTTTATATAAATTTTTCAATTCAAGCCCCCCAGGGGCTCAATCCCCGGTTGGGGGGAAAACGGCCCCACGGATATGGAGTGAGGAGGGTATGCATGAGCGATCTCCGCTCCTTTATGATTTTCAGTTTCGGAGCTGGTTGATAAAATTTGGCCAGCTAACCGGATTTTAGATCGATGACAAACTCAAATCCTTGGCTGACATTTCCTAACCCGTAAATTTTTGCAGATTTAAGGTTTTATTATATTTTTATGGGTCTGACCTGATTCTGTGGCGTAAATATAACCGCAGAAATTGCAAAATTAATAAAAATCATCGGTCGGCTATATGCCTGTATTTCTTTTTACGCGCGGGATTTCACTTTTCACTCAACAATTGTGCGATTAATGTTCCACGGCTCAAAAAATTTTCGCAGCCGGTCTACAGAACCATTACAGCCTCAATAAGTTTCGATTGTCAGCGGATATTTACGGCTTACAAAGTTTTCGAATCGGTCATGTTCTGCCTGGGGCACAAAGAACGCATAGCATTAGAGCAGGCATACGGAAGATCTAGCCGCCATTTAGATCAAAAACCCCAGCGCTGCGAAAGAAACAAGCTCATGGTGTAAAAATTCAAACTTGATCTGACAACATAAAAAATTGATTCATATTCAATCTTGCAATGACAGACTGAGTTCGACCCTAACCAGCCTATCAACTAAGATACTGAATTGTCGGTTGGGGGTCTTATTTCGGTCACTCGGAATGTACTTTTGGAATTATCTAGGTCCGTTTATCATGCATAAAACGTTGGTTATACCGTTTAGAAGATACATATGAAGCTGGATTCTTGACACTCAATCAGAAAAAGACGTATGTTAGCCATACCTGGATAATTACTTGTTAGGCACAGATATTCATGCCCTCGCTTAAACCTCCCTCCACCCTTGAGAAGATAGCTGGCAGCCTCTCGACCGAAGCTACGCTTACTGCCATTTCGGCGGTAGCCGGTACTCCCCTTGCGGCACTTCTTCCGGTACTCGGTAATACTCTCGCTGCGGAGAGACAGAAGCAGCGAGTTGAGGCCACCTTGCTGGAGATGAACAACATCTTGGCGAGGCATGAAGTTCAGTTGGCAAACCTCACAGATCAACAGTACAGGTTCATCAATGAAGCTGTGCTCGCTCTTCTACATACAACAAACGAAAGCAAGATGAGCCTGTTGAGAGATGTGGTACAGAACAGCCTTTCGGCCTCAGCGCTTCCAGATCAGGAGGCGGCCTTTCTGAGTCGCATCATTCGAGATATCTCTGCTGAGGAAGCACAATTCCTTATAGATAACTTCTCATATGAGCGGCTCTGGCTCAACGAAAGTGAACCGGGAGAGAGCAAACAGCCTACTTTGGCAGTCAAGCCAGCCACACCTCAGGGCCAGATAGTTTTGGGATTACTCACCCTTGGCTTAGTCACAACAGCTGAACCGACATGGGATGACACGGGACTCCTACGCTTTACACCTATGGCAGCAAAGCTTATTGCCCTATTGAGGAGGCCAAGTGCCTAACTTCACCGTCAAACGAGACAGGCTCTCACCAGCCGTCACCTGCTTCCAGCCAGCCCTTTACCTATCATGTTGGGTCTCAGGCGCACAATGACACTTGACCAGTACCTTACGCGCCGCAATGCCTATGCATATCCAGCTGTCGGTCTTGACGGTACGCTAGCGAGCTACGCGCACCGTACCTTTACGTCTATCAGGTCGATGGAAGCTCATCATAGATCCCTTCTCCGGTCCGACGACGATGACAAGTGCGTCTTGGGCTACCTCAGCGTGATCTATTGGGGCCACTATAGTGGGCAAGACAAAATAGTTCGAGCTTCTCGTGCACTCGGAAAGGTACGGCTCGCTAAGGATGGGGCGGATCGCGAAAGAAAGGGGAAAGTCGAAAGAATGCGCGGTGTTGCTGACGTCGGAGTAAATATAGTCGCGGCACGCATTCGCCAGGCTACAGCACTTGTGGACAGTGGCAAATACGGCGACGCTCTGAGACATCTCGCCAAATTGCCACAGCTTAATTTCGCTTTCGCGTCAAAGGTGTGCACCTTCCTCCTGCCCGAGCAATGTGGTGTTATTGACTCTGTCATTGCGGATGCACATCCAAAGCTCGGTTTCCAGGTTGACTCGGAAGGGTACGTGCGAAACAACAGGACGAACGCTACAAACTATGCGAGTTACTGTGAGTTTCTATCCAGAGAGGCGCAGGTGCTTAATATAAGTGGACCGACCTTTATGTGGGTGCATCTAGATAAGAGCCTTTGTATATGGCGAGCTGTGGACATCGAGCGCGCGATTTACTGAATCCCAAAGCCGTTGCACTAGAACGTCAACAGCCGCCTTCGGCGCTTGTCGCCGCCCAATGAACTGTGCCATTGAGCGAGCAATTTGTAACCCATAGTAGCCGCTGTAAACTGTACAAAGACCGGCAGGAAATGGCCGAAGTCAGTCGATATTGTCAGCTTTGATTCAAACCGTTCTGTGAATCTGTCCGATCAAGTTTAGATTTTTACACAATTAGGCTGTATATCAGCGCCGTCTTCGAGAACGGCGGGCAAATAGCTCTATCGAAATAAATCGGCGAATTGCTTGGCAATGAGCTGCTTGTACAATAATCCAGCCTGATCTACGTCTCCGTATGCTAAAGCCTCAAGATACTGATCAATCATTTGATCGTCATATGTTAGTGCTTTCGAAGGCTGAGAATTTCTTATCACGTCAAATAACTTATAACTAGCTTGATTTTCTTCAGTTTTATTCTTAAACCTAAACTGAAACTCCCCATAATTATGTTCATGTAATTTCAGGTAATGTGAGTGAGCTTCAACTAAATCCCCATAAGCTACGGCTTCATGATAAGAGTTTAAAATCGTTTCATAAGACTGATCTTTAGTTGGAATTAAAATATTTTTTGTGGGATCAATAAATGCTGAATCCGAGTTTTTGATTTTTTTATTGAACTCTAAGCAATTATGCTCCCACAGCTGTTTGTAATAAATTAAGGCAGTTTCCTTGTCTCCATAAGCCAAGGCATCATGATATTCGTCAATTAATAAATCGTTTTTATCTAATTTTTCTAAATTATTTTGTGCTGCTGTGTTTCCTTGTTCAGCGGCTTTGCGGTACCAGATGATGGCCTGCAAATAACTTTGCTCTACTCCACGTCCTAGTTCGTACATTAGGCCTAATTTATTTTGCGCTACCGCATCGCCCTGTTCAGCGGCTTTGCGGTACCACATAACGGCTTGGGCGTAATCTTGAAATATGCCTTGCCCTTTGCTGTACATTAGGCCTAAATTATTTTGTGCAGCTGTGTTTCCTTGTTCAGCGGCTTTGCGGTACCAAAACAAGGCTTGGCCATAATCTTGATCTACTCCACGTCCGGCATGGCACATGCAGCCTAAATTATTTTGCGCTACCGCACTCCTTTGTTCATCGGCTTTGCGGTACCAAAACAAGGCTTGGCCATAATCTTGATCTACTCCACGTCCTAGTTCGTACATGCAGCCTAAATTATTTTGCGCTTCTGCATCGCCTTGTTCAGCGGCTTTTTGATAACAATAAACCGCGTGTTTCAAATGCTTATCTATGCCATATCCATTTTCGTACATGATCCCCAGATTAAATTGGGCAATTACTACTCCTTGCCTAGCTAAATTCCGATAAATTTGGAAGGCCGTCTTATAGTTCTCCTGTTTATATTCATTAAAAGCATCATCAAGACCCTCCTGCCCGGTTAAAGTCGGAAGATTAACAACGGTTTTGGCGATTTTCTTCCCCCTTATGCCGGATGCATTTTCTCGGTAATAACCACTGGCAATGACGATAGAGTCGGCACCACTATGAGGACGAACAGCAGATTTTTTTGTGCTCCGAGGATAATTAGTCGAGTTTTCTTTAGCTGTATTTCGTCTTAAAGGCTGAGGAGGCTTCTCTTCTTTGATATTAGCTAAACGAAACAAAGCTAATCCGCTTAAAATACTGGAATCTACTGCACTATGGGTTGCCGTTTTCTTTAATTTTAAATAACTTGTCAGTGTCAATAGATTATGGTCGTTCAGTTGAGGCAATTTTTTTCTAGCAATAGCCAATGTATCCGTTACATTATTCGAAATTGTTACATTGAAAGAATTGGCATATTTTTGCAAAAAATGCATAACATAATTTGCATCATGGATTACAAGGTTTGATTTACCTATGAAGGTCATGAATCGAGGGAAAACCTCATTGGGCTTATCTGACTTTTCAATCTTATATTTATTTATTCCAGTTCCGAATTCCGCCGATCTATTTGGAAGATAGCGTTCTGTATACATGAGTGAGTGAAATTTATTTACAACAGCGCCATTTTCAAAAAGCGCCGCGCCAATCTCATAAATTTCATCTTGACCATATATCCTTTGCTGATTGGGATCGCCTGTTGTTTTTATAGCGACCGCAATAAATGTGCTTTTCCGTGGTGATGGATTGGCTGACTTCTTACGTGAAATTTCAAATGCCGAATGCTGTTTTTTATGGCAAGAGTAACAGAGGGTGACATGATTTACAGGCTGATTCGTACCGTACTTGGAAAGTGGAATGATATGATGGACATGAAGTTCAGATTGAGCGCTGGATTTCTGACAAATGACACAGGCATGACCGTCTTCAGACTTGATAAAATTTCTAAATCGTTCATTTTCCTCTTCACCCAACCGGTTAAGGATAACTTTTTCCGGGTTTATTAAACCCAATTGGAATGCGCGAATTAGCCGGTTTCTTTTGGATTTTAATTGATCGTAAGACGAGAGCGATGCAAGATAGCGAGTCATATATCCGTCAACTCGCTTGGATAGGCTAGCTTCCAGAGAGAGGTATTCTTTTTTCGCTTCTTCCTTTCTTATCAATTTCCCATTATACGCTTGCACATTTTCTTCATAGCGGGCAATAATTTCTTGCTGCATCCTTGCTGTAATGTTTTTGGCTTCCTCCCTTCTTGAGTAATCATCAATCAAACTGCGATACACGGAAGTGAGTAAACTTTCACTCGATTTAGCCTCCTGTAAAGCATAAAGGAGAGCTTGCTGTAGTTCCTGTTCTGGGTATTTCGGCGGAGCTATTGGCGAATCAGCCTCAAACTTCAAAAACCTTATTTGATTGACCTGTTCTGTTTCGTAGTGGAGTCGTAACGCGTTGATGGCAGTCTGAGGTGAATCCTCTCTATCTTTTGTAAGCTCTGATACACACCACTGACAGACAGTGATCCGGCAGCTATTAAATCGAGGCTTACGTTTGGGATTTAAACAAACTTCACATAACATTGCGTTTTTAGGGCCAGTTGTTATAAATTTTGCTCATATTGACGAGTTTCTAAAGTAACAGATTGGGAGCTTTCTAAGCAACCGACCCGGTAGTTAATGCCTAAAATAACTGATAACGTGTGGCACTGCGGAGTGAACGGCGCTATAGCAATGATCTTGTCCGAGCTTTGCGTGCACTCATCTGAGATAGTCATCACTTATTCTGGGGAGCCGTATGAAAATGACCATATAGGAAAATAGCTCACTAAAGCGCAATCGTTATACGGTACAGCTTAAAGAGAAGGTCAAATTGCTAAATGCCTAAGTGATGTCTTCTCGTGGGATACTTTGATAAGGCATTACGGCCTCCGCGTTTAACGGAAAGTGTCATAGAGTAAGCTAGCCTGTGGATTCGCTATGCTAATGCGGCCAAAGAGGAAAGTGATGCGATTGCATTGGACGATGTGCCGGCAGGAAAAATTTATGTCTTTAGTTGCCTTATGTGCCGGCGTTAAAAAACACCTGTGCGGATCGGCAAACGTGAAAAGCCGCTGTTGAAAGCGACGCCTACAGGTAGGCAAAGCGCTGTAACGATTCGATGAACTATTCGAGTTTTTAGGGCATTGCTTCGAGGAAATGTAACCCCGGCGTAACCCCAGTCAATAAAAAAGGGCTTAGACTTTCGTCTAAACCCTTGTTTTATCTGGAGCTGGCGATGGGACTCGAACCCGCGACCGGCTGATTACAAATCAGCTGCTCTACCAACTGAGCTACGCCAGCGAAGAATTGCGCATTATACAGAATAATTTTATTTTGGCCAGTATTTTTTGATCACTCAAGATCAGGCCGAAGGATGCAGGCATCAGCTGTCGAAGTTAAATAATTAAAATCAAATCTTTACCGGCAACACGATCATTTTGATCTTTTTACGGTGCGACTGTTAACAACCCCATGCCCTCGGCTTGTTCCGGGTAGTCCTGCTTCCTTCCCGGTATATTTGGTCCTGAAACGTTGTATCTTTTCCGGTGCGATGCCCGTGCCTTTGGGCTGGAAGGAAGGGATCAGGTGGTGTTTGCCGTTGCCGATCAGATCGCTGCGGCCCATCTCCTTTAACGCTTCGCGGAGCAGCGGCCAGTTGTTCGGGTCATGGTAGCGCAGGAAGGCTTTGTGCAGGCGGCGCTGTTTGACGCTTTTCGGGATATAGATCTTTTCGGCATTGCGGCCGACCTTGTGGAGCGTGTCCAGGCCGGAATGATACATCGCGGTTGCGATCGCCATCGGCGACGGCAGGAAAGCCTGCACCTGGTCGGCCCGAAAGCCGTGGCGTTTCAGCCACAGGGCCAGATTCAGCATGTCCTGATCGGTCGTGCCTGGGTGCGCGGCGATGAAATACGGGATCAGGTATTGTTCCTTGCCGGCTTCCTTCGAATATTTGTCGAACATTTCCTTGAATCGGTCGTAGGTGCCGATGCCGGGCTTCATCATTTTGGAGAGCGGGCCCTGCTCGGTATGCTCGGGAGCGATTTTCAGATAACCGCCGACATGGTGAGTAACCAGTTCCTTCACGTATTCCGGGGACGTGACCGCAAGATCGTAGCGCAGACCCGAGGCGATGAAAATCTTCTTGATGCCGGGCAAGGCGCGCGCCCGCCGGTAAAGCTTGATCAGCGGCGTGTGGTCGGTGTTCAGGTTCGGGCAGATGCCCGGGAACACGCAGGAGGGCTTCCGGCAGGCCGCTTCGATCTTCGGGTCCTTGCAGGCAAGCCGGTACATATTCGCAGTCGGCCCACCCAGGTCGGAGATATGACCGGTAAAGGCTGGGGAAGTGTCGCGGATCGCCTCGATTTCGCGGATGATCGAATCTTCGGACCGGCTCTGGATGATCCGTCCCTCGTGTTCGGTGATCGAACAGAACGAACAGCCGCCAAAGCAACCGCGCATGATATTGACCGAATGCTGGATCATTTCGAAAGCCGGAATGTTCGCCTTGCCGTAGGTCTTGTGCGGAAGCCGCGAATAAGGCAGATCGAAAACACCGTCCATTTCTTTCGTGGTCAATGGAATCGCCGGCGGATTGATCCAGACCTGGCGCTGGGCGTGCTGCTGGATCAACGGGCGCGCATTGCCCGGATTGGTTTCGCCGTGCATCACCCGGGAGGCATGCGCGTACAGCACCGGGTCGTCTTTCACGTCCTCATACGCCGGCAGCCGGATCACGGTGGTTGCGCGCTGATTTCTGAGCAGGGTCTTATCGAAACGGATCACGTTTTCGCCCGGCGCGGCTTCAGGCGCCTTCGTTTCGCAGGCCGGCTGCTCCTGATACGGATTTTGCGGCGGTATGATCGCGCCCGGCCTGTCGATCTCGGTCGAGTCCTTGACCGCGTACCCTTCCGGAATGCCCTTCACGAAATGCACGGTACCGCGAATGCCGGTGATGTCCCCGATCGCTTCGCCATGCGCGAGACGGTGCGCGATTTCGACGATCTGCCGTTCGCCGTTGCCGTAAACCAGCAAATCGGCCTTCGAATCGAGCAGGACCGATTTTTTGACCGTATCGGACCAGTAATCGTAATGTGCAATCCGGCGCAGGCTCGCTTCGATCCCGCCGATGATGACCGGCACGTCTTTATAGGCCTCCCGGCAGCGGTGCGAATACACGCTGACCGCGCGGTCGGGCCGCTTGCCGGCCGTGCCGTCGGCAGTGTAAGCGTCGTTTGAACGGATTTTTTTGTCGGACGTATAACGGTTCACCATCGAATCCATATTGCCGCCGGTCACACCGAAAAACAGATTCGGACGACCCAGCTTCCGGAAATCATCCGCGCGGGTCCAGCCGGGCTGCGAGATAATACCGACCCTGAACCCCTGCGCTTCGAGTAGACGACCAATCAATGCCATTCCGAAACTCGGATGATCGATATAGGCATCGCCGGTCACCAGAATGATATCGCAGCTGTCCCAGCCCAAGGTGTCCATTTCCTGCCTGCTCATCGGCAGTTCGGGAGCCACGCCGAAACGGTGCGCCCAGAATTTACGATACCCGAACAAATAAGGCTCGGTGGGTAAGACAGGATGGGTCATTTTGTGATTACTCGGTTGATAACGCGGGAATTATTGGATCGGGTAAGCGCTTTAAGAAAGCCTGAAAATTCGATACGGTAAACTGACTCGAGCGTTTCCGCCCGGCTGCGCAGCGCCTTCAGCGAATACAGCGGTGCGCCTTTGTTGAAGGCCAAACCGATGATGTTGTCATAGGCGTTGACTGGCAAAAACAGCACCCGCTCCTGAAAGGCTTCATTCAGCCAATCGCAGTAAGCGGCGAATAAATTTTTGTCGGTATTCCACAGATTCACGATCAACATGCCGTCATCTTTCAGCAGCATCCGGCAGGCATCGAAAAACGCGATATTCGACAGCGACGGTGACATCCCGTCATGATCGAAAATATCGACGAACAAGAGACTGAAATAACCGCGCAAAGTTTCGACGCGGCGGCGCACGTATTCGCCGCCGTCGTCCAGGATCACCTTCAGGCGCTTGTCCAGCGGCAATCCGAAATGGCTGCGCGCAACCTTGACCACGTCTTTCCGGTATTCGACCGCGACTAACCGGCAATTCGGAAAATGATATAATAGATGCCGGGCGAGCGAACCGCCGCCCAAACCGAGTAATAAGCCCTGCTCCGGAGCATCTTTAAACAGCATCCAGCTATTCATCGCGCGCAAATAGGCCAGTTCCAGATTTTCCGGTTCATCCATGCGCAGGCTGCTTTGCCTGGCAGAGGAACCGAAGTGCAGCGACCGGACGCCGTTTTGTTCGACCACTTCAATGACGCCGTCGTCATCGTGGCTTTGATAAATCAGCCGGCCTTTGACTCTGTACATGCCTTTGTTGCAAGTTTCCAATATACTGTCTCCCCATTATACCCCAAGATGCTTTTTAACCTGTTGAATTTATTGTTTTCATCGGCAAAATACCGGCCGTTCCGCCGCTTGAAAAAACGAGCACTGCCCTAATATCCGACAAGCGTAAGCCGGACGAACACGGCCTGTAAAACCGATTTATTACCCTTTCTTTAATCATCCCGAGAGTCGATCATGAAACCGTTTCTTTTCCTTGTTTTATTGTCATCCTCATTCGCCGCTATTGCGAACGATCCGAAAAACGAATGGCACAACACCACTCTGTCTGATGCTACGATAAAAAAAATCCAGGAAGCCCGCTTCGAATATAAAAAATGCGTGGATGCCGAAATCCAGAAACCGGCCTATCAATCCGAGGATGTGCGCACCGGCGCCGAAAAAGTCGTCAAGCAATGCGAATCGGTACTGGCGAAGATGCGTGATGTCTATGCGGGCGAAAAAGTGCCCGACGCGATCATTGACCGCCATATGAAACAAATGCGCCTGCAGACAACTCGAACTGTAATTCAAAATCTGATGTTTGCGGCGGCCGCCCGCGAAGCCGGCCAAAAACCATAAGGAGAATTCATGAACATGCAATATGCGATCGACTTATCGCTGAGACCGACCACTTTCGACTTTTGGCATGTCTGCCTGGCAGGCGCCGTGCTCGCTTTGGCGCTGATTCTGATCATTGTGCTATTGTCGATGCTGATCGGCATGTCGCGCTGCCGGAAGAAGCATGCTGCAGCAGCGACCCCAATCGCTGTAGCGCCACCGGCACCTGCGCCCGAACCGATCGTGAAGGTCGTCGAGAAAATCGTCGAGGTCGAAAAAATCGTGCCCGGCCCAGCTCCCGAACCGGTAATTCTGAAAGAATCAACGCCGGATGCGGCCCTGCAATTGCTCGGACTGTTGCAACAACAGGCGCGTTTCATCGACTTCATCAAAGAAGACCTGTCCGGCTTCAACGATGCGGATATCGGCGTTGCGGCGCGCGTCGTGCATGAAGGCTGCAACAAGGTAATCAATGAACACTTCACGCTGGCTACCGTCCGCAGCGAACAGGAAGGCAACAAAGTTACGCTGCCGAAAGGCTTCGACGCGGCCAGCGTGCGGCTGACCGGCAAAGTCACCGGCGAAGCGCCATTTACCGGTACGCTGGTGCACAAAGGCTGGCAGGTGACTCAAATCCGCCTGCCGAAACTGACGCAGGGCTATAACGCGGCGATCATCGCCCCGGCGGAGGTGGAACTGTGAGCGGGAACAATCATAACTCTGGAACCGAGCCGCGCTTTTCGGTCGGCATCGACCTCGGCACCACCCATTGCGTGCTGTCCTATGCCGATCTGAGCAAGGTCGAACACGACGATTTTTCGCCGGAAGTGCTCGAGATTCCCCAACTGGTATCCCCCGGTGCAGTCGAGGACAAGGCGCAGTTGCCTTCGTTCCTGTATCAGGCGCACGAGGCGGAACTGGCCGAAGGCTCGACCGCCCTGCCCTGGAGCCAAAAACCGGACTATCTGGTCGGCGAAATCGCCCGCACACTCGGCAGCAAGACCCCGATTCGTCTGGTCGCGAGCGCAAAGAGCTGGCTCTGCCATGCGGGCGTTGACTGTAAATCGCCGATCCTGCCCAACGATGCGCCCGAGGAAGTCGAGCGCGTGTCGGCATTCGACGCGACCACCGCGTATCTGCAGCACTTGCACGACGCCTGGCGCAATCTCTATCCCGACGCGCCGCTCGAAAAACAGGATCTGGTGATTACCGTCCCGGCGTCGTTCGACCCGGCCGCGCGCGAACTGACCTTCGAGGCGGCGCGGGCGGTCGGTCTGGGCCAGGCGATCCTGCTTGAGGAACCGCAGGCCGCGCTGTACAGCTGGATCGAGAAAAGTCACGGCGACTGGCGGGATTATGCCAAAGGAGGCGACGTGATTCTGGTCGTCGATATCGGCGGCGGCACCACCGACCTGTCGCTGATCGCGGTGACCGACCACGAAGGCAACCTCGAACTGACCCGCGTTGCAGTCGGCGATCATATCCTGCTCGGCGGCGACAACATGGACCTCGCGCTCGCTTATACGGTCAAGGCCAAGCTCGAAAAGGACGGGCGCCGGCTCGAACCCTGGCAGATTCAGTCTTTGATGCACAGCTGCCGCGACGCGAAGGAAAAAATCTTCAACGACCCCTCGATCGAGCAATTGCCGATCGTAGTCGCAAATCGCGGCTCGTCGCTGATTGGCGGCTCTCTGCGCACCGAACTGACACGCGAGGAAGTCAATCAGGTGCTGGTCGAAGGCTTCATGCCGAAAGTCACGGCGTCTGACCGGCCGATCGCCAGACCGCGCACCGGCCTTCGGACTACCGGTCTGCCGTATGCGCAGGATGCGGCGATTACGCGCCATCTGGCTGCATTCCTCGCCAAACAGCAGGGCGCAACGAATGATCTGAAAGACATCAACCTGCCCGAACAGGCGACCTTCCTGCATCCGACCGCTGTACTGTTCAACGGCGGCGTGCTGAAGGCGCAGCCTCTGGCCGAGCGCCTGATCGAGGTGCTGAATTCCTGGCTGCAGGCGGAAGGCGCGCCCGAAGCGCGGCTGCTGCCCGGCGCCGATCTGGATCTGGCGGTGGCGCGCGGCGCGTCTTATTATGGGGTGGTCCGCAAGGGTAAAGGCATCCGGATCAAAGGCGGCACCGCGGCCTCGTATTATGTCGGCGTCGAAAGCGCGATGCCTGCCGTTCCCGGCCTGCCGCCGGAACTGCAAGCCTTGTGCATCGCCCCGTTCGGGATGGAAGAAGGCACCCGGGAAGAGCTACCGGACGCTGAATTCGGACTGGTGGTAGGCGAGCCGGTGCGCTTCCGTTTCTTCGCCTCAAACTCGCGCCGCGACGACCGGGTCGGCGACCGCCTGACCTACTGGAGCGAGGAAGAGCTGACCGAACTGGACGAGATCGAAGTGACGCTGACGCCGGAAAATCGCCGCCCCGGCGAAGTGGTGCCGGTGCATCTTGCCGCGGCGGTCACCGAGGTCGGCACGCTCGAACTGCAGGCGATTTCACAAAAAGACAACGGCCGCTGGAAGATCGAATTTGATGTCCGGGCCGGCGAAAGCTGAGCTATTCAATAAGCGTACGTTGGGTTGTAACGGCAACCTAACGTACAGCATTAAATCCACCGGAAACGAGAATCCTCGCCCTGTAGCCTACGCAATGCGGGGCTTTTTGAAGGGGATCGATTAACCGAATGCCCTACGATCAATTCCTGCCCATGTACCAACTCTGCTTTTACGTTCCTGAATCGCATCTCGAAGCCGTCAAGGAAGCGCTGTTTGCGCAGGGGGCTGGCCGATACAAGGACTATGACCAATGCTGCTGGCAGGTAAAGGGCGAAGGCCAGTTTCGGCCGCTGGCAGGCAGCCGGCCATATGAGGGAAAACAGGACAGCCTGAAAAGGTTGGCCGAGTATAAGGTCGAAATGATTTGCAAGGAGGAGGCGATCAAAGCCGCCGTAAAAGCCCTCCTTGCCGTTCATCCTTATGAAGAGCCCGCTTATCGGGTTTACAAGATTCTGACGGTGAAAGATTTATAAAATTCGCCCCCGTCCATCTTCAAATCGGTTTATTGCCGATAAGTTTTCAATTCGCCCAACAGCCACTGATTACTGTCCAGTGGATTTTCTCCCTCGCAAAGTACCCGGTATTTTTTCCCGGTCAGCTCGCTTTTTGTCGCGCTCAGCGCAATAAAATCCTCCGCTGTCGAAATCTCGTCCTTGAAATGGTCGTATTTTTTCCGGATATGCTCGGCCGCTTCCCTGCCGCTGTGTAACTCGCCATTTCTCTCGTAGTAACACGGGGTGTTTTCGACAAATTTTATCAGATGCGCTATCTCTCGTTCGGCATTTCCTGCCCCATAGCCCCCTATTGCGTAAATCCCTGACAGAAGAAAAATGCTGAGCTGGCTGATACTGCACATGGTCTTTTAAAGAGTGAATTTATAGTGTAAGAACAAGTCTATCCCTCATTAGTGTGGTTTAGCAAAAAATTGATAACACTATTATCAATAATCTATCCCTTCAAATAGCTAGGGGTAAAATTATGTCTTCAAATATTACTATTCTTAAATGGCTCTTCGCCCTGGTGCTGATCTTTGGCGGCTTCGTTGTGCATAAGATCTGCGGCGTTTTAGCCTCCGATTTGGCAAACAAGGAGTATGCCTGGCTGTTAAAGCTGGTTTCGGAGTTCGGACTGTTCACCTCGGTTGTGATTTCGGTCGGCTTTTTCCATCACTGGATCATCGCCACCGAGCAACGTCGGGAAACCGAGCATATGTTTCAGAAGGTGCTGACCAAATATATCGACGGTACCGTAATCAACGCGACTAAACGCGGTTTTGTCGGGATCACGAACAAGGAGCTCGATTTTTCCGAGATCATGCACGGGCTCTATCACGGCGATTATGTCTATTGGCTGATAACCTTCGATCCCCGCTACAAGCATCACTGCCGCGAGCTCGAACATGCAATTCGCAAAGGCGTGCATTTCAGGATGATGATCTTGAAGGATTGTCCGATTTCAGAGCTCTGCGCCAGCGAGATCATCGACTATGGCGTGGATGAATTTCGGCAATACAATCGTTTATTCTTATCTTCGCTCGAAGACATCGCCGGGCGTATCAATGGTCGCACCGAAGGCTCATTAGGCGTTTTCGTCTATGACACCCTGCCGAGTATTCCGCTCTTCATCATTCTGCGCAATGCGCCGAAAATGATGGAAATCTATAACAGCTTTTATCTCTCGGAACCGGTCGGCAGAATGCCGTACCTGCACTGGCAGTCCGAATTAAAATCAAAAACGGAGTATTCTTTCGAGTCGTCTAACTGGAACATGCCGGACCTGTTTGAGGATTATTTTCAAAGGCGCTGGCGTACAGAGTGCAAAAAACTTCGATTAGCCGAAAAGAACGATTCTTCCTATGAAGACTTTCTCTACGCTCCGGCTATAGCAAAGAAAAAATGCACACAGCTCAGAGGCAGCGCTGTGAGACCTTTAACCCGATCGAACGATAGCCCTTCCGACTCGACCGTCGCCTGATTCTGGTAGTACAGCCGTATTACATTCCAGTAGCTGAACTTTTAACCGGCCCTCCTGATCGCATAATAAACCGTAGAATCAGGAGGAATAGAATTATGCCGTACCGAACCCTGAGTGAACTGCCCGAGAGCGTGCGGGAGCACCTGCCGAAGCATGCGTGTGAAATCTACATGAAAGCGTTCAATAGCGCTTGGGAACAATACGACCGGCCCGAGGAACGACGGGGCGATGCTTCGCGTGAGGAGACCGCCCATAAGGTCGCTTGGGCGGCAGTGAAAAAGGATTATCAGAAAGATCAGCATACTGGCGACTGGAAGAAGAAAAACTGAGTTTCCCTTCTCGGATGCCCGTCCCCCTTACGAATCTCGGGCAATTCTTACCTAAAGACCGCGTAAATTAGTTTTTTCCCTTTCTCCTCCGGCAATATTAGGCTCTCGATCGCGACTCAAGCACACCTCGGTTATTCTACTTACCAACGCGATTGACACGGGTACGACCTAGAGACGTGATACGGTGGCAGCAAAACCGGCCGGTCCGAGCTCCGCCGCCTCCCCGGCATCCTTGCTGAATAAGCACCCATTGAACACCCTCACCCTGCGCAATTTCTGCGGCAGAAAAAATTCATTCACTTAATTTTTGGACAATGTCTTTTCCATAAATTCACTCGTAGACAGGTCTTCTATATAAGCAAATGGCATCTGACGCGTATCGGATTCTGCTAAAGGGAAAGGCCTTGATCCCTCATGGTTCCAACTTGGGATAAATAACGGATTTTCGTCTGTGATGGTTCTGCTAGCGGCCGTGAATGCCGCCATTTCCTCGTCGTAAGAAATACTGATAGTGATAAGTAAGCTGGATAAATGGAGTGAACTTTCATCCAAAATCGGGTCAAATCGATAATAAATACATAGAGATATTGATTGTCTTCCACGATACTGAGATCAGTGTTCGGACCAGCTTGCTGCAAGAAGGCATTGAATAAAAGCTTTGTGTATTTATTTCAAATTAACTTTTACTCACACTGTGAGGAGGTATGCTATGAACTGGGATCAAGTACAAGGCAACTGGAAACAGGTAAAAGGCAGCGTCAAATCTGCATGGGGCCGACTGACCGATGATGAATTGGATCAAATAAACGGCGAACGCGACAAACTGGTGGGGATAATCCAGGAACGCTATGGAATGGCTAAAGACGAAGCAGAGCGGGAAGTAGAACGGCGAATCGACACTTTCAAAATGTAAGGCTTTCGCCCTGTTTATACACGAGGAGCCTAGGTCTCTGGCGTATAAATGACAGCTTCCTTCTTTTAAATTTAGTCTCAACCTCCACGAGGGCAACAACGTGGTTTTTTGCGAATGTTGCCCTCAACTCATTTCGAGATTAAAGCAAATCAAAAAGCATCTTGCCGACAAAACGGCCGGCCGATTCGGTTCGGCCTTTCCCCCGGATTCTGCTTGGAATCGATCATCGATTCGTTCATTTTCTCATACAGACGGGGCAGATTCAGGGCCAATGCGGAATTAAACTTCGCCATGCCACCTACAAAGACCTCCCTTTTCCTATGTTCGGTACAATGAAAAATAGGAAATAAGTTGATTTGAGATGCGCTGAACGATCGATTCTCTGTAAATATAAAAATCAGGATATCTTTTTCAAGTGATTTTTCGCACCCAAAAGTTGCGCTCGGCTGGGAATAGCGGAATATTGTTACTTGCCACACTCATGCGAGCAAACAAGAGAATAAGGGGAAAAGAGAAATAACAGTTACGGAATGTACGCCAGCTAAAATGCGCAATTTCCAAAGACTAAGTAAACTTAAGAGAGACCAAGGCTGCAGGGAGCTTTGAGTCTATTGGGGTGAACGACGGGGCTCGAACCCGCGACAACAGGAATCACAATCCTGTACTCTACCAACTGAGCTACGCTCACCATTATAGAAAAGCAAATGTATCAAGAAATGGCGCGCTTGGCAGGACTCGAACCTGCGACCCTCGGCTTAGAAGGCCGATGCTCTATCCGGCTGAGCTACAAGCGCTAATGGTCGGGGTAGAGGGATTTGAACCCCCGACATCCTGCTCCCAAAGCAGGCGCGCTACCAGGCTGCGCTATACCCCGTGTGTCTTCCTTATCTGGCTTGTGACTTTCTCAGCCACCCTTGAAGAGCTGCCTATGATAACGATGTAGCCGGGTGTCGTCAAATATTTTTTCTGTTTTGAGCAAATTATTTTCCTTAAGCAGGGTAGCCGGTCAGGATGAATTCGCGCATTCATAATATTAATATATTGATTTATAAGTCTCTCTTTAGAATTGCGGAACAGCACGGGCATTTTACACCCAACCGGAATTTATTAATTTCCCGATCATCAAATAGTAGCATCTGCGCACGCTTGCGAGTCATAATAACGTTCCCTTTCAAAAATTAATAATGACCGGGAATTGGCGTTTTAGAGGAGAAGCTATGAAGTGGTGTTGCCGATTGTTTTACGTGCGCATGATGATGTTGATTTTTTGCGTTTTCACTGAGGTGTCTTTTGCCGAGGATAATAAAACCATGAATCTGAAACTCGAGTCTTCGGACTTCGCTCACATGGGCGAAATTCCGAAACGCTGCACTTGTGATGGCGATGATGCGGCCCCGGCGTTGAGCTGGTCCAACCTGCCGGCAGGCACGCAAAGCCTGGCTTTGATCGTCGATGATCCGGACGCACCTGACCCGGCGGCGCCCAAACTCGTTTGGGTGCACTGGGTGCTTTACAATATTCCGGCATCGTCGACGGGCTTGCCCGCCGGGGCGAACAAGCTGCCGGCCGGCACTTTGCAAGGCCTGAATGACTGGAAACGGGTTGATTATGGCGGCCCCTGCCCGCCGATCGGAAGACATCGGTATTTCTTCAAGCTTTATGCCCTGGATACGACATTGCCCGACCTTGATAAGCCTGATAAAAACCAGCTCGAAAAGGCTATGGCCGGGCATGTCATTGGGCAGGCCGAATTGATTGGAACCTATCGGCATTGAATCGCTGATCCGCCTTCACATTTGCATGCGCAGAGCCCATCGGGCCGAGCGGATAATGCTGGCTATGAGCCGCAAGCCAGCCGGACAGACTCGCGGCACAGAGAAAGGCCAGCATTCCTGTACCGATTCGAGTAAACACATTCCCCCGATTGCAGTGAATCGGCGTGGCGAAGCGCGCCAGGGAGGCGACTACACCGAAAATAACCGAAAGTCCGGCCGATAGCCCTCCGGCAAGCCGCGAGGCGCACCAGGGGCAGCGATGTTCGGTCATAAGATCGAAATAATTACAGTCGAAGAAAAAACCGGACCACGGCCAAGTGCAGCCGCAGGCGAAAAACAACCCGCAAAGCGGCGTGAGCGCAACCAAGCTAAGGGTCAGTGTTGCAGCTGTAGCCGTGTTCCTGAAGACGATTTTCATTCTGATACCTCTTGCCGTGAATAGGGTGACTGCTGCACTGAAGACCCGCCGTTAACGCGGACACTTTACCCTGCCTGATCATTTTTTGGCCATTTTAAGGCTTACTCAAGCAACGCAAGCGCTTGCATTATTTATAAACGCGCAATTAACAACTTTATCCACAGGTTCTGTGGATATTTGCCTGGACTGTCTTTAAGGTATCATGGGCCTTATGGGGAGAAAGCCGTTGCATTTGCCTTCATTTCAACTGATTTCTGAACAAAGGAAGCAGCATGACAGAGGTGGAAAATTTCAAGTTGCTGGGCATCGCGCTGGCGCTTGGCTTGCTGATTGGACTGGAACGCGGCTGGCGTGAACGCGAGCGCAGGGAAGGCATGCGTGTTGCAGGACTGCGCACTTATGGGCTGATCAGCCTTCTGGGCGGCCTGAGCGGTCTGCTTGCCAAAGAGGCAGGTCCTCTGCCGATCGGCTTTGTTTTTATCGCGCTGGCGTTGATCTTGCTCGCCGCTTACCACAAAAGCCAGGAAAAATCTGACGATATCGGGATAACCAGCATGATCGCATCCTTGCTCACCTTCATCCTGGGGGCTCTGGTTGTGTTCGGCCATGTCGCGCTGGCAGCCTCGTCCGCAGTAGTCACGACATTGCTGCTCGGTTTCAAGCCGCTGCTGCACAGCTGGGTCAGCAAACTCGATCAGCAGGAACTCGAGGCGACATTGAAGTTGCTGCTGATTTCGGTCGTGATGCTGCCCATTTTGCCCGATCAGGGTTATGGTCCCTGGGAAGTATTCAACCCGTATCATCTCTGGTGGATGGTCGTATTGATCGCTGGCGTTTCGTATCTGGGCTATTTTGCGATACGGATTGCGGGCAATCGGCACGGACCGATAGTAACTGGAGCCTTCGGCGGGCTAGTCTCGTCGACTGCGGTCACCCTCAATCTAGCGCGGGTCGCGAAAAAGGATCAGGCATTGAACAATGCGTTGGCGGCGGGCATTTTAACTGCAGGGGCGACCATGTTCGCTCGCACCTTACTGCTGACATCGATCATGAATTTTGCCTTATTCCAGCAGATTCTGTTTTCGATGGCGGCGATGAGCGGGTTTACCTATCTATCGGCACTGCTGTTTTGGCTGAAAACCCAAACAAAACAGGAGGACTCGGACGACATGCCACTCCAAAATCCCTTCCAGCTGGGCATGGCGTTGAAGTTCGGCGCCTTTTTGGGTGTAATCATGCTGCTATCGAAGATCCTGCAAATCCAGTTCGGCGATACGGGAGCTTATGTGCTTGCCGGTATATCCGGGATGGCCGATGTCGATGCGATTATCCTGTCGATGGCGCAAATGAGCAAACAAGGCCTGGACATCAGGGTAGCCGCGCATGCGGTTTTCATTGCGGTAGCGGTCAACTCCGGCTTCAAGAGCCTGATGTCATGGGTGATAGGCGGGCACGGGATGGGATTAAGAGTGGGCGGCACAATGGTCATTACAATCCTAATCGGACTGTCTCTGAGCTGAACGCTGCAAGAGGCTTGGCGATTTTCCTGAAAAACCCCATAATTTAGGGGCTAAAGTTTTATAAATATCGGTGTACAATAAAAGGTTTTCTATCTATCTGATATGCGCGACTTCTCTCTGACCGCGCCCCGACGTTAAGACCTTGATTATGGCTACAGAATCCCGATATATCCAGCTGATGGACACGACCTTGCGCGACGGCGAGCAGACGCAGGGCGTTTCGTTCACACCGGCGGAAAAAGTCAACATTGCCAAGGCGCTTTTGCAGTGGTTGCGCGTGGACCGGATCGAGGTCGCTTCGGCTCGGGTTTCGCAAGGTGAGAAAGAGGCGGTGACTAGTATCAACGAATGGGCTCGCCAGGAAGGCTTTGCCGGCCGCGTCGAGGTACTGGGATTTGTCGACCATACGCGCAGCGTGGACTGGATTCTCGAAACCGGCGGCAACGTGATCAATCTGTTGACCAAGGGCAGCGAAAAGCACTGCCGCGAGCAGCTGGGCAAAACGCTCGAACAGCATACGCAGGATATTCTGCAGACGATCGACTACGCATTGAAGAAAGGATTGAAGGTCAACGTCTATCTTGAGGACTGGTCGAACGGCTACCAGAACAGCCCGGATTATGTATTCGGCCTGATGAACAACCTGAAGGATGCCGGAATCACTCATTTCATGTTGCCGGACACGCTCGGCGTGATGGCGCCGGAAGAGGTGCTGGCAAACATCGGCGACATGTGCCGCCGCTATCCCTCATTGCAATTCGATTTTCATCCCCACAACGATTACGGCCTCGCGACCGCGAATGTGATGACGGCGGTACGCGCCGGGGTCTGTTCGGTGCATTGCACGGTCAACTGCCTTGGCGAACGGGCCGGCAATGCTTCGCTCGCGGAAGTCGCGGTCGCGCTGCGCGACAAGATGGGGATGCAGTTGTCGATCGACGAAACCCATATCGTCCGGATCAGCCAGATGGTCGAGAATTTTTCCGGCAAGCGGGTCGCCGCGAACGCGCCGATCGTCGGAACCGACGTATTTACACAGACCGCCGGCATTCATGCGGACGGCGACCAAAAGGGCGGGCTGTACAAGACCCGTCTGAGCCCGGAGCGCTTCTCGCGCACGCGCAGTTACGCATTAGGCAAAATGAGCGGCAAGGCGTCGCTGAAAAAGAATCTGGAGCTTCTGGAAGTCGACCTGTCCGAAGAGAATCAGAAAAAAGTGCTGGCCCGTATCGTCCAGCTCGGCGATTCGAAGCAGACGATCACCACCGACGACCTGCCGTTCATCATCGCGGACGTGCTCGAAAGCAAGAGTTACGAGCATATCCGGCTGCTCAATTGCTCGATCACCAGCGGCTTGCATCTGGAATCGACTGCAAGCATCCGGGTCGAAGTGAACGGTGAGAAGCATTATGCCTCCGGCTCCGGCAATGGCGGTTTCGCGGCCTTTATCGACGCGATAGGCAAGGTGCTGAAGCTGCACGACTATGCCCTGCCCGCGCTGGCGGACTATGAAGTCAGGATACCGAAAGGCGGCCATACCGATGCCTTGACCGAATGTGTGATTACCTGGGATTGCGGAACGGAGCTGCGCAAGACGCGAGGCGTGCATGCGAATCAGGTCTTCGCCGGCGTGATGGCGACACTGAAGATCATCAACGTGCAGCTGCACGAATTAAAAGCGAATCAGACCTGATTCATATCGGGATTCGGCGAAAGAGGCTAAGGGAGATGTAGTGATGTAGATTGGGTTACGACTGCATGGAAGCAGGAGCTAGAGCAATGCATGGAGCAATTGCCGAGCACCAGCCGTAACCCAACCCATACGAGTTAGTTAGGGTACAGCACTTTAGGCTCGAAGCTGGCCGCCGGGTATTTTGGATCGAATTCGGTTTGTTTTGCAGCAGCCGCTTGTTGGGGGCATTTGGCTGAATCAGAAGCACTGCTGGTAGACGTTGCAGCTGCCGCTTCCTGGTCGATAAAAACGACTTTCGGCTGGAAATTCGCGGCCGGATATTGGTCGTCACTGGCTGCTGACGCAGCAAATGAGCTAAACGCGGCCCCTGCAGCCAGAAGTCCCAGAATGAGTGTTTTTTTCATGATAATGTGTCTCCGATGATATATAGGGCTAACCCTGTTGGTTTCAAAGCCAGATAATCGCTAGTATCGGGCAAATCGAAGCAATTGGCAACCCCGATTTGGCTTATCGGAACCCGCCCCCGAAACGCTACAGAAGCTGCTTTATGTGGGGCGCGCCGTCCAGCAGCTGCCGTCGAAACGCTTCGATTTCGTTTTCATCCTGCCGTAAATGCCGCGCTATCGGCACGCGAATATCGCCCACAATCGACATCGGCGAAGATGACAGAAAGATCAACCGGTCCGCCAGCGCAATCGCTTCGCGCAGGTCATGCGTCACGAACAAAACGGTATGCGGGCGCTTCCGCCAAAGTTCCAGCAACAACTCCCGGACCTGCCGCGCGGTCGGAGGATCGAGCGATACGAACGGCTCGTCCATCAGCAGGAGTTCGGGATCGATCGCGAACGCCCGGATAATCGCGACCCTTCGACTCATGCCGAGCGACAGGCGTTCGGGATAGACATGCTGGAAACGGGTCAATTGCATTGCCTCAAGCAAAAAATCGACCGTCTCGCCGGCATCCCTGCCCTGCAGCACCAGCTCGATGTTCTCTCTGACCGTACGCCAGGGCAACAAGCGCGGGTTTTGAAAGATATAGCCGATCTTCGGCTGCGCCTGGTGCCGGTCGATCCGGATCTCACCCTCGTAATCCTGATCGAGAGCGGCGACAATATTCAGCAGCGTGGTTTTGCCACACCCGGAGGGCCCCACCAGGCAGACAAATTCGCCGGCATGCAGGTCCAGACGGAAATCCTTGATCGCCGCATGCGGTGCAGCCTGCCCTACGGCAGGGAAAACTTTTTGCAGGATGTCGATCTGAATATCGGTCACCGGCGCCACCTTTGCGATTTCTTATCCAGCGGTTTCAGAATCATCTGCTCAATCCCCTGAATCACGATCACGAATGCGATCGAATAAGCCAGGATACTGGCCACATCGAACAATTGAAAATACAGATGCAGTTGAAAGCCGACCCCGTTGTTGCGGCCCAGAAGCTCGACGATCAGGATGATTTTCCAGATCAAGGCCAGGCCGGAGCGGGTCGCGCTCATCAGGAACGGGTGCAGTTGCGGCCAGATCACGTGCCTGAGCGTAGTGAACCGATTCAGGCGGTAGCTGCGCGCCATGTCCAGCAAATCCTGATCGAGCGTGCGGGCGCCTTCGCGAATCGTCACAATCACGTTCGGCAGCTTGTTGATCACGACCGCGAGTAGCGCGGAGGTTTCGGTCAGCCCGAACCAGACATAGCAAAGGATGATCGTGACCAGCGCCGGAATGTTCAGAAAGATCACTAGCCAGTTGTCGAAAAACGCGTCCAGCTTTTTATTGCGCCCGAGCGCGAGCCCGATCGCCGAGCCCAGCAACATCGCCACCGTAAAACTGACAATCAGGCGGATCAGGGTAGCGCCCAAATGATAAGTCAGCTGCCCGGACAGCAGTTCCAGCCAGAAGACGCCCAACACCCTCATCGGCGAAGGCAAAAGCGAACTGTCCAGGGCGAGCGCAACCATCTGCCAGGCCGCAACGAAAACCGCCAGCGACAGAGCCGGCAAAAATTTCTGCAACTTGCTCAAGATCTGCAGGAATTAATCGAGGCCCCAAAAGGTACCGGGCTGTAGAGAAGCGGGATCGCCGGTCAACTGCTTGCCGCTCAACTCGCGAAGCAGCTGATAAATGCGCTCGGCGGCCTGTTGCTCGGTTTTACCGCCGGATATTACGATACCATCGCAATAACGCTGCCTAAGCTTGTCCTGAGTAGCTTGATCGTTTGTTTTAAGCAATGGAATGACGCTGTTCCAGGCTTCATCCTTCGAACACAGCTGTTTTTTGGCATTTTCTGCGGTCTGCAAAAAATCGTTCACAGCCTGTTTATGGGCCAAAGCCCAGCTCTGTTTAAATACATAGCCGAGGTTCGCGACCGGCTCCGTGATGCCGAGCCCCTGCAGAATGCCTTTGCCGTCGATGACTTGCCGGTAGCCCAACGCCTCCAGGCGCGCCGCAAAATGCCAGTAGTTCAGTGCGGCGTCGATACGGCCCAACTTCAATTGCTCGTCGATCAGCGGCGGCGCGCCAAAGACTTTTTCGACGCTCGCATCCAGATCGATTTGCTGCTTTTTAGCAAGCGCTTTCAACAGCAGCCAGTTTTTGTCGAACTCGCCGCCGGCGATACCGAGGCGTTTGCCCTTCAGATCGGCCAGCGATTTGATCGGACTGTTTTCAGCGACAATCAGCGCCCCCGAAGTGGTTGAATAGGGATAAAACGTAAAGTCGGCTCCCGCCGCTCGCATTCTGGACACCCAAATCCAATCGGAAACGATCACATCGACTGCACCGGATTGCAGCGCAATCTTGCCGGCTTCGGCGTTCGCGAGTTGCTGGGTCTGCACTGCAAAACGTTGCGTTGGCTTTGCTGGATCCCGGTCCAGGACCGACAGTTCCCAGCCGGATGTGCCGGTGGCCTGCACGCCGATGCGGATCGGGAGTTTATCGTCCGCC
This sequence comes from Methylomicrobium sp., assembly GCA_051061015.1. Taxonomy (GTDB): domain Bacteria; phylum Pseudomonadota; class Gammaproteobacteria; order Methylococcales; family Methylomonadaceae; genus Methylomicrobium. Next base: position 134,579 of record JBPFEG010000056.1, read on the forward strand.
GTACTGAAAGAGGCAATCGGCAGAAGAAGACTAAAAAGGATACTTTTGAGTTTGATCATGATATTTAACCTAGCAATTTCTCGGATTATATTCTATCCATCGCAAACCCGCGCTATCCATATCCGCCGGAGCGCCGGATCCGGTACGCTTACTTTTCTACCGTCACAAAACCCATCTTCGCAATCCCTGCATGCTGTACCGCAGCCATTACTTCGGCCACCTTCCCGTAGGGGACTGCCTGGTCCGCGTAGAGATGAACCGCAATGTCAGGATCGCGAGTCAGTTCGGTTTTCAGCGCCGCTTCGAGCCCCCCCGTATCCGCGAGCGGTTTTTTGTTCAAGGTAATCGCGCCCTGCGCATCGATACCCAACTGCAACGGCTGCTCTTTCACATCCGCAGTGGTCTGTGCGGTCTTCGGCAGGTTCACCTTGACCGACTGGGTCAACAAAGGCGCGGTGACCAACAAAATGATCACCAGCACCAGCATCACGTCGACCAGCGGCGTGACGTTGATTTCACTGACCGCGTCCGGGTCGTCCGATTGCGCTTTAAAAGCCATGTTATTTCCTCGCGTGCGCGTCCGAATTGAACGCGATATGCAAAAAGCCGTCGGCGAAGTTTTCGAGGCCGAGCCGGTGTTGCTTGGCGCGTTTCAAAAAATAGTTGTAGGCCAGCACCGCCGGCACCGCGACCGCGATGCCGATCGCCGTCGCGATCAGCGCATCGCCGATCGGGCCGGCGACCACGTCGAGGCTCGCAGAGCCGCTCTTGCTGATGTCCTGCAGTGCGCTCATGATCCCGAGCACGGTGCCGAACAAGCCGACGAAAGGGGCGGTGCTACCGATGCTGGCGAGCATAGTCAGGCCGTTTTCCATCGTGCGCAACTCATGCTGGGTCTGGATGCGCAAGGCCTGTTCGAGCAACGCTTCCGGCTCGCCGCGGTACTTCAGCGCCATGCCGCCGGTCTGTTTCAGGTCCGCCAGCCAGGCGAAGCCGCGCTGCGCAATCTTCGCCTTCGGTCCGCGCACCAGGCTGGACGGCAGAATTTCGGCTGCCTCCAGATTCGGCGCTTCCCAGAAGGCCTGCAGGTAACGGTCGTTGTTGCGGCTGTTCTGGCTGAACTGCCAGGCCTTGAACACGATGATCGTCCAGGTCAGCACCGAAAAAATCAGCAAGATATACAGAGTTCCATCGATAATCAATGACGGTGGAATTTGCAGGGGCATTCACTTCTCCAAAGAGTTATTCGTTCAATTTGAATTGGATGGGCACGGTGACCGTGCTGGCGACCGGCGTTTCGCCGCGTTTGGCCGGAATGAAGGTCCAGCTTTTGACAGCCTCGACCGCGGCTTCGTCGAGAAGGTCATGGCCGCTGCTTTGCTGCACCTGAACACCGGCGCTATGGCCGTCGGCGGTCACCTGAACGCGCAGCAGCACTTTGCCCTGCCAGCCGCGGCTTTTCGCCATACGCGGATATTCGGGTTTCGGATTGGATTTATAGTTGGCACGATAGTTCGCCTCGGTAAAGGTTTCGGTCTTCGGCGGAGACGGCACGGCCGCCGAAACCGTGGGCCTTGGCGGCGCTGCAACCGGCGGGACCGGCCTGGAGATCGGCGCGGGCGCCTCCGCCGCCTCAGGTTTTAGCGCAGGCTCAGTCGGTGGCGCTGGTTTAATTACCGGCTTGCGTGCAACTGGCGCCTTCTTCGGTATCACCGGCGCTTTTTTCGGCTCCGCCGGCGCAGGCTTGGGAGTGGGCTTGGCGACCGGCGGCGCAGGCGGAGCCGGTTTTGCCTGTGGCGGCGCCGGGGCGGCAAGCAGCGCCACCTCCATCACCAAGGGTTCTGCCGGGGTTTCCGGTTCGTGTGATTGCTGCAGGTAGGCAATCAGCGCCCCATGCAGCAGTAAAACCGCTAAAAATACGCCGGCCAGTTGCCTCTGCGAATTTTCTTCACCCATTCCGCCATCTCGGGGTAAACGCGCCGATTCGCCGCGACTCTTGCCCGGGTCGTCTTCCTGGGTTTTAAAAAATTGCATTACCGTGATTAGAGCGAAACTTAACAAACCAAGTATTTTAATAGTCCTGGCGGGGATTTACCAATCGGCGGCCGTTTTGCTCGCGAAACCGGCAGAGACTGCAAATCGGCTTTAACCGCAAAAGCGAAAGATGATAAAATCCGCAGCTTCCTATCGTTTCACTATCCGCCGTGCAAACGGCGCATCCAAAATTACATCATGCCTTTTCAATACTGTTCATTCAGACCGTTATTTATCATTACTACCGCCGCCTTGCTGACAGCCTGTGCGGAAACCCGTCAAATCGCGATAGACCGCCCCGAAATAACCTCTCAAACCTTCCAGCCGTTAGCCGGCTTTCAGGCGATCGATGGCGACGATTATTACGTCCGGCTGGTTTCCGAGTTCACAGCGCAAGGCGACAATTTCCTGAAAGGCGGCTGCTCCGATTTAGCCCCTTATCAGAAAGGCGACCTGTCTGCCGCGCTGGTTTACCGGGTGCGCAATGATATCGTCAAATTCAAAGGCGAAGCCTCCGGCTTTCTGTATCAGGCCACGACCGGCAAATGCAATTTCAAATTTGACGCGAAAAAGCTCTATCTGACACCATGGCTGCGGCTCGATAACGGCACGGAAACGCAGATCGATTATGACTTTTATACCAACGCGAACAGCGACCTGGATGTTTCCAGCCTGGTCGGCGATGTGAATGCGGCCAGCGGCATGCTGGCTTTGACCGGCGCAGGTCTTGGCGTCGCGGTCATGGGACAGTTGGCCGGGCAATGGCTACAGAGCAATCAACAAGCGGCTCCCGCACAAAATCAGTCTTCGGCAAAGCAGAGCTCCGAATCCCATTCGTTGCCGGCGCTGACCGCTTACAATGGCAAAACAGGCAAACTGAACCAGTCTGTCTTCAAGATATTTGAAGTCGACGAAGGCGGCCTCAACCCGCTTAGTACCGAAACCAAGCCGTTGGGCGAGTTGAAGGTTTATCCCGAAATCGCGCCAACGCTGCTCCTGCGTACCGGCCCTAACGGCGTACCCGACGCCCGCGATCTGTCTTTCGGAGAACTGAGCCATTCGCCGATAAAATCGGCAGGAGGCGACATCAATCTGGCGCAAGTGATCGAACAATCGCCCTACCTCGACAAACCCAATTTAAAGCCGGACTGGAAAAATTACGCGGATGTCGAAACGAACTGCCGCAGATTGAAGCTGACCGTGAAGGCGCTCGGTTTCAACAAGTTCGACCGCAATGCGTTGCTGTATTATTTCCTCGCCAACAGCGGCGACTGGAAAAATTACAATATCGACCGGCGTAACGCGGCAGTCAATGGAATCCGCCCGAAAATGATCGCCGAGTACCGTGAAAAGAACTTTGGCGCCTGTCTTACAGAAGATGATTATTCGGCGATGAGAGCGATGGGGCTGGCGGTCAATACGCCCGCCGATTGGGATCAGCTAGGCGCTACAAGCCGCCAGCAGGAACAGCTGTTTTCGCCGCTGCAATCGATCGAACGGCAATTGCTGGCGGTGCTTAGAAATACCTCGCCCACCGAAATGGAACGGCAACTGTATCCGCTTTTGATGACTGCTGACGGAGTCAACGGCAAGGTCTTACTGCAGAACCATCTGGGCGATTTCGGCCTGGAAAAGCTGCTGAATCCGCAGGGGACTTCCTCCCCGACCGCGCCGGCGCCAGCCGATGCCGCGCTGCCTCCGTCCTCTCTCTCGCTGCCGGCCCCGGTCGCTCCGTCTATTTCGCCGATTCCGGGCGAGGGGATTCAAGTCAGCGCCGCGCAACTAACCCAGGTATTCCAGGGACTGAAAATTGCCGAACTGAGCTGCGCGCGCCCCGCTCCCGGACAGCAAGGCAAGGGTATCGGGATTCTGCTATTCACTACCGGAGAAGGCAGCCCGAGAGCCAAAGGCGGCGCCCTGGAGTTTGAATTCGCAGAAGGCAAAATCAAACGGGTCGCCTTTCAAATGCCGACCTACCGGGATTTCGAACAGGATATCGCCGACCGGCCCGAAGTCGGCGGCTGCCGGATTGATCCGGCATGGCTGGCAAAGCTGCATTAAACAATAAGCTGATTGTAAAAGGCCCGGTCATTCCGGGCTACCGGCCGGCGCGGAAATACGCATCTCGCCGTTATCCTGCGCGATTTTGAAATGCTGGAGAATGTTCATCCCGAGCAGAGGCTGGCTAAGATTCGGCACAATCATGCTCTGCGCATCCTTGATTACGAAATGCCCGAACTTGAGTTCCGGAATTACGGCGGTGCAGGCTTCTGTCCTGCCGTTCGCCGTTTCCATCAATGCCGTTTTTTCACAGGTGATCCCGGCGGCCGACGCCGCGTTGCTGGGCAATGACACCATCGAAGCCCCGGTATCGATCACAAAAACGAGCGGCTTGCCGTTAATCGCTCCATCGACAAAATAATGTCCGCTCCCATGCTGTTTCAAAGCCAGCGGTACGGGTGCAGATTTTTTTTCGCTAGTTGTTGGCAACGGAGTCTTATACGTCTGCGACCAGGAAGAGAGGGTTTCGACATTCGCGGCGCAAGGCGCTTTTTGATACATCAAACGCCCTTCCGAGTTTTTGCATTTGTAAATTTGCTCGCCGAATATCGGCGCGCACGAGGCGGTCAAGACCGTTGCGGCAGATAATCGAATAATGAATTTGCGCATAACTTCTCCGGTTCAAGTTAGGTCTGATGCATGCTTCCACAAAGGTAAAGGATCCACCAGACACTATAGTCGAATCAGCGAGTAATGCTGTTACGCTATCAGCAAAACTGAACCGCCCCGGGTTTGATGGAGGCTCCAAACTTTGAGAAGATGCAGCCATGAAAGAGAGAAAACCACTCCGTTTTACAACTAAATTGAAAACCTATGATCGACATTTCCTACTTCGCCATTTTTGCAGCAATCCTTCTTTTCATCGTTCAGACAGGGCAAAGGTCATCAGTAATACGGCAAACACCCCTCTCTTTTTCATCATATTCTTTCTGATCTTGGTTATCGTGATCACATGCAGGATTTCGTCAAAACTGGATGACCGCGTCAAGACCCAGCAGAATCTGGTCGGT
>JBPFEG010000057.1:0-57917 GCA_051061015.1 Methylomicrobium sp.
TCCTACGGGGCCTGCTAAGGTTTTGTTAAAGTTAGTACAAGCCGATCCAAAATCGGTTGTAAGAAACCTACATGCTAATCATGTATGAGTTGTCCTGACTCAAAGCTCATTTAGCCACTTTCTGGGCAATTCCACATAATCCTGGCTGCGGGCGACGATGCAGCCGTCATTGTTGCTCAATACGGCAACCGGTTTGCCAATCAGGTCGGGACGGAATACCCGCTCACACGAAACGTAGAAATTGTTGCCATCTACGAGGGCGATCAGAGGCGGCATTAGACGGGATGGATCACATGGGTCACAACACCCCAGATCACCATGTCCAGCGCTTCGTTCAGGCGAATGTCGGGGTAAAACGGATTCTCTGACGCCAGGATCCATTGGTCTTCCATACGTGTCAAGCGCTTCACGACCAGCTCCCCGTTCAAGGCGCAGACGACGATCTTGCCGGGCACCGGCTCGAGCGAGCGATCCACGACCAGGATGTCGTTTGGGTGAATACCCGCGCCAAGCATCGATTCACCCTGTGCTCGGGCAAAAAAGGTCGCGGCCGGCTTCTTCACGAGCAGCTCGTTCAGGTCCAGGGTTTTCTCGACATAATCGTCGGCCGGCGACGGAAAGCCGGCCGCCACCTTGCCGGTAAACAGCGGCAACGCCAGCGTCTTAGGGCATGGTGATGGGAATAACAGCGGGGCAGTGATGGCGGGCATGGCGCGACCTCATGTCTTCAGAAAGGCTAAAACCTTCTCAATTATTGTTCTCTTTCTGTTCTCCATTGTAGGCGGATTTATTTCCGCTGCCAAGCGTCTACAGTGATATTGTTGAAGTCTTTTAGGCACTGATACGGTATCCGCTCCCTGACTTCTTTAATGCTATGTGTGGTCGATTTGCCCTTTACAGTGATGCTGTGACGCTTGCCCGGCGCTTTGAAGCCGAAGCCTTGCCGGAGCTGCGTCCACGCTACAATGTCGCGCCCACCCAGGTTGATCCCGATCGTACGCGACGAGGACGGTGAACGGCGTTTTGCGCTGGCGCATTGAGGACTGATTCCCTCCTGGGTCAAGGATAGGGCTATCGGTTATCACATAATCAACGCCCGTGCCGAAACCGTCGCGGATAAACCCGCGTTCCGGAGTGCCTTTAAGCATCGACGCTGCCTGATTCCCGCGGATGGTTTTTATGAGTGGCAAGCCCTGCCCGGCTCCAAAGTGAAGCAGCCCTGGTTTATCGCCTTACGCGACCGTCAGCCGATGGCCTTGGCGGGGCTCTGGGAAATCTGGCGCAGCCCCGAAGGCGAGGCGATCGAGAGCTGCTCGATTATCGTGACCTCGGCAAATGAATTGATGCGGCCGATTCATGACCGGATGCCGGTAATTCTGGCGCCGGAGGATTGGGAGGCCTGGCTGAAAATGGCCCCCCATGATGTTCACTTTCTGCAGGAACTGCTGGAGCCGTACCCCGACGAAGAGATGACGGCCTGGAAGGAGCACGACAGTCAATAATCCGCGCCATGAGTCGGCGGCGTGTGTGGAAGCCGTGTAGCTAATAATAGACGTCACAGGCCGTGAGATATCGCCACTCCCTCCCCTCAGGAGCACAAAAGCTAGGGCTGGAGTTTATCCAGTACCGCCTGATGGTTGCTGGCCCAAGCCTCTCCGGCTAAGGCTTCCGAATCGAAATCGCGCCAGTGGTTTAACGCCTTGCTATAATGCTGATGGCCGATTTCGTGCCTGAGTGAGCTACCGTTAGCGCGAATGGCTTGGTTGGTGATCAGGTCTTCCAGCCAGGCCTTTGCAAAGCGTCTAATCGCATCCACATCGGCTTGCTCTACGGCATCCAGTTGCAGCTCGGTCAAGCGCATAAAATCGTCCGGAGAGAGGCCCAGAGGAAAATCCCACGCTACCTCGTCATTCAGTGCGGGGCTGCACCAGGGGGTTCATGCGCACCAGATTGTGCACATACCTGGACGGATGATCCGCCGGCTCCGGTGGAGGTGGCGGCAGTCTACCATCAAGTACCACATGGGCATTGAAGGAGGCAGCATCCGGCGGATCGGAAACCACCGCCTGCGCAGCGAGCGTTACATCTTCAAAAAATCCTGGGTTACGGATCGGTTTGAATAAGGTATTTTTAGGCGTGCCCGGTTGGGCGAGAGGCAGGAAATTATTGCCGGTCCCGAGGCTGAGGACCCGAATATCATCCCGTCTTTCAGGATAATTGGAGAGCGTTTCGATGACGCCGGCCATCACTGGATTATTGAAGCCCCCGACTCCGCCATCCCAAAATCGCCGCAGCTCGCCGTCTTTCACGTCAGCCGGATCGTCAAAAAACTTCACCGGGGCGGTGGACGAGGCATGGATCGCCTGCCTGAGGGTCACTTCTTTGGCAGAAGGGCCTGTTTTCGAGTCGCTTCTCGAGCGAAAAAATTTGGCGCGCTCACGGTCATAATCGAAGGCGGTAATGACGATGTCCGTCTCTACCCCCAATTGCGTTTTGATGTCGGCTAACGGGAGGTCGATACGAGGATCGTTAAACGCCGCAGCCAGTCCCGTGTACTTCTGGGCTGTTTTGTACTTTCGAAAACTGAGTTTTTCGCAGATGATGTCGAGAATGTAGGCATTGAGGAATTTTTTGACAAAAATGCCTTTACGTACCTTCTCATTAAACAACAGGTCAAGAATGGCCGAGGGCGACAGGTCAAGAATCAGTCCGGCCAGAATGAGGCTCCCGCCCGAATTGGTGATCGCCAAATGGAAGTGCTTCAGGATCTCCCGTCCCGGGGTCTCTAAGCCGTAAATATCCCCGAGCGCTGCCGCTTCGATCAGCGCCCAGGATCCGCCGCCATCCAAAGACAATATCCGGTAGTGATCGTCATTTGGGTTAATAGCCATGCCCTGCCTCCTCGTTGCTTTTAGTGTTGAGGAAGAGATTAATACATCATGTTAGAGCCGTTCGCAACCGCTTTTAAATTTTGCGCTGCTTGTCCTTAGCCGCCTCCCCGACTCGCCCGAATGACAAAACACAAACCTTGAGGCTAGCGCTGTAGAGCCATTCGCCCTGCTGAATCGCTTCGTTTATCATAGCGCCCTTTTGCCACCAGAGAGATGGGAGTGAGAATGAAGAAGCGAGGCGCGATCGGTGCCTCTTTAACCATATTACTGGCCGCCTGCACCACTGCACCGACCGTACAGAGACAATGGCCCGAGGTGGTGTCCGGCACAGCCCCGGTGCGAGTCGAAACCCGGACCGGCGGAAATATCCTGAAACTGGATTATGCCGGTTTTACCGTCTGGCTCGATTGCGCCAAGCGCGGGCCTGTCAAATTCAGGTACAACGCCCAGCATGATACGGGCAACGAAGCCCGGGCTGCGAGTTTCCGGCTGGACCCCAAGGTGCCACAGGAATGCCGGCAATTTAGTGCGGCGGCTTATGGCCAAGGCTATGACCGCGGCCATCAGGTCCCGGCCAACCATCTGGATGCGTCAGCGGAAGCGATCCGCCAATCGAACTATATGACCAATATTCTGCCGCAAGTGGCGCAAATGAACCGGGGCGCCTGGCTGTTGACCGAGGAAATCGTCGAGTGCTACCGCGACATCGATGAACTGCTGGTGCTCGGCGGGGTGATCTGGGGTCATAATCCGGCAGATGACTATTTCCTGCAGTCGCACGGCGTCGAAACGCCGGATGCGTTTTGGAAAGTGATCATTCGCGGCACCGGCCAAGATGAACGCGCGATCGCCTGAATTGTCCCGAACACGGCCCAGGCGACCAAAAGCAATCTGGACCGCTACCTGGTATCGATTGACGAACTGGAACGCGTGACCGGCGAGAAAATCCCGGTGGCGGATTACGCGAAGCACGACAAACCGGCGGCCTCTTGGCTGATTCCGCAGGGCTGCGATAAAAGTTAAGCAAGGGAACTTCGCTGGTCAATGTTGGACCGGGTTTCTCGACTCGTTTGCCCTCTGTGACGGGTATTTATAGCCGGAGAAAAGCAGGGATTTCAGGAAGTTTTGGGGATGACCCACTATGCTGTCACGCGTTTTACGGAGACTCATCTCCATAATGACGCTTTTTAGCGGGTTTTCGTTACCCGCGCTATCCCGGCAATTCAAAAATTTTGAATATCTATATCATCTCTTTGCCATGGCGGTACCTGAGCAACTGCTCTCTCCGGAATTAATTGATCAGTTCTTGTCCGCTAGCCAACAAGGCTGAATAGAGGATCAGTCCGTAGGCCTCGGTGGCGCGGTTATATAAGAGGACAGATAACGGCGCAAATTTACGTTTTATTCGGAAAAGCTCATTAGCTTTCCCTGAACAGCCCTCTCAAACAAGCCATTCCTTAATGCTGTTTCCTTGAAGCATCTATTATCTACGGGGAGACAGTTTTGCCATGGTTTGATTTCTGGAACGACGGCTTTAGCCGCCTCGTATCTTCCGCTCTTAAACACGTCGTTTCAATACCCGGTGACTGAGCCGCTAGGTTCCAGAAAGACCTAAGAAACCCTTCCTTCCTATCCCCCAAGGAATACGCAACGATGACTATCCCATATCCCGATTATCTATTCGAACGAATTTTTAGCAGAGCGTTAGCGAAAAGAACAGTCAGTTTCGTCGGCGTGTGCGGCAATGCGGTCGACGCTCAGCGTCGTATCCCGATACGGTTGCGGCTCAGTGAAGCCGATTTTGACAGCCACGCAGACTCTACGTTGCTTGACCGACATACCATCGGGCAACCGGTCTGCATGGTCAACGGCAAAGCCAGCAAGAACCTGACCGAGAATGGCTTACCTACTCTACCGCCTCCCTCTTCGCCACAGACTTGCCCATTCGCCGCAGAAGGGCCATGCCATCCCTGCAACTACCTGAACGTCACGCTCGGCAATGAGGAGTTGGGCAGCTTTGCCTTCCACAGTCTGGACTTCAACAGCCTCCAGACGCTGGCCTCCAAGCTGCGCTCTTTTCAGGTCATTTCCGGTAAGCGCCTGGCCTGTCTGAAGATGGAGCTCAGGCTCAGAGCTAAACCCACCCGACAGAACCTCGGCAGGCCGATCTATTACGTCGACATTACTATCCGAAGCGGCACGGCTCTGGAAAAAACTCTGGCCAATGCCCGAGGCACGGCCAGCCGCTGGTTTCGCTCAGATCACCCTGAACAGAGCCGCTTGGCACGACATCGGCCACGGCGGTTTCGAAGTCCACCAAGCTGAAAGTGCACGCACAGGGATGAGCTCCGGTCTCCTCTTTTTGGCTGAAGGCAGAGAGAGCAGGCACCAACACCTCTCCATGAGGCGCATAATGAGTGAGCAGGAAAACACATCTGAATCAGAAAACAGGAAAACAAGGATCCAGATCAGCTAGAACTATTCATGAGAAGGGGTACTGACTCGATTTCTGCGCCCTCCCTCGCGGCGATCGCCTGCTTACTTTGTCAGTAAGCAGGCATATCCCAATTTGTTTTTTTGCCCTGTTCTTGCCTATCCTAGCGATGAACGCTCCTCCTACAAGCGACGCGGTGGGTTGGTCACAGAAGCCTTCTCGTCCTTTGGCGTATCGACTGGGCTGCCCTCGTAAGAAGACCTTAAAACCCAACTTATGACTTTGGTCTTTCGTATATCTCCCTGCTCAAGCCCAATTTTCTCCCGCTCTCTTCTCAAACGCTTCTTTTCCGCTGGTATGGGTGGCACGGTTTCAGGAATAATTACCTACGATCGCTACCCTAACAGATGCACGAGGGTTCTCTCCAATCAGTAGAGCTGGCCTCATGGTAAGCTTTTCATTAAATGAAGGGCCCGGCACAGGCTTAAACCGCCCACTCGGCAAACAACCGTAGACCAGATTTTGGCGTCTAGCAATCTATCACGTCCATTAGAGGCCAGAGGTTCGACAAGAGCATCTTTCTCTCCCCGACTGCCCTTTGTTTCTCCGGTACCGGAAAAAAACTAAAAAAGCCCCCTTCCCGCCGCGGTCTTTCACCTTATTTAACGGGCGTCATGACACCAGCTCTTTTAACGCCATCCTTAGGCCAGACAAATCATACTCGTTCGCCACGAGTCCCCCGTCCGATGCATGACACTCAATGCGGGAGATCAAGCCCGCCTTTTCCAGATCGCTCAGATGTCTTTGAATCTGCCGCTCACTGAGACCGAGCCGTTCACTCAAGGTTTTTTTGCTGGGCGCCGGATGTTGGCCGGGATCGGATGAAAAATCGCACAGCTGCACTAGCAGTAGAAGCTGGGTGGGATTCACCCCCAGTTGCTGCTGCGATCTCAATAGCAATGATGGAATCAGGCAGAGACCGAATTTCTGATTGACCTCCTCACTCCACTGCTCCTCCGGTATATCAACAGACAAGCGCGTCGCTTTTATAGAAACTCTCGCCCCGTTCCGGTCCCGGGCGACTCCCCTAATGCCACACAGGAAGCTCTCTTTTATATGCACTGATCCATCCTGATTTTTTCCATAACATGTAGCCCATTAGCTGGCCTCGCCCTTACCGTTAAAGGGTCAAGGATTAACCTTTCGCCGGGGGAATCGAAAGTAAGAGTGACGGTCGCTTTTGGCGAAGGGTAAAGGATAGCGGTCTCGTCTCGATAGCGCAAGGCGCCTATTTGACATATCGTCCATTAACCCTTTACCGGGGATGACAGAAACGACGAGGGGAGATAATAAGACTGCATATCAGGAGTCATATTTGACTGATGGGCAGGAGTCATATCTGTCATGTATTTTTAGATCAATGTTTTATAAAGATTTGCCAACGGCAGAATGAGACCGCGTGTGCGCTGCTTTCGGAAAAAAGACGGGCGGATTGCCCTTTTAAAAAGAGGCACTCTCAACGCGAGTCCAAGTAGGCATGGAATAAAATTGGGATCTTCTCAAGCAGACGAACTAACTCTTAGAAAAAAGAATTTACTTTTACACCCCAAGCGAGCTTTTTCAGCGCTTTAAACGCTGGCTGCTGCTCAGCATGGAATGACTTGGCGATCAGTCCATCATTTAGCTCCCTCAAGGACATCGATTCAAGACTTCGTCAGTTCACGCTCAATCTTCAAGGAGATGGAACGGAACGCCCCGTCAGCTCAAGCCAAACTGAGCCCTTTTCAGTTGCCATTACCAGCCGGTTAGCGTTTGTTTCAGACATGGCTGGGCCGATGCACACGGGTTAGAATTAGGGCTCTGCAAGAGATCAAACGCTATCCTCTCTATTTCGAGGCACCGAGCGAACAACGACCACCGCCGCATTTCGGTCGATGTCGCGTTCCTGGACGAAGTCGACGGCTTCGACAAAGACATCGGCCCGGTAGGCAGCTCCCGCAAACTGTCCCAACAGCGTACCGAAGGCGCGACCTTGCCCAAACATGAACCTCGCATTCATTTGATCGATCTTGGGGAAGCGGATTCTCGTCCATGAAAAAACAGTAAAAAATTAGGTAGTCCTAAGCACTGATTGATCAGCGCATCAGCCATACATAGATGCATTTGAGTATTATAGTGGTGGATGAAATACAGAAATGGACCCGAAAAATCAGACAGTAGCTTAAGTGATAAAACTGCTCTATTGTGTTTTCAACCCATGAGAAAAAACAATGAGCAAAAAAAGAAGAAATCACTCGTCAGAGTTTAAAGCCAAAGTGGCGTTAGCGGCATTAAAAGGGGATAAAACGCTATCAGAGCTTGCCCAACAATTTGACGTGCATCCGAATCAGATTACCCAATGGAAGCAGCAAGTAGTAGACAATGTCTGCCAGCTCTTTGCTAAAGATTCGCCCGGCAGAGCGAATGAAGAAAACAGAATTAAAGAATTGCACGCCAAGATTGGTCAGCTGACGGTGGAAAATGATTTTTTGTCCAAAGTGCTCGGTCGCTAGATCGGGCACAACGCAAAGAAAAAATTGATCCTCACGCGGAGCTATCTGTGACTAAGCAATGCAATTTACTGGCGTTGAACCGATCCAGCGTCTACTACCGGCCTGTCGAGGTACCCAATGATGATCTGAGGCTGATGAAGGCCATCGATGAAATTCATCTGGCACAGCCGTTCAGAGGCAGTCGCAGGATTCGCGATGAACTGATCGATCGTGGTTTTGTAGCGGGTATCAATCGCAAGAAAGTCCAGCGCTTGATGCGGCAAATGGGCTTAATTGCGCTCTATCCGAAAAAGAAGACCAGCCTATCCGGCAAGGGCCATAAAATCTATCCTTATCTGCTGAAAGATCTGACGATTGTCCGGCCTAATCAGGTGTGGTCAACCGATATTACCTACTTACCGATGGCCAAAGGTTTTCTCTATCTGGTCGCGGTGATGGATTGGCATAGTCGCAAGGTCCTGAGCTGGCGCCTATCGAACACGATGGATACCCGCTTTTGCGTAGAGGCTTTGGAAGAAGCGATTGCGCACTACGGGACTCCGGAGATTTTCAATACCGATCAGGGCTGCCAATTCACCAGCGAGGCCTTCACCAGTAAACTTAAAGCCCATCAGATCCAGATTAGCATGGACGGTACCGGGCGCTGGGTCGATAATGTCTTTGTGGAACGGCTCTGGCGCAGCTTAAAGTATGAAGAAATCTACCTGAAAGCGTATGAAACACCTCGGCAAGCTGAATCAGAAATCGGTAAGTATTTTCGCTTCTACAATGAAAAACGGCGGCATCAGGGACTAGAAAGAAAAACACCGGATGAAGTCTATTACGCTGACTTTGTTAATGAACAACAAGCGGCATAAACTGGCAGGGTTGTCACTTAAGATCGATAGATGACTGTCTAATCCGCGGGGTCCAGTTCTTACCAGATGGTCCGATGTGATGGTCCAGCTTTTTGGAAAACACCAAGGTCTTCCTCACTAAGCGGGATATTCTCTGCCTGAGCGTCCCGTTTAACCGATCGATATGATTCGTATGCCCGGCCTCCTTCCCGGCCGGGATATGAAGATCTTCCGGTAAAATGCCCCGGTAGGCTTCCCAGAAGTCGGTGTAGCAGACCGCATGGCGGCGATAGTCGGCAGTGAGTCCCATAGCGCTTGGGCACCGCTGGCATCGCGGTTGCCAATAGGGACGCCGATGGAGGTTAAAGTATGGCAAGCGACCAGAAATGCTCTCGCAAAACCGATGGAATGGCAATTTACCAATGCGGATGCTCGGGTAAAGCTGAAGAAACTCTACCCGACAGTATTAAAATGACTAAGTACAAGGCTACTACTCGATGCCGAGGACACCAACCTCCCCTATCAGTACCTAGTGTCATGATCAGCCACCAACCTCTGGGACTTCTTGTTTTCTCAACGCCAGCCTTCCCCCCCTCCGCAAGCTGTTTCCGGGCCTGCGCTCTTTCCATGCACGTGATGGCCAAGGTTTCGCTCCTCATCCACTCGAGATCCGGCTGAGGGATAGACCGGGCGCATCGATCTATTTTATCGATATTACTCTGAGGAGCGGCACGACGCTGGAAAAAACGTTGGCGAATGCCCGAGGCACGGCTAGTCGGTGGTTCCGGTCAAATCTCCGCCCGCCCAGCAGCCGGCAGCAGCGCCGTCTCAGATGGTAGGGAATGAAGACGATCCGTTATCGACAGGTTTTTATCAGTGAGGCGGAAGATCAAAACGCTAATTCTCCTCGCTCCGCGGAAGAAGACAGCGAAAAACTGGCGATAAATTTTCGCTTATCAAAAACGGGAAGCCAAAGTGGCGGCTCGCCGGAAGGGAAAGAATAGGCGACTGGATTAATATCTATCCTTTTCTCTCGGCCACCGCCAATCAGTAAAAGGCCTCGGCGGAAGTACCCGAGGCCATTTTTATTGCTTAATCACCTCACCTAATATATGCAAAAAATAGCTATAGGACCGCCGGTTGTAGCCCAACGATGAACTTTTTTCCAGGAAACTTAGGACACCTCCTTCACATTTGCATCCACATTCAAGGTTAAACCAGACGGTACGCGCGTTCTCGGCCGACCTCTTTTAGGTAATGACAAGGGCTTGATGACGCCCCGACCAAAGCTCCGCCCCTTATTGGGCACTTCGATTCGAGCATACATGTCCGGCTTGAATAAATAAGCGGCCGCCTTTTCAAGCCCTTTTCGCAGCAGGATGTCATCCGCATTCACAATACCGATCCCGAGCTCTTTGTAGCGCTCCGGATGGGCGTTGCAGTTGTAATACCGACCCCGGCCTCGCGTGATCGTCTGGCGCCAGTATTCGCCAATCATCCGGCCGAGCGTGACATCCTCTCTGATCTTCGAGGCATCACCAAAAAATATCGTGTGGATGTGGAAACCCGTATTTTTCGTGAATTCCAGTTTCCAGACATGGCCCACGATATCCTCGAAGCGCTTGTTGGCGCGCATGTTATTGCACAAACGCTCCAAATCCTTCTTGATCTGCCAATGTTTCTCGTACAATTCATTTTCCGTCAAGTAGGGATTCTCGCAGTCCTTGGCATAGCTGAAATCGAGCCGTAAAACCGCCAATCGGGCATGCAGCTTGAAAAGATAATCGAAGTACTCCAGACAGCTGTGGTAGTTTTTTTCCGATTGCGCCAAGTAGTTTTCCAACCCGGCGATAAATTCCGGGCTCTCCGCTTCCCTTCGGATCTGATTAAGAAGCCCGTTGAAGCAGTTGACAATCAGCGTTAGCTCCTCCTCACTCCCCTGAGTGGGACTGAGAAGGTATTTGCGGATTTCCAGCACGTTCGGATTTTTTATTGCCTTAACGAAGATCTCGACAGACGGGTTTATCCGGTGGATCGGAAAGGTCCGATACATCTCCCCGAGAAGGCCGGGCTCACTGATAAAGCGCTTCAGATTATTGAAGAGTAGATGATCTTCACAGTCGATCCATTGCCTGCCCAGCCTGTCTTTCTTGATAAAGTAAACCAGATCCGGAGACTTTAAGACTTTACGCACTAGGCTGTCGATCGAGATTATCCTCCAGGCTGTATCGTACTCCTCCGTCATAACAAGGGTGTCCTCCTTCTCAGAATGCACCCCTACTGTCTTTTCCTTGAAGTATCTTTGAATATCAGTTTCTATTTCTATATCGTTCATAATATCTTACTCATAATTTAAAAAAAATTTGTTATTACCAAGGTTTTATTTATATATAATTCTATCCCTATATCCACCCCCTATACCTATGGGTATAGGGGGTGGATATAGGATGACATTGGATTTATCTTTTATACTTTCACTTGATTGATCTATTCCTCCATTATAATTTTATTCTATTTTTCAATTCAATTATTTTTCAATTCAATTCAATTCAATTCAATTCAATTCAATTCAATTCAATTCAATTCAATTCAATTCAATTCAATATCATATACTCCAGAAATCAATTCCACCATTGATAATGATGTGCAATACTATCAGGCCTTTTAATCACTGGATTGGCTTCCAAAAACATGCTTTCTAAAACAGGAAATATTCAGTACGATTTAAAATTCAAACCCAGAAATTAAGATAAGGCTTAAAGGATTTATAAATGAAGTAATTAGGTTATAAAAACTCAGTACCATTCTGGCTCACCCCCATCTAGTGCGCATTTGCTTAATTTGTACTGCGTATTCTTAACTTGTATTATCGCCCCTTAATTTGTATAAGGTGTTTACAGCTCTTCGGTTCTTTATTTACCTTTTTTGTTGTAAATCATTAATTTTTTCTTCATCTGTGTCTTACGCGCAAGATCAGTCAGTAATAGCAAAATAGAGTCCCCGGTGTAATTTCCCCATTCTTTCGTTAATCTGGCGGCTTCTGTAGCTTATATTCAGCGTTTACACTCCCTTATCGATTTAGCGATATAAGTGGATTTGAAAATGGCGATTGGTTTTTCTATTAAATTCTCCTCAATTGAATAAGCGGGATTTGAATGTGGTTATATATGTAAAAATTTTTGACGGACTCCAACTTATTGTTGTCGACGAGGTCATCTGATTCCTTGTCATGGTCTTTTTAGCCCGAGGCCAAGCCAACTGTGCCCGATTATCCGAATCGGTAGCCGTCTCTCATAGGCACGGAAAAAACTCAAGGCTATGCGCCTCTCCGATTGGCTAAACAGGCGGTAAAGGTCAGGATATGCACGAAAAACTTCCGGGCATTGACTTTGACGAACGCTTCCTTGAATCCATTGGCTTCGCGATTTTTTAAACAGCTAATTCAATTCCGATTCATTGAGCGGAATATCAGGGTGATGCGCAAAAGATTTTTTCGGGCAAAAGTCGCCCAAGGTTGAGTTGACTGGGATATTGGTCATAACAAGCCTCTCGAATGTTGAAAATGTCAGGCGTATTATGAAAGCGGTAAAAAAAAATTTCCCGGCAAAAATTGGTATGGGTTTTTATCCCGTTTTTTTAAATAGGCATAGCTGTAATTGATTGCAGTGAGCTTTCTATCAAACTGAATGGCCCAGAAATGCAGCCGTGGAATCGATGAAAACGATTAACTAAAAATGCATCTGCCACACTATCTGATGGCGTTTTATTCCAGTCTCTAAGGCAATCAGCGCTGAATATTTTCCGTTTTAGGGGGCTCAAATTTTCCAGTAGGAATTTCTATTATTGTTTTTTAAAGCATCAGGCAGATTCTTTAGCAGGCAAATCTCATGCTGAAACTGGGAAAGAATGGAAGCTGTTTTACACCCGTGTAATGTTTACGAGAAAATTCTACTTTTGAACAGCAATATTGTTGGGGGGATTACCCCACCCTTCCAGATACGGGTGCAGAGGTTAACCTGCGCCGTTGAATTGAAGCGGGCTGCCACTGTTGATGAAGGGTACAGGATAGCGGTCTCTGATCGGGGGCGCACATCCCTTTGCGGCACCGCGCATTGACGCGCTTTACTAGGATGACAGCAATGACCAGTAGGGTAATACGAGGCGGTTGACCCGGCGTCATAGCTGACCGCTGGGCAGGAGATATTAATGTCATAGCTTTTTCGATCAATGTCTTATGAATGGTGGCCGCCGGCAGCATCAGGGCACGCTTACGCGGCTAGCGGAAAAAAGCCGGGCAGATTGCCTTTTTACAAGGGGGGACATGCTCAATGCGCATCCCAGTAGGCACGGGGAAACATGGAGGTTTTTTGAAGAGGACGAACTAACTTTGGGGTAAAAGAATTAACTTTTACGCAGCGAGCAAGCTTTATTCGGCGGTTTAAGCTCTAACCGCTGCACATGAGGGAAGGGTTTGGCGATCCGTCTGTTGGTGGATGCCCTCAAGGCCATCCATTCCAAAAGCGCACCGAAGGGGCGTTTCCCCAAACAGAGTGTCGGCTCCATGTCCAAGCGCAAAACCCTCAGCGAAATCGACGCGGCCGTCGAAGAAGCCGAGGCGGTCTACAGCTGCCGCGTCCCCTGCCTCACGTCAGGCGGCGCCCGCCAGAGCGCCTCGACTGCATAGTGATGACCCTGTTCTGCGCCACAGGGTCGGCCTGCAGAAAAAGAGCTAGAAGGAATGAGACCTTCTGGAAGCGATGTTCAGCCGAACCAGAACGGCCTGTTCGCGCTATCTCTCGATCCGCCCGACAATGTCGGCCCTGCGCGGACGCCGATGGCTTCCTCATGTTCTGAGTCTACATTAGAGCAGTTTCACCACTTAAGCTACTGTCTGATTTTTGGGGCCATTTCTGATACTTAAGAGTAATCAGCAGAACTTAAACTTTATCTTTTTTCGATCTATTGGGTGACTTTGAATGTAATTGGGCTTCGATAGCGGCTAGGGTTTTCTGCCGTATTAATTTTACTGCCTTTTTATGGATTGTGTTTCGTATTCTTTCGGAGAAGTGCTTAAGATATTCCGGGTCTAGAATTGGATCTGAGTTTGGGACTGATTTTAGCTCGTCATTAAAAATAAGTTTTGCCTTGTCGGGATAGGTTAATCTTTTGCCCTCAACTTTAGCAATCAGCCATAAATCAATATACGGCAATAAGCGCTCTTCCTCCCAATGGGACAAATCTTCACGGGTGAAAAATTTATTCTGTTTTTTGTTTTTCGGCCCGAAATTAATGACTTTTCTATATTCGGTTAGCCAGTGGCAAAAATCCTCCTTTATCTGTTCATCCGTGGCTGTTAAGTTGACTGTTACATGGGCTAATCCATTGCTTCCTAAAATGCCATCCTCTATAGCAAGAAAATCGTAGGGGGTCCCAATTAGCTTGCCTTGTTCTTCCGTAACCTCCCCTTCATTGTATAAATTATCGCAAGTTCTCCATACCTTGCTTAGATCACCATCGTTTACTATTAAGTAAAAATCCCAAGCAGGAATGCTTGTCACAGAGTACGTGTTGACAGGATATTTTAAACCGGATGTCTCTTCATTGTGATCATTCAAATCAAGGATCGGGTGGGATTTTATTCGCTCTACCCAACGTAATGCAGGTTCTGCATACCTAGCCTCCCACTCTATACCGGCTAATAGTTCTCTCTCAGATAAAGCTTCTGAGAGTTCTATCCCTTCAATATTATTAAGGTTTTTTCCTTCAATCTTTAAAATATCAACGTCTGAAAGCAGAGCAGACTTTATCCTCTCTCTAATCACGAGCTGCCGGTACCAACCATATAGATCCAAGTCTTTTAATCCTTGATAATTCTTCAGATTGAACCAGCTGGTATCAAATTTTTTTGCCATCCATCAATTCCAAATAAAAGTTCATTGATTACCACGAGAAAACCCATCCCCTTAGAAGAGTATTTTTTCCCTGCAAATACAAGACGGGCTCCAGTGAATTATAGACTCATCGCTTTATTCATGGTCTCATTCAGGATCAGGCTTTTATGCTCGGTGCAAAGATGCGCATAGCGGTCCGTACTGATCAGGCTTTTGTGCCCGAGAATCTCGGCGATTTCCTTCAATGTCCGTCCATCCCTCGCCAAGGTGGAGGCCGTATCGTGGCGCAAGTCATGCCAGCGGTACTGCTGGATGTTGGCCTCCTTCAAGCATCTGGCCCATTGCTTCCGGTAGTCGAAAGGCTTGTTCGGATCAGTGCTTGAGGGGAACAACAAGCCATGGCCGATTTCCCGGTATTTTTTCAACTCGTCCAACTGATGCTGGGAATCGGCGTATGCCGAGGTTGACCATTCTCCGTATCGGCCAGTAGCGCCAGCCCTTTGTCGAAATCAACATCGCACCACCGCAGTTTATCCAGTTTCCCTAGTTCCCCTTTCCGCATCCCGGTGTGGTCAAAGCCATCAGCACTTTCAGGTAGAATTTGCCGCCGATCGCTTGCGCGGCCCGTATCAGACGCGGTTTCTCCTGGTCCGACAGATAGCGGAAAATCTTGTTATGCAGGGGTTGCAAGCGGACTTTCTTGCAGGGATTCTCATCGATGTACTAGTCGGACACGGTATCATCCTCTTGCTGTCGGGTAGCAAAGTCCATGATTGAGGATAAGACGGCCAAATAGCGGTTATAGGTCGCGGCGGCTTTGGAACGGTGCGGTTTCAGTTTGGCGCGGATTTCGTCGGGTGTGATGTCCGGCAGCAAGGTTTTACCGAACTGATCGACCCACCATTTGACAAAGCGGGCACGGTCATGGTCCTTGCCGGTCCACCAGGCCATGTACTCATCGGCAAGACGATCAAACGGAATGGTGCAAGGCCGAATGCCTTGGGCTTCGTATTCCTGGTGTTCGAGCACGGCACGATTACCCCAAGTGCGGGCATCCTGTTTGCGTCTGAGGGTTTTGCTCTTGATCCCCTTACCGGATCGGGTAAGGATGGTGCGGTAACGGGCTTCGCCGTTTTTGAGAGTAACCTTGATGATGTGGAAATTGACTACCCGTACCGGTTGAAATTTGACCGAGGGACGGAGCCGTTTTTCTGAGCCACCGGCTGTGGGTAAGTGTACTAGAAACGGATAAGCAACAGGAAATCTTGCTGCTTATCGCGATGTGGCGGCCGGCTATTTAATAAAGGCTGTTTATCAGCATATTTCTAATATACTAGGCAATTTATGATGATAATTTTTTATCCCTTAAAAAACGACTGTATTTAAAAGATCGGACATAAATTTTCCAGCATCTGGCACTTGGAACTTTTTTAAGAAAAAGGTTACTCGCTGATATTCAGCTTCAGGCGAGTAACCCCCTATGATTACAGATTTGATGTTACGCCACTACTGCAAAAACTAATAGTCGCGATCATTTTTTTTCTGTTGAATCCAGTCGTCGATCTCCGATTCTATCCAGCCCACTCTTCGTGATGCTAATCCAACCGATTTCGGAAACAAATCCTGACTTATCAGTACGTAAATGGTACTCCGTGATAGGCCAGTTTTTTGGCAAACTTCTTTGATTCGTAAGATTTTAAAGCTCACTTTACACCTCAATTATATTGAGGCGCTTTTTCACTATATATTCGGGTGTCTTTAAGGTTATGGGTTACTTGTTTTTTAGCGAATAAAACGCCGGAACAAGTCAGTGGCATTTACCTAATTAATGCCGCCTAGAATTATGGCATTAACATGCCAAATCTGCAACCACTTCATCTCCGACTGGATCAGGATGCCGCATGCCCGGTCGATTTAAGGTCCCGGAGAATGGCAGCTTTCATCTAGATGCGCTTGAACACTCCAGCCACACCAACCGAAGTGGCCGAGCAATTGCGCAGATATCTTCGTATTGATGCTCAACTTGGCCGCCAGCAGACACTTGCGGTACATTTATTAACTTTTTAACCTGCATTTCATTTGCCTTATTTGTAAAAATTCTTAGCGTATGTAAGTCATGTCCCCACTCCTGGGCTAACGCATTTAGATATTCACAATGATTTTTATCTATGGGAAGTTTGACAAAATTTTGATGAGAATCTGATGAAATCGAAATGGATAATCTCGAATCAAGACAAATCTGAGCCATATAAATAGACCGATTTTAAAGTAAAAGAAACTGCTTAAATGTGGCCCCAACCTCAGGCAGGACGAACCGTTCGACATTGGGGATAGCCGCTACAGCCCCAAAACTGGTTGCCCTGATGATTGCCGCTTCGGGCCGTTCTTAGCAACATCGGTTTACCGCATCTGGGGCATGCATTCGGCACCGACTGTGGTTTCTGCTCGGTAATCGTCTTTACGTGATTGACATGGTCGCGATGCGTTTTAATCGAGGGTTTAAGCTGGCCGGCTTGCAGGTTATGGCAGATTTCTTGAACCTCGTCATCGCTCAGGATCGGCTGCTGTTTGCTTTTGATAAAGCGAATGTACCCGCCGGCATAAACGACATGCTCGGGCATCGAGGTTTTGAACTCGCTGTCCCCAATAAACACAACTAAAGAGAACAGCTTATCCGCGCCAATCCCTAAAGCAGATTCCAGGGTTTTCGTGTGCTTGTAATTCTGGCGCAGCGGATTTTGAAATTTGCTGGTATGGCGATAAATCTTCTGTGTCCAGAATTCTTGCTGCGGGCTGCCAAAGATCCAGCCTTTCATGTTTTTGGTTTCGATCACAAACACGCCGAAGCGCGACACAATCACATGATCGACCTGCGTGGTGCCTCCATCCTCTGTCTGCAAAGTGACGTTTTTGAATAGCTTGTAAACTTGCTTATCCAGAAACAGCTTGGCGAGGATGTTGACTTGAAATTCTCCCACAACGCCTTTCATGAAAGGGGTTTTGAAAAAACTCAAAATGACCAGCAAAAGAAACAACCACCAGTAACTGGCTAACAGAGGAGCAAAGGCTTGCATCAGAATCTTGGTTAAGTCCATTCCATTCTCTCTCAGAATTTAAGTCGATCTACGGTTACCTTGATGATCGGTATCCTTTATATGTAGACGTTTTAACGTATAGCACAGAAAATCACTATTGTTCGCAAAGAACCGTGTCGCTGCCATGCTACATGCTGAACCTACCCGTCCATCTCACCTACTGCTAAGCTGGTGGAAAAGTTGCCAACTTGTACAAAAGATCAAAAAAAGGATAAGACGGTGGATCGTAGAACGATCCTTCGCCCGTCTGAAGAAATGCCGGCGTTTATGGAAAAATACGATCGTAAGCTGAATACCAGCCTACAATTCCTTCATCTGGCTTTCTTAGCTCTGCCGATTAAAAGATCGTAAACAGACTCTAACAAGTTGGTGCGCCTTCCCGCTTATCTTTCATAACATTTTGAAAACACTGATTGCTTTATACCAATTACTACAGCAAACCGCTTAATAAAATGCTGCAATCTGAAACTGACCGGTTTTGTTTTTGATGAAGCGGATGAGTAAACCGATGGGCAACATCGACAGATTAGGCGTTCGATGTTTTGCCAAAAATTGATAAGCTCTTGCCGACCTGCTAAATTACGATGTTTGAGTTGCAAAAAACACCTGGGTGCCTACGTGCTCTATATCGCTGGATTGTTCGGCCTTAGAAATTCCAGCTGTCTGAAGTTGAGTCGGTGGACTGATGAGCACAAGGACGCCTGGAACACAGCATGATCTCAAAGAAATTAAGATAACTGAGCCAGTTCATGGCCATTTTCACGAGGGCTTACGCGACTAATGGGAAAGTTGTAGATGGAACTGAGCAATTTTGACTTTCTTAAACACCATGATGAATTGCTGGTGCGATTGGCCCAAACTGCCGAGGCCTGCTTCGTACCCGACCCCAACACTACGCTAATCAAAATGCGTCAATTGGGCGAAGAGCTTGCCAAAACCATCGCCTCCCGTGTCGGAGTAAACGCCGGTTGCGACGTCAAACAGGTCGATCTGCTAAGAGAGCTGGACTATACCCTCAGACTGGATAAACAGGTCAAAGATGCTTTCCATGCTTTAAGAAAACTGGGTAACCCTGCGACTCACGACATAACCTCGTCTTCCCACCGCGATGCGCTTAAAGCCTTGCAGGTAGGTCATGCGCTCAGCGCATGGTTTCATAGCCAATTCGGTGGCGACAAGGCCAAAGGTTTCAAACTGGAGCCTTTCGTTAAACCGCAAGATCCCTCCGAAAAAGTCCGCCGACTCGAAGAGGCATTGCTGGAGCTACAAAAGCAAAGCAAAACTGCTGAAGACCGGCTAAACCGCGCCGAACAACAGCAACAGATCGAAGCCCAAAAAGCCGCAGCCGAACAGCAACGAGCGGAACAGATGGCTAACGAAAGCCAGGTTTGGGAACAAATTGCTACCGAACACGAAGCCAAGCTGGCCGAATACCGCGCCAAAATGGATGCGGCCAACATCATTTACTTCCAAACCTTTGCAAAGCTTGAGAAACAACAACAGGCCGA
Organism: Methylomicrobium sp.; assembly: GCA_051061015.1. GTDB lineage: Bacteria > Pseudomonadota > Gammaproteobacteria > Methylococcales > Methylomonadaceae > Methylomicrobium. Next base: position 19,208 of record JBPFEG010000057.1, read on the forward strand.
GCAAATTCGCCGTGTCGAAAAATCCACATTACAGCTCAACGAAGCCGAAACCCGCGTATTGATCGATCAGCAGCTGATCGAAGCAGGCTGGGAAGCCGATACCGTCAATCTCCGATTTTCCAAAGGCGCCCGCCCAATAGCCAACGCCAATCGCGCCATTGCTGAATGGCCAACCGATTCAGGCCCTGCCGACTATGTACTCTTTATGGGTTTAACCCCCGTTGCCGTGGTTGAAGCCAAAAAAACTGCGAAGAACGTCTACGACGATATTGGGCAGGCCAAACGCTACGCCAGAGGTTTGCAGGAACAAGGCGCATTCAGCGTTGAAACCTGTTATGGCGAGTTCAAAGTTCCTCTTACTTTCGCCACCAATGGCCGCCCATACTTAAAACAACTGGAAAAGGAAAGCGGCATCTGGTTTTTAGATGTGCGCGATAACAGCAACCGCCGCAAAGTCCTAAAGGGTTGGTACACACCGCAGGAAATTAAAACCTACCTCAGACAAACGCCGCAGCAGGCGGAAGCCGAGCTGGATGAAATGGCGTTTGACTATAATCTAAAGCTGCGCGACTACCAAATCAACGCCATCAAAGCCATCGAAAGCAGCATCAAACAGGGTAAAAACACAGCGCTAATCGCGATGGCCACCGGCACCGGCAAAACCAAAACCGCCATTGCCATGGTGTACCGCCTGCTCAAATCCGAACGCTTTCGTCGCATCCTGTTTTTAGTCGATCGTTCGGCGCTCGGTGTGCAAGCCACCGGTGATTTCTGCGAAGTCCGCCTGGAAAACCTCAACACCTTTGCCGATACGTTTGATGTGATGGGTATGGAGCAAAACAAGCCACCCAAACCCAATCCGGCGGACGATACCAAAGTGCACATAGCCACTGTCCAAGGAGTGGTGAAACGTATTCTTTACCCTGGCGATAATGAAAACAAACCCGGCGTTGGCCAATACGATTGCATCGTGGTGGACGAATGCCATCGAGGCTATTTACTTGACCGCGAAATTAGCGATATCGAAATTTTATTCCGCGATCAAAAGGACTACCAATCAAAATACCGGTCTGCAATCGAATATTTTGACGCCTTCAAAATCGGCCTCACCGCCACGCCCGCGCTGCATACCACCGAAATTTTTGGCCCACCGGTATTCACCTACAGCTATACCGAAGCAGTACTCGATGGCTACTTGAACGACCACCTGCCGCCGATCCGTATCCATACCAAGCTGGCGGAACAAGGCATCAAATATGCCGTCAATGAGCCGGTTAAAGTCTATGACGCCGAAAACAACAGCATCGAAACCTACAATACGCCGGACGAGCTCAACTTTGATGTCGCCGACTTCAATCGCAAAGTCATTGCGCCGGAGTTCACTAAAGTCGTTACCCAATGGCTGATCGAAAGCGACGCCATCAATCCCTACTCGCAGGCGAAAACCCTGGTGTTTTGCGTAACTGACAAACACGCCGACGACGTGGTGGAAGCCTTTAAAACCGCGATCGAAAACTATCACGGCGAAGTTGAGGATGACGCCGTGCAAAAAATCACCGGTACTACCGACAAACCAATAGAAAAAATCCGCAGCTACAAAAACGACCGCCTGCCCAATATTGCGGTTACCGTCGACCTCTTAACCACCGGCGTCGATGTGCCGAAAATTAGCAATTTGGTGTTTTTGCGTAGGGTCAACAGCCGCATTTTGTTTGAGCAAATGCTCGGTCGCGCCACTCGCCTGTGCCCGGAAATCGGTAAAGGCCCGTTTCGTATTTACGATGCGGTGGACATCTACAAACAACTGGAAAAAGTCAGCACTATGAAACCGGTGGTGACCAACGTGGATATCAGCTTCAGCGACCTGGAAGCAGAGATGCGGCAAACAACGACCCCCGATCTGCAAGACTTGGCGAAAAAGCAATTTATTGCCAAACTGCAGGTAAAAAAGAATTTCCTGACCGACGAACAAGCTGGCAAATTTGAGATCATCGTCGGCAAGCCGCCCGCCGAGTTCGCCAAAGAACTAAAAACCATGCCGCTGCAACAAGTGGCTCAATGGTTTACCAACCATCCTGGGCTGGGCGAACTCCTGGATGCCAAAACAACTGGAAACGGCAGCTTTAAGCCGCCCGTTGTGCTGCATGACGGTGAGGACGAAGTGACGAACATCACCACCGGCTACGGTGAAGGCCAAAAACCGCAAGATTACCTCAGCGCCTTTAAAGACTTCATCAACGCCAACAGAAACCGCCTGCTGGCGATCCAGACTGTAGTCAATAAACCCTGGAGCCTGAGTCGGCAAAGCCTGAAAGAATTGGCCGTCGAGCTGGATCGTAATCACTTTCGCGAGCAAGACCTGCAAATCGCCTGGCGCGAAGTCAAACAGGAAGAAATCGCTGCCCGCATCATTGGTTTTATCCGTCAGGCCGCGTTGGGCGAAGCCCTGATTCCTTGGGAACAACGGGTCGACAACGCCCTGGAAAAAATCCTGAAAAGCCAACCCTGGAAAACCCCGCAGCGAGAGTGGCTGCAACTGATTGCCCAGCAAATGAAAGCCACTACTATTGTCGATGAAACGGCGTTGAATCAGGGGATATTCAAACATCAAGGCGGCATTAAGCGCGCCAACAAACTGTTCGAGCAGCCTGTTAGCCAGGTGCTGGAACAATTCAATAAAGCCCTTTGGCAATAAGCATTACCTCCTTATGAGCACCCAAGACCTCGTCGCTAAACTCTGGAATCTGTGTAATCTATTAAGAGATGACGGCGTAACCTATCACGAATACATCACCGAGCTGACCTTTCTGGTGTTCCTGAAAATGGTCGAAGAAACCGGCCAGGATGAACTGATTCCCTCAGGCTGCCGCTGGGCCGATCTGGAAGCGATGAATTCCGCCACCCGCCTGGAAGCCTACAAAAAAATGCTGGTGGATTTAGGTTCCCACGGTTCGCTGATTACTCAGGCGATTTACAACAACGCCAGTACCGTCATCCGCAAACCCGCCACCCTCAACAAACTGGTTACCGAGATCGATAAACTCGACTGGTACGACGCCAAAACCGAAGGCCTTGGCGACATGTACGAAGGCCTACTGGAAATCAACGCCACCGAGAAGAAATCCGGTGCCGGCCAATACTTCACGCCGCGAGTGCTGATTAACGCCATGGTGGAGTTGATGAAACCGTCGCTGGACGACGTGATTGTCGACCCTACCGCTGGCACCGGTGGCTTTTTAATTAGCGCCCACCACTACATCAAACAACACAACAACATCAACGCGCTTGATGAAACGGCTTACGACAAATACCAGCATAAAACCTTCTACGGCATGGAGTTTGTGCCGGATACCCGCCGTCTGGCGATGATGAACTTGATGCTGCACGATCTAGCGATTGACGACCAGAACGCTGGCATTCTGTTTGGCGATACTCTCAGCAACGAAGGCAAACAACTACCCCCTGCTACCCTGATATTAGCCAACCCACCGTTTGGCACCAAGCAGGGCGGGGGCATCCCCACCCGCGACGATTTGGTTCACTACACCAGTAACAAACAGTTGGCCTTTCTGCATTTGATGTATCACGTGCTGCTCAAACCCGGTGGCCGCGCCGCAGTGGTATTGCCCGATAATGTCTTGTTCGAAGGCAGCACCGGCAAAACCATTCGCCAAGACTTAATGGAAAAGTGCAACCTTCACACCATCCTGCGCCTGCCGACCGGTATTTTTTATGCGGCGGGGGTTAAAACCAACGTGCTGTTTTTTAGCAAACCCAAAGACGCAAATAAGGACAAAGGCAACACCCAAAACGTCTGGGTCTACGACCTGCGCGCCAATATGCCCCAATTCGGCAAACGCACCAAGTTCACCGCCCAACATTTGCAGGAATTTTACGACGCAGTGGGCCGCGACCTGACTCAGGTGAATGAAGCCGTGCGCCAGAATTTTATTGAACGTTATGCCCGCGAAGGCGAGAATCCGGAATCCTGCCGTTTGCGCTGCTTTAGCCGCGAACAAATCCGCCAGAAAGACGATTCATTAGATTTGGCCTGGATACGCGACGACAATGTCGAAGACAGCGCCAATCTGCCGGAACCGGACGTGTTGATTAACGAGGCATTGGAGGAAATGGCCGGGGCGATGCAGGAATTGCAAGCGATTTTGGTTGAGCTGGGGGCGGCGGAAGAAGGCGAGGAGATTTTAGGATGAGTGTGCTTCCTAATGGTTGGGCAGAAACATCTATATTCACTATTTCAAGACCAAAACAGTGGAAAACCATATCAACTAAAGACTTAACATTTAAAGGATTCCCGATATATGGCGCGAATGGAATCATTGGCTGCTATACGTCATTCACGCATGAAAATCCCACGCTCATGATTACCTGCAGAGGCGCTTCTTGCGGAAATATACATAAGTCATTACCAAAATCCTATATCAATGGTAATGCGATGGCTCTCGACAATCTGTCACCTCAAGTGAACATTGATTATCTTTATTACTTTTTAAAGTCCGCAGATTTTAAAAATGTGATTTCAGGGTCTGCCCAACCGCAAATAACACAAGAGGGACTACAAAATTTAAATGTGCGTATCGCCCCCCTAAACGAACAAATCCGTATCGCCGACAAACTCGACAAAGTGCTCGCCAAAGTCGATGCGGCCCAGGCACGTCTGGAAAAAATCCCCACCCTCCTCAAACGCTTCCGCCAAGCCGCCCTCGCCGCCGCCACTTCGGGGGAATTGACAAGGGAGTGGAGAGTGAATAACGCTGAAGAATCTTCTTGGTCTGTACTGCCACTCGGCAATATTGCAGAAATTTTCACTGGCGTTACTCCACTGAAAAAGGAAACTTCCTATTATGAAGGCGGGACCATTCCATGGCTTACGAGTTCTGTTACAGGAAAATCGTTGGTTACTGAAGCTGAAAACTTTGTAACAGAAAAAGCAGTAAAAGAATGTAGATTAAAGTTGTTTAGCCCGGGAACTTTGCTGGTTGCCATGTATGGAGAAGGAAAAACTCGAGGTCAAGTCACCGAGATCGCTATTGGAGCCACAATCAACCAAGCATGCGCGGCAGTGGTTGTTAATCAAGAAATAGTTGAAAGAAAATACATAAAAATAAGCATTGAAAATAATTACGAAAAAACAAGGATGATGGCTGAAGGTGGTAACCAGCCAAACCTTAACTTAGCTAAAGTTAGAAGTATCCCGATCAATCTACCAAGCAAGCTAGAGCAAGCCGAAATCGTCCGCCGCGTAGAATCCCTATTCGCCCTAGCCGATACGGTCGAAAAACAATACCTCGCCGCCAAAAAACGCATCGACCGCCTGACCCAATCGCTGTTAGCCAAAGCCTTTCGCGGTGAGCTGGTGCCGCAAGACCCCAACGACGAACCGGCCATTGAATTGTTAGCGCGTATCAAAGCTTCAAAAGCAACGGAAGCGCCTAAACAAACGCGCAAACCCGCTACTCGTAAGGCAATCCGCGCCTTCACGGAGGATACTGTATAACAAAAGCCGCCAGCATGAGAGTAATCAAGGCTTAAACTCGCAACGATGAAACATTTTTTCAGTATCACAATTCGGAAAAGATGGGTTATTTCGTCTGAGCAATGTCTGAGCCACACATATTCACCAACAAAAGCGTTAAATACCTTCCGTCAAATACCGTATGGCTTATTAGTGGTGAAGGAAAATCGTCAAAAACTTTTTATTTGGCAGCAGTTTTTTAAACCCTATAGAACAACGACAGGAACGTATGATCACCCAGATTTCAAAAATGCGGCTTATGGAGTGGGTCGTATATTTGGTGAATCTCTTCAATTCAATGGCCTCCCTTGGTTTGAAGCCTTGAAAGCAGGTCAGCAAAATTTTAGAAATAGGCTCTTCGGAATCACTGATTTTAATACCATTGAAGCACTTACCAAGCTAGCAAGTGGCCCATACCTTGTGATCGGTAATTTCTGTCGCTACTGATAAGTAACTGTCTGCCGATTTATTTAAAAATTTAATATTTAGAGGGACATATGGCATTTAAAGTTGAAGAAATACAACAAGAAACCTTTAATTCCATAGAGGGAATGATGTCCTATGTCGAGAAAGAAAAGCAGAATACCGCACGCATTGCTATCGGCGGATTATTAAAGGAGGGATCGGTATTCAAAGATGACAAAAGCTTTGGAAAAGAAGGCTATACTTTAAAGTTCAATTCATCAGCATTGGATGATTTGTGTCAATTGCTGAATTTATATCCGCCCATGCTGCAACAGTTGGAAAAGCCGGGCTTGGTATCGGAAATATTAAATGACCGTGTTCATTCTAAAGCGTTACTAAAAAAATTAGACACCACTGAGTTTGTTTTTGATGAACCGACGAATACCGTTTTAGGGGTCGTGAGCGAATCTTATGTCGGTTACAGTAATTTCGATTTTTTGAATGACGTTTGCTCCTGTTTATCAGGTAACAAGCAAAGTTCCCTATTTCCGACTTTTGGCGAATTTGAGTTCGCCACATCTTATTCGATCAATACACATCTTAACCTTCGTTTGCAGAACAAGCTCCAAAAAGGCGTAGTTAGAGGAAAAGGAGGCGAAGGCGAAGATATCAGCTTTTTAGGGCTTCAAATTTCTAATTCGATGGCAGGCGGCAAAGCATTGTGCATGGCTTATTTTGTAGAGCGTATGGTTTGCGCTAATGGTTTGGTATTACCTGTTGGCGGCTCGCAAGCAAGGTTAATTCATGCCGGGCAAAGAGAGAATTTCAATAGACGATTATCTGAAAAAATGTCCGAGGTAGTGGGTTCCTTAGGGGCGGTAAAGCAAACAATTGAAAAACTGGGCGCCATTAGCTTTAACCCTGAAAAGCTGGTGAGTCACGTCGATTTAAAATCACTGTTTGACATCATACCCGACAAGGATTTGAAAAAGCTGGGAACAGATAAATTTTCTGTAACATTTAAAGATTCGCTAACTAAGCTTGATAAGGAGGAGCGCGAACGTCAGCGAAATATGAAAATAATTGCCGAAATTCCTAATTTGATAGGCGGCGAGCATTCGAATAAAGTATTTACGAACGGCTATCGTGATAATGCATCCATGTTTGACTTTATCAATGTTTTTACCGAGGAAGCTCATAAATATGAACCGAATCAACGGTTGCAAATTGAAAAACGCACCGGTGACTTAGCAGATTTTATTGCTAAGAATAAGAAAAAATTTGCTTGATAATTTTTATGGGCAAATACTTCACCTAAGCCAGCAATAGCTGATAATTTTAAAGATGCCGTATGCAAAAATGGCAGAGATCTCAAGGACACGATGAAAGCAACAGAAGCGAATTTGCTCAAATTTCTTAAAAAATCTCCTCAGTTCGTTATTCCGATCTATCAGCGCAATTATTCCTGGACAGAAACACAATGCCGTCAGTTGTGGGCCGACTTAATGCGTGCAGGTCGTGACGATACAGTCAACGCCCACTTTATCGGGGCAATTGTTTACGTCGAACGGGGGTTGGGCAATGTAGTGCAACAAGAAGCGTTATTGGTAATTGACGGACAACAACGACTGACAACCAGTACGTTACTCATTGCCGCTCTGGCTATGCATTTCGAGGATCAAGGTGTCGGTGAACTATTGGAAGCTTTTTCAGCCAAGAAACTGCGTAACTACTATCTCCTCAACCCGGATGAAGAGGGAGAACGCCATTTCAAGCTGCTGCTGTCGGAGACAGACAAAGAAACTTTATTGGCAATTTTGCAAAAAAACCTTATGCCAGCCGAACTCAGTTCGCGCATTCATGAAAACTATAAATTATTCCAAGAATTGATCACTCAACATCAAGATGAGTTGGAGGCGATTTGCCAGGGCATAGCGAAACTAGTGATTGTGGATGTGTCATTGGATCGTACACAAGACAATCCCCAGCTAATCTTTGAGAGCATGAACTCCACCGGCCTCGAGCTGAGCCAGGCTGATTTAATTCGAAATTATATACTGATGGGTTTGGAACCCAAACTCCAAACCGAGTTGTATAAGAATTATTGGCGACCAATGGAAAAAGGTTTCGGTCAAGCCGCCTATACAGCACATTTTGACCCTTTCATGCGTCATTATTTGACCGCAAAAACCGGTGAAATCCCGAATCAGCGTGACGTTTACGTGGCTTTTAAGAACTACGCACGGAGCCTGAAAGGTGATATACGCGCCTTAGTCGCGGATATACACGCTTACGCAAGCTATTATTGTGCCATGGCCTTGGGAAGCGAGAAGGAACCAAACTTAAAGCATGCATTTCATGATCTGCGCGAACTAAAGGTTGATGTAGCTTATCCGTTCTTATTGGATGCCTATCACGATTACCGTCAGCAACGTCTTACGGTTGAGGAATTGGCCCAAATCGTTCGCTGGGTCGAAAGTTATGTGTTTCGCCGCGCGATTTGTAATATCCCGACCAATTCATTAAATAAGACATTCGCAGCGATGAGTCGTAGCCTCAAGAAAGATCGCTACCTCGAAAGCGTACAAGCGGCCTTTTTACTGTTGCCTACTTACCGTCGCTTTCCTCTGGACGACGAATTTCAACGTGAAATTAAGCTACGTAATCTTTATCAGTTCCGGAGCCGCAGTTACTGGTTACGGCGCCTGGAAAACTATGGCCGCAAAGAGCGTGTAGTGATTGAAGATTATACAATCGAGCATATCTTGCCGCAGAATGAGGACTTGTCTAAAGAATGGCAAACCGATTTAGGTCCGGATTGGTCCCGCATCCAGCAAACTTGGTTACACACTTTAGGCAATCTGACTCTTACAGGGTACAACAGCGAATACCGTGATTATCCTTTTGAATTCAAACAAAACCAGGCCACTGACATAAACGGGGATATTGCCGGTTTTGCGGCGAGCCCACTGAAACTCAATAATTGGAAGTTTGAGTTGGAGGAGATTAACGATCAAACAGGGGTAAATGAGAAAAAAGCGTATTCATTGGCGGATGTACCCAAGTGGAATGAAGATACAATTTTAGCCCGCGCAGAACGATTAGCAATTGAAGCGGCAAAAGTATGGATTGTACCTCAGCTAGAGCCTGACGTGCTCGATGCTTATCGCCCCAGCGCTACTAGATCCGGTCAACAATACTCTATTGAAGATCATCCTTACCTTATCTCTGGTCCGGTTCGTGAATTGTTCGAGGCATTCCGGCAAGCAGTCTTAGCACTGGATCCATGTGTAACTGAAGAATTTCTCAAACTTTACGTCGCTTACAAAGCGGAGACTAACTTTGTTGATGTAATCCCGCAAGCCAAAAGACTTTTATTGGTTTTGAATACGGCGATAGAAGATATTGAAGATCCCAAAAGCTTATGCCGTGACATTTCCAATATTGGCCGCTGGGGTAATGGTGATGTCGAAGTAGGTCTTTCCAGCCTCGAAGAACTGCCGTACGTGATCGGCTTGATCCGCCAAGCGTTTGATCAACAGATGGGTAATGCCGGAGCGAACTGATCTAATAAAAATGAGTTCTTATAGCCAGCGCGCTGCATTGACAGATAATTGATAAAGAAAGAGCCGGGTAACTCCGGCTTTTTTATACCTGAGTATTTCTTGTTAACGATGTGCCAGCCTTAATGAAGAACAGCCTACAAAAACCGTATCCCAAACCGTATCCCAAAATTTATAAAATCTAGAAAATCTGGATTTTGTCGATCAATAATTTTTTCAAGTTATTGATTTTATTGGTCGGGACGAGAGGATTTGAACCTCCGACCCCTTGCACCCCATGCAAGTGCGCTACCAAACTGCGCTACGCCCCGATGATTGACAATCGCTTTGGCTGATTGCCATCGCGATTTAAAAGGATATGATTTTGGCCGTTGAGAACGGCCAAAGAGGAGAAATTATATTACAGCTTGCTTTATTTAAGCAATTCCAGAATATCTTCGAGTTCGACGACCATTTGCTGGATCAATTGTTTGGTCCGGGTCGCGTCCTCTTTGTGCTCGTCGCTGGTCAAATGTGCCCTCGCACCGCCGATCGTGTAGCCCTGCTCGTACAGCAGCGAGCGGATCTGGCGGATCATCAGCACATCATGCCGTTGATAATAACGGCGGTTGCCCCGGCGTTTGACAGGGCTCAGTTCGGTGAATTCCTGCTCCCAGTAGCGCAGAACATGGGGTTTGACCGCGCACAGCTCGCTGACTTCACCGATCGTGAAGTAGCGTTTGGCCGGTATGGGAGGCAGTTCATTATTATGACTCGGTTCCAGCATAAGCTTCTACCCGCGCTTTTAGTTTTTGACCAGACCTGAATGTTACCACACGTCGGGCGGTAATGGGTATTTCTTCTCCGGTTTTTGGATTTCTTCCCGGACGGCTGTTCTTGTCGCGCAGTTCAAACTTGCCGAAACCGGACAGTTTGACCTGTTCGCCGCGTTCCAGTGCGGTTTTGATTTCTTCAAAAAAAAGCTCTACGATATCTTTGGCTTCGCGCTTGTTCAAGCCGAGCTCATCGAAAAGTTTTTCAGCAAAATCAGCTTTGGTTAATGCCATTTAATCAATCCCTCAACTTCGCACCAATTTTATTTTTCAAGTTTTCCAAAAGCTTACTAACTATAGCATCGATTTCGGAATCTGTCAGTGTCTGTGAATAATCTTGCAGTGTTAGACTCAGGGCGACACTTTTGTGACCTTCGTCAACGCCTTTGCCGCGGTATACGTCGAACGGCACGACGGTTTGCAGCGCCGGTTCGTGGAGTTCGCTAACGCAATCTGTGATCTGCTCGGCGGTAATATCTTCTTTGACGATCAACGCCAGATCGCGCCGCACCGACGGATATTTCGACAACGGCTTGAACTGCGCTTTTTGTTTGGCGAGCAGCGCGTCCTGATCCAGTTCGAATAGGAAGACCCGGCACTCGAAGCCAAATTGTTTTTCGAGATTCGGATGCAGCATGCCGATTAGGCCGATCCGTTGACCGTTCGGAGCAAAAATCTCGGCGGTCTGGCCGGGATGCAGGGCCGGATGCTCGCCTGGAGCAAAGCGCGGCGCGCAGCCGGTCAACGCAAACAAGGCCTCGACATCGGCCTTGACGTCGAAGAAATCAACCGCGCGCGACGACTCGCCCCATTGCTCGGGATGCGCGCTGCCAAGCGCGACGCCGGCGAGCATTTTTTCCTGCAGCGTCTTGCCTTCGGACTTGATGAAGCGCAGGCCGGTCTCGAACAGGCGCACCCGGTTTTGCTGGCGGTTCACGTTGTACTGGGCGGCCTTGATCAGGCCGCACCAGAGCGTACCGCGCATCACCGACAACTCGGAAGAAATCGGGTTTTGCAGGATGATCATGTCAGCGACCGGCGTGAGTGCCTGTTGCGTTTCCTCGTCGACAAAGCTGAACGTGATCGCTTCCTGATAGCCGCGGTCGACCAAGAGATCGCGGGCACGGTCCAGTTCCAGCGCCGACTCGGTCGCCTTGTGCAGTTCAGTGCGCACCAGGAGGCGGTTGCTTGGCAGGTTGTTGTACCCGTAAATCCGCGCGATTTCTTCGATCAGATCGGCTTCGATCGCGATATCAAAACGGAAGCCGGGAGGCGTCACGCGCCAGCCATCCACAGTGGTTTCGAGGCCCATGCCCAGGCGGCGGAAGATCTCGGCGATTTGTTCGTCGCTCGGCAGGAGGCCGAGCAGTCTTTCGATACGCTGCCGGCGCAGTGCGATGGGCTCGCGTTTCGGCAAATGCGCTTCGGCAACCGCCTCGCTAACCAATCCGACGCTGCCGCCGGCAATTTCGGTGATCAATTGGGTCGCGCGTTCGATCGCGCGTTTCTGCAGAAAAGGGTCGACGCCGCGTTCAAAACGGTGCGAGGAATCGGTATGCAGTCCGAAACGGCGCGCCTTGCCGGCAATGCTTTGCGGGGCGAAAAAAGCGCATTCAAGGAAGATGTTCTGTGTGCCCTCGCCTACTGCCGATTCGCTGCCGCCCATCACGCCGGCCAGGGCGAGCGCGCGGGAATGATCCGCGATAACCAGCGCTTCGGAGTCGAGATTGATCGTCTGACCGTTCAACAGCGCCAGTTCTTCGCCGTCTTTAGCCCAGCGCACCCGGACGCCGCCGTTCAGCTTGTCAGCATCGAAAGCATGTAAAGGCTGGCCGAGTTCGAGCAGCACATAGTTGGTCACATCGACGACCGGACCGAGGCTTCGGAGGCCCGAGCGCCGGAGCCGTTCCTGCATCCAGAGCGGTGTTTCCGCGTTCGGATTGACGCCCTTGATCAGACGGCCAAGATAGCGCGGGCACGCTTCTGCCGCATCGACGGTAATGTCCAGCGCATCACGGTGCGCGACTGCGGCCTTCTGCAAGGGTGTACCCTGGCAGTCGATTTGATTCAGTACTGCAACCTCGCGGGCCAGACCTTCGATGCTCAGGCAATCGGCCCGGTTCGGAGTCAGATCGACTTCGATCAGGTTGTCGTTCAGTGACAGATACTCACGGATGTCGCTCCCGACCGGGGCGTCCTGCGCCAGTTCCATCAGGCCGTTGGATTCTTCGGCCAGACCGAGTTCCTTTTCGGAGCACAGCATGCCGTAGGACTCGACGCCGCGCAGCTTGGACTTTTTGATCTTGAAATCGCCCGGCAGCACCGCGCCGATCAGGGCCGCCGGAATCTTCAGGCCGGGGCGCACGTTGCTGGCGCCGCAGACGATTTGCAGCGGCTCGCCCTGCCCGACTTCGACCTTGCAGACGCGAAGACGGTCCGCGTCGGGATGCGGCTGCGTTTCGAGCACTTCGCCGACGACGACGCCGCTGAATACCGCGGCGGCCGAGGTGACCGAGTCGACTTCGAGACCGGCCATGGTCAATTGTGCGACCAGTTCTTCGGTGCTGACGGCCGGATTGACGTAGGTTCTTAACCAGGCTTCACTAATTTGCATGACTTAATCGGCGGCTTACTTGAATTGTTGCAGGAATTTCAGATCATTTTCGAAGAACAAGCGCAAGTCATTGATGCCGTAGCGCAGCATCGCCAGCCGTTCAACGCCCATCCCGAACGCAAAACCGGTATATTTCTCGCTGTCGATATTGACCGCCTTGAACACTTCGGGATGGATCATCCCGCAGCCCATCACTTCCAGCCAGCCGGTTTGCCCGCAGACCCGGCAGCCTGAACCGTTGCAGATAACGCATTCGATATCGACCTCGGCCGATGGCTCGGTGAACGGGAAATAGGACGGACGAAAACGGACCTGGCTGTCCTTTTCGAAAAACGCCTGCAAAAAGTCGTACACGACGCCTTTCAGGTCGGCGAAGCTGACGTCCCGATCGACCAGAAAGCCTTCGACCTGATGGAACATCGGCGAGTGGGTCAGATCTGAATCGCAGCGGTAGACGCGGCCCGGCGCGATCACTTTCAGCGGCGGCTCTTCGGATTCCATCACCCGAATCTGCACCGGCGAAGTGTGCGTCCGCAACACCGTGTGCGCATCGAAATAAAAGGTGTCGTGCATCGCCCGCGCCGGATGGTGGGCGGGAATGTTCAGCGCCTCGAAATTGTGATAATCGTCCTCGATTTCAGGCCCTTCGACGGTTTTGAAGCCAGCGCTGGTGAAAATCTTCGCGATGCGGCGCAACGTGGTCGTGACCGGATGCAGGCCGGCGACCGCCTGACCTCTGCCCGGTAAGGTCACATCGACCCGCTCGCTCGCAAGCCGGGCGGCCAGTTCGTTGGCTTCGAGCAGTTGCTTGCGGCTATCCAGCTGTACCTGGAAGCGGTCTTTCGCCTGATTGATTTTTTGGCCGGCTTCGCGTCGCTGTTCAGGATCGAGAGAGCCGAGTTCTTTCATCAGCTGGGTCAGCAAACCCTTCTTGCCGAGGTAATGTACGCGGACCAGGTCGAGTTGCGTAAGGTCTTGGGCATCCGCAAGCGCTGTAGAAGCTTGCGCGAGAATTTCTTCAGGAGTGAACGACACTGCTTGGCTCGCGGCTAGAATGGAAAAATAGAGTTACGCTAATACAACAAAGCGGCAAACGGATCGGCCTGCGATCCTGCCGCTTTGCGTGAAATTCTATCAATTGGGTTTTGAGCTCCGCCCGATCTTTACTAAAAGACCGGGCAGAAACATCATTTCTCCCGTTTTATCGGAAGATTCAGACCCGCTTACAGAGGGCTGACATTGGCTTTCGCAATCTTTGCGATTTCTGCGAAAGCATCCATGTCGCGCACGGCGATGTCGGCCAGGACCTTACGGTCGATCGCAACATTCGCATTTGACAGACCGTTAATCAAACGGCTGTAAGACAGACCGCACAGTCTGGCGGCTGCGTTGATCCGTACGATCCACAACGCACGGAACTGGCGTTTTTTCTGTCTGCGGTCGCGGTATGCATACTGACCGGCCTTGATGACCGCCTGTTTCGCAACGCGATAGACCCGGCTGCGGGCACCGTAGTAGCCTTTGGCCTGTTTTAAAATTTTCTTGTGTCTTGCTCTGGCAGTGACGCCGCGTTTAACTCTAGGCATGGCAAATCTCCCCGCTTAGGTGTAAGGCAGCATGCGAGCTGCGCTACGCACATCGGAAGGATGAACCGCCGCAGGACTACGCAACTGGCGTTTCCGCTTGGTGCTTTTTTTGGTCAGAATATGACGCTTATGCGATTGGCCGCATTTGAAACCGCCGTTGCCGGTGCGTCTGAAACGCTTGGCTGCGCCACGGTTGGTTTTAATTTTTGGCATTTGTTTGCTCCAACGTTAAAAATAAAAATCCCTGAGAAAAATAACCCAGCAAGGCAAAATGCATGGCCCTGAAGAATTATGTGCATCATCTATGGTTGAGATGCCGGCAGCTTCGTCCTGAGCTGCGCAAGATTGCGTTAACAACGCGAATTATTTTTTCTTTTTGGGGGCCATTACCATGATCATTTGGCGGCCTTCCATCTTCGGAAACTGCTCGACGACTGCGACATCTTCCAGATCCTTTTCAAGGCGTTTCAGCTGCTCCATGCCGATTTCGCGGTGTGCCAATTCGCGCCCCCGATAACGCACGGTGATTTTGGTTTTATCCCCGTCGTTCAGGAACTTGATCAGACTTCTGAGTTTAACCTGATAGTCGCCCTCATCCGTTCCTGGCCTGAATTTGATTTCCTTGACCTGAATCTGTTTTTGTTTTTTCTTGGCAATCGCCAGTTTTTTGTTTTGCTCAAACTGGTACTTGCCATAATTCATGATCTTGCAAACCGGAGGGTCCGCATTCGGCGATATTTCGACCAGGTCCAGATCGGCCGCGTAGGCCATCTGCTTGGCTTCTTCCAGCGAAATAATGCCCAATGACTCACCATCAGCGCCCGTCACCCGCACGCGTCTGGCGGTAATCGCATCATTCAGGCGCGTTTCATCTTTTTTAGCAGCGATATTCAAATCCTCCAGCTACAATCATTTTCTGCCCGCAATCTCTTGATTTAGCCGGTCGCCAAATTCCTGGATTGTCAGACTACCCAAGTTGTCACCTTTTTGCGTGCGCACTGTAATCGTCCGATCCTCAAGCTCTTTATCGCCGATAATCAGTAGATAAGGGACGCGTTGCATCGAGTGCTCGCGGATTTTAAACCCGATCTTCTCATTTCTCAAGTCAATTTTGACTCTGAGACCCTGTTTTTCAAAGGTTTTCAGCGTTTCAAGCGCATACTGATCGTGACGCTCGGCAATTGTCAGCACGACCGCCTGGACTGGCGCAAGCCAAACCGGGAAAGTCCCCGCATATTGCTCGATCAAAATGCCGGTAAAACGCTCCAGCGAACCGAGGATCGCCCGGTGCAACATCACCGGCGTCTGCCGTGAACTGTCTTCAGCAATATAGGTTGCCCCGAGACGTCCCGGCATCGAGAAATCGACCTGGATTGTTCCGCACTGCCAGACGCGACCGATGCAGTCCTTCAGCGAGAACTCGATTTTGGGACCATAGAATGCCCCTTCGCCCGGCTGCAAATCCCATTTCAGGCCCTTGTTGTTCAAGGCCAGCTCGAGCGCGCTTTCGGCTTTGTCCCACACCGCATCTTCACCGACCCGGTTTTCCGGACGGGTCGACAGCTTGATGATCACTTCGTCAAACCCGAAGTCCTTATACACGTCGAACAGCATATCGATAAAAATCGACACTTCGTCCTGAATCTGCGCTTCGGTACAGAAAATATGGGCATCGTCCTGCACGAAGTTTCTGACTCGCATCAGACCATGCAAGGTACCGGAAGGCTCGTTACGGTGACAGGAACCGAACTCGGCGAGGCGGATCGGGAGATCGCGGTAGCTTTTCAGGCCCTGATTGTAAATTTGAATATGGCACGGGCAGTTCATCGGCTTGATCGCGTAATCGCGATTTTCCGAATGGGTCGTGAACATGCCGGCGCTGAATTTGTCCCAGTGTCCGGATTTTTCCCACAGCGACCGATCGACGATCTGCGGCGTCTTGACTTCGCCGTAGCCGTTCACACGCAGCTTCTCGCGAATGTATTGCTCGATCTGCTGGTAAATGGTCCAGCCTTTCTCGTGCCAGAATACCATACCGGGCGCTTCCTCCTGGGTATGGAACAAGTCCAAAGCCTTGCCCAGCTTCCGGTGATCGCGCTTTTCGGCTTCTTCGAGGCGAGTCAGATAGGCCTGCAAGTCTTTCTTGTCACCCCAGGCGGTACCGTAAATGCGCTGCAGCATTTCGTTTTCAGAATTGCCGCGCCAATACGCGCCGGCAATCTTCATCAGCTTGAATGCGGTCAGTTTGCCGGTGCTCGGCACATGCGGACCGCGGCAGAGATCGGTAAAATCACCCTGATTATATAATGACAACGCCTGATCGGATGGAATCGACTCGATGATTTCGGCCTTGTAATGCTCGCCCAGACTGCGGAAATAATTTACCGCCTCGTCGCGTGACATGATCGAGCGAGTCACCTGATAATCTTCGGCTGCCAGCTTCTGCATCCGCGCCTCGATCGCTTCGAGATCTTCCGGCGTAAACGGACGGTGATAGGAAAAGTCGTAATAGAAACCGTTTTCGATCACAGGACCGATGGTGACCTGCGCGTCGGGGAATAGCTGTTTGACGGCCTGAGCCAACAGGTGAGCGGTGGAATGACGAATCACGTCGACGCCGTCGGCGTCCTTCGCGGTGATGATTTGCAGCGAGACATCCTGATCGATCGGAGTGCTCGCATCGACCAGCTTGTCGTTTACCTTGCCCGCCAAAGTCGCCTTGGCCAGCCCGGAACCGATGGACTGGGCGACTTCCAGCACCGTGACCGCGCGGTCGAAATCGCGCTTGGAGCCGTCGGGAAGTGTAATTACTGGCATGTTAAATCAAAATAATTCGGTTTCCACAATAAAAAAAGCACTGCGGAGCAGTGCTTTTGGATGTCTGGTAGGCGCGATTGGACTCGAACCAACGACCCCCACCATGTCAAGGTGGTGCTCTAACCAACTGAGCTACGCGCCTGAAGTTGTTACTTCATCTGTGCATTATAGCGATGAATTAGCTCGAAGTAAATCCTGATTCCCAAAATAATTGATATTCACTCATTCTTCGCCTTTTCATAAAGCCGCTGGCAAACCACGCAGCGCTTTGCGGTCGGAAAGGCAAGCAAACGTTTAAAATAGATCGGACGTCCGCAGTCGAGACAGATGCCGTAGATATTTTCGGTAATACGCATCAGCGCAGCTTCAATATCCCGAATTTCGTTCAGGTAGTGATTCAGATCGATTTTCTTCAGCCCAGTCAGCAGATGCGCCAATGCCGCGGCCGCAGCCTGATAAACCACTTCGGCGATTTTCGCGCCGTTTTCTTTGTCAATCGAGACAATCTCTTTGTAAAGATCGTAACGTACCATGTAAAAGCGGTGATGCAGTAGGTTCTTGAACTGTTCGACCTGAAACCCGGTCAGTTTTTCGGACATATTCGCATTTCCTTTATCACTCGCACGACTTACGCCAGCACCGCAACCGCATAACCATCAATTTTCTCGTTAAATCCAATACGCAAGACACACATGTCCGGCTTCCGCCGCACTTACAGAGCGTCCCATCTTAATGGGTTTCAGGAAGTTAATCGCTTTTGAATGTTTTTATAGGCAATCTTCAGCTCTTCGCCAACGATCCGGGTTTTTTCCAGAAGCTCCGCCGTTGTCTCCTTGCTTTCATCAATGATTTCGGTGAATTTGTCTTTAAAATGCCCCCATTCCCTCTCGCTCTCATCCCAATCGTCCTTCAAATCGGCAGTGGCCAAATGAAGTTGCAGTCTAATTTCATCACGTTGCTGCTTGAGCGTTTCGGATAATTTAGTCAACTCTTCCTGCAGTTCCATACCTATTCCCCCTGGAATTTTGAATAGGCTTAATTTATAGAACTTTTTTGCGTCTCGCCATTAGTATGATTGCCTAGGTATTAATACGAATTGCAAGGAAACTCCGTATGTATTACGGCAAATTTCATCAGAGAACAAATCTACTGGAACGAGCCTGTGGGTGGGGCGATAACTGCCCCAGAAGGATGCAGAAATATAACGAAGAGGAATAGCGCTTGGCTAGAGGATCCGTTGCAGTTACAACAAATGCGCACTCGACAGAAAAGCCATCCAGCACAGCGCCCGTATCACGAATAGATTCATGATACGGGGGTGCATCAAAAATGATGCTATGAACGTCGCGACGGATATAAAAGAAATAACGAAATATCGAAGGTAGGATATTTTTGCTGAGTTAATCAAAAACCTCCCTTTTCAGCTTTTCTCGAAAAAATGCCGAAAAGCACCGTTATCGTGAACATAATCCAATGAAAACTTAGCCCCAAAAGAGCTGCATTTCAGGCAATTCAAAATTAATGCATAGACATACTCGCCATTTGTTTGCAGCTTTCGGCGCATTTATGGCAAATCGATGCACATTCTTCCATTCCGTCCATACTTTCACAGTCCATGGCGCAGGCCTCGCAGACTTCCGCGCAGACTCCGCAAGTGCGCGTGTGGAAACGGGAATTCATCAGCATGAAATTGGCCGAGAGTTGGCAAATTTCGGCACAACTCATCATCAGGCGGAAGTGCTCCGGTTCAACGTGCCGGCCGCCCGTTTCAAGACAATGATTCATCGCTGTCTGCAGGCACATTTGAGCGCACCGGTTACAAATGTCTATACACGACTGCATCGAGCGCATAGAAACATTCGAGGTTTTTTGAGGTTCGGATTGAGATGTGTACATGATCGGATCCTCCAAGAATTTAATATATAAATACAAAGTAGAAAAGCGCGCTATTTTTAAAAAATAGTCAGGCTTTACACGCGCATTAAGTCAAAGCCTAACAGTTAATTTGACCCGAACAGCGACAAGAGTCAGTGCGTTTCCGCACGCACCCTGTTTGTTGCAATGATTTAAAAGACGATTTTTATAGACTCGCGCCATTTTCTAATACCCTGTACCAAAGATACGATACGGTTATGCAAGTCATATAAATAACCGTCCGGACGGCTTAAACATGCTTAGCGGATAAGCGACGAACTAAACGATGAGGCGCTGGCAAGCGTGGGCCGTTCCCAGTGCCGATGACCGGCTATGGCGGCAATGAACGCTTCGGCAATCTCAGCCACCGATTTACCATTCCCCGCCACGATAATGCCGGGCGGATAAGCCCCCTGATTCTTATCGCCGATAATGCCGACCCTATCCAGCAATTGGGCGCCTTCCCCTGCCACCGCAATGGGCTTTGCATGCTTATAAGCCTGCCCGACGAACTGGAGCGCTTCATCCTGCTCCACCAGCGATGCGACACTGCGCGCGCCGCCGGGAATAAAGACCGCATCGAAAACGACCGAAGGCATGGTGTCGATGCGGTGAGCGATAGGCACGCCCTGCCCGTCCGCAGCGGCAATCTCACCTAAGCGGAGACCAATGATTTTGGTCTGCGCGCCAGCATCCGCCAGCGCCTGGCGCATGTCGGCAATAGCCTCCCCATCAACTCCATCGGCTGCCAGAATCGCAATTTTACGCGTCTTGATGCCTTCCTTGCCGGTCAATGACAGCATCGATAAAGCAGAAGAATAGGCAACTTCAGAGGCCATTTTGACGGGCGAACTCTGCATCGGCGGCACGTTCGCAATCCCCAACCCCGCCGCGACGTTCGCCGCAAGCTCGGCATCCACCTGCCCCAGCATGGACAGGATACGCTCGCGAATGGCCGGGGTCTCGACCTTGCCTAACTCGAATGTAAACGCCGAGGCGATATGGCCTTTCTCCACATTTGACTGACTGTTCCAGAACAGCGTAGCCTGCGAATAGTGATCGCCGAACGACTCGCTGCGCCGGCGGATTTTCTGTCCTTCGCTTTGTTCCGGGTAACTGACGAAACCGCCCTGATCCCATGCGGCCTCTTTAGGCCGTCCGTCCGCCAGGCCATTGGGTTCATACGCAACACGCCCCGGATTGATGGTCTGGCGCGAATAACCGTCGCGCTGGTTATTGTGGAACGGACAGAGCGGACGATTGATCGGGATCTCGTGGAAATTGGGTCCGCCCAGGCGTATCAACTGGGTATCGAGATACGAAAACAGACGCCCCTGCAACAACGGGTCATTCGTAAAATCAATGCCCGGCACGACGTGCCCCGGATGGAACGCCACCTGTTCGGTTTCGGCGAAGAAATTATCCGGGTTGCGATTGAGCGTGAGCTTGCCGATGCGCCGGACCGGCACCAGCTCTTCCGGAACGAGCTTGGTCGCATCGAGAATGTCGAAGCCGAAGCCGTCAGCCTCAGCGTCGTCAAAAATCTGCACGCCGAACTCCCATTCGGGAAAATCGCCCATTTCGATCGCTTCCCACAGATCACGCCGGTGGAAATCGGGGTCCTTGCCGGCAATCTGCTGCGCTTCGTCCCAAACCAAGCCATGGACGCCCAGCAACGGCTTCCAGTGGAACTTGACAAAGCGCCCGACGCCATCGGCGTTGATAAAGCGGAAGGTATGCACGCCGAAGCCTTCGATCATGCGCAGCGAGCGCGGTATCGCACGGTCGGACATCAGCCATAGGATCATATGCATCGATTCCGGCGTCAGCGCAATGAAATCCCAAAACGTATCGTGCGCCGAGGACGCCTGCGGTATTTCATTGTGCGGTTCCGGCTTCACGGCATGCACGAGATCGGGAAATTTGATCGCGTCCTGAATAAAGAAGACCGGCATATTGTTGCCGACCAGGTCGTAATTGCCTTCTCGCGTATAGAACTTGACCGCGAATCCGCGCACATCGCGCACGGTATCGGCTGAGCCGCGCGAGCCCGCCACGGGCGAAAAACGCACGAACACCGGCGTTTTGACGCTCGGATCCTGCAGAAAGTCGGCCTTCGTATATTCCGCCATCGATTTGTAAACCTGGAAATAGCCATGCGCCGCTTCGCCACGCGCATGGACGACCCGTTCGGGGATGCGTTCGTGGTCGAAATGCATGATCTTCTCGCGCAGGATAAAATCCTCCAGCAGCGTAGGACCGCGCGCCCCGGCCTTCAGTGAATTTTTGTCGTCCGCGATACTGACGCCCTGGTTAGTCGTGAGCTTTTCGCCGACCTCGGCGCGAAAAACCTCAAGACTTTCTATTTTGTCATCACTATGGGGCTGTTCAATCATATGAAATCCCTCCTGTAAAAGGTCATAGGAATGCTCTTAGCCTGCAACCGATAGGGTCGCCGGAGAAAATAAAAAAATGGAAATGCAAGATATGATAAAGGACAAGGCCCAGCAGGAGACCGGGCCTTGTCATTTTCTTACCGGACAGGAGGAACTAATGCATGGGGCCACGCGGCATCTGCTTTCCGCTCGACTGACCCTTGCGCATCGAGGCGTCTACCATACCCATATCCGTTTGAAGCTCCTGTTTACGCTGACTGATCTGTTCGCCTAACGCGGCCAGATCGATCGCAGCTTTTTTCAGCTTGGGAAACATCTTGCCTTCCTCTTCCTCGATGTGATGTTCGACCATCTCTCTCAGTACGGAGACTTCAGCATCGTAATAATCCTCCTCTGGCGACATCGACACCAATTGCTCAATCTGCTCCTTGGCTTTCTCATGCTCGACAGCCGCTTCGTCCATGATGTCCAATTGACCAATCGCTTCAATCGCGGCAGGATAGAAAATCTCCTCTTCGAGCTGGGTATGGATAGTCAACTCCATACATATCTGCTGCACAAGGTCCAGTTTGTCATCTTCGGCATCCTCTTCTGCTTCGAGCATTTCGAACTCATCGAATAACTCTTTCACCATATCGTGATCCTGAGTAAGAAGCGCAATGGCATCCTGCCCTCTATTGGCGCTTCCCGCTGACTGTCTCTGTTTCTGATTCATAACTCCTACCTCTTATAAATTAAGTTTAAAAGTCAATAACATGAATTTCCCTATAATTTGCGTGTAATCACTCGGCCGCTAGCTCTTTCCGCGAACCTCTACATCCGGAACCAGCGTACCCACAAAACCGCCCATGGCTGCCGCTATGGCGCTTACCAGGATTACGATAAATCCCCACAAGGCCGACCACGCTACCGCTTTGGCCGCGTTGTCAGCCGCTTGCCGAGCCCTGAGTTCAGCCTGTTCATAGTTCCTTTCCCATCTGTTTACCCGATTCGTCGCATCATCGATACCCATACCGGTGCGCGCCATCAGCAGATTAATCAATGCGGTACGATTGGTTTCTTTGATAGCGGGATCGTTCGTTGTCAAAAATCGTTCCAGGGTTAAATTGAATTCCGGATCCATGACAGTTTGTTGACGGGAAAGCAAAGTTCTTGCATCTTGTTTGATATCATTCCAATCCACGACAGTAGCCGCCGTCTCTGCCATACCGCGAGCCCCTGCGCCCATTACAGTGCCCGCGCCGCTCACTACCGCATTAATAGCGCTGCCCAGCAAATAGATCGTAATCAGCGTAGCCAGCGCCCAGACCAGCAGTCCGTGCAGCAAACCATCAATATGACGCAGGTAACCGGAGAACTGAGCCGCAACCCACCCTCCAATCAGCAGCGCAATGAAGCTCGAAACGACCCACCACAAGCCCGCACCGATACTGAATGCTGCGGCGCTCGGGGTACCTCCCACATGCAAAGGATCGATCGTGCTCATGCCGATACCGGTGCCCAACATGGTCAGCAGCATCTGAACGCCCAAGGCGACAGCGACGCCGGCAAAAACGGACGTCCAGGCTATCCCTTTTATCCATCGCGTCCGTCTTGCTCTCTGAGGCGCCATACCGGGGGTTATATGCGTTTTATGTGTTTCTTCATAAGGTAGATTACTCATAGCCATATACTCCAAAATCAGTTAATAGAAACTGATGAGCAACTACTCGGGTAATAACCCATTACCCACATATCGAATAGCTGCCCAGCTTTTATTTTATCGGTCTCTATATCATATAGATATTAAATAATATTACCCCGTCAACCCCTTTTTGTCGGTACGCTTAAACACATATAAACGGGGAAACTGAGATAGAATGTTTTTGTTGCTCAAGTTGATTTTAAGTGCGCCAGCGTACCGATTATTTTCAGCCTTATAGGTATGTTTACGCATAGGGTGCTGGACGAACACTGCTTCAGCAATTGAGAATTTCACAATTGAGGACATGAAAATGAGTTATTTAGATCGCGATACCTATGGCATATACAAAAACCGGATGAATGATGAAGGTCCCGGCCCAAGATTGATGGGCGCGGATACGCTGCTGGGCAATGATGTCTACAATAGCAAAGGCGAAGATCTGGGGGATATCAAGGAGATTATGCTGGATATGACCTCGGGCAGAGTGGCTTATGCGGTATTGTCTTTCGGCGGTATTCTGACACTCGGCGAAAAACTGTTTGCTGTACCTTGGAATGCATTAAAACTGGATACGAAAAACAAACGCTTCACTTTAGATATTGATAAGGGGCGTCTGGAAACTGCCCCAGGATTCGACCCTGATCGTTGGCCCGACATGGCCGATGAAACCTGGTCCAATGAAGTCCATTCATTTTATGGAACAAAACCTTATTCAGGCGAAGCCGGCACGACACGTCACTAATCCTTTGATTTTCATACTGCGCTGCTTCGGCAGCGCGGTTTCGTTTCCGAATCCTAAAACGGCTTATTTCTCTGTCGGTGAGACGGGGATTTTTTTATATACAAATGTGAAACTGACTATCCTATCGGCAGGAATTGCCCTGAATTTAAGCTCTTTCGCTGTCTATCTGGAAGAAAACCATCTGTAACAAGCTGTCGAGTACGCCGTGGCGGCCGCTAAACAAACGGACGGCAAGGCTGTCGAAGAATATGTCCGGGAAGCATTGAAACATGCCCAAAAACGCCGATGAATTTCTGGATGCAGGCCTAAAGAGTTTGCAAGAAGCTGTTGAGCATGGCAACCAGAATTACGGTAGTCTAGCCCAGAAAGCCTCGGCACAAGCGGCTCACATCTTCCCTTTCATTATGAATCCCGCTTATGATTTTCTATTTTTTGTATAAATCGACTTTGGGTGCCGGGGCTTTAACTCCGGCGGCAGAACCGGCTTTTGTTGGCGCCGTTGTCTCCTGCGGATAAAAAGTATCGACGATCCAGGCAAGCGGCACCGCCTGATATATAGCAGCGAGCAAACTGCCTAAATCCAGGGCTTCTTTTAAAGGCGAAACCTCATCAGCGTGTGAGGTATGGTTACCCCCTTGACTTGCTGTTTTCCGCTCACTTTTAACGGGGCGCTTGGTCAACTCTCCGAGGATAAAACCGACTTCACTCGCCAGCACCAAAGTGGTCGCAGAGGTCATCTCCTTCTGCAGATCTTTGAGTAATCTGTCGGCGTGAATATGGGCACGGTACTGCCTGAGCATAATCCGATGCTCAGCCTCTTCGATTTGCGAGGCAATTGTGCCGGAATAGTCTGTAAGGTGATTATTATTTTTGCCCAACTTCATGACCCCTCCTTATCCCGAAAGCTGTAAACTGTTTCTGGAAATAACAGATAACGGCTCTTACGCCGTATGAACCAGAACAGCAGCAACGCAACCACTAAATTGACGGCGGCAAGCAATAGAATAGCTTCTATTTCGCCCACGAAATTGCTCTGAATCAGCGCCAGCGCAGCGGCAGTCATCAATCCCACCCAGGTACTGATCAGCAACACCCCCATGATCAAACCTGCCACAATCATGCTCACCAGACTAGTACTGGCTCGCCTTGCTTCCAGCGCGGCAAGCTTTAAATGATCATGTGTCAGCCCTCGCAAATCCCGCCATAGCAGCCTGACATCTTCCAGCAAGTCGGCATGACGTTCTACCGGCTTGCCGGAAGTGGCAGTAAACTGGAAAGGCTTCTCCTCTGTAGGACGCATAGCCATTTATCATCTCCTATGCTCACACGTATGTGTCATCTGGCTCAAAATAAAACCGACCGCTAAGGCGATACCTATGGATGCGATCGGATAATCGCGAATGCAGGCACGGCACTGTTTCATAAATCGCTCTTCCGCGTCCATTAATTGTTCACCCTTTTCGCCCAGCGCTTCAGCAGCCTGACGGGTAGCGCCAGCGATTTTTTCACCGGCCTCTTCTGCCGCATCCGATAGTTTGTCTATTGTGGCCATAACAGTCACCTCCGTTGATTCTTAAAAAACATTGCGCTTGACAGCTCCTTCCCGGCTACCTGCACGGCAGCGAGGTTGCCGATTATCGGCCTTTTTCCCGGCTTTTTTCCATGACCAGATTTCCATACTCATGCTCTTCCAGACGCCCCGTTTTACCTGCATCAACCTCATCAAAGCGTTTGAGCAAATAAGGGTAGCCTTGCAGTTCCTCTTTGGTCACATAATGGTCGCCATTTTTATCCGCTTCCCGAAAGCTAGGCGATTGCCGTACGGCTCCGCCTTGTTCCAGAGTGCCGCTCGCGCCTTCTGAACCCATGCCTTCGGGATGTGCCGATTGAGCGATGCTTACCAGAAGGAAGCCGAAAACAAATGGTATCCACAATTTTTTCTGGGAAAAATTAAAGATTTTCATATTGACCTCTGCCATGGTAATTTGCAGGAATACTATCTTTCAGGCCTGACATTCTGTGCCTGATACCTCTTACTCACTAATAAGGTACAAGATCGATAATCCTCTAGCTATGGAGGAGCCGATTAAGGACCCGGATATTCTCTTGCTGAGAATTCATAAACTTCGACTTGATCAGATCACTCACCTCTGAGGGTATCTCGGGATCCTCTACCGCGTCTTGATAATCATCCAGGCCGCTTTTCTCTCCGGCGAGCAGTGCATTCAGCATTGCCTCCTTGCCTAGCAGCTTGGCGCCACCCATCAGAGCTTCAGACCATGATCCCCACAGGCCGGAGCCGGTAGGGGGCGCCGCGCCCAATTGCTGAATTTGCTCCTGTAACTCGGAAACAGCCTGGTTGTGTTCTTCATAAATAGGCTGCAGCGAGCTGATTTCATTGCTTTGAGCCTCTTCTTCAAACTTTTCCAAGGCCTGATGGTAGGTCTCTGCCGCAGCCAGCTCGTTCTTGAGCAATTTTTCAACTTTGTCGATATTTAGCATCTGAATCTCCTGAGAGCTTGGATTAAAAATGACAGAATTTAATAATTCTTGGGTTCAATTCTAGTCTCCGAGGTGTAACGCTTAGGCTCAGCTTCACCTGTTGTCGAGATATCTTCCGCATTCGCTCTCTCAAAAATTTCTTCGACTGTTTCGCGCGCCTCTGAGGTTTCGGTATGAACTGAAATCAAGGCATTGCCGCCTTGAATTCTGCCTTCATAGCGCTTGGCCTCATACTCAGGAATGCCTAGACCCACTAATGCGCCGGTCAAGCCACCGGTAGCTGCTCCCACGGCCGCACCGCTTAATGCCCCCATGATGGGCCCTGCCGCAATAAAGGGTCCCACGCCTGGAATAGCCAAACTGCCGATGCCTGCCAGCCATCCCAATATTGCGCCTGTACCAATGCCTAGCGTGCCGCCGATCGCAGTGCCTTCCGGCGATTTGGTATGTTTTTCATGGCCTGCATCACGCTCGCCCGTTTTATCCGGTAACAGCACGGAAATATCGCTATTGGCAAAACCCGCCGCTTTTAGGTCGCTGACGATCCGTTCCACCTGGTCGTTCGTTTGGGTAATACAAAAAACTGCTTTTTTCATGACATTCTCCTAAAGGAATTATGGCGCTTTAGTTTCAAGCTGATTATCAACCTGAGATACGCCTGACACTTGCTTAACGATGGTCTGAAGTTTGGTTTTTTCCGCTTCGCTGTCAACAGGCCCACGCAGAGTAACCATGCCATTACGGGTGATAACCTTCACGTTCTGGGCGTTGACGGAAAGCGAGTCATCGTCGGTAATCGCTTTGCGAATCGCTGCAGTGATCCGGATATCGCTTTCATTCTCAAGCTGGTCTTCAGGCGTTAAGGTGGTATTGCCCTTATCGCGTACATTGCGTTCGGTGTTTTCTAGACGACTGCCGGCAGTTTCACCTGCGGCGTTGACCAGATCCGCCATCAGCATCAAACCCGCTGCCAATACCAAGGTCAGTAATCGTAATTGTTTTAACATGGTGATTCTCCTTAAATTAAAAGGCTACAAATGCCCCACTTCCCCCTCTTGATAAAAATAAGAAATGCTTACTGCACAAAAAATCCTTAATAGTTCCCGCTCAACTCACGTTAATCCAGGAACTCTATTAGTGCTGTGCTTCCCTGCGGAGCGAGTGCTATTAACTATCTGAAATACAGGAAGCGTGACGCGATTAGAACTGAATCGTTTGAATCCCACCACCTGCAGAAGCCGGGTGTTTTAAATAGTGGGAGCGAGGAAGCGTAGTCAAAATGCAAAACCGCCTTAAGCGGAAGCAAGTCATGGCGAATAGCAAACATAAACCGCCAAAAATATTAACTGCAGAATTTCTCGCCCCCTTCTTTCCAAAAATGGCTATTTTTTAAAACACATGCGCTCGATTCAGCGATGCCCCATCAGTCGACTCAATATAAAGCCGCTGCCTAAGGCGATGCCTAACGAGGTCACCGGATTTTCACGCACATACTCGCGCACCTGCTCCTGTAATCGCTCTTGAGCATCTTTCACGCGTTCGGTTTGCTCATTGATAGTATCCGCAGCCCTAAGCGTCATATCGGCTGCTTTTTCCACAGCCTCATGCGCTCCAACTTTGACGCGTTCCACGGTTTCACCTGTAGTACCTGTTCTTGTCGGTTCCATAATAAACTCCTGATAAAGTTATAAGATTATTAAATTCTCAATAAAATTGCCGATATAAAGGCAACTTGTATTTACTCCGATTCTAGACACCGAAACCCAGCGTCCAGAACCCTCGAATTAACATTAATGAAAGATCAGATAAATAATGACCAGTAAAGTCACCGGTACACCGAGTAACCATCCAAGTACATATTTGCCCATAATATATCTCCTGTAAAAGAGTGAGGCTTAATGCCGCCATTCGGTTTATCGAATCCGCCTGTCACTGACCGGAGGAAATGATGATAACGAGATGCCTTCCTCTATTTAATTTCCGCTAATCTGCGAATCCTAACCATGATGCATCTTAAGGTGCATGATAAAGATAAAACGGCGTCGAGTCGGTTCGATATCACACACAAAATAATAAGTGCCGTTTTTAATTGGGAATGAGGGCTTCCTTGGCGAGCGTTGATGTGGGGGAGTAATTATTAAGAGTTGCCGTAGCTGATTCTGTATATCGCGCCCTTTTTGTCATCCGAAACCAATAAGGCCCCGTCCGGGGCGACAATCACGTCAACCGGCCGCCCCCAGGCCGAGTTTCCCTGCAGCCAACCCTCGACGAAAGGTTCGTACTTCACCGCTTTATTGCCGTTGAGCGTGACCATGGTGATCCGGTAGCCCAGTTTGGGATTGCGGTTCCACGAACCATGCTCGGCGATGAATATGCGGTTCCGGTAGGAAACCGGGAATTGATAACCGGTATAAAACCGCATGCCCAATGCCGCCACATGAGGGCCCAGTTTTTGCGCGGGCCCCGTAAAATCGTCGCAATGACTGCGCAGGCCGAACTCCGGATCGGGCAATTCCCCTGCGTGACAATAGGGATAGCCGAAATGCATGCCTGCCACGGACGCATGATTGAGCTCGTCGGGTGGCGTATCGTTACCCAGCAGATCCCGGCCATTGTCCGTAAACCATAACTCATGTGTTTTAGGATGCCAGTCGTAGCCGACCGAATTGCGTATGCCGCGTGCAAACACTTCAGATTTGCCCTGACCGTCAAGGCGAATAATCACGCCGTAGCGGTCAAACTCGGGCATACAGATATTACACGGCACCCCGATCGATACATATAACCTGCCGTCGGGCCCGAAATGGATCACGCGCAGGCCGTGATGAGCATATTTGAGACCGAGTTCGTAAATCACGACAGGTACCGGCGGGTGATCCAGATGATTTTCTATGTCATCGAAACGCAATATACGGCTGCGCTCCGCCACATACAGAGCGCCATCCTTGAAGGCGACACCATGAGGATTCTGCAGTTCTTCGGCAATGACGAACACGTCTTTTTTGCCTTGCTGTGCACCCCTATGCGGGGAAATGCCATAGACTTTTCCCTCCTTATCAGTACCGACGAAAAGAGTGCCTTTCTCTCCAAACGCCAAGGTACGCGCGCCGGGGACATTCTCTTCATAAAGCGAGATCGAGAATCCCGTCGGCAAAGTTATCCGTTCCATCTGGGCGCCGGGCATAAAGGAACAGGAGCTCATGGCCGCGAACAGCAAAGTCAACCGGACGCCCTGGACCAGTCGAGCGCGCCTCAACCCCGGGGTGTATTTACCGCGATGACTCTCCATTACGGTGCCTGGACTTTCAGATCATTATGCAAGGACTCGACGCCGTCGACCTGTTCGATAACGTCTTCCGCCCGCTGTTTTTGTTCGGGCGATGAGATCGTACCGCTGAGATGGACACCTCCGAGATAGGCCTCGACCACGACAGGCGCATCCCGGATTTGAGGGTCGGCAAGCAGCGCGCCTTTGATCTTGGCGATCAACTCCTGATCCTTTTGATATTCCTGTTCCTGAAAATAAAGTCGGATAAGTTCGCCATATTCACAACCGGAAATATGGATCGAAGCGGTTGAGAGCGTGATTATTGTGGCGAGGCGCGCCAATTTTTTCATATCCCGGATGCCGACAAGCCTTCCTGCAATAACTCAACCAGTTCGTCGGCATGTTCCTCCTCTACAGCAAGGATACTTTCCAGCATATTGCGCGTGGTCGGGTCCCGGTCGCCCAGATACAGGATCATCTCCCGATAACTATCGATCGCGATGCGTTCCGCCACCAGATCTTCCTTGATCATATCGGCCAGCGAATCGCCCTCCACATATTCCGCATGGCTGCGCCGGGACAGGCTGTCCGGCGAAAAATCGGGCTCGCCGCCCAACTGTACGATACGTCGTGCGATCTGGTCGGCATGCCCCTGCTCTTCGTTGGCATGCACGAGAAACTCGTCGGCGATACTTTTGGATTGAATGCCCTGCGCCATGAAATAATGGCGCCGGTAGCGCAGCACACATACCAGTTCGGTGGCCAATGCCTCATTCAGCAGTTTGGTAACTGTCTTCGCATCGGCCGTATAACCGGCGGTTACTGCGCCCTGTTCGATATGCTGACGCGCCTGCGCACGCAAGGTCTGGACTTCGGACAAATGATGCTGATTAGACATAGCAGCCTCTTCGAATGACTTCTGATCGGGAATGGATTTGAAAATCGCGAGCATTGTATTAGCAAAGACTCGCAATCTATTCAGCCTATCGTGGGCGGGTTTTAAGCCGCATATCGTTTTTTACCGACTTGACGCCTTCAACTTGTCGAGCCAGCTGAGCCGCTCGGTTGATATCACTCTGCGATTCCACAAACCCGCTAAGCTGCACAGTGCCTTGATAAGTTTCAACGGTGATTTCCGCCGAATCCAGACCGGGCTCATTGAATATGGCCGTTTTTACCTTGGCGGTGATCGCACTGTCGTCAAGGTAGGCGCCGGGGGTTTCTCTTACATCGGTTCTATCCGAGCCTGCCCCCTCCGTCGCGCAACCTCCTAGGGATACCACTATCAAAGCTAGAAGAAATACTGAATAATGTTTGATTGATTTCATGACTAATCCTCCTGATGAACAATAAATAAATCCAGACTAACTCTAGCTCGATAAGCATCCGTTGTCGGTTCGGTGTCTAACTTAAGCTCTTATCGTTAATTATCGGGACCATTTGCCGAACTGGGTGCAATCTTTTGCTTGCCGGACTTTTATTCTTTTTAGCAGATTTTACCTGCGTCTTACTGCTTTATTTTTTCTTGGCCTGTTTCGAAGCCTGACTTGATACGCTTTTCTTCTTGATGGGTTTAGTAGCTACAATCTTAACCTTGCTGACGCCCTCCTCTTTCATATCCAGCTTTTGCGCGGCCGCCTTGGAGAGATCGATGGCGCGATCTTTTACATAAGGCCCCCGGTCAGTAATCTCGACCTTTACCTTTTTCTTGTTTTCAAGATTAGTCACTTCAGCTTTGGTTCCTAGGGGTAAAGTAGGATGGGCCGCTGTCATTTCTCTCTGATTGAAAATTTCTCCGCTAGCAGTCTCACGCCCCTGAAAACCGGGACCATACCAAGACGCCTCCCCGACCTCCTTATAAGGCTTTCGAGGAGCAGCAGCCTGACTTTTTTTCTCAGTTTTAGAAGCAGCTTCATCTGCCTCTTTTTCAGTACAGCCTGTCAACCCCAAACTCATGACTAATAGGATCTGCACACTGACTTGAAAAATTTTTTTGGTGTTAATAACTTTCATCACATTTGAAACCGGCTATAAAAGATTATTATTAAAAATAACCTAATTTTGAAATTAGATCGGTTCGATTTCCCACATAATATTATTAATTAAATCTTTATAAATCTTATTTTTTTAACCGATATAATTCTATAAATTTTTTTTAAATAACTACAACTAATACTAAGCGGCTTATATAACTTCTTTTATTTTATGAGCCACTTAAGCTGTGAATGTTGGGTAACGTACAGAACTATTATCTCATTCCCGTATATTTTGGTTATTCTTTTTTATATAAAAAGAATGGGTTAGTTGGTTAGATTGACAAAAAACCAACCACTATTTCAGTATATTTTTAAGGAGGCACGTCATGCCTAGACAAAGAGATACAACCAGTTCAGGCCGAGGGAAATCAGCTCGCGGTTTTGCTTCGATGGATGAAGAGAAACAACGCGAAATTGCCAGCAAAGGAGGTCATGCCAGCCATGAGAAAGGCACTGCCCATGAGTTTACCCCGGAAGAAGCCCGGGAAGCTGGTCGCAAAGGCGGCCAAGTTGCTCATGAAAGAGGCACCGCTCATGAGTTTACCCCCGAAGAAGCCCGGGAAGCTGGTCGCAAAGGCGGCCAAGTCGCTCATGAAAGAGGTACGGCTCACGAGTTTACTTCCGAGGAAGCCCGGGAAGCCGGTCGCAAAGGCGGTAAGGCTGCTCATGAGAAAGGTACGGCTCACGAGTTTACTTCTGAGGAAGCTCGGGAAGCCGGTCGCAAAGGCGGTAAGGCCTCCCATGGTGGTAAAGAGGAAGGCGGTCAGGGAAGACATCATTAAATTAAAAGGTAAAAATAATGCCCCTCTAACAACTGGATTTGTTAGAGGGGCATTTTTAATGCCTTTCGTCCTATCATTGGGAAGTTACTACGGCAGATTTATTAAAAAATCTGCCGCCAGTATTCCGCCCCTAGCTGGGAGTTAACAATGAATGTATATCAAGCGTTGATAGCCTTAACCCAATGAGTTAGTAGAGGTTTCCCTCGTAATCATCTTCGGATTAAATAAAATGCTCCCTTCTTACACTACCTAGACCGCACCCAACAGGAGTAAAACCAGAAAAATGACCAGTATCGCCCCAAGTATCCCGCTAGGGCCATACCCCCAGCTTTGGCTATACGGCCAAACAGGAACCACGCCTAAAATGATCAACACTAAAATGACCAGCAATATAGTGCTCGTTGCCATGATGACTCTCCTTTAAAAGGTAAACACTAATCCGGAAGCGGGGCTCCAGTGTACAACATTGCCCCCGCTATCGCGGCATCAGACCCAAAAATCCGATGACAA
The DNA here is from genome assembly GCA_051061015.1 of Methylomicrobium sp. Lineage (GTDB taxonomy): Bacteria > Pseudomonadota > Gammaproteobacteria > Methylococcales > Methylomonadaceae > Methylomicrobium. The sequence goes on from JBPFEG010000057.1 coordinate 52,372, forward strand.
TTAAATAGACTGCCACGAAATAATTTAAGAACCTGGGCACAAGCAGAATTAATATGCCTATTACCAATGCCAGAACTGGCTCGATGTGCATGACAGTCATATAAAATTCCTTCTCTAATCAATCTATTGAGCTAAAAAACCAATACTCGATTTCTGAAGATTAAATTCAGTATTACCAACGGGTATTTTTATTACACAACTTTATATAATCGTGTAGAATTTATATTAAAAACAGTTTACAGTCCCGATCGAATGTCGTCTGTACATTACCCCACATAAGCGTATGCACCAAGATGATATTTATTTCTTTTTTATAATGCTAATCGTCCCATCATCTTCCATATAACTTTGCTTCACCTCTTTCACATGCTCTACTCCTTGCTCACGTAGTTTTCCCATCAATTCTTCTTCGGTGATCATTTCCTGCCGCATATTACGTCTCTGGAACCGTCCATCCTTGATCAAGAGGATTGGAGCAGGGCGTAGTACACGCTGCAGGCTGGGATATCTATAGCCGAGCCAATCAATAAAGTAATCCCAAAAAGCCAGGGTCGATACGAGGGCAACCCCTTCCGTAACCGTCTTATATTCATTAGCCATTGCATTCTGCGCCGCATCTGCAACCAACACGACAACGAGTAAATCGGAAATCCCTACCGATCCTGCCTCACGCCTTAGAACGCGGAACACGAAGAAGATAAACAGATAGACGATCGATCCGCGTACGAATATCTCTCCGAGTTGAAGGGAAGAGGGTATGAAAATTGATTTCCAATCAATCTGATAGAAGAGACTCATCTTGGATCCGCTCCAGAATACTTTTCAGGCCATTAGCTTTCGTTTATACAGAATAAGGATATAAACGCCAGATAAATTGCCGAACGATAAGACCTACGCGTAGATAAGAGAGCTAATCTTTTTCAAGGGTATTTATGGAGGTCAGAATAAAACCGTGAATAAAGAATAACTCTCGTTCCTTTATTAATTCGAGTTATTCTTTAGATTCAAAAACGGCTTGCAAGTGCGACTTTTTTACTTGAATTCGAGTTTCGAATAAATTCGGCGAAACGCAACTTATAACAGTCCCTTGAGGCGGTATAGCGCTTCCAATGCCTGTTTCGGGCTCAATTCATTCGGATCGATATCCTCGAGCATGCCGACCGCCGGATGACATTCCGGCGCGGAAAACAGGTCGAGCTGATTGATACCCGCCTCGGACTGCTGCTCGATATAGGCATTGTTCTCGAGGTACGCGAGTTTCGTTTTGGCTTTCTCGATCACCGCACGCGGCACCCCGGCCAAGGCGGCGACCTGCAAACCGTAACTCTGATTGGCCGGCCCGTCTTTTACCGCATGCAGAAAGACGATCCGGTCGCCGTGCTCCATCGCATCCAGATGCACATTGCGGATTGACTGACGTTCCTCGGCCAGTGTCGTCAGTTCGAAATAATGCGTTGCGAACAGCGTAAAAGCTTGCGTCACTCTCGCCAGATGGTCCGCGCAGGCCCAGGCCAGTGACAGCCCGTCGAAGGTACTGGTACCACGGCCGATTTCATCCATCAGGATCAGGCTTTGCGCGGTTGCGTTATGCAGAATGTTCGCGGTTTCGGACATTTCGACCATGAAAGTCGAGCGGCCCGAGGCGAGATCGTCAGAAGCGCCGATCCGGGTAAAAATCTTGTCGATCGGTCCCAGGAACGCCGACTTCGCCGGCACGAAGCAGCCGACATGCGCGATCAATACGATCAACGCGGCCTGCCGCATATAAGTCGATTTACCCCCCATGTTCGGACCGGTAATCACCAGCATCCGGCGTTCGCCGGTCAGATTCAGGTCGTTTGGCACGAAGGGAATGTCGGACACCTGCTCGACCACCGGGTGCCGTCCGCCTTCGATCAGGATACCCGGTTCGGCCCGCAATACCGGCCGCGACAGATTCAGCGTTTCAGCGCGCTCGGCAAAATTCACCAGCACATCGAGTTCGGCCAGAGCCGCTGCGCACTGCTGCAGCTCGGCCAGGGAACTGCCGATCACCTCCAGCAACTCGTCGTATAAGGCTTTCTCGAAGGCAAGCGATTTTTCGCGGGCGCTCAATACCTTGTCCTCGAACGATTTCAATTCCTCGGTAATGTACCGTTCGGCGCCTTTCAGCGTCTGTTTACGGGTGTAGTGAACCGGCACCTTGTCCGCGTTCGCATTCGAAATCTCGATGTAATAGCCGTGCACCCGGTTATAGTTGACCTTCAGATTATTGATCCCGGTCGCCTGGCGCTCGCGCTGTTCCATGTCGATCAGAAACTGGTCCGCGTTCTGGCTCAGATTGCGGAGCTCGTCGAGTTCTTCGTCATACTCCATTGCGATCACTCCGCCGTCGCGGATCAGCATCGGCGGATTGTCGACAATCGCCCGGGTCAATAATTCCAGCATCGCCGGATGCTCGCCGATCTCCGCACGCAGCTGGATCAGATGCGGATCGTCAACCGGGACCAACTCCGCCTGGATCACCGGCAAAGCCGCCAGCGTCGCTCTCAGCACCAGCAAATCACGAGGCCGCGCCGATTTCAATGCAATCCGGGTACTAATTCGTTCAATATCGCCGACCTGACGCAGTGTTTCCTGAACCGTCCGGTACAGGTCATCCGGCAGCAAGGTTTCGATACAGCCATAACGCCGGTTCAGCAGGTAGTGATCCCTGAGCGGCCGGTTCAGCCAGCGCCGGAGGCAACGGCTGCCCATCGCGGTCGCGGTCTTGTCCAGCACGCCCAGCAGCGTATACTGCAGTTGTCCGGTCGGATGCGTGTCAATCTCGAGATTGCGCCGGCTCGCCGCATCCAGCTGAATGCAATCGTCGCTCGCTTCGGTACGGATGCCCTGAATGTGCGGCAGTACGTTCTGCTGGGTATCGCGAACATATTGCAAGAGGCCGCCGGCCGCAGCAATCGCCGCAGTCAGCCCTTCGCAGCCGAAGCCTTTCAGGTCGAGCGCCCTGAACTGCTTCAGCACCAGCAAACGCGCGCTTTCCGCTTCGAAATGCCAGGGCGGACGCCGGCAGAGGCCGCTGCGCTGCTTCAGGCTGTCCGGCAATGTCCAACTCTCGTTGTACAGAAGTTCGGCAGGATTCAGGCGGCCGATTTCGCTAAGCAACTGGTCTTCCGATTCGACCTCCTGCAGGACGAAACGGCCACTGGTCAAATCGAGGCTCGCGATCCCATAACGCTGTGACAACTGACAAAGCGCGACCAGCAGATTGTCCTTGCGGTCCTCAAGCAGCGCCTCGTCGGTGACCGTGCCGGGCGTGATAATTCGTACGACCTTGCGCTCGACTGGCCCTTTGGAGGTCGCCGGATCGCCGATCTGCTCGCAAATCGCGACCGATTCGTCGATCCGGATCAGTTTCGCGATATAGCCTTCCGCCGCATGATACGGAATGCCCGCCATCGGGATCGGCATGCCCTGCGACTGCCCCCGGCTGGTCAGCGTAATGTCGAGCAGGCGCGCGGCCTTTTTCGCATCGTCGTAGAAAAGTTCATAAAAGTCCCCCATCCGATAGAAAAGCAGGGTTTCGGGATATCCGGACTTGATGCGCAGATACTGCTGCATCATCGGAGTAGGTTCTTTTTGCTGGCATTCTCTATTACCCTGATTTAACTTGTCTTTCATTCTCATCTTATTGATAATAGAGGTTTATTAACATCTTTATTCGTCTCACTTAACATCATCTGCACTTATCGAAACTTACTTGCACTTTGCATTTTAGTGCAGTATTTTATATCATTTCAAAAAAGCTACACTGCAATTTCAGGCAATCTAAAAAAGCTATACTAATATGCACTTCGACTCCCGCACAGCGAAAGCTTTGCAACCTGGACAGCATATCACCTTTACCGATTATCCCGGTCTTCGCCTCTCGGCTTCAGCTAAGTTGCGGACCTGGATTTATCGCTATAGAAGCTCTGTTGATGGACGCATTCGGCAAGTCGCTATCGGTCATTGGCCGGCCATGTCCTTTCCAGCCGCTATTGTCTCTTGGGAAGCCTTGAAAAACCAGCGCGATTCAGGAAGTGACCCGGTGTTGTCCGCCAAACAGGAGAAGATCGAGGCCAAAGCATTCATTGAGAAAGAACGAGCCGAAAAAGCCGAAAGCGCGTATACGGTGCGGGTATTGTGCGACGAGTATCTGGCGGGTCATATTTACCGGCACAGGGCAAAAAAAGGCACAACCGAAATCACCCGAATGTTTGAGACGATGCTGGGCAGCCTGGAGAAATTGCCGGCCACGGAGATAACCAGGGCAATGGCGTTTGATCTAATTCAGCGTCATGCAGCAAAATCTCCGGTGCAGGCTGGAAAGCTCCGCTGCGAACTGGGGGCGGCATGGGATTATGCAATGGATGCCGGCCGGTTACCAGAAACGGCGGTGAATTGGTGGCGGTTAATTCTAAGAGGCAAGATTCGATCAAAAGGCAAGGCTATTGCGGGCGAGAAGATCGGTACCGTTAAGCGCGTACTTTCTGAGGACGAAGTGGGCGAACTGATTGCCTGGTTGCCTAATTTTCCCATACTGATTGCCGATGTACTGACCCTGTATTTATGGACAGGGGCACGCGGAGCCGAAATTGTCGGCATGACGGGAGCGGAAATTACCGAAGAGAATGGCCAAGTATGGTGGACAATCCCAAAATCTCGTACAAAAAACGCAAGGCATGAGGGTGCGGCCGGTCAACGGGTACCCTTATATGGTCGCGGCTTGGCTGTCGTGTTACGACGCAAGCGGCTTTATGGCGGAGGCGTTTTATTTCCCTCAAGGCAGAAAGCAGGCCATGTCGATCAAAAAACGATTCAGCAGCAAGTCCACTATCGCCAGCCTTATTGTCCGACGCGACCTGAAATGCCCCGTTCCCGCTTGACAGTTACGCACTGGGCACCGCATGATTTACGTCGCACGTCGCGAACACTGCTGGCAAAATTGGGCTGTCCGGACACCGTAGGCGAAATGATTTTGGGCCATATGCTTCCAGGTGTTGTCGGCACTTATAACCGCCACCAATATGACGGAGAAAAGCTTAAATGGCTGCTCACTCTGTCTGAGCATCTTGAGTTATTGGCAAAACGTTTTGAGAATTAGGCTTTCCATTACGGCCGCCAGCCGCGGTGTTGGGCGGCGGTAAAAAATCTGATACGGGACGGGATTCCGCCCACTCCTCGATTTCGCGCAATAACCAGCATGACCGCCTTGCAGAGGCTTTGCGTAATTTAGGAAAATCGTTTGCGCGAATAAGAGACTGCACCGTAGATTCCGAATCTCGTCTATCTCAGGCGTTATGTTTGCGAGCTGAAATTTGTTTTTAAGAAAACCAGCGCCAAATTCCGCTACCAGAAGCAGAACCAATTCCTGAAAAAAAACCCTAGATAGTGTCGTCATAAGATAGCCGCCCACAGGGCGATACACCGAATTTGCACAGCGGCCAAGAACGAAGCGGTGTTCTTGGCATAACGGCTCGCAATTCCTCGCCAGCGCTTGAGGTGCAAGAACGCGTTTTCCACCA
>JBPFEG010000058.1:0-101287 GCA_051061015.1 Methylomicrobium sp.
TCTAGAAATCCCGCAGCGGCGACAGACAAACCCGGCATCTCGTGTCTGCGCGTAAAGGTTTACCCAATGAAGTCGCTGTTGAATTTCTCTGTTCATAAACAACAAGTATATTGCAACGATGTCTATGAATCACACACATTATCCGAATAGATTGGATAGTAACCTTGAATATACCCATTCTGGTCGGCAATCGCCAAAAGTTCAGCTTTATACTGAAACAATTCCTTGTCCTTATCGGTTACACCCTCAGGGCCGAACATTGTCTTGCCAGCCTTGATTTCTTTTAACAGCAATTGAAGTGTCTTCAGTGTCATAGCTATATTCGTAGTGTAACAGTGGGAAAAAATTACACTCCATTTTATATCACACATTTATCTGCGTGTGTGATGGGTTAATTTTTGATATGGGTCTATTGTTCTCATTAGGCTTCTAGGGGAACCGTGTAAGTTAAACAGTTCGAGTATTTACGAACAAATCCTTATTCCTAGGCAATATGTTCTGCATGATGAAGTGCTTATCTCTTTTGTTCATTACCCTTACCGTTTCAGCATGCAGTCCTGTTGCGCGACCTTCCTGCCCTCCATCTCACACAGGCGATGTGGTGTATATTGTCGGGCAAGGGTGGCATGTGGAAATCGGCATTCCCGTTGAGGAGCTGGACGAGAATATGTCGTTTTATCGCGAAATCTTTCCCGACGCTCGCGTGATCATGTTTAGTTATGGCAAAAAGACGTTCTTCATTGCGCCAGCCAACACAGTGAGCGAATATTTGCTTGGCCCCTTCCCTGGTTCAGCAGCGATTCAGGTTGTGGGGCTCAGTGTCACACCGACAGAGGCTTATCCTCCTGAAAATACTGTCACGCTTCTCTTGCCGCCGAATGGCAGCCGATCTCTGTCAGCGCATATCTGGAAAGATATAGTCAAGGACGAGTCTGGAAAGCCGCAAATAATTGCGCACAGCACCCATCCCACCGGACTGTTTTATGCGGCGCATAGCGAATATAACCTCTTCCATACCTGCAATACATGGGTAGCCAATGCGCTTCATAACGCAGGGCTTTCGGTGTCCGACAACAATGTTATCTTCTCGAATCAAGTAATGACTCGCGTCACCGAAGCAGCTGAAGAACAGTGCAAAATTTTACGGTGAAATTATTTTGCTATCAGGCGGAACCACGACTGTGCCATTTCTATTGGGTGGAACGACGACTGTTCTATTGCTACTAGGCGGAACGACGACATTGACCTCCTTTGGCTCCGATGCACCGCCGCCACTAGAGGAGCTGCACGCGGTAAGGGCTAGCATGCTAAGGATGAGAAAGATTGGAAGGATTTTTTTGGGTGTCATTGAATATCTCCTTTTGTGTTATGTCCATAATAATTTATGCGTAATGAGATTTAACCAACTTATACCAAGAATCATATAATTCGCACTTACCATCACTTTTCCTTAATTTTGCCTTTGACTGGATTTTTGTTCATGATGACTTCTGATAATTGATTTAATTGGCCACAGCAAATTAGTATCTACTCATTCAAATTTATACTGTACTCGGAATATTGAACGCGGTCTGTACGTCAGCGAGCATTACTAAGTGATACAAATAGCCGCAAAAATTGTTCATCTAGGCCGGACGCGAGTTAGGGTGTGAGAAGGACGCCACGAGTTTCCCAATATGGGCAAATAATGCCTAGACTAAAATACAGCTAGATAATATAGGTAAACTATATAAGAGTCGGAAGAAATAAAATTTCTCTTGTAAGTGTTCTTCTGTGGATTTACAGAATATGAAAGTTCACATTTGCCATTTGTGATAGGACGATTTGATTCTAATCTTTGCAAATAGGTTTTTAGTATGAACGTGAATAACTTTCCGGACAGGCATTGGGGAAAGCATTTGATCATGAGGTTACAGGCTAGAATCCGCGCCTAGAATCGGATGCGATTGAGCTAGGGAAATCTATTGCTCAACTGAGAAAGGCGCTAAAAACGCTTCAGGTTCGCTGTAGAACGGCTCTAGGATAAAGTACGCACTGGCAGCGGAACTATCGCAGAAAATACCAAAAAGTGAATTTGAGGACCTGTTAACAAAACTGTTAACTTTTTTGAAATTCAGTAGCAGTAAGTTACTGATTTTGAAATGAAAAGATAAAATGGCGGAGAGACAGAGATTCGAACTCTGGGTGGGCTACAAACCCACGACGGTTTTCAAGACCGCTGCCTTAAACCACTCAGCCATCTCTCCGTGAGCCCGATATTATAACCGAACCATATTTTATTGCAAGACTCTCTGCCCTATTTTTTCTTCGTGACCGCAATTGCTGCGGTATTTTTTCCTCTCTGGCGAGGCCAGATTAGTTTTTTATCTCAGTCGAATCCGAGCTGTTTTTATTCTCTCTTTGATTCTAAAAGCCTTTTTTGAAGCGATATTTTTTTCTGTTCCAAGGTGTGTGAACCTCCCACTCTTTTTCCTTTCAAACACTATATATTGTAGTATTATAAACACAAATGACCACATATAGACATTTTCTCCAGCAGAGCCCCACTATATAACTTGCTGATTTAATGTCATTTTATTCCTCTTTACCCACGGACTTAGCAGAGAGAGATCGCCATGACAGCACTTCTTCATGTCATCCCCAACAACGTGACCGACATTCCTTTTCAGGATGCCTCGCTCGACATCTGGGACACCAAATACCGCCTGAAAACCAAAGAAGGCGAGGCAATCGATGCAACGATGGACGAGACCTATCAGCGGGTCGCGAAAGCGCTGTCGGAAGTCGAAATCGGCAAGCCGAAGCAGGAGAAATATTACAAGGAATTTCTCTGGGCGCTGCGTCAGGGTGCGATTCCGGCCGGACGCATTGTTTCGAACGCAGGCGCGCTGGCACACAAGCCGGCGACTTCGACGATCAACTGCACCGTGTCCGGCACGATCGGCGACTCGATGGACGACATTCTGGCCAAGGTACACGAAGCCGGACTGACCCTGAAAGCCGGCTGCGGCATCGGCTATGAATTTTCGACCCTGCGTCCGAAAAACGCCTACGTATCGGGCGCCGGCGCTTATACTTCGGGCCCCTTGTCGTTCATGGACATCTACGACAAGATGTGCTTCACCGTCTCTTCAGCCGGCGGCCGCCGCGGCGCGCAAATGGCAACCTTCGACGTCGGCCATCCGGACGTGGTCGAGTTCATCCGCGCCAAGCGCGAAGACGGCCGTCTGCGCCAGTTCAACCTGTCGCTGCTGATCACGAAGGAATTCGTCGAAGCGGTCAAAAACGACCTGCCCTGGCCGCTGTCGTTTCCGGTCACCGACAAGGAAGCCAAGACCGACAAACTGGATCTGAGCGACAGCAAGCAGATCATCTGGCGCGACATTCCTGGCAAGGAAGGCTATATCGTGAACAACGACGGCCTGGTCGCCTGCCGGGTCACCAAGACGATGCCGGCGCGCCGCCTGTGGGACATCATCATGAGTTCGACCTATGATTATGCCGAACCCGGCTTCATCCTGATCGACAAGGTCAACGAGATGAACAACAACTGGTTTTGCGAAAATATCCGCGCGACCAACCCCTGCGGCGAACAGCCCCTGCCCCCTTACGGCAGCTGCCTGCTCGGCTCGATTAACCTGACCAGCTTCGTGGTCAAGCCGTTCACCAGCGAGGCGCATTTCGACTGGGACACTTACCGCAAAACGGTGCGCATCTTCACCCGCATGCTCGACAACGTGGTTGAAATTAACGGCCTGCCGCTGTCCAAGCAGCGCGACGAAATATACAGCAAGCGCCGGCATGGCATGGGCTACCTGGGTCTGGGCTCGACGGTGACCCTGCTCGGGATGAGGTACGGCGATACCGAATCGCTGCGCTTTACCGAAGAAGTGACCAAGGTGCTCGCGGTCGAAGGCTGGAAGGAAGGCCTGGCGCTGGCGAAGGAAAAAGGCCCGGCCCCGATCATGGAGCAACTATTCACGGTGACCGGCGAAATGCTGCATAAGCGTCCGGAAATGATCGCGGATGGCTACAAGATCGGCGACCAGGTGCCCGGCAAGGTGCTGCACGCGAAATACAGCCGCTACATGCAGCAGCTGGCCGACGTCGAGCCCGGCCTGGTCGACGAACTCGCGCAAACCGGCTGCCGCTTCACGCATCACAGCTCGATCGCCCCGACCGGCACGATCTCGCTGTCGCTCGCGAACAACGCCAGCAACGGCATCGAGCCGAGCTTCGCGCACCACTATTCTCGCAACGTGATTCGCGCCGGGAAGAAATCGAAGGAAAAGGTCGACGTGTATTCGTTTGAACTGCTGGCTTACCGGTCTTTGGTCAACCCGAGCGCGATGCCGTACAGCGACGATCCGAAGCAGCAATTGCCGGCCTATTTCATCGCCGCCGACGACATCTCCCCGAAGCAGCATGTCGATATCCAGGCCGCCGCGCAGCTTTGGATCGATTCGTCGATCTCGAAGACCGCTAACGTGCCGACCGACTATCCGTACGAAGACTTCAAGTCGATCTACGAATACGCGTATGAAAAGGGCCTGAAAGGCTGCACGACCTTCCGCTTCAATCCGGAAGTGTTCCAGGGCGTACTGGTCAAGGAAAAGGACCTGGAAAACACGACCTACCAGTTCACGCTCGAAGACGGCCACGTGGTCGAATTTAAGGGCAATGAGGAAGTCGAATACGACGGCGAAATCCACACTGCCGCGAACCTGTTCGACGCGTTGAAAGAAGGCTATTACGGCAAGTTCTAAGATCGCGCGGCGGATGAACTGGCATATCGCATCCGGGTGTCTGCTCGGCACTAGCATCGCTGTCGTTCTGGCGATAGCTGCGGTGATCCTGATCGACGGCTTTACCGATGATCTTGATAAAGCCGATACGGCGGTCGTTTTAGGCAATACGGTTTATCCGGACGGCACGCCGTCGCCGCGACTGAAAGCCCGGCTCGATAAAGCGGTCGAGCTTTACCGGCAGGGCTATTTCAGGCGGATCATCGTGAGCGGCGCACACGGCGTTGAAGGCTACGACGAAGCCCGGGTAATGAAGGACTACCTGATTTCCCATGGCGTCGAAGCAAAGGCCATCCTGCCCGACCCGAACGGTTTCAATACCTTCGAAACGGCCCGGAATACCGCCGCCCTGCTCCGCCGGGCCGAAGACAAAAGCGTAATGGTGATTACGCAGTATTTCCATATTACGCGCAGCCGGCTCGCGCTGAATAAATTCGGCATAACCGAGGTCCGCTCGGCGCACGCGAACTATTTCGGCCTGCGGGACATTTACTCGCTGCTGCGCGAGGTCGTCGCGATTCCGGTCTATCTGCTTAAGAAAGGACCGGATGCCAAACTGTAACCGGTTCAACGACCGAATTAACGATTAACAATTAAACAAACATTTCCGATACCGGAAGCGACCCGATGGGGAATTCCATGACAATGCACAAAATCAGCAAAAAAATCGTCAGTTACAAAGTGCTGACCAACGAAGACAAAGCCGCCGCCGAACAGCCCGCGGTCGAGATGAAAAAGCAGGACCTGGAGCGCATGCACGAAAACGTCGAGCGCCCGGAAGTCTTGGTCGGCTCGACCTACAAGATCAAGACTCCGCAGTCCGAGCACGCGCTGTACATCACGATCAACGACATCATCCTGAACCAGGGCACCGAGCACGAAGAGCGCCGTCCCTACGAAATCTTCATCAACTCGAAGAACATGGAGCATTTCCAGTGGGTTCTGGCGCTGACGCGGGTTATCTCGGCGGTGTTCCGGAAAGGTGGCGATGCCATCTTCCTGGTCGAAGAGCTGAAAGCGGTGTTCGACCCGCGCGGCGGTTATTTCAAGAAAGGCGGCGTGTTCATGCCGTCGCTGGTCGCGGAAATCGGCCACGCGATCGAAGCGCATCTGAAGCACATCGGGATGATCAAGCCGGAAGCGATGACCGACCACCAGAAAAAGCTGCTCGACGAGAAGCGCCGCGAGTTCGAAGCCCTGCACGGTACCTCAGAAGGCCAGGCTTTTCCCGAAAAGGCCGTGCTTTGCAACAAATGCAGCACCAAGGCGATGGTGATGATGGACGGATGCATGACTTGTTTGAATTGTGGGGAGAGTAAGTGTGGATGATTTGTAAATCTGCAGACCAATCTACCTAATATTAAACGCTGTTTTTCTTAGTCTTAATAAGGTACGCGATGCGTACCTTACATGCTGCCTCAAATACTCAAGTAATAACAATCTCAGCAACAAATTTGCCTGATAATCAATAGACAAAGATTACATGTATTTAATCTATATCGATGAAGTTAAATATCAGAAAGGGAAAGAACCATTTTACTGGCTTTGTGGATTAGGATTCTCAGAAGAATTTATAAATTTGGTTGAAGATCGGCTTTCCAAAATTTCTCTAAACTATTTTGGCTCAGCAATTTTAAGCAAGGAAACGGAGTTTCATGCAAAGGATATAGTACATGGAAAAAGTTTATATAAAGGTCATGATATTAATCGTCGTTTAACGCTTTATAAATCACTATTAGATGTTTTAGAGCACTGCCCAGAATTAAAAAAATTGAAGTCAGAATTGACCCGTCTAAAATGGTTAAAGATGACTATCAAGATATGGCTTTTATGTTTTTCATTGAAAAAGTAAATATATTGATGAAAGCATTGAAGTCGAAGGCTCTTCTTATAATTGACCATGATAAAGACATGGTCAGTAGTAACGTGACCAGTTTGAGTACTTATAAAGAACACGGCACTAAATATCAATTTGGTTCAGATATCGAACATATTGTTGATACGATCCATCACACACATTCACACCATAGCCGCTTAATTCAGATGGCTGACATTTATACATATACAATGGCCTTAAAATCTAAGCAAGGAATAGGCTTTCCCCGTGCAGATATACTTCAATATAGCAAGGAAAATACCAATCTTACTTTTCCATCAAAATACAAATATTGGCCAACAGATCAAAGTTGGCTAGCCGCGTAGGACCATAGGATTGGCTGAGGTACGAAGCCCATCAATCTTGAACGATCAGCTGCGAAACGCATCAATCGCAAACGATGCAATTCCTATTTTCACTGCATCCTGCGGCCCAAGGTGCGCGTTAATTTTGTGTTTAGTAACCAAGACTAAGGGGATAAAGCATGTTCGGAATTTGGAGCACATACAGTTAGCAATACCTGCTCATTTTTTCTCTATCAACAGCCATTTTATTCTCGGCTCGATTATTTCTTGTTCCTATCTATTGGGCTCGCATGATGCGCTGGACTATTCCAGAGCACACTGACCTGGCGGTATATTTTGGGAGATGTCTTGGAGCTCTTGCGTTAGTTATCAATCTTATCGTGGTGCAGGCAGCCGTTACAGGCGAAGGCGTTGCAATTATATTTCAAGGGCTCAATTTGCTTCTGACTTTAATGGTTGGTGTGCATATTTACGGAGCAGTTAAACGTATACAGCCCATTACGGAGACGCTCGAAATTGGGTTTTGGTTTGCTCTGTTGTTATTGAACTTGTGTTTTCAGCCTGTTACTTAACATTTCGGTCGAGAGGGAGACTTCTATCGTCCCTGCCCCCTCCAGCCCTTTAAACCTAACCCAATACTCAACCATAATGTTCGCCACCGCTCGCGCCGGTAAGCTTCACGTTATGTGCCACTAACAGTATGCGCAGGAGGATGAAATGATAACGTTCAGAGAGGTAGCCGAGAACGTCGGCGTCTTCATCGATGGTTTAGGCGTTGCTGCAATAGTGGCTGGATTGGTGGTTGCCACCATCAGGTATCTTTGCGAAGGCAGGAAGGCCTTAGATGGATATAAGCAATATCGGCAAGATCTGGGGCGAGGAATTCTGCTTGGGTTAGAGTTCTTGGTTGCCGCCGATATTATTCGAACGGTTGCGGTCGCGCCAACGCTTCAAGGTGTGCTTGTTCTAGGGGTAATCGTATTGATCAGAACCTTTTTAAGTATGGCCCTGGAGGTAGAACTGGAAGGGCGATGGCCTTGGCAGGCACGCGGATAGATCCGTAGGGCGGATTTGTGTCAGCAATACACCTTAAACAGAAGCAGACTTTAAAATGACGGATTGCCTTCGGCGAATCCTTCTTATCTATCAAAAGCTCAAACGTTGGGTTACCTGAAAGAACGAATGGAAACATTTGAAGATAAAGTTGCACGCGTAGTGAAGGAAGAAGTGGCCGTTGTGCCGTATGATCCCTGCTGGCCGGAACTGTTTGAACAGGAGCGACTGCATCTATTGTCCTGCCTGCCGGCTGATCTGGTCAAAAGAATCGAACATTTCGGCAGCACCGCGGTTCCCGGCCTCGCCGCCAAACCCATCGTCGACATTCTGGTTGAGGTTACGAGTCTTGATGAGACCCGACAAAGAATTGCGCCGATTCTCGAAGCGCAGGGGTATGACTACTTTTGGCGGCCGTCCTGGGGAGACGATACACCCCCGTTCTATGCCTGGTTTATCAAGCGCGACACGAATGGAAACAGAACGCACCATATCCATATGATTGAACCCCAGTTCGAGCATTGGGACAGGCTCCTGTTCCGGGACTACCTGATCGAACATCCGGCGATTGCGCTGGAATACAGTAATCTCAAAATGAGGCTCTCAGGGGCGCATCAAAACGACCGTGTAGCCTATACGCAGGCCAAAAGTGAATTTATACATCGGGTTACCGAAATGGCTGACCGGTTCTACCAAAAGGTAAAATAAACGCATGCCTTGGGTGCCCTACCCTTACCGTCCGCTGCAACTGACTGGCATTAAGACTGCAAATATGGCTAATTGCCTTCGCAGTGGAATCGCCCTACACGGGTACTTTTTTGCCATGTATAGCAATCAGCAACATTTAACTTAATAGCTGTAGGTTCATTAAGTTAAGCCATATCCTCATCGATCAATATTAGCGTTCCACCTTGCTGCATTAAAACGACGTTACTGTCCCATTTGGTCATAAGCTATTTTCAGAGAAAAGGTATGCTCGCTTTGAATAATTCAGTCATCAATAAAACTATTATCTGATAATAGATTCTTAAAAGCTTTATATATTCATTCTCTTTATAGTGCCTATTTGTAAGCTGAAATATTTTTATTACAACAATAATTTGATAGACTTTAGGCTAGTAAATAAGAATCTATTATCAGATAATAGTTGTAGTGATGAGAAAATGAAAGGAATACAATGTCCTCTAAAGAATCTGAATTAAAAGCTGAATTACTTACCGTTTTTACGATGTTTAAAGATGCTCATGATGAGTTGATTACATGCTTGAAGGATGATGTTCCTTATCCGTGCTGGATTCAGCAGGTGGACGGTGATCATGCTGCAACTCGTAACATGCTTAAAAGCATTGTGCTTAATTGGTCCTACATTGATGATGGTCAGGAGCCTGGAACCACTATCCAGTATAACGGCCTTGTGCCTTGCTCGATTAGTACCTACATGGCGGTTGAAAAGGTAAATGAGCAAAGAGAGCTACTACATAAGCAGTTAATGAAAATGGATATGCTTGAAGGTGAGCTTGATGTTTCGGATTTAGAGGAAGAGGATGATGGTCGCGATCGATTGTCGAAACGTGCAATGACCCGCCTAGGTTATCCTCGATTTAATCGTAGGCAAGCTTGCCGGAAATTTACCGCACTCCCCTACCCTGTACTTTCGGCTGGTTTTTTCTGGAACCGGTATCGAAAAACGATAAAGCTGAACCGTGCAGATGTTCAGGCCCGGTTGGATAAACTTTTGCAAAGATCGATGGCTGAGCATGATGCCATTTATCATGAGATCGAGCGCTTTCATGCAATTAACGATGAATGTTTAGTACAGGTTTTTCCAGAAAGTATTCATCGACGCGTAAACTTATGTGTCAATCAGGATGGGGTTGAGAAACGTATTCAACGTTATGCCCACACGCCTATTTTTTATGTATGCACTCCTGATCGTCCGCTGCCGCCTAAAACTCTGCTGCCGGATGAACCTGCAGCTAAAGATAGTCGGCTGGCAAAGCGCAATATTACTATCGAAACCGAACCTTATTTACCATTGCTAGACTTGTATCGGTTGTTGCCTAAACATAGGAAATAATTCAATTTGTTCATAAGGGTGAAATTTTGGTGTGATTATTTTTGGGCATGATTTAGGGGATTACGCGTGAGTTTTCTAAATTAAACTAAAGTAAAGGGGTATTAGGCCTTCTTTGTTAAATAGTATCTATTATCAGATAATAGCGCTAAATAGCCTTTCGAACATGTCGCGGGAATACGAATACGGCAATCTCAAAATAAGGCTTCTTTGTGTATGTTTCAAAAAGACCACATGACTTACACCTTTCTTCAGTAGGTTGCCGAATAGATAAACGGTATTACTGAACGACTAAATAATGGCCTAAGGTACGAAGCTTATAATGCACGATAAGTAAAATTTTCTAATGGCTCGGTATTTTTGATTTTTATCAGATACCGAACAGGTTAAGAGCAAACCCAAAATGCTCGATTCTTATCTGGGTAAGTTTTATCCCACACTTCTCACCTTAGGACCTGCTGGCCTAAGATTGGCGATATAAGTCAGCCGTTCGTCTATCTATATCGATAGGATACTAACCATCGAGCTTTTGGTCGGGCTGATCTTATGCAGAAACCATAACCATTGGATCGGCTAAGACACGAAGCCCAGCATAGCAAACTATGGACGTTTCCTCCTACGAACCTCTATCTCACCATTATAGCTATGCATATGGGGCACAATGAGAGCTAGCGTGACAGAAATTTTCATTCATGATTAAAAACCTGTGGCAAAACCAAAAAAGCTAAAATCAAAATCCGTAGACAACTCCGGACGCAAAGGATCGGCAATGGATTCTTTCTGTGCCTGGGATGGCGACATCCTGGTGCTGAATATTCTCGGCACACCCAGTGCAAACAAGGATGCCATCGGCAAGCCCAAAGGCCAGCAGCTCAAAGTCAGCGTCACCGCCGCCTCGGTTGGGGCCGGGCGACCGATCATATGGTTCGATTTCTGGCAAAGGAATTCGGGGTCACGGCCAATGATATTGAAGTCGTGTTTGGGCGTTTTAATGTCAATAAACAGTTACGTATCAAATCGCCGAAACAGTTGCCCTCTGTCATCAATAAGCAATTATCCAAAGAATCATAGGATGAGCGGAAAAACGAGACACAATACCGTTAATTTGGATCGTCATTCCGGCGAGGACGGGAGGGGTTAATCCATCCCTGTAGTGTGGAGGCCATCCCTGCGGCAATGACTTAACTTAATGGCATTGATACGGGATTCACTAGTGCCCATATTGTGAACTCTATCTCTTCTTTCTGCAGCCCACTATTATGAGGCAGATTATGGGTAATCTACTGTAGAGTATGACTATGAGCTAATGATATACTGTAGAGGAATATTGCTACATTTATCTACTTAGCTTCATCACGCCGGATTTTTGTATTGTTAAAACGGAGAAGAACATGATTGAAAACATTGAAGAAGTCAAAAATCAGCTGAAAGAACTCTCAGACGTCATCAATTCTTTTACCTCCGAAGCCGTGCAACTTCGCATCATCGATTTGGTTTTTAATGCTTCTCGGAAGGAAGGTCTAGGCAACCTTTCAAAGCAGGCGCAGGAAACTGCTACGTCACATCTAAAGAGGAAAAGGATCAAATCGAAAGTTAGATCCCTCCCGAGCGACAGAGCGGTGAATGGAGAAGGTCCAGTGTCCACGCTCGCTAAACTGACTGAAGGTGTTTTCTTTGATGAGCCGAAGTCGATCAAATCCATTATCGAGCATTGCGAAATCCATTTATCAAAGAAAATCAAGCAAAGCGATATTTCCGGAAAATTGGCCAAGATGGTCAAGGAAGGCACATTAAACCGGGTAAAAAATTCGGATGGCCAATACGAATACAGTAAGCCATAAATCGCTTTGTAGGGTATATGCCGTGTGTACCTTTCAGCCGCAAAAATTCCTTTTCAGAGATGAAATTGTCCTGAATAAAAATTTTCATCCATAGAAATGTTTTTATTTTTCCATTGTTTTAATAAACGCATTCGCTTCGTTGATCGACTTTTCCATCGCCGCAATCAGGTTTGACACATCCGTTCTTATCGAACCCAATTCGGTTTTCAGAGAGGCGATGGCCTGGGCGTTTAAGTTATGCTTCATGAACATTACTTGATCTTTGAAAATCGCCAGAATCGGGCCGATTTTTGATTCGGCGCTTTTCATTGCGGTGATCAATTGCCGATACTGGATTCGGGTTTCATTGAGCTTGCTTTGGCTGCTGCGCTTCAGCGAAGCATTGCTGTATTGGGTGATTTCATTTTCCCATTCACTGAACAACGCTTCCGAAACATCTTCAATTTCACTGATCCGGTACTTGACTTCATCCGCTTTTTTAACGCTGGCTTCATATTCGCCGTTCAGTTTGTTGTAAGTTGCCTCCAGATCGCCCCCTTTAAACTGAGTGACGGCGGTAAACTGCTCCAGGGCGGATTTGAACTGTTCTTTTGTTTCTTCCTGCGTATCTCTCGCCTTTTTAACCCGATGGACCATCACCTCCCGCTTGGGAATACCTATCTTCTCCAGCCCGCTGTAATACACGCTGGAACAGGCGCTTAGTCCCATAAGTCCTGAGAAAAATAATACCTGTAAGTACTTCATCAAAATCTCCGTTGACGGTTTTGTTGGACATTATAGGATAAACATGCATGTCAATAATACCGGTAAAAAATCATCTCTCGACACCGCCTGTAATCCCAAAAAATTTTATTAACTTTATCTGCTTTTTAGCTTAATTCCTTAACAGTAGAGCTAGTAAGCAAGGCACAGAAGAGTTTAAAAAAATAACGGCAACATCATCCACTGTTTCGCGGTCAGATTTCATAAAGCCAAATTTGGTTAGATAACCTACAAATGAAGGAGAATATATGGCCTCCCCTCTTCAATTCGTTCTAACTGGCTGTATTGCGTTACTGTTACTTAACGGTTGCAGCAATAATCATCTCACTCCCTATATGCCTCATAAGAAAGAGTCTTATATGGTGAGCGGGCACAATTACACGTTCGCAATCTACAATAACGGCCATCGTTTGCTGACGCACCCGGTCGAGAATATACTGTTCGAGATGAAGTGGCGGAAAGCGTTGGATAAACCTGCGATCAGCGATATTTATCTGATCTCCCATGGCTGGAATTACACCTTGCCGCTGGCGATCGCCAATTACCATAATTATATGGAACGGGTCGATGAGTTCATGAGGGACGGAAAGCCACCATCCACCTTCCAGCCCTATTTCATCTTCGTAACATGGACATCGACGACGCGGCCGACTACCAATCTGGTCAAGGCCATGCTGCCGTTCGGCATGGATTCGGCGGCCGAGCCGCTCACCAACCTGATCGATAAGGTGCCGTTGCACCTCCTGTCGGCCTGGAAACAGAGCCTGAATGCGGCGCAAAATGCATTAGGCCCCCTGTATCCGAACGATTATTTGGGAGCGGACTGGAAAGAAAAGGACTACGGCTATTTCAATCCTAACTTGCTGCAGGACGCCGATGCGGTCATGGGCGAGGATGTTCCGGTGTCGGCTCTGCTTTACCAACTAATGAAGCAGAAGCAAGTCCCAGCCGTTGCATCAAGAGATTGCGCCAAACCCGACCCGCTGAATCCAGATGATGATGTCTGCATCTCGCTGGCGAAAACCAAATTGCATCTGGTCGGGCACAGCTACGGTGCAAAGCTGGTGACGGTCGCCGGCATGGAAGCCCTAAGGCGCTGGATGCTGGAAACTATCGCGGCGAATCCGGAAAAATTTGATCATCTGGTCGGATGCAAGCAAACCGGGAAAGGCTCGGATGAATTATTGAAAGATCTGGCCGTCTGCGGCCTTACCGGGCATCGCAAGCCGTTTGGTGAACTGGAGGTGGCGTTCAGCGGTCTAGAGAAACCGCCCTTGTTAAAGGAATGGTACGACAAAACCGCGGAAACGCCGATCGAGTCGCTGGTGCTGTTCAATCCCGCCTTCCATCCGGGCGAATTGTCTTATCCTGTGGATCTGTTTCATTTCGCGCCTACGCAGACGCTGAGGTTCATCCCGCGCAAAGCGATCGTTTACACAACCCATGACTATGCGAACGGCGCCCTGTTCAGCCTGCGCGAAACGCTTTTGAATACCCAGATTACGCAAATGGGGAATCAGGCCAGCAAGAAGCTGGATCAGATGATTTATCAGGATAATAACAAGTGGCTGAGGGTGCCGATAAATCTTTTACAGGCCGCGATCGGGCCTTTGGACATGAGCTATAGCCTTGTTTATACCCCTATCGGCGAATTGTTCTACAGCCTGATCAATCTTCCGTCGGACTTCTGGCATCATGTCCAGACCGGCACACTGGGCGGTCTTTATCAGCCGATCGCCGAATCGGAGTTCGGCTGGGAAAGCGTCGGCAAAGGAATGGCTAATACGGTGGATTTCTTTTTGCCGACGAACATGTTTCTTCGCAATGAATCCGAGCAAGGGCTGTTCCGCCTTAACAAGCCGGGTTTGGGCAAGACAGGCCTGAACCATTTGGCCGAAGGACGCTGGATAGGCGCCAATTTGTGGGGACTGGAGGATTACTACTCGTTAAGGGAGCCATTCGGAAACGGACGGTGTGTCGCCGACACAAACCCGGAGGAGTGCCGAAAAGCGTTCGGCAAACTGAAAAACCTCAAAAAACCGCCCTTCGCGCCGAATATCGGCCCCTTTACGTTCAGCCGATTCATCGCCCAACCTTTTGTCGCCGACATGTCAACGGATTTTGGTAGTAGCGAATCCTTATGGCAGAGAGAGAAATTTTACTCGTTCGATGCCGAGCAAATTTATGACACGCGATTATCGCTGGTAGGTGCGCATAGTGACCTCAGCAAACCCGAACAAGTAAATAAGGGGGCTTGTCGGGACGACTCTTCCGACTGCGAAGGTTTCGCCAAACGCGATGCTACCTTTAACTTCGTATTCAACTTTACCAAGACCAATTTCGAGCAGAAATTTTGCGAGCTGAATCCCGAAGAAATACAGGAATTCGGGGTTGTTTGCGCTGCCGAGAAAAGAGAATCGACCTCCCCTTTTGGCAGAAATAGGCTACCGGGAAACGACAGAACCATTTCTCACTAGCAACCTAAAGCTGGAGCTTTAACGTCTGGCAGTATGCCTATGGTTTCTGGATTTTAATACGGTATCGTCAGTTTCTCACTGCTTCTTCTCTATGCCGCTCGGGCGCTCCTGTTTTCCGCGCCTGCCTTCCTGTTCGAGACAAAAGGCCTGCATCGCCCCGGGTTAAAGGTGATGCGTATGTAATCCCAACTCCTTCAGCTGCGCGATTTCCTCGGGCGTCGCATAAACGATTCGATGATAGTCCCAAGAAATCGGGTCGACCACGTCGCCGTCCTCATTCACCAAGACCGGCCGTCCATGACTGCTCACCGAATGGTCGGTAGTAATTTCTATCTCGCAGTCTGTCGGCTCATAGTTCGGTAAAGTAAATTGCGTTTTCATGGCTTGTCCTCATTTGACTAATCCCTGCAAAAAGCGCGATCCGGAAATTTCTACTTTTTCCATCGTTTTGATAAAAGCATTGGCTTCATAAACCCTTAGCGCCAGGGTTGGATCGGCACCGCGGTAATGCTATTTTTCGGTGAGCCTTTTATTACCCGGTCGCTATAAACCAGGTAAACTAGAGCATTGCGATTCTTATCGTAGAACCTGACCACCTGCATCGACTTGAAAACCAGAGAAGTCCGTTTTTTGAATACGTCCTCGCCGTCGCGTTTGCCGGATTTGATTTTCGGATCGAGGTTTACCGGGCCCGTCTGATGGCAGGACAAGGACGCGTCGGAGGTGTCTTCCGCGACCCCGACAGCTCCGGAGACGCCCCCGGTTTTCGCGCGACTGATATAACAGGTCACGCCGGCCACATCCGGATCGTCAAACGCTTCAATCACGATTTTATTGTCGGGGCCGACGAGCTTGAATTCGGTATCCACGGAGCCGATCATATCGGCCAGAACGGGAGCTCCGCAAGCCAGCAACAGCAAGCCAATGAATGTTTTATTTTTCATGGGGTCATCTCCAAATTAGTTTGCACGATACTCGAATCTGATTTTTAGACAATAGTTGTTTCATTAGCTATCTTCTCAATTAAGATCGTAACGCATTACTTTTACTTCAATTTTTTAGGATGTGATGTGGAAAGACCTGACCCTGTGTGGTGGGCTAGTGAAGCAAACGTTGCATCAACAGAATGCGCCAAACCCGATCCGCTGAATCCGGATGATGTCTGCGTTTCCCTGGCGAAAATCAAATTGCATCTGGTCGGGCACAGCTATGGCGCAAAGCTGGTGGCGGTTGCCAGCATAGAGGCCCTAAGGCGCTGGATGCTGTAAATTATCTAGGAATATATTCTTCAAATTAAAACTTTAGTATTAGGGGCCCGTCGATGCGGAATCGTTACGAAAGTCCTGAGGATTGTAAATGCGATACAGGTCATACGGCGCTACGACCGTATCGAAGACGGTAGAAAAAGGCAAATCAAAAACCAGCATAAAGGCGACCACGCCCTTAATCCATCCCGGTTCCGCGCTTTTCTCTTCGCCGTTTTTCAAAGACTGACCTCTGACTATTTTTCCCATATCCTTTACGTCTTGCCGAACACCTGGGTACATCTTCCATTTATTATTTTCATCAAGAATGTCATATCTCGTCCGTATGCTCGAACAGCCGAGCATCAGTATACTCAAGAGAATAACCGTCGTCCGTCTTCCAATATTCAATTTCATCGTTCTTTCCTACCAAACAATGAAAGCATTCCCCTTTTAAAAAAGCCCTTCTCGCCGGCCCATTCGGGGAAACGATCCGAAACTTATCAAACGAATATTGTCAGCGAAACCCTTTACCGCTGCCGTATCGTAAGCAAATCATCTATTATATGAGACCGCCCGGCACAGTCGCCGGTTCGATATGATCGACAAAAATCGGTCTATCGCGCAAGACTACGTCATTTAGGGCTGGAAATGGAATCTGGCCAATGTTGATGTTTTGCGGCAAGACGGTATCGGCAGATTAAGGGTAGGAAATGCCATTCGTCGTCTCAGTGATCGGCATGCATTGAGGTTTTCGTTTGAACGCGCCCGAACAGGTAAAATTTAAAAATTTCTAAAGTTCAGGCCCGCAGCGCTTTTTCCAGCTTTTTGCATTGCCCGGCATCCAGCCATTTCTCGCACCAGGCATTCAGCCCGGCCGCGCTGCCTTTCATTAGCTCGAATTCCCGTCTGGCTTCGCCAGGCTGCTCTTTAGGCCACCAGCTATGCGCAAACTGTTGGCTGATATAATCGCAAGCCTTGGATAATTCGGCATCTGCAATGTGGATATTTTTCGAGTTCATCTGATTCACCAACCCCAAAAAAGAAGTAGAGGATAATTTACTCAGTATTAAGACCTTGTTTTTCAGGAATAGTTAATTTTGTTGGCTTTTTTCGAAAGCGATAACTGGATTGCTCAATACTTAATTCAAAGACAACAAATCCAGCCCCGTCCTTAAAGAGCCTGCTATAAATGGCGCTAATGTCGTGCCTATTTGTAAAACATGTTTATGCCATGAAAAGCTAAAACCATTCTCATCAAGCCAAGCGCGAATATCGATTTGGGGTGAAGACTGAAGCAGATAAAGGGTCGTGCGATAGCGCCAGTAAAGTGCGCCAGTGACATACAGAGAAAGTAGCATTAGCGAATAGGCAATTCCCCAAAATTGCGAGATGGCGACGAGTGAGGATTGCACCGTGTCTTTAATAGCAGACGCTTCCAGTAACGCAACAGGCCATTGCATCCAGACATCCATATGAATCAAGCCAAACAATAAAATCACCGAGCCGATCGTGATGCCTTGCTTCAAGTAATCCATACGGTCGACAAAGAATTTCAAATCCGCATTTTCTGCTTCAGTCGGCGCGGCAATTGCACAGGAAATCGCAATCAAGATAAATACGGGCGCAACCGTAGCAAGCAAATTAATTGTTGAAATAATCGAGTAAACCATATTCAGCGTCGACAGGGAAACCAAGGGACATACCTTAAGAGCCTGATACGTCGTATCGAAGATATGATTATAAATAGCGCTTGTGGAATCGACTTTGATCAGCAGCAACAAATTTAATGAAATGATTCCAATGCCTGTAACGATCAGTTTGATTGAATGAGAAGGACGACAGCAGCGGGCATAAATAATCAGGCCCCAAACCAATGCCACTCCATAAGCGATGATCGACAATAAACTACCGCTCAGCCAAAGCATTTGAGATTTATATTCGATAAATGTATAGGAAGGTGTTAAAGGATGATGTTTAACCTCCTCCACAATCACATCCTTGATGGTCAGACTGCTTTTACCGTTCAGCTCAAATAAGAAACAACTAACGAGATATATCAGCACGGGGACCATGACGACCAGAAGATGAGCGTTTCGATTTATGAATTTTCTTATTATTCTCATACGCTTACTCTCACAATGGGTTAATTTGCGATTTGCCAGACCGGGCATTGGCAGAAACACCGAAGCAATCCGACAGAAGACTTCTTGAAATAGAGGTAAATGAATTATTAGTTACATTAACCCTCTAATTTAACGTATGCGTGGTATTGAGTTCTGAGACGGGTTTGAGATTTATGACCTATCAAACCTAAATTTTTGAGAATAACCCCCTGATAATGAGGAAATTTTCACTGAAATCGAACCCTTCCATTGATAAAACCAAGCAAAGCTCTACTTCTCGTGTGAAAGCACTCTTTTCTTGAAAAGAAAATATCGCCATAACATTATGGTCGTAACCAGCTTTTTATATTCTGACAAATGGACGTATAAAAAATTTTAATAATCGGAATTTTACTAGGAGGTCTCCATGAGTATTTTTACGGATATCGTTAAAAACGCCATTGGCGCGAATTCGGAAGAGGAAGCCGAACCTAAAACCCAAAATTTAGTGGCCGGCGCATTGGGCATGCTGGAGTCGATGGGCGGAATCGGTGGATTAATCAACAAATTTCAGCAATCCGGGCTGGGCGATGTCGCGGCATCCTGGGTTAGCACAGGAAATAATAAGACCATACAACCTGATCAATTATCGCAAGTCTTAGGCAAAGACCAGATTGCAGCCCTGGCTCAGCAAGCCGGAATCCCTGAATCCCAGGCACCCTCCGTCCTTTCGAAAATTTTGCCCACTATGGTGGATAAATTGACCCCGGAAGGCAAGGAACCCGAATCCAGCAATCTAGCGACCTGGGGCAAGGTTCTTCTGGGCGGAGTGGGGGCTGCCGCGGCGGCGACAGCGGCCGCCGCCTATTTCGGCCGTAAGGGCGAAGAAGAGGAGGCCTCGGCTCAACCCTCACAATCGCCCCCGGCTCCTGTCTCTGTTGCACCCAGTGCCAGCGCGCCCGCAACGGCGTCGTCTGGTAAAACCTATACCGTCGTCAGCGGCGATACGCTTTCTGGAATCGCCAAACGGTTTTATAACGACGCCAATCAATGGCCGCGCATTTTCGATGCCAACCGCAACATCTTAAGCAATCCGGATCGCATATCACCTGGTCAAAATTTACGTATTCCATAACGTTTATAAAACATCTACTTTAAAATTCGGCAGGTAAACAACATGCTGTGGAAAAAAGGCAGACGAAGCGAGAATGTCGAGGATCAGCGCAGCATGCGTTTCGGCGGCCCGAGGATGAAACTCAGCGTCGGCATGATGGCAATCGTCATGGTGATCGCGGTCGCGCTGGGGGAAAATCCTCTGGAACTGTTGGCTATGTTGACACAAGGCGGCGGAAGCTCCGGCCTGACGACCGAGGTTCGCCCTGAACAACCGCCTGGTGAGGATGAAGCAGCGCAATTCGTCTCGGCGATTCTCGCAGACACCGAAGAGACCTGGAATACGATTTTCCCGCGCATGGGCAAGCGCTACCAGGAGCCGAAACTGGTCCTGTTCAGCGATCAGGTTGTTTCCGCGTGCGGGTTTACATCTTCCGCCACCGGGCCTTTTTATTGTCCGGGCGATCGGAAAGTGTACCTGGATCTGGGATTTTTCCGTGATTTGGACCGCTTGGGCGCGCCTGGCGATTTCGCCCAAGCCTATGTGATCGGCCACGAGGTCGGTCATCATGTGCAAAATCTCTTGGGCATTTCGGGTCAGGTGCATGAACTGCAAGGCCGCAGCGGTTCGGCGCAGGCGAATGCGCTATCGGTCCTGCTGGAACTGCAGGCTGACTGCTTCGCAGGGGTGTGGGCGCACCACGCCGATAAATACCGCAGCATGCTGGAACCGGGCGATGTCGATGAAGGCCTTAACGCCGCCTCCACCATTGGCGACGACCGCATGCTGCATCGTGCCGGCAAAAGCATCAGTCCCGAATCGTTTACGCACGGATCTTCGGCGCAGCGCACTTTTTGGCTGCGACGGGGAATGGAGAGCGGCGATATGGCTTCCTGCGACACGTTTTCAACCGCGGCGGCAAAATAAGCCTGGATGAAAAGGCTTAGGTTCAGCGTCGAAAAAGCCCTGCAGCACAGGGAAATGTGCGACGCCTCCGGGGCGATTGCGGTGGATCAAGATCATTTTGCGGTTGCGAATGACGAAGACAACATCCTGAGAATCTATCGCTCCGAACAATCGGGGGGCCCCATTGCGCTCTGCGCCGGCACGGATTTGAACGGCTATTTCGGGAATAATCCGCAGAAGAAGGAAGTCGATATCGAAGCCGCGACCGAGCTCGACGGCATCATCTACTGGATCACTTCCCACGGAAGAAACAAAAAAGGTGAGTTCAGACCGGAACGCCGTCAGTTTTTCGCGAATAAAATCGTAAACAACAATAACGGTAGGGCTTTCAAACAGGTCGGACACTCCTACAACCGGCTTTTCGAAGACATGCTGAAGGACGAGCGGTTAAAATCCTATCGGCTCGATGCCGCGGAAAACCTCCCGCCTAAAGCGGATGGCGGGCTGAACATTGAAGGGCTTGCCGCCACGCCCGACAATACGCTACTGATCGGCTTCCGCAACCCGATTCCCGAAGGCAAGGCGCTGCTGTTGCCGCTCGCGAACCCGAAAGAATTGATCAAGGGCAATGAAGCGAAGGCGATTTTCGGCGACCCGATAGAACTCGATTTAGACGGACTCGGCATCCGCAGCATCGAATATTGGCAGAGCCAAAACCGCTATCTGATCGTCGCGGGCGCTTTTACGGCGGCGAAGACCGGTTTAGCCTGTACCAATGGTGCGGGCTTCGTAATGAAAATCCGGAGCTGATCGAAGCCGCAGGCATGCCGCCCGACTTTCGTCCGGAAAGCGTTTTATTCTATCCGGATATGGAAAATTTCTTGCAACTGCTCAGCGATGACGGTTCGATCAAAAGAGAAACAGGAATCCCCTGCAAGGACATCAAAAATCAAGGTCATCCGCAGAAATATTTCAGAAGCCTTTGGCTCAGGGTTGAGCGCGGTTAGCTGCGGTCGATTCGATCGAGGGTGCCTTTGCTCTGCTAAACACTGTAGGTAGCCTCGATATAGCCATACGGAATCGAGGAAAATAAAACCGCAGAAGGTAATGCATCTCGTTATTAATCGAGAATGATGCAGCTATCGAGTCATGTTTTCATTACAGCGCTTCCACTTGCACCAAATTATCCGAAAACGACGGCGCGTTGCCCATATTGACCAGCTCAGCCGAACTAATGCTATTCACGGTTCCGTTATTTAATTGCCGCCAGTAGCCTAATGTCGCGACGATCAGTCCCGGCTTCACATCGTCAGTGATTCTGGCAACACCTGCAAAAGCGCCTCGCCCGTTAAAAATCCTAACCTTATCGCCGTTCACGATCCTGCGCGGGTCCGCGTCGACCTGATTGATCAGTACGAATTGCTCGCCCTGCCTCTGGATTTTGCTTTCCATATTCGCGTAGCAGGAATTCAGGAAACCGTGGCTCTTCGGCGAGATGATATTCAACGGATAACGTTTGGCCAGATCAGTATTGGTTGCCGCCGCTTCCCGGGGCGGCACATAATCCGGCAACGGGTCCAGCACTTCGCCCGGTTGAAAGCCCTCGTACATCTGGCGGAAAGGTCCCGGTACGAAATTAGTGGCCCCCTCGGCAATCAGTTGGCATTTGCCTGAGGGAGTCGGGAAATTACCTGCCTTATGCGGCGCCCGATCGTCCTTGGTGCCTACATTTAAACGGGCGAAGCCGTGCTTGCGCAAAGTGTCCAGATCGATACCCCGGCATGCGGGCGCCTCCCA
The DNA here is from genome assembly GCA_051061015.1 of Methylomicrobium sp. GTDB lineage: Bacteria > Pseudomonadota > Gammaproteobacteria > Methylococcales > Methylomonadaceae > Methylomicrobium. The sequence continues at coordinate 22,360 of JBPFEG010000058.1, forward strand.
GTCGATATAATGTTCCAGGCATTCAGAGTCTGACCAACGGAAATTATCTTCCTCAAAGCCGAACCTTGCGGCCAAACGCCGGAAAATCTCGTTGTTCGGGATCGCTTCGCCGGGCGATTCGATGCATTTGGCATTGTAGGTCAGATACAGATGTCCCCAGGACAGGATGATGTCTTCCATCTCCGCGCCCATCGACGCCGGCAGCAGGATATCGGCATACAAGGCCGTGTCGGAGATGAAGTGTTCCGCTGAAACCAGAAACAGATCCTCATTCATCAGCCCTTCGACAATCTTGTCGGTTTCCGCCGCCTGAGTGACCGGGTTCGCGTTCCAGCACATGATCGACTTGATCGGCGGACCGGCGGGCGGTTCACTGCTCAGCGCGCGACCGATCTGCAAGGCATTGATTACGCGCGTGCCCTCCGGGATCAAATCGGGCCGGCAGATCACGTCGAATCGGTAAGGATGCTCCCATACCGGAAACTGCAGGATGCCGCCGCCGACATAACGCCAGGCGCCGGTCAATGCGGGGAGGCATGAAACCGCACGAATGGTTTGGCCGCCACCATGATGCCGTTCCAGCGCGACACCGATCCGGATCGCGGCGGGTTGCGTGACTGCATATTCGCGGGCCAGCTCGCGAATGTCGTCGGCTGGAATACCGGTGATTTCTTCCGCCCATTCCGGCGTCCGCGTAAGTGCTCGTTCCTTCAATTCCGCAAATCCGATCGTGTAGCGGTCGACATAATCCCGATCGACCAACCCTTCTTCGATGATCGTATGGATCATCGCCATCGCCAGCGCGCCGTCGGTGCCCGGCTTCGGCGCGAGATGCCAGTCAGCTTCCTTGGCCGTCCGGGAGGCATAGGTATCGATCACGACGACTTTGGCGCCTTGCTTCTGCGCTTCCTTGACGATATGCCAGTGATGCAGATTGGTGCTGACCGAATTGCAGGCCCAGATGATGATGTATTTGGAATGAATGAAGCTTTCCGGATCGACTCCGGCTGTCGGTCCCACCGTCAACAGCCAGGCGGTGCTCGACCCTTCGCCGCAGAAGGTGCGCTCGGTCACGGTCGCCCCGAGCCGGTTGAAAAATGCGTCGCCGCCGTTCAGCCCATGCACCAGCCCCTGATTGCCCAGGTAGCTGTAGGGTACGATCGCCTGCGGGCCGTGTTCGACGATGATTTCCTGCCAGCGGGTCACGATTTCGTCCAGCGCATCGTCCCAACTGATCCGCGTGAACTGGCCGCTGCCTTTAGGTCCGCTGCGACGCATCGGATACAGCAGGCGGTCGGGATGGTAATGGCGTTTCTCGTAATCCTTCAACTTGACGCAAAGCCCTCCCCTCGTCATCGGATGATCAGGATTGCCTCTAACGCCGGTCAGTTTGCCGTCGGCGACTTCGAATATCATTGAACAGGTATCAGGGCAATCGTGGGGGCAGGCGCCGGGATGCGTGGTTTTTACGATTTCGGTCATGTTGAGCTTCCGCAGATTTTGGATGTCCAGATAATAACTGATTCGGTGACGCCGGGTCATGTTTTTCCGGTCGCAGACGCAGGGTGCGCGAGGCGCGCATTCGGGAGTATTTTCTCGTTGATGGACGAAATGAACCGCGGCGCGCACTTTCCTTCTCATTCTCTCAAAAAAGGCAGAGATTGCTACAGTTGGCATTAACTTGAACTCTAGCGGCTTTGTGCAATCAAATAAAAACGCCGGAAATGTTGGGTTACCATACAGGGAGTCAATAGTTTTAATATGCACACAGAGTTTCATCATTCCCGCCGTAATACTCAGACACGGATGCCGAAAGTGGTTCTGCTGTTTGCCCTGACCTTGAGCGCCAGCGGTTGCAACTTTCTTAGAACCACCCTGGAATTGCCTGAAAAGGGCATCCGCTCGATATTTTCTCTTGATCAACCCAACGAAAAGTTTGATCCAGTCGAACTGCAATCCCAGCTGCTCCGCTTTTCCGACAATGCCATCAACACGCTCAATCTCGCCGCCGGCCGGTTGCAGCGCGAGGATGATAAGATTCCTCGAAGACGCAGCATTTTATTGCGCCGCATCAACACCACCAATGACATACTGGCCATCGCCACCGGAGCCAACACCTATGCCAACCTACTCGATATGGTCATCTTTGCGAGTCTGAACCGGATGAACGTGGAGGACTACTGGATGCCCAAATTCTTCGGCGAATCGGCCAAACCTTACCTGCGCGCCTCTCAAGACGTAGAGAAGGAAATTTGGCGGATCGCGGAAACGGTGCTGAAAAAAGACCAGATCTCAGAACTGCGCGCTGCCATCCAAGCCTGGCATGCTCAACATCCAGATACACGTTCCCCCCGCGATCTCGGCTCGATGGGCTTCGCCGCTCAAATCGCCCAGATGAACCGCAGCACTTCGGAGGGAATTACCTCTAGCGTCTTCAACCTGCTGGTGATCGATCCCTTGGCGGGGCTCGATCCGGCCACTCGTGAGCTGGCCAATACCCGATTGTTTGCGGAACGCGGTCTGTTTCTGGCCAGGTATTTACCGACCCTGATCCGCTGGGAAACCTCCTTGCTGGTCATTCAGACAGCCGAAACACCTCAGCTGGAAAAGCTGCTGGACAATGCCGCTCAACTGTCCGCGTCGGCGGACCGATTCAGTCAGACGATGGAGCGGATGCCGGGACTCATCAGCGCTGAGCGCCAGCAGATCATCAAAGCCCTGAGCGAGCAGCAACCCGGCCTCACCAAGCTCGCCACACAGACCGAGAAAGCGTTGGATGCGGGCAAAGCGATGTCCGATGCCTCCAGTCTAACCCTGCAGTCTTTTCAGGATGTGTTGCGGCAACTCGAAACCAGGTCTTCTAATCCGAACGCCGAGCCCTTCAGGATCAAGGATTACACCGCCGCCGCCGTGCAGATCAATTCCGCCGCACAGGATCTGGTAAGACTGCTGCAAGCCCTGAACCAGATCCTGGCTCCCGGTAAATTGGACCTTCTATCGACTCGCTTGGAGTCGCTGACTCGGCAAGCCGAGGAATTAGTGGACCATACGTTCAGACAAGCCTTGTTTCTCGGTTTGATACTGGCGGGTTCCATTTGCGGGATGGTGCTTGTTTCCATTGTGGTTTATTGGCGATTGAAGAAGAAGTTTGCTTGACTCTTCCGGATACTAGACGGAAGCCGGGGAGTTATTTGCCGACACAAAACAAGAAATGGTCATCTTGTTGAGATGTCAAAAAAAGGAAAAATTGCTATCGACAGGAACAAAATTGCGCCGGTATTAATCGTATAAATTATTGATTATAAATATTCATAAGTATTGTCAGCCTACCTCTGTTCTAGTTCTAGGGATAAAAGAGGAATCGATATATTGATTCATTAGGTCCTGACATTTCAATGCGTAATGGGTCAATTTATTAAAGGAGATATTTCATGACAAGCAATGTATTAGACTTAATAAACGATAATATTTCGAGCGATGTCGTTTCCAAGTTGGCCGGTTTTCTTGGGGAATCCCCGAAAAGCATCTCTTCAGCTTTAAATAACGCCATTCCTTCGCTACTTGCAGGTTTAGTCAATAAAGGCACCGACATACAAGGCGCTAATTCCATTTTTTCTCTATTGAATCAAAGAACTCAGGAGGGCGACCTTCCGAGTAATTTGGATACTGCATTTTCAGGTGGAGAAGGAACGAATAGGCTTTTGTCCATGGGCTCGAACCTTCTGAACTCAATTTTTGGCCCAAAGACGGACAGTGTGGCCAGTTTAATTACAAACACAAGCGGCATTAGCAAAACCTCATCGAATTCATTATTGAAGTTATTGATGCCGATCATTCTTGCCGTACTGGGAAAAACAGTTAGATCGGAGGGCATTACCAGCGCCGCCGGATTAGCTAATTTCCTGCGTAGCCAGGGCGATTTTTTGAGGAATCGTTTACCCGCGGGATTCAGTAATATTTTTGGTAGAGCCCCTTTAATAAGCGAATCGGCAAAAAAAACCTACGCGACCTCACCACAGTACGTTGCCGAGAAAGAAACAGAGAAGTCCGGGAAATTCTGGCCGTGGTTTTTATTGCTCTTACTCTTGGCTTTTTTGGGTTGGACCTTGTTTAAAAATTTTAGATCTCCCACTACTCCGGCGCCCGATATTTCCACTCCGAAGGCTCCGCCGCCCGTGATTTCCGTACCGCAAGTTACGGCACCCGAAACTTCAATGCCTAAGTTAGCCGCGCCTGGCATCGGAGAAGCAGGTGATTTTTTCGAAAAAACACTTTCAACCGGTTTCACGATCAAAGCCGCCAGAGACGGCATCGAGAGCAAATTAATAGCATTTCTTGAAGATAGCGACAGGACAGTGGATAAAAACACCTGGTTTACCATGGACGGAATAACATTTGCTACCGGTAAAGCGACTCTTTCGCCGGAATCCACAAAACAAGTAACCAATATTGCCGAAATATTGAAAGCTTTTCCTGCTGCCAAAATAAAAATTGGCGGCTACACCGATAATACCGGCAGTGCAAACGCCAATCTGGCGCTTTCCGGGCAACGCGCCAGCGCCGTTAAAAATGCATTAACCTCCATAGGGATTGATGCATCGCGTTTGGATTCCGAAGGATATGGCAGTGCATACCCGGTGGCAACAAATGAAACAGAAGAAGGCCGTCAACAAAATCGTCGTATTGATGTTCAGGTAACCGCAAAGTAACAATCCTTGCAGTGGAACTTCTTCATTAAGAAGTTCCACTGTTTAAAATACATTGAATCGGCCTGCACGGTAAGATGGAACAACTCGAGAGGTCTCAAAAACGGTTTGAGTTCGGCGATGTTTCGTTTGGAGAAACCGATGAGAACCGGTTTTTTGATAATTACATGGAAGTCTGTTAACAGATTGATAAGATAGACTTTATTGCATCACTTCGCTCGACAACAAGGGCCAGTTCAATGCCGGGCTCGATACGAATGTGCAGTCAAGCCATTCATCAACTTTATGAACATTTTCAAAAAATAATCATGCCGTTAGGCTTTGATCTGGCTTTCCAGTTGAGCCACCAGACCAGGAGCCAATCCCAGTTCCTTGGATAACTGGTCCATGAAATTGCGTTCTTGACCGTTGTTCATATCCACAACCGCACGCGAAATCAAATAAATTTCGGCAGCAGCACTGGGCGAATCCGCTCCAGCAGCAACCGCTTTGATATCCACTGGTTTATTGAGTTCTTCCATAAACAGATTTGCCGAATCGCCCAGATTGAGTTTTGCCATCTGTTGGGTAATCAATTCCTTTTCTTTATCATCGAGCATTCCGTCCGCCTTGGCCGCAGCAATCATCGCTCTGAGCAAAGTTTTACCTCGCTGTTCGATGGCATGGCCGGAAAGTTCGGTGATCGGTTTACCCGCGTCAGCTATTGATGTCGTCGATTGTTGGCTTTGCCATTTTTGGAGCGCGTCATAGGCAATGGTTCCGATAGCGGCCAAACTTCCGAGTTTTAAGCCGGCCCCGGTCAGTTTGCGCCCTACCCCGGTCCCCAGCAATAAGGCCAACGCACTTGCCGCTATAGCGCCCTTACCAGCCCCTTCAAACATCGCTTTCCGATCTTCCTGATCGTCAGGAATGTTTAACTTATCCTCGGCAAGCAATTTGCCTTTGTTAACGAGTTCCCGACCTGAAGTTAATAACATATCCAAAATTTGTTGTGTGTCCATCAGCGTTTCCTCTAAGTTAAAATTACGAAAAGACCGGCTCTGATCGTTGAGCATTTATTATCCTAACGAGTAGCTCAGCATGTAGGGTTATCTGAGGCACGGGTTCATTGACGGACGATGCGTTTCGATTATTAAGCGCATCGGTAGGATAAACGAACCCTTTTCTCGCGAAGTTAAATTATTCGAACGCTGTGAGCTTTGGATGGTTCCACCCGAAAAGAAAGGATTTATTGGGACTTTAAGCTGAATAAGACGTGCAGCGCATCAACGGAGACTTTCCTCGCGGCATAAAAAAAGGCCGGAGAGACTCCGGCCTTTTTTGTGCTCCCAGTTAGTGCAAGAGTCCCTGCAACAATCCGTTCAGCTTGTGCACGAACGCTGCCGGATCTTCGAGCTGGCCGCCTTCGGCCAGGATTGCCTGATCGAACAGAATGTACGTCAGATCGGCAAAGCGGGTGTCGTCCTGCTCGGCTTTCAGGCGCAGTACCAACGCATGATCCGGGTTGATTTCAAAGATCGGCTTTTTGCCGAAGCTCATCTTCTGCCCGGCTTCCTTCATGATCCGCTCCATGTTCAGGCTCATCCCGTAAACGTCGGAGACCAGACAGGCCGGGGATTCGGTCAGGCGGTGGCTCAGGCGCACTTCGCTGACCTTGTCCGTGAGTACTTCCTTGATCTGGGTCATCACCAATTCGAAATCCTTGCTGACTTCTTCCTGATGTTTTTTCTCTTCCTCGTCATCCAGCTTGCCGAGATCCAGCTGGCCTTTGGCGACCGATTGCAGGTGCTTGCCATCGAATTCGTCGAGGCTCGAGACCAGCCATTCGTCGACCCGGTCAGACAAGAGCAGCACTTCGATGCCTTTCTTGCGGAAGATTTCCAGGTGCGGGCTGTTTTTCGCGGCTGCGTAGCTGTCCGCGGTCACGTAATAGATATGTTCCTGGCCTTCCTTCATCCGGCTGACATAATCCTCGAGGCTGACCGATTGCTTGTCGCTGTCCTCATGTGTCGAGGCGAAGCGCAACAATTTCGCAATGCGTTCCTTGTTCGCATGATCCTCGATAGGACCTTCCTTGATCACCGCGCCGAATTCGGTCCAGAATTTCTCGTATTTTTCCGGCTCGTTCTTCGCCAGACCTTCCAGCATACCGAGCACTTTCTTCACCGCGCCGGATTTGATCGTGCTGATCTGCTTGCTTTGCTGCAGAATCTCGCGCGAGACGTTCAGAGGCAGCGAGTTTGCATCGATCACGCCCTTGATGAAGCGTAGATAGCGCGGCATTAACTGTTCGGCATCATCGGTGATGAAGACCTTCCGGATGTACAGCTTAACGCCGTGCTTATTGTCGCGGTCCCACAAGTCGAACGGCGCGCGCGATGGCACATACAAAAGCAATGTATATTCGTTCGTTCCTTCAACCTTGCTGTGCACATAGGTCAGCGGGTCCTGGAAGTCGTGGCCGACATGTTTGTAGAACTGGTTGTAGTCGTCTTCGCTGATGTCCTGACGCGCTTTTGTCCACAGGGCCGAGGCGCTATTAACAGTTTCTTCCTCAATTTGCGCGGCCGGTTTTTCGGCCTCTTCCTTTTCATTGCCTTCTTCATCGTAGGTTGGCAGAGCTTCCTTGTCCATCACGATCGGTAGGGAGATATGGTCGGAGAATTTCCGGACGATCGAACGGATCCGGTAGCCGTCCAGAAACTCACTTTCGGATTCTTTCAGATGCAGCGTGATTTCAGTGCCCCGTGTGGCTTTTTCGACCGATTCGAGCGTATAGTCGCCCTCGCCTGTCGATTCCCAACGCACGCCTTCATTAAGCGGCGCGCCCGCCTTGCGGGTGATTAAAGTCACTTTGTCCGCGACGATGAATGCGGAATAGAAACCGACGCCGAACTGGCCAATCAGTTCGCTGTCTTTGGCCTGGTCGCCGGTCAAGGCTTCGAAAAACTGCTTGGTGCCGGACTTCGCGATCGTGCCGATATGTTCCTGCACTTCGCTGCGTGTCATCCCGATGCCGTTGTCGATCACTTTGATGATGCGTTTGTCCTTGTCGAATTCGATGCGGATTTTCAGATTGCTGTCGCCTTCGTAGAGGCTTTCGTCGGACAGGGCCAGAAAGCGCAGCTTATCGGAGGCATCGGAGGCATTCGAGATCAGCTCGCGCAGAAAGATTTCCTTGTTGCTGTACAAGGAATGGATCATCAGATGCAACAGATGTTTGACTTCGGTCTCGAAGCCCAGAGTTTGTTTTTTTGCTTCTACTGTCATAGGTGCTCGTTCCGGTTAAAAAAGAAAAAAGAATGGATGAGCCCTAAATTGGGGATGGAGATTGATTTTTCAAGGCCTGATTTGAAGATAATGATTCTGAAGCAAAGATCTTCGACCGTTCGGCTGATGAGCATCAAGGTCTGTGTAATCTTGCTGTAAAATGATCCCAGGAAACTATACTAATCAAGCCGGCGTTGACATGTCGTCAGCGGGTTATAAAAAGGCTAGGTAAAATATCTAATTCTTCGAATAAGTTGACAGATAATACTGGACTCGAACCAGCGGCAACCCGTAAAATGGGTTTCACTATTACCTACTCAATTGAAAAGTAATTAAATTAAAGCTTATATAAAATCGGGCTATCTTGCCGTTACAGGCTAAGACTTAATCTCAATGATTGATGTTTTACAATAGCTTTCTGGAGTTTCCAGCCCTACCTGTTTCATTTTTTGAATATAAACTTTAAGAGCTTCTTTAAGAGCTTCTTTTGCCCCTTCTTCTGTTGACCTTTTTACTGAACATATCGGTATATCTGGACTATAAGCTGTAAATCCATTACGACTTGGCTCGATAATAGCTACATAATATTTCATTTAATATCTTCCTTTAAATTTATTTCATATGTAATTGTTTTTATTATTATTTTTATTTTTCACGGAGTTTATTTTATCGTGAAATTAAAACTATGTAAATATCCAATAAGAAAAATTTAATGATAGAAATTAGATAGAACGTATACCTATTTTGAATAGCCATGGAAAACTCAAAAAGATTTTAAGTTAATTTTTGCAGATTAATCCCCATATTTTATATACACAACCTTATATGAAACGTATGTGCGTCATAGCACATTTTGAAAAAAATAATCGATTTCGACAACAAGAATTTAAGATATTACCTAACTGCAGAGTTAGAGTATCTAAAAATTATCGGACTCACCGCTCATAGAGGATTGTGTTCCCATTCAGTATGATCTGGCGACTCTAGCTCAGAAAATTGGTAAATTTTTGAATACTTTAAAAACGCAATAATCTTTTGTTATTCCTTTGTGTTTAGCAAACTCGTAACCTCTATGATTTCGATTTTGCAATAAGTCTTCGGAATTTCTAATCCTTCGGTTTCCAATTTTTCCAGGTAGTTCATGATCGCTTCTTTCAGGGCTTCTTTTGCCGTTTCCTCAGTCGTTCCTCTAGCTAAACAACCGGGAAAATCCGGACTATACGCAGTAAAGCTTGTTGATAAGCCTCTACCGCTGGGCTGTATAATGGCGACATATTTCATATCAAACTTCCTCACTTATATTATTTTTTGCAGCTTTCCTTGTTCAGATAAAATCACTGTCTCCACCTAAAAATATGGGCTATCTTAAAGTGTAGATTTCCAGCCTAACTATTGCAAATGCCTATGTAGGGCTAATTTAGGGTAATGAATCGATAAAACGGATATCATTCCGGAGATTTTTTGTTGCGGTTGAACATCACGCAGGTTTTCCCTGGATGCGGGCCTGACGACTATAAATTTGCTTATGCAAAAATTCGCGACAGACCCAGGAATTAACACTTTTGGCTATACCAAAGCAAAATCTTCTGGCTCAGTTTTCAAGTCGGATCGGGGCCCAATCAATATCTGCTCTTGAAAACTCGAAACCCTACTGAAACTTCTATAGAAAGATAGCGGTCTTTTAAATATTATTTTAGTTGTAATTAAAGCATCCGCCCCCGTCCCAACGTGATATTATGCCTTTCCCCGATCTTAGCCGGATGTTATTGCCACGGTCAGGGTTTGCCATAATTAAAAAAACAGGAGTAAAAGTATGAAAAAAATAACATTGATCGGTATGGCTTTATTGGGTTTTTTGAGCTTTGCAGTAGTTGCTGAAGAGCACGCTGATGCCGCTTTGGAACATACCAGAACGGCCATTCAATATGGAAAATCCGAACATAATGCGATTCTGGTACAGCACATAAAAGAGGCTTTGGTTCATGCGAAAGCGGCGGCCGAAGCCGCAAGTGGCGAATCGAAAACGCACATGGATGCCGCGGTAAAATCGCTGGAATCATCCCTTGAACACGGCAAGATGAGAGGCAAGGAGCATGTGAAAGCCGCTACACAAGCCGCTCAAGAAGCTGAACAGCATATTAAGGCCGGCAATCAGTAATTTTTGATAGACAACAAACGGATGGGATTTGTCTTCGTCCGTTTGTTATCAATTGAGCAGGCCGTTTTTAGTCTGGTTCGCAAAACGCCAATTTGAATTGCTGATGCAGCCTTCTAATTAATAAGGGATCTGTTATCAATCGTTGCTTGAATCAGTGTCGTCCAATTGGCTGAAGGGCAGATACTGATAACTCCCTTTGCGTATATTGAAAAAAAATAATTCGGGCAGGCTCATTAAAATACCGGTTGCCCCTTTTTTCAAATTGCTTCCGGAATCCAGCGGCCAGCTGAAAGCTCCGTACACACTCTGGCCTATACCGGCTGCGGTATTCGCCAGACCGAACAAGGGCCTCAATAACGGGTGGTCATCGGTAAAAAATACAAACCAGGCATCGTTTGGATTGTATTTGTACAAACTGCTACTCAAGATATTCGCTTCCCTTAGCCCCGTAATCAGACTGTCTTGCCCCCTATTAAGCTTGGCCAGTTCACGTCCTCGATAAGAATCCAGATCATGGCTGTGCGACACGCGGTAGCGATTCTGGACCGATCGGTAAGAAACAAAAGGAATAAAGTTATAAGCGATATCTACGTAACCACCCAACCGTTTTTCGGACTCCTTTATCGTTAAAGCGGCCAAATCCGCACGGTGAAAGGGTAGCAAAGCCTGGTCGATGGTTCTGAACAGTTCGGTCACGCAGTTGCGGGTGAACAGATCATAGCGATAACGCTGCTGCAATGCTTCATCAAGGTGTTGTTCGACGTTATCCAATTCGGTTAGCGCGGTAGCTAATTGAGCCTTTGTCAAATTCGGAAGTGGACCATTGGGAAAACCGATACTTTTGGTTGGCAGGGCTTTTTCGCCGTTAAATCGAAAGTCCCGCTGCTGTTCGCTCCTGAGCAGTTCGCTATAACGGTTGGCAGCCATCTCGATCCGGCTGTATTCGTCTTCGGCCAATTGTTGGCGGGACAGTGCCGACTTGCGAATTTGATTCAGATTCGTGCGGGCATCGCTGGCCAGCTTCCTAAACAGTGACCGATGTTCAAGGTATTGATTCTGACTGATCCATTCGCTGTCTTCGGCGAAATCGTCAATCACAGCCCAAAAGCCCGACCGCAATGAAGCGTCGAGCGCAATATAGCGGGCCAGATTGACCAGAACGGCATAGCCCCAGTCCGGCCGGTTGGAATCCAGCGCCTCGACCAGGCGAGTTTCCAGACCGTCCCGTAATTTCTCCAATCCCCGCTTTTCCGCTTCGGAAAGCTTAAAGTCCTGGGTAGGTATCATCCGGAGCATGCCGGATTGCAATGGCCGCGCATCGGCCAGTGTCTTGAGAGCAAACCATCCGGTCAGGATATCCGAGTAGCTATCGGTGAAGGAATAGACAGGGGACGAAAACTGATCATCGGATAGATTCTCCTCTACTTCAGGCCAACGGCCAGGCGACAACGCCTTGATTTGCGCTTCGGTCTGTTGGGTACGGCGCGATAAAAAGCTCAGTCCATAACGCCGTTCCACTTTTTCACGTAAACGTTTAATCGTGTGCGATTGCAGCCCGGCCATTGGATTATCTGCGGGTTCAGAATGCTTTCCGGGTTCCGGATAGAAAAGACCGACTCCTTTTAAGCGCATAATCGAATCTTCGACGGAATTAGCTACGGCACGACTATCCTTTAATTTCTGCAGCAAGTGCCGGATCAAAATCCTGTCCTGACGCAAATTATTGAGCAGTTTGAACTGTTTTTCCTGCGTCAAGAACCGCCATTTGAATCCCTCTTTAAGCAGGTCAAGTGTCTCCCTGCTCACCTCGATACGACTCAGATGAATCGGACGGTTCTGCAAAAATCGGTATAAAAAATGAAATTTGTCTTTATCGAGACGGAACAGCCGGATCAGACCGGCATCGACGTGCTGGTAATGATAAATCTCGTCATCGAATTGAATCGCGACGTGGCCGCCGCTCGAATTCCCTTCGCTGGCTTCGATGTAAAGGTAATTAAATGAAGCCGCTGAAGCCGCGGAGGCCAGAAAAACCAGGGCCAAGCTGACCGCCGCATGAATGCCGGGTATTGATAATTTCGAGCGTGTCATGATCAGAATCAGCGGTTTTCAAGACTGAATAACCGAGAATGTGGAAACTCATTTTTCCGACTCGTAGCCTTTTTGAATATTTTCTATCTTCTTCTGATCGGAGTTAGCCAGATTCTTTTTATAGGTTTCATAAGCGATGCCGTCGATCCCCGCTTTTTTCAGGCCTTTGCCGATCGCAATATAGGTTTTGGGCTCCTGGTCCCAGTTTACAATCCCTTTCTTGGCGGCAATATCGCTCAAGCCTTTGAGAAAGCCATTGTAATCAGCGGCCGTATGGGAGGATTTCACATACGCCATCGTGTAATCGGACACTTCGTTTTCGTATTTCTTTTCCCTGTTCGACTCGGACGACTCGCTGCTCGACCCCGATGAGTCGGATATACTTTCGACGCTGTCGGAAATGCTCCGCGAGCTTTCCGAGAACGAACAGCCTGTAACGAGTAAAGGAAGTGCCAGAATTACAGCATTTAAGTAATTATGAGTTGATCGCCTTGAATTAGAGTACATAAGTAAGCCTAAGTTTAAAAAGTGGGTTTGAAAGATAGTAGAGTTAATTTGAATTTGGAGCAATACCGTAAAGATTGGCTGTTTTATGCGAGGGCCACGTTAACCAGCGGAATTACTATAAGCCAAATGAAAATGTCGCTCTTTACTTTTTCGCCAATATTTTCAGGTAAAACAAAAAATCCTTTTTTCTGATCGCCAAGAGCATAATAATGGCTGCCAACTTAGCGCATCAGCGGGTGAAAATAATGAAATATCCCATAATCCTCCTTATTTTTCTCGTTTTTACCGGCTGTGCATCCTTGATTTATCAGTCTGAAGATTTTGAAACACTGTATGGACCTTCTGCACCTCAGCAACGGGTGATGACTCAAGAAGAAGCGATCTCACGCCAGCAGCAAAACACGGTCTCCTTTAATAGAGACGTGAAACCGATCCTCGACTCGCGCTGTGTAGTCTGCCACGGCTGTTATGATGCGCCATGCCAGTTGAAGCTCGGATCGATCGAAGGAATTGACCGCGGCGCCACCAAACAGAAGGTCTATGATTTCGCACGTTTGAAAGCCGCCAATCCTACCCGGCTTTTTATCGATGCCCCGGATACAGAGGGCTGGCGGCAGAAAGCGTTTTATCCGGTATTGAACGAACGCCGCAATTCAACAGACGCCAATCTGAACAATTCGATTCTGGCCAAATTAATTCAATTGAAACGCCAGAATCCGCAGCCCCCAACGGGAAAACTGGATAAGGATTTTGACCTGGAACTAACCCGCGACCTGCAATGCCCTACGGTAGAAGAATTCCCCAGATACCAGCACCAGCACCCCAAATGGGGTATGCCTTACGCGATGCCGGGCCTCTCTCAGAAGGACGAAGATACCCTGCTTCGCTGGTTGCAGGAGGGAGCAAAGGTCGAGCCGTCGTCGGTAGCGGCCCGCTCGGCACCTGAGGTCGAAAAATGGGAACGTTATTTCAATCGCCCAGATATCAAGCAGAAACTCGTTTCCCGTTATTTGTATGAACATCTGTTCATCGGGCATCTCCATTTCAAGGGATATCCTGATCAGGAATTCTTCCGCCTGATCCGCTCGAAAACGGCTCCGGGTCAACCTGTAGAAGAAATCAATACGGTACGGCCTTATGATGACCCCGGCACGATTAATTTTTATTACCGCTTGAGGCCGGTAACCGAAACGATAGTGGACAAGACTCATTTCGTCTACGAATTAAGCGATCAGAAGATGCAGCGTTACGATGAGCTGTTCTTCAAGCCCGAATACCAGGTCACGGCATTACCCTCCTATCGGCCCGAAGTCGCGGCGAACCCGTTCAAGGCATACATTGAACTTCCGCTGGCATCCAAATACCAATTTTTGCTCGATAATGCCGAGTATTTCGTGACCGGTTTCATCAAAGGGCCGGTATGCCGCGGCGAAATTGCGACCGAGAGTATTAGGGATCAGTTCTGGGTTATTTTCACGAAACCAGGCCATTTTTATCCTAAAAAAGTGGCCGATGCGCTGGCCGAATACAACCAGATTCTGGGATTGCCGGGCGAAGAAGGCGATCAGATCCGCCTGATGGGATGGACCAAATTTGATGCTTTCGGCAAGGAATACCTCAAACAGAAAGACCGGTTTATCAATCTGATGCTGGCCAAAGACCAAGGGCTTAGCCTGGCCAATATCTGGGACGGCGACGGCGAGAATCAAAATGCAACACTGACGATTTTTCGTCATTTCGACAGTGCCACCGTGACAAAGGGTCTAATCGGCGACCCCCCGCTTACGGCCTGGGTTATCGATTATCCGATTTTCGAGCGGCTGCATTATCTATTGGTTGCCGGTTTTAATGTGTATGGCACAGCGGGGCATCAGATCGCCAGCCGGACTTATATGGATCTTCTGCGGCAGGACGGCGAGGATAACTTCCTGCGTTTCATGCCGAAAAAACAGCGGAAGACGATCTATGACAGTTGGTACCTGGGCTTTGATGGCCTTAGAACGGCTGACGCCTTTTTCAACCTCGGCCATGAAAGCCAGGTTAAATACCAGACGACAGATTATAAAAAGGAGTTTTTTGATCAGGTCAGGCAGTTGTTGGGCAAGGCGGCAGGCCCGGACGACACCATTAACCAATGCCGGCAAGGGCCCTGTATTAGAGAAGGGGCTACGCCCGTTCAACAACAGGTCGATCGCGAAATGCGCAAGCTCGCGCAATTGCATGGGCTTGAATTAGGCGCACTGCCGGAAATGTCTTTGCTTCGAATAAAAACTGGGGATGCTGGAGGAGACTTGGTCTATACCCTGTTAATCGATAAAGCCTATTCCAATATCTCGAAAATGGTGGCGATGGGTTCCCGCAGACTGCCCGAAAATGACAGAATTACGATTGTCCCCGGTTTTGTCGGCAGTTATCCTAACTTTTTCTTTAGCCTGGAAAAAAACCGGCTGAGCGAATTTTTCAACCGAATTCGTACGGCCAAAACCCAGCCCGAATTGGAATCATTCCATAGCGAATTCGGCATACGCCGTACCAATCCTGAAATCTGGCACTATTCGGACTGGTTTAATGAACAACATAAAATATATCGAGGTATCCAGGCAGGACTGCTCGATCTGAGCCGGTACGAAAATCTCTAAGCGGAATAGCCGAAACAAAAAGCGCCGGTTGGATTATGAGAACCACCAATATCCAATAAAAAATCGCAAGTCGTTGTCAGACTAAACGATTTTGAGGGTAATTCCTTTTAATATACTTCTACTCCAGCAAGGGGTACCGGATCGGCCGGCCATTTTTGAATCAACCACCAAGGAATTTTATCGGATGATTTGCAGCCTAAGGGATTCTATTTTAACCCAAGGGTGTGAGTCATGTTCACCCAAATCTCCGAACACTATACCATTCGCCGTCTTGTGATCCCTCTTCTTGCTGCCGGGTGTCTGCTGCTTTCAATGCCGGCTTATGGACAGGACGGCGTGAAGAAAGCACAGTTGCCCATTCCTTCTGCTCGCCCAGCAGATACCCGCTTACCTCCGGTAGAACAAACACTGGTTCCGGAAGGCGTTTTCGCCGGGCAACTCATTGCAGCCTTAAAGCTTGGCCCTATATCGGATGAGGCCAAAGCGGAAGCGCTGTTGAGCAGCCTGGGTATTGAACCAAGAAACGGCTGGATTACCGACTATCCGGTTACCCCTGCCGTACTGGGTGATATTGAGAAAAAAATTTCCGTAGCCAGCGAGCGGGGAAGGATTGCTCTCTCTAAAGATCAGGCACTAAAGCGTTTCAGCGAAGTTAAAACGCGGCTCGGACTGGACGTGATGCCTGCTCCCGAGACTCCTGCTGTTTTGAGCCACAAGCCCGGAAAGAAGACTCTCTACAGCTATATCGATGATAAAGGGGAGACTCACTATACCGATGTCTATGATTCCATCCCGACGGTATACCGAAGCAGCGCCAGAACCTTAAGTCTGCCAATGGCTCAAGGACTTTCCGACAGTACACTTGAGAGTCCGATAGAAGCAGCTGAGCTGGAGCCGACGGCAACTCCGCCCCCCGATGACATCAATGATTATTTCGAGGAACAAGGCCCACCCGTGGTCACTTATTACTCACCCCCGGTTCCTTATGATTATCTCTACACCTGGACCCCTTACCCTTTCTGGTCTACAGGCTTCTATTTTCCAGGCTTTTTCGTTTTGAACAATTTCCACCGGAAAATATTTTTCGGTCACCATCATCATTTTGTCACTCATCATGGCAGTCATGGCGGAAAAGATAGGGACCGCTTTTCCTTCGGTGCCGGTCCGGGAAAAGGGAGACATGCACGATCTGACGGAATGATGCCCTCCCCCTGGTTCTCTACACCTCAAGCCAAAACCGGGGCTAAAGCGATTGTGTCGCTCAAACAAAACCGCTATCGCCCGATCCGCACGACAACTGAGCCTCAGATAAATGCCTTCAGAAAGCCGTTTGTAGCCCAGAAGAGAAATTCCAGAATTAGAGAAAATAATCCTGTCATTATCCCCTGGAATAATAATTCTAACCTGAGTACCCGGAGCCGGATGCCCAGAGTTACATCCTGGGCTAATAGCCCTAAAGTTATCACACAGAACCCTGCTTCTACCATGATACCTTGGGACAATAACCCAAAAACTTTGAATCGCCAGGAAACTCGGCGTTTCCGCGCTCGCCCGTCACTGCCGTCTTCCGGCGGAATCCAGCCAGGCATTGATGTTCCACGCCGGTCTTACTCATATTCAACACCTGTTTATCGCCAAAATCGAGTTATCATGCCATCTCAAAATTTCAGTGGTAATTTTTCGGGTCGTTCTACTCTTGGAGGAGCAGGAGGAGGATTTCAGGGCGGCGGAAGCTTTCGCGGTTTTGGCGGAGGATCTGTCGGAGGGAGTGCGAGAGGCAGAGCACACCGATAAATAGACATTGCACAACTTTTTGGAAAAACAGAACCTTCTTATCTGATATCCTGACGATAATACGCATCAACCGACAGAATAAATTATCAGATTTCATCATGGCTATTCCTCAGCGCAACCGAATCACAAGAATTTGTATCATCTACTGTCTTTTAGTAACCCAATCGGTTCTTGGAAACCCTATGGAAAATTACATTGCTCAAGCTGAGCCAGATTATCGCTGGCAACCCTTAGAATTGATCAACGAACCCTGGGGAACCATTAATCGCTATGAACTGATAAGCCAAAACTGGCGTGGTCATAAATGGAACCATCATTTAGTCATTCTAAGGCCCAATTCAATCCGCAATCCTGGCATCGCCTTCTTGAGAATAGCAGGCGATAGAAATGTCGAAAACCAGCTAAAAAGCCTGAAAACCTTGGCCGATCGTGGCGGCGCTGTCACCGCAGTTCTCACGGATGTGCCTAATCAGCCGTTCTATGAGGATCGGCGGGAAGATGCGTTGATCGCCTTTACCTTAAATCAATATCTAAAGAGCGGCGATGAAACCTGGCCTTTGCTCTTTCCGATGGTTAAAAGTGCCGTCAAGGCAATGGATGCCATTCAGGAGATTGTTAAACAAGAACATAAGCAACAGATTCAGCGGTTTGTTCTGAGCGGGGCCTCCAAAAGAGGCTGGACGACCTGGCTGGCAGCGGCGGTCGATCAACGTATCGCCGCGATTGCGCCGATGGTGATAGACACGCTCAACATGAAAGCACAACTGCAGTGGTCCGAACAGATATACGGCAAACAAAGCACAAAACTAAAAGATTACACCGAGTTGAATCTGCACAGAAAAATAGACAACGAAGCGATGCAGAAGCTGCGCAGCTGGATCGATCCTTATGCCTATGTTCAACGCCTCACGATGCCGAAACTGTTGCTACTGGGCACTAACGATCCCTACTGGACGGTAGATTCTTTACGCCATTACTGGGACGATTTACCGGAACCCAAGCTGATCTATCAGACGCCCAATGCCGGCCATGATTTGAATGGCGGCGACCAGGCCCTGCAAACGTTAGCGGCTTTTTTTGAATTGATTGCAGACCGAAAGCCCTTACCCAAAATAGCATGGAAATTTAATAGGGTAGCCGATAACCATATTAACGCTCAGGTTGAGAGCAACGAAAACGCCGACACTATCAGTCTGTGGAGTGCCCATTCTGATAATCGGGACTTTCGGGATAATCACTGGACAGCGCAAATACTGAACGTGACTCGCGGCAGTAGTCATGCCACCGCATCGATTCCCGTGCCCAAGTCAGGGTATCAGGCTTATCTGATGGAAGTTGAACTGAAAACCGATACCGGCCATCCTTTTAAACTATCGACTCAAGCTCAGGTTTCGCCGGACACGAAGCCCTGCAGTTGCTGGGCTGCAGAAGAAAAAAAATGAAGATTTTTAGAAATCCAGAACACGCACCCTCTATAAACATAAAGTTTTTCCGGTTAAAGAGGTCACTGCTAAAGCTGATTTTCCTCAAAACGGCGTTAAACGGCTGCTCAACTATTCAACAGGTTATCTGATGCAATGCCGGATCGGCTGCGGGGCTTGCTGTATTGCGCCCTCCATTTCTTCATCATTACCTTTGCACCCTTTCGGTAAACCCGCGGGAGTGCGTTGCGGGCATTTGGATAATGATAATAAATGCTCGATTTTCTTCCATCCCAGCCGCCCTCTCGTGTGCCGCGGCTTTCAGGCGACCGAAGATGCCTGCGGCAATACCACGGAAGAGGCGATGGCTATTTTGTCGGAATGGGAGATTCTGACTGGTTAAATTTAACCCTCGCAGGACCACTGACTCGGACTGAATCTCGGCGAGAGTACAGAAGGAACTGCAACTGGGAGCGGAAGCCGAATCTCACCTTAATTGTTCAACCAATCGATCTACCTGATCAGCCTCGGTTGCAAAACTGGTGACCAGGCGAATCAGCACTTCGTGTTGATCTATCAGGGCGGGATTTGCGCGGGGAGGATGCCACTGATAAAAAACGGCTCCTTTTTCCTGGAGTTCGCCTGCATACGCTTTGTCCAGAATACAAAAGACTTCATTAGCCTCTGGGTGCCATGCTAACCGAGCCCGTTTAGATTCAACGATGCCTTTTCGCAAGCGCTCAGCCATAGCATTGGCAGCGTGCGCCAGTTGCAGCCAGAGCCCATCTTCTAAATAGGCGTCAAATTGACAGGCGATAAATCGACTTTTAGAAAACAGTTGGGCAGCGCGTTTACGGATAAACGGCAGCTCTTTGGACAATTCCGGATTCATAAAGACCAGGGCTTCCGCACACCAGCATCCATTTTTGGTGGCACCGAAAGAGACAATATCGACACCCCGTTTCCAGGTCATATCCGCGGGCGTAACATCCAGTGCAGCCACGGCATTCGCAAACCGGGCCCCATCCATATGCAAGGGTAATCTGTAAGTTTTTGCAATATTCCCGATCGCGGCAACTTCCTCAGGCTGATAAAGCGTGCCAATTTCGGTAGCCTGCGTAATGGAAATCGCCATAGGTTGCCCCGCATGGACGAAATGCGGCGGAAAACGCTCGATTTCGGCTTTGAGGCAATCAGGATCAATTTTTCCGTTTCCTCCATCAACGGGAGCCAGACGTCCACCCTGCGTAAAGAACTCCGGCGCGCCGCATTCATCTTCCAGCATGTGGGCTTCACGATGGCAAAAGGAAACCCCGCCCGGACGGTTCACGGCTGCCAGCGCCAAGGAATTGGCCGCAGTGCCGGTACTGACAAAGTAAACCGCAACTTCGCGTTCGAATAATTCGTTAAACCGTTGTTCGATTTTGCGATCCAGTGCACTTGCGCCATAGGGCGCTGCAAATCCTGCAGAGGCTTCCGACAACCGTTTCGAAATGGCTGGATGCGCGCCAGCCCAATTATCTGAGGCAAAATTCATCGGGGTTAGTTTGGGTATCATGTTTAATCCTTTTATAGGCAGGCAGATCGCTGAAATGGCTTCAGATACTCAGACATTAGTAAAGGAAAAGTAGTTACGCGTTTTGAGGCGGAATTTTTTGTTTTCATACTGCTCTTACTATCAACAAATGAATCTTTTGCGGTACTGGCCTTTAAGTATCGAAAATTCTTCGAACGGTTATAGCATGAGTTTACGCATTTTAATTAGAATGCGGCTTTCAAGCAGAGTATCGAATTGCAATTTCCAAATTGAGGAGATCGGAAACTGCGTACTTTACACATTTTTTATAACCGTAGGAGATAGAAAATGAGCACACTTGAGCTAGGCGTTGTCGGCAATTGCGGCTTCAGTGCACTGATAGACCGACAGGGTCGTATCGTCTGGTGTTGCCTTCCCCGCTTCGACGGCGACCCCGTCTTTTGCAGTTTGATTAATGGTGATAACCCCGCAGACGGCTTCATGGACATTGTGGTCGAGAATTTTGAACGTGCCGAACAGAGCTATGAAGACAATACGGCCATTCTCGTGACCCGGCTATTTGATCGCAATGGGGCGGGCGTCGAGATCACTGACTTCATCCCCCGACGCGTCCATTACGAGCGTATTTACCGTCCCACTTTGCTTATCCGTCGATTGCGTCCCTTAAACGGCGCGCCACGCTTACGTGTCAGGGTCAGACCTACCCATGACTACGGGGCGGAACGCATGCAAGCGATCAAAGGCTCCACTCATATTCGCTTTCTGGCGCCCGATCTGACCCTTCGTCTCACCACCGATCTGCCCATCTCCTACGTGCTGTCGGAAACGCCCTTTCTGCTGGAGGGGCCGGCCGACATGTTGCTGGGCCCCGATGTTCCTCTTCGCAATTCCATTACCCGGGCGGCGCGCGAGGAGTACGAACAGACTCACAAGTACTGGCTGGAGTGGACGCGCAGCCTCGCGCTTCCCTATCAATGGCAGGAAGCGGTGATCCGTTCCGCGATAACGCTCAAACTTTGCAGCTTTGAAGAAAGCGGCGCCATCATCGCCGCGATGACCACATCCATTCCGGAAGCCCCTTCCAGCACCCGCAACTGGGATTACCGGTTCTGCTGGCTGCGCGATGCCTATTTCGTGATCAATGCGCTAAACCGGTTAGGGGCAACCCGCACAATGGAGAAATATCTGACCTACATCATCAATATCGTCGCCAGCGTAAAGGACGGCCATCTCCAGCCGGTCTATGGCGTAACGCTCGAGCATATGCTCTTGGAGCACGAGGTCGAGACGCTGGCCGGCTATCGCGGCGATCGACCGGTGCGGACGGGAAATCTGGCCTATAAACAAATACAGAACGACATCTACGGCAGCATCATCCTTGCCGCCGCCCAAAGCTTCTTCGATCGTCGCCTGGTCCATCCGGGCACCCGCAGTTTGTTCGACCGTCTGGAGCTGATCGGGCAACAGTGCAGAAGGCTGTATGATAGGCCGGATGCCGGTATCTGGGAATTCCGCGGCATTGCCAGGGTACATACGTTTTCCGCCGTCATGTGCTGGGCAGGCTGCGATCGCCTGAGCCGGATTGCCGCCAGGTTAGGGCTGGGTGAACGTGCCGACTACTGGGGCAATGAGGCCGAAGTGATCCGCAAAACGATCTTTGCGCGCGCGTTCAACGCCGTGCGCAACACCTTTGTCGGCAGCTTCGAAGGGGAGGAAATGGATGCTAGTCTTCTGCTCCTGCATGACCTGCAGTTTCTGGCGGCGGACGATCCCAAATTCGTAGGTACGGTCGAGGCGGTGGAACAGGCCTTGCGCCGAGGCAACCATATGATGCGCTATGCTGAAACGGATGATTTCGGCGTTCCCGAACACGCCTTCAACATTTGCACGTTCTGGATGATCGGAGCACTGGCCGCGATTGGCCGATGTGACGACGCCATCGCCATGTTCGAGGAAATGCTCCGGTGCCGCAATCATCTGGGGCTGCTGTCGGAGGATACTGATCCTTCAACCGGTGAATTGTGGGGCAACTTCCCTCAGGCGTACTCGATGGTCGGATTGATTCATTCGGCCAGAGTGTTATCTACGCCTTGGGAAGAAGCGTTCTGACCGCTTTCTCCTCACTCTGCTTCCCCTAATTTATGATGGATCAGCCAAAGAATTATCGGGAAACGTACGCATTCCAGGGAGTAAAAAATGATGCCAATAAGACCCGTATACAGCAGGGTGATCTTGATTTTCTGCTTATTGCTGTTTTTCTACACACTTAAACCACTAAATTGCCCTTGTCGAAGCAGGTTGATGCCGGGTTCAGCGAAATTTTAAAAGAGAGACAAGGGTTTGACTAAGGCAATTGTTGAGCGACAGGTTAAAAAAATTATGAATTATCCAATAATCTATAGGAAAGTGCTCTATCCCGTTCTTGTATTGATGGTTCTTACCGCGGGCTGCCAGTTTCAAAAGCCGGATTACTTGAAAATGATCTCTTCGAACGAGTTGAATCGAATCCTGCAAAATGAGGATATTTTCCTGGTTGACGTACATACGCCTGAGCAGGGCCATATCAAAGGCACCGACCTTTTCATGCCTTACAACGACATCGCGAAATACCGAGACAAACTGCCTCAGGATAAAAATAAGGCAATTTATCTCTATTGCGAAAGCGGGCCGATGGGCAATGCGGCGGCGAAGTCTCTTTATGAGTTGGGGTACCGCAATCTGTTCAATCTGGAAGGCGGCGCGAAGGCATGGAAAAAGGCGGGGCTGGAATTCGAATGATTTGAACGTCATTCATAAAGGCAATCGCTTAAATCGGGAAGCGCGGTCCAATCGACCTCGCCCCGGCTTTCGACTTCCTGTCCGTACACCCTTCCGGTTTCTAACTGATGCTGATGAAAGATGGCGAATGCCTTGTCGAAATCCGCATTCATGAAACTGCTGGTCAATTGCGCGGTAACCCCATAAAGCGCCGAATAGTCTTTGCAGAGTCCCGACGAGCAGGCACTGATTCGCTCGCTGATCAATCGCATTAATGATAATACCGTGCCGTCATGCCGCCATAAAGCCGGCTGCTCCTCCACCTCGCATTCGCAGCCTTTTTGCGCAATCGCATTCAATGCCAGATAAGTCAAACCGATCAATTTGCCAAGAACTTCGGCCATATCTCCTTGCTTAAGCGCCAGCAGCGATCGACTGCCCGCGTCCATCAACCATGCCTGTCGCACGACAATATGCATATCGGAGACATGATCCTCAGGCGGCGGACAGTTAAATTTTTCCCTGAATTCTCGAACCGCTTGCAAATGTTTATTCATGGTGTTTTCCCTAATTCTCAGAGTTTTTTAGCGCCGTAAACTACAGAAGTACGGTTTAAGCGGAATTAAACTCTCCTACATAAAAATCAAGATTACGACTTCGAGCAGCGATTGTTCGTTCACTTTAAGGGAATTGAATCGCCGGATCCTGCAAAGCCTGGTCGTCGGTCAGATAAAAATGATTCAGAATGCCTATTGAACGGATATGTTTATCGCCGAGCGGTGTATCATAAGTGCTGAAAAAAATGTAATCCTTCCGTAGCGTTTGCTGCGCCAGCAGCTTGGCTGCAAAACCGCCCAACACCGAGCCTATCATACCCTGGAGAGGATCCTTGGCTTTCCGGGTTTTTTCGAGAATGCGCTGATTGATGAACTGGTCATAACCGTCCATTTTCGGATTGGTATAGGCCAGAAAACCGAGGAAAGCGAGCAGAATCAGGGTAGAAGTCAGCAATTTCATGAATGTCTCGATAAAAAACCGGACGGCAAACGATAACTCAGTTCGCCTCCCGGTCAGAATGGAAAGGCCGATGTTTATTTAAACACGGCGGCCGGAAATTGCATGGTCATGCAGTGCAGGCTGCCGTATTGGTGCACCAGCGGGCGGCAGGGGGTCGGGATGATCTTGCGGTCGGGAAAACAATTGCCCAGCCGCTCCAGTGCAACCGCGTCCATCGGATCATCGTAAACCGGCACCATCACCGCCTGATTGATGATCAGGAAATTCGAATAATTGGCAGGCAGTTGGCGGCCCACCTCGTCGAACACCGCCTTCGGCAAAGGCAGCGGCACCAGATGATAGGGCTTGTTCGAGCGCGTACGCAGGGTCTGAAGCTGGCTCTCCATGTTCTTCAGGCTCTCGTATTGCGGGTTGGATTCATCATCGGAGGCGGTATACGCGATCGTGTTCGCGCTGCAAAAACGCGCCAGTGTATCGATATGCGCGTCCGTATCGTCGCCGGGCAGATTCGGCTGATTGATCCAGAAAACGCGGGATGCGCCGAAACTCAAGCCGAGATGCCGCTCGATCTCATGTTTCGTCAGGCCTTTGTTACGATTCGGGTTCAGCAGGCATTGGCGCGTGGTCATGATCGTGTCTTTGCCGTCGCTTTCGACGCTGCCGCCTTCAAGGATGAAGTCGACATCACGGGTTTTCACGCCATGGAATAAGGCCGCCGCCAGCAGATTCTGATTCAATGCATTGTCGTGCTCATGCGCATACTTTTCACCCCATCCGTTGAAGCGTAAGTTCAACAGCACTGGCATGCCGTCCTCTTCGACGGTCAGAAATACCGTATCGCGCACCCAGATGTCGTTGACCTTCGCATGAATGAAGAGAATATTGTGATTGTGGTCGATCAGACCGCGTATCCGGCCTTCATGCGTCTCGTCACGGCAGACGATGAACAGCTTTTCATATTGGCTGATGGTCTCGGCGATGAAGCGGTAGGAGGCCTCGACCTCGTCGAGATGGATGAAATCGCCGGTCTCATGCGGCCAGGCGATTAAAACGGCGGATTGGGGTTCCCATTCGGCTGGAAATCGGATCATGTGTTTGAGTTTCCTAAGGTTAACATTTCCCTGGCATGCGCCAGAGTATTTTCGGTAATACTGATGCCGCCCAGCATCCGGGCGACTTCCAGCACGCGTTCTTCGTCTTCGAGCACGCGCACGGTCGATGAGGTGATGTCGGTCTGCTGGTTTTTCGCAACGAACAAATGATAGTGCGCCTGCGCGGCCACTTGCGGCAAATGGGTCACGCACATTACCTGGCGGTTACGGCTCAAGCTTCTGAGCTTCTGGCCGACGATTTCGGCGATACCGCCGCCGATGCCCGAATCGACCTCGTCGAAGATCATCGTCGGCGTGGTTTTGTCGCTCGACGTCGTGACCTGAATCGCCAGACTGATCCGCGCGAGTTCGCCGCCGGAAGCGACCTTCGCCAGCGGTTTCGGCGGCATGCCCGGATTGGCGCTGACCAGAAACTCAATCTTGTCCAGCCCGTTTGTTTTTGGCTCGGTGCTGTCAATCCCGGATAGCTCAACCCGAAATTCGCCTTGCGGCATCCCAAGTTCTCTGATCATCGCCGAAATCTGCTGCCCGAGCCGTTCACCCGCCTCCTGGCGTTTCTTGGAAAGTTCGACTGCCAGTTGGCGGTATTGTTCGCAATATTTATCGACGTCCGCTTCAAGGTTGTCGATCCGTTCTTCGCTGTGAGTCAGATTATCGAGCTCGTGCGCAAGCTTTTGCGCCAGTTCGGGCAAATCCTCGGGCGCGATATGATGTTTCCGGCTCAGGCTCTGAATCACGCCAATCTGGTTTTCGAGGTCTTCCAGCCGCTTCGGGTCGGCATCCTGCAATTCCAGAAAGCGGCGCAGGTCTAGGGCGGCTTCTTCGACCTGAATCTGCGCCTCCGAAAGCAGCGTGCACACGCTATTCAATTCCGGCGCAAAACGGGCCAGATGGTTCAACTCGTTCACGCAGTGGCCCAGCATTCGGAGCACCGAGACCTGGTCATTTTCATAGAGCGCATCGATCTGCTGCTGGCCTGTGCTCAGAATCTGGCCGAGATTGGCCAGCTTGCTGTGTTCGTCGGACAGCGCCTGATAATTGAAATGGGCGAGATCGAGCTGAGTCAATTCTTCCAACTGATAGCGCAGCAGTTCCTCGCGCTCGCTGTGGTCAAGACTGGCTTTCTTCAGCGCGGCAAGCTCCCGATGCGCCTGATGCCATTGCCGGTAGCTGGCATTCAGTTTGTCGAGCAGCGGCTGATTTTTCGCGAATGCATCGAGCAGACGGCGCTGTTCGTCCGCACCAAGCAGCGTCAGATGCGCGTGCTGCCCGTGGATTTCGACCAGCTTCTCGCTGAGTTCCTGAAGCGACTGTAAAGTGACCGGACGGTTATTGATATAAGCCTTCGAACGTCCATCGTCCCCTACAACCCGGCGGATCAGGCAGCGATCTCCGTCGTCAAGTTCGTTCTCGATCAGCCAGCCGCGTGCGAGCGGCGCATCGGTCAAATCGAATTCGAGATTGATCTCGGCGCGTTTGGCATCCGGGCGCACATAACCGGAATCGGCGCGGTCGCCGAGCGCGAGCCCGAGCGCGGTCAACAGAATCGACTTGCCGGCGCCGGTCTCTCCGGTCAATACTGACATACCTTTTTCGAGATCGAGATCGAGCGATTTGACGACCGCCAGATCGATAATATTCAAATTTAACAGCATTGCGCCCTCATCCGTTGCTCCAGTTCAGTTTTTCGCGAAGGACATGGAAAAAATCATGATCTTCCGGGTGCAGAATTCTAATCGGCTTCGGGTCCTTTTTGATTAGAATCTTGTCGCTGATCCATACGTCAGGAATCTGCAATTGATCGCAAGTCACCAGCGCATTGATCTGTTTGTTCTGACAAAAGGTCAGTTCGATCTCGGCGCTGTCGCTGATCACGATCGGCCGGTTCGACATGGTATGCGGATTCAGCGGCACCAGCACCAGTGCGTTCAGCGCCGGCGAAATAATCGGCCCCCCGGCGGAGAGCGCGTAAGCGGTAGAGCCGGTCGGGGTCGAAATGATCAGCCCGTCAGAGCGCTGCGAGTTCAGGAAGACCCCGTCGATCTGAGTCACGATTTCGATCATGCTCGGCGTCACCCAGCGGTGCACCGCGACTTCGTTCAACGCAATTTGTTCGTGAATGACCTCACCGTCACGGATGATCTTCGCGCGCAGGAAATAGCGTTCTTCGGCCTTGTAGCGGCCTTCCAGGATCGCATGCAGGCGGCCGGGCAGTTCGTCCGGTGAAATATCGACCAGGAAGCCGAGCCTGCCCAGATTGATCCCGATCAACGGAATATCGAAATTCGCGATCGCGCGGGCCGCGGCCAGAAAAGTGCCGTCCCCGCCGACCGCAATCACCAGGTCGCATTGTTGACCCAATCTCTCCGAAGGGGCAGTTTTAACCGATTTGTTGTCGATGCAGGCGACGCTGTCCGCCGCCACGATCACACGATACCCGGTGTTTATCAAATGATCGTAAAGCAGCGACAACGTATCGGCAATGCTGGGATCGCTGGGTTTGCCGATAATGCCAATGGTAGTGAAGGAAGTCCGCATTGCTCGATATATGCCGGTAAAGCTGGCGATTATACAAAAAAATTGCATTTTGATTGGTGTAATTGCCGGCAGATAGATCAGTTTATTTAATAAACCGAATTTATTGAATATGAACCGAATGAATAGTAGAAATAGTTTTATCTCTTTATTGTAAATAACCCGGTTGACAACCCACCATCTAACTGCTAACTTGCTTTGTTGGCACTCGCATTCCCTGAGTGCTAATAACGATTTTTGTTAGAGGTTAGTGTGAGTCATCCGCATCTAAATGAGCGTTCGTTGCAATTATTAAAAGCGTTGATCGAGCGTTATATCAGCGACGGCCAGCCGGTCGGATCGCGCGTGCTGGCGAAAGATTCCGATTTGAAGCTGAGCCCTGCCACGATCCGGAACGTGATGGCCGACCTTGAGGACATGGGGCTGATCCATTCGCCGCATACCTCCGCCGGCAGGGTGCCGACAGTCACCGGCTACCGGCTGTTCGTCGATAGCCTGCTGACGGTCAAGCCGTTGGAACTTCAGGAGATGAGTCGTCTGCAGGGGGGCTTGGCCACGATCGAGGACACGAACCAGGCGCTTGGCGTGGCTTCGCGTTTGCTTTCCGATCTGTCGCAGATGGCCGGCGTCGTCACCTTGCCGAAGCGCGAAACACTGTTCCTTCGCCATGTCGAATTCCTGCCATTATCCAATTCGCGGGTGCTGGTCATTTTCGTAACCAATGAACAGGAAGTGCATAACAAGATCATTCATACTTCCCGCCTATTTAGTCCGGCCGAATTGCAGCAGGCCGCCAATTACCTGAATTCGGTCTATTCCGGCCGCAGCCTGGCGACGGTGCGCGAGGCGGTGTTAAAAGAATTGCAGGACGACCGCGAACAGATGAATCAGCTGATGCTCGATGCGATCAGGATGGCCCAGCTGGCGTTCGAGTCGGACGACCAGAAGGAGGATTTCGTGCTAAGCGGCGAAACCAATCTGATGGGTTTTTCCGAATTGTCGGACCGCGACCGGCTTCGCAGCCTCTTTGAAGCATTCAGCCAGAAACAGGGCGTCATCCATTTACTCGACCAATGCATGAAAGCCGACGGCGTACAGATTTTTATCGGCGAAGAATCCGGTTACGAAGCATTCGATCACTGCAGCCTGGTCACTTCCTCTTATTCAGTCAGTGATAAAGTGGTCGGCGTACTGGGTGTGATCGGCCCGACTCGGATGGCTTATGAAAAAATCATTCCATATGTCGATATCACCGCAAAATTATTAGGCGCTGCCTTGAATCCGAAATCCGCATCCCCATCATAACGCCTATGATGATTTTGGGTGCCCCATCAGGCGCGTGACTAATTTTTATGGCAGGAAATTTTGAATGAGTAACGAACAGGAAAACACCGAAGCCCAAGCAAAAACCGAGGCTGAGCTGAATACAGAAAATCAGATCGCGGAAGAAGCCACACCGGAAAACGAGGCATCCTCTACGGAACTGGCCGAACAGGAACCGACGGTAGAACAATTGCAGGCGAAACTGGCCGAGGCCGAGCAGAAAGCACAGGAAAACTGGGATAAAGCGGTCAGAACGGTTGCCGAAATGGATAATCTCCGTAAAAGAACGCAACGCGACCTCGAAAGCGCGCACAAATTCGCGCTGGAGAATTTCGCGAAAGCCCTGTTACCAGTGCTGGACAGCCTCGTACTCGGCCTGCAGGCAGCGACCGGCGACAGTCCGGAAGTGCAAAAATTCCGCGAAGGCAGCGAACTGACCTTGAAACAGTTCGAGGCGGCATTCAACAAATTCAACATCGAACCGATCGACCCGCTCGGCCAGCCTTTCAATGCCGAGCAGCATCAGGCGATGATGATGCAGGAAATCGAAGGCGCCGCACCGAATACCGTCGTCAATGTCTTTCAAAAAGGCTACATGTTAAACGGACGCTTGCTCCGGCCGGCAATGGTGGTGGTCGCGAAAGCGCCGCAAAAACCGTCCGAAGATTCCCCAATTATCGATGGGCAGGCTTGAACTCGCATAAACAGGCCCCATATTGCAAATCAAAGTTAACCTTATTAAACAAATTCAAGTCTGGAGCATTCAATGGCTAAAATTATCGGTATAGATTTAGGTACGACCAACTCTTGCGTCGCGGTACTCGAAAACGGCGTCGCGAAAGTGATCGAAAACAGCGAAGGTGCACGCACCACCCCGTCGATCATCGCCTTCACTAATGACGACGAAGTCCTGGTGGGTCAATCAGCCAAACGTCAGGCGGTCACCAATCCGAAAAACACCTTGTTTGCGATCAAGCGTCTGATCGGCCGCCGCTTCAAGGACGATGTCGTACAGAAAGACATCAAAATGGTGCCTTATAAGATCGTTGAAGCCGAGAACGGCGACGCATGGGTCGAGGTGCACGGCAAGAAAATGGCGGCCCCGGAAATTTCAGCCCGCGTATTGATGAAGCTGAAAAAAGACGCGGAAGCCTATCTGGGTGAAGAAGTGAAGGAAGCGGTAATCACCGTACCTGCGTATTTCAACGACTCCCAGCGTCAGGCAACCAAAGACGCCGGCCGTATCGCGGGCCTCGAAGTCAAGCGGATCATCAACGAGCCGACGGCCTCTGCATTGGCGTTCGGCATGGATAAACCGAAAGGGGATACCAAAATCGCGGTGTATGACCTCGGCGGCGGCACGTTCGATATTTCGATCATTGAAATCGCCGAAATCGAAGGCGAACACCAGTTCGAAGTATTGTCGACCAACGGCGACACCTTCCTGGGCGGCGAAGACTTCGACGCGCGGATCATCGAATATCTGGCAACCGAGTTCAAAAAAGAAAGCGGCGTCGATCTGCATAACGACCCGCTGGCCTTGCAGCGTCTGAAAGAAGCGGCGGAAAAGGCGAAGATCGAATTGTCTTCAGCCCAGCAAACGGACGTGAACCTGCCGTATATTACAGCCGACGCGACCGGACCGAAACACTTGAACGTGAAGCTGACCCGGGCGAAACTGGAATCTCTGGTCGAGGATCTGATCCTGCGCACCAAAGGTCCATGCGAAATCGCGCTGAAAGACGCCGGATTGAAAGCGTCCGAAATTCACGACGTGATCCTGGTCGGCGGGCAAACCCGGATGCCGAAGGTCCAGGAAATGGTCAAAACGATCTTCGGCAAGGAACCACGCAAAGACGTGAATCCTGACGAAGCGGTTGCACTCGGCGCGGCGATCCAGGCCGGCGTACTCGGCGGCGAAGTAAAAGACGTGTTGCTGCTTGACGTGATTCCGTTGTCGCTCGGCATCGAAACCCTGGGCGGCGTGATGACCAAGCTGATCGAGAAGAACACCACGATCCCGACCAATGCGTCGCAGGTGTTCTCGACCGCCGACGACAACCAGACCGCGGTAACCGTGCACGTGCTGCAAGGCGAGCGCGAAGTCGCTTCTGCGAACAAATCGTTGGGCCGTTTCGATCTGTCCGATATTCCGCCGGCACCGCGCGGCATTCCGCAAATCGAGGTGTCCTTCGACATCGACGCGAACGGTATCCTGAACGTATCGGCGAAAGACAAGGCAACCGGAAAGAAACAGTCGATCGTGATCAAGGCTTCCAGCGGCCTGTCCGACACCGAAGTCGAACGGATGATCAAGGACGCCGAAGCACATGCCGAGGAAGACCGCAAGCTGACCGAACTGGTCGGCGTGCGCAATCATGCGGATGGTCTGATCCACGCGACCGAAAAATCGATCAAGGAACTGGGCGACCAGGTCAGCAGCGACGAAAAAGCCGCGATCGAAAAAGCGGTCGAGGAACTGAAGCAAGCCTGTAAAGGCGACAACAAGTCCGAGATCGAAAACAAAACGAATGATCTGACCGAACTGTCGGGCAAACTGGCTGAACGCGTCTATGCGCAAAAATCGGCTTCCGAAGGTGGCGCACAACAGGCTGGCGCCCATGGCGCTTCCAGTCATGCAGCCGATGATGGCGTCGTCGATGCGGAATTTGAAGAAGTCAAGGACGATAAGAAAGGCTAAAACTTTGTAAGGTGGGCGGCGTTTTCCGCCCCCCGATTTCATCCGCAAAACGGTGGGCAAACGGTGAAACTGTTTGCCCACCCTACATTTTCCTTGCAGGAACAGGCATCCGCCTGTTCCTGCAATTTTGTTTAAAGCCACCCAATAACAACCCATGGCAAAAGAAGATTATTACAAGCTTCTCGGTGTGGACAGAAACGCCAGCGACGAAGAGATCAAAAAAAGCTATCGCAAGCTGGCGATGAAATTTCATCCCGATCGCAACAAGGATGACTCCGAGAAAGCAGAAGCCAAATTCAAACAAATCAAAGAAGCCTACGAAGTTTTGTCCGATGCTAAAAAGCGCGCGGCCTACGATCAGTTCGGCCATGCCGGCGTTGATTCGTCGATGGGCGGCGGTCGCTACGGCGGCTTCGGCGCGGAAAGCTTCAGCGATGTATTCGGGGACATGTTCGGCGATATTTTCGGCGGCGGCCGCTCTCGCGGCGGCGCGCAACGCGGCTCCGACCTGCGCTACAATCTCGAGCTGACGCTCGAGGAAGCAGTCGCCGGTACCGAAGCAAAGATTCGCGTCCAAGTGCTGACAACCTGTAGCGAATGTTCCGGCACCGGTGCGAAGAAAGGTTCCTCACCGGTGATCTGTTCGACCTGTCACGGCCATGGTCAGGTCCGGATGCAGCAAGGCTTCTTTGCAGTACAGCAAACCTGCCCGACCTGCCGAGGTACCGGCAAGCAAATCAAAGATCCGTGCGGCAAGTGCTACGGGCAGGGTCGCGTCCAGGACACCAAGACCTTGTCGGCCAAAATTCCGGCCGGAGTCGATACCGGCGACCGTATCCGCCTGTCCGGCGAAGGCGAAGCGGGTGAACTGGGCGGACCGCCGGGCGATTTATATGTGCAGATTCAGGTGAAGGATCATCCGATCTTTACCCGCGACGGCGCGAACCTGTATTGCGAAGTGCCGATCAGCTTTCCGACCGCCTGCCTCGGCGGCGAACTGGAAGTGCCGACTTTGGACGGCAAGGTCAGCCTGAAAATTCCGCCTGAAACGCAGACCGGGAAACTGTTCCGCCTGCGCGGCAAGGGTGTGAAGCCGGTACGCGGCGGCCCGGTCGGCGATTTGTTGTGCCGGGTTCAGGTTGAAACGCCGGTGCACCTGACCAAGGAGCAAAAGGATCTGATCGCGCAACTGAGTGAATCGCTGATGGGCGGCGGCAAGCATCACAGTCCGCAGGAGCATTCGTTCATAGACGGTGTGAAGAATTTTTTCGATAAATTGACAGGATAGGCAACATGCTTCGAATTGCAGTCGCGGGCGTTTCCGGCCGCATGGGTTCTTGTTTGGTCAAAGCGGCCGATGCGGCGGCCCATGCCGAGTTTACCGCCGCAGTATCGCGTCCGGGCAGCCTCGCGGTCGGCAGGGACGCGGGCGAGCTGGCGGGACTGGGCTCTATCGGCGTGCAGGTCGCGAACGACTTGTCGGCAGTAATCGATCAATTCGATGTGCTGATCGATTTTACCCGACCCGACACCTCGATGGCACTGATCGAGCAATGCCGGTCAGCCGGTAAAAAGATCGTAATCGGCACAACCGGTTATACGCCGGAGCAAAAACTGACGATCGAGCGGGCCGCCCAGGATGTCGCGATCGTGCTGTCGCCGAACATGAGCGTCGGCGTGAATCTGTCGCTGAAGCTTCTCGAAATGACCGCTCGGGTGATGGGGGATAACAGCGACATCGAGATCGTCGAAGCACATCACCGCCATAAGGTCGACGCGCCTTCCGGCACTGCGCTCAGGATGGGCGAAGTGATTGCGGCCACACTGGACCGCGACCTGAAAGAGTGCGCGATCTACGGCCGCGAAGGCCATACCGGCGCGCGCGACCGCAAAACGATCGGTTTTTTGACGATCCGCGCAGGCGATATTGTGGGCGATCATACCGTAATGTTTGCGGACGAAGGCGAACGGGTCGAAATCACCCACAAGGCGACCAGCCGGATGACTTTCGCAAACGGTGCGGTACGCGCTGCCTTATGGCTGAAGGATAAATCGAAAGGCCTTTACGACATGCAGGACGTTCTGGGCCTGAAAACGCTCGCCTGAAGTGAAGTCGAATCAAGTCATTTTTTTCGAACGATAATTGCTGATTTTTCGTTGTTGAGATCGGAAGACTAACCGTCCTGTTTCAGCAACGAAAATGGCTTATATCCAGCCGGCGTCGATTATACTTGATGTCAGCTCTCATCCTTTCTCCATAACAGATCGGAGCGCCGGAGCCTGAAATCGGCGGTACTCCCGACTTTATCTCGACCTTCCACTTATCAAACAGCACGTGGAAGTAGAGTGTAGGAGTTCCTGCGCATACCAAAGCCGTAACCGTACAAAGCTTCTTCAAAAATCCAGGCTATGCTTCCGGTTACCGGATTCAGACTCTAAGGAGTGAAAATTCATGAAAATGATGCAGCGGATCAATCAATTTCTTCTGCTTTTGGCGATTTTCACCCTCAGCCATGAGGTGACAGCCGCCCAAAACAACTTCACTATCAAGACGCTCAAGCGCTCTGACTGGGAATTTCCGGTTCTGGAGGGAGGCAATTCAAACGTTACCGAGCGGATCCATTCTCTGATGCTCGTAAATGCGTTTGGTCTGGAGTTTCCCGCCCTTCCTCCGGCAGATCCGTTTCAGAGCCTCACCATATTGCACGATGAACAGACCCGATCGATACCCAGCATGAGTTACCAGGTGCTGCGCAATGACGAGCGTCTGTTCTCGGTTTTGTTTGACGGCGAAGGCTGCGGCGCATATTGCGAGCCTTTTCAGCAGCCGCTGGCTTTTGAAGCCGCTACCGGCCGCTTATTGACCGATTCGGATGTGTTTACCGATGCCGGCCGCAAGGCACTGATCTCTGAGCTGGTCAAACGCAATCAAAAGGCCATTCAGAATCAGATTGCAAAACTGCAGGACAAAAAACCCTCCGACTTTGCCAGCCCCGACGATTTAAACGCCGCGCAGGATATGTACAAAAGCTGTCTGGATAACTGGCAATCGGAAGACTGGCGGGACTGGATCGGTAAAATGGAATTTCATCCGACCGAACTGCTTTTTGTACATGGACGCTGCAGCAATCATATCTTACAGGCAGTGGATGACTTGGGGGACTTGCGCAATTCGTTTGCATATGCGACGTTGAAACCCTGGCTGAGCGACTACGGAAAACGCTTATTGCTGGGAGAAAAAAACGAGAG
The DNA here is from genome assembly GCA_051061015.1 of Methylomicrobium sp. GTDB lineage: Bacteria > Pseudomonadota > Gammaproteobacteria > Methylococcales > Methylomonadaceae > Methylomicrobium. The sequence continues at coordinate 57,177 of JBPFEG010000058.1, forward strand.
CTCTCCCCGGTCGGCGCCCGGACAATGGTTAAAAGGCGCAATCGGGGACAAAACCCGGATCAGTCTGTATCTTATAAAACCTGATCATGATTATTCGAACAAGGAAACCGATATCCACGGCTATTATTTCTATGACCGCTACAGAAAGCCGCTGAAGCTGCAAGGGAAATGGAAGAACGGCAAATTCTTTCTGGAGGAATTCGACCAAAAAAGTATCCCGCAAGCCATTATGACTTTGGAAAATGATAGCAATGGAGGGTTGCTGGGGCAGTGGAAAAGCCATAACGGCAAAAAAACGCTGGAAGTAAAACTTGATCCGTGAGCCGGACATGACTCTGGGAACACTCATAAAACAAACCCTCATCCGATTTGTATTGCCGATCTTTAGGATTTACGTCAGCAAACCTGCGTACTCTTTTTTCGAAGAATTATTTCCCTTAAACAAATTATTGTTTTTTGCCGTCAATATAACCATAATGTTTATGCGGTTATTTGCCGCCACTAAACAGAGGAGAAAAATTATGGCATTAATTACCTGGACAGCAGCCCAATTTGGAACCAATGTAGGATTTGCTGACGAAGAGCACCAGATTTTATTCGGAAAATTGAACAAACTGTACGAGCTGGCGACGGGGGGCGCGGCACGGTCAGCGGTGGGGTCACAGCTCGATGATTTGATTGCGTATGTGGTTGGGCATTTTGCGCATGAAGAAAAAGAAATGGCCGCTGCCGGATTTCCCGGTTTTGACGCGCACAAGGCGGAACATGATGCGCTGGTGAGCATCTGTGCGGATTTGCAGAAAAAATTTCACGCCGACCAAGCGGAAGTCACCGAGGATGTCGGCCAGATGGTGAAAGGCTGGCTGGACCATCATATTCCGACCTTTGACAGAGGTTATTCGGCCGTTCTGAAATAAAAACTCGGCAACGGGTAGGGAGTCAGGGTCAGAGTGCCTCCCTACCCTACGATTCTCACGGTTTGCAACTTTTCCCGGTCTATTCCCTTCTCTCGAGGGAAAGGAAGGAAATCGGCTTCCTACCTAAGCTATAAATCTACCCTATTGCCGTAAATCCTTGACCACACGCACGACTTCAGAGTCACCGGGAATTTCTTCGATGCTGAAACCGAGTTTGCTGACAAACGACAGCATCGGCTTGTTCACGGTCAACACTTCCCCTTCGATATAGGCGATGCCTTTGAATTTGGCCGCACGCATCAGCGTTTTCATCAGACGGGTGCCGATGCCTTTACACTGGCTGTCGTCCGAAACCACTAACGCAAATTCGGCGGAACGCCCGTCCGGGTTCATGATATAGCGCCCGACGCCGTATTCCTTCGGCGGAATTTCCTGTTCGGAGACCGCGATAAAGGCCATTTCGCGGTCGTAATCAATCTGCGTAAAACGCACGATCATCTCCGGCGTCAGTTCCTGCAGCGCCTGCATAAAACGAAAGTATTTACTGCGTTCGGACAAGCGATGCACGAAGTCCTTTTCCATATCGCCGTCTTCCGGACGAATCGGGCGAATCGTGATATTGATGCCGTTAGCGAGCTGGTAATGTTCGGTCAACTCGTGCGGATAAGGATGGATCGCCATATGCGAATACGGCATCAGTTCATGCGACAACTGTATCTTAATCCGCGCATCGACGGCCATCACGCCCTGTTCGTCCGCAATCAGCGGATTGATATCCAGCTCGAGGATTTCCGGCAGCTCGCTGACCATCAGCGAAATGTTCAGCAATACATCGATCAAGGCTTTATTTCGAATCGGCGGCAATTGCCTGAACGGGCCTAAATATTTCGCCGCTTTCGTTTTGGCGATCATTTGTCCGGCCATGTAGGCGTTCAGCGGCGGCAGCGCGACCGACTTGTCCTTCAGGATTTCGACCATCGTCCCACCCAGTCCGAAGCTGATCGCCGGACCGAACACCGGATCGCGGATCACGCCGATCATCAATTCCCGCCCGCTGGATGAGCCGTACATCGGTTCGACAGTCATCCCGACTTCGTTGATTTCCGGATGCTGCTTCCGGATTGCCGCTTCCATTTCGGCGAAGACACTGGAGAGTACCTGCACGCTGCGGATATTCAGCCTGACCCCGCCGACGTCGGATTTATGGCTGAATTCGGCCATGTTCACTTTCAATACGACCGGGAAGCCCATCGTTTCGGCCGCGATCATTGCATCCTTCACATTCCCCACCTTGATCGTTTGCGTAACCGGGACGCGGAATGCAGCCAGAATCGCCTTCGATTCCTGAGTCGTCATCACCTGCCGGCCTTCGGACAACACCCGCTCGATGATCAGGCGGGCGCCCTCCACATCGGGGGTGGGCAACTCTTCCGCCAGCGAAGGAATTTGTTTGAGCAGGATTTGATTATCGTGGTATTTGGCAAGAAAAGAAAAAGCATCGACTGCGACTTCCGGGGTGTCAAAATGCGCCACACGGGAATTCTCGAACAGTTCCCTGCCCGCCTCGACCTTCGAGCCTCCGGTCCAGGAAGCAAGCACCGGCTTGCTGGAGGTAGCGGCCGCCTCGATCACGCAATGCGCCGCTTGAGTCGGATTCGTCATGGCCTGGGGGGTCAGAATCACTAAAACGCCGTCCACAGCCGGATCATTCAGGCAGACTTCCAGCACTTTCCGAAAGCGTTCGGGCGTGGCATCGCCAAGAATATCGATCGGATTGCCTCGCGACCAGTGCGCGGGCAACAGCTGATTCAATGTCTCGAAACTGGCCGGACTTAATTCGGCCATTTTGACCCCGACGTCGCCGGCCCGGTCGGTGCTCATCACTCCCGGTCCCCCCGCATTGGTAATGATCGCCAGACGCGCCTGTTTGACCAGATAATTGTTGACTAGAATCCGCGCTGCGGAGAACAGTTCCGCGATGCTGTATACCCTCACTACTCCGGCCCGCTCGATGGCCGCGTCGAATACGTCGTCGCCGCCGACCAGCGCGCCGGTATGCGACATTGCGGCTTTGGAACCCGCTTCGTGGCGGCCGGACTTGATCAGAATAACCGGCTTCAGGCGGGCCGCAACTTTCAATCCGCTCAAAAAGCGGCGCGCATCGCGGATGCCTTCGACATACATCAATATGCCGGTAGTCCGGGTATCCAGCGCCAGATAATCCAGCACTTCACCGAAATCGATATCGGCCGCACCGCCCATCGAAACGACTGTCGAGAAACCGATATCGTTCGCCTGCGCCCAATCCAGAATCGCGGTGCAGACCGCGCCCGACTGCGACAATAACGCCAGATTGCCATCCTTGACCGGGCCGTCGCCGAAAGTGGCATTCAGATGGCCGCTCGGTCGAATCACGCCGAGACAATTTGGGCCGATGATCCGGATACCGAAACGACGCGCAATGTCCAAAATCTCGCCCTCCAGGCGCTTCCCTTCTGCACCGAGTTCGCCAAATCCGGCGCTGATGATAATCACGCAGCCGACGCCTTTGTCTCCGCATTGATGGATGATGCCATGCACGGTAGCCGCAGGGGTTGCGATCACAGCCAGATCGACCTCTTCAGGGATCGAATTGATGTCCCGATAAACCTTGCGGCCTAGCAAATTCTCATGTTTCAGGTTGACCGGATAAATTCCGCCTTCAAATCCTGCTTCCAGCATGTTCAGCAATAGACGGTGCCCGACACTGTCGGGACGTTCCGAGGCGCCGATGATCGCGATCGAGCGGGGAGAAAAAAAACGGCTGAGATAATGAGGGCCCATGATGCTCCGGCAATAGATAATTCAGGTCGAAAAAATTTTAGCATCGAAAAAGCGCAATCCGCGTATTTATTGCCGCTTAATTGCTAGACTGGGGTAAAATGCCGATATCAATCAATTTACACTCATGATAGATTTATGTTTCAAAACAAATTCATACTGAATTCCGCGCTGCTTGCCAATCTGGTCGTTGGGGGGTTGTTGAGCGGCTGCGCTTCTGATCCGGCCCAACCGGCGAAGGATGAATGGGAAGGCTGGAACCGCAGCGTTCATGGTTTTAATGACGATCTGGACAAAGCAATCATCAAGCCCGTCGCGAAGGGATATCAGGAATATGTGCCGGAGCCCGTCAATCAAGGCGTGACCAATTTTTTCGGCAATATCAACGACATCGGGATTACGCTGAACGACTTCTTCCAGCTCAAAATGCTCCAGGGCGGGATGGACCTGGGCCGTTTTTTGATCAACACGACCGCGGGAGTGGGCGGACTGTTCGATGTCGCGTCGAAGTTGGATTTGCCCAAACATAATGAAGATTTCGGACAGACCCTGGGGTTTTGGGGCGTGCCTTCCGGGAATTATCTGGTATTGCCGCTGCTGGGCCCGAGTTCACCGCGGGACGCAGCCGGGCTGCTCGGAGACGCTTTGCTGAATCCGCTGACTTATATCTCCTTTGGGAGCAGCGCGGCGGTCAGCGCGGCAATCACCGGAGCCAAGGCGGTGGAGGTTACCGATATGCGTGCCGATCTCCTCTCTTCCGAAAAGATCGTCGATGAGGCATCGGTCGACCGCTACGATTTTATTAAAAACGCTTATCTGCAAAACCGGGAATATCAGGTTTACGACGGCAATCCGCCGGAACAAAACCTTGAGGACTTTGATCTAGAAGAAGTGATGACGGACAGCGCCAAACAAGATAAAACACAAGCTACAACACCCTCGGCGGCTAATCCAGAACTACCTCCGGTGACGCAGGGCGCGGATGATCTTGGGCGCACGAACGATAATTCAGGCCCCGCGCCGGTCGTCAATCGTTCACGGCGATTACTGGAATTGATGCCGCCGGAATAGAGAAGTAAGGATCAACTCAATGAGCAAACCGTCCTATCCCGAAAACTGGAACGAACTCGATACCGGACTTTATTACCGGTCGGTCAAGATTTTTAACCAAGTACGTAAATTGCTCAGCGTCAAAATGAAGCTGCACGCTGAAGAACAGGTAGAAAAAGGGGATATCTTCCTGTTCAATCATTTTTCGCGCTTCGAAACCTTCATTCCCCAATTTCTGATTTTCGAACAGACCGGCGCTTATTGCTGCGCGATCGCGTCCGGCGAGTTTTTCAAGGAAGACACTGTGCTATCCCGATATCTGAGTAATGTCGGATGCTTTCCGCACAATCACCCGCGTCTGTTCCCATTGCTCGCCGCGCAGATTCTACGCGGCCGCAAGGTGATCATTTTTCCGGAAGGGGGAATGGTCAAAGACCACCGGGTCATGGACATGAAAGGCCATTACAGCGTCTATTCCCGGCTCACTGGGGAAAGGCGCAAGCATCATACCGGCGCTGCCGTGTTGGCGCAGGGGCTCGAAATTTTCAAGGGAATGGTGCAGACCGCCTATCAAGACAAGAATCATGCACAACTGGTGCGCTGGAAGGAGCAGTTGGGACTCGACAGCCTCGATCAACTGTTGACTTCCGCGCTCAAGCCCACGTTGATCATTCCTTCGAATATTACGTTTTATCCGATCCGGACTTCCGAAAATTTATTGTTAACCAGTGTCGAGTTGTTTTCGGGCGGTTTGTCGATGCGCCAAACCGAAGAATTGCTCGTAGAAGGCAACATCATCTTCAGAAACACCGATATGGATATTCGGATGGGGACGCCGATCAATCCTCGCGAAGACTGGACCTGGGATACTAAATCGCTGCAAAAAATTGTCGCGGCCGAGTTGACGTCGCTGGACGATATTTTCTCGATGCCCCAGGCCCCAAAAAACTGGAAGCATAAACTGCTCGGATCGATGCTGAAGAAGTGTTCCAATATGACGCGTAATCGTTATATGGAGGAGATTTACAATCACGTAACGATCAATTTAAGCCATCTCGCTTCTACCCTGATCATGCATTGCATCGAAAACGGTCAATTGCTGATCGAGCGCCAACACTTTTTCAACGCTTTATATATGGGCGTGAAGCTATTGCAGAACAACACGTCCATTCATCTGCACCGTAGCCTGCTGAATCCGAACTATTACAGAAACCTGAACATAGGTACTAACCAGAGTTTTGAGCATTTTATCAATGTCGCCAAATTATCGGATTTGATTATCGAGGAAGGGGACTATTACCGTTTCCTGCCGAAATTGCTCCAAGAGCACGACTTCGACCTGATCCGTCTGGAAAATCTGATCGCGGTTTACGATAACGAGGCCGAACCGATAGGCGCGGTCAAAATGACGATGATCAATGCGCTGAATGAATGCGACCGGCTCGATCCGGCAGAACTCGCGGGTTGGCGGTTGGAAGACGAACAAATGGATCTGAAGTGGGAACTTCATGAATATACCAAGCCGATATATGAAGACATCAATGAGCATGAAACCGCGAACGAGGATCCGTCGCCGTTTTTTCTCCAGCCGATCGAAGAAAACGGTATCGGCGTTCTGCTGATTCACGGTCTGCTCGCCGGCCCGGCAGAAATGAAAGGTTACGGCACCCATCTGATGCATCAGGGTTATACCGTGATGGGTGTCAGGTTGAAAGGGCACGGCTCTTCACCTTACGCTTTGCGGGATCGGAGTTGGGAAGACTGGTACACATCGGTGGTCAACGGTTTCGAAATCCTTAAATTGCATTGCCGGCGTATCATCGTGACCGGCTTTTCGACAGGCGGCGCGCTGGCACTCAAGCTGGCTTCCGAGAATCGCCCGCAGATCCTCGGCGTCAGCGCCGCAGCGGTGCCGTTGAAGTTTATCAACCCAACCTTCATGCTGATCCCTTTCCTGCACGGCACGAACAAGTTCGTGGACTGGGTTTCTTCTTACGAGGGTGTCAAACCCTTTCTTGAAAATATATCCGAGCATCCCCACGTAAATTACCGGAATGTGCCGGTCCGGTCTTTATATGAATTGCGTTTGCTGATTCAGCACATGGATGAATTTTTACCCAAGATTAAAGTTCCTGTCCTGATCCTCCATGGCGATCAGGATCCGGTCGTGTCGGTAAAAAGCGCTCCGGAAATCATGCAAAAAATCAAAGCTGCGGATAAACAGCTGAAAATACTGAAGTCCAACCGCCATGGAGTCATCATGGAAAACATTGGGGGAGCCTGGCATATTAACGATGAGTTCATCAGTCATTGCGTAAATGAAACGAAAACCGGCGAATTCAGTCGGATTGAGTAAAAAGAGATATTGGGTATCTAAATGCTGAAATTCAGCGATAGAGCCCGAGCATGAAATCGAGAGCGAGGAATTCACTGAAACGTAACATTGGAAGGGAGCAACCCATTTTGTACCCTACCCTTTCTGTTGCCTTGTCTGTTGCCCGGTAAGCAAAATCATTCCATGAATGAAACAGGAGTAAAGTTTATGAAAAACGTGGTTATTTCCGGCTATTGCAGGTCACCCTTTACCCCGGCCAACAAGGGCGTGCTGAGCAAGGTCCGTCCCGACGACCTTGCTGCCCAGGTGATTAAAGGATTGATAGACAAAACCGGCGTCAATCCCGCCGACATCGAAGACCTGATTCTTGGCTGTGCATTTCCCGAAGGCGAACAAGGCATGAATGTCGCCCGACTGATCGGTCAGATTGCCGAACTGCCCGTTACGGTCGCCGGCACGACGGTCAACCGGTTTTGCGGCTCGTCGATGCAGGCGATCCATATCGCGGCCGGCGCGATTCAACTGAATGCAGGCGAAGTCTTTATCTGCGCCGGGGTCGAATCGATGTCGCGGATACCGATGGGCGGGTTCAACTATATGCCCAATCCTGTCCTGTATGAGAAATATCCGGAAGCTTATATCAGCATGGGCGATACGGCCGAAAATCTGGCCAAGCAATATAACCTCTCGCGTGAAGAGCAGGAAGCGTTTACATTGATGAGTCAGGAAAAAGCCTATAACGCGCAATTGAAAAATCATTTTGCGGATGAAATCATTCCGATCATGACGCCAATGGGGCCAGTGGACCAGGACGGCTGCCTGCGTCCCGATTCGGATGCCGCCTCTTTGGCGAAATTGCCGCCTGCGTTTCAAGCCACCGGCACCGTCACTGCCGGCACGTCATCGCCGTTGACCGACGGGGCCGCGGCGGTGCTGGTATGCAGCGAAGAGTATGCCGATGCACATCAATTGCCGAAGCTCGCGCGGATCAAATCGATTGCAGTATCGGGCTGCGCACCGGAAATCATGGGCATCGGCCCGGTTGCCGCGACCGAGAAAGCGCTAAAACGCGCCGGACTCGACCTCGAGGACATCGATATCGTCGAATTGAACGAAGCGTTTTCGGCGCAATCGCTGGCGGTTTTGAAAGCGATGCCGATACCGATGCATAAACTGAATCTTGACGGCGGTGCTATCGCCCTGGGCCATCCGCTCGGCGCGAGCGGCGCCCGGATTACCGGCAAGGCAGCCAGCCTACTGGCCCGTGAAGGGAAACGCTACGCTTTGGCCACGCAATGCATCGGCGGCGGCCAAGGTATTGCTACAATACTGGAGGCGATCTAATGAACATTCAACATGTCGCCGTGATCGGTGCCGGCGTGATGGGCGCCAGCATTGCCGCCCACCTCAGTAATGCCGGCTGCAAGGTGATGCTGCTCGACATCGTGCCGGAGAATGCTTCGGATCGCTCGGTAATTGCGAAAACCGCGATCGAAAAACTGCTGAAGGCCGATCCGGCGCCGTTCATGCATAAGGATAACGCGAAGCTGATTACGCCGGGCAATATCGAGGACGATCTGCCGAAACTGGCCGAGGTCGACTGGGTGATCGAGGCGGTAATCGAAGACCCCCGCATCAAGAAATCGCTGTATCAAAAACTCGGTTCGGTATGCCGGAACGACTGCATCATTTCTTCGAACACCTCCACCCTGCCTTTGCGCCTGCTGGTCAAGGACCTGCCCGAAAGCTTCCGGCAGCGCTTTCTGATCACGCATTTTTTCAATCCGCCACGCTATATGCGCCTGCTGGAACTGGTTGCCAGCCCGGAAACACGGCTGGAGTTGCTTGACGCGGTCAAATGCTTTGCTGACCAAAAACTCGGCAAGAACTGCATCAATTGCCACGATACGCCCGGCTTCATTGGCAACCGGATCGGCATTTACTGGACGTTGTGCGGCCAGCATGAAGCCATTGCGCTGGACTTGACCGTCGAACAGGCCGATGCGGCGATTTCGGCGCCTTTCGGGATTCCGAAAACCGGCATTTTCGGGCTGCTCGATCTGGTCGGCCTCGACCTGATTCCGCATATCCTGACCAGTATGAAACAGGCCCTGCCGCCAAGCGATCCGTTTCATGAACTCGGTGAGCTGCCGCAAGTCGTGCAGACAATGATCAACGATGGCTATACAGGACGCAAAGGCAAAGGCGGCTTCTACCGCCTGAATAAACAGGGCGGAAACAAGGTCAAGGAATCGGTCAATCTTCGCACCGGCCAGTATGCCCCTTCCGTAAAAGCGGATTTGAGCGCGCTGCAGGAAGCGCAAAAAGCCGGTTTTCAGGCGTTGCTGTCGAATTCGGACCCGGCCGCTGTCTTCGCCTGGCGGGTTATGTCGAAAACGCTCAGCTACGCCGCGAGCCTTGCGCCCGAAATCAGCGACGACATCACCGCCATCGATGCGGCAATGCGCGACGGTTACAACTGGAAATTCGGCCCGTTCGAACTGCTCGACCAGATCGGCGTGGCCTGGTTCGTCGATAAATTGCAGTCCGAAAATCGGCCCGTACCGTCGTTGTTGGCGGCCAAACAGCCGCTCTATAAGGCCGAAACAGGTAAACTGAATTATGCCGGTTTCGACGGTGCCTATCATCCGGTTAGGCGAGCCGCGGGCGTCGAACTGTTGTCCGACGTCAAACTGCGCGGTGCGCCGGTGCTGCAGAACCGTTCGGCCAGTCTCTGGGATGCGGGCGATGGAGTCGCGTGCCTTGAATTTCACAGCAAGATGAACACGCTCGACATGGAGATCATGGAACTGATCCGGCAAAGCATCGACAAGGTGCAGAGCGAATTCAAGGCACTGGTGATTCACAACGAAGGCGAAAATTTCTCGGCCGGCGCAAATCTCGGCCTGCTGATGCAGGCAATTCACAATCAGGACTGGAACGCCGTCGCCGATTTAATTAAGACCGGCCAACAGACCTATCAGGCATTGAAATACGCGCCGTTTCCGGTCGTCGCCGCGCCGAGCGGCCTGGCCTTGGGCGGCGGCTGCGAAATTTTGCTGCACTGCGATGCGATTCAGGCGCATGCGGAACTTTACATGGGGTTGGTCGAGGTCGGCGTCGGCCTGATTCCCGGCTGGGGCGGCTGCAAGGAATACCTCAGACGCTGGTTCGCGTTTCCGAAAAAACCGGGCGGCCCGATTCCGCCGATCGTCAAAGCATTCCAGACGGTCAGCCTGGCGACCGTTTCGAAGTCGGCGGCGGAGGCGAAAGAACTGCTTTATCTGGGCAAGAACGACGGCATCACAATGAACAAATTGCGCCTGCTGGCCGATGCGAAAGCGAAGGCGCTGGCGCTGGCCGAAAACTATGCACCGCCGCAGCCGGCCGTATTTCCCTTGCCTGGCAAGACGGCCCGCGTGATGTTGAACATGGGCGTCAAAGCCTATCATCTGCTCGGCAAGGCGACCGATTACGATCTTGTGGTACTCGGCCAACTAGCCAAGGTGCTTACTGGGGGCGATACGGATATCACCCAGCCGTTGACCGAGGAGGCCGTGCTCGCGTTGGAATGCGAAGCATTCGTCGAACTGGTCAAGCAACCAGGCACGCTGGCCAGGCTGGATCATATGCTGAAAACTGGCAAGCCCCTGAGGAATTGATCGTAAGTTGATCGTCACCTTTATGACCTCTGCTTCACTGCCGTTTATTTAAAGCAAGATGGGTAAGCGCAGCGCATCTTCCACCAATGCCACTCGACATTGACAGTATTGATGCAGTGCATGAGAATCAAAAAATGAAGTGCACAGAAATTCGGCACTTTTGATAACAACAGGAGAATCATCATGCTCTGGTTTATCGCGTTAATCGCCCTGGTCGTGGCAGTCGGCTACCGGCGTACTTCCCTGCTGATGGCCACCTGGGTAATAGGCCTGTGGCTAATGGCCTACCTTTTGGCCTACGGCGTGACGCCTTTCAGCCAGGGTTTATGGGCGCTGTACCTGCTGATTTTCATGCCGCTGAATATCAATACTTTGCGCCTGAAATGGATCAGCCGGCCGATGTTCAAACTGATGAAAACGGCATTACCCCCCATGTCGCAGACCGAACGCGAAGCGCTCGAAGCCGGCACGGTCTGGTGGGATGCGGAACTGTTCTCCGGCAAACCGAACTGGAAAATGCTGCAGGACCTGCCGGCCGCCAGGTTGTCCGCCGAGGAACAGGCTTTCATCGACGGCCCGGTCGAGATACTCTGCGCGATGCTGAACGACTGGGACATCACCCGCAACCGGATGGATCTGCCGAAGGAGGTCTGGGACTACATCAAACGGGAAAAATTTTGCGGGATGATCATTCCGAAGCGCTACGGCGGCCTCGAATTTTCCGAAATGGCGCATTCGGAAGTCGTGATGAAGCTTTCGAGCCGCAGTTCGACCGCCGCGGTAACGGTGATGGTGCCGAACTCTCTCGGGCCAGCAAAATTGTTGCTGGTCTACGGAACCGAAGCGCAAAAAAACCATTATCTGCCGCGTCTTGCGAACGGAGAAGAAATTCCGGCCTTCGCGCTGACCGGCCCGCACGCGGGGAGCGATGCCGGCGCGATGCCCGATACCGGCGTGGTCTGTTATCAGGATTTCAAAGGCCAAAAGACGCTCGGCATCCGGTTGAACTGGGAAAAACGCTACATCACGCTGGGACCTGTCGCGACCGTTTTAGGTTTGGCGTTCAAGCTCTACGATCCTGACCGTCTGATCGGCGACACGGAAAATATCGGCATCACACTGGCGCTGATTCCGACCGACACGCCGGGCATGTCGATCGGCCGCCGGCATTTTCCGCTCGACTCGGCGTTCCAGAACGGCCCGAACTGGGGCAAGGACGTATTTATCCCGATGGTCTGGGTGATCGGCGGAATCGATCAGGTCGGCAACGGCTGGAAAATGCTGATGCAATGCCTCTCAACCGGGCGCGCGATCTCGCTGCCTGCGCTCGGCGTCGGCGGCGCCAAATTCACCAGTCGGAACACCGGCGCGTACGCGCGCATCCGCAAACAGTTCAACGTGCCGATCGGTGAATTCGAAGGGATCGAGGAACCGCTCGCAAACATGGCCGGCCAGACCTATCTGATGGACGCCGCGCGCAAGGTCACCTGCGCCGCGCTTGATAACGGCGAAAAGCCATCGGTGATTTCCGCGATCCTGAAATACGAGCTGACCGAACGGATGCGCAAGGTGATCAACGACGGGATGGACATTCAGGGCGGCTCCGGCATCTGCATGGGGCCCCGGAACTATCTCGGACGCCTGTACGAGGTAATTCCGGTCAGCATCACAGTCGAAGGCGCGAATATCCTGACCCGGACGATGATGATCTTCGGCCAGGGCGCGATCCGTTGCCATCCCTACATTCAGAAGGAAATGGCGATATTGAACCTGCCCGATGCCGAGGTCGCCCTCCAGCAATTCGATGCGGTGCTGTTCGAGCATGTCGGCTATTTCATGCGCAATTATGCCGCCAGCTACTGGATGCGACTGACCAATGCCCGTTTCATCAAGGTTCCCGGCGACAAAAATACCCGCCTTTATTACCGACAGATTGCGAGGCTCAGCGCCGGTTTCGCCGTGCTCGCCGATCTCGCCCTGCTGACCTTGGGCGGCGCTCTGAAAAGGAAGGAAAGGATTTCCGGCCTTTTCGCTGATGCACTCGGCAATCTGTATCTTTGTTCATGTGCGCTGAAACACTATCAGGATCAGGGTAGCCAAACGGAAGATTTGCCTTTACTGCACTGGGCCTGCCAGCAAACCCTGTACCAGGCCCAGCAGGCTTTGTTGGCGATCCTTAGGAAATTGTCTATGCCGCAAGGTATTTGGATATTGCGCGCGTTTTTTTCGAGTTTTCCGCTGCGTCCGATATGGGCGCTGCTAAATGCGATCATCTTCCCGATCGGCAAGATCTGTAATCCGCCCGACGACGCGTTAATTCACGAAGTAGCTTCGCTGCTGCTGACCGAGAATCCCGTTCGCGACCTTCTGACCCAGGGCATCTATATCAACGCCAAACCGGACGACCCGACCGGCCGGATCGAAGTCGCGTTCAAGGCCGTGCTCGCCGCCGCGCCGGTCGAAGCGAAGATCCGTCAGGCGCAAAAGAAAAAACTGCTGGGCAAAGGCGACCCGTCGCATGTGGCCGCCGAAGCTTTGGCAAAAGGGCTACTCACTGAACTGGAAGCCGGTCTAATCGACGCCGCCAACAAAGCCCGGCTCGCAGCGATCACGGTCGACGATTTCAGCCCGGAAGAGTTGACTGGCGTTAAGAGAGGCTGATATTTTCGTAGGGCGGAGCCGTTACGACTGCAAAGGCAGAGATTTGCTCCTGCAATCTCTGCATTCACTCCATCCCTGTAGTTCATGCAGGAGGTAGGGCAACGCAGTAGCTGTTGCCGAGGCGATCCGCCAATTGGCAATCATCACCCGGCGGAACCGCTATCGCGTTCCGCCTTACGCGGGTTCAAATAATATACCCTAATTACAGATAAAATAGGATGGGGCTTTCTTCGCCCCGCGGGAACTGTATTTGAATGGGGGCTAATAGAGAATTTGCGTGTTTTTGATTAGTTTATAATCCATTCTGTAGAGGTCTTTGATTTGTTTTGATTGATATTCCATCTCTGGAAATAACGTCGCTTCGTAAATGCCGAGCATGGCTAATTCATCCAATAATTTCGGCTTGTCTTCGCGCTTCACTTTAATCTTAACCAAAGAATATTGCAGTTCCATAGGCTCGTACATAATAAACTTCCTTCCCTCAAAAAACTTTCCTCCATGAAAAGTGAAACATCCGTGCTGTTGTCTTATCCTCTGGTTTAAATGGGGCGGCCTGAAAGTATACACATGGTAAAATTCTTTTATATTATCGTAATAATCAGATATGCCATGACATGTTCGCCAACTCTCGAATGATTCAAAACATCTTGTAGGATTATTTATGGCAGAGTACTTATGTCCAATATCATTTTTTATATCATTTATTTTCACTCCATTAATCTTCGTATTCTCGCCAAATTCATTTTCTGCAAGCATAACTAACTGCTCATAAAAGATATTATGATCATAAGAAGTAACTTGAATCTCTAAGAATTTTCCAAAACCGTTGGGTAGCGAATAGTCAGCCATTGGGTTAAATGCGAAAATCGCCCCGTCCTTATCTTTTTCCCCATTACAGCAAAAAAACAGAGCTACCAGCAAGTTTGTCGTCCAATCCAAAAGCCTAGTCGGCAAATGGTAATGCTGCATGAGTGTTAACCATTCAAATACGTTTTTGTGGTTATGTGAATGTTCTGGATATCTCCGGACAAATTCGGCGTACATGCCAGCTTCATCATACATTTCGATTTGATTGTAGCTAGGGTTGTCGTTATTAAAGATATTGCGGAATACACTCGGTATTAGTCTGTGGGCATAATCGGGCTGCCCGCGGAACCAAGTTTCCTTGTTTGTATCGGCATAATTTTTATCACTTTTCTTCAAAGTTTCAATGAAACTTGAAATACTTCCGTCCGCTTCGAGCTCATTCATTTTCCGCCTTACCCATAAATTCTTTTTCTAATTCAACCGTTCACTAATCATAATGATATTGTCCTATCCGCTCAACCCAACCTTGTGTTATAAATCCCGTGTTTTTTAAACGGGATTAAGCCCGTGTAGGTCCGATTAGCGCAGCGTAATCGGACCTACACGGGCTGTTAAAACGAACGATCACGCCCTCAGATTTTCGGGTTAAAATAGGCAATTGAGTTAAACCCACACCCATCACCATGTCGATCACCCGCCCAGTCGTTCTCTGCTTTTCCGGCCATGACCCGAGCGGCGGGGCCGGCGTGCAGGCTGATATTGAAACGCTGGTTAGCCACCGATGCCATGCCGCGAGCGTGATTACCGCGCTGACCGAGCAGGACAGCCGGAATGTCAAGAAACTGCTGCCGCAAACGCCCGAGGACATCGTCAGCCAAGCGCATACCGTGCTCGCTGACCTGGACGTCAAAGCCTTCAAGATCGGCTTGATCGGCCATTATCAAGTCGCCGAGGCAATTCATTCGATCCTTCAGGAACACCCGCAGATTCCGATCGTGCTCGATCCGGTGCTCGCGGCAGGCGGCGGCAAGGCGATGTCGGATAGCAATTTGCTCGATGCGATCGTCGATCTCTTGTTGCCGCTAACCACCGTGTTAACCCCGAACAGCCAAGAAGCGCGCACACTGGCCGGGCTTGAGGATCTGGACGAATGCGGCCTTGCCCTACTCGAAAAGGGCTGCACTTATGTGCTGATCACCGGCGCGCACGAAACGACGCCGAATGTCAGCAATCGGCTGTATCACGACCGCCGCTGCATCGAAACCTACCGCTGGGATCGGCTGCCCGAAAGCTACCACGGTTCCGGCTGCACCTTGGCGGCTGCCATCGCCGGTCTCCTGGCTCAAGGACTGTCGCCGGCGCAGGCGGCCTACGAAGCGCAGGAATACACCTGGAATGCGCTTCACCACGGCTATCTGCCCGGCAAGGGCCAGCACAACCCGGACCGCCTGTTCTGGATGGAGGCCGGCATATGAAATTTCCGCCACGCGGTCTGTATGCGATTACCCAAACCGACGGCAAATCTCCGACAACGATCATCGCCGAAGTCGAGGCCGCGATTCGCGGCGGGGCGGTCGTCGTGCAGTACCGCGACAAAAATCCTGATAATGCGCTTTATCTGGCCCGCGAACTGGCCAAGGTCTGCCATCGCTATCAAGTCCCGCTGCTAGTCAATGACAATATCGAACTGGCATTGGAAAGCGGCGCCGACGGCGTGCATCTCGGCAAGGACGACGGCCATATCCGCGAAGCCAGGATGAGGCTCGGCGAGGATGCGATCATCGGCATCTCCTGCTACGACTCGCTCGACCGGGCGCTCGAAGCCCAGGCGCACGGTGCCACCTATGCGGCCTTCGGGCGTTTTTTCCCTTCGGGCACGAAGCCCTTGGCCGCTCCCGCGAAAGTCGATACGCTTCGGCAGGCCAGGCAGGCGCTGTCGATTCCGATCGTCGCAATCGGCGGCATTCTGCCCGAAAACGGCGAGGCATTGCTCACGGCCGGAGCCGATTTGCTGGCCGTCATCGGCGGCATTTTCGACCGCGAGCCGGAAATCTCGGCACGGGCCTATCAGCGCCTGTTCAAGCAATCATGAAATGTCTATTGCCGGTATTATTCGGACTGGTGGTGACCATTGCTAATGCCGCGCAAAACTCGCCGGAGGGCTCGAGCGTCGGCAAGAAACTGGCTTTCGACCGCAACAAAGGCAACTGCCTGGCCTGCCATGCGATCGACGACGGCGAATCGCCCGGCAATATCGGCCCGCCGCTGGCGGCATTAAAAACTCGCTTCAAGAATAAACCGCAGCTTCGCGAGCAGATCTTCGACGCGACCCGCTTCAATCCAGAAACCAGTATGCCCCCGTTCGGCCGGAACAAGATTCTTACCGCCGACGAACTCGACCAGGTGGTCGATTATTTATGGAGTCTGCCATGACCGAAACGCGCCGATCGTTTCTCAAAAAATCGCTGGCTTTCAGCGCCTATTCGCTGGTTTCAACCTTGGGCCTGCTTGCGCCGCTCCGGGTATTTGCCAAATGGCAGACGGAAAATTTCAAACCCGGCCCGCTCGAGGATTCGCTGAAACAGCTTTTCAAGAACCAACCGATCGCCGAAAGTAAAGACATCGAACTTAAAATCCCTCTGATCGCCGAAAACGGCGCGGTCGTGCCGATCACGGTCAGCAGCCGACTCCCCGAGTTAAGGACTCTCTCGATTTTTGTCGCGAAAAATCCGGTGCCCTTGGCCGCGCGCTTCGAACTGTCACCCGAGCTCGATCCTTTCGTTTCGGCGCGCTTAAAAATGGCCGAGACCTCCGAAGTGATCGCGGTCGCAGAAACTGCTAGCGGTTTATATAGCGCCAGACAACTGGTTAAAGTCACGATCGGCGGCTGCGGAGGTTGAAATGTCGAGCATCAAGATTCGCACCAAACGTATCGAAGGGAAGACCCAGATCAGAACCCTGATCACGCATCCAATGGAAACCGGCCGCAGCAAAGACCCGAAAACGAATAAGCCGATTCCGGCCCATTTCATCCAGGAACTGAGGCTAAGCCATAATGGCAAGGCGATCATGAACTGCCAGGTGGGCATGAGCATTTCGAAAGATCCTTATTTTGCGTTCATGCTGAAAGGCGGGGAGCCGGGCGACAAAATCAAAATCGAATGGGCCGACAATCTCGGCAATCAAGACAGCGAAGAGCATGTTCTCAAATAAAGGTAGAGGAGCCATTGCGGGCCTTTCTAGGGCTCTGAGAAAAGGGAAAGCTTTGAAAACGGTATGCGCAGCGTACCTTGCTATACTGTTTTCGCTGATCACCCTCCCCTTGCACTCCGCCCCGCTGCAAGACCAGCAACAACTCCAAGAACATTACCGCCGACTCTTCCCGAAACTGCAACTGAGCGACTACGCCAACGGCGTCTATGCGATCGACCCGATCGCTCGCGAGTCGTGGCAAGCAATCGAAGAGTTTCCGCCCTATGAAGAGGCGATAGAACAAGGGAAAAAGTTGTTCGATAAACCGTTTTCGCAAACCGGCGGCAGCTATGCCGCTTGTTTTCCGGACAAAGGGATCGGGATCGCGCATCGCTATCCGCAGTGGGACAAAAACAAAGGCGAAGTCGTCACGCTGGCAAAAGCGTTGAACGACTGCCGGGAAAGAAACCATGAGAAACCGCTGGATGCCGAAAAAGGCGAGATCACCCAACTGTTGTCCTACATGGCCTATACCTCGCGCGGCAAAGCGATCGAGATTACGATTCCGAACGATGACCCGCGCGCCCTGGCAGCTTATCAACAAGGCAAAGACTTTTATTACCGGCGCCACGGGCAGCTCAATTTTGCCTGCGCGACCTGCCATGTGCAGAATGCCGGCAAGCGCATCCGTTCGGAAATCCTCAGTGCCTCGCTCGGCCATACCGCCAATTGGCCGGCTTACCGGCTGAAATGGGGCGAAATGGGAACCCTGCACCGGCGTTTTCGGGAATGCCTCTCGCAGATCAAAGCCGACGCGCCGCCCGCGCAAAGCCCTATTCTGCGGAATCTCGAATATTTTCTAAGTTATATGAGCAACGGCGTTCCGGTTTCAGGACCCAGCACCCGCAAATGATCACAACTCAACCCAACTGCAACGATATCAACGAAACCGGCCTGCTGCCTCTGAATGAAGCGCTGGCCCGCATTATGGCCGCCGTGCCGCAGATTGACGGTTATGAGCGGATCACCATCGAAAAAGCGCGAGGCCGTTCGCTGGCCGAAGCGATTACCGCCGGTTTCAATGTACCGGGGCATACTAATTCGGCTATCGACGGCTATGCGCTGGCTTCGGCCGACTTGCCGACGGAAGGCACGCGGTTATTCGAAATCGCCGGCAAAGCATTCGCGGGTGAGCCATTTCTGGGCGGCATCAAGCCCGGCCAGTGCCTGCGTATCATGACAGGCGCACAAATGCCGGAAGAGCTCGATACGGTAATCATGCAGGAGCATGTAGAAATACAGGACAATGCGATACGGATCGACAGCCGCCACAAACCCGGCCAGAACGTCCGCAAGGCCGGAGAAGATATCAGTCAAGGTCAGACGATCCTGCATCCCGGCAAATTTCTGACACCGCCCGACATCGGCCTGATCGCATCGCTCGGCATCCCCGAAATCAGTGTCACCCGTCAGCTCAGGATCGCAATCGCCTCGACCGGCAATGAGATCTATAGCATAGGCACCGTTCCAGGCACCGCCGGACTCTACGACAGCAATCGCTATAGCCTGTGGGCCGCGCTCGATCGTCCCGACATCGAAGTAATCAATCTCGGCATTTTGGAAGACCGGCCCGAAGCATTGCTGAACGCTTTCGAGCGAGCCGGGCAATTCGCCGATGTGATTATTTCGACCGGCGGCGTTTCGGTCGGCGAAGCCGATTACACTAAGACCGCCCTGGCAGATTCGGGACATATCGACTTCTGGAAAGTCGCGATCAAGCCTGGAAGACCCCTCGCCTTCGGCCAAATCGGCAAGGCGGTGTTCTTCGGTCTGCCCGGAAATCCGGTCGCAGTAATGATCACTTTCTATCTGATAGTGCTCCCTGCGCTGGAAAAAATGGTCGGGATCAAGAGCAAACCGATCGCCCCGGTTTTTCGCGCCCGCACGCTGGAGAATCTGCGCAAAAAGCCGGGGCGTACCGAAGTGCCCCGCGGAATCGTCGAGCAGGATCAAAACGGGGAATGGACGGTTAGAAGCACCGGCAAGCAGGGCTCGGGGATTTTAAGCTCCATGAGTCTGGCTAATGCGTTCATCATCCTTGATCATGACAGAGCGAGCGTAAAAGCCGGGGAATGGGTCTGGGTGAAGCCCTTTGCGGGGATGTTTTAGGGATATGTGTTTGTGTTTACTTTTTTGACAAATATACAGACATAAAGCCAATCATCCTGAAAAAAAGGAGGCCAGCATTGATTGAACACTACTGCCCTCTCCTATAGACTGCAAGAAATCAAATTACCATCCGGCTTTCGGCTCTTGTCTGGTCTTATCTGCTGCGGCGAAGCAATCAAATGCTCACGCTCTGACACAACGAGTAATCCGAAAGCCTCACCCTGCTTCTTGAAAAACGCGCCCTGCGAACTTAAGGACGAGAGACCTCAAACGCTTTTAGGCTCATCACTTTTACCGCTTCGTGCATACCAGAAGCATAGAGAAATAATCACGACGCAGATTCCGACCGTGATCAGGGCTTTTTTGATTTTGATAAAAGATTCATCTCCCTCGATACCGACCGAAAAAGGTATGTGCGTATCGATTTTTTCGCCGTTGTCAACGAGGGTAACATGAGCCTGATAATTGCCGGGGCCGAATTGGTTGAAATCGACCGCGCCTTCTACCGTACCGGTTTTGGTGGTATTCGGTTCACGGTAATAAACCCGTGTGCCTTCGGGTTCTTTGGTGACTTCAAATTCAATACTGACATGCCGCAAATCTTTACCTTCATAGTCAAACACCAGATTGGTCTTGCCAACTTTCGGTATTGATTTACAGTAGCTTTTATTTTCACTCAAGGTCGGGGTATAGGCGGCAAAATGTATCCATTCATCACCAATTTTTATCCTGCAGAGGTCGACATCATTGATATCCCCGCGATGCGCGAACACCGGTTGCTGTATTACGAATGCCAGTGTCACGAGTTGCAATAGCTGCGAAAATAGCTTTCCCCGTCGTAAAAATGAATCCGCTCTTCTGGTAAGTAAACTTCCTGTATTTTGTCCGTGCTGTTTTATTTTTTTCATTATTAAACTCCACACATAAGTACAATTTGGATTTTCACAATTCGACCTTCAATTTGCCGCGCGCATTTTTCCATCGAGCGGGCAAATATAGACACCTCTTCCTCAGCTTTGTTACGAATTTAAATCATACACCCTTCTTCCGCATATTCGGAAGCAGATCATCATGAAGCCCCGAATTAGACTTCTTGCTCAATCTGGGTTATTTAGTTTTTTTCGATAGTCAACAATAGAACAAGTTTTAGTAGCAGCGTTAATGAATACTTACTGCCTGAGGCGACTGGAAAAATAAAGCTTATTGATGGTATGGTATAAAGCTATTTTCAACCCCCTACTTTTCCTTGTAATAGACAGCTTATCCGGCAGCAATAATAACCTGCGTATCTGGAGATTGATATGACCTGGCTTCCCAACTTCCTAACGGTTTCGCGCATTATTCTACTGCTGCCCGTGATGGGTTTGCTAGCAACGGCAGAAAATGCGGCCACCTACCGTTTGGCATTTGGCCTGTTTCTGGTGGCCGCCCTGACCGATCTGGTAGATGGCTGGGCGGCAAGACGGCTCAATTGCGTCAGTAACGTCGGCGCCTTCCTGGATCCGCTGGCCGACAAGATCATGTCTAATGTGTTGCTGGTATTCCTGACCTGCCGCTATCCGGACTGGATTGCCCTATGGATGGTGCTGCTGTTGCTCGCACGGGAATTCGCGGTGCAGGGATTTCGCAGCATGGCGCCCTGCCTGGGCGTTGTGATAAAGACGGAATTGCTGAGCAAACTGAAGACTTTGTTCCAACTGATTGCCGCGGGCGCGGTGATGGCGGGATTGGGATGGGAAAGTCTTACGGCTCTCGCCGCTCCGGTCGCACTGATCAGCCTCATCCTGGCTTTACTCTCCGGCTACGTTTCGATGACGATGATTTTCATCCGGAATGTCGATCTCTGGTCCCGCCGTCCGCTGGATATGGAGGCGCGATAAAAAGCGCAGATTTGTCGGAAAAAATAGAGAATTTTCCATCACCGCCAGTATTTTGAGCATGCACGGTAGGCAAATAAGAATCTATAGCTTCCTCACTCTTTAAAGCGCCTCACTCAGCAAAGGTAAAGCATAACCCTATTCTCTGATCACGCTTTACCTCCCTATAGCCGTATTTTTTGTTCTACTGCCTTGTCGCGCTGGACGCATCAGTTATAGTGACATCGACACGACGGTTTTGCTGACGTCCTGCCGCGGTCGAGTTAGTGGCTATCGGGAACTCTTCGCCCATGCCCTGCACAGTGACGAGCTGCAGTTCGACGCCATTGCTGACCAGAAAATCTCTGACAGCTTCCGCTCGCCTTTGTGAAAGCTCCTAGTTATAAGTCGAGGAACCCCGGTTGTCGGTATGGCCTTCGATCATTACCATGGTTTCGGGGTGTTGTTTCAGATATTCGGCAAGAGGGTACATTTTCTGAAAACTGTCGGGTTTGAGCTCTGCACGAGCCGTATCAAACAGGACATCCCCCAACGTCACCAAAATCCCTTCGAGTACCTTTTGCCTTTAACTTCGCGATTTCGGCATCGCTGGCTTGCAGCCGCACCTGGTTTTTTTCATCACTTAACATCCTCTTCCCAGGATTTTTCAGGGAGCCAAAGTGATGAATAGAGAGTCAAATTCCTAAATCATTTACGGTAAAAGACGACTCAAAGCATTTAACATAAAACATTAACTTTTTACTCACACTGAGGAACCAAATTCATATTGATTCTCAATTATTTATGGTGAAGAGTATGAAACTCGAAAAAACAAATAAATTTTCAGTGATATTTTTTGCTTTTGCGTTAATGGCGGTTACTACTGCGAAATCTCAAACCCGACATTATTATATTGCCGCTGAGGAAGGCATATGGGATTTTGCCCCTTCCGGTAAAAATCTGGTACATTGCCATCCCGAGGTTGCACCTTGCGATATCCCCGATCCTTGGACCAACAGTCATAGCTTTCCGGTGACACGTTTCATCCAGTATGATGACAAGTTCACTACGCCCTCGCCTCAGCCCGAATGGCTAGGTATCTTAGGACCTATCATCCGCGCCGAAGTAGGGGACACGGTCAAAGTCCATTTCTGCAATCATGCAAAGAGCCCAGCCAGTATGCATCCCCATGGGTTTCGTTATACCAAGGACAATGAAGGCGCGCATTTCTCCGGCACTAATTCCGGCAGTCCACCTGGCGCTGGGGCGGAAGTCATGCCCGGTCAATGCTTCGAATATACCTGGATAGCTGACCGAGACAGCGGCCCGGAGGCAGGCGAACTGAGTTCCAAGGTGTGGTGGTACCATTCTCATATCCATGAACCCGAAGAGACGAATAAGGGACTATTAGGCCCGATCATCATTACTCGGAAGGGAGCCGCACGCCCCGACGGGAGCCCAAAAGATGTCGATAAGGAATTTGTGACCGCTTTCTTTGTCTTCGACAAGCTTGACGGCGAAGAGCCAGGACTCATGCATAGCATTAACGGCTATATATTCGGTAATCTGAAAGGGCTCGTGATGGCGAATGGCCAGAAGGTGCGCTGGCATGTACTGGGAATGGGCAATGAAATCGATCTGCATACGCCGCATTGGCACGGCAAGACCCTCAAAACCAATCGTGGCACTGCAACACAGCGTATCGACGTTGTGCAGTTACTTCCCGCCGGTACGATTACCGCCGACATGAAAGCCGACAATCCCGGTGAATGGCTGTATCACTGCCATGTTGCGGATCATATCGATGGAGGTATGTTTACGACTTTTCAGATTAAGTAATGATAATGCTGTAAGACAACATTGAAAAAGTATTGCGCCGAGTGATAATCTCATTCGGCGCAACCTATGTTGTCGAGAAAATTTTAGCTTCATGGGTTCGCGCCCGTCATTCCCTTTAATTTTTTCGGATAGCTAATACAATGAAAAGGTTAATTTTTTTAGCCATTACGATCTTGCTGCATGCACCCGGCATCAAGCTCCTGTTGCTTTATCTCAACATCTCGATTGGATCGATTTGAGCCATAGCTATGACAAAACTACCTTATATTGGCCGAATAATGTCAAAGGGTTCGAACACATCACGGAAGCGGAAGGTAAAACGCCACAGGGTTATTACTATTCTTCATATAGTCTTTGTACACCCGAACATGGGGGAACCCATCTGGATGCGCCGATTCATTTTGCGGAAAACAAACCAACGGTAGACAAGATTCCACTAAGCAGCCTGACCGGCGAGGCGGTGATGATTGATGTGTCGCGCAAGGCCTTGGAGGATCGGGATTATCAGGTCGGCGTCGAGGATATTGAGAACTGGGAAAATAACCACGGCAGGATTCCGGAAAACACGATCATCCTGTTCAGGACCGGCTATGGACAATTTTACCCTGATCGGGAACGCTATTTCGGTACCTCGAAAACCGGTCAAGCGGCGATACCGGAATTACATTTTCCGGGCATTGCCCCGGCAGCGGCGCAATGGCTGGTCGAGAACAGGAACATCAAGGCCCTGGGACTGGATACGCCCAGCCTCGACTATGGCCAGTCCCGAGACTTTAAAACCCATCAGATTCTGCTGGGCCATGAAAAACCGGGCTTTGAGAACCTGGCCAATCTGGAAAAGCTCCCCGCCACGGATATTTATATCGTAGCTTTGCCGATGAAAATTGCCAAAGGAAGCGGCGCCCCATTGCGGATAATCGCAACGTTGATATCGTCATGAA
Organism: Methylomicrobium sp.; assembly: GCA_051061015.1. Taxonomy (GTDB): domain Bacteria; phylum Pseudomonadota; class Gammaproteobacteria; order Methylococcales; family Methylomonadaceae; genus Methylomicrobium. The sequence continues at coordinate 81,426 of JBPFEG010000058.1, forward strand.
ATACCCGCATAAGGCGCAATACGATTAGGCGTGGGAAAAATTTGGTATTAAGCTGATTTTGCGAGCTTGCTGTGGCTCATCGAATAGCCAAAATATACGATCAAACCGAGCACCAGCCAGACAATAAAACGCAACCAGGTCAGCGCCGGCAGGAACGCCATCAGCGCACCGCACGAAAGCATGCCGAGGATCGGAAACAGCGGGCTGAAAGGCGTACTGAAAGGGCGCTTTAACTCCGGTTGCGTAATCCGCAGCACGATTACGCCGAAGCAAACGAGTACGAATGCGGCCAGCGTACCGATATTCACGAGCTCTGCCAGATCGCCCAGCGGCATGAAACCGGCGATCACAGCCATGATCAGACCACAGAGGACGATGACCCGCACTGGCGTTTGAGTAACCGGATTCACCGTGTTAAAAAACGGAGACAGCAGACCGTCGCGCGACATTGCGAAAATAATCCGTGTAAGTCCGTAATAGAGCACCAGCATGACCGTGGTTAACCCTGCGATCACACCGGTGGAGATCAACGCTGAAGCCCAGTTGATGCCGAGCAGTTTGAGCGCATACGCCACTGGTGAAGAAACGTTGAGTTCGGTATAAGATACAACCCCGGTCAGCAGCGCCGAGACAATGATGTAAATGATGGTGCAAAACGCCAAAGACGAGACGATACCGAACGGTAAATCGCGCTGCGGATTCCGGGCTTCTTCCGCCGCCGTCGATACCGCGTCGAACCCGACATAAGCAAAAAAGACGATCGAAGCGCCGGCGAGCACACCGGTGGTCTTGCCGTCGGGCAGCGTTTCGAACCAGCCGAAAGGCATGAAAGGATGCCAATTGTCGGGATTCACGTTAAACAGGGCGACCGAGATAAAAACCGCAATCGTGATCAGTTTGACAAACACCATCGCATTATTCGCTTTTGCGCTCTGTTTTACCCCGATAATCAGAAGTACCATCAAGATCAAAATAATCGCAAAGGCCGGCAGATTGATCAGTCCTCCCAGTTTCGGGGCCTTGGTCAGATAGTCGGGCAGGCCCAAACCGATCGCGTCCAGCGCATTATTGAAATAGCCTGACCACCCGTTCGCGACGGCGGCGACCGAAATGCCGTATTCCAACAGCAAATCCCAGCCAATGATCCAGGCGATCAGCTCACCGAATGCCGCATAACTATAGCCGTAAGCGCTGCCGCATCCCCCGACGGTTGCCGCCAGCTCGGCATAAGAAAGCGCGGCAAAGGTGCAGGCAAAACCGGCGATAATAAACGAGATAACAACCGCCGGGCCTGACTGCGTTGCGGCCGCGATTCCGGTAAGCACAAATATTCCGGTCCCGATGATAGCGCCAACACCGAGAAAAGCCAAATCCCATGCCGTCAAACAGCGCTTCAGTCCAAAATCGATTTCTTGCTCGTTTTCGATCCGCTTAGTACGGAATATTTGCAGCGCCATGCGCTTTCCCCCATTGCAATAATGTTAAAAGCTTATTATAGAGAATAAAAAGAAGGAAATGCGGAGAATATGTAGAAATCAACTGAAGAAGGAATAAGCGCAGGTCGTCCCTTATATCGTTAAGGCGCTGATTATTGCGGGCCTCAAACGCCTTTAATTCCTTTGCTGATAATTTTGCCGATCAAAATGTCGAAACCCTGCGCTTCAGGCGCTTTGCTACCCAGGAAAACCGCCAACAATTCGTCGTCTTCCCAGGTCAGCAAATCGGCAAACAGCGATTTTTCATCGTTTTCCGCCAGCGGATAGCTTGTTTCCAGGTAGTTCAACAACAAAATGTCAAGCTCCACAACGCCCCGCCTGCATTGCCACTTAAGCTTTTCAAGCGATCTCATCACCCTTCTTGCCGTTGCAGCAGAAGTTTCTTGATTTCCGCAATTGCCTTCGCGGGATTCAGATTTTTCGGACAGGTATCGGTGCAGTTCATGATCGTGTGGCAGCGGTACAGCTTGAAAGGATCTTCGAGGTCGTCGAGACGTTCACCAGTGTTTTCGTCGCGGCTGTCGTTAATCCAGCGATAGGCTTGCAGCAATACGGCGGGTCCCAGATAGCGCTCGCTGTTCCACCAGTAGCTCGGGCAACCTGTTGAACAACAGGCGCACAAGATGCAATCGTAGAGCCCATCCAGTTTGGCGCGGTCTTCGTGGCTTTGCAGGCGCTCGCTGTCGGCCGGCGGAGGCGTTTGGGTTTCGATCCAGGGCTTGATCGAGGCGTATTGCGCGAAAAAATGGGTCAGATCCGGCACCAGGTCTTTGACCACCGCAGCATGTGGCAACGGAAATATCCGTATCGTATCGGGAAGCGAGTCGATGGCCTTCGTGCAGGCGAGCGTATTCTTGCCGTTGATGTTCATGGCGCAGGAGCCGCAGACGCCTTCCCGGCAGGAACGGCGGAATGTCAGCGTGCTGTCGATTTCGTTTTTGATCTTGATGATCGCGTCCAGCACCATCGCGCCACAGTGCTCCACATCCAGTTCATACACGTCGATGCGTGGATTCTCGTCCGTCTCGGGGTCCCACCGGTAAATTTCGAAGCGGCGGATAGTTTTGACGCCTGCTGGCGCATGATGCGTTATCCCCTTTTGTATGCGCGAGTTTTTCGGCAGGGTAAATTCAGCCATCAATAGATCCTCTCTTTCGGTGGAAAAGCCTCGACTTCGTCAGTCAGGGTGAACAGATGCACGGGCCGGTAATCGATCTTGACCTTGTCCCCCTCCGTCCAGGCCAGGGTATGCTTCAGCCAGTTCCTATCGTCGCGATTCGGATAGTCTTCGCGGGCGTGACCGCCGCGGCTCTCCTTACGGTTGCCGGCCGCACTGATCGTGACCAGCGCCTGGCTCAATAAATTGTCGAGTTCCAGCGTTTCGACCAGGTCGGTATTCCAGATCAGCGAGCGGTCTTTAAGGCAGACATCCGCAAATGACGCGCGAATCCCGGTCATCGCCTTGATCCCTTCATCGAGCGTTGATTGGGTCCGGAACACTGCTGCCTTGGTTTGCATGGTTTTTTGCATCTCCAGACGAATCTCGGCGGTCGGGCGGCTGCCCTGGGCGTGGCGAATCCTGTCGAAACGCGCCAGCGCCAGATCCGCGGCATCCTTACGCAGTGGTTTATGGGCATCACCCGGTTTGATCAACTGGGCGCAGCGGATCGCAGCGGAGCGGCCAAACACGATGATGTCGAGTAATGAATTCGAGCCGAGCCGGTTCGCACCGTGCACCGATACGCAGGCCGCCTCACCGATCGCCATCAGTCCCGGTACCACATGATCCGGATTGCCGTCCTTCAGAGTCACCACTTCGGTCCTGTAGTTGGTCGGAATACCGCCCATATTGTAGTGCACGGTCGGCAGGACGGGGATCGGCTCTTTGGTCACGTCGACGCCGGCGAAGATACGCGAAGTTTCAGAAATGCCGGGCAATCGTTCGTGAATGATTGCCGGATCGAGATGTTCAATGTGCAGATAGATATGATCCTTCAGCCTGCCAACACCGCGGCCCTCGTTGATCTCGATCGTCATCGCCCGGCTGATGATGTCGCGAGAAGCTAGATCACGCGCAGACGGCGCATAGCGTTCCATGAAGCGCTCACCTTCGGAGTTGGTCAGATAACCGCCCTCGCCGCGCACACCTTCGGTAATCAGACAGCCTGAGCCGTATATACCGGTCGGGTGAAACTGCACGAATTCCATATCCTGCAGCGGCAGCCCCGCGCGCAGCACCATCGCATTGCCGTCGCCGGTCACCGTATGCGCTGAAGTGCAGGAAAAATAACTGCGCCCGTAGCCGCCGGTCGCAATTACCGTCGTATGCGCCTTGAACAGATGCAGCGAGCCGTCGTCCAAACACCAGGCTAATACGCCGCGGCACTCGCCGTCTTCCATGATCAGATCAAGTGCAATGTATTCGACGAAGAATTCGGCGTTGTGCTTCAACGCCTGCTGATACAAGGTGTGCAAAATCGCATGGCCGGTTTTGTCCGCTGCCGCACAGGTGCGCAGAGCCCTGCCTTTCCCGTAATGCGTTGTCATGCCCCCGAACGCACGTTGATAAATCTTGCCATCCGCGGTCCTCGAAAACGGCACGCCATAATGTTCGAGTTCGATAACCGCCTGCATCGCCTCCCGGCACATGTATTCGATCGCGTCCTGGTCGCCGAGCCAGTCGGAACCCTTGACTGTGTCGTACATATGGAAGCGCCAGTCATCTTCACCCAGGTTGCCGAGTGCCGCGCTGATACCGCCTTGCGCCGCAACCGTGTGGCTCCGGGTTGGAAATACCTTGGTGATACAGGCCGTCTTCAGGTTCTTTTCGGCCATACCGAAAGTGGCCCTGAGGCCTGCACCGCCTGCGCCGACCACAACCACATCATAGTCATGCTCGATAATCTTATAGGGAGCGGTCATGAATCATCCTGCCTGTAGAGTGCGAAAAACCGCCAGCAAAGCGAGTAGTGAAAGCAGGACCAGGCCCAGCTTGACTAAGGGGATCAATACAATCTTAGCCCCTTTGTGGCCGACATAGTCTTCAATCACCACGCGCAATCCAAGCCCTGCATGATAAAAAGCCGCCCAGATGAAAGCTATAATGCCAACCGTATTCGCTGGCGCGGCGAGCCAAGCCTGGGTTTCCGCATACGGTGCGGACGCGCTCAAATCGATCAATTTGATCAGCCAGTAGGATAATGGAATCAGCGCGGCCGCCGTGACCCGCTGCATCCACCAGTGGGTGGTTCCTGATTTTACCGATCCCAGTCCCCGAGCCTTCGTTAAAGGCGTCCGATATTTCATAAGCTAATCCGCACTCAAGAGAACAAAAGACAACAGCGTCAATGCCATCGAGGCTACGAGTTCGATCCACGCATAGCGGTTCAGAGTTTCTCTTTCGAAACCTTGGCCGGCATCCCAGATCAAATGCCTAACGCCATGGCATAAATGAAAAAACAGCGCATAGATAAAGCCCCAACTGAAGCAGCGCATCCACCAGGAAGCGGCAAAGGCCTGTACCGAGTCATAAGTCGCGGGTCCCGACGCCAGCGCCGACAGCAGACAAACGATATACAACAAGCCGAGAGACAGCAATACGCCGGTGACGCGGTGGGTAATCGATAACATGCCGGTCAACGGCAATTTATAAACCTGCAGATGAGGCGAAAGAGGTCTTGGATGTGGCGCATTCATAGACTTAATACCCGAAGGAAGGAAAAATTAAAAATCTACGCAGCGGCCGTTTTTTTCCCAGTCGCCGTAACGGGTTGGTTCGGGGCCGTCAAAACCGCCGATTTCTTTATCAGGTGATAAGGGAGAAGTGGATACAGACCCGGGATTATTTGGCCGTTCCGGTTGCTCAGGTTGTGCTGGGCTGGATGTCGATTGTTCCGTCATCATCGCTGGGGCGCCTTGTCTGAGTGAAAGGAATTCGTGCGCTAAGGCACAAAGAGCGAAGGCTGGTGATGCGACTCCAAGTTTCCCCTGCAGTCAGAATAAAGCGGCAAATGCCGAAAAAACCAAAGGAAATGGGAAATCAGGCATTCGACTTGTTAGCCTGTCGCAAAGCTTGCCCGTATTATATAAAGCAAAAGCCCCCGGCAACAAGGGTTAAAATCAGATGAGCGGAGAAAAAAATGGTGCCCAGGGACAGAATCGAACTGTCGACACAAGGATTTTCAGTCCTTTGCTCTACCGACTGAGCTACCTGGGCAATGGCTGATGTCCAGCCTGTGGGGATAAATTTAATTGATTTGTCTGCGGCAATGGTGCCCAGGGACAGAATCGAACTGTCGACACAAGGATTTTCAGTCCTTTGCTCTACCGACTGAGCTACCTGGGCCTGCCTGCAAAAGACGCATATTTAAACCGATAATCGGAAAGACGTCAATAAAAAAGTTTTATAGATTTCACTGTTCTGATCCGGATATTGCCTGATCAGCAGTCAAATAATCGGGTAAAATAGTCAATTTCTCGCGGGAACCGTAGAAACGCCAGCTTAATCAATTGCCGGTCATTTTCAACATTTCTGAATACCGGACACTCCGGAATAATGCATGATACGTTCACTGCTTCACTTTGGCATATCATTACAATAATAAAATCAACGTGCAAAAGTCTTCTCCTCAATACCTGGTCGGCATTGATCTCGGTACGACCCACACCGTAGTTGCCTACGCGAAAATCGGTGCCCCCCCCGCCAATCTTCAAATTTTTGAGATCGAGCAATTAACCGCACCGGGTCAGGTGGGGTCCAGAACCCTGTTACCTTCGGTCCGGTATCATCCTGCCGAAGGCGAGTTGTCGAATACGGATATCGTCTTCGCCGCGGAGGCTGATAATGCGGTGATCGGCGAAGCCGCACGCGTGCTCGGCGCTAAAACCAAAGGCCGCCTGGTCGCGAGCGCCAAAAGCTGGCTGTCGCATCCCTCGGTCGATCACGGCGCCGGCATCCTGCCCTGGGGAGGCGAAGACGTAACCAAAGTGTCGCCGATCGACGCGAGCGCGAGTTATCTGGCGCATGTGCGCAAGGTTTGGGGACACCGCTTTCCCGAGGCGCCGCTTGCGGATCAGGATATCGTGATTACGGTGCCCGCCTCGTTCGACGAAGCGGCACGCTCCCTCACGCTCGAAGCCGCGCGGCGGGCCGGCTTGCCGAAAGTCCGGCTGCTCGAGGAGCCCCAGGCGGTCTGTTACGACTGGCTGCGGCGAAATGCCGGCCACATCGGCGAATTGCTCGCCGACGTGCATCTGCTGCTGATTTGCGATGTCGGCGGGGGCACCACCGATCTGACGCTGATCAAGGTCGAACACGGCGGGCCGGAACCGAAACTGACCCGGATCGGCGTCGGCGATCATCTGATGCTTGGCGGCGACAATATCGACCTGGCGCTCGCGCATCTGGCCGAAGGCCGTCTACTCAGCGGCGAACAGCGGCTGTCCGCGGCCGAATTGTCGCAATTGCTCGAACAATGCCGGATCGCGAAGGAACGTCTGCTGGCGGACGATGCGCCCGAACAGGTCAATGTGACGCTGCTCGGGGGCGGCTCGAAACTGATCGGGGGTTCCCGGGTGGCGACATTGAGCCGCGAGGAAGTCCGGGCAATCGCGCTGGACGGTTTTTTTCCGTTATCGGAACGCAACGACTTGCCGGACCGGAAACGCAGCGGCGTCGTCGAATTCGGCCTTCCTTATGCGGCGGAACCGGCGGTCAGCAAACATATCGCCGCGTTTTTGAGGCTGCATGAAAACGCCGCGCGCGAAGCCAAACAAGGGCTGGGCAGCGCGCCCGATACCTTGCTGGTCAACGGCGGCGTATTCCGCAGCCAGACCCTGAACCGCAGAATCGAGGAATTGTGCAGTTCCTGGAACGACGGCAAACTGACCGTACTCGAAAATCGCCATCCCGAATTGGCGGTCGCATTCGGCGCGGTCAGTTACGCCTTGGCCCGGCGCGAAAAAAAACTCAAAATCGGCGGCGGCGCGGCGCGCAGTTATTTCCTGCTGATCGATACCGGATCGGCGGCACAGCAGCAAGGCGTCTGCATCCTGCCGAAAGGCAGCGAAGAAGGCGAAGAAGTGATCCTGAAAGACCGTCATTTTGCGCTGCGCCTCGGCATGCCGGTGCGTTTCCATCTCTGCTCGATGTCCGGTGATACCCCATACAAACCGGGCGATATTGCCGATATTACCGACCAATTTCATTCATTGCCGCCGCTGGCGGCCGCCTTCGAAACTGAACACAGCCAGGGCGGCAATGAGGTTACCATTCAATTGTCGGTCACGCAGACCGAAATCGGTACGCTGAAAATCGAATGCGTCTCGATCGAAGACAGTAGCCAGCGCTGGAATGTCGAATTCCAGATCCGAACCAGAGGCCAAACTTTTCTGCCCGCCGATGGGTCGTTGCCGCCGCAATTCGACCGAGCGGCCGAGCAGATCCAGGCCGTATTCGGCTCGAAATCGAAAACGGTCGATCCGAAAGCGGTCAAAAGCCTGCGCTCCGATCTGGAAAAAGTCCTCGGCGAAACGCGCGATGCATGGCGCACACCGCTACTCCGCGCCCTGTTCGCCGAACTGCTCGAAGGCGCTAAATACCGCCGGCGCTCCGAGCACCATGAGCGGGTCTGGTTCAGTCTGATAGGCTTCTGCCTACGGCCAGGCTTCGGCTTCGTGCTGGACGACTGGCGGGTCGAGCAACTCTGGAAGCTGTATCCGCACGGCCTGCAATTCGTGAACGAAATCCAGAACTGGGCTGAATGGTGGACGCTGTGGCGGCGCATCGCGGGCGGGTTGAACGGACCCGCGCAAGAACAGATTTTTACCGACATCGCCAAGTACATCAATCCAGCCTCTGCCCGGCAGCCCGGTGTCGCCAAGCAACTGAAGACACGCAGCTTCGATGACATCGTGCGCCTCGCGGCCGTGCTCGAACGTCTTCCTGTCGAGAAAAAAGCACAGCTGGGCGAATGGCTGCTGAACCGCCTGCAAAAGCCCGGCGAATCGAACCAGACCTGGTGGGCGGTCGGCCGTATCGGCGCCCGGATGCCGTTCCACGGCAGCAGTCATAATGTGATTCCGTCCGAAATTGCCAGCCTGTGGCTGCGGCAAATCGCCGGCGCCGACTGGAAAAAAATCCCGCAGGCCGGCTTTGCGGCGGCGCTGATTGCCCGAATGAGCGGCGACCGTGCCCGTGATATCGATGAGGAAACCCGCCGCCAAGTCGTCGAACAACTCCGGCTCAGCAAGGCGCCGTCCTCGTGGATCGATCTGGTCGAAAGCTATAAGGAACTCGATGAAAAAGAAGAACAGCAGATTTTCGGCGAAGCGTTGCCGCCCGGCTTGAAATTGATCAACAAAAATTAGAAAAGACACCACAAGATGAAACTGATTAGCCTTATTCTATTCCTGGGTCTCATTGCGCTTTATTTTCTGGACGCCGCGTTCCGGCTCGAGATGCTGACGCTCGAAATGCTGGGGCACATCGCCCTTCGTTTTTTCACAGGGTTCCTGATCCTCGGCATCGGTGTGTTCTACGAGCATGTGATCCGTTTTAAAATTTCCGTACTCATCATTCTGGTTCTGTTGCTGGGCGATGATATCTTCGACTACTACCGGAACGTCAAAAGTTTTACCCCTGAAATCATTTTGCTGAGTATTTATATGCTGCTATGGGGAGCATTGATGGGATATGTCACAGCGAGGCACATTAAAAAAAACCGCATCTGATTAATATAATTTCAAGGGACTTTAAAAAATAATCCATTATTGAGACAGTAGGTTTACCGGGTATAAATCCTCTTTTATGCTATTTAATTCCTATATTTTTATTTTCGTCTACCTCCCGATCGTATTTTTCGGATATTTCGGTTTAGGGCGTTACAGCCATAAACTCGCCGCAGCCTGGCTCGCCCTAGCCTCGATTTTTTTTTACGGCTGGTGGGATTTCCGCTTTACTGGTCTCCTGCTGGGTTCGATCGCGGTCAATTACGGCGCCGGCTACGCGATTGCCAAGCAGGCATTTCTTCGCCCAAAATCCTTATTGACTCTGGCCATTGCGTTCAATCTGCTGCTGCTCGGTTATTTTAAATATTTCAATTTTTTTATCGATAACCTGAACCGGCTGACGGGCTCCGGCTTGGAAAATGCACCGATTCTGTTGCCTTTAGGAGTTTCGTTTTTTACTTTTACCCAAATTGCTTTTCTAGTCGACACCTACCAAGGCAAGGCCAGGGAATACAATTTCGTGCATTACTCGCTGTTCGTGACCTATTTTCCACACTTGATCGCCGGCCCCGTCCTGCACCACAAGGAAATGATGCCGCAATTCGGCGAACGTACCAGCGCCAAGATCAACACGGAGAATGTCGCCGTCGGTCTCAGCATCTTCATCCTGGGACTGGCCAAGAAAATCCTGATCGCCGACTCCCTAGCCGGGTATGCGACGCCGATTTTCGACGCGGTGCATAAGGGAGGCGAACCGATGCTGGTCGAATCCTGGATTGCCGCCCTATCGTACACTTTCCAGCTCTACTTCGATTTCTCGGCGTATTCGGACATGGCGATCGGCCTTTCGCTGATGTTCAATATCCGCCTGCCGATCAACTTCTATTCACCCTACAAGGCCACCAGCATCATAGAGTTCTGGCGGCGCTGGCATATGACCTTATCCCGTTTTCTGCGCGAGTACCTGTACATCCCGCTGGGCGGCAATCGCAAAGGCAACCTGCGCCGGCATGTGAATCTGATGGTCACGATGCTGCTCGGCGGGCTCTGGCACGGCGCCGGCTGGCCTTTCGTGATCTGGGGAGGGCTGCACGGCGGTTACCTGATTATCAACCACGCATGGATCGGTTTCAAACAGCGCATGGGTTGGGGAAACGGCGGCAGAATGGCGCAGTTTCTGGCCGGATTGCTGACTTTTTTAGCGGTGGTTGTCGGCTGGGTATTTTTCCGGGCAGAAACCTTGCAGGACGCGATTGATATTCTGCACGGCATGGCAGGAAGGAACGGCTGCTCCTTTTCGAGAAAATTAGCCACCTCCGAAATCGCCCCGTTTCTGAAATCGATGGGAGTGAGTTTTAAAGGAACACTCACCCTAACCGAACTGAAGTCAGGCAAAGCTTTTAAGCTTTTGCTGGCCGCCCTGCTGATCGCTTTTTATTTCCCGAACCTACAGCAAATCTTCGCCCAATACCGGCCGGCTTTGACAGATCTGCCCCAAGCTGTGAATGAAAATGGGCAAGTTTCGCGCAAAGAATGGCTGCAACGGCTGTGTCAATGGCATCCCACCTACATAAAAGCATGGGCAATGGGGCTTGTATTCGCCTATACATTGCTAAATTTCACCAAAATTAGTGAATTTCTCTATTTCAGATTCTAATATCCATGCACCGTTATCTGACTCATCTATTGGCTTCGACCTTTTTTCTACTGGCCACTACAGCGGCTTTGAATTGGTTTGTTAATCCTTACGCTATTTTCGACAGCCCTCAATGGCCGGGTATTAACGAGGCAAAACCCGCCCTTCTAACGAATTGGCGAATTTATAAACTGGTCGGTTATGTGCATCGCCCTATGGATGCCCTAATTCTCGGTACATCCCGTGCTCATGCGGGACTCAGTCCAAAGCACCAGGCGTTCAACGGTCTCCGTACCTTAAATTTGGCGATACCTGGCCAACCCTATGAGGAAACTCAGTCAATCTTTAAATACGCCGTCGAACATAACTCTTTAAAAATGGTTGTCGTCGGCCTAGATTTTTTCGCTTCTAACGCATATCACTCTTTGAGTCCAGATTCCACCCCCGATAATTTTGCAATCGATAGAAAGCAAAAATTGCTATTCTCCTTCGACACATTGGTGGCAAGTAGTAAAACCTTGTTTCAACCAGGTACTTTTCCCCTCGCACCAGACATGGCGATAATTGATAACAGGGAGAAATATTCCAAACAGGCATTTTTAAAATCGGAAGAGGGATACATGTGGGGTGGAGGCTATTTGCCAGGTCCCAAATGTATGTTCCGGTTCGAGACAGAGCCCACTGAAACGGGAAAGATCAATAAAACGCCTCCGTTAGAAAACATACGCGCAACTATCGCGTTGGCCCACCAACATAATGTTAAACTTTATCTGTTTATTTCACCTTCTCATGCCCGGCAGTGGGAAGTCTTAGCTACGCTTGGACTTTGGGATACCTGGGAAGCCTGGAAGCGCAAGCTTGTCCAGATTAACGAAGAAGAAGCAGAGCGCGCGCATGAAAAGCCCTTCCCTTTATGGGATTTCAGCGGCTACAACAGCATCACGGCAGAAAATCTTCCTGAGCGGGAGACTGCGGATGCGGTAATGGTTGGCTATATAGAATCCTCCCATTACAAGCCGGCTATCGGCAATCTGTTGCTGGATCGCATATTTAACCTCAATGTTCCGGGCAGAACGATACCTGAAGACTTCGGGGTTCTACTGACGCAAAACGGTATCGAGCAGCACTTGGAAGCTATCCGCTCGGCCCGGATGCGTTACCGGCAAGCCCATCCCCAGGATGTCGCGGAAATCGCCGCTCTGGAGATCGAAGTAAAGCAGCAAAACCGCTGTATCGACTATACCCATGCCGTCCCGGAGCCCGTTACGGCTACCGGTGGTGCGGGCACGGGTAAGGTCGCGATATGATAAACTCAAAAACAGGGTTCGGCTATTCGATGTACTCCAGACCGCCCATGTAAGGCAGGAGGGCTTCCGGAATACGGATCCGCCCTTCGGCATCCTGGTAGTTTTCGAGCACCGCAATCAAGGTTCTGCCGGCGGCCAGACCGGATCCGTTCAGCGTATGCACGAGTTCAGGCTTCCCAGTTTCGGGATTGCGCCAACGCGCTTGCAAGCGGCGCGCCTGGTAGTCCTTGAAATTGCTGCAGGAAGAAATTTCGCGATAAACGCCCTGCCCCGGCAGCCAGACTTCGAGGTCGTAGGTCTTGGCGGAAGAAAAACCGGTATCGCCGGCGCAAAGCAGCATCCGGCGGTACGGTAGATTCAGTTTCTGCAGAATCACTTCCGCATGCTGGGTCAGTTCTTCATGCGCCCTCTCAGAGTCGTCCGGTCTGACGATCTGCACGATCTCGACTTTCTCGAACTGATGCTGGCGGATCATGCCGCGCACATCGCGCCCGTAGGCGCCGGCCTCGCTGCGGAAACACGGACTGTGGCAAACCAGCTTCAGCGGCAGGTCTTTCCCGTCGAGTATCACGTCGCGGACGATATTGGTGACCGGCACTTCCGCAGTCGGAATCAGATACAAAGGCGGATTACCATCAGCCTTGAACAAATCCGCCTCGAACTTCGGCAACTGACCGGTGCCTCGCAAACTGTCCGCATTGACCAGATACGGCACATAAGTTTCGCTATAGCCGTGCTCGCTGGTATGCGTATCGAGCATCAACTGGATGATCGCCCGCTGCAAGCGGGCCAGCGCGCCGTTCAGCACGACGAAGCGCGCGCCGCTCAGCTTGGCGCCCAACTCAAAATCCATCCGTTTGCTCCGAGCCCCCAGATCGACATGATCCTTCGGGGGGAAATCGAATGTTGGCAAGGTACCCCAGCGGCTGATTTCGACATTGCTGTCTTCGTTCTTGCCATCCGGCACCGAGACGTCGAGAATATTCGGGATATACTCCAGCATCGCAGTGATCGACGACTGGATTTCGGACAGCTCGTTCTCGGCCTGTTTTAATTGATCACCGAGATCCTGAACCTGATCCATTAAAGGCTGAATATCCTCGCCTTTGGCCTTGGCCTGACCTATCGCCTTCGAACGGCTGTTGCGCTCGTTTTGCAGGTCCTGGGTTCTGACCTGCACATCCTTGCGGCGGCCTTCCAGCTCCGCATACGCTTTCGCGTCGAAAGCGAAGCCGCGTCTTGTCAATTGCTCAGTCACATAATCGAGTTCGGTTCTAAATAACTTTGGATCTAACATGATAAAAGGGTACTAATATTCTCAATAAAAAATCTAAGTTGAATGGGCATGGCCCGGCCAGCTGATAATATGATCGAAATGCAGTTTGGTCTGCAGGGTTTCAATCGCCTTGATCACCGTATCCGGCTCATCATAAAACTCCAGGATCAAAGGCAGTGCGAGCGATAAATCGACCAACGAAGAGGTATGGATATCCCGCGAAGATCCCATGCCCTCGATACCTCGAAAAACGGTCGCTCCCAGGATGTTTTCTTCGTCGCGCAAAATGTTCAGCGCTTTTTCGATACGATCGTCGCCCTCGAGCGTATAAATTCGGGCAACTGTTATTGTTTTAATGTTCATATTCGTTCACCTGCGGCCAAGCCTAGCCATAACAACAATAAACAAAACAGCCCATTGCCGGCGAACACGCCCAATATCAGATGCAAATGGGTTTCCAGTGCATAGCCATGCTCGAGCAGATAAAGAACCACATACAAACCCGACAACGTCAAAAAGGTGCCGGCCATGATGACGATCATTGCGGCGCGGTGTTCGACGGCGATTTCGACATGCTGCAAAAGAATCGCTGAGACGATACCGATCAAGAACGCGACGAGCGCATTCACGACCATAATCGCATAAGGAAAAGCGTGATCATGCCAATGGATCATCCCTGACGAGTAATAAAACAACGACCTGCCCGCCAACAGCCCTAGCCACACCGCCAACAGACAGACGCCCACGCTCAGTACGATATTGATTGCCGCCTTCGACACCGCGCCCTGCTCGAGCAGGTAAAGCGTTTCGAGCGAGAAGCTCGAAAAGGTGGTAAAACCGCCGAGAAACCCGACCAGAATCGCCGCCCGGTATTCCAGCGCGAACGTAACTTTTTGCAGAATCAGCGCTTCAGCCAGAAGACCGATCAAAAACGAACCGATCACATTCACGGCGAGCGTCCCGTAAGGAAACTCTCGTCCCAGCCATTGATAAACACCGCTCGATACCAGAAAACGCACTACAGAACCGCAGGCGCCGCCAAGCGCGATCACGATCAGTTGATTCATCTATCCGTTTTTAACCGCGCTTGCCTGCAAATTGAGAAGCAATAAAATGCTCCCGGTAATATTGAAGTTCGTCTATGGATTCTTTGATATCGTCCAACGCCCGGTGTGCTGCAACTTTATTGAAGCCGTTCCTGATTTCCGGTGCCCAGCGAGCCGCCAATTCTTTCAAAGTCGAAACATCGATACTGCGATAATGGAAGAAAGCTTCCAGTTGCGGCATATAGCGGAACAGAAAACGACGATCCTGCCCGATCGTATTGCCGCACATCGGTGAGGTTCTATCGGGAACCCATTGTCTTAAAAACTCGAGTGTCTGCCGCTCGGCTTCCACGGCATCGATTTCGGAAACCTTCACCCGGTCAATCAGGCCCGACTGACCGTGATGCAGTTGATTCCATTCGTCCATCTCCGCCAGTATCGAATCGGGCTGATGAACCGCAATAACCGGGCCATGAGCCAAGATCGTCAGATCTTTGTCGGTCACGATCGTCGCAATCTCGATGATCACATCCTGATCGGGATTTAATCCGGTCATTTCCAAGTCTATCCAGACAAGACGATCCGAGTCCAGTGCCATTTTAATCGTTCTCCATTATGTTCATAAAGTTCCGATTAGTGTAGCATTGGCGAATCTGTATGGCTATTTCTTAAGATAATCCGATTATAACCAGATAACCATGAATATTTTTACCGTTATTTTCCTTGTCGCGCTGATCCTCTCTTACTCGCTACAATTTTGGCTGTCCAGACGCCAGGCAGCATATGTTTTAGCGCATCGCAACGAAGTCCCTGCCGCCTTTACAAAGTCGGTACCGCTGGCTGCACATCAAAAAGCGGCGGACTATACGCTTGCAAAAGGCAAACTCGGCGAAATCGACAATATTCTCGGCTTGGTCGTATTATTGATCCTGACTTTAGGTGGCGGAATCAATCTCGCATTTACGTTTTGGTCATCGAGTTTCGAATCACCGATACTCTCGGGTGTCGCTGCAATCGCGACGATTTTTTTGGTCATGTCGCTACTGGAACTGCCGACCAGTCTGTATCAAACCTTCGTAATCGAGGAAAAATTCGGTTTTAACAAAAGCACGATCAAACAGTTTTTCAAGGATCATGCGTTGCAACTGACGCTTGGCGCGGCGATTGGCCTGCCGTTATTGGCATTGATTTTATGGGTGATGGAAAATGTCGGTACATACTGGTGGCTCTGGGCATGGGCGATCATGATGAGTTTCTCCTTGCTGATAAGCTGGCTGTTTCCGACGGTGATCGCACCCTTGTTTAATAAATTTACACCCTTGGAAGAAGGCTCATTAAAAGCCCGCATTGAAAAACTGCTGGACCGCTGTGGTTTCAGTAGCCAGGGCATTTTCGTGATGGACGGCTCCAAACGTTCCGGACATGGTAATGCCTATTTCACCGGGCTAGGCAACAACAAACGGATCGTATTTTTTGATACCTTGATTAAATCCCTGGATGATGAAGAACTCGAGGCGGTGCTGGCTCACGAACTGGGTCATTTCAAGTGCAAACACGTGATCAAGATGCTGATTGCAACCGCTGTGATGAGCCTGATCAGCCTGGGCATTTTAGGTTGGCTGATTGACCAATCCTGGTTTTATACGGGGCTCGGCGTTCAGCAAAAATCGAATGCAGCCGCCCTGCTGCTGTTTATGCTGGTTTCGCCGGCCTTCACTTTTTTCATGCAACCGATCAGCGCTTTTTTTCAACGCAAATTTGAATTTGAGGCGGACAGCTTTGCCTCCGAGCATTCCCAGGCAACTAAAATGATCAGCGGCCTGGTAAAACTCTATGAAGAAAACGCCAGCACACTGACGCCCGATCCGTTATATTCTGCCTTTTACTACAGCCATCCGCCGGCAGCGATCCGGATTGCGCACCTGGAAGCGAAAATGGCGGCTCAGTAGTGCCTGAGGTCAAGGAAGGACTGGTGGTTGCCCATTTAGGCCAGGCCATCGCCGTAGAGAATAACGACCAGATCATTCTCTGCCAACCCCTTAGAAAACTCGATACGGTTGCGGTTGGCGATAAAGTGCTCTGGTCGGAGGTAGCCTCCGGACAGGGACGCATCGAAGAGATTCTGCCTCGACATTCCTTATTGATGCGCCCTGCCCGGAACGGCAAAACCCGGCCGGTCGCCGCGAATATCGATAGAGTCATTGTGATTTTTGCAATGGAACCGCATTACGACTGCCTGCTGATCGATCAATACCTGGCGATCTGCGAAAACAGCAATTTTAAGGCATCGCTGGTTTTGAACAAGGCTGATTTGCCGCTAACGGATGAAGCGGAACAGGATTTTGCGGTCTATGCCTCCCTCGGTTATCCTTTGTATAAAGTTAGTACGAAAACAGGCGAAGGGCTGGATCAGCTAAAACAGGCTCTGCAGGGTCAGATTAGCATCTTTACCGGCCAATCCGGCGTCGGCAAATCTTCACTGACCAATGTATTTATTCCCGACAAGGATATCAAAATCAATACAGTTTCGGCATCGGCGAAACTCGGGCGTCATACGACCACCGCCGCAACCTTATACCATCTGAAGGAAGGCGGCGATCTGATAGACAGTCCAGGCGTTGCCATTTTCGGACTGGCGGATCTATCGGCAACCGAACTGGCGTATGGCTATAGAGAATTCCGGCCCTTTATCGGCAATTGCCAATTTAACGATTGCCAGCATGAACAAGATAAAGGATGCGCGATACGGACCGCAGTCGAGGATGCTACAATACCCCGAAGCCGTTATCAGCGTTTTCTGAAACTTAAAGGGAAAATTCCTTTAAAGCGTTAGTTAGTCTTTCGGGCAGCCTTCCAGCTTGTAAATGGCATAGCCCCGCTCATCTATCTGCTTCCGCATCTCGGTCGGCGCTTCGGCGCTATGACAAAAGTAGCAGGTTTCCTGTGTAACTGCCGCGTCGGGGTGACCGATGCTTTCGAGCCATTGTTTGGCATAATTCAATGCTTTTTGGGGATTCTGTTCGTCGATGATCACATCGAAATGCATGATGCCGCCTTTGGCTTTTTTTGCATAAGTATCAAATACGTGTGAAATAGGCATAGCGATTCCATAAAAAAACCGGTGGTGAACCACCGGTGCAGAAAATGCTTTAATAAGGGATATTATCCGAATTTTTTTGAAGAATTTACATGGCTTTACAAGAAAAATCGAATCGAATTATTTTGCTAACTTATAAAAAATCTCTTAAAAATAACCAATTTTTATATAGTATCGATTCGATATACTGACAGAGTATGATATAATGTCTTCTAATGTCAAGAATTTTTAAGTAGATTTAGCGTGATGGAAAGAATTGCCATATTTGAAGTCATCGAACGCATGTCGGCATTAATTCGGTCAGAAGAGCGGAAGAAATGCACGGAACTCGGCCTGCAACCAGTTCATTTTCAGGTTCTGGATTACCTTTCGCGTTGCAACCGCTTCAGCGATTCGCCTGCTGCTTTGACCAATTATCTAGGCATGACACGCGGCACAGTTTCACAGACTCTGCAGCTTTTGGAAAAAAAAGGCTATATCAAGAAAACGACCGACAGCAACGATCGGCGGATGGTGCACCTAAGCCTCATGGAGGAAGGGGAAGCCATTTTGGCTGATGCACGGTCTACAGAATTATTCCGGCAGGCTTCGACGTTTTTACACGAAAACAGCGATGATACCGAAAAAGTCCTTTCGCATACTTTGCTGGCTTTACAAAAAGCGCATAAATTCCAGACATTCGGTTTATGCAAGAGCTGTAAATATTTTACTCTTCAAAGCGACGGGTTTTTCTGCGGATTGACCCTGGAAATGCTCAGCCAAAGCGACAGCGAAAAAATTTGCCAAGAGCATACGGTTAATTAGCATAAGTCCTTGGGCGATTGTTATTGCCCAAGGAGACGAGAGCTGTTTGCAGGAAAATTTTCCAATCTCACCATTCGTTTTAAAAAAATCGTAAAAAGCTACAAGTCAGCGTCTTTCTGACTTTTCAATTGTCTACCCAAAGCCCAACGCACATGCTCTTTAACTAACTCGGAAGGATAATCGAGCTTTGACTTTAACGCCTCGATGACTTTAGAAGAGGATTGTGCATTGCCGAGTGCGACCGAGATATTCCTGAGCCAACGCTCAAAACCGATGCGCCTGATCGCCGAACCTTCAGTCCGGGTCAAAAAGGTCTGTTCGTCCCAGGCGAACACATCGAGTAATTGCCGCGTATTCAGCCTATGCCTCGGCTTTAAATCGTTTTCCCCTGTCAATTTGGCAAACCTATTCCAGGGACAGGCTAATTGGCAGTCATCACAGCCGTATATACGATTACCGAGCAAAGACCGCAGGGATTCGGGAATTGATCCGTGCAGTTCGATCGTCAGATAGGACACACAGCGGCGCGCATCGACCTGGAAAGGAGCAACGATCGCTTGGGTCGGGCAGACGTTAAGGCACGCGGTACAGGAACCACAATGCATTGTCGCCGGCTGATCATCGATCGGCAACGGCAAGTCAGTATAAATTTCGCCCAAAAAAAACCAGGAGCCTGCTTTGCGATTGATCAAATTGGAATGTTTGCCAATCCAGCCGAGGCCGGCTTTTTCCGCCAGCGCTTTTTCGAGCACCGGTGCACTATCAACGAAAGCGCGATAGCCGAAAGGACCGATATCTGCCTGAATTTTATCGGCCAATTTTTGCAGCCGGTTGCGGATCAGTTTGTGATAATCGCGGCCCAGCGCATACCTTGAAATATAGGCCTCGGTCGGATCGTTGAGGACTTTATTTATAGCGTCCGAGGATTCGGAAAGATAATCCATACGCACCGAAATAATACGTACGGTACCGGGCTGCAGAAGGTTCGGACGACTGCGCTTGACCCCATGACGCTGCATATAGTCCATTTCGCCATGAAAATTCTTATTGAGCCAAGCCTGTAAATGCTGTTCGGCCTGCTGCAAGTCAGTATTGGTAATACCGACTTGCTGGAAACCCAGTTCCAGTCCCCACTGCTTGATATGAGCGGCAAGTCTTTGCAGCGCTTCGTGATTATCGACAGATAATGTCATGAAAACTTTTTAATCAGGCTGTAAACGAAGGAGGCGACCGAAGCCGCCCCTCATTAGATCGTCGGAATAGTCTCAACACAGAGCAGATCACGAATACCTTTTAATTGACATCATATCTGTCCGCCCACAGGTTTGCCGATATTGACGGTCTTATCATCGTCTTTATCGGGTTTCTGCAAAGAGGTTCGGCCGGAGGGATCGTTGTCGTCCAGGGGCGGCCGGGGCTCCTTGCCGGCCATCAGATCGTCGATCTGGTTCTTGTCGATCGTTTCCCATTTC
>JBPFEG010000059.1:0-21563 GCA_051061015.1 Methylomicrobium sp.
TCTAGAAATCCCGCAGCGGCGACAGACAAACCCGGCATCTCGTGTCTGCGCGTAAAGGTTTACCCAATGAAGTCGCTGTTGAATTTCTCTGTTCATAAACAACAAGTATATTGCAACGATGTCTATGAATCACACACATTAAGCGGTAGAAACAAACCCTGACTTAACGGTTTACTCTGCATCATCCGACGAGTGTTTATGGCGTTATTTCAACCTGATGTTTAAGGTGATCACGCCCTAGTTCTTGAATATGTTTCTGTTCCTTGCGTTCCGTTTCATTAGATCGTTTTAGTCCATCCTGCCGCGAATCCATGTCTTGCTTTAAGCTTTCCTGTTTTCCCTTCATCAGTATCTTTTGGAGTTCCCGGTTTACTTTTTCTGGCGGATCCGCAATGACATTTGATGACAAAAGAAATATAGAAATTGCGGCTCCAATAAGAATAGTGTTTTTTTTCATGTATGCTCCTCGTTATCTGTTTGTTTTGAGATATAAATTTATGTTAAACAGCTGTACGCACACTTTTGGCTCAGACAACATCGTCGATAATATCTTTCAAACAAAGCTTACTTTTATATCGTCATTCATACTCATAGTGCTATCCGATGGGCAGGCCGTGCAGTTTAGTTACTGCGGATAGTCATTGGATAAAGCTATCACCTATAAAGCGGCTATAATTGAATGAAAAAATGGGACCCCGCATTGCTGTGGAGCCCCGTCCAGGGATTTATTCCCAATCAACGGTTGTAGATGTACATCGTAACTTCAAAGCCGAAACGCAGGTCGTTATAGCTTGGTTTTTCCCATCTCATCTTGATTACCTCAATAAATTGATTTGATATTTTAATTGGAATATTTTTATGGCGTGCCGCTAAAGTATCACTCTGTTAGCGTCACGGCTGTACCGTAGCGCCTATCTCGAAGGCTTAGACTCCCACCAATTCAAGAAGTCCGGTTCTGTGCCTGTACCAAGCAATTGAACATAGGCTGTCAGATTGGCAAGGTCGTTGGGGCACAGGTTATTTTTGAAGGACGGCATTCCTTCCCCTTCCCCGTTCATGACTGCCTCTCTCACTTCGTCAGCTTCGCCGACCAGACTCGGCCCCATGCTGGCACCGTGACCGTTCGAACCATGGCAGCTATAGCAATTCAGTCGCATATAGGTCCTTCGTCCTTCACCGGTCGCATCCATGGTCGGGGCGATGCAATGGGGAGTAGTGGTTTGTATCGGATCCGCCGCCTGTGCGGCACCAATTCCGCCCCCGAGCAGGATGATGCCCAAGGCGGTATTAACAATATTCGGTAGTACTCGCATATTCGATTTACCTCTTGTTTTGATTTTTAGGGGCCGCCCTTTCCGTGTCAGATCGGGATGGGGCTGAACCCGTTATGGGTTGGATAAGTGGTACGTTATAAGCAGCCAGAATACTTCGGATCTCGTGCCGTTTCCGTACGAGGCTTTTTTCCAGTTTTGCCGCGAGATTCTTATCGTCTTTCCTGACACCGAGAGAGATGTCAAAAGCGAAAGGCTGCGACGGCATTTCCGCATCGGCAGGCACCGGCGTCACCGCCAGAGCGTTGCCGTATTTTTTCGCGAAAAATCCTCCGATCGGTCCCCACACGATAGCCACATCGATATCCCCGTTCGCCACGTCCTCCACCAGTTGGCCTTGCGGGTTTTCAACCGATCCCTCACCCCACATGGAATAGCCGACGACATTTTCGACAATGCCACGCCGGGCGAGGGCATGGGCGGGCGGGGAGTTGGCGCCGTCATTGCCGATCGCGTGCAGGCCGATCTTCAGCTTATGCAGTATCGGATCATCCAAGGATTTGGGCTCCAGATGACGATTCCGCACCGTGACAAAGGCATAGCCGGACCGGTAATAGGGCTGGGTGGAGAGCACCCGCTCGTAACCGGTGGGCACGCCCATAACCACATCGCAGCGCTTCGCCCCCATAGTATGGCGGATGAAGCCCCGCCGCTGCTTGTCCCAGGTGTAGCTCAACTTCGCACGCAAGTCGTCGGCCAGGAGCTCCGCGATCTTGTTCTCGAAGCCTTCCTGTTTTCGATTGGAGAAAGGCAGATTATCCGGGTCGGCACAAATCCGGAGCTCACTTTCCGCCATGCTCGCCGTCGCCGTGAACGACAGCAGGACAGCGACGAGAGGCGCTCGCAGTCTACGAGGAAATGGGCGAGTTCTTGGGGACATGCTGTTCTTCTGCTTACTGATGGACATGGCGGCGATCAGAGGCCCAGCTTATAGACGTTAACCCAGCCGCCTTCCACGCCATTGGGATTTGTACAATTACTATCGCTGAACACGGCGATGCGCTGCTTTCCGTCGGGACCGGCAAAACTGATCGGGTTGCCGACGGCATTGCATGCCAAGTTGGTTTCGAACAGAGGCTCCCCGGTCTTGGCATGGACTGCCTTGAGCTTCGGGTCTTTGGTTGTGTAGAAGATCACATCTCCGGCCGTGCTGAGGACACCGGCGTAGATCATATTCTTTTCCTTAACGCCCCATAACTTCTGTTTTGTAGGGTCGGTCGCAGTGGCATCCCAGGCAATCAACTCGCTGGTATAGCTGGTATCTCCTGCGGGAGCAAATTGTAAGTCCATGCCCATATATGGTGCACCGGAGATGAACTCAGCCTTCATCGTTTCCAGATACTCGCATAGATTGAATGTGGGGGCATAGAAAAGGCCGGTATTCGGTGAGAAAGATGCAGGTTCCCAACCCTTTCCGCCCAGCGCCGACGGACAGATTTTCTTGTTGAGTTTATCCTCGCCTTCCACGATGCGCATGTCTTCATTGACTATGGGCAGCCCGGTGGTCACGTCGATTTCAGACGCCCAGTTAATCTCCGAAACGAACGGCGAGGCTTGCAGGATTTCGCCGGTCGCCCGGTCGAAGGTATAGGCAAAGCCGTTCTTATTGAAATGGACCAGAAGCTTGTCGTGGCTGTTTCCCTTGGCATCCTTGAACGGCTGATTCACAGGGATGCTCTCGCTTTCGGCATCGTAGTCCCAACTGTCGTGCGGGGTGAACTGATAGGCCCAAACCGCCTTGCCGGTGTCGGGTTTTCTGGCGAAGATCGAGGCGCCCCATTTGTTATCGCACACGCGTGGGTTCGTCTTGTATTCAACCTGGTTACAGCGCATTTCCGCACTCCAAGCACCGGGTTGGCTGGTTCCGTAGAACAGCAGGTCGAGTTCTGGGTCGTAGGTAAAGTAATTCCAGGCCGCGCTACCGCCCAGCAGCCAGGCTCTTTCGTTAGGCCAACTGGTCGCTCCCTGATCCACCATGCCCTTGTAGTAGACAGAATTGTCGCGGAAATTCTGGTCAATTAAGACATCCTTGTCGGGGCCGGTGTTGTAAGCTTTCCACAGCGATTTGCCGGTCTTCAGGTCGAGTGCCTGGATCCAGCCGCGAACGCCCATTTCGCCACTGGAGGAGGCTACAATAACCTTATCCCTGACGATCATTGGCGCTGTCGTCATCGTGACGCCGGTATGCGGGTCCGCGAGCCGATTTCGCCACACTTCCGTGCCGGTGATTGCATCGACCGCCACTACCGTATTATCGAGCAGGGGGAAGACGATCTTGCCATCGGCATAGCCGGCGCCGCGATTAATGCCGCCACAGCAATTTTGGCCTTTGGCAAATTCGCTCACGTCCGGGGCGTAGGTCCATTTTATCTGGCCTTTATTCTTAAGGTCATAAGCGATCAGCTTGTTCGGGAACGGGGTGACGGCGTAGAGCATGCTGCCGACGACGAGCGGTTCGCCCATATGACTGCCCTTAACCCCGGTCTTTAACGAGTATTCTTTCTTCAGTTTGACGACGTTGGCGGGGGTGATTTCCTTGAGCTCACTAAAACGGGTGCCCTGGGGCGTGCCGCCCGCGATCGTCCATTCGGTTCCGGCGGCAGCTACCGCTGCTTCAGCAGTTTTTATGGATAATGCGCCGCCTAGCGCCAACGCAAGCATTACGCCCGCATAAATCGGAGTTGGCCGTGCGCTTGAAGGAGGCAGCGGCTTTTTGTTACAGCAAAGCAGAGTTGCGACTGTCATCGATAAAGTCTCCTTAGAAAAGTAAAAATCGGTAATATAAATAAGAAAAAGCAAACATAATAAAATTAAAAATTTATTAAAAACTAAACAAAAAGGGAATAAATTTCATTTATCAATAACTTATATTTATTTATTCCGACTCCTAGGGTGCCTCAGCATGCAATATCGCAATGTCACCTGATACTCCAAGTGAAGCCGAAGGAAGATTAGCCTATTTTCATTACGGTTATTTTAAATTTATATTAGGAAATTATTAAAAACTACTAAATCGTTAGAAATTTGTCATATTCCCCGCAAAATTATTTTTTATTCTAGAGAAAAAAATAAGATGGGATCGGTTGGGTTAGCGCATCAATTACGGGATTTTCAAATCTTTATGGCTTCTTCTAAATCATATGCTATTAGCATTCATAAAAGCTAAGGCTCGGAATACCCAATGGTGATGATTTCGCTGGCCATTCCGCATTACCTGCTGCTGGAACGGAATATGCTCTACACCGGCGTGACACGCGGGAAGAAGCGGGTCGTAATCGTCGCGCCGCCGATGGCGGTTTCATAGTGATAAGCTGGCGATAAGCTTACATTTTTTAAGGTTTAATTTATGTTGAGACAGTATAAGGGAGACTCACCTGCGAAATTTCATCTCGCTGGTAAGGACGGGGCCGGTTTTATACGGGGTATCGTTTAAAGAAAAGGGTGTTTAAAAATCCGATACCCGTAATAAATGACAGCTCAACATCGATCAACTTAGTATAAAAAACTATGAAAAAAATACTCATGGTCTCAACGGCTTCGGCCTGTCTCTCGGGATTTTCCGGCTCAACTTATGCCGCGGGCTATACCGCCCAATCACTTAACGCGCCGGGACCGGCCACCCGCATGAGCGACAATGGCACCGTCGCGGGTTTCTATACCACGAAGTGCGAGACACTCAACTGGGATCCCAACAAGCCCACCATTTGCTACCGAGCGCCCTGGGTCTATGACGGCCAGCGCTTCACCAAATTCGGCAAACAGTGGCCGCATAACGCCGAAGCTCTCCCGTATGACATCAACGACTCGCTCAATCTGGTTGGACGGGAAACACGGCCCAATCCCCTTGACGGCGGCTGGACCTATTCCGGGGGCACAGTGACGTATACGGCTACCGGTGGCGTGCCGCGGGCAATCAATAATGTGGGTGTGATTGTGGGGGATATGAGCAGTGGCTCAACCGACGGCTACACGTCCATTAACCGGATTGCCACGTTCCAAAACGGTACCCCGCAGGCAGTGCTCTTCAAGAATCCTCTTACCGATCCTACCTTGTCTGCTTTATATACCTACTTGTCTGCCCTGACCACAACGACCTATGCCGTCGATATTAATGACGACGACCTGATTGCCGGTTGGTACAAGGGCGCAGATAATACAGAACACGGTTTCGTGGTGAATAGTGGGGGAACGGTCACCGTCATTCCAAATCTCCCCGGTTCCGCCAATTGTCGTCCGGTACGCATCAGCCAGGCCTACTCAAATCCTGCTGATCCGACCGATCCTGATAACGGAAATGTCTGGGTAGTGGGCAACTGCGACGCAAATGTTGCGAGTGCTGGAAAGCGACCTTTCCTGTATGAGATCAACAGCGGAATACTGAGCGAATTGACGTTCCCAGACAGAAGCCAAATCGGCGTAGTGTCCGTCAATAGCCAGGGCGAGGCGGTCGGTTATGCCTCCAAGCCGGGTGTCAATGTGGCATCAGATGGCACCTTTCCGGCCGATGGTTACACCGCGGTAAAGTGGTCAGTAGACGGTAACTTCAATATCACTCCCACCGATCTGAATGCGAACCAGGCGTTTACGCCGGCGACTGCCCGGTACGTTCAAGCCCTGGATATTAGCGAAATCGGCACGATCTTGACTCGCTACAACGACGCGACCACTTACAACTTCCAGGCAGTTCTACTGTACCCCATTCCGTAAGCTCAGAGCAACGACAAGAGATATTTCAATGATTCAATTTACTGCATCCAAGACCCATCCTTCCAAGGGCGCTCTTATGGCCGGCTTATTGGCCGCAATACTATATTCCTGTGTGCCGGCCGTTTCGGCGGCGGGATATACCGTGCAATCGCTCAATGTGCCCGGAGCGGCCACGCGCATGAGCGATAACGGCGCGATTGCGGGCACTTACGTGTCGAAGTGCACGACCTTTAACTACGGGCCGCACGAGAAAGGCACCTACTGTTACTATGCGCCTTGGTTTTATGATGGCAAAGGCGTCACCAAGCTCAGCAATGTGTGGTCCAACACCAGAAGCACGGCCGCAGACATCAACGACTCGCTGCAACTGACCGGCTCCGACGGCAGTGGCGCCTGGCTCTACGCCGGTGGAACGGTTATGCGTCTGACTGGCGGAACGCCTGTGGCGATCAACAATGCGGGAGCTGCTGTGGGTAATGCCCCCAATGCCAGTTTTACTTACCGGGCCGTCCGGTTCACGAATGGTGTTGGAACCGAAGTACTCTTCAACGATCCTTACTTGTCTAGCCCTACCACATCGATCTGGACCGCTGATATCAATGACAGCGGCCTGATCACGGGCTGGTACAAGGACGCCGGCAACCTCTATCAAAGTTATGTGGTGGATACCAATGGCTCGGTCACTCTCATCCCCAACCTAGGGGGTACTACGGCTCCTGTCAATTGTCAGCCCACCCGCATCAGCGAAGCCAATCCGACGACCGGTGAGACCTGGATAGTGGGCAACTGCTCGGGACGTGCGTTTATGTATGAGCTGACCAGCGGTACCCTGACTGAGCTGGCCAACCTGCCGGGAGCCAGCAATCTGAACGTCGCATCAGTCAACAGCAGCGGCGAAGCGGCCGGAACTAGCACTCTGACTGGAGGCGTGGCTACAGCGGTCATGTGGCCGGCAGGCACCACTTCCGGCACCATTCCGACCGACCTGAACGCGAATCAGGCAATCGTGTCGGGTGCGACGAT
Source organism: Methylomicrobium sp. (assembly GCA_051061015.1). Taxonomy (GTDB): domain Bacteria; phylum Pseudomonadota; class Gammaproteobacteria; order Methylococcales; family Methylomonadaceae; genus Methylomicrobium. The sequence goes on from JBPFEG010000059.1 coordinate 7,062, forward strand.
AAATCTGCGCGTCATCGATATCGATACGGCCGGAGCGATCCTGATTGACTACCTCGACAGTCAGTACAATCGCATTACTGATCTACTACAACCCATCCCCTAAGGACACTCGGGAGGCTTTAAGCTTCCCTACATCACAACCTACACTAAGAGACATCCTAATGATTCAATCTGCATTCAAGAGCCATTCGCTCAAGATTGTCCTGATGGCGGGCTTGACGACCTCCGTCTTAGCCGCTATGCCCGAGGCTTTGGCGGCAGGGTACAGTGTTCAATCGATCAACTCCCCGGGGCCGTCCGTACGCATGAGTGAAAATGGAGCGATCACGGGTTACTACCAGACCAAATGCGGCAATATCAAACCCGGAGTCTATGCTTGTTTCAACGCTCCCTGGTATTTCGATGGCCAACAAGTTACCAAGCTGGCCAAACTGTTCCCCGCGAATGTCACCGCCCAAGCTTCTGCCATTAACGACTCTTTCGAAGTGGCGGGGAATGGAATCGGCGCTTGGGTCTATTCGGGTGGGGGCCTCACCTATACTGGGAATCTCTCTAACAGCAGTGGCACAGCTCTGGTGGCTATCAACAATCTAGGCGTTGCCGCAGGATCGTCCGGCTACTCCACAGGGGTTAACCGTGCGGTGACCTTACCAAAACGGTTATCTCGCTGAGGTAATGTTCAACGATCCTATCTTGTCTGCCCCTAGCACAACGACTTATGCAGTCGACATCAATGACGACGGGATGATCGCCGGCTGGTACAAGGCCACAGATAACACCGAACACGGTTTCGTGGTGAATAGCAACGACGGAACGGTCACCTTGATTCCAAATCTCACCGGCTCCCCCACTTGTCGTCCGGTTCGCCTCAGTCAGGTCAACGCCACGACGGGCGATGTGTGGGTGGCAGGCAACTGCAATGGGAGGCCCTATATTTACAACCTCGCCTCGGCAAGCCCGATCGAGCTGACCTATGCAGGAGGGACCAGCGTGAGCGTCAGCTCTATCAATAGCCAGGGCGTGGCTGTGGGATCGGGCATCAAGCAGGGTAATCCTACTTATGATGGCTCCACAGCACTCTTGTGGCCCGCCGGCAGCACATTCGCTACAGTGCCCACAGATCTGAACGCCAACAATGCGTTCGCGCCGTCTACAGGATTCGGCGTGCGGTCCACTGATGTCAACGAGAGCGATACCATCTTGACTCAGTACATAACGGTAAACAGCGCCAAGTCGTTCCTGTTATATCCAATTCCTTAACCGCAGACGGGCATTCCTAACGGAGCCGCGGAAGATTGGCCAGAGGTGTCGTCCTCTGGCCCCTCTCCCCTTGCCGATCCGAATACGGATAAAAACGAAAAAACACATCTCGCTTTGACTGAACAAAGGAAAAGTCATAGGTGTTCCGGAAAAGGTGTGGGTGCCCCAGCTTTCTCCCCAGGAAAATTTGTAAGAGTCCCCGCTTTCCAGGCTTTTTTATCTTTCCCCAGGTCATGATTAGTTACATGACCTGAGGTAGAAAGAGCCTGTGATACCCTTAAGTTAGACCTTGCCACGTTAATCAAGCTGTTTCCAGCCGACGGAATTTCTTATCCCAACCGCGCAACCAAATTCGTCAGTCGTTTCTGTGACCGTTGCATCCTGACCGCCGTGCCCAAGGCCTTCGGCTGGGCGACGATTACGACCCGCTTCTTCCCGCGTGTCACGCCGGTGTAAAGCACATTCCGTTCCAGCAGTAGGTAATGCGTCATGGCCAGCGGAATTATCTGTTTCAGATTGAGCGGAATTATAGAAATTCCATGTGCGTAAGACTGGACTTACCGGCAATGTCCGATATTGTAGCGGTTAACGTACAATTTTTTCCTAATTCTGTGTTTCCCCCAATATGGCCAATCTTTTAGCGTAAGATTTTTTCCGTTTCGTGAGCAGATCCCAATTACCGCCACCAGGTATTCCGAGCCTTGGCTTTTATGAATGCTAAGGGTTCTCTTCTACACATTGCCGGGTATCTCTATTTACAATGTAAGCCGCCTTAGCCGCAACGCATTGCTGATGACCGAAACCGAACTTAGACTCATTGCGGCTGCCGCAATCATCGGAGACAATAGGATACCGAAAACGGATAGAGCACGCCGGCGCATCGTTGATGCCTTTTCATCACCCGAAGTACTTCGCGGTCGAGCCGTAACGCCTCAGAGGCTTTACCAAAGGCTCGGACAATATCTACTGCCGAGCCGATAACGACGAGCCCACTCTTGGCTCACCGATTCGCCCTGTCGTCATTCTTTGATCTGATAAGTTGTAAACATGCCAGCATCGATATGATCTGCGACATGGCAGTGATACAGCCATTCGCCCGGATTGTCGGCTTGCATGTCAGCCGTGATCATACTGCCGGGTAGCAGCTGCACCAGATCAGTATGCTGAGCAACAGGCCCACGACCGACTTTAAGCGTTTTCCCGTGCCAGTGCGGCGTATGCAGGTCGACTTCGTTACCCATGCCGATAACGTGCCACCGTACTTTATTTCCTTTGTCTGCCACCAGGCCTTTTAAATTGCCAAAAATATAGCCGTTGATGCTGTGCATCAATCCGGATTCTTCCCCTTTGAGTTTATCGAAGATAAAAAAGGCGGTTACGAATTCCCGATCTACGTCTTTCGGGCTGCCATCCGGCCGTGCCGCTCCTTTCCGAGTAATAATGATCGGGCCTAACAGTCCCTTACTCGTCTCTTCGGGCTCATCAATATGAGAATGATACCACCACACCTTCGAGCTCAACTCACCCGCCGCAGGACCGCTACCTGAATCGGCAACCCAAGTATATTCGAAACATTGGCCAGGCATGACTTCTGCTCCGGCACCGGGCGGACTGCCGGTATTCGCTCCGAAAACATGGGCCCCTTCGTTGTCCTTGGTATAACGAAATCCATGAGGATGCATACCGGCGGGGCTCTTTGCATGATTGCAGAAATGGACTTTGACCGTGTCCCCGACTTCAGCCCGGATGATTGGACCTAAAATACCCAGCCACACTGGCTGCGGTACTGGCGTCTTGAAATCAGGTTCGTATTGAATAAAGCGCGTTACTGGAAAGCTGTGGCTTTCAGTCCAGGGTGCGGGAATATCGCAAGGGGCGGCTTCTTCGCAATGCACCAGGTTCTTACCGGACGGTGCAAAATCCCAGTTACCGTCTTCGGCAGCAATATAATAATGTCGGGTTTGGGCCTTTGCCGGTATTATTCCCAGCACCAGGATCATCCCTCCTATCATCGAAAATGTGGAAATTTTTTTGATTTTCATCCTTATTTCCCGTAAAAGCTAAGAGTGAAGCTGTATTTCCTTTCAGTCTAATACAAATAAGAATATTTATCAATTGTATTTATATTAACAGATGGAGGTTTGACTGCAACACAGCTGATTTCCGGTGTAACAAGCAAAAAATTTCCTCACAACTGTTCGTTAAAAGGCATGAGATAGCTTTTGCGATCCACAGCGCCTTATTGAAATAACCTGCTGTGGGGTTATCGTTATCTTGAACAGTTGACGAGAGAGAACAATTACCGACGAGAGCGTGTTATAAACTTTTTGCGGAGAGAAAGGTTATGAGGCCATTAATTAATCCGCGAAAACTTTATTCTAGCGATGTGTCAGACAAGGAATGGGCCTTTGTCGTCCCCTACCTGACGCTTGATGAAGGAACCAGGCCCTGCAACGCCAGCATGATCTGCGCGAGATTTTCAATAGGTTGCGGACGCGGCACCACTAAAAGTAGAGTTCACAATGGTCTCTGTTCGCGATACAGTTTGGCGCAGTCGGCGAACGCTTACCGCCGGGCGAGACACGCGCATAGCCTATTTTCAGGCGGTCATTTTCGGACAGATTTACTGAACACACGAGCCTTTGATTTTGTGGGGATAAACTATTGTCCGAAAGAGTCCAGTTTTTCGGACAATAGCCGATTCTTTACATATTCTTGCCAAAGCTCTGGCGTCTAAAATTATATAACCCCGTCGGTTTTTCCTATTCCAAAGCAGTCATTGGATGAGGTTTAGTCACGGTAAAACCATTGACCCAATCTGCAGCGTAATAGCATGGCCATTAAGTTAACTTTACCCTGCCCCTCTAGCGAACCAGAAAGACATTAACTAACTATTAAGATATGTCAAATTATGAGGAAACGATTATATTTTAACCAGAGCTTCGCTTTTACATAACTCTCAGTTTTTCCCTGCAGAACTGACGGTCCTGACTATCTGACAATGCAATTTGCACCGCCTTCTGTCACTAAAGTCCCATTCTCATACACTCCGACATTGACATCATTGATGATAAAAGTAGAGGCAATCGGAAAATCTCCCGCCCGAATATCTTTAGGATTGCTGTCGGCTTCAACTCTTAAAGCGCCGAAATTATCGCTAGCAATGACGGGACGAACTACATTAGTCCCTGATGAAATTTGTATGACGTAGGCGGTTGAGGGCTGTAAACCTTCAAAATTCACCGAAACGGAGGAGCGTGAAGGACTCAATCTTTTTTCACATTTAACCGCTTCTCTGGCGCTAGCATGATTTAGCATACCGGCATAAAGAACAAAGGCTGATAAAGTTAAGCACCATAGATTTTTTTTAGTCATTTTTATTTCTCCAAACCGTAAAGTAGGCTCTAATCGATAAATCTATCAATTAAAAGATATGTATCATTTTTGATACATACGGTTTATTGCCTCTAGCAACCAAATAGTTCAATCGACAAAAAAATTCCATCAGCCGGTTTGGTTATGTCCGTCAAAAAGGGGTAAAAATTTCGGCAAAATCGGGACAGTTTGTGCTTATATTCCAGCAAGGCTGGCTCGATGGACGCAGTGGAATCGAGAAGTCATCGGAGTCACTGAACCCCAAACCACTCAGTCCTTTATATCGCTGGGCTGGTTTTTTGTTTCTTCATGAAACTTCGATGGACTGGGTTGAGGGGAATGAACTATACCGGATTCGAACAACCCTTGATTTCGATGCCAACCAGCCAGGTAGTCGTCCACATAGAGTCACTCGCCGTTTTGCAGTGAATGGCTGTCCAACCTTTAGAAATCAATTGACTTACTCACTAACGTATTACAGACAATAAAAAACCCGCCGAAGCGGGTTTTTATCAAAAACTATTGACCAGATCGCGTATTAATCATCCGCCGAGTCATGCGCATCTTCTGGATCGCTGAATTCGTGTGACTGATTTGAGCCAGGCCCATCGTCGATCGAATCGTTGCCAGATCCCCCGTCGAAAGTATCCACTCCGGCATCGTCTTCCAGGTCATCGTTCCCATTATCTCCATTCAGCTTATCATCGCCCTCATTACCTGCCAGCAAATCCGGGCCATTGCCGCCGTTAAGGGTATCATTACCAGCCCCCCCATTTAAGTCGTCTCTGCCGTTGTCGCCGTTGACGGTATCGTTGTCATCGCCACCGTCTTCGGTATCAGATCCATTGCCGCCACGGAGCGTATCGGATCCAGCGCTGCCCGCCAAGGTGTCGTTTCCGTTTTCGCCATTGACGTTGTCATCGCCAAGGCCGCCGTCTTCGGTATCATTGCCATTACCGCCGAAAAGTGAGTCATCGCCTGCTTCGCCGGCCAAATCATCATTGCCACTACCGCCGAGGATCGTATCGCCATCATCCCCCCCTTCTACCTTATCCGCGCCACTGCCGGCAATAATCACATCGTTGCCGGCTAGGCCCGCAATGATATCATTGCCACCAAGTCCACAAATGACATCGTTATTAAGTGTACCGATAATATGATCGGCTTTCTTGGTGCCGACGATAAATTCAGGACCTGGGCCGCCCGTGTAAGAGTTTGAATTAGGGTCTACAAATACCGCATTGGCAGGATCCAGCCCGGCATTAATGGCTGCTTTTTTACATTCTTGAGGAATGGCGGGTTTAGCCCATGCCGCTTGACCCATTAATGCAACGGTACCGAATATTGATAAAGTGAGGACGGATTTTAGCGACTTACAATGAAACATAGGCTACTCCTTTCTAAAATAGAATATATTTGAACTTCATTCTAAATTATATTTTAGAAAGATAAACAGAAACTTAACACTAATTAAAAAAATCGATTAATGTCGGCTTTTTCAGATAAATCGTCTAGCAAGCAAATAGCCCCTTATCCCAAGTCGTTTGACGGATTTAGGATATAACGGCAGTGATCTGAGCTGAATCCTTTTTCTGCCCAGCAATCGCGCTGCCTCCTCTTTATAGAGGCTACTCACGAAACGGAAAAAATCGTACGCTAAGGGTCCGAAGCGTTCAGCAAAGCCATGATAATGGTACAGGACACTGCGTCCGCGTTGAAAGAGGCCTAACTTTTCTGCGCAAACTGGACGCATCGGAAACCAACTGTATTACGAGCCCAAAAACCCTTCTTGCAGGGTCAAACCTGACGCCAAATGGCGGCAGTTGACACGGCTGCTGTTCTAGCCAAAAAGCTTTATTTGACCCTGCCTATTGATTCCTATTCTTAAATGTCGGGTAAGGATCTTATGATCTTGTTTTCTCTGACACATCACTAAACGACGTTTTTAAGCTCAAAAGTTTCAGCAGAGCCGAGTAATCATTAGCAAAAAAATAATATAGCCCAGCAATCGATTGAACCTTTTTGATGGCCATAGGAATCTACTATTGAGTAGCCTTATGGAGTATTAGACGCATACCGGGTGTTACCGGGATAAAAAAAAGAGTATGCCGTTTAATAGTCTGAATAGAACTGCTTTATAGTTTTTTGTAACTGATAAGGGCCATGAATAATTATTCGTAAATCCTCTATTCCACTAGCCGTAAGCCGCCTCCCTATTAAAGCCGTGGTGGAGTTTAATCTTGAAGGAGAACATGATGAATAAAGCCCACTCTATGCGCTGGAAAACTCCCTTGTTCTGTTTATCTCTCACAGGACTTTTATCTAACCCGACCGCTTTCGCTCACGATTCGGGTATGTCGCCATCAAAGGCTCCCCTAAAAATAGCCTTGAAGAAAGACCCCATCGTTAAAAATGCTATCCAAACGGTGATTCAAGGCCGTGAGATTTTCCGTTTCGATACGTTTGGTGATGAACAATTTTGGGGCGATGCGCTGCATTTGCATCAAGCGATCGAGGGTCAGCAGTTCGGCGGAGTCGGTGCCGGCTTACCCCCTGCACAAGCCCTGGAATTGGGACTGAAGGTGGATGTCGATGCACTCTCTAAGGAAACTGTGCAGGCCCTTAAAGCAGGCAAAGTCGACCTGAATGATGTCACCGTCACTCTGGCTCTCCTGAAGCAAGATGCTGTAATCGGCGTTAAGGGCACTTTCAATGGCAATGCGCTGCAATCGGTCGGGATCACCTGCGCCCTCTGTCACTCCACGGTGGATGACTCCCTGATGCACGGGGTGGGTCACCGGCTGGACGGTTGGGCGAACCGGGACCTGAACGTCGGCGCTATTATTGCTTTTGCTCCGAATGTCCAGCCGTTGACCGATCTGCTCAAGATCGTGAATCCCAATGTGACCGACGATCAGGTACGTGCCGTTTTGAATGGCTGGGGACCGGGAAAGTTTGATGCCGAGTTGATTCTGGATGGCAAAACCGCAACACCTGACGGCAAGCCGTCGGCTACACTCCTACCCAATGCGTACGGTCTGGCGGGCTTCAATCAGCATACCTGGACCGGCGATTGGGGCTCGATCCCCTACTGGAATGCCTTCGTGGCGGTGCTGGAAATGCATGGGGTGGGCAACTTCTTCGATCCACGGCTCGATGACCCGGTCAAGTTCCCGATTGCGGCGGCGAAGAAATTTGGCCATATCGAGGTGGATCCGGACGCGGATTTGGTCACCTCCAAATTACCGCCCTTACATTTCTATCAATTGGCTCTGCCTGCACCCAAGCCGACTGCCGGCGTTGACTTTGATGAGGCGGCCGCCAAACGGGGTGATGAATTATTCGGCGGCAAGGCCAACTGTGTCAAATGCCATGCCGAGCCATTGTGGACCGATCCCGGCTGGAATCTCCATACTCCGGCTGAAATGAAGATCGATGATTTCCAAGCGAAACGTGCATCTGGCGATACCTACAAGACCATGAATCTGGCCGGTATCTTCGTCAGGGAGCAAGGCTTGTACATGAACCCGGAAAACAAAGGGCGGTTTTATCATGACGGCCGCTTCAAAACCCTGCTGGACGTGGTTGAGAGTTATAACGACCGCTTTGGTCTGGGACTGACCGACGCGGAAAAACAGGATCTGGTCGAATACCTGAAATCGTTGTGATCAATCCGGCAAATCGGCGTCCCTCGGCAAGAGGGACGTCGGCCCAAGCAATCAATTGAAGCAGGGAGCCCTACTTAAGTGCCCCGTTTGGCTTATCTTCTTGCACCGTGAGAAACTCTGCTCTGTACGCAAATCAGGCTGATTGTTTTGTGTGGGGATGCTCTATATGGGGTTTTCAGGGAATTAATTCGGACGTTATCGCCAACAATTTGGGTGAAACAGGAGGTGCCCAGTGATTTAATCCATTATCCCTTATCGGTTCGAGGTGCCCTTGTTCGGCTATCGATGAATCGCAAGGCATGACCGTGAATTATCCAATATTTCTATTGCTTCTAATGGAAGGAGGAATACTATGATTCGCTTACAACCCCCATCGCTGAAATGCATTAAACCCCATTTGATCCGTTTTGGACTGATGCTCTTCGCTTGCCTAGGGTTGAGCTTTGCGGTGAGCAGCGCATCATTAGCGCAGCAGTTGGCTCCCAATCAAACCAACGGCTTCGGTAACGATCGATTGGTCACCTTCACGTACCAGCAAAACTTTGACTGTGTCGATCAGCCAAACTTGGACCTGGATTTCAACGGAATCAAAGCGCAGTCCGATCCCAATGAGATGCAGACCCCGATTTGCCAGGCGGTTACCGAAACCACCCAGGATCCCGCAGGCAGAGATCTGAAACATACCGCGGAACTGTACGTGCTGATTCCGATGTTCTCCGTCGATAATGACACAAATCCAGACGATGCCATGCCTTGTCCGAATGGCGGCAGGCCAACCGAACTCTGTGGACATGCGCTGGGTGAGGCGTTAATCACAGCCTTCGGCTTTATCCCTGAAGCCTGGAAGACGACAGTCAGTCCTGCCATTACCACCCAGTGCCCCGATCCGAACAATCCCGTGCCCGGTACGTGTACTATGCATTCGTCCTCGGTCGACTTATCTAAGACGCTGGCCGCACTGGGTAAGGCTCCCAATCCACCCTCCGCACCCATCGTCGTGCCGACGCCCAATCACAGTCATGTCGTTGACAATAACCGGGTCAATACGAAAGATATCTGGTGGGAGGTCAGGCCGGTACTGGTCTTTGATCAGGCCGATTGGCCTGCGGCGGATGGCAGCAGCGGCATCACCTCGGCGAAAAAAATGGACGATGCAGAAGCCGCTGGACGGGCAGTCGAGGTGGGCTCCAACTTCTTCTTGTTCTTCAAATCCCGGCTTGATTCCAAACAATGAATGCCGTAGTTGACCAACACACAGAGCAAAATTCCCGTTAAGTGCATCGTACGAATAACGATAAAGGGCAGTGAAGTAGGACGGCCCGGTCGCTCCGGTGGTCCTACTTCCCATCCTGCCCGGTAAGTCGTGTCCGGCGCGCGATTTCTGAAGTACGCTTGCACCTTCTGTTCTCCAATTTTTTGGTTCCTTAGCAAGGGACATTTCTGTTTTTTGCTGTCAACTCGTATAACCAATGTAAGCTTTGTAACCAGCAAAAACCGACAACACAAGAAAGATAGTGCCGCTAATTTTGTGCAACAGTACCAAAGGAACTTTTTGTAAAATTGTGCGGCCCGCTAAAACGCCTAAAGCGGATGTTGATGCTAGCGCAGCGGTGGAACCGAACCAGACGGCCAAAGGCGCGACTGTACTGCTTAAGGCAACGACAGCCAACTGGGTTTTGTCCCCGAATTCCGCCAGGGTAATCAACAAGAAAGTGGTGAAGAAAATTCCGTGACCACTTTTTACCTTAACCTCCTCTTCATCATCATTCTCTTCTACGCGTAAGGAATGAATGCCAAAGGCTGCAAACAGGAACGCTACAATTGACGCGACGATATATGCCGGGAGCCAGCTGGCAATAGCGACCCCAAAAACAACCGCCAAGGTGTTTAAAAAGGCAAAGGCAGCGATCGCACCCAGCATGATAGGTGTGGCCCTGTGCCGGGATGCCAGCGTCATGCAAACGAGTTGGCTTTTATCCCCGATTTCCGCTGCTGCAATCAACGGAAAACTGGTTACAGCTGAGGCTAAGATTTCGGTGATGTTGCTGGGGGTCAGTAACGATTTGTCCGTCATAAACGGATGAGGGTAACAAACAATCATGCGATTAAGTCTGTCAAAATTGACCTACATGCCCCCTTTCATCAAGTAGTGACTCCTCCGTTGAGCCCTGTTTCAATCTAGGAAATTTTGCTATTGCCGGGTACAAAGATTTGGACGGATTGACAAGCCTACCCGTTATGGCGAGAATCGGAGCTAAAAATATTTTGAAGGTGCCTATTATGCCGAGTTGGAGAGTTGAGATTTCAAATTCCTCGGGTCAAGCCACAAATCTTGATTTTATAGATACGCTTGGGCCTTTAAACGAATGGCAATCGGTTGATCCCGATGCTTTTCAACCCAATAAGGGGCATTTCATCAACCAATTTAGTCGTATTCTCCCCTCTGAGCAACCTTCCTGGTTTCTTTCTGACTTCGATGTTGACAAAGTACAAGTCGGATCCACCGGTTGGGGTGAAGTGTTGAAGAATAGCGGCTGGTTTCCTGCGGTGGAGATTCAATGGAAAGTCCTATCCGCGCTCTAAATCAGTATAAAAACGGCAAACAATGGACCGTTTTTCGAAAGTGAACCTGCCTCAACGAAGCAGGTGAATAAATGCTGTCTAACGAGATAGTTTCTTTCTCAGAAAAGAGACCAGAGCCAATGCGCCTTTCCCTATTTCCTCCAGAATCAATATAGACGACGCCACAACCACGGCCAGCGCCCAATCGAACAAGGTCAAGGGGGTCGTACTAAAAAGCGCCTGAGCAGGGGGCCAATGCACCGCCACGGCTTGCAAACTGACGACGCCCAGTAAGGATACCCAGAGTAAACGGTTATGAAAAAATCGCTTGTTGAAGGTCGTATGGCTTTCGGCACGCGCATTGAAGATATTGAAAAACTGGAATAAGACAAAAACGGTAAAGGCAAGAGTGAGGGCACGGTCCTTCGATCCTATCTGCAAACCGTAATACAGCAGTCCTAACGTCCCCACCGTCATCGTGATACCAAACACGAAAACCTTTCCAGTCCGCCGCCAAGTCAGTATCGGCTCCAGCGGATTGCGGGGCGGCTCTTGCATAACGCCTGGACGCGGCGGATCCAGCGATAACGCGACCGCAGGCGGCCCGTCCATGATCAGTGCCACCCACAGAATCTGAATCGGCGTGAAAGGTTCGGGAAGCCCCAGAACCGGCCCGAAAAAAACGGTCATCACCGCGCCCATCGTCGTGGAAAGCTGAAACCGGATAAATTTCAGGATGTTCTCGTACAGAGTCCGTCCTTCCTGAACCGCGCCTACAATGGTGGCAAAGTTATCATCCGTCAAAACCATCACCGCGGCTTCCTTGGCGACCTCGGTGCCGCTTTTTCCCATTGCAATACCGATATCGGCCTGTTTGAGCGCGGGCGCATCGTTGACACCATCCCCGGTCATCGCCACGATATGGCCTTTTTCCTTCAACGCCTGAACAATTTTGACCTTTTGCTCGGGCACAACCCGTGCAAATATGTCGACCTCTTCAATCATCGCGGCCAATTGATGCGCATCCATACGGTCCAGTTCAACCGCTGTAATCACCGTATCTTCCAGCCCTAATTCACGCGAAATCACGGACGCCGTTTCTTTATGGTCTCCGGTAATCATCTTGACCTTAATCCCCGCCTGTTGACAAAGTGCAATGGCGGCCTTTGCCTCGGGCCGGGGGGGATCCATGAGTCCGATCAAGCCTAAAAACGTCAGATCGAGCAGGTAGATAAACGGATTTTCATCGGGCTGAAATTTGCTTTCCGCCACCTCGCGCTGGGCGATTAACAGGCCGCGCAAACCCTGGCGGGCCAGAGCTTCGAATGCTTGATGGATTTGGGTTCGCTGCAGGTCAGTCAGCGGCTTTGTACCGCCCGCGCTCCAGCAATAGCTGCAGCGTTCCAAGAGTACATCCGGCGCTCCCTTCACAAAGATATGAATAACCGAAGCGTCGCGGTGAAACGTCGCCATGAACTTGTGAGACGAGTCAAACGGTATTTCAACGAGGCGAGGCAGCGTGTGTTCCAAATCCATGGCGTTAATGCCCCCTTTAGCAGCCAAGACTCGGAGTGCGCCTTCCATGGGGTCGCCCAGCACATGCCCCTCACTGATACGGCTATCATTGCAGAGAATCAGAGGTCGTAACAAGGGTATCAGATCGGGGACTTTCCCGGTTCCTGATTCAGCGCGGATTACTCCGGTAATCCCATAGCCTTCGCCCGAGACCGTAAAATGCTGCTCATCAAAATAAAGCGCCCGCGCAGTCATTTCATTCAAGGTGAGCGTTCCCGTTTTATCCGAACAGATCACGGTCGTGCATCCTAAGGTCTCGACACTGGCCAAACGCTTGACGATCGCCCGATGCTTTGCCATTCGGTGCATCCCAAGGGCCAAGGTCACGGTGACTACGGTGGGCAAGCCTTCCGGCATCGAGGCTACAGTCAGCGCAATCGAATCCAAAATGATGCTGGTCAGTTCCTCTTTCCTGAGCCATTTCAACAGGAATAACATACCTACAAGAGCTACGGCAATCGCGGTCAGCCGCTTCCCCAGGCGATCCAATTGGATCTGCAGCGGCGAAGGTCCATCCGGCGCCACGGCCAGGAGTCTGGAAAGGCGTCCCATTTCGGTGTGCATCCCTGTGGCGACCACGACCATCTCGGCCCGTCCCCGGGTCACGATCGTATTCATGAAGGCCATATTGACCCGTTCAGCCAAAGGCTTTGCTTCAGGCAAGCTCGCCCCTGCCCGCTTGACCACTGGCTGCGACTCCCCTGTCAGTGTCGATTCGTTGATTTCCAGGTGAGGCGCGACAAACAGCCGGCCATCGGCAGGAATGCGGTCTCCTGCCTCGAGCAGAACGATGTCGCCCAGCACCAACTGTTCAGCGGAAATCTCCATCACTCTGCCATCCCGGCGCACACGCGCTTTCGGGGCCAACATTTTCTTCAACGCACTGAGGCTTTTCTCAGCCCGATACTCTTGGTAGAACCCCAGTATGGCGTTAAGGAACACCACACTCAGAATGACGGACGCATCCTTGTAATTGCCGATGCTGGCAGCCAACCCGGCGCCTATCAACAGCATCAAGATCAAAAGGCTCTTGAATTGAGCGAAAAAGAAAACCCAGGGCGATTTGGGAGCCGTGTCGGTAAACCGATTGGGGCCGATGGCTTTGAGTCCTTCCATCGCTTTTCCGGATGTCAATCCGAGCCCAGGATCCACCCTCAATCGGTCAGCCACATCCTGTTCGGAAAGACAATGCCAATTCGTGATTTGCTGGAAACGGGGAGATCTCTCGGAGGATCGCATAACAGTTAAAAGAATGAGACCAATCTTTTACACTACACTGTCGACGCCAAGTTTTCCAGTCAATTGCTCAATCAAAGTCGATACCAAACAGCATAGATTGAGGGGCAAATATCATAGGTGATTGGGCAAATTTAAAGATGATTTAGTGGTCTAGGGAAACGAATCAAAATTTTAGAGTGAGATTACTTAGATTTAGAGGGTTAAGTTGACTGTCCTCTTAGCGCTCAGAAGCGGACTTTTTAATAACTGCTGTGATGGGCGGTAAAGGTTCGGTTTTGCTCCTTCATTACGAAGTGGATCATCGCCAATTTCGAACGAATGTAACCAGCTTATATTTGCAGATAAAGTGGGCCAGAGAATATCAAATGCGAGCTCAGCCGTTTTCAAATGCAAGCCGTTACAGATAGCCGCTCCTTCGGTGAGGGTTTTACTGTTGATTATCAACTAATAGATACTCAGTCATGGCCGCTGAAATCTGCATCTACCGGTTGCCCTCTCATACTCTTTCGGCCGGTGAACATTGCAGAAATGATATTCCCTTCTTCTCGTAGCTCGGTGACAATGACTGCCGTCACATGTACGACCACCATAGCCATCAGCACGTAAAAACTGTATAGATGGACTGAGACAATCGGCTTACGGAAACTACGCATGCTTTCATAGGCTGCCGCCTCATACATCCCCGGCGAATAGGGCTGCAACGAATCTGGCGCAACATCAGGCGCAGCCACCCATTGCGCGATCCAGTGCCCGATAGGCGGGTAAAAAAGATCGGTACCGGCCAGGGCTAGACCGGTGATTGCCTGAACGAACATAAGAAGAA
>JBPFEG010000060.1:0-201923 GCA_051061015.1 Methylomicrobium sp.
ATCAATTAACCGAAGCCACAAAAAACGCGGGGTATCCGTCTTCGGTTAAGGCAGAAAAACAATGAGTGCTGTGATTCTCGAATCGGTGATTACCTGTCCGCACTGCGGTCATGCCGAAAAAGAGAACATGCCGACCGATGCTTGCCAGTTTTTCTATGATTGCAAGGCGTGCGGGACTTTGCTGAAACCCAAGCCAGGAGATTGCTGCGTGTTTTGCTCCTATGGCTCGGTCAAATGTCCGCCGATCCAGCAACATAAATCCTGTTGCGCCGGCTAGGAAAAAACACAGTTATCTGGCGAGTTGTCCAAAAAATCCTGATTTTTCGGACAATAGTCGATTCTTCGCATAGTCTTGCTCAACGCTGCCATCCAAAATTATATAAACCCGTCGGTTCTTCCTACTCCAAAGCAGTCACTGGCAATGAGGTTTAGCCATAGCCCGGCTTGCGGCCAAGAGCAGCCTATTAACAATCTCTATTCAATGTCAGATTAACTTTTGAAAGCACTCCTTCAACGTTGGGGTTGATCTTCTTTTTCTTAAGTTGATAGAGTTGGACTTCCTTCTTTGACGGCGATACCACCACCGCCAGGGATCGGACTTTCGAAACAATCCGTGCCCGCTCGGAGCGAATTCGATTGTCCGCGATCGAACTGAATTTAAAATAAGGAAAAAACATGCCTATTTTAGAACCCGACCCTTGGCGACAGCAGTTCTTCGATCATTGCCTCTGTCCGAAGGGCCTAGACATTCCCATCAAGGACCCCGATGCCTATCGCATGAATCCGCTTCATGCCTGGGCCTACAACAAACTCATGATCGCCGAAAAACAAAACCTGATATGCGGCCCCCATGATATTGAACCCGGCTTTTACCCCGTATTCAGCAAACCCATCTACAACCTACGGTCCATGGGCTCGAACAGCGGTGTGATCGTCAATCAACTAGACTATTCGGAACGCTACAACCCCGGCTTCATGTGGGTGGAAATTCTAGAGGGCGAACATCTAAGCACCGATGTGGCCGTGGTGGACGGGGAAACGCTCTGGTTCGCCCATGCGATCGGTTATCCCGAAAAGGAAGGCACCTTTGATTATTGGGAGATATTAGCCGGCCCCAGGCAGGCGATAGAAGCCTATTTGCAAGCCTTCATCGCGGAGAATTTCACGCATTACCGCGGCATGATGAATTTCGAGACCATCGGCGGACGCATCATCGAAATGCATTTGCGGTTCGCTGATCAATGGCCGGATCTCTATGGCGAGTCATTCGTTCCCAGCCTAATCGAACTGTATCGCTCCGGACGCTGGCACAGAGGACCGTTGAATCGCACAGGCTGCAGCGTCGTGCTTTTTGGGGAACACCGCAACTATCGGAAACCGTCTCAGGCATTTCTAGCCCAATTCATTGATCACGATCAGGTGACCAGCATTCAGCTGCCTTTTCATGAAACGATGGATTATCGACGACACTCCATGCCGCCAGGCGGCTTCAGACTGGCTATCGTGAACGGTTTTTGCCTGGAGAAATGCAAAGAAACCAGAGAGGCGATTCGGCAAGAATTCAAGCGACTAAATGATTCGAATGTTTTCAGTTGGTGAGCGGAAAATCGGCTAGAAATGACAGATCAAACCGAAGCTAATACATAGACGGTTTCTATTTATCTTAACAGTCGTCTGTTATCGGTCACTAATTGAGCTATCAAACGATCACTGTGAAAGTCGGTTTGGGGCCGCTTTTTGCCAGTCAACATGAAACTCTCAATCGAGAGTTACTTTTGAAGCCTTCAGATTAAGCCCAAATTTGAATACCATCAAATCACGTATTTCATCTTGCTACAGTAAGCTAGCGATCATCTTTATCCGCATACACATTATCCACCAGTTTTCTGAACCAGAGAGGCCGAAAGATCAGTATAACAACCCTATCGTTCCTGTGATCGGAATGATAGGTATCAACATGAAGATGATCAGGATCAGGCCACATTTAATTCTGGCCATGAGGGAGCCCGCTCTCATTTTTTATTCCCTTTTCTGATTCCTTAAAATGGGAAAAGAGTGTTTACCCATTGCATAAGGTTTATTCACTTATCTAAAATGTGCGGACAATTTTTTGACGATTTTTTATTCTAAATCGGGTCAATATTTCATGCTCATGCAATAGTAAGAGACTGATTGGAAGACCCACCAATGCCTAAAAACCTGATACGCCTTTATCCTGATTCCGGTGGAAAAACTCCCCTTACAGGCCTGTATCTTGCGCATCAAGTCTATAAACTGGGCACCCCAGACTCACCCTTAGTCTACGCCAACTTCTTGGCCAGCCTGGATGGACGCATTGCTTTGGAAGATGTTTCGCAAAACACAACCTATATCCCCAAGCATTTAACCACAGCCTCTGATTTTCGGCTATTTATGGAATTGCATGCCCAGGCAGACTGCCTCATTACGCATGGGGGCTATATGCGGGCGCTGAGTGAAGGCCGCCTGGGCAATATCCTACAAATTAGGGATGAAAAGCTTGTGGAATGGCGCCGTACCCAGGGGTTAAAGGATCAGCCGGCCGTCATCATTGCCAGTGCCAGCTTGAATTTTCCCATGCATAAAAGTCTCCACGAGCATGCACAAACCGTTTTTATTGCCACAGGGAAAAATGCCGATCCGGATCGTATACGTTATTGGCAGGATTTGAATTACTCCCTTCTTATTACCGGGAATGATCGAACTGTCCATGGCGCCCCTTTGATACTCGAACTGCGTAGGCTCGGATACAAAAGCATCTATTTGATTGCCGGCCCGCAGATGCTGGACACGATGATCAGGGAAAAACAGTTATCGAGGTTGTACCTGACCATGACCCATCAGCTCATCGGGGGCGAGGATTTTCGTACATTGCTCACGGGCTCCCCGCTGGGGCCTGAAGGTAACCTGATACTCCAATCGATGTATTACGAACCGGGTTCGCCACTGGGATCTGGCCAGTTTTTCATGCAATTCGACCTGAACCCGTTGAACTCCAATGAAAGCAGGATAGAAGCTTGAATTTGTCTTGCAAAGTTGACCTTGCCTACAAGCTTGTCGTTTGTCAAAATCCAACTGACGTGCTAATCATCTTCGTCGTTCGTACCATCAATTTCTGTTTCTAAACTGGAATTCCGGATAAATCCAAATGACCGCTTTCCATTTGCGGACTTTTGAAAAGATGGGACGAGTGACGCATTAGGGCCGATAGTGCCAATTCGCCTCTACTAAAAGCCAACACTCATTTCTCACGTGAATTAGTAGGCAGGGAGGGCAACAGGAGGGGGTATAAATGCTTAATTCAGATTTACGACTTTATTATTTCTAAAGTTAAATTTCTGGAGAAGAAGACTAAAAATTTACGACTTTATTCTCACAAAACAGGTAGTTGCTTGATAATAAAGTCGTAAATCTGAGAGGGAAATGCCCTTTATTAAATTTACATGACTCTGTAAACCGGCCTCCGATCGAGGCGGCGGCAATCCTTGGAACTCGCCGCCTCGACTCGAAGGGTGAAAACCGGGATTACTCGGGTTTTTCCAGACCCTTTTTATGTTTTCTGTGTTCCCAACGCTGCTTTTTGAGGTCATCCAGCTTGGTCAGTTGTTCAGGACTCAACACCGTGCCGAGCTTGGTGTGAGTTTCCTCGTGCAGCGCTTTGAATTTATCATGCTGTTCCTTGAAGATGGCTTCCACCTTAGTTTTTTGTTCATCCGTCAGGTTCAGCTCTTTGGTAAGCCGTTCGATTTGGTGTTTCTGATGATCTTCCGAGCCTGGTCCTTGGTCGCCGGGAAATGCGGCTACGGTTAGTGGAAAGGCCAAAACGATTGCGAGGGTCAATAAAGTCTTTTTCATGATCTTATTCTCATCCAGATTAAAGGGTATTCGAACAGAGCAGTTCGCTGTTCTTGGATATCAATATAATCGGCAACCATGCAAACAATTTGCAGCAATTATGAAAATAATATGGAAGTTTAATAATCGGGAGGATCATAGCGGTAACCGGCGCCATAAACCGAATGGATCACTTCCTGGTCGGGCAGCAGCTCGGTTAATTTTTTGCGCAGCTTCTTGATATGGCTATCGATTGTGCGGTCCGAAACGATGCGCTGATCCGGATAGATCAGATCCATTAACTGGTTCCTGGATAAAATGCGCCCCGGCTGCCGGTACAGGGCCTGCAGCAATTCAAATTCGACCACGGTTAACTCGGTTTCCCGGCCGGCGGCCCGTACGCGGAAACAGGCGGGATCAAGGGTCAGTAAAAGCTCGGCCGTTGCCGATACGGGCGGTTGCAGGCGGCGCAACACCGCCTTCACGCGTGCGACCATTTCGCGCGGACTGAACGGCTTGCAGATATAGTCATCGGCGCCAAGTTCCAGCCCCAGCAGTCGATCGATCTCCTCGATTCGTGCGGTTACCATGATGATCGGCACGGTGCTGAAAGTCCGTATTTCCCGGCACAGTTCCAGACCATCCCGGCCCGGCAGCATCAGGTCCAGCAATACCAGGTCGGCCCGATCCCGATGCTGCCTCAGCCAAGGCACAACTTCGAACCCGTCGGCCAGAATCGTGCAGTCAAAACCTGCGGCGTGCAGGTAATCGGCCTCCAACCGCGCCAGTTTCGCTTCGTCTTCGACGATCAGTATGTGTTTCATTGGGTGATAGGAAATGCGATATGGATATGCAGTCCGTTCAGCGGCGAATGACTTGCATGGATAGTGCCCTGATGCGCCTTCACGATATTACTGCATATCGCCAGACCGAGTCCGGCGCCGCCGTGATCGCGGCTGCGCGAGCTTTCGACCCGGTAAAAACGATCGAACAGATGCGGCAGCGCCGATTCCGGCACGCCCGGCACGCTGTCGCTGAATTCGATGACGAGATTGGCGCTCTGCCGCGATACCGTAATCTCCAGCCGCCCGCCGGCATCGGTATAATTCACACTGTTCTTCATCAGGTTGCGGAAAAGCTGTGACAACCGGTCAGGGTCGGCATGGAGGATGACCGGAGACTCTCGTCGGTCAAACAGTTGGACTGCGATCCTTTTGCAGGCAAATTCCGGCGCCAGGGCGGCCATATCCGTCTGCAGGATCGTGACCGGATCGACGGCGGATTTGCGGTAACTCAATGCGCCCTGGTCTGACAGCGATAATTGATGGAGATCGTCGGTCAGACGATTTAGACGCATCAGGTCGCCGTATAATGAGTCGACCGCCGCCCGCGTCAGCGGACGGATACCGTCCTGCAAAGCTTCAAGCTCCCCGCGCAGCACCGCGATCGGCGTTCTGAGTTCGTGCGAAATATCCGCAATCCAGCGCTGCCGGGTCTGTTCTGCCTGCTCCAGCGCGGTCGCCATCTCGTTCACATCGCGCGCCAATAGTCCCAATTCGTCGGCCGATTCAACTTGTAGACGGACGTCATAACGTCCCGCTGCCAGCATTTTAACCGCACTAGCGATCCGTTTTAATGGACGGCCGAGCGCATAGGCCAGGATCAACGCGAGCACCGCCGACAGCACAACCATCAGCAACGCGATCCAAACGAAGGATTGAGTCTGCCGTTCGATAAACTGTAACTCGATCGGTTGATTGGGCGGCTTGCCCGGCAACACGCCCAGATAGCCTACAATTTGCTGTTGAGACCGGATAGGATGCAAGGTTAATTGGTCCAGCCACTCGCGGCGCCCGAAAATGATCGTTTTGTCGGTGTGCAGCAGCATTACGCTCAATTCCAGAGGCCGGAAGCGGCGTTCGGTCTTGGGTGTGGGCAGGTCGGGTGGCCATACATCAGCCGGCTCGCTTAGCGCCTGCTTTAGCCAATGCGGCGGAAAATGATACCGGCGCTCATGGCTTTGCGCTAACAATTCAAGCCATTTACGCTTGTTCCCGGTCAAGTGTTTCCAATCAGGATCGGTGGCGTAATAATCACCCAGATTTTCGAGCAACGTGGCCACATGCTCACGTTGTCTTTTCTCGACAAACTCGGCAAATCCCCGATCCAGCGACCAGCGCATAAATACATACATGCCAGCAACCACCAGCAACGTGGTCAGGAGCAGGGTGAGAAATAGCTTGAAGCGGATCGAATTTGGCATCAGGCGAGAAAAGAAAGGGAATCTATCCACTCGGATATCGTTAACCGTCGAATGGAAAATCGGTCATGCTGACTGCTGGGCCAGCATAACAAATTTTAAAAAGAGGTGCGTAGCTAAGCTGACTGTAAAAAAAATGCGTATGACAAAATCCGATGAATGACGTCATCAATTCATTTTGAATTATTTGTACGCCGATATCTCCAAAGAACAGCAGGCTTTCAGTTGTAAATTCATAATCTATCAATGAGTTATTGTTGATAAGATAACAAGCGCAAAGCCTGAGAAGATGTCATTTTTTTGCCGTGGTGAAAACCCATGAAAACTAAATTGCTGATTACCTTGCTTTTAACTTTTGGTTTAGTGTCCGCATGTGCCGAGTTTGATCCGCATGCTATGGATATGGATCAAGCCTTACACAGCCCAAAAACCCAAGCCGATCATGAGGCGCTTGCGCAACACTATGAGAAAGTGGCGGAAGCAATGCAGAGTAAGGTCGATGAACACAAGGAAATCCTGAGTCATTTCGAGCGCGAGCCGTGGTTGGCAGGTAGGCAGGCGCAAGATTTTAAAGCACATTGTGAAAGGATGATTGATATCTATGAAAATGCCGCTGAGGAAAATCTGGAAATGGCAAAGCTGCATCGGCAGATGTAACAGAACCTTTCGCATATGAGGATATTAGGTATACCTTTACAGATGGGATTGAATGTCGAGACAGTCAGGTATGGCTGTCTCATCAGCTGTTCGAGCCCGATATCCGCGTCTTCTTGATCGGAATGTGCAGCCGCATTCCGGCCAGCCACAAGGTTGTCCCATAAATTATCAAACTGGCAATCACCCAGGCCAACAGCAGCAGCGCTCTCTCGCCCGAGCTTCGGTATATCCAGTCTTTCAGATCGGTTTGGGTATACAGGATGGCCGACATCACACCGGTGGCAAGCAAAATTCGCAGCAAAAAAAGCCCCCACCCTTTGTCGGGCTGATAGATGCGATCGCGTCGCAGTTTCCCGAGCAGCAGTCCGGCATTGACCAGGGCGCCCAATGAGGTCGCCAGAGCCAGACCTGCGTGCGCGAAAGGGATCGCGAGCACATTCAGGAGCAGGCTCGCGATCAGCGCATAAACGCTGTAGCGGACCGGTGTTTTAATATCCATGCGTGCCGTGAATGCCGGCGCGAGTACTTTGATCAGGATGAAGCCCAGGAGGCCTGCTGCATAAGCCTTAAGGCTGAGTCCCGCAAAGTGCACGTCATCAACGCCGAAGGCTTCATATTGAAACAAGGTGGAAAGCAAAGGCTCGGCGAGTACAATCAGGCCCATCGTCGCCGGCAATCCGATCAACAAAACCAGGCGCAAGCCCCAGTCCAGTGCGGCGGAGAACGCGGTGGGGTCGCCGGCGGCATGGGTTTTCGATAAATTAGGCAGAATCACGGTCGAGACCGCCACGCCCAGGATACCCAACGGAAACTCGACCAGCCGGTCGGAATAATACAGCCAGGAAACGCTGCCGGCGGCCAGCAAGGAAGCGATCAGGGTATCGAATAACAGGTTGATTTGCGTGACCGAAACGCTGAACATGGCGGGCAGCATCAATCCGATCACTTTTTTGACGCCGGGATCGTCAAAGCCCAATCGGAAGCGCGGCAAAAGCCCTAAACGCATCAGCGTAGGCAGTTGAAAAGCCAGTTGCACGATGCCTGCCGCGAAGACGCCCCAGGCCAGGGCGGTAACTGGTTCAGCCAGCGATGGCGCCAGTTCGATGGCGGCGGCTATCATCAGGATATTCAGCCAGATAGGCGTGAGCGCGGGCAGCGCGAATTTGCCGTAGACATTCAAGATTGCGCCCGCGAATGCGGTCAGCGAAATGAAAAATAGATAGGGCAGGGTGATTTGCAGCAGTTTCGCCGCCAGATCATGTTGGGCGCTCTGCCAGGCAAAACCCGGCGCGAGCAGCATAATCAGCAACGGGGCTGCAATCACCCCTGCTGCGGTAATCAGAAACAGGATTAGCGCCAGCGTGCCGGCGGTCTTGTCGATAAAAGTCTTTAACTCGGCCTTGTCGTGATTTTCCCGGTAATCGCTCAATACCGGCACGAACGCATGCGCGAAAGCGCCTTCGGCGAACAGGCGGCGCAGGAAGTTGGGCAGCTTGAAAGCGGCAAAAAACGCATCGGTGGCGATGTCGACCCCAAAAAGACGCGCGATCAGCATGTCCCTGACAAAACCCAGCAGCCGTGAAATCAATGTCATGCCGCCGACAATTGCGCTCGATTTTAATAATTGTCCGCTCAAGGGTACTCCGACAGAGAAGTTAAAGTCTTGACAATCATAACATTTATTAGCATAATGCTTAGTCTTTTAACTTACCTTGATACTTTTGCACGAGTCGAGACACTATGGCTAATACAGCACAAGCTAAAAAGCGCGCGAAGCAAGCGGAAAAAAGCCGTGTTCGCAACGCAGGACAACGCAGCAATTTGCGTACTTTCATCAAAAAAGTCCTTGCCGCCGTTAATGCGGGCGATAAGGAAAAAGCGCAAGCCGCTTACAACACTGCGGTGCCTGTGATCGACTCCGCTGTAACCAAAGGCCTGATCCATAAAAACAAGGCTGCCCGCGGCAAAAGCAGATTGAACGCGAAAGTAAAAGCGCTCGCATAATCCCGCTGATAAAGTAGCAAGGCGATAGCATCAAAAAAGGCCGGACTCTTTGAGTTTCGGCCTTTTTTTATGTCCGTGATCGGTTGGTGCGTCTGTTAAATCAGCACCATGTTGTCGCGGTGAATCATTTCCGCGTCGTCTGCATAGCCCAGAATCTTTTCGAATTCCGCGCTGTTCTTGCCGGCGATCAGTTCGGCGTCCGCTTTGCCGTAATTGATCAGTCCGCGCGCGATTTCGGCGCCTTCCTCATCGATGCAGGACACCAGTTCGCCGCGTTCAAAACGGCCCGAAACCGATTTGACGCCGGCGGCCAACAGGCTCTTGCCGTTCTTTTTCAGTACATTGACCGCTCCGGCGTCGATTACCAATTGGCCCTTGATTTGCAGTTGACCGGCCAGCCAGCGTTTTCGGGCGACCAATGGTTCAAGATCGGGTACGAAATAAGTGCCGATATTTTTGCCGTCCATTACGCGGGTGACCACCTGTTCGGCGACGCCGGGCGCAATCACGGTCGCGGTGCCTGATCGAGAGGCAAGCCTTGCGGCGCGGATTTTCGTGGACATGCCGCCGCGTCCGAGACCACTGCGGCTTGCGCCGGCCATTTGGTCGAGGTTCGGATCGTTCGCGCGAATTTCGGAAACCAGGGTCGCGTCGGGGTAAATGGTCGGATCGCCGGTGAACAGGCCTTGCTGGTCGGTCAGAATGATCAGGAGTTCGGCCTCGACCAGATTCGCGACCAGTGCGGCCAGTGTATCGTTATCGCCGAAGCGGATTTCCTCGGTAGCAACCGTGTCGTTTTCATTGATTACCGGCACGACGCCGAATTCGAGCAGGGTCAGGAGCGTGCTGCGCGCATTCAGGTAGCGCCGTCGGTCAGAAAGGTCTTCGTGGGTTAAAAGAACCTGTGCTGCGTGAAGTCCGTGTTGCTGGAAGTTATCGTCGAAGACGCGTACCAGCCCCATTTGGCCGACTGCGGCCGAAGCTTGCAGTTCGTGAAGTGTTTTTGGACGGGCTTTCAGGCCAAGACGGCACATGCCCTCGGCGACGGATCCGGAAGAGACCAGGATCACGTCGATGCCCTGCTGCCGTAGTCCTGCCATTTGCGCAACCCATCCGGCAATCGCGCTCTGATCGAGACCTTTTCCGCCTTTGGTCAATAGCGAGCTGCCGATTTTGACAACGACCCGCTTAACATGCGAAAAATCATTCCTCTTCATGGTCTTTTTGCCGTTGCTGTTCCAGGAACTCCATGATTGCGAACATCAGTTCGCGGGTGCCTTCGCCGCTCGTCGCCGAGATTTTGTGCACCGGGCCGTCCCAGTCGAGCGCTTCGACGATAGCGTCGCAGTGCGCATCGACCTCATCGGGTGGCAGAATATCGATCTTATTCAACACCAGCCAGCGCGGTTTGTCGGCGAGGTCGTCACTCCATTGCTCGACTTCGTGGATGATCTTTTGGGCGGAAGTGACCGGGTCGTCGCTGCTTTCGTACGGTGCCACATCGACAACGTGCAGCAGCAGTCCGGTACGCGCCAGATGTTTCAGAAATTGCAGGCCGAGACCGGCCCCATCGGCGGCGCCCTCGATGACTCCCGGAATGTCCGCGATCACGAAACTCTTCATTTCGTCGATCCGGACAACGCCGAGATTCGGGTGCAGGGTCGTGAAAGGATAGTCGGCGACTTTCGGGCGGGCGGATGAGACAGCTCGGATCAGGCTCGATTTGCCCGCATTCGGCATCCCGAGCAGGCCCACATCAGCGATCAGGGTCATTTCGAGGTGCAGCGTCCGGTGCTCGCCTGAGGTGCCTTTGCTGGCCTTCTGCGGCGCACGGTTGATGCTGCTTTTGAAGCGGGTGTTGCCGAGGCCATGAAAACCGCCTTTCGCAACCAAAAGGGTCTGGCCGGTTTCGGTCAAATCGCCCATCACTTCTCCGGTATCCGCATCGCTCACCCGCGTGCCGAGCGGTACCGGCACATAACAGTCCTCGCCTTTTTTTCCGGTGCAATTCCGGCTCATGCCGTTTTGTCCGCGCTCGGCACGGTGTACGGCGTGATAGCGAAAATCCGCCAGCGTATTGACGTTTTCGACCGCGACCAGAAAGACGTTGCCGCCGTCGCCGCCGTCGCCGCCGTCGGGTCCGCCCAGCGGAATATATTTTTCGCGCCTAAAACCGATGGCGCCGTTGCCTCCATCGCCGGCTTCGACGCGTATTTCTGCTTCGTCAACAAATTTCATCGCTCAGATATGCCGTACAGGTTTGCTATCGTTCAAAACAAAAAAAGCCCCGCAATTAATTGGCGGAGCTTTCTTGGGGGGTATTCCGGGTTGCTAAGCGCAAATCCCGAAGTGTCACTTACGGAGTTGCCCTAGATTAACGTTTCTGGCTTAAGCAGCAACGATGCTGACAAATTTACGGCCTTTATCGCCTTTAACCTGAAATACGACTTTGCCGTCCGCAGTTGCGAACAGGGTATGATCTTTGCCGAGACCTACGTTGTCACCGGCATGAAAATGCGTGCCGCGTTGACGAACGATAATGTTGCCGGCTTTGACGGCTTCGCCGCCGAAGCGTTTAACGCCTAATCTTTTCGCGTTTGAGTCGCGACCGTTCCGAGTACTACCACCCGCTTTCTTATGTGCCACAATAACACCTCTTAGGAATTATGCAGAAATGCCGGTAATCCGGACTTCTGTGTAATATTGGCGATGACCCATTTGTTTCATATGGTGTTTACGCCGTCTGAATTTAATGATTTTGATCTTTTTGTGGCGACCTTGCGACAATACGGTCGCAGAGACTTTGCCGCCTTCGAGGAAAGGCGCGCCAACTTTGACTGCATCGCCTGACTGAACCAGCAGAACTTTGTCGAATTCAACGCTGTCGCCGGTGCCCAGCTCCAATTTTTCTATTTTTAAGGTCGTACCTTCGGCTACCCGGTA
The DNA here is from genome assembly GCA_051061015.1 of Methylomicrobium sp. Lineage (GTDB taxonomy): Bacteria > Pseudomonadota > Gammaproteobacteria > Methylococcales > Methylomonadaceae > Methylomicrobium. The sequence goes on from JBPFEG010000060.1 coordinate 11,717, forward strand.
CTGTTTACCACCCGTTTGAATTACCGCATACATCAGAGTAAGCTCCGTCAAGCATTTACTGTAAAAAGTGAACAGACTATTATATTCGTATTTAACGGCTCGTCAACCCTAATCTGACTTAAGCCGGGACTTATCTTTTTAAGGATAACATGAAAAAGCTATTGACATCAATAGGCTTTATTCAATACGATGGGGAGTTTGCTGTTCACTAGGATGTTTCGTAACAGCTCGATTGCAGTGGATTTGCATTTTTAGGATCAAAAATAACCCCATCTTCCCGTACTGATTAGCATGGCATTGCAAACACAAACCACTCCGAATCCAGCGGCACCGATCGACTTCGAATCGATCAAGAATTTAACGAAAACCGAAGCCAGAGCCGTTGACCAACTGATCATCAACGAGTTGAGCTCGGATGTCGTGCTGATCAATCAGATGGGACATTATATCGTCGGCAACGGCGGCAAGCGTTTGCGCCCGATGTTACTCTTGCTCGCCGCGAAGGCGCTCGGTGAGGTTGGCAACAAGCATCTGATTCTGGCTGCGGTAATCGAGTTTATCCATACCGCAACCTTGCTGCATGATGATGTGGTCGACGAATCGGACCTTCGGCGCGGCAAGGAATCGGCTAACGCGGTCTGGGGTAATGCGGCCAGCGTGCTGGTCGGTGATTATCTGTATTCCCGCGCGTTCGAAATGATGGTGCGCACCGGCAATATGCGGGTAATGGAAATCCTCTCAAAAACCACGACGCTGATCGCGGAAGGCGAAGTGCTGCAACTTCTAAACTGCAACAACCCCGAAACGACCGAAAGCAAATATCTCGAAGTGATCTCGCGCAAGACCGCGATTCTGTTCAGCGCGGCGACCCGGCTCGGTGCAGTGATCTCCGAAGCGTCTTCGGCGACCGAGGAAGGGCTGGCGAAATACGGCCAGCATCTGGGCATCGCGTTTCAATTGATTGACGACGCGCTCGATTACAAGGCCAACAAGGACGAACTCGGCAAAAATCTGGGCGACGATCTGGCCGAAGGCAAACCGACACTGCCATTGATCCACGCGATTCAAAACGGCAGCGAAAATGACGCGAAAATCGTGATCGACGCGATCCAGAACGGCAAACGCGAGTTGTTCAACGAGGTCTATGCGGTCGTGCAGCGTACGCAGGCAATCGCTTATACCGAAAAACGAGCTGACGAAGAAGCCGAAAAAGCAATCGAAGCGCTCGCCGTGCTGCCGGAATCCGAGTATAAGAACGCCTTGATTCAACTGGCGAAGTTTTCGGTACAGCGGAATTATTAGTTCTGCAGGCTGCACATCGGGATCAATTCAATAATCCGGTAATTCTGCAAAGAGTTGGCTGGGTTCCAGCATAATCTGAATCAAACCGGGCTGATACTTTGCTCGATCCCCCCACCTCGTCGCGTAGGCATCGAGGAAATGATTTGACAAAGTCTTCGATATTCTCTAAATTCTGTCATAACAGAAATAGGAGAAATGGATGCGCCTCAGCAATGCGATGGAGCGTTTTATTTTACATTGGGGGGAAATGGGGACGCGTTGGGGCGTCAATCGTTCCGTGGCCCAGATTCATGCTTTGCTTTATTTGTCGCCCAAGCCGCTTAACGCGGAAGAAATCGCCGATACGCTGGTGCTGGCGCGCTCGAATGTCTCCACCAGCCTGAAAGAACTGATGAGCATCGGGTTGATTAAGATCACGCATGTGGAGGTCGGCGATCGGCGCGATTATTTCGAGGCGATCAAGGATGTGCAGGAGATGTTCAATATCGTCGTCGAGGGGCGCCGGAAACGCGAGGTCGATCCGACTCTTTCATTGCTGCGCGACCTGAGCATTGAGGCCGACCGCGATGCCGAGACCGACCCGGAAGCCAAAAAGCGCATTGCCGCTATGTTGGATTTTCTGGAGGTGATGACGCATTGGTACGATCAGTTGAGAAGGCTGCCCAATAGTACGTTAATGCAGTTGGTCAGGCTTGGGGATTCTGTCGTCAAGCTGTTGCCGTTTTCCAAAAAATCATAAAACGGTCATGTTCATGACTATTTTTTGCGTATTGATTTCTTTCTTTTCAGAAATTACGGTAAATAAGATATGAACATACTGCTCACTGGCGCAACGGGTTTTATCGGCGGGCATCTGCTGCGGGTGTTGTTGGCCGACAATCATCGCGTCACCGTGGTCAGTCGTCATCCCGAAAGGTTGCTGCGACAGTTTCCGGGACTGGATGTCATTGTGCTGGATTTTAAGGAAGCAGCCGAAAGCCGGCTTTGGCTGCCTTATCTGGAAGGCATCGACGCGGTGATCAATGCGGTGGGGCTCATCAAGGAGTCGCCGGGCGCAAGCTTTGAAGCGGTGCATCATCGGGCCCCGGCCGCCTTATTCAACGCCTGCGCGCAGCTTGGGATCAAAAAAGTTGTACAAATTTCCGCTTTAGGCGCGGAACTCGATGCGGAAACCGCCTATTTCACCAGCAAAGCCAAAGCCGATGCGCATTTGCAGTCGCTCGATCTCGACTGGTTTATCTTTAAGCCTTCTATCGTGTTCGGCAGGGGGGCCAAAAGCATGGGCTTGTTGGCGGCAATGGCGGCCTTGCCGGTAACGCCGATGCTTGACGGGGGGCAGCAAAGCCTGCAACCGGTCGATGTCGGCGATTTATGCCAGGCGGTGTCAGAGGCTCTCAAACCGGAATCCCGACCCCGTCAGATCATTCATGCGGTGGGACCGCATCCGATCCGTTTTGCCGCGATTGTGGAGCTGCTGGCCAACTATCTGGGCAGACGTTTAAGGCCGTTGCCGGTTTCCGGCGTTTGGATCGGCGCGCTGCTCCCGTTAACGGCTTGGCTGGATGAGCCGGTTCTGAATAAGCAAAGCCTGGCGATGCTGCAACGCGGCAATACGGCCGAAGCCGATGGCTTTACGGTTTTTCTCGGCCGTAGCCCTGCCAGTCTGGAGCAATTTTTACGGGCAGCACCCGTATCGCAAGCCGAGCGCTGGCATGCCCGCTTGTATTTTTTGCGGCCGTTATTGACGCTGAGCATCGCGATGGTGTGGCTGTGGACCGGCTGGGTCTCCGCATTCATTTATCCGGCCGAGGAAAGCTACCGGATGCTGAGCCGCGTCGGCATCGAAGGCGGTCTGGCATCGGTTGTTCTTTACGGGGCATCGCTGGCCGATTTCGTCCTGGGCCTGGCGTTGCTGTTCCGTTGGCGGCTGCGGCAAGTGGTGGCGGTACAAGTCGCGATCATGCTGGCTTACATGGCGGTGATCAGTATTTTTCTGCCGGAATTCTGGCTGCATCCTTTCGGACCGTTAATCAAAAATCTGCCGTTGCTGGCGGCGACCCTGATCATGTTAATCATCGAAGAGGAAAAACCATGAGTTACCTGACCCTGAAAAGCTTGCATATTTTTAGCCTGATTTTATTGTTCGGCACCGGTCTCGGCAGCGCCTTCTACAAATTCATGGCCGATCTCTATGGCGACGTCCAGGCCATCTATACCACCAATAAGCATGTGGTGCTCGCCGACTGGTGGTTCACCACCCCGACGGTGCTGATCCAGCCGATTACCGGATACTATTTGCTACAGGAGCTGGCGTTTCCGATTACTACGCCCTGGCTGCTGGCCTCGATCATTTTATATTTGCTCGCGGGCGCCTGCTGGGTGCCGGTCGTTTTCCTGCAGATCCGCATGCGCGAAATATCCCGGCAGGCCGTTGAACAAAACACGGCATTGAGCCGGGAATATTTCAACTATGCCCGTACCTGGTTCTGGCTGGGAGTTCCGGCTTTCACCGCGATGATCCTGATCGTGATTTTAATGGTCCTTAAACCGGCTCTTTGGGGTTGATATGAAGGCGGGTATCGCTTTAATGCAGCGCGTTCTCGGCGAAGACTGGTATGAATTGCCGGCTGCGATTCGAAGCCATTATGACATCACCGAGCCGGGAAAAAGCACGACCGTGACCGGCAGCATGGCAATCGACTATCCGGGCTGGCTGGGTCCGGCGCTAAAACTGCTGCGGTTGGGCAATGCGCTGGTAGATATGAAAGGCGGTCCGATGGCCGTGCAGGTAAAAAAATGGCAGGACAAAGATAATTCAGCGCTTTGCTGGCATCGGGATATTCAGGCCGAAGACGGACGCCGGCGCCTGTTTCCCTCGCGGATGGTCCGCCATCAAGATCATGAACTCATTGAATATGTCGGCATGGGTTTCGGGATTCGCCTAAAGGTAGGCATTGAAGACGGCAGACTTGTCTACCGCAGCAGCGGACATCTGCTGAAACTTGGGCCGATCGTGCTGCCCATCGCGGACTGCCTGCTGCTAGGGCATGCCTTGATCAGCGAAGAAGCCCTGACGGAAGATTCGTTTTTATTGCACTTTGAGATCGTGCATCCTTTATGGGGCAAGACTTACAGCTATGACGGGGTTTTTAAGGCGACTGCTGCGCCAGACTGAACGGATTGAAAAAATAAGCAGAACGGACCTTATCATTCCTTGAGGCTTGCGATGGTTCGGTTATGGGTCCTGCTCGACCATGATCAATTTTTCGGTGGCAAAACCCATTCTCTTAGCTCTCTCGATCAAGGCGTCGAGGGTTTCTTTCGGCAGCGTCTTGGTTCTTGCCAGAATCCAGAGATAAGATCTGTTCGGCCCGGTCACCATCGAATATTGGTAGTTCTCGTTGTCTAGCGCAATGATGTTGTAACTGCCGTAAAAGGGGCCGCAGAATGAAACTTTGAGCCGGCCTACCGTGGGTTGATCGATAAAATAACCCTTGCCTTCGGCTTTTTTCCATTTGCCGGTCTCCTGATCCCGGCCCTGATTGACCACCTTGAGCCCGCCGTCCTCCGTGAGCGAATAGTGGGCCGAAATATTATCCAGGCCTTTCTCAAAGCTCTGTTCCAGCCGCGCAATTTCATACCAGGTTCCGACATAACGATTGGCATCGAATTCCTCAACAGGCTTAAGGCCTTTCGGCACCCCTGTGCAACTTGCGAGTAAAAAAGCCAAAAGCCAAAAAATGTTCATCTTGAGTCGGTCCAAGTGTTATCGCCTGCAGGTGAAATCAGCGAGTGGGATTACGAAGATCAATAGAATCTTGTCTTGGTATCTGGAAAGTGGGTTTTCAGAGTGGAGGTCAGCAACCCAAAAGCAATATGGGATAGACCGGTATAAGCAAGAAAAATCGATAGATTGGGGTCTATCTCAATATCGTTAATCATACTGTAGACCTCTAGGGACCCGATCATCATTACCAGGGACAGGCCGATCAACAGAAAAAACTGAGGCTTGTTCAATAAAAAACATCCTACACAGAGAAACACTTCCGTTAAAGCCAGGTAGGCCAATATCATCCGCAGATTGTTCGCTAAAGGGCCATAGAGGTCGACGTTAAACTCAAAGACCGAAGCGCTTTCCGAGAGCGAGAGGACACAACACGAAATCAGCACGACTATGGATAAATAGAAATTGACCTCCACAATCCCTTGCAGAATTATAAGGGTTTTCGAGGGCATTGCCTTCATATTCCACCGGCTGTAAAAAAGCTCCCTTTAGAAAAAGGGAGGGTGAGAAGAGGATATATGTTGCTCGCTGAGCACTACAGAACATAAGCCGCGCCAATCCGATAATCAAATTTTCGAAGGCTTTATATTCTGTAAAGGCAGTGTACCCGGGGGGATGTAATTGTCAAGATATAGTTAAACAATAGTTGTACAAAAGCTTACATTGAAGGGCTGTCTTCGGCGACACATTCAGGGATGCAAGAAAATATTTCAATTATTTATTAAAGGGATATTGAAAAGCGGCATGTGGCGTCGTGTTTATTTGCTCTCTATGCCTTGCAAGTAGCAAAAATATCCAGTTGGGCATTATAGACTTGTGTCTGCACATTCATTAAGCCTAATAAGGAATGAAACAAATTATCGTGGCTATAAGGGGCATCTCTATGCTGCTGCAAACAGGCCGAATTGATTTTATGGTCCCGAATAAAATCGTTTGAAAACCAGGCGATTAACGGCACATGTTTTTGTTCGTCAGGCGCGATAAAGTAGGGCAGGCCGTGTAAATAGACATTATTCTCGCCGAGCGATTCGCCATGATCGGACACATACAGCATGGCGGTATCGTATTTAGCCGAATTTTTCTTTAAAAATTCCACGACTTTCGCTAAAAAATAATCGGTATAAGCAATGGTGTTATCGTAAGCGTTAATCACTTCCTGCCGGCTGCAATCGTTTAAATTAGCTTGTTCGCATTCGGGTTTAAATACTTTGAAACGCGCGGGATGACGCAGATTATAGCCCGGTCCGTGGCTGCCTTTCTGGTGCAGCACGATGACGCCATGGTTGGCCAGTTTATCCACATAGGCCTGCAATTGGTACAACAGGGCTTCATCGTAGCATTCGCCGGCATTGCATAAGTCAGCAAGTTTTAAATGCGATAAATCTTCGCTCGCCACCCGGTTACAGACGCCTTTACAGCCGTCGTTATTATTGCGCCATAACACTTTTACCCCGGCATGGTTTAAGACATCCAATACGTTTTCGGTATATTGGGCTTTGGACGGATCGTAATGGTCCTGGCCAAAGTTGGAAAACATGCAAGGAACGGATGCCGCCGTCGCGGTGCCGCAAGAATGGACATTGGTAAAACTCAACACCTGTTGGTGGCTTAAATAAGGATCCGTTGGGCGTGAATAGCCGTCCAAGGCAAAGTTTGCCGCCCTCGCGGTTTCGCCTAACACTACTACGGTTAAATTTTTTTTACCCGATTTATTCGGGTTGGCGGCTAGGGTTGCATCGGTGCCGAGGGGGATGAGAGCGTGCTGGCCTTTCAGCTTGTGTTTCAGAGTCGAAATCGAAGAGTCGACTAAATTGACCGGATTAATTAAATAGCGCAGTTGGCGATTGTTTCGATAAATCGAAGTGTAGTCGCCATAAAAGAAATAACCCAAACTCGCAGCCAGCACAGTACAAACGACCAATGAACTGAGATTGCTGAACAATTGGGGGATGAAGGGTTTGTAGTTGATTTGGGTACGCGCAAGCAATATCGCGGGAATCCCTCCCAGCAATAGCAAGTACCACAACATTTGCCAGTTAAGAAGTTCAGCCACTTCCTGGGGATTGGTTTCCAGCGCGTTTTGCAGCATGCCTTTGTCAATCACAACCCCGTAATTGACCATGAAATAATCTATCGCCGCGGCGCCGAATAAAAATAATATGAGAATCGCTTTAAACAGGTATTTCAGCCGGAAAAGCGTGAAAAATAACAGTAAAAGTAGCGTTAAAGCCAGAAAAAAAGGAGTATAAAACCAGAGGGCTTCGACAGAGAGTCCGCCTTTGATTTTAAATAACTCGCGCCACAGCGCGGTATTGCAAAACAGGATTAAAAATAAGGAAATTGTTAGGGCAGGGTGGGGGATGGTCAGGCGTTTAAGGTTTTCCATAACATTGGGATAAAATCGAAAAATTCTTCTAACGTTACATTAGCTAGCTGAATTATAACTTAAAATACATGAGGATTCGGTCGAGGCAGGCCGGCGACGAAGATTCCATGGCCGGGAAGTTAGAAAATTTTATGCGAGTCTTGACGGCCTGATCGAACATACCTTTTCGGCCCTCGCTTCGCGAGCCGCCAACGCTTAGATGAAAGGCAATCGTTACAGCCACGGCCATCCGGTAACCAGCCCATTCGGGTCAATTGCCATCCCAGCATCGGCCTGCACAACGATGGGTAACCCAATTCATTCGGCTAGGCCAGCGCATTTTCTTCGAGTTGGCTTTCGGCTAGGGGAATCTCGTTCTCCCGTAAGCTGGAAAGGCACGGAAAACCTGTTTTTATGCCAGGCGGCCAATGCATCTGGTCGTTTTCAAGATCGAACGGTGTCACCCATAAGCACAGTTTTTCCGAAAACTTGAATGCCTGCAAGGTTGCCGAAAATTTTTCGGTTTTCGGATAAATCAGGATCATGTCGCCCTCGCCGGACAGATAGTTATGCCCATAGGCAAACATCTGGTAGAAATCGCTCTGGCTCAGGCCATATTTGTTCTCGGTATCGGCAGCCGAGAGGAGTTTCCATTTTGTATCCAGCACCAGCACGGTTTCTTGGCGGCATTGAATCAACAAATCTGGCCGCAACTGAAACAGGCTTTTGTCTTGATGGGTACAAAGCGATTGGCTAGCAGATTGCGCTTTGAGAGAATATGAAGCAGGAAGTTGTTTACGCAATTTGACTTCCACATAGCGCTCGAACAGTTTTTCCATCGGGAACAGCAGGCTGATGCCGTGCGTTTTGCCGCGCATCGCCAGCGGCATTTGCTGGCCCAGCACCAGTTCGCACCATGGGCGCACCGGCTGGTAATGCGCCATTAAACGATCGCTCCGCCATTGGCGAAAATCGGCGGCAGTGTTCTGGCTAGGAGAGATTTCGGCTAGCAATCCGGCCAGTTCGTGGGAGAGCCGCCAAGTATCGGCTTCCTGGGTCAAGCCGCATACCCGCATTAGCGCCGACTTGAGCAGGCGGTTCTCGGGGCGGTCCGCCAGAAACAGATCATGGCAGATATTGAAGATGTGCGCGCGCCCCGGCGGTTGGCGCAACTGTTTGTTCATGTCCAGCCGGCCGCGCAAATAGCGCTGTTCTTCCTCGACGCGGCGGTAATCGAAGCGCAAGCCGCGCTTCAACAAATGATCCAGCGCCAGCACGAACTCTTTCATCACCCATTCCAACAAGGGGCGGCGATAAGTCTGGATGTCGGTTTTGTCGGTAGTGCGCGCCGGCAGATCAAGCGCCGTTTTCAGCATCTTGATCAGCAGTGCTCGGGAAGCGGCTTCATTCGACGCCTCGGTACGCTTGGGCAGGATTTCCAACAACGTGCCGCACGGTGTTTCTATAATCCCGACAAAATTGTCCAGGCGCCGATTCTCCAGGTGCAGCAGCGAGGCGCCATTTTTTCTGAAACCGGCGGACAATCGGCACAACCATTCGAATGCCGATGGAGGAATACAAGCTTGATCCAGGCTGGGTTCTATCAAAGCATCGGTCGTGAGTCGTGCGTATTCGCGCACGACGATGCGTATCATTCGCTCGCTCCGAGAATGCCGCGATAGCTTTCAATCTTTCGGAATGCTTCTTCGTTGATATGCCAGCGCCTATCCTGCACGTTTCCTTCAAACTTGCTTCCAAACAAGCTTTCAGGCGTAGCTGAGGTTTTTTTATGAATTGATATGCAGGGGATTTGTTATGATCATTCAAAACCCAATGGATTCGCTCCCAGTCTTCGAAGAAATACTCTTCCAGAAGCGGCATGATTTGCTGACGGAAAATAAAAGCCAGTTTTTCAATGGAATTGTCGTTTTTCAAAGGCATGAAATAGGCATGACCCAGACAATGGTCACGGTCCAGCAGCACTTCGATGCGCTCGTTCATTTTGCTTAGCATCTGTTCGATGTTCACGCCGTGCTCCCCATGCTCATAGAAAATATTAATGTCACCGAGCAATTCCGGTTTGAGTGGCATTTCTTCAAAGGTGAACCGACGGCGCAAGGCGATATCCAATCCTGCCAGCGAGCGGTCGGCCGTGTTCATCGTGCCGATCAGGTAAACATTGGACGGAACGCCGAAAGACTCCTTCGAATAGGGCAGTTGGACTTGCAATTCTTCTTCTTGGCCTATTCTTTTCGATGCTTCGATCAATGTGATTAATTCGCCGAATATTTTTTGAAATATTGCCGCGGTTGATTTCATCAATGATCAAGACATAGTTTTTCAGCTTGTCCTTTTGCTCTTGGCCGAGCGGTTTATCGGGTAGTCCGCACTCCGCTTTGAGAAAGGCTAAAAGCCCTTCCACATAAGCTTTATTGTAGATATTCGAACCATCGCCTGTGCTATACAGCCGGCGGACATGCTCGATATTGGCAAAGTACCTCGGATTTTCGTTTGCCGAGTTTAAAGGGAAAACTTTGAAAGTTAATCCGCCGTCATAATCGAACTCGAACTCTTTACCCGACTTTGTTGCTGGCTTAAGGCGTGCAGGAGCGGTCTCACATTTTTCCTGGAGCAAGCTGATCGCTTTCGAGAAAGGGTTTGTCGAGGTGGTAATATTTTTCCTGGGCATCACGGCAAAGCGCCTTGAAGATGCCGGGTTCGACCGAATAAAGAATGGAGCCGTTTTCGGACGAGGCTCTTAAGCCTTCGACAAAATCTTCGTAACTGAAGCTTTGGTGAAAGGTCACGAAACGGATTTGGCCGGCAACAGACAGATCGTCGAAACGCTTCTTCTGGGCTTCTCTTGAAGGCGTCGAATTATTGATAAAAAATGCTGAATCGACGATTTTAAGCGCGGCTTCAATAGTGGTGTAGGTCTTTCCTGTGCCCGGTGGTCCGAAAAGGATTTGATTTAGAGATGAAGTCGTCATAGGTTCATTTGCTTCAGTGGCTTTTGGGGCGGGTTCTTTGACTAATGCTTTGTCAGACGTCTTTTCTCGGATGTCTATCGTTCCTACATCACATCCTATATCGGTTGAGCGTGGCCGAAGCTGTAGCCAAAGAGTCTTAGCATCCTGCTGATAGCGTGCAGGGCCGCAGTCGAAGAGGTGATTTAGGCTGCAACGGTGAGACTTAGAGAAACCGTTCTTAAGTATCCCAATGATTGGGATTTCTTGTTTTGAGGATTTAAATTTCAAGTGAGCTGGGTTTCCGCTGCGCTTCAACCCAGCCTACAGCGAAGCTTTTTCCTTTAATGGTTATACAAGGAAGGCTTGCCCGGCTGATCAAAGTTTCCTCAGTCTGAATCCAAGGGATTTTTCATCCGCGCTTTGACGGCCTGATCGAAAACCCCTTCGCGGCTTTCGAGGAGCGTAAAGTTTTCCTTGGCCCTCGTGATGCCGGTGTAGATCAGCTCGCGGGTCAAGACCGGGCTTTTGGTTTCGGGCAGCGCCAGGACGACGTGATTGAACTCGGAGCCTTGCGATTTGTGCACCGTGATTGCGAATGCGGTTTCCGCATCGGGCAGGCGCATTGGTGATAGCCAGCGGATTCGAGTTTCGGCCAGCGGGTCGTCGGCCGGAAACGCTACCCGCAGTTTATCCGTCGGCTGATGGTAAAGGGCGATCCCGATATCGCCGTTCATCAGGCCCAGGTTGTAGTCGTTGCGGGTGATCATCACCGGCCGGCCTTCGTACCAAAGCCCCGGCGTCCGGTTCGGAAACAGCCAGGCTTCGATGCGCCGGTTCATTTCTTCCACGCCCCAGCGGCCTCGGCGCACCGCGCAGAGCACCTGGAAGGCGTCGAACGCGGCCAGGACTTTTTGAGCCCATTCGTCGTAGGAAGCGGGATCGCCGGCCGGGCGGTTTTGGATCACGTTCAGATAGTAGCCGTAACCCTGGCGGGGATTCGGCTTGCTTTCGGCATTGGCCGTGACCAGTTTTTTCAGCAGGGCGTCGGCCGCATCGGGCTCCGGCCGGGCTCTGAGCCGCAGATAGTCAGCGGCCGGCGCGGGCAGCAGGTCCTTGAAGCGGGCCGTATCGTTCAGGATGGCTTGTGCCAGGATGCTGTCGCCCGCATTCACCGCGCACGCCAACCGGCCGATGCCGCTGTGTTCGCCGAAGCGGTGGCTATGGCGCAGCATTACCGTCTGCTGGTTGATGTTCGTGCCCTGAACTGCCGAGGGTGGGAGCCGTTCGCCGGAATATTTTTCGATCCAGACGCGGGCGTCATTATCATAGGCCGCGTTTTCGGCGTCCCGGCACAAGTCGCCCATTACCGAGCCGGCTTCGACGGATGCCAGCTGGTCCTTGTCGCCGAGCAGGATCAACTGTGCGTTGTCCGGCAACGCTTCGAGCAAGGAGGCCATCATTTCCAGATGGATCATCGAGGCTTCGTCGACGATCACGATGTCCGCGGCGAGCGGATTGTGCCGGTTATGCTTGAAGCGGCGGGAATCGGGGCGGCTGCCCAGTAGGCGGTGCAGCGTGCCGGCTTTTTTGGGGATGCTTTCCTTGATATTCTCCTTAATGCCAGCATTGATTTCGGGCTGCTTCAGCGCATTGGCGATTGATTCGCTGACCCGCGCGGAGGCCTTGCCGGTCGGCGCGGCCAGCAGGATATTCGGTTTGCGTGCGCCGGGCGATTCGATTTCCAGGAGCTGGATCAGCAGCGCAAGCAGTTTGGTCAATGTCGTGGTCTTGCCGGTGCCGGGGCCGCCGGTAATGATCGCGAAGCGCGAGCGCAGCGCCAGCACGCAGGCAATTTTCTGCCAGTCCGGCTGCTCGGGGCTGCCGGGAAACAGCGTGTCTATCTGTTCAAGCAAGGCTTCGGGCAGGGCAGGGCGGACCGGCGCCAGGCGGTCCTGAATGCACTGGTCCAGCGTCTGCTGATATTGCCAGTAGCGGCGCAGATACAGGCGGCTGCCGTCCAGCACCAGCGGCGTATTGCTTTCTCCCGTCGACACCAGCTTGGAGTTCTGGAGATCGGACCGCCATTGTTCCAGGCTGAACCTTTTTAGAGCCGAAAGCTCCGCCTGTGCGAGCTCAAAGCGGAAAGTCCAGTCCTCGTCGCTCGGAATCGCCAATGTCAGGCCGGGCTGCTGCGACAGACCTTCCAGGTCCAGGTACACCTCGCCCCGGTTGAGCTGATGGCTGGCCAAGGCGCCCGCCCAGAGCACCGCGTCGCCCGCATCCGGTTCCAGTTCCCGCAGAAAACGCGCGAAGGCGCGGTTCAACTGGCTCAGCCAGTCCGCTTCGACCCAGCGGTCGATTGCCGCCAGTACGGACGTATCCCGGATCATGCCGCGCCTCCGTTCGTAAAGAGTTTGTCCAGTCCTTCGATCAGCGCCTTAGGGGGCCTCACGAACACGCGTCCGCGCGTCGGGCTTTGATAGCCGCGCAGGAACAGGTAGAGGCTGCCGCCGATATGCGTGTCGTAATCGTAATGCGCTCCGAGCCGGGCTTTCAGCTGGAGATGCAGGGCGAGCAGATACAGCGCCGCCTGCAGGTCGTAGCGTTTCGCAAGCATCGCCTCGGCCAACGCTTCCTGCGTATAGACCGCATCGCCGCTGCCGAGGCTGTTGAATTTGTAATCGGCCACGTAATAGCGTTCCTCATGGACAAAAACCAGGTCGATGAAGCCTTTCAGGAGGCCGTTCACCTGCCCGGACAGCAGCGACGGGCGGAGCTGCCCGGAAAACATATGCCGGGTGATCAGGCGGTCCAGTGCCAGCGTGTCGACCTTGTCCGCGCCTAGCAGAAATTCCAGTTCGGGCTGGTAGGCGCCCTGGGGCAGCTTGCCGAGACAGAGATCCGAATTTTCCAGCAGGGGCAGGGCCAGCCAGTCCGACAACGCGGAGGCGACTACGCCGTGTTTGCCGGCCCAGTCTTTGGCCGTAAAACGCTCTTGTATCCAAGTGTTCGCCAGTTCCGGCTTCGCGTGAATTTCCGAAAAGCCGAAGCGTGCGCAGCGTTCGAGCAGGTCGTGGATCAATACGCCGGGCGCGGCGCCGCGAGGCAGGCCGTGAATCCCGATTGCGGCGACCGTGCCGGCATTCGGCTCCGCTTCGTCGATATGCTTGTCGTCCCGTGCCGTTTCGGGCTCGGTGGAGGCAACGGCTTCTGGCTGAGGCTTCTCCTCGATCGCCAGCGCGCTGTAGCTGGCGATCCACCAGTCGGACGGGATTCGGGTTTTTACCATGCGTACGGGATTGCATTGTTCGGTCTGAGTCGTAGGCATGTAAGCCGCATCGCTGGCCGCCGGCAGTGCGGCGATCTCGATCGCCGCGCAATCGCCTTGGAGTTCGTCGAGCTTCGTTTTCAACTTTTGAATCTGCGTTTCGGGCTCCCAGCCCAACAACGCACCGAACGCGGATTTCTCCAGCTGACACTTCTCGCTGCTACCCGATTTCACCGGCGCAATGCCCAGCCAGCAGGCATGGCACGCCCTCGTCATCGCAACATAGAGCAGGCGCAAATCTTCCTGAAGGCGTTCGGCGTCGTGTTTTTGCTGACTTTCTTTGCTCTTGCCGAGGTCGATGAACAGCCTGCGGTCGTCGTCCTGTTCGTCATGGTAGCGGTAATGCGAGGCTTTGCCTGTGACCTCCCTGTAGCTGCAGATGAAAGGCAGAAAAACGAGCGGATATTCGAGCCCCTTGGATTTGTGGATCGTGACGATCTTGATCAGGTCGGCGTCGCTTTCGAGCCGGATGATGTCATCGTCGCCCAGCCGGCCATGCCCGGTTTCGATCGATTCAGCCAGATAGCGGATCAGCGCCTGTTCGCCTTCGAGCTGGCTGCCGGCCTGCTGCATCAGTTCGGCCAGATGCAGCAGGTTGGTCAGGATGCGCTCGCCTTCGCTTTCCCGGCTGAGCCGCGCGTAGAGGCCGTAGCCGTCGATCAGCTGCCGCAGGGCCGGCAGAATGCCGTCTTTCCGCCAGCGCTCGTGATAGGTAAGAAAGCGGTCCAGTTGCAGTTCCCACTCCGGTTCGTTCTGGGCCAGCCGATGGAGCTTCCGGTAAGGCCAGCCGAAGGTGGCGGTGCCGAGCGCTGCGCGCACCTTGCGCTCGTTGCGCGGGTCGGCCAGCGCTTTCAGCCAGATCAACAGGGCGGAGGCTTCTCGTGTCCTGAAAATCGAATCCTTTTCGGACAGATAGACGCTGCGCAGGTTTCGCTTCGAAAGCGCCTTGCGCATCGCCCTGGCTTCGGTGCCGCTGCGGACCAGGATTGCGATGTCGGAAGGTTTCAAGGGTTGCAGGCTTTCCTCCGATTGGAATCCGGCCCGCCTCGCCTTGGCGCGCTCCAGCAATCTGACGATCTCGCTGGCGGCGGCTTCGGACATTTTTTCGCGGTATTCCGGCATTCCGACTGCTTTTCCCTCGTTCAAAAGCCAAAATGTGAGGGCAGGCGCGGGTCGGTGGTCGATCCGCCATTCCTCTTTGCGGCCTTGCGCGCCGACTTCGAGGAAGGGCAGGGGATTTTGCTCAGCACGCTTGAAGCGGAAAACCCCGGCCGAATGCTGGTCCCCATGCAGGAAGACCTGGTTGACGGCCTCGACCAGTGCGTTTGTGGAGCGGTAGTTGGTCGTCAGCGTATGACGGCGTCCTTTCGTGTGCTTGTGGGCTTTCAGATAGGTGTAAATATCGGCGCCGCGAAACGAATAGATCGCCTGCTTCGGGTCGCCGATCATGAAGCAGCCCGCGCCGTTTTCGGCGTCCGCCGGGTAGATGGCCGAAAATATCCGGTACTGGATCGGATCGGTATCCTGGAACTCGTCTATCAGAGCGATCGGGTATTGTCGGCGGATCGTTTCCTTTAGCTGCTCTCCGCTACTCCCGTGCAATGCGTTGTCGAGGCGGATCAGCATGTCGTCGAAGGTCATCCGGGCCATGCGCTGCTTTTCGCGGTCGTAACGATTCCGTATCCACTGTAAAGCGTGCAGGCAAATCTTGCCGTTCAGGTCTATTTCTTTGCCGCAATGACTGGCCAAGTCATCCACGGCTTTTAATGCGGGATGCTGCATCAGTTCGGCTTTGTCCAAATGGTTCTTGACCAGAGCGGACGACAACCTGCTGTGGCCGAATTTCTCCAGTTCGTCGATCGCCAGATAACTCCGTCGGTTCGCCCAGTCGGCCATGGCTTTCAGCTTATCGCCGAAACTGGTTTTACGGTATTTGTTCCCGTTCAGCCAGCCTTTTTCTGATGCACTGTTCAACAATTCATAGATAACGCATTGGTCATTGATCCAATGCGCGCGAGCCGATGCTTCCAGTGCTTGGCGCTGAGTTTCCCAGGCTTCCCATGATTGAAAAACCGAGCCAATGTCCTCATTGAAGTCGAGGCCTAGCGCTTCCGTTTCCGGTAACAAGGGAGCGATCAGCTCCGCGAGAGCTACGGGCGACTTAATGAACCGGGTCACCGCGCGGCACGGGGTAGCTGTCAAGGGATAAAAGAAGGTCCGCCAGTAATCCCTGGCGACGTCGTGCAAAAGCTCCGTGTCGTCGGTATTCACTTCCTGGCGGAACAGGCTGCCGCTGTGAAATGCATGCTGCTGTAGCATCCTGTTGCACCAGCCGTGGATGGTATAAATCGCCGCTTCATCCATCCAGTTGGCGGCCAGTTCGAGGTCGTGGGCGCGGGCCGGCCAGACGGATTCCGGGAAATCCGCGCGCACGGCTTCCAGAAAGGGGTCTGTTTTGACGGGTTGTTTGCGAAAAAAGCGTGCCGTCTGGCTCAGGCGGTCGCGGATCCGTTCCCGGAGTTCCTGCGTGGCCGGGTCGGTGAACGTGACTACAAGGATTTCCGGCGGCAGCAGGGGGCTTGCCTGCGCCGCATTGTTCGGGGAGTGGCCGAGGATCAGCCGTACATACAGGGCAGCAATCGTATAGGTTTTACCGGTTCCGGCGCTAGCCTCGATCAGGCGGACGCCGGACAGAGGAAAATCGACGGGATTCTTCAGTGGGATGGCTGCGGTCATGATTGCGCTTCCGTTGCGGATTGATCAGGGTGAACAAATTTAAATACAGGCTGGTACAGTTCTTCGGTCCAAAATTCGAAGCCAATGTCGAAGTCGGCTTGACGCAGTTCCTCGAAGGTCGGGAAAAACCGTGTCAGATAGGGGTCATAAGCCACCTCGCCGTCTTTCCAGCCGCTGCCTTCGTAGCAGTCTCGGGCTTTTTCCATCGCCTTATCTTGTTGTTCTTTGTCCTTATCCAGAGCGGACAGCCAGGCGAACGCGGTCTTGCAGGCAACCGGCAACGGATCGCGCATTCCCTGATTCACCGCAAATAACAGCCTTTGCAGATGGCCGGAAGCCTCTGTACGGCTAAGCGGTTTTATTTTAATTACGCCGTCCGCCGCGGCCACATAGGTTTCAAGTTCCCTGCCTTCTGCGCAGGCGGCCAGATGCAGTACCCAGTACTTCATCAGATTATGGTATTTGATCCCTTCTTTTGGCTTCAACGACTGCACGGTCAGATACACCAGCGCGAGATTTTCATGGTCACGATGCCGGCGCAGCTGGCTGAGTTCGCCGGTCAGTTCCACTGCCGGCCCTTGCTTTGGCTGGAGCTGCAACGTTATGACATGCGCTTCCCGCGCAGTGGGCCAATCCCAAAGCAGTGCCTGGTAATTATCCCAGGCTGTTTTTACCGGCTCGGTCAGGCTGGTATAGAAGGCTTTTGCGAAACCGCCGAGCGGCAGCTCGCCTTTTTGCGCCATCACGGTTTGCTGGTGGTCGAGAAATGTCTCGACATCGTCGGGGTTCGTGTTTTTTATCGCATCGAGCAAACGGTTGCCGTACATGTAGGCTTGCAGAGCCTCGAAATGAAAAGGCTCGTGGTCCTTGCTGGTGACCGTTTCGTCGTCGAAGCTGAATTTCAGCGCGAAATTGCAGAATTCCTTGACCGGCGCTCTCAAAAAGCGCGCCAGGAATTCCAGCGGAACGGGCACGCGTTTTTCCTCCACCGACGTAGGCAAGAGTTCGTTCGGTTCGGCCAAAGACGTTTCCGAAAACCATTCCTTCGCATAGGTGAACAGTTCCGGTCCAGGTTCCTGGGTTTTGGTTACATACTTGCGGCTGAACGGTTGCAGCGGATGGCAGGCGGTGATCGCCTCCAGCAATGAGCGGCCGTCCCCGAGCGTCCAGCACTGGGCCAGCACGTCGCGCAGCTGGCCGACCAGCACCGACGGCGGACGCTTGCTGTCGTCGCGGATACTGCGGCCGATCCAACTGATGTAAAGCTGTTCCCGCGCGGACAGCAACGCTTCCAGCAACAGGTATTGGTCGTCCTGTCGACGCGAGCGGTCGCCCGGGCGATACTGGCCGCGCTGGCTCATCAGATCGAAACCGTTCACCTGCTGGTTGCGCGGATAATCGCCGTCGTTCATGCCCAGCAGGCAAATCTGGCGGAACGGAATCGCCCGCATCGGCATCAGGGTGCAGAAATTGACCTTGCCGCTCAAAAAGCGCTGGTGCAGCGACGGCTCGTCGACGCCGGCCAGCCAGGCTTCGCGTACCACCTGGATTGGCAGCTTGTCGTCCGGGCCGAGTCCGGCCTGTTCAGCGTAGCGGCACCATTTTTCCAGAGCCTCGTTTAAAGTGTCCAGCGTCTTGCGTTCCGGTTCGCTGCCGGCGATGAAGAAATCGTCGAGCAGGTTTTGCAGCGTCTGCCGCCAGTCGGAAAAACTCTGCGGCTGCGCGAGCCTTTGGGCATAGGTTTCCAGCGTTTCGAGCAGGAAGGCCAAGCCGCCGAGCCATTGCGCATCGAGGCCGCCGATTTCCTCGTAAGGCTCGATCCCTTCGAACGCTTCGCCGGCGCCGACCGCGTAGCCCAGCAGCATTCGGCGCAGGCCGAATTGCCACGTGTTTGTTTCCAATTCCGGCATATTGACGATCCGGGCGCGCTGTTCGGCGTTCAGTCCCCAGCGGATGCCGGCTCCCTCGATCCATTGATGAAGCTTGGGAATCGCGCTTTCGTCAATCCCGAAGCGCGCCCGCAATGCACCAACTTCGAGCAGGTTGAGGTATTCGCTGACCGTGAAGCGCGAGTCGGGCAAATCGAGCAGGGCCTCGCCCGCGGTCAGCAAGGGATCGTTGCCGCGCTGCTGCCGGTCGGCCAGACTGTAGGGGATATGGCGCGGATCGCCGGGCGGATGCAGGCCGAAAACGGCCCGGATATGCGGCGCGTACTGGTTGATATCCGGCACCATCACGATCACGTCGCGCGGAGAAAGCGGTTTCCCATTTTTCTCTGCGGCTTCGAAACGGGCCAGTAATTGGTCGTGCAGAATTTCGACTTCGCGTTGCCGGCTGTGCGCGACATGAAAAATCAACGAGTCGTCAGCTTCGTCCAGTAAGAAAGGGGCGTCGGGTGGCGGCTCCAGGTCGAGGATTGATTGCTGGAGATGCTGCAACAAGGTGCGTTGGTCTAGGCGCTCGCCGTAATCGACGAAAAGATCGATTTTGTTGTCCAGCCAGTTCCACTCCTCGTAACTTTGTTTCTCGTCGTAATAATCCAGCAGCCGGATGTAGTCGCGGCCCTGCTTGCCCCAGGCCGCCAGCAGGGGCGGTGCGTCGAGATGAAGATCGTCAGTATTCAGTAACGAAGTTTGTTCGGTTTTTTTATAGGCCTGACGGCGGCGTTTGGCCTTGAGCAGGTCCCTGTCTTCGATGATGTCGGCCCAGTAGTGCCGGCAGGGATTATGCACGAACAGCACGATCTGGCAGAATTTGCCCAGCTTGGCCAGCACGTCGAGCGATTGCTGGGGCAGGGACGACAGGCCGAACAGGATAATCCGGCGCGGAAGTCCGGCCGGCCGCTCCGTCAGGGTTTTGATGCGGTCCATGAATTGGGCATGCACGGCAGCCCGGCTGGCGAACGGGACTGCCGTTTCGTCGCCTAAATCGGCCAATACCGCTCGCCACAAGCCGGCCTGCCAGCGCTGCGCTTCCGGCATTTCTCGGCTTTCACTGTGCGCGTCGCGCAGGACATTTTCGCTTTTGGCCCAGTCGGTCAGCCAGTCGGAACGGTACACCTGATACTGGTCGAACAGGTCGGCGAGCTGCTCGGCGAGCTGGTAGCGTTTTCGGCAGTCGCGGTCATCGGCCAGAAATGAGTCCAGCGTTTCGAAGCCGGCTTTTGAAGCGAGGCTGGGCAGCAAGCGGTAGAGCCGCCAGGTCAGCGGCGCTTTCGCGAGCGGTTGTTCCAGCGGAATTTCTTCGCCCAATACTGCGCGGTAAACGCCCCAGATAAACAACGAGGGCAGCTGCATCTGGATTGCCGCCGCAATGCCCAACGCGGAGTTTTGCGCCAGGCTTTGTTTCAGCCATTGCCCCATGCCGTTGCTCTGCACCAGGAAGACTTCGTTTTCCAGGGGATTCAAAGGATGCTGCCGCACCCAATAGGAAACGACGTCGCGGAGCTGTTCCAGCTGATTGGAATGGATCACGGCAACGCCGCTGTCCAGTGGAGTAAAATGGCTTGATTCGGGCATGGGGTTTAATTTTATTTTTAGCGTCCGAATAGGTTGTCGGATTTAAACGGCTAACCGGTCAATGAAGAGCGTGCGGCGGCATGTATGAACAAGGAACGCTATCGTCTGCAAAGGAGGATTGTGGGGTTATACCGGTTTCTATATCATCGCACGAAATGACGTAAAAAAGTTATAAGCGGGGCATTAACATCAGCTCGACGTACCGCCTCTCCCGTGCATTACGGGTTTTGCCGGCGTGCTATTCGTTTGAGGATAGACTGAGCTGGATTGGCCCGCGGTAAGGCAAGCCGGAATCCGAGTTATTTGGAAGTGATCGAATCCGGGTCGAAACAGACCGAAGTGTGGGATAAGCGGTCATGCCAGCCGCGTTTCTGTTTGTCGAAAAGAATCCACCAGAAACCGAGGCCGAAAAAAAACCAGGAAAGGAACGCGGCAAAAAAGCGCAGGGCTGCCTGAGGCCAATTAATTAGTCTTCCGTCCGTGGTCAAAACCTTGATTTTCCAGGCACGCATGCCCAGAGTCTGTCCGCCATGCGTCCAGAACCAGCCGAAAAACAGGAAGCTGACACAGATCAGATAAATCGGGTAGAAATACTGGTCTGGCCTGAAGGCGCTGCCTGAATTGAAAGGCAGTATGATCGCGGTGGCAGTAAATAGTACTGCCGCGAGTAAAAATGAATCGTAAACGATCGCCGCCAAACGGCGCAAGAGTCCGGGCGAGGACTCCTCGCTCGGCAAACTGGGGTTTTTAGCCGGTCGCTGCAATTATTTGAAAGGCGCGATCTTTTGGCCGAGATACAGGCAACTGCCGGCAAGTGTGCCGAGCATGATCAATGAAAAGAAAAAGGGCGGACGTATAAAGATCAAGAGCAAAAAGTCCACTGCAAAGATACTGCTTGTCAGAGGGTTATCGATAAAGCCGTCAATTATTTTTTTCATAGCAATCTTGTCAAGCACAGGGTGAATGTGTTTCGGTGATTAAAAGGACAATATCCTGATTTCCGACGCTTAACTCAACGCTATGCCAATCAGGATGGGTTTGCTAGCTGCTGCAAATCATTCTACT
The DNA here is from genome assembly GCA_051061015.1 of Methylomicrobium sp. Lineage (GTDB taxonomy): Bacteria > Pseudomonadota > Gammaproteobacteria > Methylococcales > Methylomonadaceae > Methylomicrobium. The sequence goes on from JBPFEG010000060.1 coordinate 32,784, forward strand.
ATATTCGAATCGATTATAAAAGAATAGTGCCTGTTGGGCTATCTAGTGCGAAGTGATATGATTTAGACAGATTACAAATAACCAGGGAATGTCGATTATTTTAAACTTCTTCAAAAAAATAGTTAAATCAGCCGGTAGCAAACCTGCAGCCGAAGCCCCGAAAGTTCGAATTTACCCACGTTCGGAACATACGATTTCACGAGCCCAGATTAGCGAGCATGCGTTGAAGGTATTGTATCGCCTGCAAAAATCCGGATACGACGCGTATCTGGTGGGCGGTTGCGTGCGTGATCTGCTGCTTGGACGCGAGCCGAAGGATTTCGATGTCGTGACCAATGCGCATCCAGAACAGATCAAGGGCGTATTTCGCAACTGCCGTCTGGTCGGCAGGCGGTTTCGTCTTGCGCATGTGCATTTTGGCAATGAAGTGATCGAAGTCGCGACGTTTCGAGGTATCGGCAACGAGCAGAACGACAATCAGGTAACTAATGACGAAGGGCGCCTGTTGCGCGATAACGTATACGGCACGATCGAGCAGGATGTCTGGCGGCGCGATTTTACGGTCAATGCGCTGTACTACAATATCAAGGATTTTTCGGTGGTCGATTATACCGGCGGGATGGACGACCATAAAGCCTGTATGCTCAGGCTGATCGGTGATCCTGCAATCCGATTTCGCGAAGATCCGGTCCGGATGCTGCGTGCGGTCCGGTTTGCGGTCAAGCTGGGCTTCAATCTGGATCCCGATTGTCAAAAGACGATTTACGGCGCTGCCGATTTGCTTTACAGCATTCCCTCCGCGCGGCTTTACGATGAAGTATTAAAACTGTTCCTTTCGGGTTATGCGCTGCAAACTTTCGAAATGTTGCGGCATTACGGGCTTTTTCAGGTCTTGTTTCCGGATACTGAAAAAAGTCTTGCGGTGGAGGAAAACGGCTTTCCAAAGCTTCTGCTGATTAAAGCGCTGCAAAATTCGGATAACCGGATCGCCGAAGGCAAGACGGTGACGCCTTATTTTTTATTGGCGGCGTTTTTGTGGGAACCGCTCCGGATGCTGACCAAACTCTACCTGGAGCGTGGCATGGACGGCTATAACGCATTCCAGAGTGCGGCCAGTGAAGTTCTGTCACGCCAGGTCAAGCGGACCGCCTTCCCAAGACATATCAGCCTCGCGATGCGCGAGGTGTGGAGTTTGCAGCCGAAATTCGAGCAACGGGCCGGGCCCAGGCCGGCACGCCTTTTGACTCATCCGCGTTTTCGTGCGGCTTACGATTTCCTTTTGATTCGTTCGGAAACCGGCGATGTCGATCCTGAATTGGCCGTTTGGTGGGGTAAGTTTCAACTGGCCGATGAAGAGACGCAAAAAAAGATGGCGCAGCCGTCCAGGAATTTGAAAAACAGCCGAACTCGCCGCAGACGGAGCAATAAGAAAAAAAATACGGGACCTTCCGAAAACCCGTCGAGTTAGGATGGGGATTACGTTTATTTTCCGGGTGATGACCTGTCAGGTTTTAAAATCGAGGTTTCCCACGGTTTCGGTAAGCATGCAATTTTACAAATGAACACACTATCAGACGGCACTGTCACTGCCTATATAGGGTTAGGCAGCAATCTGGCCGATCCTGTGCGACAGGTTCGGTCGGCGCGCGCGGATTGCGCTGCGGTTCCGGGTGTGAGCGAACTGGCATTCTCCAGTCTCTACCGCAGTCCGCCGATGGGACCGCAGGATCAGCCCGATTATGTGAATGCAGTGATGGCAGTATCGACCGATTTGACCGCGCTGGCGTTGCTCCATCAGTTGCAGCGGATCGAGCATGTGCATGGCCGGGTCAGGGGCGAACGGCGCTGGATCGCGCGCACGCTTGATCTGGATTTGCTGATCTATGGCGAACATTGTATCGAAACGGCCGAGTTGACCGTCCCGCATCCGGGATTGAGCCGGCGCGCTTTTGTGCTGTATCCGCTGGCCGAAATCGCGCCGGAACTGGTGGTGCCGGGGCTTGGACGGATTGCCGATCTTGTCGTAAATTGCCCGCGCGGCGGGCTGGAAAGGATTGAGTGAAATGAACCGGAAGCCCTTATCGATTCACGATCTGGCGGCGATGAAGCAGCAAGGCGAAAAGATCACCGCCTTAACGGCTTACGATGCCAGTTTCAGTACTTTGATAGACCAGGCCGGCATCGACGTGATGCTGGTCGGCGACTCGCTGGGCATGGTGATTCAGGGGCAGTCCTCGACGCTTCAGGTTACGCTGGACGATATGATTTACCATACCCGCTGGGTAGCGGCCGCGCGCCGGCGGGCGTTCGTGATCGCGGACATGCCGTTTTTGACCTATCCGGACCCGCTCGGCGCGGCCTTCAACGCCGCGAAACTGATGCAAGCGGGCGCCCAGATGGTCAAGCTGGAAGGTGCGCGCTTCGAAGTGGTCCGCTTTCTGGTCGACCAAGGCATCCCTGTCTGCGGCCATCTGGGGCTGCTGCCGCAGTCGGTCCATCGTCTCGGCGGCTATAAGGTACAGGGTGTCGAGCAGTCCGAGGCGGACAAAATCCTTATCGATGCACAGCAATTGGAAGAGGCCGGCGCGGCTTTGCTGGTGCTGGAATGCGTGCCCGCAAAGCTGGCCGCCGAAATCAGCGCGCGCCTGACGATTCCAGTGATCGGCATCGGCGCGGGCGTCGAGTGCGACGGACAGGTGCTGGTGCTGTACGACATGCTGGATATCGGCATCGGCAAGCGCCCGCGTTTCTCGATGAACTTCATGCAGCCCCCGGTCGCAATTGCCGAAGCGCTTAACAACTACCGTACGGCCGTCAAGGAATTGCGTTTTCCGGGGCCGGAACACAGCTTTTAATCATGCAAACCGTCAATACGATAGCCGACCTGCGCTTACTCCTCGGAAACTGGCGGCGTGCCGGCGATAAGATCGCGTTCGTGCCGACGATGGGCAATCTGCACGCAGGCCACATCAGTCTGGTGGATGCGGCACGCCGGCAGGCCGAGCGCGTGGTGGTCAGCATCTTTGTCAATCCGACGCAGTTCGGCGTCGGCGAAGATTTCGAGACTTATCCGCGCACCGAAGCGGAGGATCGCGAAAAATTGCTGGCGGCCGGTGTCGACCTGCTGTTTCTGCCGGAAGTTCGGGAAATGTACGATCCTGCAGCGAAAACGGTCGTGAGTGTGGCGGGATTATCGGACCTGCATTGCGGTGCGTTTCGTCCCGGTCATTTCAACGGCGTGGCGACTGTGGTCGCGAAATTATTCAATATCGTGCAACCCGATAGCGCCTTTTTTGGTCTTAAGGACTACCAGCAATTCGTGATTATCCGTACGATGGTGTGCGATTTGAATATTCCGGTTGCACTGATCCCGGTCGAGACGGTCAGGGAAACGAGCGGATTGGCGATGAGTTCCCGCAACGGTTATTTGAACGATGCGGAAAAAGACAATGCCGCGAAACTTTACCGGGCTTTATGTGAGGCAAAAGAGGCGGTGCTGACAGGTCGGACGGATTATACGGAAATCGAGCGGCAGGCCCAGTCGATATTGTCAGCGGCGGGTTTTAAAACCGATTATTTTTCGATTTGCCGGAGTTCCGATCTGGCCGCGGCGTCGCCTGAAGACCGTGATATCGTGATTCTGGCGGCGGCGCGGCTCGGAAAAACGCGGCTGATTGATAATATCTGTTTTTCCAAGTAAAGTAACATCAAAGCAGAAAGGTGCCGATTTTGATCCAAATTGGCGGATTTTTTACCGTATCAAACCTCTCATTCGGCGGTTAATGATGGGTTCGGCGCTTTCAATGCTAATTCCGTGCGGCTCATGTATTGCCGGATTCACGGGAATAAGCGATAATTGAGGGTTTCTTAAAGCACTTTATATCGGGTTATTATGCAAACTACGATGCTGAAAGCAAAACTTCATCGGGCGACCGTTACACGATCGGAGCTCGGTTATGAAGGCTCATGCGCAATCGACTCGGATTTTCTCGATTTGGCGGGGATCAGGGAGTACGAACAGATCCAGATATACAATGTCAACAATGGCGAGCGTTTCACTACCTATGCGATTCGCGCGGAAGCCGGTTCCAAAGTGATTTCGGTCAACGGCGCGGCCGCGCGTCTTGCCTGCGCGGGCGATGTGGTAATCATCTGCGCCTATGCGGTTTACGATCAGAAAGAGCTGGCGAATTACAAGCCCGCTTTGATTTATTTTAACGACAAGAACGAAGTGGTGCGTACTGCTTCCTCGATTCCGGTACAAGTTCAGGCGGCCTAAGTCGTCTTTCATCCTGAAAAAAGCGCCCCTAGCCCTGATTGAAGAAAATCAATCGCGGCTAGGGGCGCTTATTGAAACACAAAGCCTGTCATTACAGCTGACGGTATCCGGCTAGGCAAACCAATGCCGCGTCCGATTGCAAACCGCGACGACCGACAGCATCCCGGGCACTTTAACCAAGCCCCTTACTACCGTGGTCAACGCCGCGCCCGACTCGGGGCCGTACAGCGCAATCGCGGTCATGACCGCGAGTTCAAAAATTGCTCGAGCCGCTCAATGCTCCGGCCTCGTCAGGTTAAATGGCACCTCGCACAGCTTCATCAGCCCGTAAGTCAGCGACGAATGGAAATAGACCTGGATCAATCGTAGCACGACGATCGGATCACATGCAGCCATTTCATTTGTCGGTCTGGAGCCCAAAACAGCACCGGGGTTTTGAACAGCGCGCTCACCGTAAGTGAATATAAATCTGAATTCGGAAAAACCTGGGATCGAAACCCAACTTAAATAAATAAGCCGGGAACTGCATCCAGGATGCCCAGTCCGATTTGAATACGATAAGCGGTCAGGGAGAATTCACGATGAAAGCCGTCTGGAACAATGCCGTCATTGCCGAGAGCGAGGAGGTGATCAAAGTGGAGGGAAATTGTTATTTCCCGCCGTCTTCGGTCAATAGCGAATTCCTGCATGAAAGCGCCACCCATACCGTTTGCCCGTGGAAAGGCGAAGCGAGTTACTACGATATTGAGGTGAACGGCGAGGTAAACCGGGATGCAGCCTGGTATTATCCGGAACCGAAAGACAAAGCAGCGCATATAAAAAACTATATCGCTTTCTGGAAAGGTATTGAGATAATCGCCTGACGTGCGCTGCGGTAGTTATTATAGGGAGACTTCGCCGATTTTCCGTTTCAGCAAGGAGTATCTCATGCGCGAAAATCCTCTACAGGTATCCGGCACCGCCGGGTTGCAGAACGCTTATCGGCAGGTGCGCCGGCAGAGCGAAACGCTGTGCGAACCGCTTCTGGTCGAGGATTATGTCGTCCAGACGATGCCCGACGTCAGTCCGCCGAAATGGCATCTTGCCCATGTCAGCTGGTTTTTCGAAACCTTTCTATTGGCCCCTTTTAGGCAGCATTACCGGCCGTTTCATCCCCAATTCCATCAGCTTTTCAATTCGTACTATCAAGGTGTCGGGCCGCCGTTTCCGAGAGCGCAACGAGGACTTTTATCGCGCCCTTCCGTTGCCGAAGTGTACCGTTACCGACGCTATATCGATGAGCAGATGAGCGAATTGATCAGTCAATTGGATAATCATCGTGAAAATTTGATGATTCATTCGTTGATCCTGCTCGGCCTGCATCACGAACAGCAGCATCAGGAACTCTTGCTGACCGACATCAAGCATATTTTGGGGAATAATCCGCTCGTGCCGGCCTATCTCGAGAGGAGCTTTCCAGATGCGCCGGCTTCTGCGGTGCCGCTGCAATGGATCACCGTGCGAGAAGGGGAGGGCGTCGTGGGCCATAACGGCATCGGTTTTTGTTTCGACAATGAACTGCCGTGTCATCATGTGCGGGTAAACGAATTTTCGCTGGCCAACCGTTTGGTAACCAATGCGGAATATCTCGAATTTATCGAGGACGGCGGCTACGACAATCCTTTATTGTGGCTCGCCGACGGTTGGGCTGCGGTACAACGGGAATGCTGGAAAGCACCTTTATACTGGCGAAAAATCGAAGAGGCTTGGCAAAATTTTACCCTGGCAGGACAAAAACCGCTGGCACCCGAGGAGCCCGTCTGCCATGTCAGCTACTTCGAGGCGGATGCGTACGCGACGTGGGCCAGCAAACGCCTGCCTACGGAGGTCGAATGGGAGCATGCGGCCGAAGCCGTGGAGCTGGTGCCGGGAAATTACCTGGAATCCGGCCGTTTTCATCCCAAGACCGCACAAGCCGGTGAGGGCCTCTTGCAGCTTGGCGGCGATGTCTGGGAATGGACGCAAAGCGCATACATCCCTTATCCCGGCTATCGGCCTTTAGCAGGCGCGGTTGGCGAGTATAACGGTAAATTCATGTGCAATCAGATGGTGCTGCGCGGCGGCTCTTGCGCCACGCCCGAGAGTCATATTCGGAAAAGTTACCGAAATTTCTTTTACCCCCCTAACCGCTGGCAATTCATGGGCATTCGCTTAGCTCAGGAGATGTGAAGACTATGGCCGGACTTCATTTTTACGACTTTCATCCGCCTTTAAGCGATTTTCAGGCTGAAATTCTTGCCGGGCTCAAGAGCCGGCAGAAAACTATCGCGCCGAAATTTTTTTACGATGCGGAAGGTTCGAAGTTGTTCGACCGGATTTGCGAACTGCCCGAATATTATCTGACACGCACCGAAATCAGCCTGCTGCATCATTATGGAGAGCAGATAGCCGACGCGGTCGGCCCCGACGCTGTCCTGTTTGAACTCGGCAGCGGTAGCAGCCTGAAGATTCGGCTATTGCTTGACGCGCTACGGCCTGCCTCCTACGTGCCGATCGATATTTCGAAAAGTCATTTGCTCGGTGCCGCCAATGACCTTGCCAGGGATTACCCCTGGCTGGACATTCATGCCGTTTGCGCCGATTATGCGAGTGTTTGGGATTTGCCCTCCGGTTTACGCGGTAAGCGTCGTATCGTGTTTTTCCCTGGCTCCAGCATCGGCAATTTAACGGACGAAGAGGCGATCGCCCTGCTGGGACGCATTGCCAGGCTGGTTGGTGATAAAGGGGGGTTATTGATCGGTGTCGATCTGGTCAAGGAGGTTGATGTGCTGGAAGCCGCTTATAATGATCGACAAAAAGTGACCGAAGCATTTAACAAAAATTTACTGGTCCGTATCAACCGCGAGCTGGACGCCGATTTCCAGGTCGACCGATTTGACCATCTTGCCTTTTATAATCGGGACCTCGACCGTATCGAAATGCATCTGGCAAGCCGGGACGAACAGCGGGTCCGGGTCGCCGATCAAACAATCCACCTGGGGGCCGGTGAAACGATACATACTGAAAACTCTCATAAATACAGTATCGCAAGCTTCCGCCGCCTTGCCTTATGTACGGGCTTCCGTCCCGAGAAAGTTTGGGTCGACCCCGAAGGCTTATTCAGCATCCATTATTTAAGCGCCTAAAATTTCGGCGTGCTGCGGGCGCTCGTCGTTCCCGTCGAGGCGCACGTCAAGCCGGATTTTAAAATAAGGTGCCCTTGTCCTCTTCCGTTTCGCTCAACATCATGTCGTCGCCGGCCGTGTTGCTGAGGCCTGCCGTGCCGAGTTTGATCATCAAGCGGACCTCGTTCTTCGAATCGGCCGAATTCAACGCGTCGTCGTAACTGATTTTGCCCGCGACATACAGATCGTAAAGGGCCTGGTCGAAGGTCTGCATGCCTTGCTCGCGCGATTGCTTCATCAATTCCTTCAGTTTGTGCACTTCGCCCTTGCGAATGAAGTCCTTCGCCAAAGGAGTATTGATCAGAATTTCGATCGCCGGATAACGGCCTTTGCCGTCCGCCCGTTTGATCAATTGCTGCGCAACGATCCCGCGCAGGTTCAGCGACAAATCCATGAATAGCTGGGGATGCATCTCTTCGGGGAAAAAATGCAGAATCCGGTCGAGCGCCTGGTTCGCGTTGTTCGCATGCAATGTCGATAAGCAGAGGTGGCCGGTTTCGGCGAACGTGATTGCATTCTGCATCGTTTCGCGGGTTCGGATCTCGCCGATCAGGATTACGTCAGGGGCCTGCCGGAGTGTGTTTTTCAACGCGACCTCGTAGGACTCGGTATCGACTCCGACTTCGCGCTGGGTCACGATGCAGCCGAGATGCGGATGCTCGAATTCCATCGGGTCTTCGATCGTGATGATATGACCGCTGGTGTTTTGATTGCGATGCTTGATCAGTGCGGCTAATGATGTCGATTTACCGGTGCCGGTCGCGCCGACGAAGATCACCAGGCCGCGTTTTTCCATGATCAGGTCCTTCAGGACTGGCGGCAGATGCAGCGACTCGGCGTCGGGAATGGTGTTCTCGATCCGGCGCAGGACCATCCCGGCCGTATCGCGCTGGATGAATGCGCTGACCCGGAAGCGGCACAGGTCGGGAACGCTGATCGCGAACTGGCATTCCTTGGTATTCTCGAATTCGTCCTTCTGCCGCTGGTTCATGATGCTCAGTACGATTTTCATCGCCTGCTCCGGCGTCAGCGGCGTTTTGGAGACCTCGACCATTGAGCCGTCGACCTTGATCGTCGGCGCGCGGCCTGAGGTAATGAATAAATCGGATGCTTTTTTTTGCACCATCAGTGCAAGTAATACCTTAAAATCCATCGGGTTTCCTTTCGTTGCGGGAGCGGACGTGGCGGCGCCGCAGAGTTAAAAACGGCTTGCTCTATCGTTTAACGGAACATGTCTTTATTGACGGCCCGCGTCATTGCAGTTTTCGCGGTGACCAGACCCTTGTCGACCAGTTCCTTCAGATTTTGGTCGAGTGTCTGCATGCCGTCCTTGCGTCCGGTCTGAATCGCCGAATACATCTGGGCGACTTTCGCTTCGCGGATCAGGTTGCGGATCGCGGCGGTGCCGACCATGATCTCGTGCGCCGCGACACGGCCGCCGCCGACTTTTTTGAGCAGCGTTTGCGAAATGACCGCCTGCAGCGATTCGGACAGCATCGAGCGAATCATGTCCTTTTCGGCAGCGGGAAACACGTCGATGATCCGGTCAATCGTTTTCGCGGCGGAAGTCGTATGCAGCGTGCCGAACACCAAGTGGCCGGTTTCGGCCGCGGTCAGCGCGAGCCGGATCGTTTCCAGGTCGCGCATTTCGCCGACCAGGATGATGTCCGGGTCTTCCCGCAAGGCCGAGCGCAACGCTTCGTTGAAGCCATGCGTATCGCGGTGCACCTCGCGCTGGTTGATCAGACATTTCTGGCTTTCGTGCACGAATTCGATTGGGTCTTCGACGGTCAGTATATGCGCGTAATCGTTTGTATTGATATGGTTAATCATCGCCGCCAGCGTGGTCGATTTGCCGGAACCGGTGGGGCCTGTGACCAGAATCAGCCCGCGCGGCTTGCGGGTGACTTCCTCGAAAAATTTCGGCGCTTTCAGGTCTTCAAGACTCAGGACTTTCGAGGGAATCGTCCGAAAAACGCCTGCCGCCCCGCGTTCCTGGTTGAACGCATTGACCCGGAAACGGGCCACACCGGGCAACGCAAACGAAAAGTCGGTTTCGAGAAATTCCTCATAATCGCGCCGCTGCTTGTCATTCATGATGTCGTACATGAGTGCATGCACTTGCTTATGGTCGAGAGGCGGCACGTTGATCCGGCGAATATCACCGTCGACCCGAATCATCGGCGGCAGCCCTGCCGATAGGTGTAAATCCGACGCATTGTTTTTGACCGAAAAAGCGAGCAGCTCGGCAATATCCATACTTTCCTCTAATTCAAGTGGGTAAAATCGACTTATCTGTCCTTAAAAGGTAGTTCAACTCTTTGTTTTTTTAAAGGCGTAGTGTTTAATAGCCGGCTCCTATCTAAAACGACGCCTAGACGCCATGATCAGCCGGAATCTGAATCTCATTCGCCAGCAAATTCGCGACTATTGCCGCATCGCTAAGCGCGATGAAGATTCGGTGCTGCTGCTCGCGGTCAGCAAGACCAAGCCTGCTGAGGACATTGCCGAAGCCTATCGGGCGGGGCAGCGCCATTTCGGCGAAAGCTATTGCCAGGAGGCATTGAAAAAACAGGCCGAGCTCGGAGCCTACGACATCACCTGGCATTTCATCGGCCCGATTCAGTCGAACAAGACCAAGCTGCTGGCGGCGCATTTCGATTGGGTGCACAGCGTCGATTCGTTCAAGAATGCGAAACGGCTGAACGATCAGCGGCCGGCGAATTTGCCGCCGTTGAACATCTGTTTGCAGGTGAATATCAGTGGCGAGGAGTCCAAGTCCGGCATCGGACTTGGCGAACTGCCGGCATTGTGCGAACAGATATCGAATCTGTCCAATTTGAGGCTCCGCGGCGTAATGGCGATTCCGGCGCCGGAAAGCGACTTTGAACGGCAACGCCTGCCTTATCGAACCTTGGCTGAAGCGGTGAAAAAATTGGACAGGCTCGATCTTGACACGTTTTCGTTCGGGATGTCCGGCGATTTAAAGGCCGCGATTCTGGAAGGTGCGACGATCGTCAGGATCGGGACAGCGTTATTTGGCGCTCGTGAAACACCCTCCGCTTGATTCCGGGATACCTCAGGCTGTCAACGCAGGCGCGTCGAGTACCCGGATGATCTCTTCGCAGGGAATCGCTTTTTTACCGGCATTCAAAATAAAATCGGCTAATCCGATAATGGCGCGCCAGTGTGAGGGCTGACTGATGAATTGATGAGCGGCCAGGAACAGTTCGGTGGTTTTTTGCTCTTTTTCCTGCGCTTGCACGGCCAGGCAGTCCACATATTCCCTGGCCAGCGCGACATCCGCCGCGCCGCCGTAAAAATTCAGCGCATGGAGATTTACCAGGCGCGGATTGAAAACTTCGCCATCGCATAGCGCCACATATTTGGCTTCGGCAAGAGGGCCTGTCAGAAAATTCACGATGTCGGCCTCGAAAGCCGCCTGATAGGCTTGCCGCTCGGCGGGTGCCAAGTATCGTGTCGCCTCCGCCAGCGAGGAGGGCAACGTATGTATCAGCCGGCCGCCCTCGACCTTCGCAAAACAAGCCATCGCATGGGATAACGAGTGACTTGTCCGGCACGGCCATTGCCCTTCGTGAATCATGTCTTGGATGATGATCTGGAAAAAAACCGGGGGCAATTGTTTTTGTTTATTACCCAGATAAATCGCGGCAGCGTGTCCGGCTTCGTGAATCGCAGTTTGTTTTCTCAGCGTATCCGGGTGAGTCGGAATCTCGTTCATCAATAGCCTGTCATAGCTTTTCATGTCGGCCCTTTTTTAAAAAAAGGGCGGACCGGAAAACCGGCCCGCACCGAGTGAGGAAGGAGGATAGCTTACGCAGTTTTGCAAAAGCTGGAAGTAAGTCTAGCGAGATGTTTTGTGTTAGAAAATGCGGCGAATTGACGCACGACAAAATGTCGCAGTTTCTGGCAGGCTTCTTGCTAAATATATCTGTTTGTTTAACCGAAATGGATGATTTTCAATGCCTTTTGTGCCAAAAAAGCAAGAAGTTGCGTGATTTGACCTACCTGCTGAGGCATATGCCCTAGTGAATCTGTTCCGTGGAAAGAGTTTTTCCTTTAAAGAGCAAGTGCTTAAGATCAGGGGGGTAATGGAAAAATTTTACCGCTCCGCAAGTGATGCGGCTGGCTTGATTTTGCACCTTAACTCGGAAACAGCACCTGATGGCGACGCATCAGGCTGGCAATGTCTTTTCGGTAAACGGCTTGAACGGGCAGACAGAGGTCGGCCGGCTTCAGGCCGCGTTCTTCAAGCGATTCGGCTTCGGCATAAAGATGTTTGACATCGTAAATCTCGAGCGCATGATAGATCGAAGCGGTATCCTTCATTCCCAAGCATGCCGGCTGCTGGCCGTTTTTCAATTGGAATACCGCGTCGTCGAGCAACAGTAACGAAGTGGGCTGGTCGAATGCGGCGGTGGTCAGGATAATGTCGAGCATCTCCTGGACGAACGCGCCGTCGTGCGGCGGTTTGCGCAGGACGAACAAAAATTGTTTCATATCTGCATTAACCGAAAACCAGGAAGCGGTCGGCTTGCCGGATCGCTTCGATCAGTTGTCCAAGTCCGGCAATCCGGAAGCCCGAAGCCAGGTCGTCATCGTGTTTGCCTAACCGTTCGGCTTCATCGCGATGCAAGAGGCCACGTTTTTGCGCCGCCGAAATGCACAGCACCAGATCGATCCGATGCCGTTCCGCCAGTTCACTCCACTTAGCCGTAGCGTTGAATTCATCATCGGGCGGTATCGCATACTTCAGGCCGTGATAAATCCCGTCGTGATAAAAAAACACCCGCCCTACCTCGTGCCCCATCATAAGCGCAGCCTCGACAAAACGATAAGCGGTATAGCCGGCATTCGAGGCATGAGGGGCGGCATTGACTTGGAGTGCGAATTTCATCAGTCTGATCGTTTTTTAACCCGTAGATTAACATAATTAAGCGCGGGTAAAAATTAAACGCAAACTTATCAGCCACTTTTGTTGTCTGAGGTTGCTATCCAGCCGCAAGGCAGGAAAGGGGTATCTCATTCCCGTACTCCGGTACGCGGTAACATACCTCGAGGGTATAAATCCATACCTTACGTTTATTTTCCCGGTAGGGACCTTTACAATAATTCTCTTTTTTGAAGTTTCCGTCATTCCATGACCTCCAGAAAACGTTACCTAGTGATAGTGCTCGCTGCCGTATCGGCGTGCCTTGCGTGGTGGCTGCTGCCATCAGCACAAGAAAAAGGCGGCGCGCTCGCGCCTTCAACCATTTATACCCGCTCGGCGGAAACAGGAGGCACCGAAAATCCATGCCCGAACGAACATCCCGAATGGCGCAAGGGGCAGACGATCGACGGCGTCAGCATCGAGGAGGCGCTGTCATGTGATCCGGACAATCCTTACGATATCGCGGCCGCGGTCAAAGGGACCAATAACGTGTCTATGGCGACCCTGATGCAGACACGCATGGCGCAGGATGCGGTCGTTAAAAGCGACGACCTTGATCACGACGGCGACCCGGACGTGATCCGGATCAAGCTCGAAGTGGTCGAACTAAACGGGGCCAGTCCCGACGGCGAGTTTCTGATCAATACGTTCGACATCGCGCCGGGCCTCAAGCCGGGGCTTTGGGTGTTCGCGCCCAAATCACAGGGGATGGCGCTGAAGAACTTTTTCACGATGCAGGCCAATCCGCTGCTCCGCGCGCCCTCGCCGACGATCCGGGTCGAGCAGGGTGATCAGGTATTCCTGACGCTCGAAAACATCCATTATTTGCCGCATACGATCCATCTGCACGGCGTCGACCATCCGTTCATGACCGCCGCAGGCGAAGACAACGACGGGATGGAGGAACACGCGGTGTTTCCGGGCGCCAGCCATACCTATGAGATGAAGCCTAGGCATGCCGGCACGATGCTCTATCACTGCCATGTGCAGACTGCGCAGCACATGATGATGGGGCTCAGCGGCATCTTCGTCGTCGAAGAAAACAAGCCGAACAACTGGGTGCAGACCTTCAACATCGGCGCCGGGCAGGTGCGGCATCCGTCGGTCAAGATCAAGGAGAACTACAGCCGCGAGTTCGATCTGCTGTACCAATCGCTGGACAAGAAACTGTCTTCGGTAATCCAGAATGCGAACGATACCCGTGTGATCGCGAAACGGATGAACCGCGAGTACAACATCACTGAGTCGCATGAAAATTATTTCCTGCTGAATGGTCATTCGTTTCCCTATACGGTGCGCGACGGCCTGATCGCGACCGGTGAAAACGAAACCGTCAAGTTGCGGATCGCGAATGCGCAACGCTCGCCGATGGCGCTGCATATTCACGGCCACAAGGTCACGGTGACCGCGACCGATGGCGCCGAACGGCCCGAGGTGGCGCGCGAGACGCGCGACGTGCTGGACATCGCGCCCGCACAGCGGCTCGATGTCGACCTGAAAACGGTCAACGACGGTCTGCACAGTTACGGTCCGGGGATTTGGATGTTCCATGACCATGCCTCGAACGGCGAAACGACCGACGGCATGGAGCCGGGCGGCAATATTTCTCTGCTCGGTTATCAGGCCTTCCTGGACGAGAAAGGGATGCCGAAAATGCACGCCGAAATGCTCGATGTTGCGTTCGATAAAAATTATTATGCGAAAAATCAGCCTCCCTGGGCTCAGGGCGATTTTAGCGAAATGCTCGGCGAGCCCGGCCTGATCGAGCCAAACGTTTTGAAGCTGGTCGCATTCGGCTTGTCGAGCGGTGCTGCGTTCGGGTTTGTCGTCTATCTGATGTTTACCGGCTACAGGAAGCGTAAATCATGAAGCTCATGAAAATCACCGTCGCCGCCAGCTTATTTCTACTCGGCGGTTTAGGGCTGCCGGCCAGGGCCGCAATGATGCATCATCAGGGTATGATGATGGATGAAACCGGCATGATCATGAACGCGAATCCGGACCGGCTGCCGCGCGATTGCCCGCAAATTTCCGAAACGGTCGAACTGACGATCCGCGCCGGCCGCGAACATGCGAAAAAGTTTCCCGGCAGGATGTTCGCGTACGACCAGCAGGAATGGAACGTCAAGCCGTGCGCGAAAATCAACATCACGTTCATCAACGACGACCATATCCGGCACCAGATGATGATCCACGGTCTGCCGGGCTACCTCTATCCCGAAGGGATGCTGCACCTGGAACTGTTCGGACACGGCCAGTTGAAGGCTTCGTTGATTCTGCCGAGCCGGAAAAAGACTTATCTAGTGCACTGCGAACTGCCGCAGCATCAGGAAAAAGGCATGAAGGCGCAATTGAAAGTCGACGGCGGCGATGGCGATCTGCCGAGCATTCCTGGGTTGACGGATCCGGTCAGGGCCGACTTGTATCCGGTTGACTGGAATCGGCAGCATATTGGAATGGTATTGTTCAGTATATTGATCGGTATGCTGGCGCCGTTTTTATTACGCATCAGAAAGAAAAAAGGGAGCTAAAAGCAGGAAAAACTTGTATGCCATTATTCTATATAAAGAAATAGCATTGGCTGTTGGTCTGGGCAGTGCGGAGCCTCAGTAACAGTATCGGTTTTGCTTCTGTTAATGCGGGTTTGCTTGGTATTCTTTTGGTTTAAAATTTAGTATTGTTCCTGAGTGGATTTTGTTACAATTCCCTTAAAGATAATAATAGATTTGTCTTGGACGGCATTTTTTCAGAGGAGAGGCATTTTTATTACAGAATGCCGTTTAGCCTGTCGCTGGAAAGCAAAATAATTAGCCACTGATCTGAGTGGGGAGGGAGATATAATGGGCCGCTTCAGTTTTAGAAAGAAAAACCCCAAGCAATCCGGGAAAGAACCTGCTAAACATAAGGATGTATCGACTACACAGGAGACCAGAAGGATGGGGGAAGCACCGGGCGAACGTCTTGTGTCTCCTGAGAATACTCGAAAATTTGCATTTTTTCGAGGCCGCTCCAAACCGGAGGCTTCGTCAAGCTTAGGCAATCTCCAGTCCGACTTGATTGCTGATATAAATGCCGCATCCGATCGGCATATCACTCAGAAAAAACCGCATATTTTGCCGGGTTGCGACACCGAACATCTGCTCCAGGATAAATGGCAGACGCGGGACCGAGCCAACAATTTCTATAACAAGCAGGTACTGGATTTTCTGGCTCCGAAAATGCAGGAATTCATCAAGCGCCAGGAGTTCCTGTTTATCGCTTCGGCCGACCGTAACGGCGAGTGCGACTGCACCTCTAAATTCGGCAAGCCCGGCTTTATCCGGGTGTTGAGCGACAAATTTCTGATATATCCTGAATACCGCGGCAATGGCGTATTCGCGAATACCGGCAATATGATTGAAAATCCGCATATCGCCCTGCTGATGATCGACTTCACGCGCGATACCGTCGGGCTTCATGTCAACGGCAAAGTCAGAGTGGTTGCCAACGAGGAGTTGCTTCAATACCAGGATAAATTGCCCCAGGATGTGATCGAGGAAACTCGCCAGGAAGGCAAGAAATGTCCCGAACGCTGGATCGTGGTGGAAGTTGAAGAGGCCTATATACAGTGCTCCAAACATATTCCGTTGATGAAAAAACTGGATAAAAAAATCGATTGGGGTACCGATAATATGGTGGCGAAAGGTGGAGACTATTTCGAGCTGATGAATATTCCACTTTATTATCGTATTGGAGGCGATAAAGTACTGGAAGTATGCACCGATATCTTTTATCGGAAAGTGCTTCAGGATGAGCTAGTAGGGCACTTTTTTGAGTATGTGGATATGGAAAGTCAGCGTCTGAAACAGAAATCTTTTCTGACCATGGCCTTCGGCGGCCCTTATCAATACAGCGCCCAGGATTTAAGAGACAGTCACAAACATTTGATCGAAAAATATGGCTTGTCGGATCAGCATTTCGATCGTGTCTGCGAGATTTTTAGGGAAACCGTTACCGAGTTGGATATTCCTCCTGATCAGGTTGAGGAAATGATGGCAATACTCGAAAGTACGCGCGATGCCGTATTGAACCGTTAAGCGGATAGGTCCGTGAGTTTCTCCTGCGGAGCCAAAGTCGGGCATGAGTATGAATCAAGTCAAAACCTTGCTTCTGAACGGCAAAACCTACGGGAGCAGTCGGGAAGAGACGGTGCTGAATGTGCTGATTTGTCTGAAGGCTTCTGTGCCGTATAGCTGTATGGGGCAGTCGTTGCATTGCACTCCGCCAATCAAACCGCAGCGCGATCTCGAAGAAACCCTACAAAGGGAGGAAGCATGATAATCGATAAAGATCACTTTGAGACTAACGACAATGTGTTTTGGCAAAAAGCATTCTTTTCCGGACACAAGCGGGCTCAATCATTACGTCGCACGAAAAACGATCTAACTGAAAAGCATCGTCGGAAAATCGGCGATGCTGGCGCTTTATGGCTGAATCAATTGTTTACCGGCGTCAAACCGAATCAGGGGAATGGCGATCTGGTGCGGGTCTTGAAAGGCGACGACGTTATTTACGAAATTTCGACGCAAAAATTAGGCAGGGACACTACGATAGGCCGCCATCCGGATGCCGATTTGCAACTGGAATCGAACAAAATGGCGATGTTCCATGCGGTCATATTCAACTGCGATGGCAAGCTCTACCTGGAAAATCTGGATGACCACAACGGTATTCTGGTAAATCGGAAAAAATTGCCGTTAAAGAAACGAATTCCGCTTTATGACGGCATCCAGGTCGATTTGCCTGATTACCGGTTGGAGTTTTCGATTGCGGACGTGCCACGCCCTATGGATGCAGTGGATGAAGGCCTTGAAGCGTATGCACTGGATGGCGTTCCGGAGTTTTTATACAATACCTCCCCGCCGCCAACCAGCCCTTTACTGGTCAATCGGATCGAAGACAGGGGGGATCTGAAAGTTTGGAGCGGAGGCGTTGCCCGGCTAAAAGTCGTCGATATTATCGAAGAAACGCACGATTCCAAGACATTTCGTATGGCAGCTGCAGGTGTGCAGCCGTTACTTTTCTCCTATAAGCCCGGGCAATTTATTACCTTCATTCTGGGCATCAACGGCGAGGAGGTCAGGCGCTCCTACAGCATGTCGTCCAGCCCTTCCAGACCGCATTTACTGGAAATTACGATCAAAAGGGTGCCTGGCGGTTTGGTTTCCAATTGGTTTTGCGATCATGTCAAATTGGGCGATGAATTGAGTGTAAAAGGCCCGACGGGACACTTTACCTGTTTTGATTCTCCTTCACGGCGAATATTATTTATTGGAGCCGGCAGCGGCATTACGCCGATCTTATCGATGTGCCGGTGGATTGCCGATACTGCTCCAGATATTGACGTCAAATTACTGGCGTCTTTTAAATCACCGTCAGACATTATTTTTCGTAAGGAATTCGAGATGCTGTCGGCCAGGAGCAGCGGTTTTCAAACGGCAATTACTGTAACCTCCCGATGGAAGGGAGTGGATTTCTGGGGCGGCTTCACCGGACGCGTTAATCGTCATATGCTGGCGATGTTTGTGCCAGACATTCTCGAACGTGATGTGTTTTTGTGCGGGCCGGAGCCGTTTTCCCAAAGCATTAACGGGATTTTGCGCGAAATAGGGTACGATATGTCGCGTTTCCATACCGAGAGTTACGGAAGCGGGCGTTCGGCGCAGTCATCGAATGATGCCGTTAAGGCTCTGCATCTAAAGGAGCCGCTGCATAAGGTCAAATTTACCAAATCGGGTAAAGTCGTAGATACCGATGAGCATGTTACCCTGCTGGAGTTGGCGGAAGCGCACGGCATCGAAGTGGATTACAGTTGTCGCGTGGGTGGTTGTGGCGAGTGCGAGATGAAATGTCGAGGTGAGGTGTATGTTGATCCGGCCTGCGAAATTGATGAAAAGACCCGTAACGCAGGTTTTGTTTACAGTTGCTGTACAACCGCCCGCTCTGACCTGGAATTGGACATCTGATCTCATGCCCGTTACATCGGAAGCGCAAGAACGGCATCAATATTTTAGATGACAAAAAAGGATAGAAAATGAAATTACTCGCGGTGGAGACCGCAACCGAAGCGTGCTCGGCCGCGCTTTATCTCGACGGTGAAGTGATTGAGCGTTACCAGGTATCGCCGAGAGACCATGCTCAACTGATTCTCCCGATGGTCGACGGGTTGATGAGCGAAGCGGGATTGCAGCTTGCCGATCTTGATGCGCTGGCATTCGGCCGCGGGCCAGGTTCCTTTACCGGCGTCAGGATCGCGACCGGTGTTATTCATGGGATTGCTCTGGGCAGTGAGTTGCGAGTCGTGCCGGTATCGACGCTGGCGGCCGTCGCGCAGGAGTTTTTCGATCGGAACGGCGAGCGCTGCGATACCGCCTTTACCGCGATGGACGCCCGGATGGGCGAAATCTATTTTGCGGTCTATCGTCGAGATGCCTCCGGATTTGCCGAACTACTGGGCGAGGAAAAGGTGATGCCGGCCGAATCGGTTATATTTCCCGATGTCTACGGCGCCGGTATCGGCACCGGGTGGGGGGTATATCAGACGGTGCTGGCGGATAAATTGGCTGGACAGATCGACTTCATTGAAACCGGCAATCTTCCCCGTGCGGGAGCGATTGCCCGCTTGGGTGCGCGCGGCTTTGCACAGGGTCTGGCTGTCGATATCGAAGATGCGCAGCCGGTTTATTTGCGCAACAAGGTGGCGAAGAAAGAGTCGGAGCGGTGACCAAACCTCAAGTGTTTCGGGTTTGCCGCCGGACAGTTCCTCCTTATCCAGAAAAGCCTTTTTGACAGAGCTACATTTTTGGTCATTATACCTTCGCCCATCGAGCGATTTCCTCGCTTAGCGCCAAATGCTGAATGGGGAAACTGAGGTCTCGTAAAGAGCCCTGATTTATTTAATTCTCCTATTTTTTTAATACGCTATTCAACGGTTTGGGGCGTTATTACGTTATAATGCCGTCATTGTTTGATGTTTTGCTTAAAAATGGCCCAGTTTTTTGAAATCCACCCCGAAAATCCGCAGTTGCGTCTGATTCATCGCGCGGTGGAGATTATCCGCAAAGGCGGCGTGATCGTTTATCCGACCGATTCTTCGTATGCGCTCGCCTGCCATATCGGCGACAAGGCCGCCCTGGACAAAATCCGCCGGATTCGCCAACTGGATGACAAACATAACTTTACGCTGGTTTGTAAGGACCTTGCGCAAGTCTCCAATTTTACCAAGATCGGCAACGACGCTTACCGGATGATCAAAGCGCTGACGCCGGGACCGTTTACGTTCATTCTGGATGCGACACGCGAGGTGCCGCGCCGTCTGCAGCATCCGAAAAAGAAAACGGTCGGCATCCGGATTCCTGAGCATCCGGTTGCGTTGATGCTGGTCACGGAGCTTGAAGAGCCTTTGTTTTCGACCACTTTGATGCTGCCGGGCATGAATGAGCCTCTGACCGATCCCTACGATATTCGTAAACGTCTGGAGCATGAGCTTGAACTGGTGATCGACGCTGGCATTATTGAGTACCGAGAAACCACGATCATTGAGTTTTCGAATAATGGTCCCGAAATCGTCCGGCAGGGCGTCGGCATCGCGCCGATGCTGGATTAACCGAGAATACTGAATATGATGAATGAATTGTCGCTGGTTCAGCGGATCGTGGTCTGGATATTGCCGGTAATTTTTGCGATCACCGTGCATGAGGTCGCACACGGCTGGGTGGCGAGAAAATGCGGCGATAACACGGCCTATCAGCAGGGTCGACTGACCTTGAACCCGATGAAGCATATCGACTGGTTCGGCACGGTGATTTTGCCGGGATTATTGCTGCTGACCGGTACCGGTTTCATTTTCGGCTGGGCCAAACCGGTGCCGGTCGATGCGAGAAATTTCAAGAATCCGCGCAAGGATATGGCCTGGGTTGCGCTGGCGGGACCGGTTTCCAATCTGTTGATGGCGGTCGGCTGGGCACTGCTGGCGCGGTTGGGGGTAGCGATCGGAGTCGAAGCGATTTCATTGCCGTTAATCTATAGCGGCGTTGCCGGCATTTCAATCAACCTGGTGTTGGCTTTGATCAATCTGTTGCCGATTCCGCCGCTAGACGGCAGTCGGATCATCACCGGAATTTTGCCGCATTACTGGGCGTGGCAGTACAATCGCCTGGAGCGCTACGGTTTCATCATCCTGCTGGTGCTGCTTTATACGCGGATTTTGAATGCGATTCTGGAGTATCCGATGTACATTGCACAGCAGCTGTTTTTTTCGTTAGCCGGCATCTGATGCCTCTGCCGATAAACCGCGCGACGGTTCAGCGATGAATGACTTGAGCCACGATTTCGTGCCCGAGAGGGCGGCGGTGATTGCGGTTGTCAATGGCGAGCCGATCGAGCAATTGCCGGACGACCTTTATATTCCGCCGAATGCGCTGGAGGTGTTTCTCGAACTGTTTGAGGGCCCTCTGGATTTATTGCTGTACCTGATCCGCCGGCAGAACCTCGACATTGTCGACGTGTCAATTGCCAAAGTTACGCATCAGTACATTTCGTACATTCAGATGATGAGCGAGATGAACCTGGAACTGGCGGCTGAATATCTGGTAATGGCGGCGCTGCTCGCGGAAATCAAATCACGGATGCTGTTGCCCCGGCCCCTGGAAGCGGAAGAAGACGAGGAAGATCCTCGGGCAACCTTGATGCGCCGCTTGCAGGAATATGAGTGCATTAAAAAGGCGGCCGAGGATATCGATAAAATGCCGAGGTTGGAGCGCGAGCTTTTTACCGGCGCTGCCGATACTTCCAACCTGACTTTCGAAAAGAAACTGCCCGATGTCACGATGAAGGAAATGTTACTTGCGCTTCAGCAGGTTTTGAAGCGGGCCGAACAGTTCAGCCATCACCATGTAACCCTGGAGCCGTTGTCGGTCCGCGAACGCATGTCGACCATTCTCGACAATTTGAAAGGCGCAGAAAGCCTTCGCTTTACCGAAATATTCCTTCGCGTGGAGGGGCGGCCCGGCGTGCTGGTCGCTTTTCTTGCAATTCTCGAACTCGCCAAGGAAGGATTAATTGAAATCATTCAACTTGAACCGTTCGCCGAGATCAGAGTCCGGGGCGCGGCCGCCGCGACTCCGGGCTGAAACGCCTTAAAAATATGGAAATTCAATCAATTGTAGAAGCCATTTTATTTGCCGCGAACCGGCCAATGACCTGCAAGGATATCCAGCAGGTCTTTCCCGAGATCGAGCAGCCGGACCTTGCCGAGATTCAGGCGGCGGTCGAAGCGGTTATCGAAGACTATCAGTCCCGTCCGATCGAACTGAAACAGGTTGCGAGCGGCTACCGCTTTCAGGTTCGGCAGGAGTTGTCGCGCTGGGTCCAGCGCCTGTTCGAAGAAAAGCCGCCGAAATACTCGCGCGCCTTGCTCGAAACCCTCGCAATAATCGCTTTCCGGCAACCGGTTACGCGCGGCGACATCGAAGATATCCGTGGCGTCAGCGTCAGCTCCGGGATCATTCAAACGCTGCTCGAGCGCGAATGGATTCGGGTGGTCGCCCATAAGGAAGTGCCGGGCCGACCCGGTTTATATGGCACAACCAAGCAGTTTTTGGATTATTTCAATATCAAGTTATTAAGTGAATTGCCGACGTTGGAGCAGATACAGGAGCTCGATCCGGCGCCGGAAGTCACCCAAGAAGCCCCTGAACAGGAAGCCAGTGAGAAACAGGAAACCCGAGAAGAACCCCGCGAAACTCGAGAAGAGTCGTCCGAAACCGGATCATGCCCAGCCGAAAGCGGTGAAGAGACAGCCGAAACCGCTTCGGAAACCAGCGTCTGAAGCCAGGTCGATAACCGCAGTGGCTCCGCAGGATGGCGGCGCGGGCGAGCGCATTCAAAAAGTTTTGGCGCGCGGCGGTGTGGGCTCGCGCCGGGAAATCGAGCGTTGGATCGAGGAAGGTCGGGTGATGGTCAACGGCGCGGTTGCGGCGTTGGGCGCGCGCCTCCAAGGTGGCGACACGCTGCAAATCAACGGTCGGTATGTGGATTGGCAGAAATTCGACCGCCAGCCGACCCGTGTGTTGCTTTACCACAAGCCGACCGGAGAGGTCGTAACGCGCCGCGACCCGGAAGGCCGGCCGGTGATTTTTACGCAATTGCCGAAACTGACGACCGCGCGGTGGATTGCGGTCGGGCGTCTCGATATCAATACCTCCGGATTGTTGCTGGTTACCAATAACGGCGAACTGGCCAACCGGCTGATGCATCCGAAAACCCAGATCGAACGCGAATACGCGGTACGCATCCTGGGCGATGTGTCCGAGGCGACGATCGAAAAATTAAAACAGGGCGTCGAGCTCGAAGACGGTTTAGCCAAGTTCAACGATGTCCGCTTTTACGCCGGCGAGGGCGCGAACAAATGGTACTACGTGACGGTTAGCGAAGGCCGCAACCGTTTGGTCAGGCGCTTGTGGGAGTCGCAGCAGGTGGTCGTGAGCCGGCTGATGCGGGTGCGCTACGGGCCGGTCGTGTTGCCGGAACGTTTGAAGGCGCATTCCTTTTATGAACTGTCCGAGAAGGAACTGGAGATTCTGTTCGAATTTGCCAGCTTGCCGCGAGACAATGTGGTAGCTCAAACGAAAGCTGAATCCAAAGGCGGAAGGTCCGGCAAAAAATAACCCTTTTTCACACTCTTTCCCTCACTAAGCGCCCCTGCTTAAAGTAAAGTTTCGGTTGTCCGTTTAAGGACCAATGCCGTTAAGTTAAGTCGTCATCCCGGCATACTCTAAAGGGCGCAAGCGGATTCATGCCAGGCTATCCTGTCTGACCACCCTTCGAGTAAATGCAAATCTGTTCCAGACAGATTCGCGCCGGGAACCAGACTACAGGGAGGTAGTATTAAAGCTCGCTATCCTTGGCAACTCGGCAACTTGAAGGATGCAGAAGTTGGAGCGATGCCACTACGAGGGTGGTCTGGGGACAGAGCAGTTGCCGAGGGGATAAAATACTAAATATGCTTTTTTGATCCCCCCGTTCGTGTTTTTGCCCTAATTTAATGGACTTTCAGGATCAAGATTGGAAGCACTCGCTAAATCAGGACGTTGACCCGGTTTGATCGTTTCAGCCTTCAGCTCAAAGTCCATCAGCAAACGTTGTGCGGCCTTTTTGACGTCCTTTTTGGTCTTATAAGGGCCTGCGATCACCTGGTATTCATCGTTTAATTTTACTTTGCGTGCCGGAATTGGCGGTCCCTGATGATTCAGCATTGCGGTAAGCTGCGCGGCCTCGGTTTCGGTTTTGTAGGTTGCCACACGCATCGACCAGTCGCTGTCTTTGAGTTCGGCAACCTCGGGTTGTCCATACAAGCGTTCAGGGTGCGCCAGCTGGATTGCCTGTTGTGACAGTGTCGCAAGATTAGGGCTGTTTTTCAGCACTGGCGTCGGGATGCCGTCGGCGCGCTGGATCACCTGTTCCACCCTTTCCCAGTCGATTTCGGCATTTTTGTCGGCAGTCAGTGTCTTCAGCTTTTTGAGGAACTGCTTCTTCAGCTTGGCTTTGCTTGCGGCCCATTTATCGAGCGGTTCGTGCGCTTCGATATACAGTTCATCCTGCTTCCAGGCGGCCAGATAAGGCTGATGTACGATACGAACCTTCGTGCCGACCTCGACTTTTTTGAACAATGATTCGATGTTTTCAGGATAAAGCTGAATGCAGCCGTGACTGATCTGCATGCCGATGCCGTAGGGTTTGTTAGTGCCGTGGATCAGATAGCTGGGAAATCCGAGTCGCATTGCAAAATAACCGAGCGGATTGTCCGGGCCGGAACGAACGGTTGCTGGCAGAATATCGCCTTTTTCTGCATGCTCGCGCAGGATCGACGGCGGCACATGCCACACCGGGTTGGTCTGTTTTTCGACGATGTTCGTTACGCCAATCGGTGAACTCCAGCCTTGCCGTCCAATGCCGACCGGATACGTATATAACACATTCGGGTCTTTCTTCGGATAATAAAACAAACGCATGTTGGCGAGATTCAGCACGATATCCTTGCGCGGCGCATCGGGCACAATGAACTCCAACGGCAACAGCACGCGACTGCCAGCTTGTGGGGTCCAGGGTTTTATCCCCTTGTTCGCAATGGTTATATCATTAAAGCCCAAGCCGTAATGCCGGGCGAGGTCGGACAGCGTGTCGTTCGGCTGCGTGTCGATCGCAGCGAGCGTGCCGACCATGCCCTGGTCGGACGCCAGATCAAACTCATGGCTGGCGATAGTGCTGATTTCCGGGCGGTTGGTTGCCGTTGTGCTGACGGTAGGAGCGTCACTGGAAGGAAACCAGGAAGACAGCGTTTGACAGCCGCTCAGGGTGCTGCCGAGGATGGCAATCAGGAGCGGTGAAGCGCGGCGACTGGGTGAGTAGGGGGATATGAACATGACAGTTTTTTAAACTTGAATAACAAGTAATAGATGTTGTTGTTGAGTACATGATTGAGCATACCCCGTAAAGATTAAATCGGGATTAAAAAATAACCTTTTTTAAGTAAACTGGTTGGCGAATAGTTATTAATGAATCAGAGGTTTAAGACGTAAGCGCCAGATATTTGACGCGTTCTTTAATTGCTGGCTAAGAAATTTATATTAGGAAAAATAGTATTTTTAATTAATTATTAATATTCCGTATTCAGTCACAGTAATTTTAAGAAAATAAGTGTAATTTGACCTCCCGAAGTATTTTTTGGCCTAGAGGACTGGAAGGCTTTTTTCGATGGGAAATTTTTAATATTTGCAATGAGCATATAAGAATGAATAAAAAACTGATTTATACCGGAATATGGCTGTGTCTGGGCGGCTTGGGGTTAACAACTTCAGCCTGGGCGGATTCTGATAGCGCCAATAAGCAGTCCGTAAAAAAATGCTGGTTCGGGGTCGAAGGTGCTGTTTTATTGACCAAAGAACAACCTTATGGTCATGTCAACGCTGGACTTAATCTAAGCGATCCGCTCGACGATTTCTACGAGATTTGCGATACCGCTGATTATGATCCGGCTGGCTGCGACCCGATTGGACCGGCTCCGTTGGCGGTAGACACAACACTCAGCGGGACCGGAACGCCCTTTATTGATCCGCTCACCAGGAAGCCTGTTCCTGCTTTAGATCCAAATACGGGCCTTCCTCTTGTAGATCCGGTTACCCTTCTTCCTCTTCCTCGATTGTATACCTATACCGGCTTGAACATCATGGGCACCAATCGCGCTGATGGAATTATAGGTACCAGCGGCGATGATCAAATTTGCGGACAGAGCGGCAACGATTTTATTGACGGGGGCGAAGGGGACGACGACGTTCAGGGCGGCAATGGCAATGACGTTGTGATCGGCGGTCCTGGTAACGATAACGTTTATGGAGGGAACGGCAGCGATTGGCTGTATGGCTATGATCAGGATGCTAGCAACGATCTGGATGGCGTAGAAGATTTGAATGGAGACGGTGTTAATGATGCTGATATCCTTGACGACGAGGATCTGCTTGAAGGCGGCAACGGCACAGATGCGTTATTCGGCGGTCCGAACCATGATGTGATGAGCGGCGGTAACGGGAATGATGCGCTTACCGGCGATGGCGGAAATGATGAACTCGATGGCGGCAATGGTAAGGATGCTCTAAATGGCAGCGATGGTGCGGATACGATTAGCATCGGAAAAGGCAAGGACTTCTGTACAGACCTTGATGCTGGCGATTGCCCTGCAATTCAACCGAAAGGTAAGAACAGCGCTAAGAACGGCGGTAAAAATGGTGGAAATAAGGGCGGCAAAAAATAAAATTAAGTCGTTAACGCAAAGTCTTTTTGAATTTTTTGTTATCTGATCTTTCCCAGTCAAAAACCATAATTAAGAATAGCCGCTAATGCGGCTATTCTTTTTTGTGGGGCTAGATCCTCTGGTCCGGGCGAATCCCAGAGACGGCTGTGTCTTGTCAGGCGCGTGATCGGGCGAACGGGCGATCAGTGAGTCTTGTCTTTCTCTACTAAAACAATCTGGCTGAGAGTTTTGGATTGGAATAAAATGAAATAAATTATGTGATTTTAGTTTCCGTCACAGTAAATTTTTGAGAATCAGTGTAGGGTTTCGGTGAAGTGTCTGTAAAGCTTTATCGCTTTTGGGCTTTTCTTCGATTTTGAAGTTTAAATATTTGTAATAAGGACACAATAATGAATAAAAAACTGATTTACACCGGGATATGGCTATGCCTTGGCGGTTTGTCATTGGGTGAGGCCGTATGGGCCAAATCTGAGAAGGCTGCCAGCCCACAATCGGTAAAATTTTGTCCAAAGGAGTATGTTGAAGATCCTTCGGCTTTGGTATTGACCAAAAAAATGCCGAACACGCGTTTTGATGACAATGGTACTCCCGACCCTACTGACGATTCCTTCGAAAGATGCAATAAAGACTTTAGCGTATGCGAATTTGTTGTGGAAGGCGCCGTTCCCAGGCAAATTATTATCGGCAGCAATGGCACCAATATTATTGAAGGGACACCCGGCAACGACATTATTTGTGGCAATAACGGCAACGATATTATCGATGGCAGGGAAGGCAACGACGAGATTCATGGCAATAATGGCAATGACAGATTATTCGGCGATCTAGGCAATGATTCAATTTACGGCGGCAATGGTAATGATTTTTTATCGGGTTATCTAGACGATAATTTTGCCTATGATCAGGACCCTGGCAATAACGATGACGCTTTCAATGATGATGATGTTTTAAATTCCGATGAAGATCATCTTTATGGAGGCAATGGCAAGGATCAATTGTTGGGTGGCCCCGATATCGATAATTTACATGGTGAAAATGGCAAAGACGATTTAGATGGTGGTGATAGTGACGATATTATTAGCGGAGGTAAGGGCAAAGACAATTGCCTGGATGACGATAATGTCGGCGGTAACGATTGCTCGGAGACTGAGCTGGAAGATGAGCACGGCCCGGGACATAATTAATTCCCCCCTGTTATTAAAGTCCATTTTCGTGTTTAAGAGATAGAGTTTCTCATTCTCTTTTCATATGGATAGCCGCATCAGCGGCTATCTTTTTTTTGGGTAGATAATAAATTTCTCTACATCGAGTCATTCCACGGTTGTGGCGGTTCTGTGTCAGGCAAAATAGCCGTTCGGAGAAAACTTGACAATTTCCTAGTAAAAAAGTCAGAATTAAAGAACGCCAAATTTTACAGGCTGTCTTATATTCATGACTCCTTCAAAACTGCTTCCTAGTCTCGACGACCTGGTCTTCGACAACCGCTTCATTCGCGAACTGCCCGGGGATCCCGAAACGGCCAATTACCGTCGCCAGGTTGAGAACGCCTGTTATTCGCGGGTAAACCCGACCAAGGTTGCGGCTCCGCAACTGGTCGCTTATTCGAAAGAAGTAGCCGATTTACTGGACTTGTCTCCCGAGCTCTGCAATTCCGAAGATTTTACCCAGGTGTTTGCGGGCAATCGGTTGGCGCGGGGCATGGAGCCTTTCGCGATGTGCTACGGCGGCCATCAGTTCGGCTTCTGGGCAGGCCAGCTCGGCGACGGGCGCGCGATCAATCTTGGGGAGGTGATCAATCAGCGCGGCGAGCGCTGGGTCCTGCAGCTCAAAGGGGCGGGACCCACGCCTTATTCGCGCAATGCGGACGGACTGGCGGTGCTTCGCTCCTCCATCCGGGAATTTTTGTGCAGCGAGGCAATGCATCACCTCGGCGTGCCGACCACGCGCGCCCTGAGCGTGGTGCTGACCGGCGAAACGGTGATCCGCGACATGTTCTACAATGGCAACCCGAGGCCCGAGCCGGGCGCGATCGTCTGCCGCGTTGCTCCCTCATTCATTCGTTTCGGCAATTTTCAGATTCTGGCCGCGCGCGGCGAAACCGATCTCTTGCGCCGGTTTGTCGACTATACGATTCGGGTCGATTTCCCGCATCTCGGCGAGCCGTCGCCAGCTGTGTATGCCGACTGGTTTCTGGAAGTGTGCCGCAAGACCGCGGAGATGGTCGTGCACTGGCAACGGGTAGGTTTCGTGCACGGCGTGATGAATACCGATAATATGTCGATTCTGGGGCTGACGATCGACTACGGTCCTTATGGCTGGCTGGACAATTACGATCCGCACTGGACGCCGAACACGACCGACGCCGAGCAGCGCCGCTACCGTTTCGGCCAGCAACCGCAAATTGCCTATTGGAACCTCGGACAATTGGCGAATGCGGTGTACCCTGTGTTCGGCGCGGCTGAGCCGCTGCAGGCGGGCATGAGCGCCTATGCCGAAACCTTTGATCGTGAATGGCAGCGGATGATGTCCGACAAGCTCGGTTTGATCGCCTATCGTCCAGATGTCGATGAGGATTTGATCCTCGAACTGCTGATGCTGCTGCAAAAGGTTGAAACGGATATTACGCTGTTTTTCCGTAAGCTTGCGAGTCTGGACACAGGTCCCGATAACGCCGGCTGGGAAACGCAAATAACCGGGCTATTGGAAGATTGTTATTATCTGCCGGAGCAATTAACCTCCGAATACCGGGAAAGGCGATCCGTCTGGCTCGGCCATTACCGCGAGCGTCTCAGGCAGGACGGGCTTGCCGATACGGTGCGGCGCAGCCGCATGAACGCAGTCAATCCGAAATATGTGCTACGCAATTATCTGTCGCAACTGGCGATCGACAAGGCGGAGAAGGGTGATTTTGCGATGGTGAACGAATTGCTCGACTTATGCCGCCGTCCTTATGACGAACAGCCGGAAAGAGAATATTATGCGGCGAAACGCCCTGACTGGGCGCGCAGCCGGGCGGGGTGTTCAATGTTGTCGTGCAGTTCGTGATTTTGTCAGGAATAAAGGCTGATTACCTTCTGCAGAAACTGGATCTTTTTTGATGTAATAAAACTATCCTCGCACCGTAACCCGTCAAAAAGTTGTGGCTATCTCGACCGTGTTAAAACAAATTCTCGGTCACATAAACATCGTAGCCTGACACCACGACGCCGATCCCTTGCCGATCATATTGCGGCGACAGCATCACCTTACGGTGATGCGGGCTGTTCAGCCACCCCTGGACGATCGTTCTGGCAAGCCGATTCATGTCTAGCCACTCGTACTCCTTTTTAATCGGAATGCCGTTTTGTTTGATGGTATAGATCTTGTCGTAAAGACGGGTCAGAAAAATATTTTCGGCTACACCGGAAGCAAAGGTTCGTGAATCGATCTGCTTTTGTTGATTCCATCCTAGACGTCTGGCTCGATCCGAAGGATATTCCCCTCGCAGATTCACATGGTTAAAAAAATGATGATGCGCCATGTCGAGACTATGATTGCGCGCGATTGCTATGAGCCGTTCATCGTCGTCGAGAGGCGTCAGCCCGCGGTTTCGCCGTTCCCGATTAATTTGTTCATGGATTTGCCGTTCCAGTTCGGCGGAGTCGAGCGGGGGCGGCGGTTCCGCGTTAGCTGACGATATGGTTGGAATCTGGCTTAGCCAGAATAAAATGAGAGCCGTGAGAGTTTTCAGCATGAAACGTGAGGATAAAGCGGAGTTCGAGGTTTAGCTTGTTAATTTTACAGGATAAACTCCAAATTCCTTGAGGATTTTTGTAGACTGTGGCCAGGAACGGACTCGAATCCAATTCTAACCTTCAACGCGCCCATGAACGACACTTCCGCGACGATCGATCCGAACGATGTGATCCTCGAAAACATTACAGCCGACACATTGAGACTCGACACAACAGGCGCTTTGATCGAGCGAATGGCCGATCTCGCCTATCACGCCTTCCGGGAGCCGCCCTGGAACGACGATCTGGAAAAGCCCCGGCTCCATTTCGGCTTGGGCGCGGATTTGATGCGACGCAATGCCATGGCCTTGATCGCCAAAGCGAAAGTTACGAGCGAAACGATCGGCTACACGCTGGGATACGAAATATTCCGGCAGAGCGACGACCCCCGCGATCTGACGCTTGGCGCTATCTCCGGCAGCGGGGCGCTTGATGAGTTGTTTGAAGCAGGGGAACGGATATTTTACGGCGACACGCTCTGTGTCGATCCGGCTTACAGAAGGCGGAATATTGCCTTCACTTTGACGGCCAGCCAGATTGACCGGCTGCGACGTGAAGGGTTTGCTTATCGCATCGGCCGGACTTCCATAGCGAGCGAACCGATGAAGGCACTTTATGCCAAACTCGGTTTTTGGAATTACCAGTTCATGATTCTCTGTATCCCGAACGGAAATACTGGCTGCTTCGGCTTTAAACACTATAGGGCGCATTGCAGCCAACGCCTAATGCGCTTTGGATTATCAAATTATCATAGGCTACGCATCGCGTCCCTTTACACATCATTTCGGTGAATTAAGCTCCAAAAAGGGACGCAATGCGTAGCCTACTTGGCTTATGCATTGAGCGGTTCAGATTCAATGCGAGACAGTTTTGGGAAATTTTTGGACGATTTTTTCTACAGCTTCTCGAATACTTTCTGCATTGGTTTCCGGATCGCTGACAATATCGGTGCCTGCTCCCCGAAACACCAGTTTCTGGGTCTTTGTATCCACGAAATCTAGTATCAGAGTCCCCTCGGTATATTGCGATACATCAGGTACGGTAAGTGGATCCATCGACCAATAACCGTACCGTCCATAGGCATAGGGCATTCCGCGATAAGCTAAATCGCCTGGATAAACGACCACTTTTTCTTTGGTGGATATATGGCTAACCACATGAAGATCGGCATCTTTGGCAACTTCAGTAATGTTGTGTGTCGCAAGGTTTATGCGGAGAGAGTCGCGGAGTGCTGCTTCTGCTGAAGGTGACAGCGGAATTTTTTCGTTGGAAGGCGCTAAAGCATAAGTCCGGTATTGCTCGAATGAAGTCGAATGATCGTAGTCGGTGGTAACCGACACGGTTGAGCAGGCGGTCAGGAACAGGTTTAAGGCAACAAGCACGGATGGGGATGGTTTTGTAAACATGGCCGTTCTACCTCTTATTGGAAATTCCGGAATGGAAAACCAATTTAACTGACTTTAACCTTGTTGTCTAGGTAGCGATATACGGCGCACTAGCGGTAGCGTAATCCGCCGGAGGGACGAAGGTTATTGCGGTATAGGGTAACGCCCTCTGACTCACTCCGTATCGCGTTGAAGCTCTACTCGCTCGACGTGTCGTTTAAGCAGGGCTATTTAGCTTAAATGGGTACGAACACTTTTCATCCGATGCCTGAAGCTTTTTACGGTTTTGCTTGTTTGAAATGCAGGAATTTGAACCCGATGGCGCAGCCTATGCCCACCAGGATATAAGCGTAATTGACGAACAAGCCGGACAGAGTGCCAGGATTATGTTCCACTGCATCACGCAGGCCCGGGGTTACGGTAAGGGTCCAGACAATGCAGGGAATCAGATAGGACAGGAAACCCAAGCCGGCTGAAAATAACGGGTTCTTGCCGACCGCTTCGGCACTTTTGTAAAACCAGTAGGCGATCAGGAGCGCGGTAATTGTGCCAATCATAATAAAAGTCCATGAGTTATGTTATTAACTGCTGCACAGTATCAAATTGTTTTCCTACGCTCAAGCGTAACTCATTCAATAAACT
Organism: Methylomicrobium sp.; assembly: GCA_051061015.1. GTDB lineage: Bacteria > Pseudomonadota > Gammaproteobacteria > Methylococcales > Methylomonadaceae > Methylomicrobium. The sequence continues at coordinate 64,866 of JBPFEG010000060.1, forward strand.
TCCGGGTAACTGGCCTAAAATTGCTGAATTAGACAGTAATGGCACGAATAGAAATCCAACCAATAACATGAGTAAATTGTCTCCGTGGTTAATTTGTAAGGAACTTTGACAAAATCCATTTCGGTTTTACTGTCAATCATTTCTAACTACCTTAGCGCAAAGACCATATGATGCTCCCCTGCTGGGGAGAACATTAATCGTAGCCACTGTTTTTTTGCAGGAGGCGATTACACATTTGAGGTGTCTTATGAAAAAGGTTTTATTGTCAATCCTGACTCCATTAGCCCTAATATTCTCCTTTGCTAATCCTGCGCATGCTGTTTGTGATCAGGCGAGACTTCACGTTGTCCGTTCTGAAGTGAGCGGTGCTGGGGCTCATATCTTTGACTTAGCCCCACCCGCTGTATTGCCAACTTTCTATTATCGATTTACGACCACTAACGCTCAGATAATTGATGATTTGAATTCAGCCTGGGTTGGAAACTTCACAGTTAGAGCTATAGGAAACGCTGGGGCCTGTGGCACGACAGGCACTATCCGCAATGGTGGAGCTATCACCACTCTATTCCGGGATTCTTTCTTCTAATAATATTGAAATATATGCTTTTGTCCGCTGCTCTTCGCAACATAATCCTATTGTCGCTGGTCTTCCTAATAGGCGTATGGATAGGGCAAAATTGGCTCAATAACCAGCAATCAGATGGTCAAGAGAAGCCTAAAGGGGCAGAGATTCGGAGCAAGTTAGAGCAGCGGACTCCGTTTACTAATGAGTGCGAGGTTATCGCAAAGAGCGAAGACAGCCGCATGAATCATTTCAGTAACAGCCTCGACCGCGATCCAACCCAAGATTTTCCTGATGACATGATAGACGTTATTGCTTCTTATAACGAAAGCTTGAGCGAGTCTTATTCTTTTCAAGAAGAGTCTTATTCCTTTCAGTTAGGTGTTGCATTGGAAAGCTCTGCGATAGAACCATCACCTCAGTTAATAGAAAATGATATTAGTAAATCGTTAGAAGAAGCAGGAATTCCTCCCGAAAAAATTCCTATTGCAGTAGAGGATATGATGGGAATGATCTTAGAGAATGACCAGCAAACTCCCGAAGCCTATCCCTGTATTTCTCCGGACCCAGGTGTACCCTGCACCGATGGAGTGCAAACTAGTAGTTCGTTCCATTAAATAAATACAAACCCAATCCCGATGTCAAATTTGTTCCATTGAAACACGGCGGGAAACTGATCTATTTCATCGATCCCTTTGATATGGCGTAGGAATGTTCGGGCCATTTTTGAGAGAGGCAGCACTCGATTAGATTCAATCAAGAACCCTAATTTGGGCGTATGAACATAATCAAATCGTCCGGGACGGATGCGTGGCGAGAAAAGCCAGGGTTTTCTTCGAAATATATGACGAATGATTGTCGAGCACCAGTCGAATAATCGCCCTCTGGCGCGGATAGCAGTGGTCAAATTTCCTTAATCAGCGCAATGAATTCGAAGCTCCGGTATCGGTCTTCGACAAGGGCGAAGACGACATGCCCCGAATGCAGATGATGCCAGTCAGAATGGACAGGGTGCCGTGACGAACTTAATTGTAGTTACGCTCGACAACACGATAGGGCGCAATCCATAGGATATCAATAGCAAAGCGTATTGCACCGCAGGATTTTTAGCTTCACATTCGGCGTAATACGCTTCGCTATTCTGACCTATGCTGCTGGACCCATTTCGGATATTCAGATAAATACATTCTGAAACAGAATCAACAACATCATGGGAGGAGCGCGACGATTAAGGCGCGCCCCACTTCATGCGAAGATTAGGCATGCTGCCGAAGGGCTTAGGGTAAGAGGGGCTGCGGCTCACCGTAAATGAAGTCGTCCATCACGACAACGTCTTTGGAGGGTGTTTTCAAGACGCGGTTCCCGCTAGTGATTCTCACCAAAAAGACGCGTTCGCTGGCATTATCAAACCTTACTCCTAGGAATGAGAGGCTGCCGCGTTTCGTGGGTCCTTGCAAGACAGTCCGGCTAAAGAGCAATGCACCATTGACGTCGAAATACTCAATTTTGGTGCTATCTCGACGATTAACATCGGTGAAGACCGCGCCAAAGCCGTTCACCGTGGCACCCGTGGAGCTACCCGGTACAAAAAAGAGTACCTCTGTGATATTACTGTTCAACGCGGTGAAAAGCCGTTCGGGACTGAAGGTACTGAAGAGCTTGGGAAGGGTGCGGTGAATATTGCCAAACCGCACCGGGGTGCTCGTCGGGTTGGCGCTATCTGCGCTCACCTGAAAACCTGTCCCTGGGGTGAAGAAAACGACACCGCGGGGGGAGGTGGAGTTAAAGAAGTTGGCCGGGAGATTATTCGGTGCTGAAAAGGCATCTGGGACTCCATCCCAGTTGATCTCCCGGCGACCATCAGGGAATGAACCAAGCACGTTAGGGTTAAGGTTACCCAGGAAATTCCTGAAATTATCGACTGTAGCTTGGATATCGGCTGGGCTTGCCCCCGATGTTTCATACACGACAGGTGCAGCAACAGTGGTTGCGGGCAACGACAAGATTAACAAGGTCAAGGCGATTGTCTTATGATTAATCATTTCGTTCTCTTAATAAAATCATTATAAATAACTATTTAATCACAGGAGAAACCTGAAAACTATTCGTACAATTACCTATCAGTATTATAAAGATTTCGAATTATTAATGTATTTAATTAAAGGGAAATATTATAGAAATTGGAGTTTCTATTCTCAATGTTAAACTCTTAGTCTTATCTTTCATTTGGTGCATAAACCCCCAAAAGGGCCTCAAAAAGCAGACATTGAGAATCAGGAACGATGTTATAAAATAAAGAATTGATGGGCTTGCAGTGAAGCTTTGGTTAATCCAGGCTAATTGATACTTTGGTTTGAAAATTTATGGCGAAGGCAAATGGTTTATTTAGACAGTGGGCAAGAATCGCCATTGTGCTTGATTCGCGTTTAATCTTGTCCACTCTTCTGCTTGCGCAAACGTTTTCTTTCGGCCTTCTGCTCGCGAATCACGGCCACTTCGGCCAGTTCCTGCTCCATCATCGCTGGCGTTTCAAGGCTGATCCTGCCCAATGAACCGCTGCGTAACTCGTTGAGCAGGATTTTAGCCGCCTTGTCCAGTTCCACGCGCCCGCCGGCGCGCAAACAACCGCGTTTTTTGCCGATCGCTTCCAGCACCGCATCCTCGGATTCCGGGATTTGCTGTAACTGAAAGCGGTCATGCAGACAAGCGGGATAGTGCTGACCGAGATAGCCGGCAATATAGGTGGCGATTTCTTCATGATTCAGGGCGGTGTCTTTGATTGCGCCGGTTGCGGCGAGCCGATAGCCGCTGTTATTGTTTTCGATGTTCGGCCAGAGCATGCCTGGCGTGTCGAGCAGCACGACGTTATTCCCGATCGAGATGCGCTGCTGCGTCTTGGTCACGGCCGGCTCATTGCCGGTTTTCGCGACCGTCCGCCCGGCTAGGATATTGATCAGGGTCGATTTGCCGACGTTCGGGATGCCCATGATCAGCGCGTGCACGATCCGGTCGCTTTGCAGCTGATCGGCCAGCATTTTCCGGCACAGTTCCGGTATCTTGCGCACTTTTTCGGGCTCCCGGCTGGTCAGGGCAAGCGTTTTGACGCCATGCTCCTGCTCCAGATAGGCCTGCCAGTCGGCGGTCAGTTCCGGATCGGCCAGATCGGTTTTGTTCAGCACCTTCAGGCAGGGCTTGTCGCCGCGCAATTGCGCAAGCAGCGGATTGGCGCTGCTGAACGGGATGCGGGCGTCGAGAATTTCGATCACGATGTCGGTTTTCGGCAAAATTTCCTTAATTTCCTTGCCGGCCTTATGCATGTGACCGGGGTACCACTGAATCTGCATGATGTTATGTCTGGATCAAAATGATATATTTAATCACCAAAACCTGAATTGGCAGGGTGAATGTTTAAAGGACAGCATGAAAAAGATTGGTTTATTTTCTTTGTTTATCTTGTTAACCGGTTGTTCGCAAGATTGGTTCAATCAGATGTCGCGCAAGGCGGTCGAGCTTCTGGACGGTAATTACAAGGTGACTTTTGCGAACGGCAAGACCGAAAAAACCTGGATCGTCAAAAATGACAAAGTGACCTCGACCGAGAAAGGCTATTACTATTTCTGGGATGAAAACAAGCATTATGTGCAGACTCCGATCGAATATACGTTTATCGAAGAATTTTGATGGCTGACGGGGCGGGAAAAATTTTGGTTTCGACGCCGTTCTATGCATATCTGTCGCGGCTCCGGTGGATCAAGCGCTGGGGTCTGAAGCGTAATGCGCATGAAGAAAACGTGATGGAGCATAGTTGGGAAGTGTCGGTGATCGCGCATACCCTGGCGTTGATTAAGAACCGTTATTACGGCGGTAATCTGGATGCGAACGCGATCGCAACCGCGGCCCTCTACCACGACATTACCGAGGTAATCACCGGGGATCTGCCGACGCCGATCAAATACCATTCCGACGCGATCAATGTCGCCTACAAGCAGATCGAACAGCAGGCCGAGAAGGAATTGCTGAAACTGCTGCCGCCCGAGTTGCAGTCCGATTTCGAGGGGCTGATTTATCATGACCGGATGCCCGAAGAGCATGTCCGGATCATCAAGGCGGCCGACAAAATTTCGGCTTACCTGAAGTGCCAGGCAGAGATGAAGGCTGGCAATACCGAGTTCGAGACCGCCGCGCAGGAACTGGCTAAAACGATAGCCGGCTACCGGCAGCCGGAAGTGGTGTTTTTCATGCAGGCATTCGCGCCGAGCTGTGGACTGACGCTGGATGGATTGATGAGGACCTGATCTTGAACATAACCTCGATGGAATGTAGCGAAATCGAGGGATAATCTCTCATCGCTACCTCTACGTCGCTCAGGAATTGGTCTTACCGCTTCAGATTGTCGATGCTGAAATTGTCCAGATACAGAATCACGGCACCCAGGCCGATGCAGACCAGATAACTGAAAGTCGGCGAACCGGGGAATAGGTAGGTATCGAGCAATCCCCAGACGCCTCGCCATAACATCACGATCGCGAAAATGATCACAATTGCGTTCGCATTCGGATGGCTTTTTTTGAGCTGCTCCAGTCTGGGCGAATCTTTGATTTGTTTTAACATGGTCTTAGGCTGCCTTATCAGTTCGGGGATCGAGTAGATCATTCTATATAATGTTATCCAGCCGCATCAATAAGCTGTTTTTTTCATCCGCCTACGCCGGCAGGGTTAATGCTAAAATTCCAGCCCGCTACCGATAGCGGCGTTGATCGCAAGTTTGCAGTTGACTGACTTGTTTTGCCTAAACCAGATACTTTTTCGTTCATGGAAATACTGACTCAAATTCTCGACTTTTTTCTGCATATCAACGCGCATCTTGCGGATATTTTTGCACATTACGGTACGCTGACCTATACGATCCTGTTCCTGATCGTGTTCTGCGAAACCGGGCTGGTCGTGATGCCCTGGCTGCCGGGCGATTCATTGCTGTTTGCGGCGGGCGCTCTGACCGCCAGCACCGGGCAACTGGACATTCATGTCCTGATCGCGCTGTTGATCGCGGCCGCGCTGACCGGCGACAATGTGAATTACCTGGTAGGCCGCTTTCTCGGCAAAAAAATCAAGGCCAGAGAAAAAATCGGCTTCTTCAAGCGCGAGTATATCGAGCGTACCGAAGCCTACTACGATCAATACGGCGGACGTACGGTGATTATTGCGCGTTTCGTTCCGCTGATCCGGACCGTCGCACCTTTTGTGGCCGGTGCAGGCAATATGCGCTATGCGCGTTACATCGGCTTTTGCATCGGCGGCGCGATACTCTGGGTCGGCGGCTTGACCACTTTAGGCTACCAGTTCGGTAATCTGGAGATCGTACAGAAGAACTTCGAACTGGTGATTTTAAGCATTGTGGCGATCTCGCTGCTGCCGATCGTGCATCAGGTCTGGAAGGGTTTCCGTAACAAAACTTCCGCAAGCGCTTCGGTTTAGACGCGATTACACCCTAAGCACGGCGGAAACGCATGCTGGCAGCGCTCGTCCGCTTTTCGATCCGTTTTCACGGCGTCGTGATTGCGATCGCCGTGATGATACTCTGCTACGGCGGCTACCGTTTCGTAACCGCGGGGCTCGACATCTTTCCCGAGTTTTCGCCCAAACGGGTGATCATTCAAACCGAAGCGCCGGGGCTGGCCGCTGAGCAGGTCGAAATTCTGGTCACGCAGCCGGTCGAGATGGCGGTCAGCGGGCTGATCGGGCTCGAAACGGTCCGCTCCGAGTCGATCCAGGGGTTATCGATCGTAACGGTCAATTTCGCCGAAAAGACCGACATCTACCGCAACCGGCAACTGGTCGGTGAGCGTCTGGCCGAACTGCCCCCCCGATTGCCTCCCGGCGTGATTCCAGTCGCGGTGCCGCTGTCGTCCTCCTCGGCGACCGTGCTGACGCTGGGACTGACGTCTGACCGGCAGAATTTGATGGCACTCCGCAGCCTGGTCGACTGGACGCTCGTGCCGCGCCTGCTTGCGGTGCCCGGCGTCGCGGACGTGAATGTGTTCGGCGGAGACATCAAGCAATTGCAGGTTCAGGTCGACCCCAAGCGATTGCGCAAATTCAATCTGTCGCTCGAGGACATTACTCTGGCGGCTTCCCAGGCAGGTGTGATTCAGGGCGGCGGTTTTATCGAAAACCGGAACCAGCGCTTCACCTTGCAGACGGCAGGGGCTGCGGCCACGCCGGAGCAGCTCGCTAAGATCATCGTGAAGCGCGACAAGGGCATGAACGTCACGCTCGGCGATGCGGCGGCGATCGCCTACGCACCGGAGCCGCCGATCGGCGCGGCGCAGATCGGCGGCAAAGCGGGTATCGTGATGATGGTGATCGGGCAGTACGGTGCCAATACGCTGTCGGTGTCCCGTCAGGTCGAGCAGGTCTTGACCGAATTCGACCGCCTGTTCAAACAGCAGGACATCACTTTTTATCCGCATCTGTTCCGGCCCGCCGATTATATCGAACGGTCGGTTTCGAATCTGTCCGGCCACCTGCTGATTGGCGGTCTGTTCGTGGTGATCATTCTGTACCTATTTCTGTATAATTTCCGTACCGCCTTCATTTCGGCGCTGGCGATTCCGGTTTCTCTGGTCGGTGCGGTGATCGTGCTGCTCGAAGCGGGCGTGAATCTGAATATCATGGTGCTCGGCGGGCTCGCAATCGCGCTCGGCGAAGTGGTCGACGATGCGATTATCGATACCGAAAATATTTTCCGCCGCCTGCGCGAAAACCGCCTTTTGCCTGCGCCACAGCCGGTATCCGAGATCGTTTATGGGGCGTCGCTCGAAGTGCGCGGCTCGGTCGTGTATGCGAGCTTTATCGTGGCGCTGGTGTTCGTACCGTTGTTGACCTTGCCCGGCGTGGCGGGCCGCCTGTTTGCGCCGCTCGGCTACTCCTACATCCTGGCGATTCTCGCTTCGCTTTTTGTCGCGTTAACGCTGACGCCGGCGCTGTGTTATCTGTTGCTCGGCCGGTCATTCGATACGATGCAGGATCCGCCGTTGATCAGGCGCTTGAAGCCTGGATATCAGTCACTGCTCGGGATAGTGTACCGCCGCTTCACTGTCGTTGCCGGCTGCGGCCTGTTCATTTGTCTGGCGGGGCTGCTTGCGTTTACCACGCTGAAAAGCCAGTTTCTGCCCGAGCTGCGCGAAGGTCATTTCATCGTGCATACCAGCAGTCTGCCCGGTACGTCCTTGCAGGAATCGATCCGCATCGGCACGCAATTGACCCGGCAAATCCTGCAAATTTCCGGCGTCGAATCGATGTCGCAATGGGCCGGACGCGCCGAGCGCGGCGCCGACACCTACGGCAGCCATTACAGCGAATATGAAGTCCGTCTGAATCCGATGTCAGGTTCCGAGCAGGGAGAGATTCTGGAACGCATCCGCGAGATTCTGGACGATTTTCCGGGTATCTCATACGAGGCGAACACCTTTCTGACCGAGCGAATCGATGAAACGATTTCCGGCTATACCGCGCCGGTGGCGGTGAATATCTACGGTAATGATCTGAATAGGCTCGACGAAAAAGCCCGGCGGCTGGCCGCTTTGCTGCAGAATATCGATGGCGCTGCGGACGTGCAGGTGCGTTCCCCGCCCGGCGCGCCACAGATCCGGATCGAAATGAATCTCGATCAGCTCAAATTCTGGGGAGTCACGCCGAAGGCCGTGCTCGACAGCTTGCGGATCGCCTATGAAACGCAGATTACCGGCCGGAAACTCGAAGGTAACCGGATATTCAATATCGCGGTGGCGTTGTCGCCGAGTCTGCGCGAACGGCCCGAAGCACTCGCCGAATTGCCGATCCGGACGCAGGAAGGAAAATTGATCACCTTGGCGCAGGTTACGAACATCCGCAATACCCTGACGCGCTACAATATTCTGCACGAAGGCGCGCAGCGGCGGCAGACGGTTACCTGCAACGTGCAGAACAGGGATCTGGATGCGTTCATGGCCGATCTTAAAGCCCGCATTGCGAAGGATCTGCCCGAAACCGGCGACAGCTATATCGAATTTGCCGGCTCGGCGGTCGAACAGGCGAAGGCGCGCGAGGACTTGATCGTGCATTCGGTGCTGGCCGGCATGGGCGTGCTGATCCTCATCTATCTGGCGATCGGCAGCCTCCGGCATGTCTTGCTGACCTTGTGCAATCTGCCGTTCGCGCTGATCGGCGGGATCGCGGCCGTGCTGGTTACCGGGACGACGCTATCGGTCGGCTCGGTGGTCGGCTTCGTGACCCTGTTCGGCATTACCGTGCGCAACAGTATCATGCTGCTCTCGCATTACCGCTATCTGATCGAAATCGAGCATAAACCCTGGAACTTCGAGACGGCCGTGCAAGGCGCGCAGGAACGGCTGCCGTCGATTCTAATGACCGCTTTGGTGACCGCGCTGGCGATGTTCCCGATCGCGTTTAACAGCGACAACCCGGGGCGAGAAATCATGGGGCCGATGGCCGCGATTATTATCGGCGGCCTGGTGTCTTCGACCGTGTTGAATCTATTGTTATTGCCAGGGGTGCTGCTAAGGCATGGACGATTCTTAAAATGAGTGCTTGAAGCTCTCTCTATCTTTCGGCCGGTAAGGGGCCCTGCCGCAAAAGGTGGCAGAGTTGCAGAAAGCCAGTTAGAGCCTGCCTTTGCTCTTAACGCGAACGGCAGGCTCATTTTGCGGGGGTGCTCGGATTCCAGTTTAAAGATTCAATCTTAAGGCGTCTCGCTAGGGCAGGCTGAAGCCGTCCTGATCCCGGTCATAGGATTTTTCCGCTGGTCTTGATACATAGAGATTATTACTGATTATGATCAGGAATAAGAACATGATTAAAAACAGTATCGGCATCGATGTGTTATAGCTTAGTCGGAACGGGACGATATTAACCGATAATATCGCATCATATAAGCCATGGATTATTCCGGTAAAAAGCACGTTGCCGGTATGAATATAAATACTGCCGAATATAATCCCGGCAAATGCGATCAGCGCAAGCTCCTTGAACTGGCCTTGATAGAGGTATTGAAGATGCGAAAGCGTGAATATCAGGGTGCCTAGAATCAAGGCGTTTCTGTAGCCGTATTTTATCTGCAAGGTCTTTTGGATCATGCCCCGGTAAAACAATTCTTCCTTGATACCTGCTGCAATGCCTGAAACAAAAAAGACTATCTGCCAGAGTACCGTTTCATTTTTCGCATTGGTATAAACGATCGCGAATAAAAAGAATAACTGGATTGCCGTAATGAAAGGCAATGTCAAGGTTTTCTTTATTTTAAAAGGCTGCTCGTCTTTGATGAAATACCGTTGATAAAGATAAACGAGGAGGAATATCGAAACAATTCTCAGGCTTGTCCTAATCAGCTCACCTGGAACAGACCAGTGGCCATAAGTTTGCGATATTAAAAAAGAAAATGTCAGGTAGAGTATTTCCGCGAGGGTGCTAAAAAAAATTATCGTTTTCACTTTTTATTTCTCGTAAGTCAGAATATTGATTATGGATGTGCTCCCATTTGATTCACTGGGAGTCATGCAAGGTTAGATAAGGCCGAGTTACAACAAATAACCCTGATCAAGAATTGATCAATGATAATTTACCTGAGCTTGCCTAGGATTTCCAGCCTCTAAAAATGAGGGATTTCAGGGCGAGCTTGGTCAAGCGCAAGCCGTGCCTGGATGGGTATTCATGAGAGTATGGGGAGAGACAATGGGGGGTATCGAGCCGGGTTATGGTCGACGGTTCTGCTTATTAGGGCTAGGATTGATAATCCGTAATCGAACGCTAACTTATACTCACTCCCTGCATTATTTCGGCATCGGCAAAAGCAGCGGAGCGTGTTGGCTTAGTTTTCCGGCTTATCAGTAGCCGGGGGCTGCGGTTGGCGATATTTTATCCTCATCCGGCTTGACGATTTTGCCGTCGACGATCCGTATTTTACGCTGTGCCCTGCCACCAATATTCGGATCGTGCGTGATGATCATCAGCGTGACACCCTGCCGGTTCAGGCTTTCCAATAGCTCGATGATTTCTTTGCCGGACTGGCTGTCGAGGTTGCCGGTCGGCTCGTCCGCGAGCAGGATTTCGGGCTTCATAATCATTGCGCGGGCGATCGCGACGCGCTGGAGCTGTCCGCCCGAAAGCTGGTCGGGCTTGTGATGGGCGCGGTCTTCAAGGCCGACTTCAGTCAAGGCTTTGGCTACCCTTTGCTTGCGCTCTTTCGATGCAACGCCTCCCAGAATCATCGGCATTTCAATATTTTCGGCAGCGGTCAGGCGCGGAATCAAATGGAAAAACTGAAACACGAAACCGATGTTCTCGCGGCGGACTTGGGCGAGTTCGTCGTCGCTGAGCTGCGTGACGGGACGGCCGTTCAGCAGGTAATGTCCTTCCGAAGGCTGATCAAGCAGCGCGATCACGTTCAATAAAGTCGATTTGCCCGATCCGGACGGCCCCATTACCGAGACATACTCGCCTTTCATAATGGAAAGGCTGATGTCGTTCAGCGCCTTGACGGTCTGGTCTCCGACCTGGAAGGTGCGGCGGATGTGTTCGAGTTCGATCATGGTTTTGCCCGCGCCCGTGCGCCCGGCGTCACGCCTTCCTGTCCGACCGACAAGACGACCTTGTCGCCGGGCTGTAATCCTTCCAGCACCTCGACATAATTCCAGTTGGCGAGGCCGGGTTTGAACGAGCGCTCGACCAGCAAGCCATCGTCCTGCAGCAGCAAAACCTTGCGGTTTTCGATCACCGCTTCGGCGGGTACCCGCAACGCTTTCGGCTTGCTGGCCAGCAGCACCTCAATGTCGGCGCTATAGCCGGGCAATAATTCCCGCAAGTCTTTCGGATCGGTCAGCTTGACCTCGACTTCGACCGTGCGCGCCTGTTTTTCCTTTTCGAGCACATAGGGCGCAACCCGCGAGACGGTGCCGGAACAGCGTTTGTCCGGAAAGGCATCGAGCGACACGCAGGCGGACATCCCGGTTTTAATCTGCGGCGCATCGACTTCGTCGATTGGTGCGGACACATACAGGCAGCTGATGTCGAGCAGATCGATCGCGGGCAGGGTAGGGATACCGGGCGGGGATGGCGTCACATACTCGCCGAGCTCGACGTTGATTTCGGCGACCGTGCCGTCGAACGGCGCCTCGACATAGGTTCGTTCGATTGCCGCTTGGGCTGCGTCTCGACTGTCCATGCTAACCGTTACCGCCTCCTTGGCCGATCGGCAGGACGCGCTTTGCGCCTTTGCGTTGGTAACTTTCGTATCGACCTGTTCTTCTGAAACGATGTGATTATATTTTTGCAGGCGGGATATCCGCTCGGCTTCGCGGATCGCTCCTCCTTTCAGCTGGCAGGCTTGTTCTGCAGAAGCCTGATTCGCACGTATTTGAGCCTCCTGCAGAGAGAGCTGAGCCTTCAGATCCCGGTTCCAGACTTCCATCAATAACTGGTTTTGCCTGACTTTATCGCCTTCCTTGACATTCAGTTTGGCGACCTGGCCTCCGGCAGCGGGCGCCAGATAAGCGCGCCTGCAGGCTTTGACGGTGCCGACGCGCGTATTGGAGACGGTCGCGCGGACTTCCCCTTCTTCAATACTGACAATTTCGACTTCCACCGGTTTAGGGCGTTTATAATAGACAGCCAGCGCGATGACCATAGCAAGGATGGCTAGAATGATCAGTATTTTTTTGTGCATCGAAGCGTCAGTTGGATGATAAGCAATAGGTGTTGAGAAGCCAAATCGCAACAGGAAGAAGGCTGTCAGATCGCCGATGCCACTATTTTATGTCATTAAGTTTACATTCTTTAACGATCTCAACTTATAATCTTGTCAGACATAGGCCCAAAGGCATTTTTTATCATGTTCCCATGAAATATAGCGAAGCATTTTTAAATGCCGCCGCCGATCTTTGCGAGGCGGGGCGATTCATAAACAGCAAAGGCTGGGTGCCGGCAACCAGCGGTAATTTTTCGATTCGCTTGCCGGACGGCACGATTGCAATCACTGTTTCGGGTAAGCATAAAGGCCGTCTGCAAATTGAGGACATCATGCTGATCGACGCGGACGCGAATTCGCTGGACGGCAAAAAGCCCTCGGCGGAAACGTTGCTGCATACTTCTTTATATAAGCATTTCCCAGAGATGAATTGTGTGCTGCATCCGCATGCAATTAATTCGGTGCTGATTTCGCGAATTTTCAACAGTGAAATCGTACTCGAAAATTATGAGCTGCTGAAAGCATTTAAAGGTATTGCAACCCATGAAACCCGGCTGGTCGTACCGATTTTCGCAAATGACCAGGATATTCCGCGTCTTACTGCCGAAGTCGAACGCTATTTGGACCGGCATCCCCAGTGTTACGGCTACGTAATTGCCGGACATGGGCTCTATACATGGGGCGAGTCGGCCGCTGAAACTTTACGGTATATCGAGGCCTTTGATTACCTGTTTGATTGTGAATTACGCCTGCACGGAGTGAGTAGAGTATGAGCGCGTTAACCGTTTATCCCGATAATCAGCCTCAATCGGGCGTGTTGTATACCGAATACTCCGAAATCGAGGCCCAGTTGAGCCGGATCGGGGTGCAGTTTGAGCGTTGGACCGCAAATTGCGAGTTGGCAGACGATGCCGATCAGGATGCTGTTATTAAGAGTTACCGGGATTCGGTCGATCGGTTGATGCAGCAGTACGGTTTTCAGTCGGTGGATGTAGTCAGTATGCAACCGGATCATCCGCAAAAAACGGTATTTCGCGAAAAATTTCTGGCCGAACATATTCATGAGGATTTCGAGGTCCGTTTTTTCGTTGACGGTAAAGGGCTTTTTTATTTGCATGTCGGCGACAAGGTCTATGCAGTGCTTTGTGAAAAAGGCGATCTGATCAGCGTGCCGGCCAATACGACGCACTGGTTCGATATGGGCGAAAATCCCTGCTTCAAATGCATACGGCTGTTCACTACATCGGAAGGCTGGGTGGCTAAGTTTACCGATAGCGACATTGCTAAAGCATTTCCGACTTTCGATCAATACGTTGCCTGTTTGTCATGATCAAGGCGATCGTGACCGATATCGAAGGCACAACTTCGTCGTTGTCTTTCGTCAAAGGTGTACTGTTTCCCTATGCGCGCGCGCATATTGCCGAATTTGTGCGGACTCATGCAGACGAGTTTGAAGTGCGGCAACTTCTGTCCGACGTCTCTAAAGAAGCAGGCAAAGAGATGGATGCGGAGCAAGCTCTTGGGCAATTGATTGAATGGATGGATCAGGATAAAAAAGTCACGCCGTTAAAGGCGTTGCAGGGACTGATTTGGGAGGAAGGTTACCGAAAAGGCGCTTTTACCGGGCATGTCTATGAGGATGCGGAAAGAAACCTGAAGACCTGGAAAGCCCGGGGACTGAATTTATATATTTATTCATCCGGCTCGGTGCATGCGCAGAAGCTATTGTTCGCGCATACCGAATACGGCGATTTGACGCCCTGGTTTTCGGGGTACTTCGATACCCGCATCGGCAGTAAAAGGGAAGTTGAGTCGTATCGGCGTATCGCCGAAGAATTGCAAATCCTGCCCGAGAATCTTCTGTTTTTGTCCGATATCAAGGAGGAGCTCGATGCCGCGAAACAGGCTGGATTCAACACCTTATGGCTGGTCCGTGACAGCAAAACGGATTCGAATGCGGAGCATCGCCAGGTAGAGGATTTCGATCAGATCCGGATTGTTTTTTCAAACGATCGATGAGTTCTGCTGTTGTTTGTTACAATGCGTCTCTTATGATTATATTTTTTAAGGTTTTAAAGCTGCGATGAGCATTAAATCGGATAAATGGATCCGCCGCATGGCGACCGAATACGGCATGATTACGCCGTTCGAAAGCGGTCAGGTCAGAGACTCTGAAAAGGGACGGGTAATCTCGTTCGGAACATCGAGCTACGGCTACGATGTGCGCTGTTCGGATGAATTCAAGATATTCACCAATATCAATTCCGCAATCGTCGATCCAAAGGATTTTGACTCGAACAGTTTTGTCGACGTTAAATCCGATGTCTGTATCATCCCCCCTAACTCATTCGCGTTGGCTCGGACAGTGGAATACTTTCGCATTCCGCGGGAAGTTTTGACCGTGTGTCTGGGCAAGTCGACGTATGCGCGTTGCGGTATTATCGTAAATGTGACGCCGCTTGAGCCTGAATGGGAAGGGCATGTAACGCTGGAGTTTTCAAATACGACGAACTTGCCCGCAAAAATTTATGCGAACGAAGGAGTGGCGCAGATGCTGTTTTTCGGCAGCGATGAAGTCTGCGAAACATCTTATAAAGATCGCGGCGGCAAATACCAGGGGCAGACCGGAGTGACCTTGCCGCGCGCTTGAGGGACGGCTTACTGCAAAGTGGCGGGGGCGTCCTGTACCGGCGGAAGTTGCAGAAAATAGCCTTGTGTATTCAGATTTTTGATCACCGAAACCGGATCGGCGCTTGCCAGTTTTCGCTCCGGCGTGATTTCAAGACTGAAGACGAACTCCATCCTGCCTAACGAATCGCGTAGCGCTTCCGGCAGACAGAAGAAATCGTCCTGATTTCGAAGAAATAGATAGATATCTTGTTTTTTCAGGCTTTTATAAATAAAACATTGCATATTCAAAGAAAGGATGCGGATAGAATGCTGCGAAGCTTGTGGTTCGACCGTTCCTATCCGCTGCAAGCGGTGGCGGGAAGTCGGCCTTCCATTATTCCCTTTCTTGCTGAATGAATCAATCTGCTTTCAAATCACAGGATTTTTTTCTCAGGGCCTGCTATTTCGAGGCAGCGCTGATTCTCGTCGCGATTGTACTGGGCTGGCTGGCCGGTATTGACCCTTTCGCAAAGCTGTTTTTCTCCGAGGCGGCGTTATTGTCCGGTCTTATCGGCACAGTGCCGATGGTAGTGTTGTTTCGTCTGGCGGAGCTGCGGCAGGAAGAGGCGTTTCAAAAAATCAGACGGTTATTGCTCGAAACGCTGGGACCTAGCCTGCATCGACAGCACTGGGTCAATTTGTTGATGCTTGCGGCGATTGCGGGGTTATCGGAAGAAGTTCTTTTTCGGGGTGTGATTCAGCCATGGTTTGAAGCGGCTTGGGGAATGCAGGCGGGCTTGATCGTTTGCAATATCCTGTTCGGGTTGGCGCATGCGGTAACGCCGCTCTATACCTTGCTCGCATTTGTGATAGGGATTTATTTGAGTTTATCAATGGATTATGGCGTCGAACGTAATTTGTTGACGCCGGTAGTGATTCATGCGTTGTACGATTTTTGGGCCTTTTTAGTCTTGGTAAAAGCTTACAGGCAGAATCGGGTGGAGTCGGAGCCTGGTGATAAATGATAACGAAGAATTTCAGGCAGGGAGCCAATAACGTCAAGTGATTAATGCCATTGGCTGAGCCGCCTTCCCTGGCGAGTAAGCTCCGGCAATTGTGGCTAGAAAAGGCGTTTGATAATCAGTTAAGGTTATATCCCTTCGATGCCTGAAAGTCCCACCATTGTCCAGTTGTCAATGTCCAGAATGCCTTCCTGATCGTCCCCTTTATCATAAGTGATTCGGCATACATATTTCTGTGTGGTCATCTTTCCTGAGTCGTCGGTGATATGAATGTCGGCGTTAATCAAAAATTGATAATTGCCTAAGCTCCAGGCTTTTATCGGCTTGTCTGCAAAAGTCACCGAAATGTCCGAGTCGAGTTCGGATTTGATGTAACTGTTGCAATGATTGAATGCGATAGCGGTCAACTCGGTGGAAATGGGGAGTTGGCTGCCTTGGTCTTTGCTGTCGACCAAAAAGGCGTCGGATTTAATAACCTCTTGCACGAGAGGCATGACCGCTTCTCTTTGAAATAGAATCAACAAGCTAAGGCCGACGATGAGTACAATGATGGGGTGTTTTTTTAAAAAATTGTTCATGAAAAAGTGCCGATAGTTACGTTTTAATCAGTGCAATTGTATCAGAAATCAATACATTAAATGTAAGCCAGTACACCGGTCGATGTAGGGTCGGATAGAATTTCATGATGAAAATATTTTTTGTCTTGACAAGGTGCATCGAGCTGGTAAACTGACCGCTCACCGAACTGGACTCGGTGCATTTTCTGGTTGTAAACCAGTAAATGTGGAAAAGGAGTTAAACAAAAAAACTCCCGGCTGAAGAGTTGGGGATTGTTAAATTTTTAGGAGGTAGAAATGGCAGCTACAACTGAATCAGTGAAAGCTGATGCTGCGGAAGCACCGCTGTTAAATAAAAGAAATCTGTTCCTGGGTGTTGCGTTATACAACGTATTCTACGCTTGGGTCCGTTGGTATGAAGGTGTTTATGGCTGGTCCGCTGGTCTTGACTCTTTCGCACCTGAATTCGAAACATACTGGATGAACTTCCTGTACATCGAGTTCGTACTGGAAGTATCGACTGCAGGTATCCTGTGGGGCTACATCTGGAAAACTCGTGACCGTAAAGTGATGTCAATCACTCCAAGAGAAGAGCTGAGAAGACACTTCACACACTGGACTTGGTTGGTTTGCTACTCTGTTGCGATTTACTTCGGCGCTAGCTACTTCACCGAGCAAGATGGTACATGGCATCAAACTATCGTTCGTGATACTGACTTCACTCCAAGTCACATCATCGAATTCTACTTGAGCTATCCAATCTATATCATCACTGGTGGCGCTTCCTTGCTGTATGCAAAAACCAGACTGCCTACCTATCAACAAGGCCTGTCCTTGCAATATATGGTATCAGTTGTTGGTCCTTTCATGATTCTGCCAAACGTTGGTCTGAATGAGTGGGGTCACACTTTCTGGTTTATGGAAGAGTTGTTCGTTGCTCCTCTGCACTATGGCTTCGTATTCTTCGGATGGGCTGCTCTGGGTGCACTGGGTGTTCTGAACATCGAAGTTCAAGCAATTGCGAAATTGCTGAAAAAAGACTTGGCTTAATTCTGTAGCCATAGCCTGTAAATAACTATCTCCTAGCTGTTTCGTTCATCATCCAAATGGGCGAAACAGCATAGAGAAAGATAGTAAATAAAAAAATAATTTCAAATCCTTTAGGAGGTAAGCTAATGAGCGCATCTCAATCAGCTGTACGTTCACGTGCCGAAGCTGTCAAAGTTTCACGCACGTTCGATTGGCTAATTTGTTTCACTTTGTTCTTTATTATTCTTGGTGGCTACCACGTTCACTTCATGTTGACTGGTGGTGACTGGGACTTCTGGACTGACTGGAAAGACCGTCGTCTGTGGGTAACTGTATTGCCAATCGTTGGTATTACATTCCCAGCAGCTGTTCAAGCAGTTCTTTGGTACCGCTATCGTCTGCCATTCGGCGCTATGCTGGCTGTTTTGGGCCTGCTGTTCGGCGAATGGGTTAACAGATATTTCAACTTCTGGGGATGGACTTACTTCCCAGTCAACTTCGTATTCCCATCACAATTCGTTCCAGGCGCACTCGTACTGGACGTAATCCTGATGTTGGGTAACAGCATGCAGTTGACTGCCGTTATCGGTGGTTTGGCTTACGGTTTGTTGTTCTATCCTGGCAACTGGCCAGTCATCGCTCCATTGCACGTGCCAGTTGAATACAACGGCATGGTAATGACCCTGGCTGACTTGCAAGGTTACCACTACGTAAGAACCGGTACTCCAGAATACATCCGTATGGTTGAAAAAGGTACACTGAGAACTTTCGGTAAAGACGTTGCTCCAGTATCTGCATTCTTCTCTGGTTTCGTGAGTATCATTATCTACTTCTTGTGGCACTTCTTCGGTAGATGGTTCGGTAGCACCGCATTTACCCAAAGCACCTGATCTTAATTGATCACTGCGGTAGTAACACAATAAATAAATGCCTAGTGGATAAATGAAATATTTATCTTCTGGATACTCAAGAATAAATAGATTCTCTATTATAGAGGAGGATATATGAAATTAATAAAAGACAAGGTAGCAAAATTGTCCTTTGTCGCACTGTTGCTGACTGTTGCAGCAGCGATGTTCTACACACCAGCGGCGTCTGCACACGGTGAAAAGTCTCAAGCAGCTTTCATGCGTATGCGTACCATTCACTGGTATGATTTGAACTGGTCAAAAGAAGTTGTAAAAGTTAACGACACCATGACAATTTCTGGTAAATTCCTGGTTTTCGCAGGATGGCCGGAAACTGTCGATAAGCCAGAAAGCGCTTTCTTGAACATTGGTATCCCAGGTCCAGTATTTATTCGTGCTGGTTCTTGGATTGGTGGACAATTGGTTCCACGTTCTGTTTCTCTGGAACTGGGCGAAACCTATGAGTTCAAAGTTCTGTTGAAAGCACGCCGTCCAGGTGACTGGCACGTTCACACTATGATGAACGTTGAAGGCGGTGGTCCAATCATCGGTCCTGGTAAATGGGTAACTGTTGAAGGTTCTATGAGCCAATTCACCAACCCAATCACCACTTTGACTGGTCAAACCATTGACCTGGAAACTTACAACCTGGGCAACACCTACTTCTGGCATGCTTTCTGGTATGCAATCGGCGCAGCTTGGATGATCTATTGGATGCGTAAGCCAATGTTCGTTCCACGTTTGATCGCTGTTGAAGCTGGCAAAGCTGATACTCTGATTACTGCTACAGACAAGAAAGTCGGTTTGGCTTTCGGTGTTGCAACAATCGGTATCGTTGCATTCAGCATGGCTCAAACCAACGCTCAATACCCAATCACCACTCCTCTGCAAGCAGGTTTGTTGCGCGGTATGAAGCCACTTGATCTGCCTACACCAACTGTTAGCGTTAAAATTGACGACGCTACCTACCGTGTACCAGGCCGTTCAATGAACATGACTCTGACTATCACAAACAATGGCGACACCGCTGTTCGTTTGGGTGAATTCAACACCGCTGGCGTACGTTTCTTGGACGCTAACGTAACTGAAGACACCACTGGATACCCAGATGACTTGTTGGCTCCAGAAGGTCTGACTGTTAGCGATAACAGCCCACTGGCTCCAGGTCAAACCAGAACTATTCAAGTTACTGCATCTGATGCTGCTTGGGAAGTTTATCGTTTGGCTGACTTGATCTACGATCCAGATAGCCGTTTCGCTGGCTTGCTGTTCTTCCACGATGAAAATGGTAACAAACAACTCGTCCAAATCGACGGTCCTTTGATTCCAACCTTCATCTAATCGAAGATTGCTGATCTAATAACAATAATAAATCGTTAACAAAATTAAACCCCCGCTATTCGTAGAATAGCGGGGGTTTTTTTATGGAAAAAATAGAGAAACAGATTTGAATTAAATCAAATCAAATCAAATAGAATTAAATTGTACGATGATGGTGCAACATATTTATAAAGTGGCCTTCTGAGGTTATGACTGTGGCCAGACAAACTCAGTCGAATCAATTGAACAGCTGATATTAAGGCCAATGATTTTAAAATTTTAAAAGACTGGGAGGATGAAAAGGGAATTTTCAATGTAAATAGGGAAGAGTAGACGAGCGGGGTAGCAGTATGTCTCTCTGCCGGGATGCCAGAATAAGTGATATCGAGAATTTCTATCGCCAAGTTAGCAGTGTCAAAACGTGTCAACTCTCCCAAAGAGAATGCCAACATCAACAGTGACATATAAGGCTGGCAATAAAAGGGGTATAAGGATGGGTGGAAAATTAGTTTGAATAAATAAACGGACTTGAATTTATGAGGTAAACGATGTCACTTCCATTGAAAATTTAAATTGTGAACCGGAGAAAAAAATATTTAAAAAATTCCCGCGGAAAGACCAGGACTGCGGACAAACATTTCACTTCAAAAGATACGCATTAAAGCTTTCAGGGTTTGAATGTGTGTTTACGGGACTGATAGCGATGAATTATTTTACTTACATAATCTTGGGTTTCTGGGTAAGGAGGAATGCCTTTGTATTTATCTACAGCACCCTCGCCGGCATTATAAGCGGCCGCAACCAATTCAATGTTATCATGATAACGGTCCAACAGCCAGCGTAAGTAACGAACGCCTCCTTTTACGTTTTGGCTCGCATCAAAGGCATTCTGCACATTAAAACGGGAGGCGGTAGACGGGATCAACTGCATGAGACCCATTGCATTGGCTTTAGAGCGGGCATTGATCTGGAAAGCGGATTCGACACTGACAATGGATAAAGCCAGCCTCGGATCAACCTGATGCCACGAGGCAATTTGTTTAATCATGTTAATAATCCAATGATGATCTTTCTTCAAGGAAGAGAGGATAGAATCAAGGGAGGCATCATTAGCCCAGCGGGAATAAAAATGGCCACGGGGCGGCTTAGTATTTGAAAGAATGCATTCCGGAAGTTTCTCGGAACGGTAAAGGATGGTGTCCAGCATTTTGTCAGCTTCCGAATGGCCTTGCTGCGCGGCAGCCGAAAATAACGAAGCGGCGATTTCTCTGTTTTCCGGAACACCTTGGCCAAAAGCAAATAACATTCCAAGCCGGTAATAGGCTTCAAGAGAGCCATTTCGGGCAATCTTACAATAAATTACCGCTGCCTCCCAGGGATTGAAATGTTCGAGTTTAGTGGCTTTGGTTAATAATTTATGTTGAATATCATCAAGATCGCTGTAAGCATAAGTTGCGGGGCAGCATACAAATATTAAAAAAATCAAAGAAGTTAATTTGGACATATGAAAATCCCCATTTTGATTGATTTTTTCTCATAGTATATAGAGGAAAATAATAAATCCACATTTATAATAAATATTTCAAGAAAGAGATAAATAATTTATTAAAATTTTTTCTTTAATAATAAAGAATTGCACAAAACCTAAAAATAAATGATTAATATGGCATAGTAATATTATGATTATATAATTATTTTTTATAAAGTCGGTATGTTTAGATAAAAATCGATGCCGATAGAGTTTTACTCGGTCAATGCGAGCAACAATAATTAAACGTGTTATAAACCCAGCATGAGTGCTTGACCATTTTGTTTGAGCCATAGTCTCGCATTACGGTAAGTTGGAAGGTGCTGAGCGACTAACGCCCAAAAATGTTTTGAATGATTTTTTTCTTTAATATGGCAAAGCTCGTGAACAACGACATATTCCAAAATATCAAGGGGAGCCAGTGCGAGAAGCCAGTTAATAGTAATGTCATCATGAATGCCGCAACTTCCCCAGCGCGATTTTTGTGACTTGATGGTAATCGATTTAGGGTATAGTTGATGTTTGGAACCGTGTTGCTCCACCATTTGTTCCACAGTCAATTTGATATTACTTTTCATCCATCGGATGATGGCGGACCTGATCTCTTCACTGCTGACTGTGTCCCATTGTGTATGAGGAATATGGGCATTAAAAATATCAGAATACTCGATTTTGATTCTTTTTAATTTTGTCGGGGCCAAAGACAAAGGATAGGTTTTTCCTTGATAAGGGATAACTGCACCATGATGATAAGTTATCGGGGCGAGACTGCGAATATGCGCAGTACGGGCTTTTATCTTTTCCATCGCCTTGGTAATCCAGGGCCATTTGTCTTTAACAAACTGATGCAACAGGGCGTCCGAAACATGAAGGGGTGCAATGACTTCAATTTTTTCGGATGTGACAACGATTCGCGTTCTGGACGCTCTTCGAGTACGTCTGATCTGATACGAGAGAGATTCCATCAGGTTAAAAAGAGTTTTTGAGCATTCGATGTTGAAGGTCATTCCACAAGCTTAACCGGTCCGAACTGCCTACACGTTGACCCGCATTTCTGGCTTTGGCAATCCATAAACCCGTACCGTTAAAGCTGTAAACTGGCAGCAAATCGGAACGTCGTGTAGCAGGCCTGATATCTGGGACCAAGTTATCGAGTACTTCCGGCACGGATTTAGGCGATGCAAAAAAAGTTAAGACCATATGAGCTTGATTCAGGCGCAACGCTTTGACATACGTAATCCGCATTTTATTTTCATCAATGCCCAATTCTTTTAAAGTAAAGTATTTAGCAATAGCAAAATCTTCACAATCTCCGGCACCCGTAACGAGAAATTCTAATGGAGTAGCCCAGTAGTCTTCAATTTTCCAATGTATTATATCGTCAACAAATAACGTATTGAGATTAAAAAAATCATTAACTTGTTTAAGCTTGTCTTTTTCAGGCAGATTTTTCGCAGACTCCAGCAACTTTTGCCATTCGATAAGCCGGTGTTGCGCCCGCTCTCCGTGTTTAGCCTTTACCTGAAGCAATACTTCGTTCGTTAACTCAATCCACCCCAATGCATCACTTGCTAAGGCAAGGCTAATGCCAATGATAAGCTTGGCAAGAAAAGGGCGTAAAGAGCTCAGCATATCATTCTTATTGATGCCGCGTAAGCATTAACGACTGGCACCGTCGAGCCCAAGGTTTTTCACGGTGTCAAAATCGATATCCGAACGGATATTTTCGGCAAGAATCGAAATATCCAACAAATCGCCCATTTCCTTAATGGTCTGCAAAAACGAAACTTTTTCATGATCGTCTTGGAGATTATTGCTGAATTCCCGGTTTAAGCGAACAAAATCAGGTTTTAAAATTTTGAGCTTGTTAAGAGACAGCGATTGACTATCGAAGCGTTTGAGCATGACGCGAACGCCGAAGGCATGAAGAAATTTGATGAATTCATGATAAGTGTTGAAATCCTTGGCTGCGGCATAGGCAGAAAAACTGATGATTAACTGCGATACGATAGACGCATTCTGTTTGAGCTGATTTGAAAACCACGTTCGAAAATCACTGTTTTTAATTGTTCGGGTTGATAAATTGACCGCAATATTCAATGAAGAAGAGGAATCCTTTAATTGACTGAGCACTTTTTCGATCATGCCCTGATCCAATGCGACAATTTTTTCATATTTTTCGGCGATCGCTACGAATATGCCGACAGGGAGGGGTGAACCTTGCGTG
Organism: Methylomicrobium sp.; assembly: GCA_051061015.1. Lineage (GTDB taxonomy): Bacteria > Pseudomonadota > Gammaproteobacteria > Methylococcales > Methylomonadaceae > Methylomicrobium. Next base: position 88,369 of record JBPFEG010000060.1, read on the forward strand.
TCGAAGACCTGAATAAAGGCTTCTTCCATTAAACTACGATTATCGGAGATGCGGAGCATCGGAGTGGTATATTGAATCTTGTAAGAGTTCCTGTCGACAATATCGAATACCAGCGTTTTCCATTCGGCGATATCTTTCGCTCGATCGACCCCCGTTCTGATGAAATACTTATTCGGACCAATAATTAGGGCCTGTTCGTACGCTTCGTAGGCGGCCGGTAACATATCTTCAGATGGTCCTAACAGGTCGATTGCAACCACCCCGATGTGGCCGATGTCGTCTTTTTGATGGATATCACCTAAGTGTGAGAGAGTGATGCTCAGCGATTTTGCCAATATTTCGGCTTGCGTGGGCTGAATGTTACGGGCGAGAATGGCAAATTCCGCGCCGTAAAAATGATAAACAGTCGTTTCGCTGGAAAAATTTTGTGCCGTTTGTTGAAATTGTGAGGCGCAGCTTTGTAAAAAAACATCAATTGCTTCGCTGCCGCGCTCCTTGATCAGACTGGTCAGGCTGTCGGTCTTGATCAGAAAAAGAAAGGCTTCCGTATTTTCCAGATAAAGTTGCTTGAGGTCGGAATCAAAGGTCGTTTTGTTATAAAGTCCGGTCAAACTGTCGAGTTGCAGCTTTTTGCTAAGATAGGACAGCTTGTCGTTCAGCGTTGCCATTAAGCCGCTTAATTTGCGCGACATAATGTTCATCGAGTGGGCGACATTTTTAACCTCCGTCGTCCAGGGCAAGCTGGCGATCGTTTCGAAATGGCCGTCGGCAATTGTCAAGGCGAGATCATTGATAGTTTTAAGAGGTTTCAGCGTCAAGCGCAACACGAAAATCAACAGGCCTACCGATAACAGGAACGAAACCAAAGAATAATAGAATGCACTTTTGGCTTGCTGATAGAGCTTCAGGTAGGCGTAGCCAGGGTTAATTGTGACATAAACCGTGCCTCCTAATGTCCATCCCGAGCTGATCTCGCTCGCCGCCGAGGTCGTTTCCAGCGGCAGGAAATTGATGAACCAGCCCGGCACCTCTTCGAAAACCTTATTATTGCTCAGCTTAACTAATGTTTTGTCTTCCGCATTGTCCAGCTTGATTTCTTTGTAATAGCCCATGTCAAAAATGGCGCTGATCATCGTTTGTAAAATTGGATCGGATTCCTTCAGAATATAAGGACTTAACGAAAGCCCTAACGAAGTGGCGGTATCCTGCACGTGGACTTGGGCCTCTATCTGTAGATAGCTTCTGATATTTTGGATGCTGATAATATAATTGACGGTGAATATCGCTAAAAACAGCGCCGATATCAGGAGTAACAGTTGTTTAGATAATGTCATGAAATTGACCTGGCAACAATAAACGGATAAAACGCCATACAGAGACTGCAGCAGAACAGAAGCCTTGATAAATTTAAGTTTAGTCCAAAGGCTTCGGAACAGGAAAAACGGCAAGCATAAGAGTTTTGCTGACAAATATCAGCATACGTGGTTTTGCATATAGCTTTCCTAAATAAAAAAAGCCCCGGCTGAATATAATTTCAGCCGGGGCTTTATGTTTAGAACGGAAAAACTTTAAGGCAGGGCGATTACATCATGCCGCCCATTCCGCCCATGCCGCCCATTCCACCCATGCCGCCCATATCCGGCATGCCGCCGGCTTTATTGTCGGCAGGTGCATCGGCGATCATCACTTCGGTGGTCAGCATCAGACCCGCTACGGAAGCCGCATTTTGCAGTGCGGTACGAGTGACTTTCGCCGGGTCTAGAATACCCATCTCGATCATGTCGCCATATTGGCCGGTAGCTGCATTGTAACCAAAGCTGCCAGAGCCTTTCTTGACTTCGTTGAAGACCACAGACGGTTCGTCGCCTGCATTCGAGACGATTTGGCGCAGAGGCTCTTCGATTGCGCGGCGCAGAATGTTCACGCCAACGCTTTGGTCGTGGTTCGCACCTTCCAGGTTTTCCAATGCGGAAATCGCACGCACCAGCGCGGTGCCGCCGCCGGCAACAACGCCTTCTTCAACCGCAGCGCGGGTTGAATGCAGCGCGTCTTCAACGCGGGCTTTCTTTTCCTTCATTTCGATTTCGGTCGCAGCGCCGACTTTGATTACCGCGACGCCGCCGGCCAGTTTTGCCAGACGCTCTTGCAGTTTTTCTTTGTCATAGTCGGAAGTCGCTTCGTCGGCTTGTGCGCGGATTTGTGCAACGCGGCCCTTGATCTTCTCTTCGGAGCCGGCGCCGTCGATGATCGTGGTGTTTTCCTTAGAGACCTGAACTTTCTTCGCGGTGCCCAGCATTGCCAGTTCGGCTTTTTCGAGCGACAGGCCGACTTCTTCAGAGATTACGGTGCCGCCAGTCAAGACGGCGATGTCTTCCAGCATCGCTTTGCGGCGGGCGCCGAAGCCCGGGGCTTTTACCGCAGCCACTTTGACGATGCCGCGGATCGTATTTACGACCAAAGTCGCCAGCGCTTCGCCTTCAACATCTTCGGCGATGATCAGCAATGGACGGCCTTGCTTTGCGACCGCTTCCAGAACCGGCAGCATTTCGCGGATGTTCGAGATCTTCTTTTCGTAGATCAGGATCAGCGGATCATCCAGTTCGACGCTCATGCTGTCTTGCTTGTTGATGAAGTACGGAGACAGATAACCGCGGTCGAACTGCATCCCTTCGACGACATCCAGCTGGTTGTCCAGACCTGAGCCTTCTTCAACGGTAATCACGCCTTCCTTGCCGACTTTTTCCATCGCTTCGGCGATGATGTTGCCGACAGACTCGTCGGAGTTTGCAGAGATCGTCCCGACTTGCGCAATCGCTTTGTTGTCGGTGCATGGGGTAGCGGAAGCGACGATTGCTTCGACCGCTTTAGTGACCGCCAGATCGATGCCGCGCTTCAGGTCCATCGGGTTCATGCCGGCCGCAACCGCTTTCAAACCTTCATTCACGATCGATTGTGCCAGAACGGTCGCGGTCGTGGTACCGTCGCCGGCCACGTCGGAGGTATGCGACGCAACTTCCTTCACCATTTGCGCGCCCATGTTTTCGAATTTGTCTTTCAATTCGATTTCTTTCGCAACGGATACACCGTCTTTCGTGATGGTCGGTGCGCCGAAGCTCTTGTCCAGAATTGCATTGCGGCCTTTAGGGCCCAAAGTCACTTTTACTGCGTTTGCGAGAATATTGACGCCTTTCGCCATCCGGCTGCGAGCATCATCACCAAAATATACGTCTTTTGCTGCCATTTTAATTCCTAAACTGATTGGTTAATGATTATGAAAACGTTACAGGGAGGCTTAGCCTAATACACCCATAATGTCGTCTTCGCGCATCACGATAACTTCTTCGCCGTCAATCTTGACTTCGTTGCCGGAGTATTTGCCAAACAACACTTTGTCGCCGACTTTAACCTCCAGCGGACGCACTTCGCCATTGTCGAGCACTTTGCCGGTGCCAACCGCCAGGATAACGCCTTGGCTTGGTTTTTCGGCGGCCGAACCCGGCAGCACGATGCCGCCTGCGGTTTTGGTTTCTTCCTCAACGCGTTTGACTATTACTCTGTCGTGTAACGGACGTATTTTCATCAATCTCTCCTAAAAAATTAAAGGTAAAAAACTGTTAGCACTCGTGGTTGATGAGTGCTAATAATAAACAGGTTTTGCAGTCTGTCAAGTTCTTTGGCATCATCCGCGTTACTTTAGCTAACGCATATGACTCATGAATGACAATCAACTCCTTCGTTACAGCCGGCAAATCATGCTGCCCCAGATCGATGTCGACGGTCAGCAGAAACTACTTGCCGCTAAAGTGCTGATTATCGGCGCCGGCGGGCTCGGCTCGCCCGCTTCGATTTACCTTGCCGCTGCCGGCGTCGGGAATCTGGCGATTTTCGATCATGACGATGTCGATTTATCCAATTTGCAGAGGCAAATTGCTCATTACACCGACGATATAGGGACTGCGAAAGTGATTTCAACCCGGCAGACCTTGAGTCGCTTAAATCCCGATGTGAATGTCCGCGCGGTTAAGTTGCGGTTGAGCGGTGCGGCGCTTGCCGAAGAAGTCGAAGCCGCCGATGTCGTGCTCGACTGCAGCGATAATTTCGCGACCCGGTTTGCGATCAATCAGGCTTGTGTCAAACACTCAACGCCGTTAGTATCCGGCGCGGCGATCCGTTTTGAAGGACAGGTAGCGGTCTTTACCCCGGGCCGGGGAAACAGTCCCTGCTACAATTGTCTTTACCACATGGACGGCGATGAGCCGCTCAATTGTGCCACGAATGGTGTCGTAGCGCCGGTGACGGGGATTATCGGCGCGATTCAGGCAATGGAAGCGATGAAGTTAATCATGAGTATTGGTGAAACCTTGACGGGACGTTTGTTGTTGCTGGATGGGCTAACTATGGAATTTCATACCATGAGATTAAGAAAAAATCCGAAATGTCCTGCGTGCGGCAAAGAGAGTTCGGAGGATTGCTTCCAGGGATCCAAATAAGATTCGGCGCGGCGGAGGAGGCTATGCTATGAAAATCCGGGATTGCATTTAAATTTCTTTCATCAAACTAGAATTGAGAATACTATCTCATTCTTTAGTTTTTTAGTGGCTTACCCTCACTATCAAAAAACTGGCTTGACATACTATAAGGCCTGATATACTAATTATAACTAGTGAGTAAATTGATTACACAATTGAGGTAGTGCCTGGAACAACGTGAAAGTATTTTCTAAGTCGCAGTGACTCCTGATTATTATTAAACGGAAGCCCGTCTTTAACATGCTGCAATAAAAGAAAGATTGCTTTTAAGATCCCACAGCCTTCCAGCAAAAAATAATACAGAGTTCAGTACGGGCAGCATGATTTCTGACTTACATTTGAGAAATCTCTAGATGGAGCGGACTAACCTATGCATAAGAGGGAGTTTTATTTTTATTAGATTGCAGTGATCCATGTAGTAAATAAACTAAATATAAGAAATGAATAAAATTGGTCAATTATAATCCCATGCTAGTGATTACTGCTGAATATAGGCGATAACCATGAGCATTCCTTGCGTTTCTGCAAAAGGATTCCTTCTCCTTCTTCTCACTTGTCTTCTCGGCTTGTATCGGGTGGGGATTAATCGGCGCTCGAGTAGGAGGGTAGAGGGCGATTGCCTGAGCCTGTCGCCGAAGTGGAGCTTGTGGAACCGGCGTCCATGATTAAATCAGGAGAAGAGACGGCTTCTTCGCCGGTTCGACAGAATGGCAAGCCGATCCAAGAGCCGGATTTTTGCAGACTCTTCGAGTCCCTTCCGGGACTGTATCTGGTGCTCGATTGCAATTTTGATATTGTCGCGCTCAGTGATGACTATGCGCGCGCCACGTTGACGCGCAGGGAGGATATCGTCGGATCTGGCATATTCGACATATTTCCCGATAATCCTAATGATCCGGGCGCCGATGGCGTACGCAATCTTAGGGCTTCCTTGATGACAGTGCTGCTTACACGGAAAGCCCATGCGATGGCAATCCAAAAATACGATATCCGAAACCCGCAAGCGCAAGGCGGTTTCGAGGAACGTTACTGGAGTCCGCTTAACTCGCCCGTTTTTCATGCCGACGGTACGCTTGCCTATATCATCCATCGAGTCGAGGATGTGACCGAGTTTATCCGGCTGAAGCACCAGGGCGTCCAGCAAAACGAACTCACGGAGGAGTTGCGGGAGCGCATGGAAAAAATGGAAGCCGAAATGTACCTGCGCGCGCAGGAAGCGGTCAGAGCCAACGATAATCTGCGCGACAGCGAGGAAAATCTTTCCGTCACCCTGAATTCGATCGGCGATGCCGTATTGGCAACCGATGCGGCAGGACGGATCACGCGTCTTAACCCTAGGGCGGAACAACTGACGGGCTGGCCTCGAAAAGAAGCCATGGGCCGCCCGATCGCTGAAATTTTCCATATTATTAATCAGGATACACGCCAGCCGGCGGCAATTCCGGTGATTGAGACCTTGGAGAAAGGAGTGGTTCAGGGTTTGGCAAATCATACCGTTCTGATCGCCCGTGATGGCAGCGAATACCCGATTGCCGATAGCTGTGCGCCGATCCTCGACCGCGCCGGTCGGATAATCGGGGCGGTATTGGTTTTTCGTGATGTTTCCGAAGAGTATGCGACGCAGAAGGTATTGCGGGATAGCGCCACGCACATCCGCACGATCCTCAGCAACATGGCAGACTGTATCATCACAATCGACGAAAAAGGTATTGTCGAGACAATGAATCCTGCCGTAGAGCGCATCTTTCAGTATAACGATAAGGAATTGGTCGGGCAAAACATCAAGATGCTGATGCCACAGCCCTATTATGATGAACATGACGATTATTTACGGAATTATGTTTCAACAGGAGAGAGCCACGTTATTGGCCGAGTCCGAGAAGTCTATGGACGCCGTAAAAATGGCGAAATATTTCCGGTCGACCTGAAAGTCAGTGAAATGTGGCTGAATGATGGACGTCGTTTTATCGGCATCGTACGAGACATCACCGAGCGCAAGCATACCGAGGCACTGTTGCAACAGGCGAAAGAAAAAGCCGAGTTCGCCAACCGTGCGAAAGATTCGTTTCTGGCGACCATGAGTCATGAAATCCGTACACCCCTCAGCGGTTTGTTGGGCATGTTGGAGCTGCTGGCCCTTACGCCTCTCGATAAAGAGCAGAAGAAAACGTTGCAATCGGCTCGCGATTCCGGACACAGCCTGCTGCGGATTTTGAACGATATTCTCGACTGGTCGAAAATTGAAGCAGGCAAGCTTGGGCTTTCGGTGCAGGCGACATCAATCGCACAGCTTGTGCAGGATGTGGTAACTACCTATGCGCATGTCGCCAGCGCGAAGAAATTGATCTTGCGGCATGAGGTCGATGAACGGATTGGTCGGACGCATCTGGTCGATTCTCTCAGGCTCTCGCAAATCCTGAATAATTTCGTCAGTAACGCAATCAAGTTCACCCCTCAGGGGTCGGTTCAAATACGCGCAGAATGGCTCGCACAATGCGACAGCGCCGAAAAAATACGCTTTTCGGTTCTGGATACCGGCATAGGCCTTGATCAGGCGCAAAAGGCCCGTCTATTTCAGCTTTATGTACAGGCAACTGACAATACCTCCCGCATGTATGGCGGCACCGGACTGGGTCTGGCGATCTGTAAGCGCCTCGCTGAAATGATGGATGCTCACCTCGGGCTGGAAAGTGAACCCGGTCAAGGTTCGACCTTCAGTTTGACGCTAGCCTTGCCTTTGACCGAGATCAAGCCGATACAGCAAGTTGCTCAGGACACTCAGGGACTGGCTGTCCAACCGCTCGTGGCGGCTGACATCGCCCGGGCTCCGGTCGTGCTTGCCGTAGACGATCATCCCCTCAATCTGGCCTTGCTGTCGCGCCAGATCGAATTGCTTGGTCTGCGCGTCCAAGTCGCGCAAGACGGCGAATCTGCATTAGCGATCTGGCGAAGTCGGAAAATCGACGTCATTATTACGGATTGCCATATGCCTAATATGGACGGCTATGAGCTTGCAAGTGCCGTCCGTAAGGCTGAACTCAGAGAAGCGCGCCCACCCATACCGATTATTGCCTGTACTGCGAACGCACTCGGAGAGGAAAACGAACGTTGCCGTGTCGCCGGGATGGATGAAGTGATGGTGAAGCCGACCAATCTGAGCACGTTGCGAGCGATGTTCTTGCGAAGGCTTCCCGGGCTCAGTGAGACTGAGACGGTCCCTGAATCCGACCGGCAGGAGATCTATGCGCCAATTGATTTTTCCGTGCTCGCCGATACCGTGCCGGATAGGGCTGGGCAGCTCACCTTATTGCACAAATTCCAGCTTCATCAGCGCCATGACCACGAACGATTGGAATCGAGTCTTAAGGTGGGGGATATTACTGGCGTGGCGCATATGGCGCATCGTATCAAAGGAGCAAGTAGAATGGTGGGCGCGCGCGAACTCGCGAACGCTTACGCAGTAATCGAGCAAGCCGCAAAGCGGAATGATTTAGATGCCGTATGCCACGGGATTGAAATCCTGACTGAGGCCGTGAGCAAGTTTGAAAGCTGTGTTTCCGGATTGACCGATGTCAATGAACGCTTTTTAAGGAAAGACAATGAAAACTGATGAATTGCATTTCCTGGTCGTTGAGGATGATGACTTTCAACGCGAAACTCTGGTCGACATGCTTTTGTCTTTGGGCGCGAAGTCGGTGCGACAGGCAGGAGACGGCAGACAGGCACTGGAGATATTGCAAGCGTCATCTTCGCCTGCGGTCGATATTGTGCTCAGCGATCTGGAGATGCCGGAAATGGATGGAATGGAATATTTCCGGCACATGGGTAATTTTTATGCCGATATCGCGCTGATCATTATGAGCGCTCTGGATTCCGCTTTAATCACTTCGGTCGAAAAAATGGCACGTGCCTATGGAATTCGATTGTTGGGAGCGATTGAAAAACCCATTACTCGAGCACGCCTTCAAACACTGATAGCGCAGCATGAAACGGCATGGCCGAAGAAGAGCGAATCCGCTTTTTCTCGGCTAAATTTTACCCTTGAAGAGATTTTGGAGGGTTTGCGGAAAAATCAGTTCGAGCCGTTTTTCCAGCCCAAAGTAGATATTATTACCGGGCAAGTTATGGGGGTTGAGGCGCTGGCAAGATGGATACATCCGGAGCATGGCGTGGTAGGTCCCTCTGCATTTATCGAAATGCTTGAACGAAACGGCAAAATTGATGAACTGACCTTCATCATGCTGAACAAAGCCGCATCCGCCTGTCATCAATTGCATCAGTGCGGCCAGATGCTAACCATGGCGGTCAACATTTCCCGAACTTCGTTAACCGACACGATGCTGGCGAGCCGGATTACTCAGGTAATACGCGACGCAGATATCGATCCTCGTTACATTATTCTGGAGGTGACAGAAACCGCGGCCATGACCGATGTTGCGCACGCTCTGGAAAATCTGGCGCGGTTACGCATGCGCGGATTCGGGCTGTCGATAGACGATTACGGCACCGGCTATTCGAGCATGCAGCAGATAGCACGCATTGCTTTCAGCGAGCTGAAAATCGACCAGACATTCGTGAGAGGATTAGCCGAGAACGAGCCGTTGCGTATCCTGGTAAAGTCGAGCATTGATTTGGCTCACCAGCTCCGCATCAAGTGCACTGCCGAAGGCGTCGAGACAGACGGTGATTGGAGTGCACTCAAGAACATGAGGTGTGATCTGGCCCAGGGTTATTTCATTGCCGAACCGATGAGTCTGGCGTCGTTGCTTGTTTTTGTGAAAAGGCCGAGATAGCCTGATGCTGAATCAGCAAGATTTTAATCAATTCAGAATAGAATTTTACCGGCGAGCTCCCCATCCCGGTTTCTAATGATTCATCGAAGCACTCCCGTCAGGCCATCAGAACCAGACGGGACAGCTTCGGAAGATGGCGGATATTATTTGCTGCCGAAAAAACCTTTGATTATGCCGATCGCTTTTTCGGCAAAATCGTTGATCACCGAGGGACTGTCGCCATGCGGCTCGGTATCGCCAAAGGGTTTGGCTTCGGTTTGCGTAAATTTATAGATAAAATAGCCGAGCGGAGCAAAGGCCGCCCCGGCGAGCACCAACATTACCAGAAACAGTTCTGTGACTTCACCCATATTGCCTCCTCATGATTTTATTAGTTATATTCGATAATCAGGTGAAATTTGATCATACTCTTTTCCGATTAAAAAAAACACCTGTAAATAGAGGGGCATTGCCCGGTTTTCGGTATCTTTCGATGAGCAAGGAGATGGGAATAAGCTAACGCCCGCAGGGAGCTATCCTCTTTTCATCCGAATGGTCAACGACTTGAAAAAATCCCCGACCGGACTTTATCCGGAAGACACATGGGCGCGCATTCGACGCGGGCAAAATGTTGCGTTATCCTAGAGATTCATCGTATACTTCGACCTGGCTTACTTGATCAAGCTGGCATAAACACAAATAACTTCTGGAGGTTACTACTATGAAATGGGAAACACCAAGCTATACCGATTTGCGTTTCGGTTTTGAAGTCACCATGTACATCTATAACCGTTAATCGGCCTTTCGGTCTGGTTGGAAAAGGGGATCTTAAGATCCCCTTTTTTTTGCCTGCCGATCGGGATTCCCTTATAGTATGCGGCATTCATCTGAACCAGCAGGATAGTCAAATTTCATGAAGATCAGAGTTCTCGGTGCCGGTGCGGGCGGCGGTTTTCCGCAATGGAATTGCAATTGCATTAATTGCCGGCGGATTCGCCGCGGCGAAATGACCGGCAAGCCCCGCACCCAGTCGTCGATTGCAGTCAGCACCGACAATCGTAACTGGCTGCTGATCAATGCTTCTCCCGATATTCGCGCGCAACTGGAAGCATTCCCCGCGATTCAGCCGCGGCAGGGTATACGCGATACCGGCATCAAGGCGATTCTGCTGATTGACAGTCAGATCGATCACACGACAGGGCTTTTGATGCTGCGCGAAGGCAAGCCGCTGGATATCTATTGCACTGAAATGGTCCGCCAGGATCTGACTTCGGGGTTTCCTGTGTTCAACATGCTGTCGTATTACTGCACCGTTAATCACCATCCGGTGCCGACCGATGGCGGCAGCTTTACGATTCCTGGTATCGACGACCTGCGTTTTTATACGCAAGCCTTAAAAAGCAAAGCGCCGCCGTATTCGCCGCATCGCCACGATCCGCATGACGGCGACAATATCGGCCTGATCGTCGAGCAAATCTCGACCGGAAAGAAATTATTTTATTCGCCCGGGCTTGGCGAAATCGAACCGCATGTGATGGAGGCGATGCAGGCGGCCGACTGCCTGATGGTCGACGGCACCTTCTGGACGGACGATGAAATGTGCACGCAGCAGATCAGCCAGAAACGGGCGCGAGAGATCGGCCATCTGCCGCAATCCGGCGAAGGCGGCATGATCGAAGTGCTGAACGGCGTATCCCAGGCCCGCAAAATTTTGATCCACATCAATAATACCAATCCGATTCTGGACGAGGATTCGGCCGAGCGCAAGATTCTCGATGCGAACGGCATCGAAGTCGCTTTCGACGGGTTGGAAATCGATCTATAACGGAGACATCATGAGCCATAGCGAAAACCAGCCCTGGAGCCGGCAGGAATTTGAAGCCCAATTGCGCGGCATGGAAAAATATTATCACATCCATCACCCGTATCATGTCCTGATGAACGAAGGTAAATTGACCAAGGAGCAGATTCAGGGCTGGGTCGCGAACCGCTACTACTACCAGGTCAGTATTCCTCTGAAAGATGCGAATATTCTGGCCAACTGCCCGGACCGGGAAACCCGCGCCAAATGGATTCAGCGGATTCTCGATCATGACGGCCATCCGGGCGATCCCGGCGGTATCGAAGCCTGGATTCAACTCGGCATCGCGGTCGGTCTGACGCGCGAGGAAATAACTTCGGAAAAGTACGTGCTGCCGGGCGTGCGTTTTGCGGTCGATGCCTATGTCAATTTCGCGCGCCGCGCGGAATGGCACGAGGCGGCCAGTTCCTCACTGACCGAATTGTTCGCGCCGAAGATCCATCAGCAGCGTCTCGACAACTGGCCGGAACATTACCCTTGGGTCGAACAGGAAGGCTATATCTATTTCCGCAAGCGCCTGACCGAGGCTCGGCGCGATGTCGAACACGGCTTAGCCATTACATTGGATTGGTATAAAACCCGCGAACAGCAGGAGCGGATGATTAAGATCCTGCAGTTCAAGCTGGACGTTTTATGGACAATGGCCGATGCGATGTATATGGCTTATGTTTACAAGATGCCGCCGTATTTCAATATTCAACCGTAATTCCAGACTCTTTGCCCAATAGGCAATCTTAGATCCCCATCACAACTGCTGGCTGTATGGAAAACTTACAGCCAGCCGATGCTTTTCAGTCGGCGGTACAGCCCAATGCAGCCGATGACGACGGCGGCGAGGGTTATCGGATAGGCTAAGCGCCAGTCGAGTTCCGGCATATGCTTGAAATTCATCCCGTATAAGCTGAACACCATCGTCGGCACCGCCAGAATAGCGCCCCAGCCGGCCAGCCGTTTGACGACTTCGTTTTGGCGCACCGTAGCCATCGTCAGATAGACCTGCATCGCATCGTTGACCATTTCCCGCATGCCGTCCACGGAATGATGAATACGCTGCGCATGGTCGTGAATATCCCGAAAATAAAAACGCGTATCCTTCGGGATGATATGGGTATGAAAACGCATCAATTCGCTGCAGATGTCCAGCCAGGGTAGGGTTGCGGAACGCAGCAGCAGTAAATCGCGCTTCAGGTCGAAAAGCTGGGCGCAGGTTTCGTCACGGTAATCCTTGTTAAAAATATCCGTTTCCAGTTGCTCAAGCCGTCTTTCCAGCCCTCCTACCACTGGTAGGTAATGATCGACGATGAAATCCATCAGCGCATAAAGCGCAAAACCAGGGCCTTTGGCCAGTTGTTGGGGCATATTTTCGCAGCGTTCGCGTACTTTCGTATAACTTAGCGGCGAGGAATGCCGGACTGAAACCAGGAAGCGCGCGCCGATGAAGAAATGGGTTTCTCCCAAGGCAACCCGGTTCTCCTCGTTCAGCTGCGCGGTCTGCACGACTAGAAACAGGGAATCGCCATACTCCTCCAGTTTTGGACGCTGATGCGCGGCACAGGCATCTTCGATGGCCAAATCGTGCAGACCGAATTCTTCCTGGATCTTCAGAAGCAAGGCTTTATCCGGCTCGCGAAGCCCGGCCCAGACAAATGTCCCTTCATCGGCCAGAACATTGCTGATGTGTTCAAGCGTGATCGAACCGATGCGCATGCCGTGCTTGTAGGCTACGCAGTTCATTATCATCGACTCATCGTTTTCATGTTCCCGAGGAGCGGGGAGATTTTCCATTGTGTCGGTTTCCAATTATCGAATGAATTTTCAGCAGGAACCCTGATTAGGCTGCCTTAGAATTTTACTACGGCATCGATTCGGTCAGCAGTGAATTATCGTTACGGTTTTGCACTTAAGCCGGTATGCCCGGAACAGCGCAAGCCGGCGGGTAAAGCCAGAATAGCCGAGCTTCTAATTCAGTTCCAGGTACTCGTAGCGAAGAATTAAACAGTCAACCATTTTACTCCTCTCCGTGCCAGCCATTTACGGATTTCATCCAGGGCGAACATAATAAAGGGAGCCAGCAGGATCAGATCCCAATAGGCCGTTTCGATCGGAGCCGTATGGAAAAAGGGCTGCGCAGCGGGTAAATAGACGATCGTAAAGATAAACACGGTCTCGAAGAGGATGCCGCCGACAATCCACGGATTAAAGCGCGTCAGGCTGTCGATCGCGCTTTGGCGGCTGGTCCGGCAGGCCAGCACATTTCCGATTTGACAAAAAATGATAGTGGCAAGAAATGCACCGGAGGCTTGCAAATACAGAGGATTTTCTTCGGAGAGACGGTTGCCGAAACCCCAGCCCCCGTCGATCAGGATATAGAAAAACACCCCGAATGCCAGCAGCGCCTGGGCTGGTCCCATAATCGCATAGCTGCGGATAAAGGTTCTCAAACTGACCAGCGGTTCATCAACGCGTCTCGGCGGCTGATGCATCACATCGGTTTCCGGCGGTTCATTGCCAAGACCGATCGCCGGCAACATGTCGGTAATCAGGTCGATGCTGAGGATCTGGATTACGGTGATCGGCAATGGTATCGGAAACAGCACATAGGCGATAAACGGCAGAACTTCGGGAATATTGCTGGCCAAAATATAGGTGATGAATTTCTTGATGTTATCGTAGACGGCCCTGCCTTCCTCAATGGCTTTGACAATCGTCGCGAAATTGTCGTCGAGCAGAATGATATCCGACGCTTCCTTGGCCACGTCGGTGCCTTTCATCCCCATCGCTACTCCGATGTCGGCGCGTTTCAGTGCCGGTGAATCGTTCACGCCGTCGCCGGTCATCGCCACGACTTCGCCCATCGCTTTCAGGGCTTCGACAATTGTCAGTTTTTGTTCCGGCGCGGTGCGCGCGAACACCACTTGTTCGTTGCGTAATGACGTCACCAAAGCCTCATGCGACATCTCGGCAAGTTGATCGCCAGTAATCACGCGCGGTTTATCGGTAATTCCCAGGCGCCGGGCGATATAGGCCACCGTTTCGCCCGAATCGCCGCTGATTATGATGATCCGTATGCCGGCGCTTTGGCAGGCGGCCACAGCTTCCGGCACTTCGGGGCGCGGCGGGTCGACGAAGCCGACCAGTCCGACGAACACCAGATTATCAGGCTCGTCCCCGGGGTCATCAATGACGGCGTACGCCAGCGCCAACACCCGCAAACCCTGCCCGGCGTACTCGCCTGCCTTGTCCCTCAATTGCTGTTTGGTATCGACACGGAGTTTATGGACCACGCCTTCGCTGTAAACTTGCGTGCAGCGTTCCAGGATCACCTCCGCGGCGCCTTTGGCTGTCAGCAGTAAAGCCCCGCGCGGCGAAGCATACGTCACGGTCATGAATTTGGTGTTCGCATCGAAGGGACGACTGTGTTGCAGCCGGAAGCGATGCCGCAGTGCCGCATAGCCGTGCAGGCGGTCGACGAACTTTGCCAACGCCACCTCGGTAGGATCGCCGCTGAATGCCGGTTTGCCGTCCTCGCCGGTAGTCGCCACGGTTTCATTGCACAGTGCCATGATTTCCTGCAATGTCCAGGCGGTGCGATGGTAGGCGCCCTCAACCGCATGAGCCTCATAATCCTCGAAATCCATGAACAGTCTTTCAACGTGCAGACTATTCCGCGTCAACGTACCGGTCTTATCGGTGCAGATCACCGTCGTGCTGCCCAGGGTTTCGACCGACAGAATATCCTTCACTACGGCATTACATTTCGCCATACGCAGCGAGGCTTGCGTCAATGCCAGGGTGACGGTCGGCAACAGCCCCTCGGGAACGTTAGCGACGATAATGCCGATCGCGAACACCAGATTGGTCCAGAAGGTGTCGCCGATCAGGAAACCGATGCCGAAAAATACCGTGCCGAGGCTGACCGCCAGGTAAGTAATTCTGCGCACAAAGATGTGCAATCCCTTTTGCATCGGCGTCAAATCGGCCTGTACGCGTTGGGACAATTCGGAAATACCGCCGATTTTGGTGTTGCGTCCGGTGTTGACCACCAGGACACGGGCATGGCCTTTCAATACTGTGGAGCCCGACCAAGCGCAGTGGGCGGCGCCGATAAGCGTGCCGCAGGCTTGTTTTTCGGCGCTGATCGATTCACCGCTGAGAATCGATTCGTCCGCCAGTAGTTGCGCACATTCCAGAATTACGCCGTCCGCGGAAATCTTATCGCCCTCCTGCACCAGCAATATATCGCCCGGAACCAGCTGCTTGGCGTTGTGCGCCGCCGGCTTGCCGTCTCTCAGCACGTTGACCGATTTGGGGATATAGTCGAGAAAAGACAGCATCAGTTTCTCGACTTTGTAATTTTGCAGAAACGACATGATCGCATTGAGCAGCACTACGCCGCTCAACGCCCAGCCGATCAGATTGTAGCCCTCCCCGGGGCTTAGCCGGTGCGCCCAGAACGCCAGCAGTGAAGCAACCAGCAGCAATAACGGAAACAGCGTCTTGAATTCCTGGAGAAACAATAGCCACGGCGAACGGGCGCGATGAAAGACAATTTGATTTTCGCCGTAGCGGAGCAGTCGCCGTTGTGCCTCTGCCGCAGATAATCCCCGCTCGGAAGTGTTGAGCCTTGCCAAGAGCTTCTGCAAGGTCTCGCCTTGAAATTGAAAAGGCATGCGCTGATTTTTCGAGGAAGAAGGCATAATTGGCCGCATCCCGGTGGCTATTGGCTTATTTATCGGTTTCTCTATTGTTGCACAACCGTTTCTATCTTTCTTCCCGTTTTTTGTGTCATTCTCATTAAAAAATTATGCTGTACAACGGCATCGGCGTTGGCATATTCTCAAACGCTGTCTTTTTCAGACAATGGCTATGCACTAGGAGAGCGGGTAATTCGTCGAAATTTTCAACACAACCGAGAAGGCAATAGTGATCGAGTAAACGGGAATTAAACAGGGTATTTCATTGCTTCGGGAAGGTGACCGTGAAACAAGTCACTTTGCCCGGTTCGGATTTGACCGTAATGTTTCCGCGTAAAGCCAATGTCGCCATATTATTCACGATGGCGAGACCCAGACCGGTGCCGCCGCGTCCCCGGCCGGTTGTAAAAAAGGGATCGAATATTTTCGAGATATGGTCGCTGTCAATACCGAGGCCGAAGTCCCGTACGGCCAGAATGAATA
This sequence comes from Methylomicrobium sp., assembly GCA_051061015.1. GTDB lineage: Bacteria > Pseudomonadota > Gammaproteobacteria > Methylococcales > Methylomonadaceae > Methylomicrobium. The sequence continues at coordinate 104,708 of JBPFEG010000060.1, forward strand.
TCGGGATGCGTTGCTCTTCGTCGAAGCCATCGCTGACGGTAATTTCGACTTTGCCGCCTTGTCCGTCCGGATAAGCGTAACGCTCGATGTTCTGTAAAAAATTCATCAGGATTTGTCTGAGATAACCCGGATAACCGTGCCACTCCGTCGTTTTCCGAATACCTGAAACATCGAGTGCGATCTCGAGCTTGGCTTCGCGGGCGCTGAGTTTGAAGAGATCGATTGCGTCTTGCACGGTTTCGGGAAGATTAACCGTGTCATGCTGTTCAAGCATCTGATCGACCGCGATTTTTTTAAAGTTCTCGATCAGCCGGTGCGTATGGTCAACATGTTTGATCATCAGCGCGGAAGCCTCCTGGATGTCCTGCAACGATTCACTGAATTTTGGATCGGTTTCGAACAAGGATTCAATTTCCGGCTGCGCCAGACGGTTCTGGATCACGCTGAGGGCGGTTCGCACGATCCCTAAAGGCGTATTGATTTCGTGCGCGATACCCGCCACCGCCTGAGTCAATGCCCGATGGCGATCCAATGCAGCCTCCGCCTGCATCGCTTGACCGATAAGGTGCATCTCTTGATCGCGCAGCCTTTTCTTTTCGAGACTCGCGCCGATCCGGGCCTTTAATAAGATCGAATTGAACGGTTTGGGCAGATAATCTTCCGCGCCCAGTTCGATACCTTTGATTATCTGGCTCATTTCCGTGCAGGCTGAAATCAGTATTACAGGGATTTTTCTGAGCGTTTTATCCGCTTTGAGCTTCATCAATACGGTGAGCCCATCCATTTCTGGCATGATTACGTCAAGTAGAATCAGGTCGAATGCCTCCTCGGTCAGACGGGCCAATGCATTGATGCCGTTATCGGCGGTTTCGATCCGGTAGCCCTGGGTTTGCAAGAGCTGTGATAAAAGTACGCGGTTATGTCGATCATCATCAACCACCAGAATCCGTTCGTAACTGGTACTCTGCGCGCAGGCCTTTTCAGGAAGGGAGGAGGGCGCCGGCGTCATTAAAACGCATTCGTTGCATGAGCCATCGGAATTGGATTGGCCGGAAAAAATTTCTTTCAGGCGTTGAGCCACTCCTTGTGCCGCGCAGTGTATGATTCCGAGATCGTCGCATTGTTCCTGCCGACCTTCGCTCCCGGCATCTTCGGCCAACATCTCGGCATAACCGATGATCTGGTTCAAGGCATTGAGCAACTCATGGCGGAGAGTGGAATCGATCATCATCTTCTCCCCATCAGGTGACAAATAGGCGGATTTTGGCGAGAAGCCGCGCCAGATCGATCGGTTTGGTATCGTATTCATCGCAGCCGGCCGCCAGCGCCTTCTGCCGGTCATCGTCCATCGCGTGCGCAGTCAGCGCAATGATCGGGATGTGTCGGCTCAGGGGGTCGGTCTTGATCAGCGAGGTTGCTTTCCACCCGTCCATCACCGGCAGGCTCATGTCCATCAGGATCAGGTCGGGACTTTGGGATTTGGCAGTCGTCACGCTGTCCTCTCCATTGACTGCAACCAGGATTTCGAAGCCGTGTTTGAGCAGGCGTCGCGAGAGCATGTCGCGGTTTAACTCATTATCCTCGACGAGCAGGATTGTGGGCATTTTCTCCTCCACGGCCGAAGGCCATCGGCAGTTTGACGATAAACAGCGAGCCTTCTCCCGGTTCGCTGTCGACAGTAATCATGCCGCCCATCATCTCACAAAATTTCTTTGTGATCGTCAGCCCCAGGCCGGTGCCTCCGTATTGCCGGGTGGTCGAATTATCGGCCTGGGTAAAGGCCGCGAAGACTTTATCGACTTGGTCTCGGCTCATGCCGATGCCGGTATCGCGCACCGCAAAAACGATCCAGTCGTTTTCCGGTTCCGAGTTATCTAAAGATACGCAGAAATCGATTTTGCCGGCATGAGTGAATTTTCCCGCATTGCTGAGCAGGTTCAGCAGGATTTGCCGCAATTTGATCAAATCGGCCTGCAAGGGCGGGACGATTTCGGGGGAGTCGATGCAAAGTAGGTTGGTGTTTTTATCGATAATCGGACGCACGGTACTCACGACTTCGTCGATCACCGAGGGCAAATGGATTTCTTCCAGACATAATTCCATCCTGCCGGCCTCGATTTTCGACAGGTCGAGAATTTCGTTGATGATAGCCAGCAAATGAACCGCTGAAGAATGGATTTTCAAAAGGTCGCTGGCAAATAGATTTTGCCCCGCTTCTTTCGCCTCTTCCAGCAGCATTTCGCTGTAGCCGATGATTGCATTCATCGGCGTACGCAGTTCGTGCGACATATTGGCCAGAAAGGCGCTTTTGGCGTTATTGGCCTCTTCGGCGACCGCGCGCGCCTTTTGCGCTTCCTCGATCGCTTTGGACAATTCGATCTCGGTCTGCTTCAGCTCGGTAATATCGGTGCGTATCGCGACCGTTCCGGTATTCCAGACCCGCCGTTCGCTGACCCGCATCCAGCGGTCTCCCCTGAAGTGTTCGACAAAGTTCTCGCGCGGTGTACGATGGCGCATCATCCGTTCGGCCAGCCACTCTTCTTCGCTGCCTTCGGCGCCGACGATCAATCCGGACTGAATCGCTCCGCGCATGATCATTTCGAACGACATGCCCGGGACGATCGGTACGCCGAAGTTTATGATTTCCCGATAGCGCTGGTTGCATTCGACCAGACGGTCCTCCTTGTCGAACAGGCAAAAACCGTCCGGTATGCTTTCGATCGCTTCGCGCATACGGAAACGGCTGACCGCTTCTTCGAACGTTGCCTGTTGAATCCGGCGGTCGACGATCGTTATAAAGATCGCCAGCGAAGTGATCAATACCGATGTGAACGAGACCCAGAATACCAGGGCGGATGAATTTAAAACGCTTTGCGTTCCAAGGGGAGCTCCGTCATCGGCAAAAAAGTAGGTTGCGGCCATACCCGAATAATGCATTCCTGAAACGGCAATGCCCATCACGAGGGAAGCGCCGATTTTGGCCCATAGTGCATTGCGGCCTTTTTTATTGTGCTCAAGGATAGAGTCGAGCATTAATGCCACACCCGTCAACACCACTGCCGGCATTACTGAAATCACGACCAGTCTGGGTTCAAACAACATGACCAAGGGGCGGGGTATTCCCTGCATCGCGGCCATGCCGATATAGTGCATCGCGCCGATGCCCAACCCCATCAATAGGCTGGCCAAAAGGATCAATTTGCTGATTTTCGGACGGCTGATAACTTCCAGCATCACATAGCTGGTTAGTATCACTGGCACGGTCGACAGGATCGTGATTTTTATGTCGTAGCTGATTGCAATCGGCAATTTAAGTGCCAGCATCGCGATGAAATGCATTGCCCAGACGCCGCCGCCCATGGTCAGCGATCCGGCCAGCAGCCAGATGCGGCGCTTATAGCGGGAGTCGGCGGCGCGGATGCGGCCAGCAACACTGAATGCCGCATAGGAGGCCAGGCTGACGATCGCGATCGACAATACCACCAATCCGGTGTCGTAACGGGTTTCCAGCGCCTGGCTCAAGTCCCGTCCGTCATAGAAATAATGCGGCATCACGGCCAGCCTCGCCGCTTATTACACCAGGATATCTGCCCGGCTTTGACGCCAAAGCACCGCGAGCTGTTTCACGAAGCCGTACATCAAGTGTACGATGAGTTCAGGCGGGGCAAAACGGCTCTTGAATAAGAAGGCCACATTAGCCTGTGAAGAGCTGTCCTGCACCTCGATTAACCAGTAGCCTTGACTATCCCTGACGTAGCGATCGCCTGCCGGATTCAATGGCGTGCCTTCCTGGCTGCTGAGCCGTTCAAGTAACTCCAGGCCACGATCCGCGTCTATTTCGTCGGCAAATAGGACCTCCCCATCAATGATCAGCCAGCGCGGCGTTTCGGTCTGTTCAGGGCTCAGACCGCCAATCGGCGATAAGGCATAAAGCAGTTTTCGGCGAGAACCGACTGCTTCGGTCAGCGTGTTCGCGAGTTCGACGGTTGCCAGCGCCATTCCGTAGGCCAGATATTGGCGAATGCTGCTTTTGACCAGAGAATAGAGCTTGTCCTCGGTTGCTTCGACCTTTGTGAAATAACCGTTGATCTCATAACGGTCGATCACTTCGCGTTCCGGTGCGATGCCCGGCTGGCCAGTACGGATATAGATTTGCGTCAACTTGTTGCCGAGGCTGTTACGGATATAGTCGCACAGCTCGAGTCCGGCGCGTTCGGTCTCCATCACCACGTCGAGCAAGGCGACCGCCAGCGAACAGCCGACTTCGACATCGTCGTTGATAAGCCAGATCGCTTCCTGTTTGCTATGGGCAGTGTAAATTTTCAGAGGTAAACCATAAACTTCGAAATTTTTCATCGCGAGGCGTGAAATCGCCAGCACATCGGGCTCGTCGTCGACTAACAGCACAGGCCAGTGTTTGAAAAACATGACGGCCTCCTTAATAAGCCAGGGGTTGTCTTAATTCGCTGAGTTTGGCTGCGTCCAGCCGCATGTGTTTGGCCAGATAGGCGGCGGTTTCCTTCGGTCTGACTTTATGTACGAAGTTGTAACGTGCTTCGTGATAATTGACTTCGCCGCCGTAAAATTTGCCGGAGAAGTTGATCTTCATTTTTTGCAGTTCGGCGGCGCGATAGGCGGCCAGGGGTTTGACTCGTTCGTCTTTTTGCCGTAGATTGCGTTTTTCTTCGAGCTGACGGGAATAATGCGGCTCCGTCGCCAAGGCTTCCGCTTTTTGCCGGATCTGCGCAAGATATTCGTCGTAATGGTCGGATAAAATTTCGTCGATGTAACCGATAGCCTTGGCTTTTTTGGTGCCGATCGGCAGCGGCGTTTCAGTCAGTTCCAGGGCCTTGACTGGTCCGACGCGCTTCGGCAGCGAATAGGTCCAGTATTCGGAGCCGTATAAACCCATCGTTTTATAATGCGGATTGAAAATCACTCCTTCACGCGCCCAGACTTTGTCAGCGGCCAGAATCGCCATCGCGCCGCCGGCACCGCAGCCGCCCCAAACGGCGGAAACGGTCAATTTGTTTTCCGTAGTCAACACTTCATAGATAAAATCGTTAATGGCATTGATGTTGCGCCAGGATTCGTTGGCCGGGTTTTCAGCCGCCTCGATTACATTCAGATGGATGCCGTTTGACCAAAAATCCCTGCCGCCTGCTAAAACCAGGACTTTGGTTGGACGGGCCTGCGCCAGTCGATAGGATTCGAGTAAACGGCGGCATTGTGAAGTGCTCATCGCGCCGTTATGAAAGTCAAAATGCAGGTACCCGACCTGATTTTTTTCTTCATACCAGATTTCCTTGAAAGTCGGTTCCGTTCCGATGAATAACGGGTCAATCGGGGATTCGGGGGTGTCGTGCAGTACGCTGCCTAATACTCTTGCTGAAGGCAGTTTGAAGTCAAAGTGCTTGTCGTGCGACAAAAAGCGCTTATAAAAGGGAATTTTGACGATGTTCTTGCGTTTTAGGTGAGAAATCCAGACCGCGCCATCGATCGCGGCTCGGCAAATCGCTCCGTGGCGCTGAGCGATAATTTCGCCTGGCTGCCAGCCCTGCAACAGGCGTTCTTCGTGCGCACCGAACAGATAATATTCCTTGCCATCGATCACATCGAGTACACCGGGCGCACTGTCGGCGGAGTTGATTTTTTTGATAATCGTTGCGACATGATCGTGCTCCCAATCGATTCGGCGCTCATGTTGTTTCATCGGCGGGCGAAGTTCCCCACACACGTCCGGTTTCGAGTAATCGAGCGGTTCGGGGCGATAGCTGCCGGATTCCACGCGCTTAACGGCGGTAATCATTGCCTTTATTGCAGCTTGAGTGATCTCGCGCCGGTAAATGCCTGCCTTGCTGGCCTGGCGCATGGCGAACGTTTCGGTAGCCCAGATATCGCCGGCGTCCATTTCCTCGACCGCCTGCAATACGGTGACTCCCCATTCCGGTTCTTCGTTGATGATTGCCCAATCCAGCGACGAAGGACCCCGATCGCCCTTGATGCCCGGATGGATAATCAGGCACAAATGTTTGCTCCAGACATCTTCCGGGATTTTTTCTTTCAGAAATGGGCAGATGATCAAATCGGGCTGGAAAAAAGTTACTCCTTTCCGAATATCGTCGGGACTCAGGGCCAGCGTGATCGAGATATCATGTCCCAGTGCTTCCAATTCAACATGCGCTCGTTGACATAAGCCGTTGTAGGACGAAGAAATCAGTAAAATTCGCATGATGGCTTCTCCTTCTTTATTTTTAGTTAACAGGGAAAAGGAATATGCTGTGCGCACAAAAGCTAGACGACAAGATCAGTCGATCAATATTGATAAACCTCTGCTTGTACGCTAAATCGTTCCCGAGCTGGATCGGCAAGCGTTGCAGCTTTGCCGGATGCTATCCTAACGGCACACCGGTATGATGCACCTGTCCGTACCAGATTTTCTGGTTATGCAGCGTGCCGATTACATGCATCAGCTCAATGATCTTCCTGTGATTGGTGAGCGCTTCCTCGTTTTGCGGCAAGGCTTCGGTATGCGCCAGCAAGGCGATTTGACTGCGCAGGGATTGTTCGATCAAATCCACGTCTTTCAAGGTGAGTTTGAACATCTGATTGTAGGTTGACATAAGTGCCTCCTGATTCATTATGCGGGGTCGGCTTCGATAGGCTTTGCCCGGTTTATTTAAAATTCGCCCGATACTCCTGCGGAGAAATATTCAAGAACCGCTGAAATGTGCGGCGCATTTGTTCGGAGTTATTGAAACCGCATTTGCCGGCAATACCTTCCATCGTCAGGTCGGAGCGCAGCATCAAGTTGCGTGCCGCTTCGAGACGTGTCCTTTCGACAAATTTTGCCGGCGTCATGCCGATTTCCTGACAAAATACCCGGGAGAAATTCCGCGGACTCATCGCCATCCGGTCGGCCAGTATTTCGATGTTCAAATCTTCTTCCGGATGACTGATGATCCAGGCCTGCAGTTCGCGAAAATCCTTGCGGGTTTTTGCTTCATTGAAGACATAGCTGCTGAATTGCGATTGTCCGCCCGGGCGGCGCATGAAAATCAGCATGCCGCGCGCGACACCCGCGGCGACTTCCCAGCCCCAGTCCTCTTCGACCAGACTCAAGGCTAAATCGATACCGGCGGTGACACCGCCGGAGGTATAAATGCTGCCGTCGCGGACGAAGATTTTGTCGGGCAGAATCTGCACATTCCGATATTGCTTCGCCATTTGTTCGCAGAACAGCCAATGGGTAGTCGCCTTGCGATTATTCAATAAGCCGCTTTCGGCCAATAAGAACGCGCCAGTACAGATCGATACCATGCGTCTGACCTTGGGCATCATATCCGGCAGCCATCGGGTCAGTTTTTGATCGACCCAGGCGTCCACCGAAAAAGGCGCGCCGGTTACCATCAAGGTGTCGATGTCGTTGGGAGCGTCGTCAATAGCGAAGTCGGCGAAGATCCGCATGCCGGACGCGGTTTTGACTGGTCCTGACTGTTCCGCGATCAGCGAAAGCGAATAGACCGACGCATTTTCGGCAATCTGACCCGCCAGACGTAAGAAGTAATTCGCGAAACAAAACACATCCATCGGGCCTGTTACGTCGACGATTTCGCAGTCCGGATACACCACCATCGCGATGTGGCGATGCTGGAAAACGATCGATTGCCTAGCATGAGTCATGAGAGGCATCCTCAGTGGCTTTGGGGCTGGTGATTAGAATGCTACTTTTTTTTGCCGGATAAAAGACAAAAATCCCTCAATTTCGGACAATCTAGATGCTGAATTAATTCTCAATAGCTGAGAATTTTATGCTGAACAGTTCTGAGGATGTGTGGTAGGGAGAATTCTGTGATCAGTTTTGGCTCTTGTGGCTCAAAGTGGGGGCATTTGTTTCCCAATTTCTGCCATCAAATGGCGTCACACTGTGAGCGAAGCGGGTTTTTCTTGTAAAGACCTGATGTTCACGTCCACCCTGTCGGGATTGGATCGGGGAATATAGAACGATTTGCAGCCGCAGAACCGGCAAAACGTGTGGTGAGCTGTGCCGCTATTAAACGATGGGCTTCGTCTGTGGCATGGAAAGGGATAGATTCTGTCATGCCACAGTTCGATCAAGTGCGGAGTGTGTTAGTCGTAAACGAACACGTTCGTCGCACCGGTTTCGGCGGACGAAGCATTCAACCGGAAACCCGCAAACAGCTCGCGGCCCATGCCGTGGTGATGGTCTTTCGCGCTGTTCACGGCCGGGGTGCGTGCATTGAACTCGTCCTTGTCGACCAGCACGTTCACTTCGCCGGTTTCGGTGTTCAGATAGATCATGTCACCGTTGCGGACTTTCGCAAGCGGGCCTCCATCTGCGCATTCGGGGCACATATGAATTGCCGACGGCACCTTGCCGGATGCGCCGGACATCCGTCCGTCGGTGATCAGTGCGACCTTGTAGCCTTTGTCCTGGAGCAGGCCCAGCGGCGGTGTCAGCTTATGCAGTTCCGGCATGCCGTTTGATTTCGGCCCCTGGAAGCGGATCACCGCGATAAAGTCCTTGTCCAGTTCGCCGCGTTTGAACGCCGCCATCATGTCGTCCTGATCATCGAACACGACGGCCGGTGCCTGCACCTCGCGGTGATCCTTGCTGACTGCGGATACTTTCGAGACGCCGCGGCCCAGGTTGCCATGGATCACGTGCAGGCCGCCTGAAGCATCGAACGGGGAGGCAACGTTTCTGATCACCTCGGGGTCGAGCGATGCGGCAGGGGAGGGTTCCCAGATCAGCTTGCTGTCGACCAGTTTGGGTTCCTGAGTGTAGTTCTTCATGCCTTTGCCGTCGGCAATGGTCAGTATGTCTTCGTGGAGCAGACCGTTGGCGAGGAGTTCGGCGATCAACACGCCCATGCCGCCGGCTGCCTGGAAGTGGTTCACGTCGGCGGGCCCGTTCGGGTAAATCCGGGTCAGCAGCGGCACCACGCGGGACAGCGCATCGAAATCGTCCCAGTTGATGATGATGCCGGCCGCACGCGCGATCGCAATCAGGTGCATCGTATGGTTGGTAGATCCGCCGGTCGCGAGCAGGCCTATGATCGCGTTCAAAATCGCCTTTTCGTCGATCACATGCCCGATCGGGCGGAAATCATTGCCGAGCGCGGTGAATTTCAATACCTGCCGGGCCGCGGCCTTGGTCAACTCGTCGCGCAGCGGTGTGTAAGGATTAATAAACGATGAGCCGGGCAGATGCAGGCCCATGATTTCGACCATCATCTGGTTGCTGTTGGCGGTGCCGTAAAAGGTGCAGGTGCCGGGACCGTGATAGGACTTCGATTCGGATTCGAGCAGTTCCTGACGGGTGATTTTGCCTTCAGCGTATTTTTGCCGGGCGCGCGATTTTTCTTTGTTCGTGATCCCGCTGGGCATCGGTCCGGCGGGTACGAACACGGCCGGCAGATGGCCGAAGCTCAATGCGCCGATCAATAGGCCCGGGACGATCTTGTCGCACACACCGAGATACAGCGCGCCGTCGAACATATTGTGGCTGAGGCCGACTGCTGTCGCCATCGCGATCACGTCGCGGCTGAACAGCGATAATTCCATGCCCGGCTGGCCTTGCGTGATGCCGTCACACATCGCCGGCACACCGCCGGCAAACTGGGCCACACCACCTGCTTCGTGGATTGCTTCCTTGATCAGCGCCGGGGCGTCCTTATAAGGTTCGTGCGCGGACAGCATGTCGTTGTAGGAGGAAATAATCGCAATATTCGCTTTTTGCGGGCCGGCCAAATCGGTTTTTTCAGCCGCGGAACAGGCCGCAAACCCGTGCGCAAGGTTGCCGCAGCCGAGCGTCAGGCGGCGCGGCCCCTGTTCGACCGCCGAGTCGACACGGGCAAGATAAATGGCACGGCTTTCGCGACTACGTTTGACCACGTCGCGAGTGACTTTTTCGATGACTGGATGCATTGTGAGTACCTACTGAGCGGCGACTTCGATGAGTGCGCCAATGATGAATAAATCTATGAGCAAGGGAGAAGAAGATGGTTCACGATACTGCTGAAATGGTGGAGGGGGCTGCGCACTATTCTTTACCTTTTGGAGTCTACCGAGGTTTCCGCGCGGCAACTCCATCTTTCGTTATGAAATTGTGCAAATGCGCGCGCCGATGCCCTCCCTACATTTCTTTTCTCAACCTTCCCAAGCCCTGCCGTCGCGGTCCAGCAGTAAATCGGAGGCAATTGGCCCCCAACTGCCGGCCTGATACGGCTTTGGTTTTTCAGGGGATTTCGCCCAGGCGTTCTGAATCGAATCGATCCAGGTCCAGGCCTGTTCGATTTCTTCCCGGCTCAAAAACAGCGTTGGATTGCCGCGCATCGCTTCGAGTACCAGTTTTTCATAGCCGCCGAAAATCCGGCTGTTATTGAAGGTTTCCGAGAAACTCAAGTCGAGCTTGGTTTTTTGAATCTTCAGGTTTTCGTCGATGCCGGGCACTTTGTTCAGCATTTCGATTTCGACGCCTTCGTTCGGCTGCAAATGAATAACCAATTTGTTCGGCGGCAGGCGCAGATAACTGTCCTTGAATATGTTGTGCGGCACGCGCTTGAAATAGACCACGATTTCGGTCCGCTTGTTGTGCATGCGCTTGCCTGCCCGGAGATAGAACGGTACGTCGGCCCAGCGCCAGTTGTCGATATCGACCCGGATTGCGACGAAACTTTCGGTCGTGCTTTCGGTATTCGCCCCTTCTTCTTCAAGATAGCCGGGTACGGGCTTGCGGTTGACGTATCCGGCACTGTATTGGCCGCGCACGGTTTTCTCGTCGACATTCTTGACCGTAATCGGACGCAGTGCTTTCAAGACCTTGATTTTTTCGTTATGGATGCTTTCAGCTTCCAGGTTGGCCGGCGGCTCCATCGCGATGAAGGTTAAAATCTGCAGCAAATGATTCTGCACCATGTCGCGCAACTGGCCTGTCTTGTCGAAATACTCCCAGCGGCCTTCGATGCCGATGTCTTCGGCAACGGTGATTTGAATATGGTCGATCGTATTGTGGTTCCAGTTGGTCGTGAAGATCGAATTGGCGAAACGCAGGGCCAAGAGATTCAACACCGTTTCCTTGCCCAGATAATGGTCGATCCGGTAAACCTGGTCTTCATTGAAGACTTTCGCGACTTCGTCGTTGATTTCAATCGACGATTTTAGGTTATGGCCGATCGGTTTTTCCATCACCATCCGCGATGCGGGCGTCAGAATGCCCGACTGAGCGAGACCCTGGCAAATACTTTTAAATAAAAACGGTGCGACCGCGAAGTAATTGACCATCACCCGTTGCTGCTGGTCGATCACCTCATGCAGCCGTTGATACTGCTCCAACTGAGTCAAATCGATCTGCAGATAGCTCAGCCGGCTTGAAAAGCGTTGCCAGACCGCTTCATCCAGTTTTTCTCCGAGGAATTGCTGCAAGCTCGTGTGCGCGACATCGATATAAAAAGCACTTTCGCCGGGGTGTCGGTCTACGCCGATAATCCGCGTGTCGGTTTCAAGCAGATTGGCATTTTCGAGCCGGTACAGCGAAATGAGCAGCTTGCGTCGGGTTAAATCGCCGAGGGCGCCATAGATGACCAGATCGCAGGGTTTGAATTTTTTATCCTTCATTAGAGATGGTTTATCAAGTCAAGTGGGGATTGTTGCCAGGTTTTCGATCAATCCGGGATTAAACGAGCGGCCGTATTATCGCAGAAAACGGCCTTCACCGCCGTAATCATTGCAAAGTGGAATTAAATTGGCGCAATTGTTGCCGCGAGCTTTATCGATGGATTTCAAGTTGGCTGATCAGGTATTTGCCGGAGATGCTGCAGGAAAAATCGAGTCGCTATTATTTCGACTCGAAATTTATTGACACGGCATGTAACTGCATCTATAGTATCGATTCACTACTATTTGAATGGCGATAACTTTCGCTAAGCCGGTCGGAACCGTACTTGCAGAATAAAGAGAACATTGGTCGCGATGGGAGGCCGATTCGGGAAGAATCTTGGACTAAGAGAGTTATCCCATTATGTAGTGGGTGCTCGAATGGAGTCAATAACGGAGTGCAGTGAAACTCGACCTTGGAGGCATGCCTTCTGAAGAAGGCCTGGAATAAATCGTGGTTTTCACATTGCAGATCTCGCCGACTGAACTTTCGGCGAGAGGTTAATAACGCTGAGGTGGTTTAGTGTGACTGGTTGCCAATTACGGATTACAAGGATTTGATCCGTTTTCTGCATCCAAGTCGCATCGTCCGTTAAAAGGGGACGCTACCGGCGGAATCAAAACACAATAATTATTAGGTAGATATTTTGAGGTGACAATATGAGCAGCATTAACGAAGAAGTACAAGTACAAGTTAAGGATCGTTTCTGGATGTATGTAGGTTGCGCGGTATTTGTGATCGTGGCCGGGATCCTGATGGTCAAGCAAAGCGAGAACGAAAAATATGCGCCGATCAAACAACTGGCGGATGACGAAAAAGCATCGATGAATATCAGAGTGCTGAGTGAATCTTGATACCCTGCCGTTGCGCTTGCGAAGTACGCCTTCATTTATCTTTGCGATGATTAAATGGATTGGCGCCTTAGCGAGAACGAGGCATTTAGCAGTTGCGCGTTTTATTGATCGGCTTCATGTTCGGTCAAGATGGAGCGCAGTTTAGCTCTTAAACATTCCGAACAGGAGAAACAATTATGAAACGTAATTTTACATGGCTGATTGTCGCCTTGACTGTATTTTCCGGCGGCGCCTCGGCATCCGAATATATTTTCCGGGACCTGATGGCTAACACCCTGCCTTCACCCGGCTGCGCTTCCGAGTCTGAAGCGATTGCAAAGGCAACCAAACCTTATAATATCAACAACTATAGCAAGCGTTTCTGCCAGACTCAGGGTTACGGCTGGTACGTGGCCGAAGTCAAAGACAACGGTAAAGCGGTCTGTAATGATTGCACAGGTGCTGATGCAGGTAAAAAACAATGCCATGTAGAAGATGTCGTCGTGACCTGTAAGCGTCTGAAACCCGGTACGGCGGGTTTGATTCCTGGAAAAAGCTGAGTTCATTTGCCCTCTCGGCTGGATAATTTTCTTGCCTAGCGATCGGCGCGTATTTATTAGTATTCCACACCCCTTGACCAATAAATCGCATCGATCGCCCTCTTTACAACCCGGCAGTTTGGTTTTCTGCCGGAATGTTTTCCGCCCGATAATTCCTGTTTTTTGCCTTCATACCGGCTACGAATCGAAATTCATTGAACTCAATGAATCCGGATAGGCCTTATTCTGCTTTCCTAGTTTTTTGGGTCTTTAAAAGCCGGCTCCAGCTATAAGTAAACCCGGGAGATTGATCTTGATCAATCGCTGAAGAGAGCGGTTTGCCGTCAATTCGTCCCAAATATGAACCCATGCCCGCCGTTCTGATTCTTTACCTCGGGACTCCGGGTGGCAATAGGGATTTTTACAAAAAAATCAATATCAAATCTCTCTGTCGATCGGCATTTCTGTGCTACTCTATGCGTCTTTTTTTATCGGGGGATCAAAATCGATGAAAGCGACAGTCAAATGGGTTGACGGCGTGATGTTTGTCGGCGAATCCGGCAGCGGGCACGCGGTCGTGATGGACGGTCCGCCCGACCACGGCGGCCGGAATATGGGCTTTCGTCCGATGGAAATGCTGCTGCTGGGCGTCGGCGGTTGCTCGGCGTTTGACGTCGTGCAGATTCTGCAAAAGGGCAAAAACGACATCGTCGACTGCATAACCGAATTGACCGCCGAGCGCGTCGATGCGGTGCCTGCCGTATTCAGCAGAATCCATTTGCATTTTATCGTCAAGGGCCGCAATTTGAAGGAAGCGGTGGTCGAGAGGGCGGTCAAGCTGTCGGCGGAAAAATATTGCTCCGCATCGATTATGTTGGGTAAGGCGGGGGTGGAAATCACCCATGATTTTGAAGTGATCGAGGTTTAATGAGTTGAAAAATAAATTGCAATTGCACGGCTTTAATAATCTTACGAAGTCGCTGAGTTTCAATATTTATGATGTTTGTTATGCGCCGGCCGAGCAGCAACTGGCTTATATCGAGTATATCGATGAAGCTTACAATGCTGACCGTCTGACGCAAATCCTGAAGGATGTCGCCGACATCATCGGCGCGCAGATCCTGAATATCGCGCATCAGGATTACGATCCTCAAGGGGCCAGCGTGACAATGCTGATTTCGGAAGGCGATGTGATGCCGCCTGCGAATATGAACAGCCAGACGCCAGGTCCTTTGCCTGATACCGTGCTCGCACACCTCGATAAAAGCCATATTACGGTCCATACCTATCCCGAAAGCCATCCCGATAACGGCATCAGTACATTCCGTGCGGATATCGATGTTTCGACCTGCGGCCGGATCTCTCCGCTGAAAGCGCTGAATTACCTGATCCACAGCTTCGAGTCGGACATCGTGATCATGGACTACCGGGTGCGCGGTTTTACCCGCGACATCACCGGCAAAAAGCATTACATCGACCACAACATTAACTCGATTCAGAACTATATTGCGAAGGATACGCAGGAACTGTATCAGATGATCGACGTGAACGTGTATCAGGAAAACATCTTCCATACCAAGATGATGCTGAAAGAGTTCGAGCTCGAAAATTACCTTTTTGAAAAAGAAAGTAATCTGAACGAGATTCAAAAAATGGATATCGAAAAGAAACTGCAAACGGAAGTCACCGAAATTTTTTACGGGCACAATTACCGCCGTAAAAAGATCAAGGTGGCCGATTAAGCGTTCCGAGATATTCCGGGATATTCAAGAAGTAGGGGGATAGGCGATGAGTTTATTCCCCTTTTTTCGTTTATAGCCGCAAACGCTGCGACAGCCACACAACCGGGTGCACGACCTGCATATCTCTTCCTTTTTCCCGCAACCCCGCCGCGATATGCAATGCGCAGCCGATATTCGAGATGGCCTGCCTGCCGTATACGCCTGAATCAGCGCGATGCGGCCGCACGGCGATTCGTTTTCATTTTCGGTGAGTTGATAAGTTGGGCAATGCGGCAGGTACAGGCCGCGTTTTAAGCAAAGATCGTCATCCTTTGACAGTTTTTATGCATCGATTTTGCGCGCAAGCGCGTCAACGATGCTCAGATATTCCGAAGGTTTCGGGCGGTATAAAACGAATCCGAGCGCAGCCAGGCCGGTAAAAATATACAGGGTATTGAAATCGTCGCCGAGCAGGAACAGTATGATGCCCAGCACGCCGACGCTTTCAACCAATACCGTCGACACGATCACCGCGTTTAAGTAGCGGTGCTTTGCGGGTTTGTCTCCGGGCATCGTCTGGCACAGGCGTACTTGAATGTAGCGGATCAGATTCGTCAGCGGGAAGATGATGATCGCGAAGGCGTAAAATAATGTGCGGTACGTAATCAGCCGTTCTGCCGGCCAATGCAGTTGCCATGGTTCACCATACCGAATACAAACCGCCAAGGTGACCGCCAAACAGATCGCCATGAACATCATGACTGCACGATGAATCATCAGGTCGGAGTTAATTTGGGTAGTATCGAGTCGTAGCGGCATCATTTTTCTGAATATTGAGCATCGGCTTATGATACCAGACCTTCGCCACCTTCTGCTGGCGCGGGTATATTCTCCAGGCAAATTTTTTATCGATGAGGGAGGTAGATCACACCTTGATAAAGTGATAAAGTTGAACATTTTGACAGAGCGGCTTGCCGGTATTAAGCCATAGGCGGCCGGGCGCTTTCATTACAATAATAACGAAACCACCACGATCAATATGAAAAACTTAATACAGAAAAAAAATACCTGGCTGGTCGTCTGTGCCTGTCTGATTCTGGCCTTCACAGTGACTGGCTGCTCGGATGACGATGACAAACAACAGCCTAGCGCGGCCGAAGCCAAAAAATTGCAGACGGCCGGCGATGTGCATAATCCGTTCGACCATACGCATGACGAACCGGTCACCGATGTGCAAAAACACAAATTCGAACACGACTTTGCGGCACAATGCGTCGAGCGGGAATTGAAAAATTCGACCGACAAGGAAGCGGATAAAGCGCGCTGGGAGAAGCCGTGCATGTGCATCGCGACTTACATGATGAAAAATCTGACCGCCGGCGAAGCCGAGAAATTTCTCGACGAACATAAAAATACCCAGTCGCTTGTGATCAAATACGAAAATGCGGCTTATCATTGTCTGCAGGCGAAGCAGTCGCCTAAAGAGCCGCAACTATTCGGCAGACAATAAAAATTGGATTTCATCGATTTTGCCGGAAGGGAAACAGTGCTGACTGTTTTCCCTCTGTCAGAAAGTCAGTTTTTCTTACGGCTGGAGAAAATCCTCTAGCTGTTGCAGGGTAAAAGACTGTGTAGCTGCGGCCGCTTTATCCTCCTCCGTGTTATAACCCCATAACGCGAAAATCAGCTTGATATTATCCAGTTCAGGATGCTTCCGTACATTCAATAATGTCGGCAACCGGTCCTCGGCAAAATAAAGCGTTTGATCAGGATGGTTTTTTAATAGCCCTTTCAATACCTCCGGTTTACTCATGTTGCGGTCCAGGCCGAAAATTCTCTCGGTGCTGAGTTCAATCGCATTGGCGTTGAGGATTTCTTTGACGAAACGTTCCTGTTTGGTGGTTACCACATACCAAGGATAGCGCTCCCCGATCGCACGCAGTTTTTTCGCGATGCCGTCAAACAACGGATTCATCCGGACCCAGTCCGACTGATCGTCGGCTATCCAGCGGTCACGGGTCTCGCCGAACAATTTTTTCAATTCGTCGCTATTGATTTGAGCCTCTTCCAGCAGGGCTTGGCTTTTAGCTTCGTAATCCTTATAAATGTCGGCGACGGTCTCGCCGAGATAAAGGAGCCGCATCGCTAGAATGGCCTCGAAGCCGGTCTCGATCAGCGGCCGGACTGTGCGAAAACGGTCGATCATGATCGTCGGAATTTCTTTGGGCATTTCGTTCCAGAGTTGGCGGGCGGCTTTCCAGCCGGTCATCGCAGTTTCCACCGCGCTGTCGCAGATTACCCCGTCGAAATCGAGAGCATAGACAATGGAGTTTTTCATCAGTCGTGTCAAAAATCAAAAGAGAAAAAGGGCCGCTTCTGCCGGCCTAAAATAAAAATAAAGGGCGTCGGCTAGTTGCGGAGGTGGCGAAGAGTGTTGCAATTCAGATCGATTGTATAAGCCTTGCCGAAGCCGGCGACATAGTGCCCTGTTTCGGGGATTAATTCAATTAGGTGAAAATCGGGCAGGGTACGCAAAAGCGCCACCACATTGCCGAACTTGTCTTGAAGAGCCTGCAATTGACGCTCATGCTCGGGATCGTCGGGCGTAAGAATCCTGATGTTGCAGTTGAACGTGACACGTTCTCTCGCAAACAGGTTACGGCAGCCGGACTCCGGTTCGATAAACAGGATCGACGCCCTGGGATTTTGCGCCAGATTTTTGGTGTGTCTTGCTAATTGGCTGATCAAAATATAAAAGTGCCCGTGTTCATTTTGCACGAAAGGCGCATAGCTGATCTCCGGCTGTAGGTCGGTCGAACAGGTGGATAATAAAAGTGTCTGCTGCGCGTCAATCAAATGCCGATAAGCTTCGGCCGCAGAGCGCAAATTAGGGTCTTGGTTTTCGGTCATAGGTGCTGAATTGCCTCATAATTGGATCGATCCCCATGGCTAATTTGACCGGCAAGACGGCGAAGCTGTGTGCTGTTATTGCGCGGTATAGCTTGTTCAGCTCAAAGGATCAGGGTTTTTTCCGGATATTCGCACAGGTCGTTAATCACGCAGTCCGGGCATTTCGGTTTGCGTGCAATGCAGGTATAGCGGCCGTGCAAAATCAACAAATGGTGGGCATGCTTTTTGTGTTTTCGCGGAGTCCATTTATCGAGTTTCTGTTCGACTTCGCGCACGTTTTTGCCGGGCGCAAGGCCTGTTCGGTTGGCGACCCGAAAAACATGGGTATCGACCGCGATTATCGCATGGCCGAAGGCGGTGTTCAGAATCACATTGGCGGTTTTGCGTCCTACGCCGCGAAGCGCTTCCAGGTCTTCTCTCGTTGTAGGGACTTCCCCGTGATGTTTCTCGAGCAGTTGACAGCAAAGGGCGATGATATTGGCGGCCTTGCCGTTGAACAGATTGATCGTTTTGATGTATTCCTTTAACCCATCCACACCGAGAGCCAAAATAGCTTGCGGAGTATTTGCGACAGGAAATAGTTTGGCGGTCGCTTTATTGACGCCTTTGTCGGTCGCCTGAGCGGACAGGACGACAGCAATCAATAACTCAAACGGCGTAGTGTATTGCAGTTCTGTAGTCGGTTCAGGTATCGCTTCGGCCAGCCGGTCAAAAATAGCCGATCGTTTGTTTGCATTCATAAGGTTGCGGTATCTTCGATTCTTGCTTTCGGGGGTTTTCCCGTGCCATGATGCGCATACATTCACCTATAGACATACGGCAGGCCAAAAATGCGGCCATTCTACAACATATCCGGGTTTCTTCTCAGTATCGTTTTATGGCTGTGGGGCGTTTCGTTTGCAGGTGCGGCTGAAGAAAGTCCTGCGATAGCGGCCGCTTCCGATCTGAAGTTTGCACTTGAAACGATAGCCAAGCAGTTTTCGGAAGACACCGGGCGGAACGTAAAGTTGAGTTTTGGCTCCTCGGGCAATTTTTTCCGCCAGATCAGCCAGGGCGCACCGTTTGAAGTTTTTTTATCGGCGGATGAACAGTATGTGTTCGAATTGGAAAAGCAAGGTTTGACTGAAGAACCCAGCCAATTATATGGGCTCGGCCGACTGGTATTTTTTGTGCCCGACGGAGCCCCGCTGGTTGCCGATGCCGAATTGAAAAATCTTGTCGATGCGTTGAATAAAGGTCAAATTATCCATTTTGCGATTGCGAATCCCGAACATGCTCCTTATGGCCGCGCCGCAAAGGAAGTCCTGATCGCAAAGGGGTTGTGGGGCTCGCTGCAAAATAAACTGGTTCTGGGCGAGAATGTCGCGCAGGCTGCCCAGTTTGCGGTTTCCGGTTCAGCGGAGGGCGGCATCTTCGCCTATTCGCTGGCGCTTTCTCCCGCATTACGGGACAAGGGGCACTATGTGCTGCTGCCGGACACATTGCATTCTCCGCTCAGGCAACGGATGGCGCTGTTGAAAAATGCCGGAGAAACCGCAAAGGCGTTTTATCGTTACCTGCAGCAGGAGAGGACGCGCGCGGTGTTAAGTCAGTATGGTTTTATATTGCCTGATCACGAAGGCCGTGAAACGGCGCCTGACTTTCCTGTTTTTAATAAACCAGGGCCGGACTAAAGGGGCGTTGATGGATTGGGAAGCCCTGCGCGTCTCTCTGAAACTCAGCGGCTTTACCTTGCTGATGCTGTTGCCGCCCGCGATCATTGCCGGACGCTGGCTGGCTTACCGGCGATTTTACGGAAAAAGCCTAGTTCAGGCGCTTCTGGCTGTGCCGCTCGTACTGCCTCCGACCGTGCTGGGCTATTATCTGCTGGTGGCGCTTGGGGGGGCTTCGCCGTTGGGAAGGGAATTGCAGAGCCTTATCGGCCGGCCGCTGGTGTTCAATTTTGAAGGTCTGCTGATCGCTTCGGTGCTGGTTAATATACCGTTCGCGGTGCAGCCGATCCAGCGCGCCTTCGAAGCCATTCCGCGCGAAATCCGGGAGGCGGCCGCCTGTTGCGGCATGCCGCCGTGCAGGGTGCTCCAGCGTATTGAATTGCCGCTGGCATGGCCCGGGATCGTGTCGGCGGTCGCGATGACTTTTGCGCATACGTTGGGCGAGTTTGGCGTGGTGCTGATGGTCGGCGGCAATATTCCCGGCGCGACCCGAACGATTGCGGTTGCGGTTTACGATCGGGTGCAGGCTTTCGATAACTCATCCGCCGCGACCATGTCGGCCTTTTTGCTCGTTTTGTCGATGATGTGCATCGCGTTGACCTATCTGATCAGCGACCGCAACCATAAAGTCTATGGCCCCTAGTCTGTCCGACGCAGGCAGCAGCGAGCAGGCCGGCATTCAGGTCCGGCTTGGGCAATTACAGCCGATACCGCTGGATATTGACCTGCAGTGTCGCGCGGGCGAAATCCTGGTGCTTGCGGGGCCTTCGGGCAGCGGCAAAACGACCGTGCTGCGCTCTATCGCCGGGCTTTACCGTCCAGACACTGGCCGGATCGTTTGCCGTGGCGAAGTCTGGCAGGATCAGGAGCGCCGAATTTTTATGCCCGCGCATCGGCGTGCGGTGGGTCTTGTCTTTCAGCATTATGCGCTTTTTCCTCATTTTACTGCGCTGGGCAATATTATCGAAGCCTTGGCCCATCTGCCTAAGCCGCAACGCCGGGATAGGGCGCGGAAATTGCTAAAACGGGTCCATCTGGAGGGACTGGAGGACCGCTATCCCGCCCAGTTGTCCGGCGGGCAGCAGCAGCGCGTCGCGGTAGCGAGGGCGCTCGCTCGGGAACCCCATGTGTTGTTGTTGGACGAGCCTTTTTCGGCAGTCGATCAGGTAACGCGGCGGCGTTTATACCGCGAGCTTCTGGACTTGCGGCGGTCGTTGCCGGTTCCGATTCTTCTGGTTACGCATGATTTGGACGAGGCGGCCATGTTGGCCGACCGTCTTTGTGTGCTGCACCGGGGCGTTACCCTGCAATGCGGCAATCCGCATGAGGTTGCGACGCGGCCGGTTAATGCGACGGTTGCCCGCTTGATGGATCAGTCCAATTTGTTTACGGGCATTTGCCTCGGTCATGCGGAGGATCGACAGAAAACCCTGCTGCGCTGGAATGAGATTGTGCTGGAGGCGAGCTACCAGCCGGGCTTCTCTGCCGGTGAAAGAGTGTATTGGATGATTCATTCGTCGAGTATCCTGTTGCACAGGCGCAATAGACCGGTGCTGGGCAGTCAAGAAAACCCGTTTTTCGGGGTGATAAGCGAATTTGTGGTGTTCGGAGGGCAGGCGAATTTTAGGGTTGAGCTAAACCCGCACCGACAGTTTGCGCTGTCAATGAGTGTGCCGCTGCACGTGGCGAAGCGTAATGCCTTGGCTGAGGGAGAATCGATTGGCCTCTCTCTGCTTGCGGAGGGTATTCACTTGATGCCTTACCCCAGTCCTCATCGTTCAAAACAGGACGATGCGCAAACGTAAAAAACCCTACGGCATCGGCGCATCCGCCGATGCCGTAGGCGGCTAAGGAACCAGCGACCTCGGAGCGTCGAGGCAATCAAACCATAACAAAAAACCCGCATAAGAAAGAGGTTCTTATGCGGGTTTGATCTGGTTTAGACCGCCGTTACATTCTCGGCTTGCGGTCCTTTTTGACCTTGAGTCACCTTCATCGTGACTTTTTGGCCTTCGCGTAACGTTTTTCGGCCGGAGCCGTTAATTGCGCTGTGATGTACAAAAACATCTTTGCCACCTTCCTGGGCGATGAAGCCAAAGCCCTTCTCATCATTGAACCATTTAACGGTGCCTGTAACCAGATCTGACATAAAATACTCTTCCTAAAAACCGCCAATCTTCTTGGCGCAACACATCCGGACGGATAGACCCTCCGGCTCACTCTTTTATAGAGTCTTCATAGTAGCACTAAATCCGGGAATTGGGCACAACTATTTCACTTACGATATCTACTAGGCCGCTTAATTGTTGGCCTGCGGCCGCCGTCAGGGGTTTTGGCCGGCGCAAAACCTGCCCTCGCCCTGCTGCCGGGCCGACGTTGACCTGCGTATTCGTGCAGTAGCAGAGCTGAGCATATCGATAGCGCTCCGGCCAGCACATTCAGCGTGATCGGTTCCTGGTTGACTGTATGGCCGAGCAGCAACGCCAGGACCGGTGAAATCAGCGTAATCAGCGCCACCCGCGTTGCCGCGAGATGAAGCAGCAAATAATAATACAGTACGAAGCCCGCAGTCGTTGCGATCATCCCCAGATAAACGATCGACGCGATACTCATCGGGGTAAAGTGAGTCGGCCATTCGCCGTCTAAAATGCTCCAGGTCAGCAGATACGCGGGCAACGCGATCAGCAGGCCGCCGGCGACCTGCGTCAATGCCGGGAGTCCCGCATCAATGCGTTTGATCCATAGCGCGCTGAACGAATGCAAAAAAGTGCCTAAAATCACTGCGGCAATACCGAGGACGGCGTTTCGCCCCATCGTCATCGCCGACCCGAACATGAGTGCAAGTCCGCCGACGCCGAGCAGATAGCTAAGTAATTTGCTGAAATTCAGCTCGCGCAGCCCCAGCCAAAGTCTTGCCAGTAACGCCGTAATGAGGGGGGTGAGGCCGAAAAGCACCGAAATCCAGCCGGACGGAATGAATTGGGCGGCCCAATAGACCACGATCATCGAGCCGTAGATCTGCAACGCGGCTGCAAGGTAGGTCAGACGCGCCTTACGGTGCCAGATCAGGGATTGTTTTCTGAACAACAACACCAGGCTAATGCAAGCGAGACCGATCACCATGCGTCCGGTCACGCCGAACAGAAAGCCGGGGCCTTCGCTGCTCCATTTGATTGCCAGAGGGGTTGTAGCCCACAACACGACAACGCTGACATAGGCGACTGCAATACGCATGAATGGAGATAATAAGGGTTGAGTGTTATGATGAACGGGAAACTTTAACCGGCATTTTACGACTAATTCAATGGTGACGGCAGTCTGTTTGACCGGTGTGCCATCGCCTTGTCGAAAAGATCCCATTACTGACGCAGGAGTTCATCATGAGCGAACCTCCGCAACAAAACGATGCCGATAAAATGGCGTCCTTAAAAACGCTGACCGGGGTCGTCTATCTATGTCAGGTATTGGCCTTCGGCTTTGGCGGCCTGACCTTGCTGATAGGGCTCGCGATCAATTTTATGAAACGGGATCAGGTCAAAGGCACCTGGCTCGAGTCCCATTTCAATTGGCAGATCAATACCGTCTGGATAACGCTGGCCGGATTTGCATTGGCCGCCTTGTTGATGGTTGTCGGCATCGGCTATTTTATCCTGCTGCCGGTGATTTTGTTACTGGTTTACCGGATCGTGGTCGGTTGGATAGCATGGACCGCTGAAGCGCCGGTCAAGCATATCTCCGGATAGAGGCTGAATCGGGTGCGTTGCGGGAGCGGCTCAGCAAGAGCTATCATCCAGCAATCCCTGTAATTTTTCCCAGTCGAATGACGCGCCGGGGTCGGTCTTGCGTCCAGGCGCAATATCGCTGTGGCCGGTGATGCGTTGCTTCGATAGCTTCGGGTAAGTTTTCAACAAGGCTTTTATCACGGCCGCCAATTGCCGGTATTGCGCTTCTGTATAGGGAATATCTTCGGCGCCTTCCAGTTCAATTCCTATCGAAAACTCATTGCAGCGTTCGCGTCCCAGATAGGCCGATATCCCAGCGTGCCAAGCGCGCTTGTCGAACGGCACATATTGAGTGATTTTGCCGTCGCGTCTGATCAGCAGATGCGCAGATACCTGCAATTGATGAATGCTTATAAAATACGGATGTGCCGCCGGATCCAGTCGATTGCAGAATAATTGATCGATATAGGCATGGCCGAACTTGCCCGGTGGAAGGCTGATGCAGTGAATCACAATCAGTGAAACATCCTCCTCGTCAGGCCGGTCATCAAAATTGGGCGATTGTATCCGGTCAGCTCCGGTCAGCCAGTGTCGATCTATTACCATCATAAAAAATAAATTAAAGTAAGCCGTTTGGCGAAGCAGTCATTGCGGACCGGCTTGCTATTATTTCTCTAAAGCCGCATTGAATCCAGTGAAGTCTTTAAATTTTAAGGATTTAATGGGATAATTTCCCTAAACATAAGCTCATACGCTTACTGCGTGCCTTCGCTGATGAGCAAAGCGTCTTCCGGCCAGTTCATGCCGATGGACAGCATATTTAATGACGGAGACGCGGAGGGTAGGCGCGATGAGAGCATGATGATTTGCTAAATTCTAAGCAGGCTGTCGGGATATGTCGATTCCTGGTCCGTAGCCGGGCAAGGCTTTTGCCGAGGCGGCAGGGTTTAGAGTTAAATCAGCAGGAACTAATGAACGGATTAGCCGCGGATGAGTCCAATTTAGCGCTCTATCGAAGCGGGTTGAAAAAGTCGGTGATCAAGCTATTCAATCGACTGCCGGAAAGAATTACCAGAATTGAGGAGCATCGTGACCACCCGAATTTTGAAACATTTCTCTATCATGGCATTGGCCGTGCTGATGGCGAGTTGCGCCAGCGATGCGCGTAAGCCGCATGAACGGTATGGCTATCAATTTCCGCAACAACCGACGCCGCAGCCTGTCGTGCATTCTCCCGTCGCGCACTATCCGTCAACTACCAGTCGACCGGTAATTCCATCCAGCGACTATTCCTCCAGTGAGCTTACCGGTACTTATACGGATTACCCTTCCGTGCGCCGCTTTATCTTCGACATGGTGCACAAGCACGGGTTTTCGGAAAGCTATTTGAACGGGCTCTTTGCTCGGGCTCATCGTCTGGATTCGGTAATTCGTTTGGAAAATCCTGCGCCTTCACAGAGCCCCTCGAGTTCCAGTGCCGGCAGTTGGACGCGTTATCGAAACAAGTTTTTAACCGAACAGCATATCCAAAACGGCGCCAGCTTCTGGCTCGATAATATGGAGGTGCTTCGCAAAGCGAGCAGGACGTACGGGGTCGATCCCGAGTATATTGTTGCGATTATTGGGGTCGAAACCTATTTCGGCCGCAATTTCGGCAGAACGAATATCTTCGATTCTCTGACGACACTGTCGTTTGATACTTACCGGCGCTCGAAATTTTTCATGTCCGAACTGGAGAGCTTCTTGTTGATGGCGCAGGAAGAAGGTTTCGATCCTCGCGAACCGGAAGGCTCCTGGGCAGGGGCGATGGGCTATGGCCAGTTCATGCCGAGCAGTTTTCGGCGGCTGGCGATCGACTTCAACAGCGACGGACGGCGCGATCTCTGGCATCCGCACGATGCGATCGGCAGTGTCGCCCATTATTTTTCGAAGAGCGGCTGGCAATATAATAATCCGGTTGCCAGACCGAGCACTCGCTCTCCCATCGATGAATCGGTGATCGAGCTGAGCACCTACAATGGCTTCGAACACTGGCGTACCTATCCCAATTTCAAGGTTATCAAGCGCTATAACAACAGTAACAAATATGCGATGGCTGTGCATCAATTGGCGCAGGCGATCAAGCAGCGTGTGGAAAGTTCGGGTGTTGTCATTCGTTCGTCCAGTGCGCAATAACGTTTTACCCTTCCTCCGACAGGCTCAATGACATCTTCAACAACGCCCGATATAAGAGACTTCCTTGAGGAGGACATCGGTTCCGGCGATATCACCGCGGCGATCATCCCCGCTGCCGTCACCGCCAAGGCGGAGGTTTTGACCCGCGAACCGATGGTCTTGTGCGGACAAGCCTGGTTCGAGGCGGTATTTAAGGAACTCGATCCGCGTGTCACTATAGATTGGCTGTGCGCGGAAAGCGAGGCGGTTAAAGCGGGAACAACCTTATGCAGGGTGACCGGGCCGGCCCGCGCCTTGTTGACCGGCGAGCGTACTGCGCTCAATCTGTTGCAGACATTGTCGGCGACCGCGACTGTGGCGAGGCGCTATGCGGATGCGGTGGATGGAACCGGCTGCAAGGTGCTTGATACCCGCAAAACCATTCCAGGGCTCAGGCTGGCACAAAAATATGCAGTTGCTGTTGGCGGTTGCAACAACCACCGCATCGGCTTGTACGACGGCGTCCTGATCAAGGAAAACCACATCATGGCGGCAGGCTCGATCACTAAGGCGGTGCGGATGGCGCGCGAGCTGACTTCGGCGCCGATCGAAGTCGAGGTCGAAACGCTGGAGCAATTGCACGAAGCGCTTGCCGCCAGGCCCGACCGGATCATGCTGGACAATTTCAGTCTTGACGATCTGCGTTCCGCCGTCCAAATTACTGGCGGCCGCGTCGAGCTCGAAGCCTCCGGCAATATCGGGCTGGACAATATCCGGACCATCGCGGAAACCGGAGTCAATTTCATCTCGATCGGTGCGTTGACGAAGCATGTCAAAGCGGTCGATTTGTCGATGCGGATCAAATTGGCGCAGGGATGATCGAAAATCCTGCCGGGCTCTTGAAATTGGTTAGCCACGGCGTCTACGTGATCGGCGTCAGTGACGGCGAGCGCCGCAATGCCTTTACCGCCGCCTGGGTGATGCAGGTTTCGTTCGATCCCTTGCTGCTGGCGATCAGCATTAATCCCGAACATTATTCGTTCCAATTGCTCAAAGCCGGCGGCGTCTGCACGGTCAATGTGCTCGGCCGGGATCAATATGCGGTTGCGGAGCATTTCGGCCGTTCGGCCGCGGACAAAATGGCCGGCTTTGACTGGCATACCGCAATCACCGGCGCGCCTGTATTAAGTAGCAGTCTGGCCTATTTCGATTGCCGGGTCAGCCATTATGCCGATGCCGGCGATCATCGAATCGCCGTGTGCGAAGTGCTGGACGGCGCAGCGCTTCATCCTGGTCAACCCTTGCTTTATACCCAGACCGGCGACATGGACGGTAGCGGCGAACTGTATAGAACCTAAGCCGCAGCCGTATCCGCGGGGGTCAGGCAAATACGGATGAATTTAGGCGGGTAGTCCTGTCTAACGGATATTAAAGTATTTGCCAAGGTATTCGTATGAAGAATTCCGAGTCGATCGCAAGCGCCGATGCATTGTTGATCGTCGATATGCAGAACGACTTCCTGCCGGGCGGCAGTCTGGCCGTATCCGGAAGCGAGCAAATCATTCCGGTCATCAATCGTTACATCGAGAAGTTTAGCGTGCACGGCAATCCGATCTATCTGACGCGCGACTGGCATCCTCCCGATCATTTCTCATTCAAACATCAAGGTGGTCCATGGCCGGTGCATTGTGTGGCGGATTCTCATGGTGCCGAATTTTCGGCGAGTCTGTCGCTGCCCAAAAAATTCGAGATCGTTTCGACCGGCTTTCTGCGCGACCGTGAAGGTTATTCGGGTTTCGAGGAAACCGACTTGCAAACCAAACTCGAACAATCCGGTATCACGCGTCTGTTCGTGGCCGGGGTGGCAACCGATTACTGCGTGTTGAACACGGTGCTCGAGGCGCTGAAACTGGGTTTTACGGTTTTTTTATTGCAGGATGCGGTGCGGGCAGTCAATGTCGATCCCGGCGACGGCGATAAGGCCTTGCAGGCCATGCGGCAACAGGGAGCAATAATGGTCACTCTGGACGAATTGTCGTGATCATGGGCGACGCATTGTTAACCGATCTTTACCAGTTGACGATGCTGCAAGGCTATTCACAGGAGAGGATGCAGGAGGTTGCCGTATTCGAACTGTTCGTCCGCAGGTTGCCGGCAACTCGTGGTTTTTTGGTTGCGGCGGGGCTCGAGCAGGCCGTCGACTATCTCCGGGATTTGCGGTTCAAGTCCGACGAGTTGGATTGGCTGGGCAGTACCGATTTTTTTGATGCCGAGTTTTTGCAGTGGCTCCAGCGTTTCCGCTTTACCGGCGACGTACATGCGATGCCGGAAGGGACCGTGTTTTTTCCGAACGAGCCGATTTTGCGAGTGGCCGCGCCGATTCCCGAAGCGCAGTTCGTCGAAAGCCGGTTAATCAATATCATGCATTTCCAATCGCTAATCGCCTCGAAAGCGGCGCGATCGGTTTTGACGGCGCCCGGCAAGACGCTGGTCGAATTCGGTTTTCGCCGCGCGCATGGCGGCGAGGCGGGGCTTTTTGCAGCCAGGGCCAGTTATCTGGCTGGTTTTACCGGCACGGCCACTCTCAGCGCCGGCCGGCATTTCGGTATTCCGGTATTCGGCACGATGGCGCATTCCTATGTGCAGGCGCATCGGAGCGAAAGCGAGGCCTTCAAAAATTTCGCCCAGGCCAATCCCGGCAATGTGGTATTGCTGATCGATACCTACGACACCGAAGCCGGCGCCCAAAAAGTCGTTGAACTGGCTCCCGAGCTTAACTCAATGAATATCCGGATCAAAGGCGTCCGGCTCGACAGCGGGGATTTGGCGGATCATGCCCTCAAGGTGCGCAAGATACTCGATGCGGCCGGACTGGCGGATACGACCATCTTCGCGAGCGGCAATATCGATGAATACACGCTCGAACGCTTAACCGCGGCCGAAGCGCCGATTGACGGTTATGGCATCGGCACGCATCTGGATACTTCCGAGGATACACCGTACCTTGACTGCGCCTACAAACTGCAAGAGTACGCCGGTATTCCGCGTCGGAAGCGTTCCGAAGGCAAGGCGACTTGGCCTGGTGCAAAGCAGGTATACCGTCAATTCGATGCCGACGGGCTGTTAGCGGGTGATACGATCACCCTGGCTGATGCTCCCTGCGAGGGTCAGCCGCTGCTGAAGAAAGTCATGCAAAGCGGCGAACTGGTCGAGCCGTTGCCTTCGCTCGAACAGATCAAATCCTATACAAATGATCAATTGAACCGCTTGCCCGAAAATTTGAGAGTATTAAAGAATGCGCCGGTTTATCCTGTTTTAATCTCCGACGAACTGTGTGGGCTGACCGAGCGAATGGATAAAGAAACCGCGCTTCGATAAAGCGAAAAAGGATCACTCCCGGCTTCATTCAGACGTATTTATTGCGGAATGAAACCTGATCAACCTGACGGATTCCAGTGTAACTTCCTGTGTGCCAACATAACCTGCGCGTAGCCACTCTGTGCGGCGGGGGTATAGTTCCAGGGGCGGCGAATCCTGCAGTTTGAGCATCAATCAGCTTTCAGCTTTTTGCTTAGGGTCGAAGTAAATAAGGGTTAAAATTATCGCTTTTATCTTGTCACTGAATGGGGGGGAGAACATGAGTTTTAAAACCAGCCTGGTAAAAATGGCAATCAAATTGACGCCGGACTTCGTCGTAAGATGGGTCGCCAATTTCATTCTTAAGGGTATTGCCGAATTGTCCGAATTTCATTTCGACCTGGACGCCCGCCAAGCCTACCTGCAGGGTACGCTTTACGGCGAATCGGAGCCGATCGAAGTTTGGCTGGAGGATTTCGCGATTGAAAGCGATGAGGAGTCTCATCAATTGATTATTCACCGGGCCAAATCGAACCGGCCCTGGCTGAATAACTTGCTCTCCCGTATCGCCGGAAAAGCCTGGAAAATTCCCGCGGTACCTCAATATCAGGGTCAGATTGAACTTGCTTCGGAGCTCTTCAAAGCCGAGAGCCCGGCGCAGGAAGAAATTGAGTGAGGGGGCTGAATATGGCTTTGATCTATTAATCGGGAGGAGTTTCAATCTCCGTTCCGCTCAGGTATTTGCAAGTAATCTTGAGTCAGTGCATTACAAACATTACGGACGGGATGAATATCCCGTCCGGCGCCAGCGCTCAAGATGTGAGGAAGCCAAGTCCCGTCTGGCGTGGTTGGTAAGCGCCCGCCATCGCTATATTTTATGGGTAGGACTGCCCATGTTTGATCGCTTACAAACTTCGACTAACAAAGCGAAATTTGCTACAATGCTGCAGTTAATTACCGATTCAACCTGATCTTTCCGCAGCACATCGCCGGCGTGTCTGGGAGGGAATGTAGGAACCAGCAAGGGCCGGTCAGCGCTGATAGCGTAGCGGCTTTGCTTAGCATAAAGTGGCCATGTCAAACTACGCGAAAGAAATCATTCCTGTCAATCTTGAAGACGAGATGCGGCAGTCCTATCTCGATTACGCGATGAGCGTGATCGTCGGGCGCGCCTTGCCGGATGTCAGGGACGGCCTGAAGCCGGTGCATCGCCGCGTATTGTATGCAATGAGCGAACTCGGCAACGACTGGAACAAGCCGTATAAAAAATCCGCTCGCGTGGTCGGTGACGTGATCGGTAAATACCACCCACACGGCGACACCGCCGTCTACGACACGATCGTGCGGATGGCGCAGCCGTTTTCGATGCGCTACATGCTGATCGACGGCCAGGGCAACTTCGGCTCGGTCGACGGCGACTCGCCAGCCGCGATGCGTTACACTGAAGTCCGCATGGCGAAAATCTCGCACGAACTGCTTGCCGACCTCGACAAGGAAACGGTCGATTTCATTCCGAACTACGACGAGTCCGAGTCCGAGCCGAAAGTTCTGCCGACGCGTATTCCGACGCTGCTGATCAACGGCTCGTCCGGCATCGCGGTCGGCATGGCGACCAACATCCCCCCGCATAATCTGAACGAAGTGATCGGCGCCTGTCTGGCGTTGATCGACAATCCTGACTCGACGATCCGCGAATTGATGGATCACCTGCCAGGTCCCGATTTCCCGACCGCCGGGATCATCAACGGGGCCTCCGGCATCTATAGCGCCTACACGACCGGACGCGGCAAGATCTATCTGCGCGCACGCTGCCATTTCGAAGACATCGGCGACAGCAGCCGGCAGGCGATCATCGCGACCGAACTGCCGTACCAGGTCAACAAGGCGAATTTGCAGATCAAGATTGCCGAACTGGTCAAGGAAGGCAAGATCGAAGGCATTTCCGCGATCCGCGACGAGTCCGACAAGGACGGCATGCGTCTGGTGATCGAACTGCGCCGCGGCGAAATGCCGGAAGTCGTGCTGAACAACCTGTACAAGCAGACCCAGTTCCAGACCGTGTTCGGGATCAACATGGTCGCACTGCTGGATGGTCGCCCGCACTGTCTGAATCTGAAAGAAATTCTAAGCGCCTTCATCGATCACCGCCGTGAAATCGTTACGCGCCGGACAGTCTACAATCTGCGCAAGGCGAGAGAGCGGGCGCATATCTTGGAAGGTCTCGCGGTCGCGCTGGCGAATATCGACGAGATGATCGAGTTGATCAAAACCTCGTCGAATCCGGCGGAGGCGAAGGCCGGCTTATTGGCCAGAAACTGGAATACCGGCCTGGTCGCCTCTCTGCTCGAACGCGCTGATTCTGACCGTTCGCGACCGGAGGACTTGCCGCCCGAGTTCGGTATTGTGGGCGGCGTGTACCGGCTTTCCGAAACGCAGGCGCAGGCGATTCTGGATTTGCGCCTGCACAGATTGACCGGACTCGAGCAGGACAAGATCGTCGATGAGTACAAGGAATTGTTGAAACTGATCGACGAATACCTGGAAATCCTGGGCAGCGACATCCGCTTGATGGAAGTCGTGCGGGAAGAACTGGTCGTGATTCGGGACAATTACCGCGATGAGCGGCGCACCGAAATCATTCAGGATCGCCTGGATCTGTCCGAAGAGGATCTGATCACCGAAGAAGACATGGTGGTCACGATGTCGCATGAAGGCTATGTGAAGGCGCAGCCTTTAAGCGATTACAGGGCACAGCGGCGAGGCGGCCGCGGCAAGATGGCGACCGCGACCAAGGAAGAGGATTTTGTCGACAAGCTGATCGTCGCGAACAGTCACGATACGATTCTGTGTTTCTCATCGCTCGGGAAGGCCTACTGGTTGCGGGTATACCAGTTGCCGATCGCCAGCCGGACCTCGCGCGGTAAACCGTTCGTGAATCTGTTGCCGCTGGAGCAGGGCGAAAAGATCAATGCGATGCTGCCGGTCCAGGAGTTCAGCGAAAATAAATTCATCTTCATGGCCACCTCGGCGGGCACGGTCAAGAAGACGCCGTTGAACGAATTCGAGCGCCAGCGCACCGGCGGCAAGATCGCAATCGATCTGCAGGAAGGCGACCGTCTGGTCGGGGTCGCGATTACCGACGGTAGCCAGAATGTGCTGATGTTCAGCAGCGACGGCAAGGCGGTTTGCTTCAACGAAACCGACGTCAGGCCGATGGGCCGTAACGCGGCCGGTGTGCGCGGCATGCGTCTGGCCAAAGGCCAGCAGGTGATCTCGCTGATCATCGGCACCGAAGGCACGGTCCTGAATATTACCGAAAACGGTTTCGGCAAGCGCACCCGTCTCGAGGAATTCCCCTGCCACAATCGCGGCGGCCAGGGTGTCATCGCGATTCAGACTTCGGCGCGCAATGGCGCGGTGGTCGGCGCGGTGCTGGTCAGCGAGCATGACGAGATCATGCTGATTACCGACGGCGGCACACTGGTGCGCACGCGGGTGGACGGCATTTCGGTTCTCAGTCGCAACACGCAGGGTGTCACGATCATTCGTCTGGACAAAAAAGAAAAAGTGATCGGCGTTGATCGGATCGAAGGTCTGGCCGGCGAAGAGGAAGACGAAGCCGGCATCGAACAAGAGGGCGCACCGGAGAGCGACGAACAGGAGTCGGCATCGGATCAGGATGCGGACGATACAGACAACGCATCGGAATCAGGAGAAGAGTGATCATGTCACGAGTTTATAATTTTAGCGCCGGACCGTCGGCATTTCCCGAAGAAGTGCTCGTGCAGGCGCGCGATGAAATGATCGAATGGCGGGTCAGCGGCATGTCGGTGATGGAAATGAGCCATCGCGGCAAGTTTTTTTCGATTATCGCGGAAGAGCTGGAACAGGATATTCGCGAACTGATGGCGATTCCGGAGAACTACAAAGTCCTGTTTTTGCAGGGCGGTGCGACGGCGCAGTTTTCGATGATTCCGCAAAACATCCTGCGCGGCAGGAGCAAGGCGTGCTATGTGAATACCGGCGCCTGGTCCGAAAAAGCGATCAAGGATGCGGGCAATTATTGCGAGGTGGTGCTCAGCGCGAGTTCCGAAGCGGCCAAATTTACCACGATTCCCGATATTGCCGGCTGGAGCATCGATCTCGACGCGGCTTATCTGCACTATACCTCGAACGAAACGATTCATGGCGTCGAATTCCAATCGATTCCAGACAGCAAGGGGCTGGCCCTGGTGTCCGATATGTCCTCGAATATCCTGTCGCGTCCGGTCGATGTAAGCCAATTCGGCCTCATCTATGCCGGCACGCAAAAGAACATGGGGCCGGCCGGCGTAACGGTCGTGATCGTGCGCGACGATCTGATCGGCCATGCGCCGAAGACGACGCCGCAGGTATTCAATTACGCCGATCAGGCCAAAAACGGCTCGATGCTGAATACGCCGGCGACCTACAACTGGTATCTGGTCGGGCTGGTGTTGAAATGGCTGAAGGCTCGGGGCGGCGTCGCCGCGATCGAGGAGCGCAATATCGCGAAGAGCAAGCGGTTGTACGATCTGATCGACAGGTCGTCCCTGTACCGGAATCCTGTCGAAGTGTCTCACCGTTCGCGGATGAACGTGCCGTTCATTCTGGCCAACGACGCGCTCGACAAACCATTCCTGCAGGGGGCGGAAGCGAATGGCCTGTTCGAACTGAAAGGCCACCGTTCGGTCGGCGGCATGCGCGCGAGTATCTACAATGCGATGCCGGAAGCCGGCGTGCAGGCCTTGTGTGAGTTTATGGCCGAATTCGAAAGAACTCATTAAGCGATAATTGCGAGCCGAAGCCATTATGTCGTCCGTCAGGCCGCTTGCGGAAATCCGAACCGAAATCGACGCAATCGATGCGGAGATTCTGCGTTTGATCAATCGACGCGCGCGATGCGCCGAAGAGGTCGCGAAGGCCAAGATCGCCGACGGCGAACAGGGTACGTTTTACCGGCCGGACCGCGAGGCGATGGTATTGCGGCGGATTGAGGAGTTGAATCAGGGGCCGCTTCCGGATCATACCGCGATGCGGTTTTTTCGCGAATTGATGTCCGCGTGCCTCGCACTCGAAAAGCCGCTCGAAGTGGCTTTTTTGGGGCCCGAAGGCACCTTTTCCCAGCAGGCGGTGTTCAAGCATTTCGGTTCAGCCGTACAGACGAAACCGGTTGCGGCGATCGGGGATGTATTTAATGCGGTCGAATTGGACAGATGCCATTTCGGAGTGGTGCCGGTCGAAAACTCGACTGAAGGGGTTATCAATCATACACTGGATCGCTTTCTGACGTCGCCGCTCAGAATCTGCGGGGAGGTCGAAGTACGGGTCCATCAAAACCTGATGGGACATGCAGCGTCGCTGGCCGAGATTCGCGAAATTTTTTCT
Source organism: Methylomicrobium sp. (assembly GCA_051061015.1). Taxonomy (GTDB): domain Bacteria; phylum Pseudomonadota; class Gammaproteobacteria; order Methylococcales; family Methylomonadaceae; genus Methylomicrobium. Next base: position 138,742 of record JBPFEG010000060.1, read on the forward strand.
CATCAGCAGTCATTGGCGCAGTGCCGGCTTTGGCTCGACAAGCACGTGCCGCAAGTCAAGGTGACTGCGGTCAGCAGCAATGCCGAAGCCGCGCGACTGGCGTCGCTGGATAAACATGTCGCGGCGATCGCAGGAGTCGCAGCAGCCGAAGTTTATCAACTGCCGGTGCTCGAAAATAATATCGAAGACCAGACGAACAATACCACTCGCTTCATCGTGATAGGCAAGCAGGACCCTGCGCCGACCGGCAAGGACAAAACCTCGCTGGTGTTTTCGACGGGCAATCAGCCGGGTGCGCTTTATAAGGCGCTGGAGTCATTTGCGAAATCCGGTATTGGTATGGTGAATATCGAATCCCGGCCGTCGCGACAAGGGTTGTGGGAGTATGTATTTTTTATTGACATTGACGGCCATAGCGCAGACCCGAAAGTCGCCGAAGCTTTGGAACTTTTGAGAGCAAATGTGAACATGCTCAAATTGCTCGGTTCCTACCCGAAGGCTGTATTGTGATTTTATACCGGTCAGGTTGCCGATTATTCGATTGCCTAGCGGTGAGAACTTCGACGGATTGGGGAGAAACGAAAAGGGTCAATATTTCAACCTTGTGCCTCCGCTCCAGCGCGGCAAGAGTGTGAGAACAGAAGATCGCTTAAAGCCTTAACCCATTCTATAAGCTGAAATTTGAGTTTCCGCGCTGCGGTCAGACGAGACATCATGATGACAATCCAGAACCTTTACCAATTGGCCGTTGCCGGTGTTCAGCAACTGGTTCCTTATGTGCCCGGCAAGCCAATCGAAGAGTTGCAGCGCGAGTTGGGCCTTGAGCGCGTAGTCAAGCTAGCATCGAATGAAAATCCGTTGGGACCGAGCAAGAAAGCGCTGACGGCTATGCAGAAGGCGTTGCCGGAGCTGGCGCTGTATCCGGATGGCAGCGGTTTCAATCTGAAAAATGCATTAGCGAAGAAGTTCGGCGTGGATCCTGTGCAAATCACGCTTGGCAATGGTTCGAACGAAATTCTGGAGCTGGTGGCGCGGGCGTTTCTGGCGCCGGGATTGAATGCGGTGTTTTCGCAACATGCTTTCGCAGTTTACCCGATCGTGACCCAGGCCGCCGGAGCCGCGTCCATCGTTGCGCCGGCCGTGCATTATTCGCACGACCTGCCGGCGATCAGGGAGCGGATCAATGCGCAAACCCGCGTGGTGTTCATCGCGAATCCGAACAATCCGACCGGCACACTGCTGTCGCAGTCGCATCTGGAAGACTTCATCAAATCGCTGCCGGCAAGCTGTATCTGTGTGCTCGATGAAGCCTATTATGAATTTGTGCCCCGGAAGGGCGAACAGGATTCCGTCGAATGGCTCGGCCAATGCCCGAATCTGGTGATCGCGCGCACCTTCTCGAAAGCGTATGGCCTGGCGGGCCTGCGCGTGGGCTATTGCATGTCAAGCCCTGAAATGGCCGATATCCTGAACCGGGTCAGACAGCCTTTCAATAACAATTCGCTGGCGCTGGCCGCCGCCGAAGCGGCGCTGGATGACAGCGAACATTTGCAGAATACGATCAAAAACAATGCGCTCGGCATGAAGCAGTTGACCGAAGGTTTTAAAAATCTGGGACTCAGCTGGATTCCTTCGGCCGGCAATTTTGTTTCGGTCGATCTGAGTGAGCCGGCCTATCTGGTTTATGAAGCCTTACTGCGCAAGGGCGTAATCGTCCGGCCGGTCGCAAATTACGAAATGCCGAACCATCTCCGCATCAGCATCGGCACGCAGGGAGAAAACCATTTCTTCTTACAAGCCCTGACTGAATGCCTGAATAATGTTTAATCAGCTGTGCATCATCGGCGTCGGACTGATCGGCGGTTCAATTGCGCGCGCTGCGCGAAGCCACGATCTCGCTGAGCGTATCGTCGGCTTCGGTCGCGAGCAGGAAAGGCCGAATCTCGAAACCGCGAAACAGTTGGGTGTTATCGATGATTATTTTTTAGACATCGAGTCGGCTCTGCAAGAGACCGACGGCGTCGTGATCGCGGTACCGGTCGGCGCGATCGAGTCGGTTTTAGCACAGTTGAAGCCCTATTGGGCGAATGCTTGTGTTTACAGCGATGTCGGCAGCACCAAAAGCAATGTAATTACAGCCGCGGAGCGTGTGTTCGGCACCGTACCGGGTAATCTGGTGCCCGCGCATCCGATTGCGGGCGCCGAAAACAGCGGCGTCGAAGCGGCATTGCCCGACCTGTTCCTGGGCCGGCGTCTGATCATTACCCCGTTGAGCCAGACCGAATCCGCCGCACTGAACAAAATTCAAACCTTTTGGGAGCGGATGGGAGCGCTGGTATCGGTGATGAGCGCAGACCATCACGATGAAGTTCTGGCGGCAACCAGCCATTTGCCACATTTGCTCGCGTTCGCGCTGGTCGATATGCTCGGCCGGCAAGACGAGCAGTGCGAAATCTTCAAATACGCGGCAGGCGGGTTTCGTGATTTTACCCGTATCGCCTCAAGCGATCCGACCATGTGGCGGGACATCTGCACCGCGAATAAGGACCAGTTGATCCCGCTTCTGCATCAGCTGAAAGCCGAATTGGACAAGATTGAACAACTGCTGGTGAAAAATGACGGCCAGCGCCTTTTTGAAACCTTCTCGTATGCCAGGAATGCACGGCAACGCTTTTTAGATCAGTTAGAAAATTAATATGAGCAAATCCATTACCTTTAAAGTCAATCCGGGCGGCAGTTTAAAAGGCGAGGCGCGCGTGCCTGGCGATAAATCGATTTCGCATCGTTCGATTATGCTGGGTTCGCTGGCGGAAGGCGTCACTCATGTCAAAGGTTTTCTCGAAGCGGAAGATGCGCTGGCGACCCTGCAAGCGTTCCGCGACATGGGGGTAAAGATTGAAGGCCCGGTCAACGGCGAGCTGACCATCTATGGCGTCGGCAAGCATGGATTAAGAGCGCCTGAAAAAGAACTTTATCTCGGCAATTCGGGCACTTCGATGCGTCTGCTTAGCGGTCTTCTGGCCGGGCAGTCATTCAATTCGGTATTGACAGGCGATAAATCGCTATCGGGCCGGCCGATGAAACGGGTCACCGAGCCATTAAAGACGATGGGCGCCGAGATCAAAACGACCGAAAAAGGCACGGCTCCTTTACATATCATCGGCAAGGCCGGCCAACTGAAAGGGATCGATTACACGATGCCGATGGCGAGCGCCCAGGTCAAATCCTGCCTGCTCCTGGCCGGCATGTACGCACAGGGCGACACTTCGGTGACCGAGCCGGCGCCAACGCGCGATCATACCGAACGGATGTTGTCCGGTTTCAATTATCCGGTCAAAAAAGAGGGTAACAAGGTCACGATCAACGCGAACGGTAACTTGACCGCGAGCGACATCGATGTGCCGAGCGACATTTCTTCCGCCGCATTTTTCCTGGTGGGAGCATCGATTGCGCCGGGCTCCGATCTGCTGCTCAAGCATGTCGGGATTAACCCGACACGCACCGGAGTGATCGATATTTTGAAATTAATGGGTGCGAACATCAAGGTGTTGAACGAACGGATTGTGGGCGGCGAGCCGGTTGCCGACCTGCATGTGACGTACAGCCAATTGAAAGGCATTGATATCCCGGAAGAACTGGTGCCGCTGGCGATCGATGAATTTCCGGTACTGTTTGTCGCGGCGGCCTGCGCGGAAGGCCAAACCCGCCTGACCGGCGCAGAAGAGTTGCGCGTGAAAGAATCCGACCGGATTCAGGTAATGGCCGACGGCCTAAAAATCCTGGGAGTGAACGCCGAGCCCACCCCGGATGGGATGGTAATTCAGGGCGGCAATCCGATCGGCGGCGGTACGGTCGAGTCGCACGGCGATCACCGGATTGCGATGGCGTTTTCGATCGCAGGCCTGCGTGCAACCGCTCCAATCACCATCCTGGACTGCCTGAATGTCAATACGTCGTTCCCTGAATTCAAAGACCTAGTCAAACGGCTCGGCCTCGATATCAGCGTTTCGGAGGAATGATGGCGGTTCCGGTTCTGACGATCGACGGACCGAGCGGCGCCGGCAAAGGCACGGTCAGCCGGCTCGTCGCAAAAAAATTGGACTGGCATTATCTGGACAGCGGCTCGATTTATCGCTCGCTGGCCTTGGCCGTGTCGAAGCAGAGTGTAGACCTTGCCGATGAAGCGGCAATCGTTCGCGTCGCGGAAGCCATGCATCTCGAATTTGAATGCAGTGAGGAACTGACCGTTAGATTGAATGGTCAAGATATAACTGCCGAGATTCCTTTGGAAAGCACCGGCAGTATCGCTTCAACTGTGGCGGCACTTCCTGAGGTCAGGCGCGTTTTGTTGCAAAAACAGCGTGATTTCAAACAGTTGCCGGGTCTGGTTGCTGACGGCCGTGATATGGGTACGGTCGTTTTTCCGGAAGCGCCTTTCAAGGTATTTTTGACTGCCAGTGCGTCAGAAAGGGCGATGCGGCGATATAAACAGTTGAAAGAAAAAGGAATTGATGCTAGTCTAGTACAAATAACAAATGAGATAGAAGAGCGCGATCGCCGCGACAGGGAACGAACAACAGCCCCTTTAGCGATGGCGAGCGATGCGCTTTTTCTCGATTCTTCCGATATGACGATAGACTCAGTCGTCGAGGAGATCCTGAATTTAGTCCGTGAGGGTTAAAAAACGGCCGCAATCCCGAGATCTGCGGTTTTCATCAACTTTAACATTAATTATGCCAGCCGTTTTATTTACGGTGGGCGGGATACAAACAAAATGAGCGAAAGCTTTGCTGCGTTACTTGAAGAAAGTTTAAACAAGACGAAAATGTCGCCAGGCGACATGCTGATTGGCACCGTTGTTGATATTGAAAATGACATGATCATTGTCAGCACGCATGCCAAATCGGAAGGCGTGATTCCGAAATGGCAATTTCTGAATAACGATGGCGAACTGGAAGTCCAGATCGGCGACGAAGTCGAAGTCGCGCTGGATCTCTTCGAAGACGGCTTGGGGGCTACTCTTCTGTCGCGCGACAAAGCGAAGAAGAACAAGGCTTGGTCCGAACTCGAAAACGCCTTCGAAAAAGGTGCGACCATTGTCGGCCGCATTAACGGCAAAGTCCGTGGCGGTTTCACTGTGGCAGTCGGTGCATTGCGCGCCTTCCTGCCAGGTTCTTTGGTCGATGTGCGTCCAATCCGCGACACCACGTTCCTGGAAAACCGCGACCTCGAATTCAAGGTCATAAAGATCGACCAGAAGCGCAATAACGTCGTTCTGTCTCGCCGCGCCGTCGTCGAGAAGGAATACAGCGAGGAAAGAGAAGAACTGCTGAAAACCCTCGAAGAAGGCGCAGTCGTGACCGGTATCGTGAAGAACCTGACCGACTACGGCGCGTTCATTGACCTCGGCGGCATCGACGGCCTGTTGCACATTACCGATATGGCTTGGCGCCGCGTCCGTCATCCTTCCGAGTGTGTCGAGATCGGCCAGGAAGTGAAGGTCAAGGTTCTGAAATACGACAAAGACAAGAACCGCGTCTCTCTGGGCATGAAGCAAATGGGTGAAGATCCATGGCAAAATATCGGCCGCCGTTATCCTGCCGGACACCGTGTATTCGGTAAGGTCAACAATCTGACCGATTACGGCTGCTTCGTCGAGATCGAAGAAGGCGTCGAAGGTCTGGTACACGTCTCCGAAATGGACTGGACCAACAAGAATGTCAATCCTTCGAAAATCGTTCAACTGGGCGATGAAGTCGAAGTGATGATCCTCGAGATCGACGAAGAGCGCCGCCGTATTTCACTGGGTATGAAGCAATGCAAAATCAATCCATGGGATGAATTTGCTGCGACCCATAACAAAGGCGACAAGATTTCGGGCAAGATCAAATCAATCACCGATTTCGGCATCTTCATCGGCCTGGACGGCGGCATCGACGGTTTGGTTCATATGTCCGACATTTCCTGGGCAGACGACGGCGAAACCGCGGTTCGCGACTACAAGAAAGGCGATGAAATCGAAACCGTTATTTTGGCGGTCGATCCGGAGCGTGAGCGTATCTCGCTGGGCATCAAGCAACTGGAACAAGATCCGTTCCAAAACTTCCTGGCGACCCACGAAAAAGGCAGCCTGGTCAAGGGCGTGATCAAGGAAGTCGATGCGAAAGGTGCCGTGGTGACTTTGGCCGACTATGTCGAAGGCTATATCCGTGCTTCCGAAATTCAACGCGACCGCGTCGAAGACGCGCGTACGCTGTTGAAAGAAGGCGAGACCGTCGAAGCAAAATTCATTGGTGTCGACAAGAAGAGCAAGTCGATTTCTTTGTCGATCAAAGCGAAAGATCAGGACGAAGAATCCACTGCTATCAAGGATTACTCGCAACAATCGGCTACGCCGACGCTGGGTGACCTGTTCAAGCAAATTGAAAAATAAACACCATCGATCCGGGATGCGCCGTCCGGCGCATCCCATTCATGCTTTTAATTTTTCGCAGGATTGAATGTGACAAAATCCGAACTGATCGAAGCATTAGCACGTCAGCAGCCTCATCTTGCTATAAAAGATGTCGAACTGGCTGTCAAATGCATCATCGAGAAAATGAACCACGCCTTGTCTACCGGCGATCGGATCGAAATCAGGGGCTTCGGCAGCTTTTCATTGCATATGCGTCCGCCGCGTATGGGCCGGAATCCTAAGACCGGTGAGTCGGTCGCACTGGCCAAGAAATATGTGCCGCATTTCAAGCCCGGCAAGGAATTGCGGGATCGCGTGGATAATTCTGCCGAGCAATTTGAAATTTCCGGTTAACCGAAAACTGTTTGCCAATATCCTTATTTATTTTTCATGGAGTTGCCTTGGTAAAGATCAAGGCAATGAAATACTTTGTCTTCATAAGGTGCACATCGCGTATCTTTATGAAGCCTGACAAAAGAGCGCTATAAATTCCGGGTTGAGTTATGGAATTCTTCTAACAAAGGTAGGTGCGCCTCGGTAAAAGTCGGCGCACCCTGTGTGTTAGCAAAGTTTCCGCTTAATGATGGCAGCCGGGGCCATGAACGTGCCCATGATCGAGCTCTTCTTGTGTGGCCGCTCTGACGTCGACGATTTCGACATCAAAAGTCAATGGCACACCTGCCAGCGGATGATTGCCGTCAATAGTAATATCGTCGCCGTCGATATCAACGATTGCGACGATACCTGGGCCTGAACTGACATCAGCATGGAATTGCATGCCGACTTCGAGATGGTCGACGCCTTCAAACATCGAGCGTGGAATTACTTGTACCCGTTCCGGCATGAATTCGCCGTAGGCATCTTCGGCAGGAATGCGCACGGTGAATTGTTCGCCGACTTCCTTCCCGGCCAATTCTTTCTCCAGACCGGAAATGATGTTGCCTTTGCCATGCAGATAAACCAGAGCGTCGCTACCGATGGAGCTGTCGATTACTTCGCCCTCGTCATTGGTCAGCGTATAGTGAATCGAAACCGCCATATTGTTAGCTACTTGCATGATGTAAACCTATAAAGATAAAAAGTTTCTATCATATCGGTTTAATTCACGTTTGTCAGAAAAAAGTGGCGATTTATCAGTAAGAAAGCAATATACTCAAGATTTACTTCCGTGTCTGCGTCCGCCACAAATTGACTATATCGGCTACATCCAGATCGGTCTTGCCTTCGCGCCAGCCGGTAAAATAATCGACATCGTTGCTTTTCGGTTCCGGGTTCGGCCGGTAAATCTGCACTCGCGTCGGTAGCGGTGCGGCCTCGCCGACAACCAGTGCCTCGCCCCGGCCGAGCGAGGTCAAAATGTCGGTCAGATCGCCTTCCGCTTCCGGCACTAAACCTCTGATATAAGCCTGGTCGTCCGGGTTGGTGGTGCGGAGGCAAATGAATGAACTGCACTGGGCCAGCATCGTTTCGGAGAGTTCGGTCGGCCGCTGGCTGACCACGCCGATCGAAACACCGTATTTCCGTCCTTCTTTCGCAATACGCTCCATCATCCGTTTGGTGCCGTCGAACTGGCCGCCTTTCTCACGCGGAATATAGGCATGTGCTTCTTCGCAGATCAGCGTGATCGGAAATTCGCGCCGGTGCGGGTTCCAGTAATTGAATTCATACGCCAGGCGGCCGACCTGCGCCGAGACGGCCGGCCTCACGTCGGTCGGCACCGAGCTTAAATCGACTACCGTGATATTGCCTTTTTTGTGGCCGAGACCGACAAATTCGCTGAGCAGTTCGGCCATGCTTTCGGAGTTGTTCCGGCGTTTCGGTTTCAACAGGAAGTCATAGCGCACATCGTTGAAACGGCTTTGCATCCGGATCAGGAACTCGTCGAACATGCCGAACAGCGCGCCCTGCGTCTTGCCGAAATCCTTCCGTTCCTCATTCGCGGCTTTGAACTGCATATACATTTCGGCCAGCGAGAAATAGATCGGCGTATCGATCGATACGGTCGGGAGCCCGATCCGCTTGCCCTCCTTGCGTTTAAGCTGTTGCAGGACCTCGCGCATGTACGACATCTGGATCGTCGCACCCTTGTCGTCGCGGTCGATGAACAGATCGACCAGTTCCGCATAGGTCATCATCCAGTACGGCATTTCCATTTCCATCGCGTCGATGTAATTGACTTGGTCTTCCCCAAAGGCGGACTGCACCACACCGTTTTCATCCTTCCAGCAATATTCGCCGTGCAGGTCGAGCATGATCAAATGAGTTCTGGGCATCGCGCGGATCGTGTTCTGGATCAGGCTGGTTACCGTCCAGGACTTGCCGGAACCGGACTGGCCGAGAATCGCGAAATGCCGGCCGAACAGCGCGCGCGGGTCGAGGCTCAGATGATAATCCTTGTGCGTCGACAATTGGCCGATGAAAAACTGATAATCCCGGAATTTGGAAAAAATCGCGTTGATTTCGTCGAGCCCGACCGCATACACCTTCGCGCCGGGGGTCGGATAATGGCGCACACCGCGCACGAACAGACCGTTTTCCTGGATCTCGCCGACCGGAATCAGCGATATGAAGCGTTCCGACTTGCGTACGCCATCGCCGTTATAGCGGTCCTTCTCCCAGATTTTGAACACCAGCGCCAGAACGCCGATGTTCGCCTGGCGGATCACAACATAAGAGCCGATATGCCCGGCCAGAATCTCTTCGTTGCCGACTTTAATGATCGGCAACTCGCTGGCATGCTCTTCGGCGATACGGGCGTCCATCCCGTCCCCGCGCACTTCGGATAAATAGCCTATATGAATCGGCATCTGCTGTTCGGTCATCGTTTAACTCAACTTGATAAAGAATACAGTTAAGATTAGACCAGTTTGGGGCAGAGATGAAGAAACGGGAGGGGCAACCGCAGCTGGCCGCTCGCTGTCGTGCATACTGCACTCCCCAAACTCAGAAGATCAGAATGCTAAGGGAATGACCAGTCAAGCACGTCAAGCGCGTCAAGCGGTGTGAGAAGCCGTAAAGCAAGGAACGCGTTGAGCGAATCAGCTAACCCTGATAAAAAACCATCATTCCGGGCCCTCTATTATCCCCTGCGTTAGAACGCCCAAAGCTGGCGGCCAGTAAAATAATCTTGCGATACGAAACCTTTATAAGTTCCAGGGTTTATGGCCGATTATCGCCGGGCCAATCCACCCTATCCAGCCTTTACCTCCAGTCATATGCCCTTGAACAGGCATGAGCCTGTGCTATCGGCGGTTTCGAATAGCAACTTACCGGTGAAGAACTGGCAATGATGTCCACGTACTGGATGGCACTTTCTGATAGGGAATCGAAACCTGAATTAGTTGGCATTGATCTTGTACGTCATCACTACAACCCGCAGGCCAAACAGAGAACCTGGTCTTAAGCGCTTGAATTTGTTCAGGCCAGATGGGAATGTGCAGGTTTTATCCCAACTTTATACCCACAAAATCTAAAAAATTGATGGATATGAAACAAAACGCATTCAGGAGCATACCATGAATATTGAAGATTTGGATTTAGGCGATGTCGTTTACGCCACCCGTCCTATCATCGACGACGGCAGCATGCCCGATGGCGAAGAAGGTATTTTATTAGCTCCGGCCGGCGCCCGCGGCGTGATTATGATGAAAGGCTACGTGGAAGAAAATCCGGAGCGCTGCGTGTTCCTGGTGCGTTTTGAAGACCGGGATTTGAATTTGGGACGCCCGATCGGTTGTTGGGTTGAGGATTTGACAGTGGCAAAAACAGTCATGTGACTTCCATGGTACAGCATTTCCGCGCTACGATAGAATGCTCATGTGATACTTTTACCGTCGCGACCATGCCTAACGAAAACACTAGCCCTACGACAAGCGGCGCCGTGCTTGATTACCACCAACGGACCAAGCACCAGCTCAATGCTTATGCCAAAGGGCCGGCCGCACTGGATTGGGAAGATCAGCCCGATCCGTTTCGCCGCTTTGAGGGCTGTGAAAACGTCCCGCTGCCGTTACCGGGCCAGGATGTCGCATGCCTGTTCAGCGACCTGGACCGTCCCGGCAGGATTGCGCCTCAGACACTCAACCTGACTACATTGGGCTTATTCCTGGAGTTGGCGTTAGGCTTGTCCGCCTGGAAACAATACGGTCCGGATCGCTGGGCGCTGCGCTGCAATCCATCCAGCGGCAATCTCCATCCGACCGAAGCTTATTTGGTCTGCACCGATAACTCCCTTCTGCCCGCGGGCGTTTATCACTACCTCAGCCATGACCACTCGCTGGAAAGGCGCTGCAAGTTTACGCCTGAAAAAATGGAGCCTGCGCTCTATCTCGGCTTGTCGTCCATTCACTGGCGCGAAGCCTGGAAATACGGCGAACGCGCTTTCCGCTATTGCCAGCATGATATCGGCCACGCCCTGGCCGCCTTAAGCTATGCCGCGGCCTGTCTGGGCTGGCGGATAGAATTGCTCGGCGAAACCGCCGACGCCGACCTGGCAAGCTGGCTGGGATTGAATCGAAGCGAAGACTTTATCGAACATGAACGCGAAGCGCCGGATTTGTATTGCCGCCTGCATGTCGACACGCGCCATGGCCATTTCGAGCCCGCCGATTTGTCGCTAAGCCAGCAAAATGCCCAGTGGTCAGGCAAAGCCCGGCGCTTGAGCCAACATCATTTTTACCGCTGGCCCGTCATCGATGAAGTGTCCCTCGCCGCGCAAAAACCGTCTACCCCGGCCGAACGCTGGCAGGCGCCCTTTGAAGCTTTACCCGGCGTCAGCCACGATCAATGTGCCAGCCATTTGATTCGGCAGCGCCGCAGCGCTCAGCAATTCAATGCCATGGCTAAGGCTTTAGCGCTGGCCGACTTCAAACGGATACTGCAAGCTGCGCTGCCCAACGCCAAACCGCCTTTTACCGCCTGGAACTGGCCGCCGCAGGTACATTTGCTGTTATTCGTGCATCGTGTAGAAGGGATGGAACCGGGCCTGTATTTCCTGCCGCGCGATGCCACTTGCATAGCTGAACTTCGGCAGGTGTTTTCACAGGATTTTACCTGGGAAACCGTTGCCGCCCCTTTTACCTTATTTCGCCTGGTGGCCGGCAATATCCGGCAAGCCGCCAAAACCCTGTCCTGTCATCAAAATATTGCCAGCGACAGCGCATTCAGCCTGGGCATGCTGGCGCGTTTTGCCGGCAATATCGCCGCGGAGCCTTGGTGTTACCGACGATTATTCTGGGAGTGCGGCCTGCTGGGGCAGACTTTATACCTGGAAGCCGAAGCCGCCGGGGTACGCGGCACCGGTATCGGCTGCTTTTTTGACGACGCGGTTCACGGCGTCCTGGGGTTAACGGACAACCGCTGGCAAAGCCTGTATCACTTTACCATCGGCGAGCCGCTGGAAGATGCAAGGCTGCAAAGCCTGCCGGCTTATGATCATTTGAAATGATTCAGCCCGCAATGTCTTAAGTCGCCTGGAGCAATTGAAGCGCCACCACGGCAGGCTTTTGGGACTCATACCTCGGAATAATAATTTGAGACTTAAACTGAAGCACCGCTACGGGCTGGGCGAGCCCAATGAAATCATCAAAAGATCGAATTCAACATTAACGAGCCAATACCATATTTGTTTCGAGAGCTGGGTCTGTATCTTCTAAAAAGTTGAAATTATTAAAATTTTAAACACTTTAGGGAAAGGCGTGTCTATTTAAGGAGGTTAGTTTGACTTCCTCGATCATTAACTTGCCACCAGTTTTAATAGAAAGCTGCTGTCCCGGAATGATCACATTGTTGTAATTATTAGCGGAATGGCTCGAATGAGTGAACGAAATGCGCTTTTTATTTCCAATAAAAAAAGTGGCAAAGCAGATAATGAGCTCGATGGCGCCGTTAGGATTCTTAAAGAATTAGGCGTTAACCTGATCGAAGAGGAATCTGAAGATTCATTCCACATTAATGAGCTAATCCGACAACACCGCGATAAAATCGATACTGTCATCCTGGCAGGCGGTGACGGAACCATGAGTTCCGCCGCAGGTTCGCTCTCGGAATGCGGTCTTGCTCTGGGTATTTTGCCGATGGGTACTGCCAATGACTTGGCACGTACCTTGAAAATTCCGGAATCCGTTGAAGCAGCCGCTGCGATAATCGCAAACGGCCGCCTGCATGCCATTGATCTGGGCAAAGTGAATAATCATTATTTTGTCAATGCGGCCCATATCGGGCTTGGCGTCAAAGTAAACCTCAATCTGACCAGTGAACTTAAATCCCGCTGGGGACGTTTCAGTTATGCCAGAAGTCTAATTGAGGCATTCAGTTCCATGCGTCCATTTCGTGCGGATATTGTCTGCGATGGAGTAGGATTCAGTGTACGTTCTATTCATATTACTGTTGCCAACGGCCGATTTTACGGAGGCGGAATGACTTTAACAAAGGAGGCTTCGGTCGATGACCATAAATTGAGAGTTTTTAGTCTGGAACCGCAAAGCTTCTGGAAACTGTTAAGCCATTCTGTCGTTATTCTGGGCGGCCGGTTAAAAGGCCGGGAAGGTGTCTGGCTCCGTAGCGGCGCCACCCTGAGGATAAGCACTTCCAGACCCTTGGATATTTATGCGGATGGTGAGTGTATTTCCCGGACGCCTGCTAGTTTCGAACTGCAGCCGAACAGTTTACAGGTCTACGTCCCGGCCGATTATTTTACCCAGGGAGAAACAGGAAATGCTGAGGAATGAAAAACAAGTGGCACTGGATACGGTTATCAACTCAAGCCGGAAGTCGATCGAATATTATCGCTGGGTTGCAGATTCCAGCCATGATCAACGGCTCAAGGAATTGCTCTATAAGCTGGCTCTGCAGCGGGAAATGATTGTCGATAAGCTTGCGCCGCAGATGTATAAGCTCGGGGACATGCCCTCTTCGCCTGACCCTGAAAAACTGGCTGTGGAGGAAATGTTTACCCAAATTAAAGCCAGCTTCTCAGCGGACGGAGAGGATGTGCTGTCGGCCAGTTTAGACGAGCTCGACTCACAGCTTCTTCAGTCAATCAGCGAGGCTTTTGGTCTGGATTTTGAACAGGAAACCATGGCCATGCTACGGGACCTTCAAAAAGCGGTAGGCGATGCGAAGAAAAAGCGGGAAGGCTAGGATGTTTTATCGATCCACTCATAAAGCTCAATCGACGCGGGATCGCATTTGCAGCAACTGCCGCCGCAGGTGGTACCCGAAGGCAGTTTGCGAAGGTTGCCTTTGCTGATCCATTTGCCGAGCATGCCGCGCAGAGCCTCTGCATCGACGTTGAAATGATTGGCTAGATCGATCAAGGCGACGCGACGCTGTTCCCGGATGTAGTTACGAAGATCAGACAGGATCAATGGCTGCTCCCTTGTTGATGGTCGGACCGGACTGCTTGCCGTACCACCATAATCCGGTAATTATGCAGGCAAACACAGTGATCAGACCGATGAGCCACACCAATGATTCGACGGGATGTTCACCAAACGTCATTATCTGATAAAAAACCGTCGCGGTCATATAAGCTATCCCTGTGGTCCAGAGCAGAACAAATACAGTCCAGCCACGGTTCGTTTCGCGGTAGATCGCGGCGGTCGCGGCGACGCAGGGCGCATAGAGCAGAATGAACAGCAGATAGGCAAATGCACCCGCCTGACCATCAAAACTGCGCTGCATCGCGGCATAAGCGCCGGTTTCGACTTCGAGTTCGCTGCTGGCGACTTCAATGTTAAGACCCAAAGGATCCAGCACATTATTTGCGACACCAGTCAGATTTTCTGGAATGGTCAGCAGCGCGGTTTGCAGAGCGTCTTTCAGATTGAAGGCATCCGCTTCGATTGTTGTTGAGGCCGTTGCGTTCATCTGGCTGTACAAGGCATTCAGCGTGCCGACGACCGCTTCTTTGGCCAGCACGCCGGTGAAGATGCCGACCGTGGCTGGCCAGTTGTCGTTCTTGATGCCCATCGGTTCGAATGCAGGGGTCAGGCCGCGGCCGATTTCGCTCAAGACCGATTTATCGCTGTTTTCACGGCCGAAACTGCCGTCGGTACCCAATGCGTTCAGAAAATTCAGCACCAATACCATTGGCACGATCACCTTTCCGGCATTGAACAGGAACGACTTGAGCCGGTCCCAGGTGCGGATCAACATGCCGCGCAGGGTAGGGAGGTGATAAACCGGCAGTTCCATGATGAACGGCGAGGATTCGCCTTTGAACAGCGTATGGCGCATGATCAAACCGGTCAGTACGGCAACGCCGATGCCCAGCAGGTACAGTCCGAAGACCAGATTCTGGCCATTGACTGGAAAAAATGCGGCCGCGAACAGCGCATAAACCGGCAGTCGCGCGCCGCAGGACATGAACGGGTTCATCAGATTGGTCAATATCCGGTCGCGCGGGTTTTCCAGTGTCCGTGTTGCCATGATCGCGGGCACATTGCAGCCGAAGCCGACGATCATCGGCACGAACGATTTGCCGGGCAGACCGATCATGCGCATGAAGCGGTCCATCACGAACGCGGCGCGCGCCATGTAGCCCGAGTCTTCGAGCGCGGACAGAAACAGGAACAGAAATCCGACGATTGGGATGAAGGTCGCGACGACCTGGATGCCGCCGCCGATGCCCTGAGTGATCAATACGGTCAGCCAGTCGGGCAGGCCCGAGTCGGCCAGGACCAACCCCAGGCCATTAACGAGCAGTGCCGCGGCGGCCTGATCGAAAAAATCGACGAACGCGCTGCCGATGTTGATCGTAAACATGAACATTGCGTACATGACCAGCAAAAAGATGGGAATGCCTAGAAAACGGTTCAGCACGATATTGTCGATGCGTTCGGACGTATGACGGCTGACTTCGTTCTGTTTACAGACCGCACCTTGCGTCAGTTGATTCACGAAGCCGTAGCGCGCATCGGCGGCCAGGATGTCGATCTCGTCGTCGGTTTCCTGCTCGATGCGGCGCTGTAGGGCTTTGACGGATTCGGTCAAAGCGGAACCTGCGATTTTTTGCGCCAGCGTATCGTCTTCGAGCAAACGCACGCTTAGCCAGCGCAGGTCGCAGCGATGCCGCTCTGCGGCATTTTCGAGCTGCGGCGCGAGTTCGACTATCGCCTGCTCCAGCGCAGGCGCATAGTCAATGCTTAAATCGGGAATCGGCTGGGTGACTGCCGCCTGGTTGATCGCTTTTTTGAGCGCGCCGATGCCCTGTTTGGTCGAGGCGACGATCGGCAAGACCGGGCAGCCCAGGCGTTCGGAAAGATAGGCGATATCGATCTTGATGCCTCGCTGTTTGACCGCGTCCATCATGTTCAGCACCAGGATCATCGGCGTGCGCATTTCGACCAATTGCGAGGTTAAATACAGATGGCGTTCGATACTGGACGCATCGACGATATTCACGATCAGGTCGGCTTCCTTGGCCGCGACAAAATCGCGGGCGACTTTTTCGTCGAGCGAAACCTGATCGTCGGAGGCTTCGAGCGAGTAGGTGCCGGGCAAATCGACCAGTTCGATCGTTTTGCCTTCAAAAGCGTACTCGCCGGTCTTTTTTTCGACCGTTACGCCGGGCCAGTTGCCGACGTGCTGTTTCGCGCCGGTCAACGCATTGAAAAGAGTGGTCTTGCCGCAATTGGGGTTGCCGACCACGCCGACCGTAAAATCGGCGGCCATCAAAGCTTCTCGATTTGCAATACCGCGGCTTCGTCTTTACGCAAGGTCAGGGAAAAACCGCGCAGGCGGATTTCGACGGGGTCGCCCATCGGCGCGAAGCGGGTAACGCTGAATTCGGTGCCGGGTGTCAGCCCCATCGCCAGCAGGCGTTTGCGGTAGGCTTTCCCGGCTTTGTCGAAGCCGACGATTTTGGCTAAATCGCCGACAGCAAGTTTTTTCAAGTCAATCAACATAAATCGGCCTTCAAATTGAATTGTGTACTGAATTGACTAAGTTATCAATAATCATTCTCATTCATGTTGAATATAACATAAAATCCGCGTTTGGAAAACCGGCGCGACAATTTGTCAGACAAGGTCGAAGGGAGGGAATTATGCCTTATTACTGTGAATCAAGCAGGTATAATAATGTAAAAACAGAACGACAACGGAGACCTGACATCCCATGGCCAATAAAGTTACCATGACCCAATTCCTGATCGAACAGCAGCGCGAATATCCCGGCACGTCGGGAACGTTTACACTGCTACTGAACGACATCGTTACCGCCTGCAAGCAGATTTCGCACAAGGTCAATCGGGGTAATCTGATTGGTGTGTTAGGCAGCGCCGAATCGGAAAACGTTCAGGGCGAAGTGCAAAAAAAGCTCGACATCATTACCAACGAGATCATGGTGGAGGCGCTGGACTGGACAGGCCATCTAGCCGGCATGGTCTCCGAAGAAGTCGACGCGCCGATCAAGATTCCACCGCGCTATCCGAAAGGCAAATACCTGGTGCTGTTCGATCCTCTGGACGGTTCATCGAACATCGACATCAACCTGACTGTCGGCACGATCTTTTCGATTCTGCGTTGCCGCGAAGGTGTCGACCCCGAGCCTGAGGATTTTATGCGCAAGGGTAGCGAGCAGGTCTGCGCCGGCTTCGTGCTGTACGGCCCTTCAACGATGATGGTATTGACGACCGGACATGGCGTGAACGGCTTTACGCTGGATCAGGACATCGGGGAGTTCATCCTGACTCACCGTAACATGACGATCCCTGAAGACACCAGCGAATTTGCGATTAATATGTCCAATCAGCGTTTCTGGGAGGAGCCGGTCAAACGTTATATCGACGAATGCGTACAGGGCAAGGATGGCCCTCGGCAAAAAAATTTCAACATGCGTTGGATCGCTTCGTTAGTCGCAGAGGTCTATCGAATTTTAACCCGAGGCGGCATTTTCATGTACCCTTACGATACCCGCGACCCGAAAAAGCCCTGCAAGCTGCGCCTGATGTACGAGGCCAACCCGGTGGCCTTTATTGTCGAACAAGCCGGCGGCGCCTGTTCGACCGGCCGCGAGCGGATGCTCGACGTGAAGCCGCAAAGCCTGCACCAGCGTGTGCCGGTGATTTTGGGCTCAAAAAACGAAGTGGAGCGGATAGTAAAGTACCATTTGGAGGGATAACGGGGAAGCTGTTCCGGAAGCTGTTTTTGAGTGATTTAAAGATAGAAATGGGGCTCCAGCAGTCGAATAGCAAGAAAATAAGGCTCGGATCGTGTTCATGGTCGCGGCCGTCCCTCTCGGATTTAATTGTTCAGTTTTAGGAATGCTGGCGAAGAATTCAGGATACGGCAGGGAATGAACCGTGGTTTCGAGGTTTTTTCGGCCGCGAGCCCTGGAGCCTTTATCCTGCATAATACGGGGTATAATCATTAAGCACTCCAGGAATTTTTACTTAATCCCCTAATTGCCAGCTTTTTTCATGGCTCATTTGAGTTATCCTTACCTTATTCGCTATCGCCATGAGTCTTTCCTAATCCGATGTTTACTCACTTATGCTCGAAACCTTGCAGCCTTATTCATTAAAATCCCTGCTTGAGCATCCGGAATTTGTAGAGGGGCAGTTTTGGGGCCGCAAAAACTATGATGCCAATCAACTGGTCATCGTGGAAGGGGAAAAAGGGAATGAAATCTATGTGATACTCCAGGGAAAAGTCTCGGTTTGCACGCAGGTGAAAATTTCGGAGGATCGGCAAATGCTGTCGGGGCTTTGCGAATTATTTGAAGGCCATGAATTTGCGCATTCCTGCTTTTTTGACGACGAACCTCACAGCGCCACAATCAAGACCATTACTGCTTGTCAAATGGCTCTCATCGATGCGGCAAAGCTCAAGCAGTTTCTTGACCAAAATCCCGAAATCGGATTTCACTTGCTATTTCACTGGATGAAAATCTTACTTCCGCGTCTCAGGCAAAGTAATAAACGCGTCGCGAATCTTTTCAGCTGGGGCCTGAAAGTACACCAGATTGATACCCTGCTCTAAAGCGATTTTGAAAAATACCTTTCGGGATTTTTTTAAGGCGCCTTTTTTTATTTTAATGCCACATATTGATTGTAAAATATTTCTACGGCTAATACGTCAGGACTGAATAGTGAAACCGATCGATTGGCATACGACTTATGCTGCAATATGGCGGCAAAATAAAGAATATTTGCGCCCCGTCGCCCGTTTGGACGCAATTCGGCTCGGAGATCTGGTCGGCATCGACAAACAGAAACAGCAGTTGATCGATAATACCGAACGCTTTCTGGCCGGGAAACCGGCCAATAACGCCTTGCTCTGGGGCGCCCGCGGCACCGGCAAGTCGTCGCTGATCAAGGCTCTGTTGAACGAATATCGGGAAGCGGGCCTCAGGATCATCGAAGTGGATAAGCAGGATCTGGTTTACCTGCCGGAAATCGTCGACGAAATCCGCGAATTGCCCCAGCGTTTCATCATTTATTGCGACGATCTCTCGTTTGAAGCGCGGGACAGCCGGTACAAGTCGCTGAAAAGCGTGCTCGAAGGCTCGATCGAACTGCCGCCCGAGAACGTGTTGGTGTATGCGACGTCGAATCGCCGGCATTTGCTGCCGGAGCGAATGAGCGACAATCTCGATACCCGACTGGTGGAAGGTGAGGTGCATTATTCCGATGCGGTCGAAGAACAGATTTCGCTTTCAGACCGTTTCGGTTTATGGCTGGCGTTCTATCCGCATTCGACTCAGACTTACCTGGACATCGTGGACAGCTATTTCCCTGCTTATGGTGGTGAACGGGATGACTTGCATCAAGAGGCTCTGGAATTCGCGCAACAACGTGCCGCTAAAAGCGGCAGGACGGCAAAGCAATTCTTCAATCTGTTTTCAGGATCGCATAAAAAAGAAAATTAGAAAATACTTCTTTTCAATCTAAGCCGAGCGTACATTTTGAGTGGTATTATCGGCTTTGGCTTAGATTTTTTCGACACATCTTGTATCTTATCCACCATGAAATGGTACGACAAAGTCAAGCTGGTATTCAGCAAAGGCCACTATTCAATTGCTCTTGGTATAAGGGGCATATCAGCCTTTTCCATACAAATTCCGTAGCGCCTGTTTCGCCTGTTCGAGAATTTGCCGCTGTTCAGGAGCCAGATTCTTGCCGGCACGGTTGATATAGAACACCAGCATCGACATCGCCGAGCGGAACGGTTCAGCCTTGCGACGCGTACTCGCTTCGGCTGAGTCTCTCAGCGATTCGGCGATACGCTTCGGATCTTTCCAGGTGAAGACCCCGTGTTCGAGGCTTAAGGCATTACTTTCGCGTGTGACTTTTGCCGACCATTTATACGGCGGGGATGCGTTGGAATCGCGGGTCATGCTGTCGTGCGGCTTTGAGTTGTTGATGAATTTGCCAGGCTAAGTTCAACTTGAGCGAATCCATTGGACTATGGAGGGTTGGATCAAATTCACTCGCTATGTTTTCAATCGGGCAGAGCGCCTGTCTACATCAGGGTATGGCCTCATTCTGCTAAAATACTCAAACTTTGGCAATGGCGAATGATAGACCGAAATGAGCAAATTTTCCGAAGCGATAATAGCCGGCGTTATGCTGGCCGGGCTTTTTTCTATTTCTGCTCCTGAGGTTGGCGCACAATCGTCAAATAGTGTTTCAATCGCGCAACAGCTGGAGCAGGAGTTTAAAGGCGCGTATCGGGAAAGCATCGCGCCTGCGGATGAAGTCAGAAACTTCGAATTAACCGCTGCGCCGGCCGAATGGGGCGTCGTGCCGCCTTATCGCACCGATGTCTGGGCCTATAACGGCACCGTGCCGGGGCCGGTGCTGCGCATCAAGCTGGGTGAAACGCTGAAGGTCAAATTGACCAATAAATTGACACAGGCGACTACGATGCATTGGCATGGAATCAGGGTGCCGAACGCGATGGACGGCGTTCCGGGTGTCACGCAGCCGCCTATCGAGCCGGGCAGTAGTTTTACCTACCAGTTTACGCCGAAAGATGCCGGCACTTTCTGGTTTCACCCGCATTTGAATTCGCCGGAGCAGGTCGAACGCGGTTTGCAGGGCGCGCTGATTGTGGACGATCCGAAGGAGCCCCGGTATTCACAGGATCTGGTCTGGGTACTGGACGATTGGCTATTCGACAAGGGCGCCAGCATTTACGATCAATTCGTGACCGGACATGATTTGGCGCATGACGGGCGCTGGGGAAATGTCGCGACCGTGAACGGCAGATACCTGCCGTCGATACCGGTCAAGGCGGGCGAAAGGCTGCGTATCAGGCTGATCAATGCGGCCAATGGCCGTGTTTTTTCGCCGGCATTCGACGGTTTGTCTCCCACCGTGATTGCGGTTGACGGCATGCTGACCGGCTCGCCGTTTCCCTTGCCGCAGTTTCATCTGGCGCCGGGTAATCGGCTCGACTTGGATGTGGTGATTCCCAAAGAAGCGGCCGGTAAGTTGCTGGCCGTCTCCAATTATTTCGGACGTACATCGCAAACGCTTGCCTTTTTGGAGGTGGCGGCGAAAACCGCTGTCACCACACCGACCTTCGAATCCCCCAAAGCGGCGCATTTTCCGGCATGGAAGCAAGCGCTTACCGCTCCAGTCGCGCATGAGTTTATCCTGAATGTGGAACGCGGCGGCTCTTACGGGATCAGTTGGACCATCGACGGCAAGACAGGGCACAAGAACGTAGCCGCGACGCTGCCTTACGGCAAATTTAGCCGCCTACGTTTTACCAATAAATCGGGCCGTTTGCATCCGATGCATTTGCATAGCCAGTTTTTCAAACTGCTGGCGGTCGATGGAGAGGCTGCACAGGAAAACTTCTGGCGCGATACACTGCTGATCGGCCCCAAACAGTCAGTCGACGTCGGCTTGGTGCCGTTGGATAAAGGATTGTGGGCCAATCACTGCCATATTCTCGAGCATGCCGAAGCGGGTATGATGAGTATGATCAAAGTGGAATGACGTTCAGCTGTCTTTGGCTTAGGCCCATTATAGCCAGCGAGGCGAATTGCGCTTCGGTAGATACGGGTTGATGAAAAAATGGCTAACGTGTAAGATTATTCTTATAAAGGCAATATAAAAGAGTATTATGTAGAGGCCTAAATCATGGGCGATAGTTTATCAGGATATATTAAACTCAATCATAAGGAGAATAATGCCCTTATCGGCGCTTGTGTTCTTGAGTGGGTATGAAAATCAGATATGAATGAACTCGGCACGACTGACCGACTGATAAACAGTTGATTCCTCTTCTGCTCAAGGAATTATTGATGGCTTACCTTATTACCGAACAACATTTGGCCGCGATTGCGGGACAAACCACCCCTTTAATGGCGGAATTGGCGAATTGGATCAATAAAATTTGCCCCAGTTATGAAATTGATATGTCGAATGAATATGCCCATTTTTTGGCTCAGGCATGTCACGAAACCGACCATTTCCGAACACTCCATGAATATGCCTCGGGCAATGCCTATGAAGGCCGCAGAGATTTAGGCAATACGCAAAAAGGGGATGGGCCTAGATTCAAAGGACGGGGGATTTTTCAAACCACCGGGCGTGCAAATTACATGCAGTTAGGAATCAAAAAAGGCCATAGGGATTTATTCATTAACTCCCCCGAATTACTTGAACAGCCCGAATATGCGGTATGGAGCGCCTGTGAATTTTGGCTTGGCCGGCACTTGAATGATGCGGCTAATGAAGCCGATAGTGCTATTTTAAAGAAAAAATATGGGAGAAAGCTTCATGACGTTTCTCCGGTCGAGTTCATCAGCATTTCGATCAATGGGGGGCTAAACGGCATTGATGAACGGAAAAAATTCTATGCGCTTGCGAAGGCTGTGCTGGTCTGACTCCAGAAAGAGTTGCTGCGGAGCGGCGTACTATTGAGTCAGGCTATAAAAGAAGGCCCAAAGCGCCGTTTGCACGGCGCTTTGGGCTTAATGGAGAGAACAATCATTTGCCCATCAGTGCGGTGACTTCTTCCCTGTTGATGACTTCTTTTTCCTGCAGGAGGTTGGCCAGTTTTTCGAGCATCGGGCGGTTTGTGGTCAAAATTTCGCGTGCCCGAGTCTCGCCTTCTTCGACCAGCATCTTGATTTCAGCATCGATCAGGCTGGCTGTAATGTCGCTGTAATTACGATATTCGGACACTTCGGTTTCCAAAAACTGTAAATGCTGGCGTTTGCCATAGACCGGCGGACCGAGTTTTTTGCTCATGCCAAGACTGCAAACCATATTGCGCGCAATCTCGGTCGCTTTTTCGAGGTCGTTTTGCGCACCGGTTGAAACATTGCCGAACACGGTTTCTTCCGCCATGCGCCCGCCGAGCAGAATCGCGATCTGATCCTTCAGCTCGTCTTCGGTCGCGAGGAACTTTTCTTCGACCGGCAACTGCAGGGTATATCCCAGCCCCGAAATGCCGCGCGGAATGATCGAGATCTTATGCACGGGCTGACCGGTTGGAACGGTTTCCGCCACTAAAGCGTGGCCTGCCTCGTGAAAAGCGACGCGGCGTTTCTCTTCGGGGTTCAATACCCGGTTTTTCTTTTCCGGCCCGGCCAGGATACGATCGATTGCGGCTTCAAAATCCTGCATTTCGACCTGCGTATGGCCGTTGCGTATCGCCAGAATAGCGGCTTCATTCGCAATATTTGCCAGATCCGCACCAACCAGCCCGGGGGTGCGCCGTGCAATGACGGCGAGGTCGATGTTCTTGGCCATGATCGTTTTCTGCGTATGCAGCTTTAGGATTTCGATACGATCCTGCAGGTCGGGCTTGTCGACGACGATCTGGCGATCGAAGCGGCCGGCGCGGAGCAGCGCCTTGTCGAGTATTTCCGGTCGGTTGCTTGCCGCCATCACGACCACACCCACGGAAGTGTCGAAACCGTCCATTTCGGTCAATAACTGATTCAATGTTTGTTCGCGTTCGTCGTGACCTCCCATCACAACCGGACCGCCGCGCGATCGGCCAATCGCATCGAGTTCGTCGATAAAGATGATGCAGGGCGCCTTGTTGCGTGCCTGTTCAAACAAATCGCGAACACGCGCCGCGCCGACGCCCACGAACAGTTCGATAAATTCCGACCCGCTGATATTGAAAAATGGCACTTGTGCCTCGCCCGAAACCGCGCGGGCGAGCAGGGTTTTGCCGGTGCCGGGCGGGCCGACCAGCAGCACCCCTTTGGGCATGCGCCCGCCGAGCTTCTGGATCTTCTCCGGATTTTTCAGAAAATCGATCGATTCGCCAAGCTCCTGCTTGGCGCTGTCAGCGCCGGCCACATCCTTGAAGGTGATTTTCGGCTGAGTGTCCTGATGGATCCGGGCTTTGTTGCCGATGTTCAGAAACGACTGCGGGCCGCCTGCGGCTGCGCTCGTGCGGCGAAGCAGCCATGACCAGATGAACACGAAAATGAAGATCGGAATGACCCAGTTGAAAATCAGATTGGACAGCCAGTTGTTGCCGCTTCTGACGATGAAATCGACTTTGTTTTTGGCGAGCATTTCGGCCAGATCGGTTTGCCAGAGCGGGACTGTCATGAACGGGGTGCCCGTGCTTTCGCCTGGTTCGGGCTTGATGACGCCGCTGATGTAATGTTCGGAGACGACCACTTTGTCGATCTTGCCTTCTTGCGCCATGGTCATGAATTGGCTGAATGGAATCTCGCTCTGGCGGATCTCCTGCATGTTGTTAAAGGCGAGCAGCAGCAGGATAAAGCCGAGCGTAAAAATGATGATCCTTTTTTGCTTCGGATCCATATCCGGCGCCTTATTAATATCGATTGACGGTTGTTCCTTGTTGGTTAAAAAATTCATTGCGCGCCCTACAAGGCCTTTCAGCCAGTTATAAAATTGGCTGAGGGACGCGATCACTAATTTCACAATATCATTTTCAGGCTTTTCCATGAAGTTTTCCTAGGGTTAGTTTTTTATCCTGGTAGATCGAGGTAGATCGAGCGGGCCCGCGGGGCGTTTTTATCAATCAATAAAATGACCGATAAAAGGGGTTGCGATCAAATCGCATGAATTGGATATATCAAAAAGCCCAAGCTTGAGCTTTTCACTCCCCCAGTATCGCCGCGACTTCTTCGAAGCAAATCCTATCCTTTTCGGTCGCAAGTATAAATTCCGCAAGTTTGGAGATAGCGCGCCAATTAAAATAATCATTTATAAAATTGAATGCCACCTGGTGTAATTGGCTCAATTTCTGATCCCGAGCCTGTTGATTGGAGGAGTAACTTCGCAAATAATCATCGACCAGTGCCAGGTCGAACGAACCGCCATAATTTTTGAGTGCGGGCGGGTCAATCAGACGACAGGTAAAGATTTCGCCATCCATTTCAGCGACAAATTTGGCTTCCGCCAGGGAGCCTGAGAGCAGATTGATCACATCCGCCTCGAATGCATTCAGCAAGTCGTCCGATGTTTGAATCCAATCTTGTCCGCTTTTTATCGACGTAGCGTATGGATCGCCCAGAGTATGAGGCAGGATGTGCAGCAAGCGGCCGCCTTCAATGCAGGCGATATAGTTTTCGTAAGCGGTTTGAAAGTCCATGGTCGCATCCGCGTCAATAACATTGAATCTCAAGCTGAATAAGAGTGGAGGAATTTTGCGCATTCTATTGATCAAATAAATAGCGGCGGCATGGCCGGCTTCATGATAGGCGACGCAGTGCCTGCGTATTTCCGGTGTGTACGTCTCGGCATTATTGATATGAAGATTGCGTCTCATGATGTACCTCGGTCGTTGTTCAGATATAGATTGAAAATGTCCTGTAATCAGGATGAATCGTTATCCAAATACCAATAACGGCACTGATTGCTTATTTCCTGTTCGGCCTCAAGCCAGTCTTCCATCTCATGCCCACATGCAAAACCCCGTCTTTCAGCTTTAAAGTAGGCTCTTTCCTCCACCATCCGTCTGAACCTCTCCGGGTCTATTCCTATATTTGCATTAAAATTCAGTGGGTTGTCCTGTATATTCATTGCAGCTCCTGAAGTAATCGAAAGCATAACCGTTTGAATGCTAGCAACAACAATGGAAGTTATACAATTCGTACAAATACCTATACCAGGTATTGAACATTTTCGGTCCAGCAGAGCCTTAGCATCAATCGTATCGGTTCCCGAGCCGGACTTTTTACCATCAAATTATTAAGATTTTATCAACACTGATTACTGTTATTTAGTAATATCTACCATGTTCAAGAATGGCATTGGCGCGTTGCATTGATCGGCTACGCTGGAACAGCGAGTTTTAATCTATTAAAAGCTGCAAGAGTAAAATTGCGTATATTTTTTACCAACTATGCACTCGGGTTTCTTTTATGACTCCTGAAATTAATCTCTCAGACGCTGCCGGGCTTTGTGAAAATGCCCCGGCGGAAAGTACTGAACTGCAAACGCGTCTCTCTGATGCGCAGAAAAATCTGTTGGCGTCCGAAGCCAGAATTAAAGCGCTGGAGCAAAAACTTGCCGAACAGACGCGGGAGCTGACTGAAAGTAATCTGGCGCTGAGGCAGAATATTGAGGCGCTTAAAGAATCGAAGCAGCGCTTGCGGGAGCGGGAAGCCAAGCTGAACTCGATTTTCAATGCCGCAGTCGAAGGCATTATTACGATCGACCGGCATGGCCGCGTAGTGACTGCGAATGCGGCGGTCACGGCAATACTCGGTTACTCGGAGAAAGAACTGACAGGCATTAGCATCAATAAGCTGATTTCGCCTGAACAATCTGAACAACACGATCAGTACATAAAGGATTATATCGATAACGGCAATTCCAAAATCATCGGCAGCATACGAGAAGTCGAAGGTTTGCATAAAGGCGGATGGATCGTGCCGCTGGATTTATCATTGGCGGAATTTTCTATCGATGGGGAGATTTTTTTTACCGGCATCTTGCGCGACATCACTCAACGCAAGCTTCAGGAGCAGGAAAAACGCGAACATCTGGAAGAGCTTTCTCATGTTACTCGCTTGAGCTTGATGGGTGAAATGGCCTCGGGTATCGCGCATGAAGTCAATCAACCGTTGACTGCGATTGTTGCTTATACCGAAGTCAGTGTAAACCTGCTTACCTCACTAAACCCGGATGCTGTGAAACTGGCCGGGATACTCGCCAAAACTCACCAACAGGCACTGCGCGCCGGCCAAATTATTCATCGCATGCGGGATTTTATCCGCTCGAAAACTGCCACCCGGACGCTGGTCAGCATCAATCAATTGATCAAGGACTGCATCGGACTGTGCGCGACCGATATTAAACTGCAAAATATTACGCTCGGCCTGGAACTGGCGGCAGATTTGCCGTCGGTCTATGTCAACGAAGTGCAAATCGAGCAAGTGTTATTAAATTTGTTCAGAAACGCGGTCGAAGCGATGAGGGATCTTCCGCATGACTATCAGCGTCGTCTGGTCATACAGACACAACTGGATCGCCGCCAATATATCGAAATCACGGTCATGGATAACGGGCCGGGCATTTCCGCTGCCGATCATGCAAAAATCATGACGCCTTTTTATACGACCAAAAAAAACGGCATGGGCATGGGGCTGTCGATCAGCCGTTCCCTGGTCGAAGCGCATCATGGAGCGTTACGTTTTCACAGTCTGCCGGAAAACGGCTGTGCTTTTTATGTCACCTTGCCGTCGAAGGAACAGTTGAATGAGTTTTGAACAGAGCAGTGCAGTCGTTTATCTGGTAGACGATGAATTTGCGATTCGCGACTCATTGACTTTGTTGATCGAATCAGCAGGGTTTACCGTCCAAAGCTTTGCGTCTGCCCTGGAATTTTTGGACAATTACGATTCAGAACGGCCGGGTTGTTTGTTACTGGACGTACGGATGCCGGCGATGAGCGGTCTTGAATTACAGAAGGAATTGAACGAAAGGGGCATCAGTATTCCGATTATTTTCATCAGCGGTCACGCCGAAGTTGCCGATTCTGCAAAAGCTTTCCGGGCAGGGGCTATTGATTTTCTGGAAAAACCTTTCGAAAACAGCGTATTACTGGAACGCATCGAAGAAGGCATCAATAAGGACATTTACGCCCGCTCCCAGCAATCCTTGAAACATGAGATTCAGCAACGTCTGGAGCAACTGACGCCCCGCGAAATGGAAGTCTTACGGCTTATTGTCAGCAGTCATTCGAACAAAGAATCGGCGAAAATATTGAAGGTCAGCAACCGCACCATCGATGCCCACAGGGCTCGCATCATGGATAAACTGCAGGTTGATAGTCTCGCGGAACTGATGAAGATTGCGATGCACTGCGATTTGTTATAATAGCCGACGATCACACAGTCCGGGATTCCTTCTTATAAGTGAACCTTATTATTTTTTTATGGAAGATCCTCGATGAAGGGCCGTTTATCTTAGCGGTTATCAAATCGGGTTTTCGATGCCTGCCTTAATTGCCTCGTCATTGCTGCCGGTTTTGTTTTTTTCTTGCGTTCCTTTTCCTTATAGTCATGTTTTCTCCCAAAGACTTCATCGAAACCGCTGAAGGTCTGCTATTTGCCATCGTCACTCCGGGCCTGGAACAGGGCAAAGCCCTGTGTTTTTTACGTTATAGGTGCGAAGGCGGGCTTTGGCATAAGCAGGCCACGGATGAAGCGAACGCATTTTTGCGCACTCATCATCCCCATTATCTGTATTATTCGCCGGCCATGGATGCGAGATTGCATGCGGTGGATGTCGATCGGGTTGTCAGGCATTATCAACCTCTCCATCGACTCAGGCATATCATGCAGAAGCCCTCCCAGGATCCGGTCGAGCGGGATATTTTTACCCTTGGCGAATTGCTCAGGCAACAAGGGGTGGATTTGGACAGGATCGGCATTACAGGGTCGGTTCTGGTCGGCGTGCAAAAAGACAGCTCCGATATCGATCTGGTCTGCTATGGGCGGGAGACGTTTCACCATTGCCGGGCCAGTGTGAAAACGCTGATCGAACAGAATCGCCTGCAGGATCTGGCCGACAGTCATTGGCAGGAGTCATACAGTCGCCGTAACTGCTCGTTGAGTTACGAGGAGTATGTGTGGCATGAAAAACGGAAATTCAATAAGGCCTTGGTGAATGGGCGCAAGTTCGACTTGAGCTTGATCGAACCGAATGAGTCGCTCAGACAGGAGAGTTATCGAAAGCTTGAGGCAGTGACGCTGACCTGTCGGATCACTGATGACACGTTTGCATTCGACTACCCGTCCGTTTATCGGATCGATCATGATTTGGCTTCGACGGTGGCCTGTTTTACTGCGACTTACACTGGGCAGGCTTACGCGGGCGAGCTTGTGGAAGTGTCGGGCATGCTCGAACAGAACGCCGAAGGTATCCGGCATGTCGTGATCGGCTCCAGCCGCGAGGCGCACGGTGAGTATATCCGGGTAATCAATGATTAAACGAGCGGACATTGCGGCGGTTATCTTCGACATGGACGGTCTGGTGCTCGATACCGAAAAAACTTACCGAATCGCATGGCGCGAAGCAGGGCGGGCGATGCGTTATGATTTTCCGGATGTCTTTCTCGAAGCGTTGTCAGGGTTGTCGGGGGGGGCAGTGTTGAGGATGATCGAAAGTTTTTGCGGTTCCGGTTTCGACGTCGATACATTTAACGGCCTGAGCGCGGCATGCTGGCATGACCATGTGGCGGTGCACGGCATCGGTGTCAGATCCGGTTTTCACAGGCTCCTGGATTATCTGAATCAGGAAGGCATCCCTTTTTGCCTGGCAACCAACAGTACATTAGTCAATGCGGAAGAATGTCTGGGATTAGCGAAGCTTTCGGGTGTTTTTTCGACCATTATTGCGCGTGATCATGTTCGGCGCGGCAAGCCGGCCCCTGATATTTTCTTGCAAGCAGCGACCTCACTCGAAGTTTCGGTCAACCGCTGCATCGTGCTGGAAGATTCGTCTACCGGTATCGAAGCGGCTTTCAATGCGGGGGGCTTGCCGGTGATGGTGCCATCAAGATTGCCGATAGATGCGGTAACGCTTGCCCGTTGCAGGCTCGTGCTGAATGATCTCGCGGAACTGACGGAGAGGATAGGAGGCTAGTTCGCCGCCATCCGCCTGCTCGTGTATAATGCTCTGTTTTTTAATGTAACTTTCGACATAATCCTTTGCAATTTCCACATCAGAAAGTATCGGTGACCGCGCCGGCCCGGCTGCATATGGGGTTTATCGATTTGAGCGGGGCCTTGGGGAGACATTTCGGCAGCATCGGAGTGGCGCTGAATGAGCAGTCGACGCGCCTGACGGTAATCGGGGCAGACCGGCGAAGCATATCGGGACCATCTGCCGCGCGCGCGGAAAAATGCCTGACTCGGCTATGTGAAGCGTTAGGCGTGCCAGATGCACTTGAAATCAATATTGAAAGCGCGATACCCGAGCATGTCGGTCTGGGCTCGGGTACCCAGATGTCGCTTGCGATTGGCGCGGCGTTGAATGCTTTTTATGATTTGGGCATGAATGTGCGCGACATTGCGAAGGTCATGGTCAGAGGGCTGCGCTCCGGTATCGGCATCGGCGTTTTTGAACAAGGCGGTCTGGTTGTGGACGGCGGCCGCGGAGCGCATACAATTACACCGCCGCTGCTGGCACGGATGGCGATTCCGGATGCCTGGCGTTTTATATTGGTATTCGATAAGCGCGGACAGGGTCTGCACGGGTTACAGGAAATTCAGGCGTTTCAGGAGTTGCCCTCGTTTCCCCGGCGCGAGGCCGAGCAGTTGTGCTACCTGCTGTTGATGCAGGCGCTGCCCGCCGTGGCCGAGAATGATATTGCTAAATTCGGCGAAGTAATCACGCGTTTACAGCGGTCGGTCGGCGAGCATTTTGCGGCAGTCCAGGGCGGCATTTATACCAGTCCCGAAGTCGCCACGGCAATGCAGTGGCTGGCCGAGCAGGGGGCGGTTGCGGTCGGGCAGACATCCTGGGGGCCGACCGGATTTTGCATGGTGAATGGCGCCGACCGGGCAGCCGCCCTGATTGAGATGGCGAGACGAAAATTCGCTGATAGCGATACATTGACCTTCATCAGCGCGAGCGCCCGCAACAGCGGTGGCCTGGTCGCTGTGGAGTAATTCAGTAAGCGGACTGATTCTTGACGCGAAGTGTAGGCCGAGCGCATCGTTTGAATCCTTCCGATTATTTGCTGATCATTGCCGGTTCCGGGCGTATGCTGGCCGAAGCCGCTCAAAAAATCGGACTGAAGGCGCTGGTAATCGACCTTTACGCCGACCTGGATACCCGGGAATATGCCCTTGAGGTCTGCCGATTGCCGTCGCTAGCGATCGAATATGTTGCGCCAGTTCTGGATGATTTTGTCGGGCGTTACAGGGTCAGCCGGGTCGTTTACGGCAGCGGGCTGGAGCCTTATCCAGAAACCCTGGATTATCTGGATGAGCGTATGACGGTGTTGGGAAATTCCCCTATTGTATTCCGCAGCCTCCAAAACAAGGTCGAATTTTTTACGGTACTGGCCGATTTGCGGATTCCTTTTCCAGCGATTTCATTTGTTGCGCCCGATGCAGAAGGTGACTGGCTGATCAAGCCCATGCAGGGACAGGGAGGTATGGGGATTTATCGCCATCAGCAGGGTTCGATCAAGGGGCTTTATTGGCAGAAATTCCAGCCCGGAACGCCCGGATCGGTTTTGTTTTTGGCTGATACCCAGGATGTCTGCGTAATCGGCTTCAATACTCAATTTATCGGCAAATTAAGCGTCGGGCTTGAATTCGTGTTTTCCGGCCTTATTAATCATTCAACTTTGTCATGTCAGCAGAAGGCCCTGATATCCGGCTGGCTGACTCGATGCGTCCAGCGTTTTGGGCTGAAAGGCCTGAACTCGCTCGACTTCATATATGACGGCGAACGGATATATGTGTTGGAAGTCAATCCGCGTCCGTCTGCGAGTATGCAGTGTTATGACGATTTGCTGGCAGGTCATATTTCGGCCTGTGGCGGCAGTTTGCCGGATGCGTTACCAAGGCAGAAAGATTTTGCTGGCTTCCGTGTCGTGTATGCCGATAAAGACTTACGGATACCCGAGCATTTTATCTGGCCCGATTGGGCTCTGGACAGACCTGAGGCGGGTGCGGTGTGTCGTGCCGGGCAGCCTGTGTGCAGCGTTATCTCACGCCGTAGTATGGCGGAACAGGTGGAAGCTGAGTTGGTGGCCAGACAGCAACAAATTTTCAATCAATTAATCAAGGTTTAGTTATGGAATATCAAGCGAGTGTGAATAAATTGACCCAGCCCCTGGTGCAGCATTTAATTGAGAATGCTGACAAGCTGCGGGTGGCGGTCGAGACTCTCGAGAATGGCTGCACGCTCATCGATGCCGGCATCAAGGTGCCGGGCGGTCTCGAAGCCGGCCGAATCATCGCCGAAATCTGTCTCGGCGGAATGGGCAGCGTCACGTTGAGCCACAGCCCTTATACCACTAACTGGCCATTGACCGTCAATGTGCATACCGGCAATCCGGTATTGGGTTGCCTCGGCAGCCAGTACGCAGGCTGGAGTTTGTCACACGAGAAATATTATGCGCTGGGTTCGGGGCCGGCGCGGGCGATGGCGACCAAAATTAAAGAGGGTAACGAGGAGCCGGTCGAAGAATTATACAAGGAGCTCGGTTATCGCGACAGCTTTGATTCGACCGTGCTGGTGATCGAGAACGATGCGGTTCCACCGCTGGCGATTATCGAAAAAGTCGCCGCCGCCTGCAAGGTCGATCCGTCAAAGTTGACGATTATCGTGACGCCGACCAGTTCTTTGGCCGGCGGTTTGCAGGTCGTCGCGCGCGTGCTTGAGGTCGCGATGCACAAGGCGCACGCGTTGCATTTCCCGCTCGAAAATATTATCGACGGTTCCGGCAGCGCGCCGGTTTGCCCCCCGCATCCGAACTTTGTGAAAGCGATGGGCCGTACTAACGATGCGATTCTGTTTGCGGGTCAGGTGCATTTATTCGTGAAGGGCAGCGATGAAGCGGCCGAAAAGCTCGCGAAAGAATTGCCGAGCTCGACTTCAAAAGACTACGGCAAGCCGTTTGCGGATATTTTCAAACAGTACGACTACGATTTCTTCAAGATCGATTCGATGCTGTTCAGTCCGGCCAGCGTGATCGTGACCGCGGTCGAGTCGGGCAAGAGCTTCCGCGCCGGCAAGCTCGATAATGCTTTGCTGGACCAGTCTTTTGGCGCGTAAGGGCATCCATGCGTCGCATCGCCATTTTCACCGATGACCCGGGCTGGCACGGCAGGCAGCTTAGCCTGGCGTTTGCCGAGCATGGCTATCGCGCGGAATATGTCTCGCTGACCGAATGCCGGTTGACGCTGGCATCCGGCCAGTTGCCGCTGTGGATTCCCGGATTTGAACAGGCTCTTCCCGATGCGGCGTTTGTGCGCGGCGTACCCGGCGGCTCGCTCGAAGAAGTGGTGCTGTATCTGGATATTTTGCACGCGCTGAAGCTCATGGGCGTTCCGGTCTATAACGACGGCCGCGCGATCGAGCGCAGCGTAGACAAAGGCATGACCAGCTTTTTGCTGCAGCGGGCAGGCTTGCCTACGCCGCCGACTTGGGTGCTGCGTGACCCTGAGGCGGCGCATCGAATCGCCGAGGACGAGTTGCAAAATGGCCATTTACTGATCAGCAAGCCGCTGTTCGGCTCGCAGGGTGAAGGCATCCGCCGGCTCGAGAAAATGACCGATCTATTCTGGCTGACGTCGAGTCGCGGTGTCTATTACCTGCAGCGTTTCGTGCATGCGGCGGGGCAGGGCTATTATGATCATCGGGTATTTGTGATCAATGGGCGCGCGGTCGCCGCGATGCGGCGGCTTGGCAAGTCTTGGCTGAATAATGTCGCGCAAGGCGCAGACTGTGAATGGATCGATGCAAGCGACGAGCTGGCTGAATTGGCCGTCAAAGCAGCGCTTACACTTGAAATGGATTATGCGGGTGTGGACATCATGCTCGACCGGGATGGTCGTTATACGGTGATCGAAGTCAATAGCGTGCCGGCCTGGAAGGGTCTGGAGAGTGTTTGTGATGTGAATATTGCGGCGCTGCTGGTCGAAGATTTGCTCGGCCGCTACCTAGAGCTGAACCGATTTCAGCCGGCAATTGAAGTCTGATGATAGCGTCCGATAGGCTCGAAGCACTCTACCGGGAAGCCTGCGAAATTGAGTTGCAGACGTTCAAACCGGGCAATGTGAGTGTTTATGCAGACGGGCATGATATGACCGTAGCTGATTTTAGGTGTAGTGCAAGCGTTAGTGCGGGGCCGCTGTGCAATCCTGCCTATTCGCTCGGTGAAAAGATCTACTATGCGGTAAAAGCCACGCGAGAGGCGGTCGGCTGCAACACCAATCTGGGAATATTGCTGCTCTGTGCGCCGCTGGTGCAGGCGGTTGCCGATAAGCCCAAAAGCGTGACTTTGCGACAAGCGTTGAGCCGGGTGCTGGCGGCAACGACCATTGCTGACGCCGACTGGGTTTTTAAGGCGATCACGTTGGCTGCGCCGGGCGGTCTGGGCACTGCGGGCGAACAGGATGTGCATCAAAAAGCTACGGTAAACCTGCTCGAAGCTATGAAAATGGCGGCCTCGAGGGATCGTCTAGCCTTTCAATATAGCACAAATTATCAAGATATATTCGATTTCTCCACAAAAGTGTATTACAATGTTATAAGTGGAAGGATTGGTCGTAATTGGGCTGCTCTGGCTGTTTATGTTGGATTGCTGCGCCGGTTTCCCGATAGTCACATTGAAAGGAAATATGGCGATCAATACACCGGAATGGTGACCGCCAGGATGGCTTTGCTTGAGGATGCGCTGCAAAATGCGCAAAGTCCCGAGCAAACATTACCGTTGCTTTATCAAACGGATCAGGAATTCAAGTTGCTGGGAATCAATCCCGGCACGACCGCTGATCTGACCGTGGCAACCTTATTTACCGTATTGTTGGAAGATAGTTTGAGCGCTTGACTTCGCTAGGTACAGCTATATCAATCGTGGACATCCGCTAACAAAGGTAAATCATTTTGATCTATTTTTTTAATTTTTTCTTCACAGGGGAAAACAAGCATGGCTAAAATCAATAAATTGTTAGTTGGTGAATCTTTAGTTGGCGAAGGCAACGAAGTTGCGCACATCGACCTGATCATTGGACCAAGAGGTTCTGCTGCTGAAAGCGCATTTGCAATTGCTTTGACAAACAACAAAGACGGTTTCTCTACTTTGTTGGCTGTTGTGGCTCCAAACCTGATGGTTAAACCAGCAACAATTTTGTTCAATAAAGTCACAATCAAAGGCGCAAAACAAGCCGTGCAAATGTTTGGCCCAGCACAACGCGGTGTGGCTATGGCTGTTGCTGACAGCGTTGAAGACGGCACCATTCCTGCTGATGAAGCGGATGACCTGTTCATCAGCGTCGGTGTTTTCATTCATTGGGCTGCTGAAGACGACGCAAAAATCCAAGAATACAACTATAAAGCCACCAAAGAAGCAATCCAACGCGCAGTTACCGGTTCTCCTACCGCAGCTGAAGTGGTTGCTGGTAAAGCGACTGCGAAACACCCCTTCGCCGCTAACTAATAAGCTATCAGCTTTTAGGCGCACAAAAATACCCCACTTGTTGGGGTATTTTTTTTATCTACAACGTGGCGAGTTCGGCATGTCCGATAGCGCCCGAATGCAGCGCACTGGCAATCAACGCTTGCCGGATACCGATTTTTTCCAGCGCTAACAAGTCTTCCTTATTTCGAATGCCGCCTGCGGCAATGAAGTTCGTGCCGGGAAAATTGTTGCAAAAAGTCGATAGTTTTTCCATATCCGGTCCTGAGCCGCTGCCGACGCGCTCCAGTGTCATGACAATAATATCGTTCGCCCAATAGTTCGGTTTGGTAAATAGGCTTTCGGCGCCCAGGCATTCCATATTGACATAATCCAGCGATAAAATAATCTCCTTGCCATAAGTTTCAATCAGGTTTAGTGTTTCGTCTTGAAACGATTCGCTGCCCAGCACGGTTTTAATATTTGCCGGTTGCTGGTGAACCGAAGGTGAGGGGGGCAAGCCGCTATCGAGCCAAAAGCTTCGTTCCGGAAAACGTTCTGCCACGGTGTAGATCAAGGACGCATGATTGCCCTTTTTCTCCAGCGCATTCAGGTCGGCAATATAAAAAATCCGAAATTCATATAAGTTCAGATAGGCGTCTAGTACGTCGAAAATATCTGCTGAAGGACATAAATCCGTATGGATCGGTTGATAGGTTTCGCGCTTGCCTTGTTGGGCATGAACGACCGCTCCGTCTTTTAAATCGATTACCGGAATGACTTGCATAGTTTTAAAGACTTCATCCAAATGCGTGTAATTGCAATGATACAATATTCCGTTTGATTGCATTGAGCTCTGCTTCGATGCAGTTAGGTAAAAAATGGACGACAATGCAAGCCCAATGAAAATTCTGGTATTCGAATACATTAGCGGCGGCGGACGCAATCGGAATGAATTGCCTGATTCGCTGGCCCGCGAGGGCTTATTGATGCTTAACTCATTGCTCGAAGGGCTAGCGAAAATTCCTGAGGTGGATATTACCGTAATGCTCGATGCGCGGCTGATGCATGAGCTTGATTCGTCACCCAATCAAATTGCCTTGATTGGACCGCAAGACGACTGTTTTAGCCGTTTCGAAAGACTGGCTAAACAACATGACGCTGTCTGGCCGATTGCGCCGGAGTTCGACTCGATTTTATTCACGTTGTGCCGTACAGTAGAACAACTCGGCAAAACGCTGCTGGTGTCTGGTTCGGATGCGGTACGGCTGGCGGGGGACAAATACCGGACTTTTCAGTGCCTGATCCGGGAGCAAATTCCGACTGTTTCCACCCGTATGCTGAATAATTCTTCTGTTTTTTCGGAAGAATGTGTCATCAAGCCGGTCGACGGGGTGGGAGGGGAAGACAGTTATCGAATTTGCGATGCCGACGATTTCGAGCGGATCGTTGAGTCTTTGCATGGTACGGGAAAGTACATCGTGCAACCTCATCTATATGGCGAGAAAACCAGCCTGTCTTGTTTGTTCAAAAACGGCCGGTCCTGGTTATTGTCAGTCAATCTGCAGGAGTTCGATATCGTAAACGGCCAGTACCGGCTCGCCGCGATTCAGGTCAATTGCCGCACTGATTTGAGTCCTTACCGGAATCTGGCTGCAAGCATTGCCAAAGCCATACCCGGCCTATGGGGCTATGCCGGCATCGACCTGATCGAAACGCCTGAGCGTGTGCTGGTTTTGGAGGTCAATCCCCGATTGACGTCTTCTTTCGTGGGCTTGAATGCAGCCCTAGGGATCAATGCCGCCGCGCTGGTATTACAGTTATTACATGGCGATCCGATCATTCAATACAGGGCGAATAAATCGGCAACCGTTCAAGTCAAATGGAAAATATAGGATAAATAAAATGATTGGCTGGGATATCGGCGGAGCGCATGTCAAAGCTGCCGTCGTCAACAGGCGAGGCGAACTGGCCTGGATCACGCAGAAACCGTGCCCATTATGGCAAGGGCTGGACAAACTTCGCTTCGCAGTCGGTGCGATCATGAACGAGATCATGAACGAGTTACCGATAGATCCTTTTTGTCATGCGATTACGATGACGGGTGAGCTGGTCGATCTGTTTGCGGGCCGCGACGATGGCGTCAAAACGATCATCGATACGATGATCGAGCATTTACCGGGAGCTGATCCTCTGGTTTATGCCGGCAAGCAGGGTTTTCTGGAAGCGTCAAAAGTCAATTCGGATCATTATGCCGCGATAGCCTCCGCAAACTGGCTGGCCAGCGCAAGCTATGCTGCGCAACACGCCGGCAGCGGCCTGTTTGTCGACATCGGCAGTACTACCACTGATATTCTGTTGCTCGATCGCGGGCGAGTGATTGCGGAAGGCTTCAGTGATTATGAACGCTTGACGACTCATGAGCTGATCTACACAGGTATTGTCAGAACTGCCGTGATGGCGCTCGCCGAGAGCGTCCAGGATCAGGGTAGAGAAGTGGGTCTGATGGCCGAGTACTTCGCGACGATGGCGGATGTGTACCGGCTGACCGGCGAGTTGAACGAAATGCACGACCAGGCCGGTACGGCGGATGGCGCGGAAAAATCGGTTATCGCCAGCGCCAGGCGATTGTCCAGGATGATCGGTTGTGATTTTGATTCCGCCGAGTTGCCAAGGTGGCAAAGACTGGCTAAACATTTACGCGAAAAACAACTCTTAAAAATCCGCAAAGGTTGCGAAAAGCAATGGGATAGAACAAGGCTTCCTGAATCGAGTCCATTCATCGGCGCGGGAATAGGGCGCTTTCTGGTAAGGAGTCTGGCTGAGTCAATGGGGAGGCCGTACCTCGATTTCTCAGCTTTATTTCCGGCAACGATCAATGAAAGCGGCATGGCTCCAGCCGATTGTGCGCCGGCAGTCGCTGTTGCGTTTCTGGCCGGGAAAGATTAACGGTTTTTCCGGGCTTCGCGGCTAATCACAAAATAGACCTCGTATTAGTTTGAAAGTACGTGAGCCTCAGGTGGAAAGAAAATCTTTATGATTTGGGTGGTGTTGCGCGGTTTTTTGCTAAACTCAAGTCGTTAGAAGCAACTTTTGGCTGGAATAACCGTAACAGGAGCATCATGTTAAAAAACACACCGGCATTCAACCAGGACGCACTGAATGCATTTTTGCATTTATGTCATAAAAAAAAATATCCCGCTAAAGCGACGGTGATCAGGCCCGGCGATGTCGGCGACCGGCTCTATTTCATTATAGATGGCTCGGTCAGTATTTGTGCTGAAGATGAAGAGGGTAATCAGGAGATTATTCTGGCCTATTTGAACAAGCATGAGTTCATCGGCGAAGTCGGTGTTTTTAAAGGGACAGAGGTGAGAAAGGTGAGCGTGAGAACGCGGACCGCCTGCGAATTGGCCGAAATTGGTTATGATCGCTTCAAGCAGGTGCTGAAAAAGGAATTGCTGGACTATGCGCCTGATCTGCTTTACATGCTCGGCGACCAATTGGCGTCGCGGTTATTGATGACCAGCCGCAAGTTTTGCGATTTGGCTTTTATGGACGTGGAAGGCCGGATTGCGAGAACCTTACTTGATCTGAGCAAGCAGCCTGATGCGATTACGCATCCGGACGGGATGCAGTTGCATATCACCCGTCAGGAGATCGGCCGGCTGGTCGGTTGCTCCAGAGAAATGGCAGGGCGCGTCCTGAAAGAATTAGAAGAAAAAAAATTGATTACGGCGCATGGCAAGACGATCGTGGTGTTCGGGACCCGGTAAACTGGTCGGAGCGCCTTTCTTCAGTTCATCCTTTCTTGCGCAAAGATCGTGTTATCGGGTGCAAGTTCATTTTACGGGCTGACTTTCATCAAACAAGCGGCAATAATTTGCCGGGATTCAATATCCCGTTCGGATCGAATTTCCGTTTGATCACCTGCATCAGTTCCACGGCACTCGCGCCGAGTTCGCGGTCGATAAAACCCCGCTTTTCCAGGCAGACGCCGTGTTCCCCGGAGAGAGTGCCCCGCAGATCAAGCACCAGTGCGAGCACTTTATCCAGACACTCCTGTGCTTTTCGCGCCTGTTCGGAAGTGTCCGGATTCAATAATAAATTCACATGAATATTGCCGTTGCCGGCATGGCCGAAATTGATGATCGGCAAATCGTATTTGGCCGACAGCCGGTCGAGCCCTGCAATCAGGTCGGGAATCGCAGTCACCGGGACGGCCAGGTCTTCGTTGATTTCTTCGGCGCGATTTTACGCAAGGCCGGAGGCAGCGCTTTGCGGGTTTGCCAGTGCGTTTCGACCTCTTCGGTGTTAGCGGCGATAGGCATATCCAGCCGTCCGTTATTGCAGGCGGACGCCGCGACTCTGGCTTGTTGGCGCCATGGGGCCGCGCGCGGTCAAGGGAATGCGGTATTCATTGCAAGCGTTGACGATGCGGACGACCTGCTCATGCGTGCTCGGAAACACGACCGCTTGCGCAAGGAAATGGCGGTGGCAGTTGTCATAGCCATAGGCCCAGCAGTCTTCAGGTTCGGTTAAAATGTCCTTTGCAGGCAGAATCCATTTGAGTCGGGATAAAAAACCGGCAGCTCATTCAGGCCGATTATGCACAGGAACAGCGTGACCGGCTCAACCGCCGAAGATCTGATAATCGATCAGATCGCATAAGCAGTGTGTGATCATCAGGTGCGTTTCCAGGATGTATGCAGCCGAATTCGAAGGAACGCGGAGTTCCAGATCGTTTTCGCGCAGCAGAGGCGAAATGCTGCCGCCCTCCTGGCCGGTCAGCGCGATCACCGAAATATCCTTGTCATGCGCGCTGTTGACTGCTTTTAATGTGTTCGCGGAATGCCCTCCGATCGTATAAACAACCAGAATGTCGCCGCTGTGTCCGAGCGCCCGGAGCGGTTTAGCGAAAATATCGTCAAACTGCATGTCGTTCGCGATCGCGGTCAGCAGGGCCATACCGGTGCCTAACGCAATCGCGGGCAACGAGGGACGGTCGCGCTCATAACGATTGATCAGGGAGGAGACCAGCAATTGCGCGTTGTTTGCCGATCCTCCGTTGCCGCAGGTCATGATTTTCTTGTCGTTAAGCAGGGCATGGACGAGGCGTTGTGAAGCGAAACCGATCAGTTCAGACAGATTGACCATGGCTTCCTGCTGGGTCTGCATGCTGTTGGTGAAATGGTTGATGACGCGTTCTTGTAAACTCATGTCCGCTAGTTTTACGATGAAAAAGCATTGGGTATCCAGTCGATGCCGCCGTCGCCAGCGATCGCGACCACGTCGAAACGGATCGGGCAGTCGAGTTTTTGCTTGGACAAATATACCTGGGTGGCGGCTATTATACGCGATTGCTTGGTACGGGTAATGCTTTCCGTGGCGCTCCCGTAACGGGAAGATTTGCGGAATCTGACTTCCACGATGACTAGTTTCCCCCCGTCCTGCATGATCAGATCGATCTCGCCCTGCTTGCAGCGAAAATTCCGACAGACCGGTGTCAGGCCCTTGTCAATCAGAAATCGCCGGGCTTTTGCTTCTGCGTCATCGCCGCGCAACAGATGGGGTGCCTTAGAGGGAATGCCTGCCAGCAGGCTTAGCAAGCCGGATTTATCTTTCTTCACGAGAGGGAGAGTTTTTCAGGTTCGGCCGGGTTATAATCGTAAAATTTGACAGTTAACAAGCGCTTTATCAAATAATCGGAGAGATTTTGGCACAGTTTTTTTAAGCTGTCTTGATGAACGCTTTTTTGAGGCGAATGGATGACGAGCGAATGCGGCAAATTGTATGTGGTTGCCACCCCGATTGGTAACCTTGGTGATATCAGTTACCGGGCTGTAGAAACGCTTCGGCAGGTCGATTTGATCGCCGCCGAAGATA
Source organism: Methylomicrobium sp. (assembly GCA_051061015.1). GTDB lineage: Bacteria > Pseudomonadota > Gammaproteobacteria > Methylococcales > Methylomonadaceae > Methylomicrobium. Next base: position 179,629 of record JBPFEG010000060.1, read on the forward strand.
CGCGGCATATCAAAATCTTATTGCAGCATTACGGTATCAACCGAAAAGTCATCTCGTTGCATCAGCATAATGAAGAGCGTGCTTCGGCGGATCTGCTCGAAAAACTCCGGGCGGGGCTGTCGATTGCACTGGTGTCGGATGCGGGGACGCCGCTGGTCAGCGATCCCGGCATGCCGCTGGTACAGGCGGTCAGGGATGCAGGGATCGAGGTGTCGCCACTGCCGGGCGCCTGCGCGCTGATCGCGGCTTTGTCCGTGGCGGGGTTGCCGACGGCACGGTTCTCATTTGAAGGTTTCGCCCCCAGAACGTCGTCGGAAAGAAAATCCTTTTTTAAGGCAAAAGCGGAATCTATGGAGACATGGATTTTTTATGAATCCTGCCATCGTGTACTGGCATCCTTGCAGGACATGAAGGAGATGTTGCCTGCAGATCGCCGGATTGTGATTGCCAGGGAATTGACGAAACTTCATGAAACGGTGGTGAAAATGACCCTGAGCGAAGCGCAGGCGTTGGTCGAATCCGATCCGAACATGCAGAGAGGAGAGTTTGTCATCCTAGTCGAGGGTGCGCCGAGAGATGAGCGTTCGGCAGAGATTACGGCCGAACAGGAAAAAATGCTCGAAATTCTGCTGAGAGAATGCTCGATTAAAACCGCCGTTGCGCTGGCGGTTGAGATTACGGGGGGGCGCAAAAAAGCCCTCTATCAGGCGGCGCTGAGGCTTCAGTCGACAAAAGAGAATGATGATTAACGTTAATATTTTTCAGTTCGGCGATTATCATGAATTTATGATACACTATGAATTGAAAGAGTCGGCTGAGCAGTCGCTGTTTTATCGTAAAGATAAAATGGAGGAAAGTCCGGGCTCCATAGGGCAGGGCGCCAGGTAACGCCTGGGAGGTGCGAGTCTACGGAAAGTGCCACAGAAAATATACCGCCCAGCCCCTAAATTTTTGTTAATTCCTTAATGGGAGTTTTCAGTAAATTTAGAGGCTGGGTAAGGGTGAAAAGGTGCGGTAAGAGCGCACCGCGTCTCTGGTAACAGAGGCGGCACGGAAAACCCCGCCCGGAGCAAGATCAAATAGAGGAACAAACGCGCGGCCCGCGCGGTTCCTGGGTAGATTGCTTGAGTTGCAGGGTAACTTGCAACCTAGATGAATGGCTGTTCAAGACAGAACCCGGCTTACAGGCTGACTCTTTCAATTTTCTTTATCCATATCGTTTGCGATCGGTCGATCCAAACGTCAGAATTTATCTTCTTGTTCTATCGTTTTTAACCCCAGAGTTTACTTCCTTTCCAATTTGAATTTTCCCCAGGCAGGGCGCAAGTTTTGTGTTCTGTTAAAGTAGTTTCTTATGTTATTCATGTAACATTCTGATAGCAAAAATTATTTGTGAAGGAGGGTTTTTTGTTTTTCCCTGCTTGATCATATCCTCTGTAAGTCATTGTCAAAAAAGAAAGAAATTTGTTCTAAAGGCTCTTGACTCTGGTTCGCTAGAATCTTATAGTGGAGTCCAAGTGGTAAAAAGTGGAAAATTTTGGTTTTTTCTAGTTCCTGGGGGAGTGTTTGTTTCGGGGCATCAGTTCGCTCAATCTTGACGATAAAGGACGTCTGGCAATTCCGACCCGCTACCGGGACGAATTGCAGGATTGTTGCGAGCGTCAGCTGGTCGTCACGGTCGCGGTCAACGAGCTATGTGTCGGGGAAGCGGGTTGCCTTTGGCTTTATCCGATGCCCGAGTGGGAGAAACTCGAACAAACGATCAGTAAATTACCGACGCTAAATAAGATGGCCGGCAAATTGCGGCGTTTTTTGATCGGTAATGCCTCGGAATGCGAAATGGACGCCCAAGGCAGATTATTACTGCCGGAAAAACTCAGACGCTTTGCCAATATGGAAAAGAAAATCGTTTTAGTCGGACAGTTGAACAAATTCGAGATATGGAATGAAGACGCCTGGATGGCGAAGGAAGCCGAATGGCTCGCCGGCGATGACAACGACGGATTGGACGAACTCGGTACGTTGTCATTTTAAGAGAATAGTTGTGTTGCATTTACCAGTTATGCTGGAAGAGGCGCTTGAACAGTTGGCGATCAAGCGTGATGGGGTTTATTTGGATTGTACGTTCGGACGCGGAGGGCATAGCCGAGCGTTATTGCAACGACTGGATACTGACGGACGCCTGTTGGCAATCGACAGGGATCCGGAAGCGATAAAGTCCGATGCTGCGCAAGATCTGCTGCAGGATAACCGTTTTCAATTGTTTCACGGTTGTTTTTCGGAACTGGCCGACATCGTCGAGAACGAAGGCTTGAGCGGTCGAATCGACGGCATCTTGCTCGATCTCGGCGTTTCTTCGCCGCAGCTGGACGCCCCGGAGAGAGGCTTCAGCTTTATGAAAGAAGGGCCGTTGGACATGCGGATGAACAGCAGCATCGGTATTTCGGCGGCAGACTGGCTGGCGGTGGTGCCGGAAAAAGAATTGGTCCGGGTGTTATTCGAATATGGCGAAGAGCGGTATGCGCGGCGCATTGCGAAAACGATTGTGACGCGCAGAAGCGAAACTCCAATTAAAACAACCCGGCAACTGGCCGAATTAATTGCTGATGCGGCACCGACTACGGAGCGGCATAAACATCCTGCAACCCGTACATTTCAAGCGATACGAATTGAAATCAATCATGAATTGGATGAATTGCACAGCGCCCTGCGGCAGGCAGTGCAGGTTTTGAAACCCGGAGGGCGGCTGGTTGTGATCTCGTTTCATTCGCTGGAAGACCGGATCGTCAAGCGATTTATTCGCAGCGAGTCAGGAAGCAAGCACGATCCCGGTAAATTGCCGATCAGGGAGAGCGAGATTGAGAAAGGCGTATTAAAAAAAATCGGCTCTTCAATCAAGGCCGCCTTGCAAGAGATTGAGCAAAATCCCAGGGCACGCAGCGCGGTATTGCGAACGGCAGAGAGAATTTAAGAAGTGGCGGCATTCAAAAATTTGGCCATGGGTGCGTTGTTTGCGCTGCTGCTCGCATCTGCGCTGGCTGCGATTTACAGCAAATACCATTCCCGTCAGGTTTTTATCGAGATCCAGAAACAGGAAAAAATTCTGGATCAATATGACGTCGAATGGGGGCAGTTGCAACTGGAACTGACGACTCAGGCGGATCAAAGCAAGATCGAACTGAGCGCCCGTGAACAGCTGAAACTAGTGATGCCCGAGCGGGATAAGATCGTTTACTTGAAACCATGAGAGATTTTCGCGGCAGGGTCAAATCGGGAGCGGCGCCGGTCGATTGCGAGCGGAGGAGAAAACTGCTCGTTGCGTCGGTGATGCTGTTCATGACCGCCTTGGTGGTGCGCGCTATCGATCTGCAGGTTTTCGATAAACATTTTCTGCAAAAACAGGGCAATAAAACTTATGTAACCGATGTGGTCGTGCCGGCTTATCGCGGCATGATTCGGGATCGAAACGGCGAGCCCCTGGCGGTCAGTACGCCGATGCAGTCGATCTGGGTCAATGCGAAGGATCATCATCAGGCTGAGCAGGATTTCGAGGATGACCTGAAGAAACGGAAAAAAAGCTCGGAAGAGGTCGCTGTTCTGCTTGAAGACTATCGCAGCAAGACCCGCGCCGCGATCCGTGAGATGGAACGTCTGCTCGATTTGCCGGCTGGAAGAGTTGCTGGCTTGTTGAACGATAATCCCAAACGGCAATTTTCCTATGTGATCCGCCGAATTGAGCCGCCGCTTGCCGATCAGGTGAAGAATTTAAAAATTGCCGGCGTCAATTTTGATCGCGAATTCAAGCGCTTTTATCCGGCTGGCGCGGTTTCTGCGCATGTTGTTGGTTTTACCGATCTGAACGATACAGGGCAGGAGGGCATCGAGAAGGGGTACGAAGATGTGTTGAAAGGGGTGCCGGGTCGCAAGCGGGTAATTCGCGACGGCAAGCAGCACATCATCGAGGATGTCGAAAATGTCCGAGATCCGTCGCCGGGACGCGATCTTGAGCTGAGCATCGATCAGCGCATTCAATACATCGCCTATAAAGAGTTGCAGCGTGCGGTAACAGAGAATAATGCCAAGTCCGCTTCGCTGGCGGTACTGGATGCAAGAAACGGAGAGATATTAGCTGCGGTCAGTTTGCCGCCTTTCAATCCGAATGCGCGGGAAGACTTGAAAGAGAATCTTTACCGGAACCGGGCAATGACCGAGATTTTTGAACCCGGATCGACCGTGAAGCCGTTTGTGGTCGCCGCAGCGCTGGATGGCGGTTATGTGCGGCCGAACGAGCTGTTTGTAACTCATGGAGTTTTCCAGGTGGGCAGGCATACGGTCAAGGATGTGCATAACTACGGCACGATGGATTTGACCCATGTGATCAAGAAATCCAGCAATGTCGCGGTATCGCAAATGGCATTGAAAATGCCGCCGAAATATTTTTGGGGTATTTACAACCAACTGGGTTTCGGTTCTTCTGCAGAAGCCGGGTTTCCCGGCGAAGCGGCCGGCCGGTTACTGCACTATTCGAAAATGCAGGATTTCGACAGGGCGACGCTGTCGTTCGGCTATGGACTCAGTGCCTCGGTCGTACAGCTGGCGAGAGCCTATACCGCATTGGCCGACGACGGCGTATTGCATACGGTCAGTTTGCTGAAACGCGATGAAGACCCGAATCCGGTGCGCGTGTTTTCATCGAAGACCGCCAAAAGTGTACGGAAAATGATGGAAAGCGTGATCATGAAGGATGGCACCGCTTACGAGGCGAGGGTCGACGGCTATACGGTGGCGGGCAAGACCGGTACGGTAAAAAAATCCGACGGGAGGTCCGGTTATGCCGGAGGCAAATATTTCGCGGTATTCGCGGGCATGGCGCCGGCCAGCGACCCGAAGCTAATCATTACAGTGATGATCGACGAACCTTCGGCAGGCAAGTATTACGGCGGGCTTGTGTCGGCGCCGGTATTTTCCCGAGTCATGAGCGGGGCTTTGCGTGTGCTCGATATCGCGCCCGATATGGAAGATACGATGCCGATCGTGTTGTCCCGCAAAGATTTCGTGATGAACGGCCGTGAAGTTAACTGAGTTATTGGCCGGTGAGGCTGTTTTCGCGTGCGAGAGAGAGATCAGCGGTCTAACGCTGGATAGCCGAAAGATTTTGCCGGGTGATGCATTTATCGCTCTCTCCGGTTCGAATCAGCATGGCTTGCAGCATGCAGCGCAGGCACTCGAACGTGGCGCAGCGGTCGTCCTATACGATCCGGCAGGCGGGGGAACGGAACTGGCGGCGGCTTTGAATGGCGCACCGCTGGTGGCAGTCCGAAATTTGGGCTGGAATTTGGGAAAGTTGGCTGCGGGTTTTTACGGTGCCCCCTCCGGAAGCATGAACGTCATAGGCATTACCGGCACCAATGGCAAGACTTCGTGCTCTCAGTTTCTGAGCCAGGTGTTGCCCGATTGCGGCGTGATCGGAACTTTGGGGTGGGGCGAATGGGGGAGGCTGAACGCCACCCTGAATACGACGCCCGATGCACTCGCGGTGCAACAAATGCTGGCCGAACTGCTTAAACAGGGCAAGAAGTCAGTTGCAATGGAGGTTTCGTCGCATGGTCTCGAGCAGGGACGAGTCAATGGCGTGCGCTTCCTCGGGGCGGTATTTACCAATATCAGTCGGGATCATCTGGACTATCACGGCACGATGGAGGCCTATGTCGCGGCTAAGTTAGCCTTGCTCAGACAGCCGGGTCTGGCTTTTGCAGCGGTGAATTTGGATGACGAATACAGTGCCCAAATCCTGGCGGCGATACCGGACAGCGTAGCGGTGTGGGGCCATAGCCGTCTCGGAAAAACAGTCGGCAAGGGAGAAAGCCTACAGGCTGAGAATATACGGCATGAGCCGGACGGGGTCATGTTCGATGCCTGCTGGCGTGGTGATCGGGTGAACGTGCGAACTCTATTGGTTGGGGATTTCAATATCGACAACTGTTTGAGTGTTTTGTCGGTGATGCTCGCGATCGGCGAACCGATCGAATTGGCAGCCGCAAAACTGCGCAGACTGATCCCGGTCCAGGGGCGCATGGAGCGGTTTGGCGGCAATCATCAGCCGCGGGTGTTTGTCGATTATGCGCACACGCCCGACGCGCTCGATAAAGTGTTGTCCAGTGCGAGAGGGCATTGCCGGGATAATTTATGGGTCGTGTTCGGCTGTGGTGGCAATCGGGATAAGGGCAAACGTGCGGAGATGGGCGCCATCGCTTCACGATGGGCGGATTATGTAATCGTAACCGATGACAATCCACGTGATGAAGACAGTCAGGACATTGTGGATCACATTCTGGCGGGCTGTCGAAAGGAGCGGGTACGAGTGGTCAGAGACAGAAAACAGGCGATTCAATCCTCTATTTTAGAGGCGGACAGCAACGATTGGGTCATAATTGCCGGCAAAGGGCATGAAGATTATCAGGAAATAGCCGGGATACGCTATCCGTTTAGCGATGCCGAAACTGTGCAGAGAGCATTGAATATGAGAGTGAATGGTGAACATGCGGTTGAGTGAATGCGCACAGATCCTGAACGGCGAGTTGATCGGAGTCGATGGCGTCTTCGGATCGGTCAGCATCGATACCCGGACCTTACTGCCGGGCGATCTCTATATCGCGATCAAGGGCGAGCGTTTCGACGGCAATGAGTTCGTCGATCAGGCGGCGCAAAGCGGTGCGGTGGCGGCTATGGTGCGGCAGGGCGTCACAGCGAATATCCCGACGATTGAAGTCGCAGATACCCATTTGGCCTTGGCCGAACTGGGCGGCGCCTGGCGCAATAAGGCGCAGGCTAAAGTCGTCGGCGTGACCGGCAGCAACGGCAAGACGACCGTGAAGGAAATGGTCGCGGCGGTGCTTGGAGCGGAAGGTGAGGTGCTCTATACGAAGGGCAATTTGAACAATGACATCGGTGTGCCGTTGACGTTGCTGCGTCTGGCGGAACGGCATCGGTACGCCGTCATCGAGATGGGCGCGAACCATCCGGGCGAAATCGCCTACACGGCGGCTTATGCCAAACCGGACGTCGCGATCATCACGAATGCGGGACCTGCGCATCTCGAAGGTTTCGGCAGCGTCGAGGGTGTGGCCAGGGCTAAAGGTGAACTTTTTGCGGCCTTGAAGCCCGATGGCGTGGCGGTCATCAATCGCGATGATACTTTTTTTGATTATTGGTGTTCGATTGCCGGCACGCGCGAAATCATCTCTTTCGGTTTGCGTGACGGTAGCGACGTGACCGCTGCGGACATCAAAACCGAGATTATTCATCATCAATTCGCGACCGGCTTTATGTTAGTTACCCCCGCTGGCCAAATACACTGCCGCTTGCAATTGGCCGGCCAGCATAACGTGGTGAATGCGCTCGCGGCGGCAGCGGCCGGACTGGCTCTCGGCCTGAATCTGGAGCAGATCGCACAAGGCTTGCAGGCGGTCAAACCGGTAACCGGCCGGTTGCAACCTTGGGTCGGCCGCAAAGGCAATATTGTGATTGACGATACCTATAACGCGAACTCGGGCTCGCTGAAAGCCGGGCTCGACGTGTTGGCCGGCATTGGGCAAAGGCCCTGGCTGGTGCTCGGTGCGTTTGCCGAATTGGGGCCAGAAAGCCAGAACATGCACCGGGACATGGGCGCGTTGATCAAGTCGAGTGGAGTTGTGCGCCTGCTAGCCACGGGCTCCGATGCAAAGGCCGCAGTCGAGACCTTTGGCAAAGGAGCCTCTTTTTACGAGACTCAGGAAGAACTGATCGCGGCGCTGGAGAACGAATTGACGGGTGAGGAAACGATCCTGATCAAAGGATCGAGAATGCGCCGGATGGAAAATGTCGCGGCCGCACTGGTAGAAAATTTTAGAGCGTAAAATAAAAATGCTACTGTATTTTGCAGATTATTTAATGTCATTTGATAGCGCCTTCCGCGTGTTTCATTATCTGACTTTCCGGGCTATTTTGGGGGCGTTAACCGCGCTGGGCATTGCCCTGTGGTTCGGGCCGGCAATGATCCGCAAGCTGACTAATAAAAACATCGGACAAAGTATCCGCGAATTGGGCCCTCAATCGCATTACGAAAAGAAAGGTACGCCCACGATGGGTGGCACGATGATTTTGGTGGCGATCGCGGTCAGTACGCTGCTGTGGGCTGATCTCAGAAACCACTATGTCTGGACGATTCTGTTGGTTACGCTGGGTTACGGGATCGTCGGTTTTGTCGATGATTACCGGAAAGTAATTAAGCGCAACAGCGACGGCCTCTCCGCAAAAGCCAAATATTTCTGGCAATCGGTGATCGGTCTCGGGGCGGCCGTATTTTTATACAAAACCGCAGCAGTGCCCGCCGAAACGCAGTTTTTCGTGCCGTTTTTCAAGGATGCCGTATTTAACATGGGCTGGCTCTACGTCGTGCTGACCTATTTCGTGATTGTCGGCAGCAGCAATGCGGTGAATCTGACCGACGGGCTGGACGGTCTGGCGATTATGCCGACCGTGATGGTGGCCGGAGGGCTGGGTATTTTCGCCTATCTGTCCGGACATATGGAGTTTGCCAGCTATCTGGCGATTCCGTTTCTGCCCCATTCCGGCGAACTGATCGTATTTTGTTCGGCACTAATAGGAGCAGGACTCGGTTTTCTTTGGTTCAATGCCTATCCTGCAATGGTATTCATGGGCGATGTCGGCGCGCTCGCGCTTGGCGCAGCGCTCGGCCTATTGGCGGTGCTGGTGCGCCAGGAAGCCGTATTAGTCATCATGGGCGGCGTTTTCGTGATGGAAACCTTGTCGGTGATCATTCAGGTCGCGTCTTTCAAAATGACCGGCAAACGAGTGTTCAAAATGGCACCGATTCACCACCATTTCGAATTGAAAGGCTGGCCCGAGCCGCGCGTGATTGTACGTTTCTGGATCATTACCGTGGTCCTGGTGCTGATCGGTCTTGCGACCCTGAAGCTGCGTTGAAACATGTAATTGTGAGGTGAAACATGGAAAACGCCGCGATTGTTAAAAAATTGATTTCCCGTTTCGCCCTGGATCCCCGGCGCGCGAAAGTGCTGGTTATCGGTCTGGGCGTAACCGGCTTGTCCGTGGCGAAATATCTGTCAAAGCTGGGCTTCAATTTTGCTGCAGTCGACAGCCGGGACAACCCGCCGTCCCTAAAGGAGTTTGCCGAGCAGATGCCGGATGTGCCGGTCTTTACCGGCAAATTCAGTGAAGAAGCCTTCCAGGTCGCCACGCATCTGGTGATCAGCCCCGGTGTGGCGCTGATCGAGCCTGCGATTGCTCAGGCAGTCGCGAACGGTTCAGTGATTGTAAGCGATATCGATCTGTTTGCCTGTTCGACCAATGCGCCTATCGTCGCAATCACCGGTTCGAACGGCAAAAGCACGGTCACGACAATGCTCGGAGAGATGGCCAAGACTTCAGGCAAACTGGTCGGCGTGGGCGGCAATCTGGGCACGGCGGCGCTGGACTTGCTCGAGACCCCGGCGGATTTGTTCGTGCTGGAGCTGTCCAGCTTTCAATTGGAAAGAATGACCGCACTGAACGCGGCCGCCGCGACCGTGCTGAACATATCGGCCGATCATCTGGATCGGCATCGGGATATCGAAGAATATGCCGCGGCCAAACAACGCATCTTCGACGGCAACGGGGTGATGGTCATTAACGCCGATGATCCGCGAGTGAATGCAATGCGACGGAAAGGCCGGCGGACTTATGCCTATTCGATCAAGGAAGCCGCCGATTTTACCTTGGCGAAAATCCAGGGAGCCGAATGTCTGGTTTATGGCGGCAGAAAGCTGATGGCATTATCTGAATTGCCCTTGGAAGGGCGCCATAATGCCGCCAATGCTCTGGCGGCGTTCGCGCTGGGAACCGCGGTAGGCCTGAATCCGGAAGCGATGTGTGAGGTGCTCAGACGATTCAGGGGGCTGCCGCACCGGATGCAGCGGATCGCGAAAATCAATGAAGTGACCTGGATCAACGATTCGAAAGCGACCAATATCGGCGCTTGCGTCGCGGCGCTGCAAGGCTATGACCGCAAGGTGATTCTGCTGGCTGGCGGCGACGCGAAAGGGGCGGATATGCAGGAATTGCGGCCCGCCGTACAGGAAAAAGTCAAAAGCGTCGTGCTGATGGGCAAGGATGCGGATTTGATCGAACAGGCCTTGAACGGCTGTGTCCCTGTCTTTCGCGCGCAAAACATGCGCGAAGCTGTGCAGGTTGCCGCCGGTCAAGTTGTCCCGGGCGATATCGTGCTGCTGTCGCCGGCCTGCGCAAGTCTGGATCAATATAAAAACTACCAGGAACGCGGGGAAATTTTCACCAAAGCCGTCCTGGAACTACGGGCATGAGCATGGATAACCGTCCATCCAAAGTCAAACGCTGGCACTTCGATTCGGTGCTATTGATTACGTCGGCCAGTCTGTTATTGATCGGTTTTGTGATGGTGACTTCGTCTTCCTTGCATCTGGGCGTTAAACAGGGCGAGACCTCCCTGCATTATCCGATCCGTCAACTGGTGCATATCCTGTTAGGGCTTGGCATGGGCTGGATGATCATGAATGTGCCGGTGGGCAAATGGGAAAAAATGGGTCCCGCGCTGCTGGCTTTCGGAATGGTATTGTTGACGGTCGTGCTGGTTCCGGGGCTGGGCGTGAAGGTCAAGGGCAGTACCCGCTGGCTGACGATCGGCGGTCTCAGGATCCAGGTTTCCGAGGCAGTCAAGTTTTTTGCGGTGATCTACATGGCAGGCTATGTGAGCAGGCGCCAGGCGAAACTGCAATCATCAGCGATGGGTTTGGTCGCGCCGCTCGGTTTATTCGTCGTGGTCGCGTTACTGCTGCTGATGGAGCCCGACCTGGGTTCCGCGGTGGTGATTCTGTTGATCGTGGTCGGCATGCTGTTTCTGGCCGGTGCGCGCTTATCGATCTTGTTTCCGTTGGGGGCGGTCGGCGTGGTTGCGTTCGCGTTGCTGGTCTATTTCGAGCCTTATCGGATGAAGCGGATCACCGGCTTCCTGGATCCGTGGGCTGATCCGCTCGGTACCGGGTTCCAATTGGTGCAGGCGCTGATTTCGTTCGGGCGCGGCGAATGGCTCGGCGTTGGCCTGGGCAGCGGGATACAGAAACTGTTTTATCTGCCAGAGGCGCATACCGACTTCCTGTTTTCGGTGATCGCCGAGGAACTCGGCTTGGCGGGAGTTGTGGTCGTGATCGGGCTGTTTGCGTTGTTCTTCTGGCGCACGTTCGAGATCGCGGCCGCCGCTGAAAAGGCGGGGCAATTGTTTGCCGCATTCATTGCCTACGGGCTGGGATTGTGGTTCGGCTTTCAGGCCTTTGTGAACATGGGCGTGAACATGGGCATTTTGCCGACGAAAGGTTTGACGTTGCCGCTGATGAGTTACGGTGGCGGCAGTATGATTGTAATGTGTGCGGCGGTCGCTTTACTGTTTCGGGTGCATACCGAGGTTGCGGAAATTCACGCCAGCACGCCAAAAGGAAAATCGAGATGGCAAAACGCATAGTCATCATGGCCGGCGGCACCGGCGGTCATGTGTTCCCGGCACTCGCGGTCGCGGAATCGTTAGTGGAAAAAGGCTGGGAAGTCAGCTGGCTGGGTACACGCAATGGTCTGGAGGCTCGGGTGGTGCCTGAGCATGGTATCGCGATCGACTGGTTGTCGGTCGCCGGCGTCAGAGGCAAGGGCGTGCTGTCGAAATTTACCGCCGTATTCAAGCTGATCAAGGCCTGTCTGCAGGCCGCCAGACTGTTAAGAAAACGTAAACCGGACGTCGTGCTGGGCATGGGTGGTTTTGTTGCCGGTCCCGGTGGGCTGATGGCCAAAGTGTTGGGTATTCCACTGATCATACATGAACAGAATCGGGTGCCGGGAACCACAAACCGCTGGCTCGCACGCCTGGCGAGACGCGTGCTGGAAGCGTTTCCGGACAGTTTCGATAAAAAACGACAGGCGATTTGCACCGGCAATCCGCTGCGGAAAAAATTTTTACTGGCGGCGGAAGTCCCGCAGGGCAAGAGCGAGCAGAACTTGAAGATATTGATCGTCGGCGGCAGCCAAGGGGCGCAACGTTTGAATGAAGTCGTACCGGAAGCGATGGCGTTATTAAGCGGTATTCATGTGATTCATCAAACGGGTTCGGCGATGCAGGAGCTGGTAGCGGCGCGTTACCGTGAGCTCGGCGTCAACGCGGAGGCGGAGGCTTTCATTCAGGACATGGCGCAGGCTTACGAATGGGCGGATCTGGCGATTTGCCGGGCAGGCGCAATGACGATCAGCGAACTGGCTGCCAGCGGTTGTCCGGCAATTTTGGTGCCTCTGCCTTGGGCAATTGACGATCATCAGGTCGCCAATGCGCATTATCTGGCCGATTCCGGCGCGGGACTCATTTTATTGCAGAAAGATTTGACTCCTGAGTCATTAGCGGAAGCTGTGACCGAGGTCAGAGAGCAACAGGCTGTGATGGCGGCGGCGGCGAAACAGTGCGCCCGGCTCGATGCGACGGAAGTGGTCGCGAATTACTGTATTGCTGAGGCAACCTGATGAATATACCGAATATCAATGGGCCGGTCACAGCGCTCTGCAATGTCAAGCGGATTCATTTCGTCGGGATCGGTGGCACCGGCATGAGCGGCATTGCGGAAGTCTTGCAGAACCTAGGCTACGAGGTTTCCGGCTCGGATATCAAGGAAAGCTCAGCAACCAAGCGGCTTGCCGCTTTAGGTGTGGAAGTGACCATCGGCCATCGGCGCGAGAACGTCTCCGAGGCCGATGTCGTGGTCGTGTCGAGCGCAATCGACCGCACGAATGAGGAAGTGGATCAGGCCTATCTGGAAAGAATCCCGGTAATCCCGCGTGCGGAGATGCTGGCCGAATTGATGCGTTTCCGGTTCGGGATCGCGGTTGCCGGCACACATGGCAAAACGACTACGACCAGCCTGGTTGCGAGCATGCTGGCCGAAGGCGGCCTCGATCCGACCTTCGTGATTGGCGGCCGCTTGAATAGCGCCGGTACCAACGCGAAACTGGGCCTGGGCAATTATCTGGTCGCCGAGGCCGATGAAAGCGATGCTTCTTTCCTGTATTTGCAGCCGATGATGGCGATCGTGACCAATATCGATCAGGACCACATGGCGACCTATCAGGGCAGTTATCAACGGTTAAAAGATACGTTCATCGAATTTCTGCATCACTTGCCGTTTTACGGAATGGCGGTCTTGTGCATGGATGACGAAGGCATATGCGAAATTCTGCCGCTGATTTCGAAACCGGTCACGACCTATGGTGTTCACGACGATGCGGATGTGCGTGCAGTGGACATCGTGCAGCAAGGCATGAATACGACCTTTACGGTACTCCGCCGCGGTGATTTTCCGCCGCTCGAAGTCACCTTGAATTTGCCGGGCTGGCACAACATGCTCAATTCGCTGGCCGCGATCGGTATCGCGACCCGTCTTGGTGTCGATGACCAGGCGATAATCGACAGTTTGCGGGCTTTCAAGGGCGTCGGCAGACGCTTCCAGATGATGGGCGATATCGAGTTGCCGGAAGGCAAACTGACCCTGGTCGATGACTATGGGCACCATCCGCGCGAAATTGCCGCGACGCTCGAAGCGCTGCGCCAAGCCTGGCCCGATCGCCGCTCGGTGCTGGTGTTTCAGCCACACCGTTATACGCGGACGCGGGACCTGTTTGAGGACTTTGTGCATGTGCTATCGACGGTGGATGTGCTGGTCCTGATGGACGTTTATTCAGCCGGAGAGACCCCCATTCACGGTGCGGATGGCCGGGCATTGAGTCGGGCGATACGAAATCGGGGCAAGGTCGATCCGATTTTCGTCGAAAATTGGGAAGAATTGCCGGAAGTGCTCTCCGGCATCGTAAAGCCTGACGATGTGATTATGACGATGGGAGCGGGAAATGTCGGCCAAATTGCGACGCAGTTGCCGGCTATGCTGCAGGATGCGCTGGCTGCATGCTGAATCTGACCCGTGACAGAATGAAAGGCCGCCTGCTCGAAAACGAGCCGCTCGCAAAACATACGAGCTGGCGTGTCGGTGGGCCAGCAGAAAGGATGTATATCCCTTTTGACCGGCTGGATTTGATCGATTTTATTCGACAATTGCCGCCCGACGAGCCGGTGTATTGGATCGGTCTCGGCAGCAATCTGCTGGTCCGGGACGGCGGCATCCGCGGTACCGTGATCAATACCAAGGGACGCTTGAAGGAATTGAAACGCCTGGCCGACGGGGCAGTTTATGTCGAGGCTGGCGTGCCGTGCGCGCATGTTGCGCGTTTTTGCGGCGAGCAGGGTTTGTGCGGAGCCGAGTTTTTGGCGGGTATTCCGGGCACGATGGGCGGCGCGTTGAAAATGAATGCGGGTGCATTCGGCGGCGAAACCTGGGAAATCGTGGAAAGCGTCGAGATGCTTGCGGCAAGCGGCGAGGTCACCGAGCGCAGCAAAGATGACTTCCAGATCAGCTACCGCTCAGTCAAGGGCTTCGACGCGAATAAAAAATGGTTTATTTCGGCAGTCTTGCGCCTGCTTCAGGGCGACACCGAGGTCAGCCAGCAAAAGATTAAAGAATTGTTGGATCGGCGCGGCAAGACCCAGCCGACCAATCAGCCGAGCTGCGGTTCAGTATTTAAGAATCCACCGGGTGATCATGCGGCGAGATTGATCGAACAGGCCGGCTTGAAAGGCTATTCGATCGGCGGCGCCTGTGTCTCCGAAAAACATGCGAATTTTATTGTGAACCTGGGCAATGCGAAGGCGGCCGATATCGAGGCGCTGATCGCCCATGTCCGGCAAACTGTCAAAAACAATTATGGTATCGAACTGCAGACCGAGGTCTGTATGGTCGGCGAAACGAGTGAGGCTTGAAGTGCATAACAATCCGGAACAATTTGGGCGTGTCGCCGTGATGATGGGAGGGACTGCCGCGGAACGGCCGGTTTCTCTGAGAAGCGGCGCGGCGGTTTATGACGCATTGAAACGCAGGGGCGTCGACGCGGTCGCGATCGATGTGACCGGTAATCCGGTCAATGCCTTGCAAGGCATCGCAATTGACCGGGTCTTCAATATCATTCATGGCCGCGGCGGGGAAGATGGAGTATTGCAGGCCGTGCTTGAAGCGATGCAGATTCCTTACACTGGCAGCGGCGTGCTGGCATCGGCATTGAGCATGGACAAGCTGCGCACGAAATTGTGCTGGCGCGGTTACGGCCTGCCCACGCCTCCCTGGACCTTGTTGAAGGACGAAGGCGATGTCGATTGCTGCATCGAACAATTGGGCTTTCCGGTTATCGTGAAACCGGCTCAGGAAGGTTCCAGCATTGGGATGAGCAAAGCGCATAATCGCGAAGAGCTGGTTACTGCTTATCGAACGGCCGCTGCATACAAATGCGATGTGTATGCGGAAGCCTGGGTGACTGGCCAGGAATATACGGTCGGCATCCTGAACGGTGAAGCGCTACCGGTAATCCGCCTGGAAACGCCGCGAACCTTTTACGACTATGAGGCGAAATACAACGCGAACACGACCAAATATCATTGCCCTTGCGGCCTGAATCAAACCGAGGAAAAGCAACTGCAGGAACTCGCGGTCAGTGCCAGCCAGGTAATTGGCGTGCAAGGCTGGGCGCGGGTCGATGTATTTATCGACCATGCGGGAGATGCGCAATTGATCGAAATTAATACAGTGCCGGGTATGACCGATCACAGTCTGGTGCCGATGGCGGCGCGGCAGGCCGGGCTGGATTTTGATGAATTGGTGTGGCGAATTTTGGCGACCAGTTGCCGGTAAAAATGAATGTAAGCTGGAAAATCCTCGCCGCGCTAGGGCTGATCGGCGTTTTGTTCTGGAAAGCGGGGTATGGCATTAAGGCCTACGGCTCGCAGGTGACGCCGGTCAAATATGTTAGAACCGGCGGTGTGTTCCAGTACCTGACCAAGGACGAAATTAAAAATACCCTGTTGCCGTTGGTACAGGGAGGATTTTTAGCGACCGATATGCAGGCGGTACATGAGGCGGTCGCGAAACTGCCCTGGGTGGACGAGGTGGAAGTCAAGCGGGTGTGGCCGGATGCAATCGACATTCGGGTAGGAGAGAAAACCGCTTTTGCGCGTTGGGGCGAAAACAGTCTGATTACCGAACAAGGTGTAATTTTTTCACCGCGCAATATCGATCAGTTTCTGATGTTGCCCAAGGTATCGGGACCGCAGCGCCAGGAACAAAAAGTGCTCGAAATCATGAAAGGCATTACCACCGCATTGGAAGATCAAGCGATGGTATTGACCGAGTTTGTGATCAATGACCGTTGGGCATGGAGAATACGGCTAGCCAACGGTATGGAGATCCTGCTGGGGCGGGAAGACCAGTTAAAGAAATTGCAGCGTTTTTTAAGAACGCTGCCGATTCTGGGGCTGGAGCAGACGGAGGCGATTGCAGTCGCCGATTTGCGCTATCCGAACGGTTATGCGGTGACCTGGCGACCCGAGGCAGCCGAGATCGACTGGAGCAAATTAGCGGATCCGAAGCCAGTGGACGAAAAAACGACCAATAAGGCGACACAGAGTAAAAAATATGGCAAAAAAAACAGAGCGTAATTTAATCGTGGGTCTGGATATCGGCACGACTAAAGTCGCTGCTATTGTCGGAGAAATCACCAGCGAAGGCAGCATTGAGGTGATCGGGCTCGGCCAGACCGCATCGCGTGGTTTGAAAAAAGGCGTCGTAGTGAATCTGGAATCGACCGTCAATTCAATCCAGCGGGCGATCGAGGAAGCGGAGTTGATGGCGGGCTGTCAGATCAAGTCGGTGTTTGCGGGCATTGCCGGCAGCCATATCAAAAGCCTGAATTCGCACGGCATCGTCGCAATCAAGGATAAGGAGGTTACCCAGTACGATATCGATCGGGTGATCGATTCGGCGCGCGCGGTCGCAATTCCGGCTGACCAAAAGATTCTGCATATCTTGCCACAGGAGTTCGTGATCGATCAGCAGGAAGGGATCAAGGAAGCGATCGGTATGTCAGGCATTCGCCTGGAAGCGAAAGTGCACATGGTAACCAGCAGCGTCAGTGCGCAGCAAAACATTATCAAGTGCATCCGGCGCTGCGCGCTGGAAGTCGACGATATCGTGCTTGAACAACTGGCGTCCTGTAATGCGGTGCTGACCGAGGACGAAAAAGAGCTGGGCGTCTGCCTGATCGATATCGGCGGCGGGACGACTGACATTGCCGTCTTTGTCGATGGCGCGATCAAACATACCGCCGTGATTCCGATTGCCGGGGATCAGGTGACGAATGACATCGCGGTTGCTCTGAGGACGCCAACCGTGAATGCGGAAGAGATCAAGCGCAAATATGCCTGCGCCTTGACACAGCTCGCCAATGTCGAAGGCACGATCGATGTGCCCAGCATCGGGGACCGGGGGCCGCGCAAGATTTCGATGCAGAACCTCGCGGAGATCATCGAACCGCGTTATGAAGAATTATTAATGCTCGTACAGTCGGAACTGAGGCGCAGCGGATATGAAGAATTGATTGCCGCCGGTATTGTGTTGACCGGTGGCAGTTCTAAGGTGACGGGATTAATCGAATTGGCGGAGGAGATATTCCACATGCCGGTACGGCTGGGAATTCCGCAAAACGTCATGGGATTGCCGGAGGTAGTCAGAAATCCGATCTATTCGACCGGCATTGGTTTGTTGATTTATGGCAAGGAACACCAGAATTATGGAAGAAGCCTAGAAAATGAGGGAGCGAGTTGGTGGTCGAAAATAAAAAGTTGGTTTCAGGGTAATTTTTAACTTAATGATGACGAATTTTAGGGGTGGTTTATGAAGTATGAGTTAATTGATACATGCACCGAGTCGGCGGTGATCAAGGTGATCGGCGTCGGCGGCGGCGGCGGCAATGCGGTCAGCCAAATGGTGAACAGCCACATCGAAGGTGTCGAATTTATTTGCGCAAATACTGATGCGCAGGCACTCAGAAAATTGAACATGGGTACGATCATTCAACTGGGCGTCGAATTGACCAAAGGTTTGGGTGCCGGTACGAATCCCGAAATCGGCCGCCAGGCCGCCGAAGAAAACCGGGATCGCATCAGGGAAGTGCTGGAGGGCGCGGATATGGTGTTTTTGACTGCTGGAATGGGCGGCGGCACCGGCACCGGCGGAATTCCGGTGATTGCGTCTTTGGCGCGCGAAATGGGCATTTTGACCGTCGCCGTAGTGACCAAGCCGTTCCTGTTCGAAGGCAAGAAAAAACAGGCGATTGCTGAGCAAGGCATCGCGGAGCTCGAAAAATATGTCGACTCGCTGATCACGATCCCGAATCAGAAATTGCTGCCGGTGCTGGGTCATAATGTCTCTTTGATGGACGCGTTCAAAGCGGCGAATCATGTATTGCTGGATGCAGTGCAAGGCATCACCGAGCTGATCGTGCATCCGGGCATGATCAACGTTGATTTTGCCGACGTACGTACCGTAATGAAGGGCATGGGTGCCGCAATCATGGGTACCGGCTCCGCGACCGGCGACCAGCGCGCCCGCGAAGCCGCGGAAAAAGCGATTGCCTGCCCGCTGCTGGAGGACATCAATCTTCAGGGCGCGAAGGGAATTCTGGTCAATATTACCGCATCGGACATGGGGATTGCCGAATTCAATGAAGTGGGGCAGATTGTGCATGAATTTGCTTCTGAAGACGCCATCATCAAGATTGGCACTGCGATCGATTCGAGTCTCGGCGATGAACTCAAGGTCACTGTGGTTGCGACCGGCATGGGCGCGCCTCGGCAGCCGGCAAAGGCGCCTGTTAAGCTGATGCAGAGAGCGGCGGTTGGCGAAGCCAGCTACAACGAATTCGATAAACCGACAGTGATGCGGAATAAACCGGAAGGGCGGGAAGCCCGTTTTGGGGCGGCAGGTAAGGAAACCAATCTGGAGCTTTTGGACATTCCGGCGTTTTTGCGACGTCAGGCCGATTGAGTGAGGGATAGCACCGCGTAGGCCGGGTTTGTAACTCAGCCCGGCATTGCGGCTTTGCCGGGTTATGTTAACGCTAATCCGGCCGAGGGCGCCCGCGGTTTCTGATTTTGCGCACCGAACATGATAGAATGAGCCATTCCCAGCTATAAATTCTCTAGATCATTTATGATTAAACAGCGTACTTTAAAAAATTCGATCAGAGCCACCGGCGTTGGTCTTCATACGGGAGCAAAGATTTATTTGACCCTGCATCCGGCCGACCCGAATACCGGTATTCGCTTTCGCCGGGTGGATCTTGATCAGTCAGTCACGATTCAGGCTTCGCCCTGTAATGTCGGGGAAACCGTACTTTCGACTACCCTGGTGTCCGGCAATGTCAAAATATCAACGATCGAGCATCTGTTGTCGGCTTTCGCAGGGCTGGGTATCGATAACGCCCTGATCGAAGTCAGTGCAGCGGAAGTGCCTATCATGGACGGCAGCGCCGGACCGTTTGTATTTCTCTTGCAATCGGCCGGTATTCAGGAACAAGAGGTTCCCAAGCAATATATCCGCATCAAAAAGGCTGTCAGAGTCGAAGACGGTGACAAATGGGCGGCTTTTGAACCGTTCGATGGTTTCAAGGTGACTTTTACGATTGATTTTGAGCATCCCGCTTTTGCAGAGCATCTTAGAACCGCGACGATGGATTTTTCTACGACCACTTTCGTGAAGGAAGTCAGCCGCGCCAGAACCTTTGGCTTCATGAAAGACATCGACATGCTGCGGCGCAACAATTTGGCGTTGGGCGGCAGCCTGGACAATGCGATCGTCGTTGACGATGCGAAAATTTTGAATGAAGACGGTCTCCGCTATGCGGACGAATTCGTCAAGCACAAGATCCTTGATGCGATCGGGGACTTGTATTTGCTCGGGCACAGTCTGATTGGCGCATTTACCGGCTATAAATCCGGCCACGGCTTGAACAACCAGCTGCTCCGCATTTTGCTGGAGGATAAGGATGCCTGGGAAATGGTGACTTTCGAAAACGAAAGCGAGGCGCCGATTTCCTTTATGCGTTCCGCCGAGGCGTCTCGTCCGGCGGCCTGATTTTTCTCCTTCTATTCGTCTGCAAGTTTTGCAAGCGTTGCGCTTAAGCGTTGCAACGCTTGCTGTAATTGACTGTCCCGAATATCATTCGCTTGACTCTTCATCATCGCGATTTTTTCCCTAGAAGGAAAATTCGCTCTTTTGCCAGTTCTTGGACTTTGATTGATTTGATCAGCCAAAATGCGGATCTGCAATTTATCTAACGGCGCCTTCTGCGCATTCCGTGCCGCTTCCAAAATTTCCTGCTTCAGAAAACGCAGTTGCGAAGCCCACGCCGCCGAATCGGTATAAAGCACCAGTTTTCTCTCATTCACTACACAATGTAGGACATGACTAGTCAAGGCGGGCGGGAGCTTGCTACGGATATGGCGTAGTAGCGACTGCTGTTGATCCAGCCGGACGTGAAACACGTCGAGCATGCGATTGTGAAATGATTGGGCTAATTTAAAAGCCATCAGTCAAGAGTATTTGTTTGGACGAGGTGTACATCAGTCTTTTTAATAAGCCGTCTGCGTTGTGCAATATTTCATGATAGGGAGTAGGAGGATGCCAGTCAATAGCGAAACGGTTTGGAAATTCAGGTGTATCCATTCGAGGAACCCGCCTGTGTTGTATTTTCTAATCGTTCATTTATTGCGCTGTTCAAACTGATGAGACATTAACGAGCAATATATAAGGAGGGGGTGATCCAATGTGCACAATAAAATCCATATCTTTTGCGGTTCTGCCGGCGCTGGCGGCTGTTGGTTGTGCGGCTTTACCTACGGGACCCAGTGTACTAGTGCTGCCAGGCATGAACAAGTCATTCGAACAGTTTCGCGCCGATGATGTGCAATGCAAACAATATGCCTTTGAACAAAGCGGCGGCGTAACGCCGGCGAAGAGCGCAACCCGCAGTGGCGTCGGTAGTGCAGTAACCGGAACAGCGGTCGAGGCTGCCGTCGGAGAGTCCTTGGACGGGGGCAGGGGCGCGGCTATTGGCGCGGGAACAGGAGCATTAGCCGGTACGGTTGCCGGCTCGGAGACTGCCCGCGCGACTGGCTATGAAGCTCAGCAGCGTTACGATATGAGTTATATTCAATGTATGTACACTTTTGGCAACCGGGTGCCGGTTAGCGGCAATTTTGTTGACGAAGGCCCTGATGACAGACTGGATCCGGAAACCAGCACCCTCTATCTCCCGCCACCTGGAACTCAGATGCCGGCTTTACCGGCTAGGTGAGGGTGGCGGCGAACCAGTCGATTTAAGCGGAATAGGAATAACCCATCAAATAGATTGAGGAAAGGTGGAAATGAAACGATATTTCAGGTTAATGGGGCTGTCAGCAGTACTCCTGTTGCAAGGTTGTTACTATTACGGGCCTGCTGGCGCTTATTATGATTCATATTATCCTTCGGTCGGATTAAGTTATTACGGTAGCTATGGCTATTGGCCTTATTCCTTATAACTACCGACCCTACTATTACTCCTACCTTATCGGCCTTATCGCCATTATAATTGGCGAAGTCGCCCGTACGGAAACTGGCGTGATCACGGTTATGACGCTTGGCGCAACCGCTCATGGGACGGAGGCAGACGCTGGGATGGAGGAAGAAGTTGGGATGGCGGCGGGATTAGTTCACGACCCCACGGTGCGTTCCAGGGAGGACTCCAGGGAGGAGGACGTAGTCGCGGCGGTTCAGGTCGACGCTAATGCCTAAGCAGATTCCTCAAATAAGGAGGATGCGATGAAATTGAGCAGATACTTTACAGCAAGCATTTTGATACTTCTTTCGATGGATAGCATGGAAGTATTGGCGCAAGGAGGTGGATACTGGGGCGGCTGGGGCCGTCCGGGATTCAGCTTTTATTTTGGGCTTCCATATCCATACCTACCTTATTACCGTCCTTATATTTATCCGCCTTATTATTATCCACCCCTCTATCCGGTTCCGGCACCGCCCCCTGCCTATATCGAACCAAGAAGAAATCCGGCTTACGGTACACGAAATTGGGCCTATTGCGCCAGTTCTGACAGGTATTATCCTACATAGTGTCGTCACAAGATGAGTCCTTGTCAGCTATAATACGGAGATTGTAGTTGCTGATGAGATTAAAGAACTGTGTCCCAACCTGCCCACCGCCGCCACGACATTTCGGATAGGGTTTGGAGCTTGCTGGAGCCC
>JBPFEG010000061.1:0-13198 GCA_051061015.1 Methylomicrobium sp.
CGATTTCTTGCTCGTTTTCGATCCGTTTAGTCCGGAATATTTGCAGCGCCATACGTTTTCTCCATTTGTAGTTGTGAGAGACAGTGGGGAAAGAGTGGGTTCAATTACCCATTGCAAATGGAAAAACCTGTGCGGTCTCAATTCGAAATCTTCAGGCGTCAAAAACTCTGCGTGAAGGCATTTGAAACTAAGCATTTATATAGAAATTTCTCCTGTGTGAAGCCGTTTCATAACGCCTGGGCGGTCACTGCCGGCAACTTCACATCCAATGCCGTCGAACTCGCCAGAGAAACGCAAGTCAGACTGATTGAATCCCATAGAGTGCTAGAAATGTTTACAGAGTACAAAAACCAGGAGAAATAACCCATGAACCCATTAACCAAAACCATCACTGCACTTTTACTGCTCTCACCGCTTGGAATCGGTGCCTATGCTGCCGAAGAACCAGCGCAAAACCCCAAAGAACATTCCATGCCCGGCATGAATCACGAATCAGGCCGAATGCAGGGCATGAAAATGCAAGGCGGCATGCAAGGTATGAACATGCCGTCCGGCCAATGCGATATGCAGGGAATGGGCTGTATGGGCATGATGGGCGAAATGAACAATGAGCAAACGGAGCAGCACATGCGCATGATGCAAGAACATATGCTGCAAATGCAGGATTTATCGAACAAGATTCTCGCCGCCACCGATCCTGTGGAAAAAGAAAAGTTAAAAAAACAGCAATTGGACTTGATGAAAGCGCATAGGCAACAAATGATGCAGATGATGCACGGCGGCATGAGCCAGAAGGATGTAGCGGGAAAGAAAAAAAGTCCTGCACAGCAATAGGGCATTCAACATCAAAAGCATTTATGCCTGGAATCTTAAAAGGGACAAAGTATGAGATATAGTCAAATCTGGTATGCGACGACTTTGAATCAGGCGGCGATCTGTTGTGTTGTAGTTGTTCAAACCTAATCTGACAGTTACTGGACTTTTCGAAATGTCTGTCCGGTTAAACTCAGCCTAGAAATTTTTTCCATGCTGTTTGGCAAGAAACGAATATGTGGTTTAAAAAACTTTTAATTGCATTGATGTTCTCCATCGTGCTGTTACCCGTGGGTAATGTTGATGCCCGAGGCGGTGGTGGACATGGAGGTGGATTCGGCGGTGGACATGGAGGTGGATTCGGCGGCGGACATGGAGGGGGCTGGCATGGAGGTGGTAGATTCGGCGGCGGACATGGAGGAGGCTGGCATGGAGGAGGCTGGCATGGAGGAGGCGGTGCATGGAGGGGCGGCGGAAGATGGTCCGGCCATTACGGGGGAGCATATCCCGGCCATCACTGGGGAGCCTATCATGGCGGTGGCTGGTATGGCCCATATAGAAACTGGCATTACCACTATGCTTATCCCGGCTATAGTTTTTACTTCGGCTTCCCTTACTATTATTGGCCGCAGTACTATAACTGGCCTTATTATTACTATCCTCCGTACTATACGGGGCCGGGGGTCACGGTGCCTGCAACGCCGCCGTCGTATGTCGAACAAGGGAGTGCTTCGACGGTGCAGCCTTTAGCGCCGAATGCTTGGAGCTATTGCCCCACATCAAACAGCTATTATCCTCATGTAAAAGAATGTCCATCGGGATGGCAAAGTCTCCCGGTTCAACCGCAGGGGCAGGAGCCCGGCTATTGGTATTACTGCAATAACCCTCGGGGATATTACCCATATGTCAGAGCATGCTCGGCAACGTGGCAGAAGATCGTCCCTTAACAGAGAAAACAAATCATGTCACGAAACTTTAAATTTCTTCCGTTGATTTTATTGCTCGGTTCTTGTTCGACAATGCCGAGCAGTCCCAGTGTTATGGCACTTCCGGGAACAAGTTTGGGAAGCAAGTCATTCTCAAAAGACGACGCCCAATGCATGGACATTGCCCATAACCAACTCGAAACCGCGCAAGATGAGCCGGATTCATGGGAAGAAAGCCAGCAATTCTACGATATTCACTACCTTCAGTGCATGTATGAAAGAGGGCATCGGGTCCCCGTGCCATCCGGTATAACGTACGGGACCCGCCAGGAATGGCAAGCACCACCCCCTCCGAATATGCCGCCGCCCAATATGGCTCCTACCCCATAGGTGGGTTTCTGAAAAGCTATCAGGGACGCAGAGTGGGTTCGCGCAGCGAATCGCCAATTCTCAAAGACGAGTTGTCTTTCCCTGAATTCGTCCTACGCGTTAAGATTAGCCGACCGCAATGATCGGTTTTTTTATCGAAAGGATTACTTTGCTGATGGTGAATCCTGTCCCTAAGCCGTCGATAAGATTTAGCGCGACTGTCAAAATTGGCTTATTGACCTCAGCAATGTGTGCCTGCAATCCGGCGCCGGCACTCAAGACGAATCTTTGCCCCTTTGAAGCCGGTCAGCGTATCCAAGAAACTTTTCCTAATTTGCCGCATGGACGCGAAATTCCGATTGATCACATTATTGTTGTCATGCAGGAGAATCGGTCTTTCGACCATTACTTTCAAAAACTGCCAGCATTCGGCCAGCCGGATGTGGATGTCGCGCCCGCCCATATCGCCTTGACAAGCGACAGGGGCCATAAGGTTACGCAGAGGCTTGCCGCTACTCCCTGTCTGGCCGAGGAGCCGCACTCCTGGAATAAGGTTCACGAACAAATCGACAATGGAAGGATGGACGGCTTTGTCGCCGCCGGAGGAACGAATGCGATGACTTATTATGATGCCTCGTGGCTTCCTTATTATTACGCCTTGGCCAATACCTTCGCTATTGCCGATCGTTATTTCTCGAGCGCGCCCGATTCGACATGGCCAAACCGAATGTATATGTTATCCGGAACTTCGTTTGGCCATATCCGCAACGAGCCGCCGCCGCTTCTAGACGAAGAAAGTTCGATTTTTCATCAACTCGAAAACGCGGGTGCCGATTGGGCCATTTACAGTGCGGAGGAGCCCTCTTTCGAAGAAGCGATCTTTCCTAAGCTGCGCGCTGAAAAAGGCAGTCATTTCCGGACGATCGACGATTTCATGCTAGCGGCCCGTACCGGTAAATTACCGGGTTTTTCCTGGGTTACCTCTGCCGGCAGGCATAATGAACATCCGCCAAAAAACATTCAAGCCGGCGAAAAGTTTGTGGCCCAAGTCATTGATGCCGTCCTGAAAAGTCCAAATTGGAACCGCATGGCACTTTTTTTTACCTACGACGAGCATGGCGGGTTTTATGATCACGTTCCGCCGCCGAACGCATGCCCTCCCGATGCGGTCATGCCGATTCGAAATCAACAAGACGTTCCTGGCCGCTTTGACCGCTTAGGCGTACGCGTGCCGATGATCGTGGTATCGCCCTACGCAAAAAAGCATTATGTCTCGCATCAGGTATTCGATCACACATCGGTACTGCGTTTTGTGCAAGCTCGGTTCGATTTGCCGTCATTAACGGCACGCGACGCGAATGCCTTGCCGCCTTTGGATATGTTCGACTTCGCCCATCCGGCATTTCTCAATCCGCCCAAATTACCCGAGGCGGTCATGGATGCCAGATTTCTGGGTCAATGTGAAGATACCGCGCGTATCCACTATGACGACGAACCGGCAGTCAAAAAATAATCTTGTTATTGTGAGGCGTTTGAAGGAGAAGATCGTATATTTATCAATGATAAAGCGGCTAACCCAATCTCCTCAGCTTACTCCCATCTTAATCCCCTGATATCAAAATGAAAGACTTGGGCGGGTTGATCTACGAATTGGCTGCTAATGGTGAGAGCCTCTCCCGCTTTGACGAGTTCGATAAAGATATCCGCCTCGCTAATAGATATCCCGGGCATATCACTATCACCCACTGGAGAGGCCTCGAAAAATTGCACCAGGCCGTTGTCGAATTGGGCGTCTATGCCGCAGGTTGTGCTATTGCAGAGAAACCGCCCTTTTTGCAGACCCAAATAGACAGCATGAGAATTGTCGAAATTTTTACGTAACACCAGCACCGCCTGTTGCTTGCCCTCATCAGGCGGGCCGAATTCAATTTCGTTCAGCGCATAAGTTGAGGCCTTGAGGATCGTTCCGAGACCGTTCGGGTTAACCTCTTTTGCATAAACCCAGCGGGTCTCGGGAAGCGTCTGTTGTCCTGCCGGTGGCCCGGTGAATCTGCTGGGCTCTAATTCGGTTGGCGGTCGGCTAAGCCCGTGGGTGTAAAGTACATAGCCACCGACCGAGAACAGGATAAAGAGAAAACAAAGGACGAAGTAGCCAATGTTGGTTTCGGCAGGCAAGCGGTAATCACGGGCGATTTGGTTACGACGATGGGTATTGCGGATACTGATCGCCAGCCAAACAAAAACCCATAAGCCGAAGGTCAGGAGACTCAGTAAAAAATGCAACCGATGGCGGGTACGATACGGATGCATCTCCGCAAGGGCAAACATCCATTGGGCTTCGTTGGGTGGTTTTGAGGGAGGCTGGGATAGGCGCATACTGTTTCGTACCTTGATTACTCCGCTTAAGATAATAAGGCAAAGACGCTAAGGCAATCAAGACGACTTCTCCACGTCTCAGCCAGAATATTTCCATTCAGCGGAGTGTTCTGCGCTTTTTCTCCTACAAGGGCTCAGTTCATCCCCGCGGGGCTGATAACTCTGGTTGAACTTAACACCCTCTCTATAATTCAATTTTTACCTATAGCCACGCCAAAATCAGATCGGAGAGTTGTACATCATGACCGCGGACCGAGATTTGAAGACGAGCGATTTATTCTGTAAGGAGGTCATCCTGGAAACGATCATCACCTCTACAGCAACATCGGCAGAGGGGATTTTTCAACAATTCAATTAAAGCTGCCTAGGACTCGTACGAGCCAAAGTGCTGATGAAATTGCCGGCGCTGTTGTTAAGGCGATGGCGGCTACATATATAACACTATGGTGTTTAATTGCATACAGTTCGCTCCCGCCGCTGTGGTAGACGATGCGACAGGTTCATCCCCACGGGTGTGGGGAACAGTAAATGAGAATGACTTGGAATTGAGGAGGCTGATAATAAACAGTGATAATATCGCCGACAAATTGGAAAATGTATTCTATCTAAGCGCGCACTCACCCATGTCATCCAATTCTAGTGTAACTCTCCCGTATTTGACTCTTTTGCTGATAGCCGGGAATGATTATGTCACAGCCGTTGATAGCATGCATAAAGCCCAGGCTCATCGCCAACAGAAACGCTTGAAAACTACGGCCATCACTGACTTTGAAGACGCTTGGACAGCCAATTCGGAAATGGCCTTATACAGACACGGCAGCTTTGAAAACCTTACCTTTGGTTGACTTACGCGAAACCGCGCTACGGCATTTTAGCCATCACTAACAAAATCACGAATGCTTTCCGCTGAAATCATCATAGCGGCTTTGAAAGAAGGGCGCGATTTTAATCGATTGGTATATGCAGCTAATGAAGGCGAGGCTTGCAAGAAAGGTCCGAGACCGATCAGTTCAATAGCTGGTAATGCAGGCATAAATGCGCAATCCGCTAAAGAAAAGTCGCCGACCAAAAACGCCTTATCGCCTAAATAGCTTTCAATACGCTGGCAATCCGATCGAATGGCTTCCTTTTCCTGCTCCGTGATCTCTTGGTGGGTCCTGAATATTTTAATAATGCATTTGATGATCGAGCGGTATAAATGGAGGTCGCAAAAATCGTCAATCATTCTGATTTGCGCCCGTTTAAAAGGCTCATCAGGCATGAGTGGTGGCTGGGGATAGGCTTCGTTCAGATATTCGACAATTGCTGTAGATTCATAGAGGACTATGCCCTCATCAATGAGAGTTGGTACTTCCGCATTAGGATTAAGTCTCAGATAAAAATCTTTACGAAGGTCCCCAGCGGAAAAACTAAGTTGCCTTATGCGAAAATTCAAATTCTTTTCCATAAGAACGACAAGAACCTTGCGTCCATAGATAGAAGGTGGCGCGTAATAGACCTCAATCATTTTATCCTCCAATGGCAAACGAGAGTTTCAAAGCTTGCTGGGTTAGATTGTTTGCTTTATCGTACACTCAGCACATCGACACATCAAATGTTGGGTTGGAAAATGCCTTTAAACAAGCAGTCCACCATACCAAGATTATCAAACGCGCTTCGACGCATTTGTTTTGACATTCCTTTGCTGCAGACCAACTACGATATTTCCACAATTCAGAAACTCCTGGGGCATGGTGATTAAAGAACAACGCTGATTTATACCCACAAGGTACAGAGCAAAACGATAAAGCAAGCCCAAAGTCCGTTGGATTTTTTGATGGTAGAGATCTTTTCTAATGGCCGATATAAGGTACTCACCCGACAATTAAGAATATGAATTGAAAGGCTGATTTGGGTCGATAGCACCATTTCAATTACTATAGAGTACTATCGCCATGAGCTGCCGCTCGGAGACATCTTCACAAACTTGATCCCATCGGCTACAGCTTGACGAAACGCGAACAGCTCCACGATGTCGATAAAAACAAGGTAGTTTATTGTGGCCAGCAGATCAGCTGGGCTTAGTGCTGGTAAGAGATTTTAAAAAGTGAAGTCGTCATAGGAAAGCATTGCCGATGCGCCGATTTGCCTGCCTAATATTCATATTTCTTACACTCGCGGCGGCGGTTGCGAGTGCGCAAGAGGAGGCCAGACCCATGCCGGATTCCCGTATACGAGAGGCTATCGAGCTGATGACCGGTTTTGCGGAACGCACTGGGCTGAGTTCCGAACGCCCTCAGCAGCGCTACCTGTGGACGGACGCCTTCGCGGTTTGCAACTTTCTCGGCCTGTCGCGTACGACAGGAGAAAAGCGTTACACGGAACTGGCGCTGCGTCTGGTTGACCGTGTGCATCATACCCTGGGGCGACATCGTGGTGACGATTCGCGCACAGGATGGATCAGCGGGCTGAGCGAACACGAGGGGGAGGAACACCCGACCCGTGGCGGGCTTCGGATCGGCAAAGGGCTCCCCGAGCGCAGAGCTGACCAAGCCTTCGACGAGCGGTTGGAATGGGACCGCGACGGCCAGTACTTCCACTACCTGACCAAATGGATGCACGCGCTTGACCAGGTGACGCGTTCGACCGGAAAGCCTCAGTTCAATGTCTGGGCGCGGGAACTCGCCGAAACGGCGCACCAGGCTTTCACCTACATTCTCCCAGCGGGTGGCCCACGACGGATGTATTGGAAGATGAGTATCGACCTGAAGCGTCCGCTCGTTGCCTCCATGGGTCAGCATGATCCGCTGGACGGATTCATCACCTACGTTCAGCTGAGCGCCACTGCAACAAAGCTTACGGGGACGGGCGGCCCCGGGCTCAAGGATGAGACCCGCCAGGTTCAGGCCATGATTGTAGAGGGTGATTTAGGGACAGCCGATCCGCTCGGGATTGGCGGCCTGCTGATCGATGCCTACCGCTTGGCGCAATTGCAGCGGGAAGGAGAACGAATCGACCCGCACCTGCTTGAAACCTTGCTGAAGGCCGCGCTTGCGGGTTTGCCCTATTACGTCGCAGGTGGCGAGCTGCAAATGCCAGCGGAGCATCGGCTCGCCTTTCGCGAACTCGGCCTGGCCATCGGGTTGCAAGCGGTATGGCGGATGGAAGAAGCGGCCCATCGGGATCCCTCTGACTTATCGGATGGCGCATGCTTACGACTGCGTGAGCTGATGCGGTACGTACCGGTTGGAGAAAGGATCGAGTCATTCTGGCGCGACCCCGAACATAGACGTTCCCTGGCCTGGACCGAGCATCGCGACATTAATGAAGTGATGTTGGCGACCAGCCTGGCGCCCGAGGGATTCCTTGTCCTAGTGCCACCCGATTCACGCAGCCCCGATCGCGGTGGCCATTCAAATTAAGCGCCGTAAATGTACGCTAACTCGGGTAATCAAGTAAACTTGGAGCGCTAAAATCATTCTAAGACACTATCATGCAAGAACTTACTGAACGCGAGCTTTACCAAGCCCTGGAATACGCCAAGAGCCTGGATGAAAACGCCGGGCGTAAAATCCTGGAGCAATTCCAGCTTGACCAACCCGCTCTGGCGCAAATCCTCTTCGGCATGTTTCCGGCCGTAATCGCCGAGCAAAACCCAGAGATGTCATTCCTGTTCATGGACCTTGGCTTCGACGTGATTTGTATTTATCAAAAAGTCTTTGGCCCTCTGCCATCGCAGAAAGACATGGATCTTGACGGGCTTGAGAAACAGGCGATGCTGCTGGACGCGGAGCTGCAATCGTTGATGACCGACAATCATATGGCCGAGAAGATCAGAGAGAACCTGCAGGACCGCCTAAGGCAGCGCTCTCTTGATGAAACCGAGCAACGCGGGCTGGTCAATTTCATGAAAGCCGCGATCGACGATTTCGCCTCCGAAAGTCCGAGCCGGATTCCGGCGATCAAAACGACCCAAACGATGATAGCTGTGGTGATCCGGTTATTCGATACTGTTTACAGCCATGCTGCCAAGCAATAGACAGGGAGGTCGTTAATAGGAAGAGCGTATGTTATTCCGGTGTTATCTCGTTTGGTTCAGAGGAGGTGCAAGCTGTCCCCACTTCAAAAGACGCGAACGGCCCAGCGGCATTCAAATCAATGCTTCAGAACCTTCCTCTTCAGGGCCACGAAAAACCGACGGCGATGAGATTCTGAAAGCAACTGCTACAAAAGTCTTGCTCAATGGTGCGCTCCATAACCTCGGTCTCTCTCCGACGTTTGCCCGTAAATTCGGGCATTATCGATGAGAATCACCGTCCTCTTAGGGGCTAATTTCGGAGGACCGGTTCGCCATTTTCTGCCGGTCTTTATGCATTTTCCAGCGACTGCTATAGAGCAAATCAGGGCTAATGTTTTTTATAGAATTTGATCACGGCGCAATTCTGCGCAAGGAGACCGGGCTCGACACCCTCAAAATGATGCGCTTTTTGATTGGCAATCCGCTCATTATGAAAGAAATGGCAAAGCATGTCCTTCGACGCGGGTTCTTACGCTCCGATCCCAATTCTGATGGATGGGCGGCCAGACGACGTGTATTTATCGAACGACAAGATGGCCAGCGGATCCGGAAGCAACCGGTGAAACCGGACCAATTGCGTTCGCATTCTTTTTCTGACGGATACGTTCTTCGTTGGCTTCACACCCGTGCCGGTGCGAGCGATCGCCCTCGTTACTCCGGGCCAGGAAAAGACAGACCGTCGGGTAGTTCGAAGGTATGAACCCTCTGCACCAGCTCGAAATCGTCATTCTGTTGCTGATGGTCGTGCTCGCGTTGACGACAGTCGCTCGTAAGTTGGGCATTCCCTATCCCATCCTGCTGGTGATCGGAGGGTTGGTGTTGGGACTTGTCCCCGGGCTGCCGGTGGTTCATCTCGATCCCGATTTGGTCTTCCTGGTCTTCCTGCCCCCCATCCTCTGGGCGGCCGCCTATTTCACGTCCTGGCGGGATTTTCGCGCCAATCTTCGCCCGATCACCTTATTGGCCGTGGGTCTGGTACTGGTCACGACGGCGGCGGTGGCCGGCGTTGCTCATGCTGTGTTACCGGGACTCGAGTGGGCCGGAGCCATCGCTTTGGGAGCCATTGTCTCGCCTCCCGATGCTGTCTCGGCCACAGCGGTGGGGAGGCAGTTGCACCTTCTCCGCCGGGGCCTCACCATCCTGGAAGGCGAAAGTCTCGTGAACGATGCCACCGCCCTGGTGCTCTACCGGGCGGCGCTCGCCGCGGCGGTTAGTGGTTCGCTTGAGCTAAAGGACACCCTGCTGGACTTCATTTTGGCGGCCATCGTGGGCATTGCGGTCGGGTTCGCCGTAGGCCTCGTGATCCGGTGGGCATTGCGACTGACCGGAGACAGCTTCAGCGAGATCGCCATCACGCTCTTGGCGCCTTACATCGCCTGGGTCCTGGCCGAACAGGCCCATGCCTCGGGCGTATTGGCCTGCGTCGCAGGAGGCCTCTATCTCCGCCGACACTTCAGCGCCATCGTGGCGCCAGCGACGCGAATCCAGGCTCGGGCCGTTTGGGATCTCCTCGTGTTCGTCCTCAACGGACTCATTTTTATCCTCATCGGCTTGCAGCTCGGCCCCCTCCGTGACGCCATTCCGTCCGGCGAATTGAATTCCCTCACCCTGAAAGGTGCGCTGGTGGCGGTGACCGTCATTGTCGTGCGTCTGATCTGGGTGCCGATAGCGGCCTGGGTGCCTCGATTCTTGAGCCCTTCGCTACGGGCCCGCGATCCGATGCCGCCCTGGTCAAACCTGTTCATACTCGGCTGGACCGGCATGCGTGGGATCGTATCCCTCGCGGCGGCATTAGCCCTGCCGCTGACTCTAGCCGCCGGGACTCCCTTTCCGTTTCGGGCGGAAATCATCCTGATTACTTTCATGGTGATTCTGGTCACCTTGGTATTGCAGGGCTTGTCACTGCCTCTGCTGATCCGCGCCTTGGATTTAGGTGAAGACCGGAGCCTGGAGTATGAAGAGAGGCACGCACGGGAACGCGCGGCAACGGCAGCCTTGGCTCGCCTAGAGGAAGTGGTAGCCGAAGACTGGCCCGTTCCGGATCACATCGAACAACTGCGGGTCCATTATGCTCGCCGCCGGCAGCGCTATGCCAATGGTGGAGCCCCGGACTCGGAATGCACGAAAGAGGTCGCCGAAGCCTTCCGGCGTTTGCGGCACGAGACCTTGACCGCCGAGCGATTCGCGTTGATCAATTTACGGAATGAGGGGGTGATCAATGACGAGACCCTTCATCGTCTGGAACAGGAGCTCGATGTCGAGGCACTGCGGTTCGGCCTTGGCGAGCTGCGGGTTTCAGCTTTGCAGCGCTCTAACCAGGCATAGATATGAGGCACCGTAAGAGCTGAACCTCGATGGATTCAATGGACATCCGGCGTCACTAGCACATGCTGAACTTCGAGGATACCGGTACGTGGGCGCAGAAACTTCAAGGACAGTACCTGTCCGGCAGCATCGCCAGCCAACCAGTCCAGCAACTCGGACAACTGTGACACCGGCGTGCCTTGCACACCGATGATCCAATCACCCGCCCGCAGACCTGCCCTTGCAGCGGCAGAACCTGCTATGACCTGGTACACGCGCAAGCCGGTGGCTACCGGCCATTCATGTTCGCGTACCCAACGCCGCGGCAATGCCGCCAAGCCGGTGGATACCCCCAGGCTCGCGCGACGCACGCGCCCGTGGCGCATCAATTCCATGGCCACCCATTGCACCGTGTTGATCGCCACCGCGAATGCAAGGCCGTGCGCGGAAGGGATAACAGCGGTGTTCACGCCGATGACGCGTCCGGCGCTGTCGAGCAGCGGCCCGCCGGAGTTGCCGGGATTGAGGGCGGCGTCAGTCTGAATGACGTCCTCGATCAGCCGCCCGCCGAAGCCGGGAAGGCTGCGGCCAAGCGCGCTGACGATCCCGGCGGTGACCGTGAACTCGAAGCCGAGTGGCGATCCCACGGCGACGGCGATCTGGCCTGGCTGAAGCTGACGGGAATCACCGAGAGGCAAAGCTGCCATCGAGCCACCTTCCAGTCTCAGCACCGCCGTATCAGTACACTGATCCTCGCCAATGAGGCGGGCAGTGTACTCCGCCCCGTCGGCAAACGCCGTGATGACCTTCTTGGCGCCATGCACGACATGGCTGTTGGTCAACAGGAATCCGTCGGGAGTGAATACAAATCCCGAACCGGCGCCAATGCTGCTTGTGTGTTGCACTGTGATATGGGCGACCGACGACCGTGCCCGACTCGCCACTTGACTCACGGTGCGCGAGTAAGCGTCGAGTAAGACGTCATCTGCAAGTGTATTCGGCGCCTGCCTGTTGGGAAGGTGTGGCGACGCCCCTGCCGATTCAGGTATCCCGGTTGCCGATTGCAGCCGTTTCACAACTGCGGAATGTTTCATCGTGTACTCGCGTGATATGTAAGGTGAAGTTTCACACCCCTGAAATGGGGCTGAACCGTCCGTTTTTCAATGGCTGCTCCTGGCTGACTGCGCCCGTTTGAGGACGTTCCCGCAAGCTGCCGTTCGAGAAAATCATGGGTCAAGTGTGAATGGCGGCCATAGACGAACACCTGCCCGCTGGACTGTTTAAGAGAAATGATTTCACGACCCAGTAAGCCGCCGTTGCATCTATGGTGGGTTAACTGGCTGGAGAGGATCGGTTTTGCCCATGCAACTGCGACAGAGCAGGACCGGCCAATTACCGACCGTCGAGGTTGATTTCTGAGTTGCCGGTTTATGTCAGAAATTGCTCGAACTCTAACATTCGATATAAGATTCCGTCGAGAATAATTATAGAAGTTGCCTCATCCAATTCAGATTTTACAAATTAGAAACGCGCCAGGGCTTCTCGATGCTTAATCATTGGCTTATCGTGTTTTTCCAGCGACCATTCGCAATGCTTCAGCAAGACCTCTTTGGCTTTCATAACCTTTTCGGGGCCAAAATCCTCTTTTATGTGCTTAAGGATTGTTTGATATTGCAAAGCGCTGCCATCCCTGTGGTAGGGTTTTCCAGTAAAAAGGCTATCAAGCCGGAGCATAGTCATTTTGGCGGAATTCGCATTCATGCCTTCTGGAATGTAGCCGCAGTTATTATTTTTATAGGCTTCGTAGCATTCCAAAAACATCTGTTCGGTAATTCTGCTCATCACCAGCCTCATTGTTTGAAATCAATCCAGCATTCCCGCAATTTCCCTAAAACAAGCCAGCCCCGCTTCGATATTGTCGATGATCTCTGCCGCAATATCGTCCGGCTCGGGCAGATTGTCGAGGTCGGCCAGCGATTTATCCTTCAGCCAGAAAACATCCAGGCTGGTTTTGTCGCGGGCCAGGATTTGCTCATAGGTAAATTTGCGCCAGCGGCCTTCGGGGTTGTTTTGGTCGTGCTAGGTTTCGGTGCGCTGATGGCGGTTGACTGGGTTATAGCAGGCGATGAAATCTTGTAAGTCCACGTAACGCAACGGCTTCTTTTGTTGTTTTTGCGGACATAGCAAGGATACTCCTGATTGACCGCTTTTGGCCGAACCTGCTCTGTCAGAATCAAAGAACGCTAATGGTTTATAGAGACCATCAGTTAGAGGGGGTTAATTTTCAAACGGTTTTCCATAAAAAACCCGTGGGAAAGTCTGCCGTTGAACGGCTCTACACTTTTATTCAGTT
>JBPFEG010000062.1:0-5837 GCA_051061015.1 Methylomicrobium sp.
CGATTTCTTGCTCGTTTTCGATCCGTTTAGTCCGGAATATTTGCAGCGCCATACGTTTTCTCCATTTGTAGTTGTGAGAGACAGTGGGGAAAGAGTGGGTTCAATTACCCATTGCAAATGGAAAAACCTGTGCGGTCTCAACTCGAAATCTTCAGGCGTCAAAAACTCTGCGTGAAGGCATTTGAAACTAAGCATTTATATAGAAATTTCTGCTATATGAGGAGTCTCTGATGCAACTCCATTCGCCATATGAAAGTGCGACAGTTGCCTTCACAGGCTATTCCGCAGTCAACTATTGTCTAGACGCCAAAGGCGCTTTATATTGCCTACTTTCCTGAAAGTACATCATCGGGTTGTTGGCAACTTCGAGCGCCGCCAGAAATTGTGCGTAATAATTGCGGGAAGCAAAACCGAACGCCGGGCCGGTATAGGTCTCTACAATGAGGACAAAATCAAGGCCGACCTGATCTTGCGCCCTTTTCATGCCACTGATGCCGTGATTGTAGGAAGTAATCGCCGTAGGCCAGTCCCCTAAAATACTGTAGGCGTGGCGCAGATAGCGAGCCGCGCCGATGGCCGAAGCAAAAGGATTGAGGCGTGGATCAACCCTAGGCCTAGGGATATGACTACGGCTATATCTATGTCTATGCCCCCTGGCACGAGTTGGCTTATGGCTATGCCTACTGCCACGGCTTTGCTTATGCTTATAGCTCCTGCTACTGTTTTGCTTATGACTATGACTATGACTATGACTATGACTTTGCTTATGGCCAGCGGGCATGAAAATTCGCGCTGAGGCTTGGGTGAATTGCCACATACCGACAGCGCCGGCGGAGGATTTGGCCGCCGGTTGAAACGAGGATTCGACATGCGGCAGATAGGCCAGATCTTCCGGCAAGCCGGCATCGCGGAATATTTTTCTAAATTGCCGGTCGTAGCGGCGGCTGATTTCGAGCCCCTGCATGAAGCGTTCGCGGATACCGCGTTGCGAATGCACCCGCTCGGCGGCGCCATTCAATACGCTGTTAAATTGCCTGCGGTTATTTTCCAGTTTAGCAATCAATTGCCTGTCATTAGCATTCAACGGCACGTGGTAGCGCAATTTGCTCTCCAGCGCGAACAATTGAGTTTTCCAAAATTCGCGGCGTTGGTTGACTATTTCCTTTTGTTCGGTGGTTAGACTATCGTCAACATAGCCGGGCAACACCATCACTTCGTATATCACATCCAGATAGCGGTTGTCGTGAAATACGACTTCCGAGCGACGCCACACCGTAAAGGTTTTGCGCC
Organism: Methylomicrobium sp.; assembly: GCA_051061015.1. Lineage (GTDB taxonomy): Bacteria > Pseudomonadota > Gammaproteobacteria > Methylococcales > Methylomonadaceae > Methylomicrobium. The sequence continues at coordinate 1,291 of JBPFEG010000062.1, forward strand.
AGAATTCTACCGCCGGTTCCAGTTCGGGAGGTTTTTGAAATGGGCCATAGTAAGTCGCCGAACGAGAGATGTTTTGCCGGGAAGCCGTCCATGGTTGAGTAATGGCTCGATTTGCCATGGTTATATCGCGTTCGACCATAGGTGCAGCACTGCTACGGGCATTCAATACCAATGCAATCACCAACAAAAACCAAATCCGCATAGTTAATCGGTTCATTTTTTATTGAGTAATTCAGCGTTGATCGGTTTCGAGATAGTGTTTTTTACGTGGGCGGACATTTTACCCTCCAACTGTTGCAATGGTCAGTACAGCACCACTTGGCTGTAGCAAGTATGGGGATGAATACCATCAACGGCATCAAACACAACATGACCCAAAAGATCAGGAAAACTACGACCTCCCGCTTCAAAGACATAACGTGCACACCGTAATAGACCACATCCTGTGCGAGGCGTGAAGCCAGCACAGCGGACAAGGCAAAGCCGAACAGGCTGAAGGCTTTTGGAACTCTTTTGAGGAAACCTAAGCCGCCGGCTCGGTCGGAATGGGTAGAGACAATTTGTAGATCAAGTGTAGCAATACGCTTAAGCAATAAGAAGAACGGAGCAATCCGCCACAGCCACGCACAGAGAAGAGCAAAAAAGATCGGCTGAGCCACATGATCCAGCCAACAACCACCGAATCCCAAATTGAAACGCGTTGGCTCGCCAGTGTTAGCCCACACCAGTTCATGTTTATCCTGACTGGGAGACTGGAATCCAATCCAAGCAACAATAAGAGCCGCGATCACGATCCAGAGAAAGGAACTGTTGCGTAGTTTGACCATGCCGCGGAGAATCTCGCTGAATTTTTAATGCAAGCGAAAATATTTAATCAAATAGGACTCTATTACGCTATTCGTACAAACACCTATGGATTGTTGACATTTCCTGAGTCAAATCAAGATCGAGACAAAACTATGGACCTCATCTGCAGCAGAGTGGCGCCGCTCTTATCGATTTCATCACCTTAAGAACAACGATGATTTATATCCACCTTGCCGTCGGATTTTCGAGACAGGCTATTGCTCTCAATCCGGCTGCCAAAATCCAGCAAAATTAACGGGGGTGGGTTCCATTAGGTTCGAGCTATTGAAAGTCTCATTCGACTTGAGTTGTAACGTAACCCACCGCGCTGAACTTCAAATTCAATCATTTCTAACAATTTTGCTAAGCTACTGTTGATAACTTTAGGCTTCAAATGCGACATTATTAATTGCCGCTACTTTTTATTCGCTAAGGTCTATGACAACTGACTTGCAAGTGCTTTTCGGTATTTCCGCTCCTATGGCTTTTAGTTGGGCAAAATATTCCTTAATTGAACGTTTCAGTTCGTTCTGTACTTCTAGCTCATTATTTCCTTTCACCGAACAAACTGGGATATCGGGGCTATAACAAGTAAACCCGATACGGGCAGGTTCGATGATGGCTAAATACTTCATCTATATAAAGTCCTCACTGTCTTGAAGCTAATTCTTCCTTTTCTAGATAGCGTTTATCCCTTCTCAACGCATGCCGGTAACCCGGCAATGGGATTTAAAAACAAGTTAAGATTAAAGTCTACCTTTTTTGAATTTTAAATTCTATAAAAGCTTATGATTTATAAGGATATTTCTTAAAAAACATTAGCCGCTTAAAATAGGTGTTTGGCATTTTTTCGCTGAATACGAGATGCTTTGCCATGCGGCGAAATACGGCCTAACGCCGATCGCTCCCTGCGCGGGATATAAAATGACGGCCCGATTTGTAGGGTACACAACGCATACCCCTACCCCGCTGCCGCAACGGACGAGCAAGACAACCGTGAATGCCCATCCGTTCCAGCTTTTCAAACAGCGTCGTCCGGAGCGCGTGAGCCTGCCACTCCCTGGATCCGTTCCCGACCCATCAGCGCGTGAGAACTGACGGGATACGAATCCGTTTCCCCCCGCACAAAAATATCCTGGTCTTTGATCATAAGAAGCAAACTATCTTTCGGAACTATCCCTAGAGACTAAATCTCGAAAAATTAGACTGTACGATGAAAAATTGTCAGACGCTTTAATTGAAAGGATAATCAGGAGGTACCATGAAAAGATTAACATTGTTGAGCACGCTATTGATGATATGGGCCAGTTCCGCCGTGTTCGCCGAAGAGCATGCCGATGCGGCGTTGAAACACACCAATATGGCGGTTCAGGAAGGGAAAGCCGGCCATAATGCGGCTTTGACCAAGCATGCCAAAGAGGCGTTGACGCATACGATAAAGGCGGCTGAAGTCACTGAAGGCGAATCCAAAACGCATATGCAGGCGGCGATTAAATCCCTGGAATCGGCGATAGAGCACGGAAAAATGCAAGGCAAGCAGCATATCAAATCCGCTACCAAAGCCGCCGAAGAAGCGGCGGAACACATCAAGACCGGCAATCAGGGATTTTTAATGACACCCAACGAGGAATAGATCATCGTCCGTTGGTTATTACTCAGCCTGTTAAATGCGTGGAATGATTTGCTTATGTGCAGATATGGCACAAGTTAATGAGCGAGCGGATTTCCGCCATCCGCATATTATATTACGCCATGCCCCCACGCTTGGATTATCTTAAAAAACAAGATGTTCGCCATGATCTGGCTGAAATTTCAGCCCTTATAAAATCAGCCGCCATTATGGCTGGATCATGATGTTTCGAGAGAACTTGACGCCTTAACAAGGCCAGCCGGAGACGCAGGCTTTTTTTATCCTTGTTCAAATGCCACCCAAAATGGCCGGTTCGTGCCCCTTCCCCGGCAATTCAATCGGCTTCTGTGAAGGGCAGGTTCTGGCATTTATCTGATGCAAAAGAGGGTTTGTTGATAAAAAACAGTTTTCTCCGCCTGTGCGTCAAGTAAGCTTGGCTCCTGTGACTAAAGTGCCGGTAGGTTTTTAGTATTTCATCGCTTTTTAGATCACTATTCTCCGACCGGTCTTCGCTGAGGAGAATATCGCCTCCACAACCCGAATATCGTGTAGTCCTTCCTCGCCAGGCACCAGCAGAGGTTGACTGTGTAAAATAGCGAACGCATCGTCATCCATTTGCCGGGCTTGCTGACTGTCAAGGGAGGCGTCTAAGGTCTTGCCATCGCTGGTTGATCCACGGATACCGCTATAGGCCTGAAAGGGCTCAAGCTGATACCAGCCTTTTTCGCAGTTCACGCGCAGGGAATTCATACTCATAGCGAAGCTTGTCTTGCACTGCGCCTTGATGCCGCTGGGGAACTCGAGATCGAAGGTCATCGTTTCGTCCACATCCTGGAAAATTTCTGGACGGTTCGTCGACTGTTGGGCAATCACCGCGACCGGCTCTTCACCACTGCAATAGCGCGCGGCTTGTAGCGAATAAACACCCATGTCGTACATGGCGCCTCCACCCATGCTCTTTTCCTGCCGCCAGTGGTTGGTTCGAGTGTAGTAGAAGCCGGCGGCGGCCGATATCGATTTTATTGGACCGTAGACTCTGTCTTTGCCGAAGCGGATCACCGCTTGGGTATTGGGCTCATGCTGCATGCGATAGCCGATCGCCAGCTTGACCTTGTTATCCCGACAGGCTTTGAGCATAGCTTCGCACTCCTTGATCGTCAGCGCCATGGGCTTTTCACACCAGACGTGCTTGCCCGCGTTGGCAGCGCGGATGGCGTACTCCGCATGCAGGGCGTTCGGCAGCACGATATAGACGACATCGATGTCCGGGTTATTGGCAATCCGATCCATCGATTGATAGTCATAAATATTCCGGTCAGGAATTCCATATTGCCGTTTCCACTGCTCGGCTTTGGCCGGTGTCCCGGTGACAATGCCGGCAAGATAACAGTACTTCGTTCGCTGCAAGGCCGGCGCTAGAAGGTTGGCGCTGTACTGACCCAGTCCCACTAGGGCAACGCCTAGACGATCCTTGGCAGGCTGAGCGAGGACATTGAGTCGTGAAAGTGACAAGGCACTGGCACCCAAAATCCCTTGCTTAATGAATCTTCGACGGGCAGGAGTTTGTGGTTTCATAGAAGGTCCTCGAAAAATGAAGCGGCGCTCACCTGTAGATTTTTCCTCAGAAACTGATTGAAAGGGAGTGACTCCGCTCCCATCAGAAACATAAATAGCCTGTTTTAGTGAAATGAAAAGTATGAAAAAAGGAAGCTTGTCAATTTTGATGGGGTAAATAACTAAAGGTTTATGTCAATCCAAGCGCTTATAGAAAAACACCTCTGGGGAGAGCCAAGGTGACCCGCCCCCGTAAGGGCTGCCAAAAATAACCTAGCAAAGTTCGTTAAAAAATCATTTTTGCTTGTCTTAATTTTTCCGCCTGCCTGGTGGGAGGCAGGCGCCCGCAGTTGCTATACGGCCTCTCACCTGATACCCGATCAATTAACCGAAGCCACAAAAAACGCGGGGTATCCGTCTTCGGTTAAGGCAGAAAAACAATGAGTGCTGTGATTCTCGAATCGGTGATTACCTGTCCGCACTGCGGTCATGCCGAAAAAGAGAACATGCCGACCGA
>JBPFEG010000063.1:0-30559 GCA_051061015.1 Methylomicrobium sp.
CCCAGGTAATCGCCTGCCGGTAATTGAGGGTGCCGCTGCCGAATAAACTCGCGACCCCTTTGAAATTATCATTGGCGCCATTCGCATAGGCGAGAAAACAAACGCTGAGAAACAACAAGCTTGTGAGCATGGAAGCTCTCCTTGGACATAGACAATCCGCTGTAAGTCGTAATTAGAGCGTGGAGCCTTACAAAAAATTTACTGCCGACTTACCCGATCAAAGAAAAAACTTATGTATAACCTTATCGACTAAAAATCACCTACCAGATGGCCCAATTTCCCTATACCCGGACTGCTTTTGCACTTTCCGTCCAACCAGTCGATCGGCAGACAACCTGTTAGATGGGACTCCAAGGGTTTCTGTTATAGGTAAACCGGGACATAACGATCAAAAAAATAATGGTTATTCGCATTGGCACGAGCGTAAATGCGTCAGAGCCATTGAACCCGCCAGACTCCACGGCATCAAAACAAATAAAATCATTAAAAATCAAAAACTTGAGTCAGAGCAAGAGTAATTAGCTATTGATCATACTCAAAATTCAAACCCAACCCACGAGATTTTAGATTATAGGGAGGTATAAAATGATCCGGACTATTAAAGAATTTTTGGTCATGTTCTTCATACTTTTTTTCGTAATAAGTGGACTGTTGTTTGGATGGTCGGCTGTACATAAACAATATGAAGAAAAAACCGTTTTTCATCAAGAGCCCCTTCAAAAAAACCAGCTAATTACCATCATAAATCCCATAGTATTAAAGATGCCCTTCAATATACCCCTCATTTAAAGAGAGGACGCTAGTATCGAGTTGATTCGGCCTTGATAGGGAGAGTCGGTAGCTAAAAAGGAGAGGGTAGAAAGGCGCTATTTCAAAATCCGATTATTGGCGGCATTAAATGACTCGCCTTGCGGATCCTCGTTTAGGCGTCTCTCTACCGTTAAGAGGGAATTTCGGCTGATTTTGACGGTCTTAGGGTGGTGTCTGGAACAGTGCTCGTAGCTCGAGATGAAGGAGCGACACCCAAGCTCTTCATGCTTGAGGCAAAATTCAGTAAAATGGGAAGCCGTTCGTCGTTGGCGTAAATTTCATGCATTCGATGGCTGAATATGAGCAAATTTAACGGGATCTTCAACATGCGGCATACTTTGTCATTTCATAAGCAGCCCAACCGACAGCCTAGCAACGCTCAAATGAGATTTGCCTATACGGACATGAAAAGGTATAGGACGGATCACCTCTTTCATGGTCTCCTCACCATCTTTACAGCCGGCTTATGGCTCATTATCTGGCTGGCGACCAGCATCTACAATACCAGTCGCCGCAATCAAATTGCCCGTGAGTATGGATTGCCCACTAAAACCAACATCGCCTCTTTCATCCTCTTTTTCCTCGTCTTGTTTTCGCTCGGCGGCTATAAAATTTATACTGGCCTTTTCTCCGAAAAGCCACTCGAATCATCCCAGCTGGTTACTGGACCGGCCACTCAACAGATAAAACCGGAAACACAATGGATTTACGCAAAAACAAACAGTCCTATGGGGCGCAATTCGATCATCACCGCGACCACCTATTCGCTGAATGAAATTGAATTCGGCCCTCCTTACGAGGGCAAACAGCGCGGAGTGCTGACTTTACGAAAAAATTTCAACAATTCTCATGACGTCTATTTTGGACTGGAAAAAGGCCAGTTCCGATGCGACAACCGAACCTGCGGCATTAGTGCGCGATTCGACGATGGACTTGTGCAATTCTTCGAGGCATCTCCTGCGCAAAATGAAAGCGCGCCGGGCGTTTATCTTCGTAATGCGGATATCTTTATCCATTTTGTGGAAGCGGCCAACTCTGTCACCATCACTGCCAACTTCCTGGATCAATCCTTCCAAACTTTTCAATTCGATACCAGCAATTTAAGATGGTAGATAGCTCGACTTCACGCCTCCACGCGTCCAGCGGCGATATAGGGTCATTGCCCGAGATTAGAAAGCGTGTAGCGCAACGGAGAGCCGGAAATATTGATCAATCCTTTAAAGGGCTGGCCCATTTCCAGCATCAGAAAAATGGAATCGGCAACCGAAACAGCACAGAGAAGCAGAACGACTTTGACGGTGGCATTTCCATTTCGCGGAGCGAATAAGCCGAAACTCCCAAAAATAATCGCCAGCCAGAAAACCACCACGTCCAGGAACGGCATCAAGACCGATCTGCCTTGGTTATACCCAATAAGAGTCAACGCCTCCCTGCAAAATCATTACCAATCTGCAAGGCTTGCATCTGAAGCCATCGCTGGGCATCGGTCTTCGCTGAAAGCAGCAGAATCCGGGACTCAATTCTATGGGTTGCGATTGGACATAAAAGGATTATAAGTCCATAAGCTAAGCCGAACAATCAGAGGGCTTTCTGCCTATGGCCTTGACATCCCAAAAGAAAATGGAATATTGACCAGGTTTGATTGAGGCGCAGTAAATAAACTTTGCCGAATTTCAATAATGGTCATGACATCTGTCAGGCGCCGAGGATCATTACCGGTCGGGACCACCCGATTCGTCAACTGTTTAATTAATCCTTTTCATATCAGGAGAAAAAATGGGGCCGTATTATCGAGGTACATCGCAAGGCATGGGCAACTTTTTTAATCTGTTTTACGAGCACCCCATGTTGATGGCGCTGTTCGTCACAGCCGCGGTCGGTGCGGGCATCTATTTCTGGCGCAGAAAGAGCTCGGGGGAAAATCCGGGAAGGTAATCTTTTCACATGATCATAAACTTGACGGTCACGGAATGGCTCAGGTGCTATCGAAATTTCTCTATATTGCTGCCTTGCTATCCGCCACCCCTTACCCGATCGGATTACCATGACTTATTTGAAGTACCGATATAGGCTATGAATTCTAAGAATACGGACCCATTATCCATTATTGTGGAATGTGATGCGGGTTCCCTAGGCGAAGAAATACCGGGGCGTTTTTTTATGGGCGATAAAGCGATTGAGATAGAAGAGGTACTCGACCGCTGGCTGGCTCCCGAATACAGCTATTTTAAAGTGCGGACAGACGAAAACGATGTTTACATTCTGCGTCATGATAAGTTACGGCATCTTTGGGAGTTGACCCTGTTTCGAAGCGGCAAGTATGGCGGCAAATCATTGTCTTCAGTTCGAAAAAAAAGCACCGGAAAATCCGGAAAAAGATCAATTCAATGAGGCTGAAAGACTCGATTTCTTGCCCGTCGCGCCCCTAATGCGGTGCAAGGGTTCAGCTTTCTTTGAACTTCTTCATATCGATATTAAGGAGGCTTTGAATAAGTTGATTCCATTCAGGGTTCGACAATCTCACCATGAAAAATCAACAACTTAAATTTCGCCCTGAGCTTATCGAATGACTTATTCAGAGCTTTCTTAAAGAGATAGTTGTTTAACCCATATTGGGGTGATCCGAAACGCCCGTATTCTTGTCGGAGGTGGAGGCAACTTTACCCGAGCCGAAACTGTCTTACGCGTTAAAGCATGACCCACGGTTCGCACCGGGAGCATTACTGTATTCCCAGGGTTATTTCCATCAATAAGATGACGCATCAAAAGCGGATGGGGTGAAGGCCCCTTCATCGCAGAATTCATCTTGCAGGAAGCGGGACGTCATCATCTAGTGAGGTTGCCAATATGCAAGAAGTATTCGTATCGACCGGATTCGAGTTTGGTTTTCTGTTTTGCATGAGGACGGAAAACGCCATCGATCCTGGGGCATTCAAGCCCTTCTTTAATGAGCTTCCGGTCGATCCCAATATCAAGGGGCATTACCGTTACCGGCGATTGTCACGGTTCAGAATTACCGACGCGGGGGTGATGAAGCTTCCCCATGGTTACCTGTTCCAAAGCAAGGAATACAATCCGCTGGTGGGGGATATCAAAAGGGAGTTTGACGAGCTCAATGATGAGCTCGTCAATTTGGAAATGTTCAAAGCCCTGCTGTTGGTATTTCGCGATTTTTGCGCCCTTCGCCCCGGCGCTGAAATAGGCGTCCATCAGATCCGGACGACCTGCTCACCGGAGAGTTTCGGCGACCCCGCACCGGAAGGCATACACCAGGACGGCACTAATTTCGTCTGTATTTATTCGATCGATCGGAACAATATTGAAGGCGGGGAAACCCATCTGTACACGAGCAAGAGTGGGGAGACGTCGGTGTTCAACAAGACGCTGTATCCCGGAGAACTGGTCTTGGTCAATGATCGGAAGTTCTTCCATTATACGACCTCCATACGGCCGGCCAGCCAGGGCATGGGAACCCGCGATGTGTTCGTGCTGACCTGCCCGAGTTTGATGATGGATTTTTGATGAGTGCGGCAGGCAGAAGCACTATCCCCTATGCCCGTCAAGTTAACAGATCAGTCCCTTCTCCAGCAGGTTCGTAGGGTGTGCTGAACGCAGTAAAGCGCACCGAGTTACTGAAATATAGCAATCAACGTTGCCGCTTCGGATTCTCTATTTCGAAACGGCAATTTCCCGTAATGCCCCCAATAACCGCTCGATCTCTTCCCGGGTGTTGTAGGCCAGAAGCCCTATACGCAGTAACCCGCCGTCCGCCTCGACATGCAGTTTTTCGGTGAGGCCCAACGCATAAAAGTTTCCGTGCCAGGTGAAAATGCCCCGATCGCCCACTTCCTTCGCGACGGCCTCGGGTTTTTTCCCCGCCAGCCGGATCGAGACCGTCGGGGTACGCCACGCGAACCGCGCGGGATCGGTAATCCCGTACAGGGTCAGTCCGGGCATCTTTAGCAGTCCGGCGATCAACTGTTCGCACAGCTCCCGCTCATACCGCCGGCTCGCTTCCAGCGCGGCGAGCAATGCCCCCCGGCGCGACCCGGACGGCGAGATGTGTTGTCCCAATTCGGCCAGATAATCGATGGTCGCCACCACGCCGGCCAATCCTTCGTGATTCAGCGTCCCCGTTTCCCAGCGCGACGGCACGTCCTCGGGAGCGGGTCGAACCTTGCACGGACGGAGATGGGTCAGATGCTCCTGTTTGCCGTACACAATGCCGACATGGGGCCCGTAGAATTTGTAAGCGGAGCAGGCAAGAAAATCGCAGTCAAGCGCGCGCACGTCGATCGGTCCGTGGGCGACATAATGCACCGCATCCACGAAGACCCATGCGCCGACCGCATGAGCCAGACGTACCACCGCCGCCACGTCATTCACCGTGCCTACCGCGTTGGACGCATACCCGATCGCCACAAGCCGGGTTTTTGCATTGATCTTGCGCTTCAGATTTTCCATATCGAGTGTACAGTCTTCGGGATGGATATCCACGACCCGGACGACCGCGCCGACCTCATCTTCCAGCGCCTTCCAGGGCGAGACATTCGCGTAATGGTCGAGCCGCGTCACCAATATCTCGTCGCCCGGATTCAGCTCGCGGCCGATCGCACGGCTGAACGCGAAGGTCAGCGTAGTCATGTTGGCCCCGAAAACCACTTCATAAGGCTCGCAGCCGAGAAGATCGGCCACCGCTTTCCGCGCCGACTCAATGCATTTGTCGGTGCGTCGACTGGTCGCAAAAGCCCCGTGCGCGTTGGCGTTGGAGGATATCAGATAACGGGCCATCGCCTCGATCACGGAGCCGGGCATCTGCGAACCGCCGGGGCCATCGAAGAAAACAGGAATATGCCCCTCGATCTCCTGAGAGAGCGCCGGGAATCGGGAACGCACCCAAGTGGGGTCAAGAGATCGCATAGAAAACTCCTTTTTATAATTAGATTTAATAATTCTTGGACAAACTGTCAGACAGTTTTGTTTATAGCCTTAAAAACAAAAAGAGGCATTCTGTCTGGCAGGATATAATCATATCCTTTAGGCCAGCATTAGCGCGTTCCTGTGGAAGACAATAAAAAATTCATTTGCCTTAACAGCGGATTACGTTAAGATTTTTATCTTCTTGCAGATAGAATCCTCATATGAGCAATTTATCGCCCACTCTATTTAATTAATCAATGAATTCAATCGTTACATAATAATAATCTATGATAAGGAATAACATGAATAAGAGAACTTTAGTATTTATACTGACTTTATGTAGCGGTTTATCGGCATGCAGTGGAGAAAAGAGTGAGACACACCAAGTTAAGTCAGTTTTCGTTAATAACTGTATAAAACAGGAGAGTTCCACACGCCCTACAGAACAGGCTAACTCTTACTGTGATTGTGTGGCTGATGCGGTTTTTAGCAATAGCAATATTTCCGATGAAACCAAAAATCTTATGCCTACCCTGAGCGATAAAGATAGTAAACTCTATAAACAAAATGATGTCGCAATGGTTAGAGGCGCGCTTATGTCTTGCTATACCACCAATTTTTATAAAAAGAAATAACAGGCAAGAGTTTCTAGCGTTGTTTATGGCCGGTAACACTTATTTAACTCGCTCTTTGGGGAATCTCTCCCCCGTAAACACTGAAAAAGGTAGTTAAAGATATTCAGCGAGGTCTCCTATGCTTCCCCGCCCCAGCGGTAGGCTCTGCTGCGGGCGTGGTCGTGGCTAAATAGGGCTTGCGCCTAGACAGAACTAAGTCTTTCGAATTCCGATTGATGAGTAAATTGAGTCATATTCGCTTTTTGTGATTTATAAAACAAATCACCCGGCGGCAACTGCGCGCCGAAATTAATAATTCGGCGGTGGATCAAAGCGAAATAATTTTATGAACTTTCAGTAACTGAAAGTCGTCATTTTTTATATAGAATTCGACTGAATTTTCAGGCAATCGTTAAATTCATTTTGTTACGCAATCGCTTGGGGCTAAGCATACAAGAGCGATGTGTCGGCGCTTCATTATGAATTTGCTCTTCCTCCCAAGACAGGCCGCCATGAATTCTCTCTCTTATCCGAAAGATTGGCCGGATATCGACAAGACGCTTTACCTTCGTTCGGTCAAACTGTTCAGCGCCGTTAAAAACTTGCTCAGCGTAAAATTGGAATTGTATGCCGATACCAAAGTGCTGCAAGGCGATATTTTTCTATTTAATCATTTTTCTCGCTTCGAAACCTTTATACCGCAGTATCTGATTTACGAAAAAACCGGATACTACAGCTGTGCGATTGCGTCAGGGGAATTTTTTAAGGAAAAAAATATTCTGTCGGATTATCTGCAACAGGTCGGCGTTTATCCGCACGACCATCCGCGTTTATTTGCCATGTTGGCGGGACAGATATTGCGGGGACGCAAAGTCATTATTTTTCCGGAAGGAGAAATGGTCAAAGACCGCCGAGTGATCGATAAAACAGGCGAATACAGCATCTATTCGCGCATTACAGGAAACCGGCGCAAACTTCATACCGGTCCTGCCGTGTTGGGACAGGGCGTCGAGGTCATTAAAGCGGCAATACGAGTTGCCTTCAGTAAAAATCAGATTGAGCCTTTGCTGCGCTGGCAGGAGCTGCTTCAGTTCGACAGTCTGAATGAACTATTGGCCGCGGCGCACAAGCCGACGCTGATCGTGCCGGCCAATATTACCTTTTACCCGATCCGCGCTTCGGAAAATCTGCTGTTTAAAAGTGTGGAGCTGTTGACAGGCGGCTTGAGCCCGCGGCAATCGGAAGAGTTGTCGATCGAAAGCAATATCATCCTCAAAGACACCGATATGGATATTCGTTTGGGAAAGCCGCTCGATCCTTGCTGCATCTGGGACTGGCGCACCCGTTTCATCATGGACAAAGTGACGCCCGAAATTCATGACCTGGATCATGTGTTCGAGTTAAAAACGGATGCCAAAAACTGGAAAGAGCAGCTACTGCAACATTATTTCATCAAGAACGCCCAATGCGCTCGCGATCAATACATGCGCGAAATTTACGCCAACCTTACGGTGAACATCAGCCATCTGGCTTCCACATTGATCATGACTTTGATAGGCGCCAAACGCCGTCAAATTGAGAAATGCTGTTTTTATACCGTACTCTATGTGGCGATTAAAAGTCTGCAAAAAAATACCGATATTCATTTGCACCGCAGCCTGATGAATCCCGACGATTATGGGGGGTTGCCGCACGGCGTCAGCACGCGCTTCGATCAATTCATCTGTTTTGCGAAGGATGCGGAACTGATCGCCGAGCGGAACGACTGCTATCATTTTTTACCCAAACTCTGCGAAGACTACGATTTCGACAGGATACGGCTGGAAAACCCGATTGCGGTTTACAACAACGAAGCCGCGCCCCTACGTACGGTTCGCGAAGCCTTGTTGGCGGCCGAAGAAGAAAGTCGAAACCTTAACTCATACCGGATGGCCGCCTGGAATTTCGAAGATGAACAACTGAGCCTGGCCTTCGAGAGGCAAACCTATACCACACGCCATAACGGAGCGATGAAACAACAGGAAACGGCCAGCGCCGATCCGTCTCCGTTTTTGTTGCAGCCAAAAGAGCCCAACGGCTGCGGCGTCTTATTGATCCACGGCCTCTTTGCCAGCCCAGCCGAATTACGGGAATACGGCCATTATCTGGCCGATCAGGGTTATACCGTGATGGGTATACGCCTAAAAGGCCACGGCACTTCCCCCTACGCATTGCGTGACGTCAGCTTCGAGCAGTGGTTCGAAAGCGTGCAGAAAGGCTTTAACATTTTAAAGGTCTATTGTTCAACGCTGTTCGTGATCGGCTTTGCGACCGGCGGCGCACTGGCGCTGAAACTGGCTGCGGAAAACCATCCTGAAATTATCGGACAGGTTGTGGTTTCGGTGTCGATAACCTTCGTCAATCCTGCTTTCATGCTGGCGCCGCTGCTATATAACGCTAATGCATTGGTGCGTTGGGTTTCATCGTTCGAAGGCGTCAAACCTTTTTTCGAGCATACGCCCGAGCATCCCGACATCAACTACTGCAATACGCCGGTCAGAGCCTGGTATGAACTGCGCCGCCTGATTCATCAATTGGAACCGCTGCTGCCCAGTATTGAAACGCCGACGCTGGTAATGTACGCGGACCAGGATCCGGTAGTGTCGCCGCAAAGCGCTGAAATCGTTTTTAATAAGCTTGGGGCGGTTCACAAAGCGCTACGCCCGATAAAATCCAATCGGCACGGCATCCTAATGGAGAATATCGGAAATACCTGGGCCATAATCGATGATTTCTTAAGCCAATATCGCCAAAGATCAGACTGATAGGGGGGGCTAGACAGCTCAACGCCATTTAAAGAAATTTGGAGTACCAAACAGCGGCAAACCAGCCTACCCCGCTATAAAAAAGGATATATAGCGCGTTATTCGTGGTAGGTAGGCCTCTTATCATCGGCAGATCCTAAGTTTTTATGAATCTGTCATACGCGTTCCGCTGCGATAAAGATGACCCTCTGGAGCCACGTAACTCCTGCTTCCGAATGGGCCTCCCTCATCTCTTCCTCCTGAAGTGTCATAAGCAGTATTCATGAAATTATGTACGCGGATCACAATAATGAACTTTTGACATATTTATATTACATATATATAAAATATGAGATATTAGACGCTACGTGCCTGAGGGTTGCGAAAAACTCATATCACAAGGAGTAGAATTATGTATAGCATCAACGCTATCACACGAAAAATGGCCATCGTATGGATGTCAATCGCAGGGCTTTTGCTCCTCCCCTTGACAACTCATAGCGCTGATGTAGTGCGCAGTTCGGTGACACGACAGGACGGTCGATACATAATGCATATGGAAACCATTGTTCAAGCTCCCATTTCAAAAGTCCATTCTCTTCTCAGGGATTATAAAAACTTTGCTCGCTTCAACTCGATTTTCAAGCAGGTCAAGTTCTTGGGACACCTGGCTGATGGGGGAGTTAGAATGGGCGTCAGGTCGGAGCTTTGCATTCTGGCCATCTGCCATCATTTCGACTGGGTCCAGGATGTCCAGTTTCTACCCGGCGGAGATATTCCGATAACCATATTACCGAACCAGGGCGATTTTCGGCAGGGAAATGGCCGCTGGCGCCTCTTCTCGGTAGATGGCGGCACTCGGGTGTTATTCGATCTCGACCTAACCCCGAAATATTGGATTCCGCCAATATTCGGTACGTTATTAGCGCAACAAAAACTTTCCGAGGACGCTGTTAAGTTCGCCCAGGAGCTGGAAAAGATGGCAACCTCGGAAGGCTGTTAATTCCCTACAAATCTACCTTTTGTGGGATTTATACCCCTTCATTTGCTTTCACCACCAACTTCTTGGCCAGCCGCCTGAGATTTTGGGCCGCTGCCGCCAAGAGGAACTCATCCCGGGCACCACTGAAGCCTCACGGTCTTGGTTTCTGCATTTTTAGGATGCGCTTGAGGTGAGCAAACAGCATCGCCAGCTTTTTGCGCTGCTTGGGCGATTGCTGGGAGGCATTGGTTTGAGTCATGGCCCGGGCGCCATCGCGGGCCGGTTCGAAAGGGCGGCGGATGCTAGCCCGATAGCGCAAGGGATCTTTCTTCCTTCGGCGCTGCCGCTGCGCATCGGCTTTGATGAGGCTGGCTCGGTGGCAAAGCCTTCACCGCCGACCTAGCCTTCGGCCCTGCAGCGCTACAGGACACTTTCCAATACCCCACGCAAAGTTTGGCGGTCGCGAAAGGCCATGCCGATTGTTAGAAACGGTCGCGTGATCGGGTACCGCAGCCTCTACATCCAACCGGCAAAACCAGCGATAAGCCAAGTTGACAGGCACTGTTTTACACAGACGGCGTTGGGAGTGAATCCCCAAACCATAACCGGGAATCAGCATCCGGATCATCAGCGCAGGATCCATCGAAGGCCGCCCGAGGGGGCTGTAATACGCCGCCAAATGCGGGAGAAATCACCCGGATCGAGAAAGCGGTGGATGCCGCGTAGCAGAGGGTCTTTGGGAATAGGGTTTTTTAAGACTGAAGCAGAAAAATAAGGGCTCCTGAACCCCAGCATGTGGACCCATCATCGCCTCACCGCGTGATCAAGCCGGTTACAGGCGATTTTACGCCTCAATCGCTAGCTATCAGGGGACTTTTTCCACACAATCGGTCGAACTGAGACGGTCAAGCTCTGTCTATTTGCAGTTGCCGATGGCCGCTCTCGTGTAATTACATCCAGTTAGTTTCTCATAAATGTTCGCTGCCTGATTTGACGAATGCCGAGGTTTGATCCTGGAAACTCAAAGCATCTATTTGGTTTTTCCAGAAGTTATTGAGCTTCTCAGTGTTCCCATAAGCGTGCTGATGGCTAATCTGATAGGGTGCAGCCGAATTTTTAGCCATTCCTTCACGGCTTTAAACTTTGCTGCAATGCTTTGGTGAATAGCGCTCAATTTGATCTTTTCGATTACCAATATGGCCAAGTCGTAAGTTTTTTTGAACCACTCGAATGTCATCAGTTTTTCTTTCGATACGCGAAACAGCCAGAAAGTAAACGCCGCGACCGGAATTTTGCCTGCGTAGAGAACCGTCCCTGAGATCACCTTGCCAGTGCCTATCAGCTTCAGCGCGAAAAGGCCGAGCAGTTCGACCTGAATGAATAAAGCCAAAAAAAGCGCCAGCAGCAGATGGCGGTTGAGTCTTCGAATGAACTCCTCGGGCTTTTGCAGGATTTTCAGGCCATGGATGAACCGGTAAATTGGCTCGGCAATATTGTCCCAAACCAGCTCTTCCAGAACGATATAAACGGTCACCAAGAGTCCTAAAACTATATCGGTGATTTTGACGAGGATTTTTTTTACCATAATTCGTATCTCAGGATGCTCATTGTCAGCGGTTCATTGTAATGCCTGCATTCGACTTGGAAGGTTTAAAGCAGGTTAATAAGTCAGGATGAAGTCGAGAGGCAGGATTTGTCCCCCTGCTATCGCCCCGGCAAAAGAGCGGGTAGTTCGGCAATCGAGGGAATAACGAGGTCCGGAACGACCGGGTTCTTTTCCGCATAAGCTTGCCGGTATTTGCCGGTTTTGACCAGGATGCCGGTCAGGCCAGCGCATTGTCCTCCGCCAATGTCGGAGTCTACGTCATCGCCGACAATCGCGACCTGCTCCGGTGCCAGTTCCAGGTCGGTTAGGGCGGCCTTAAAAAAATCGGGCGAGGGTTTGCCGATAATCGTCGCCTGTTTCCGGCTGGCGTATTCCAGCGCGCTGACGAAACCGCCGATATCCATCTGCAGGCCGCGTTCGGTTTGCCAGAAGCGGTTTTTGTGGATTGCGATCAACTCCGCACCGTTGATCAGCAGATTGAAAGCGTGGTTCAGCAGCTTGTACGACCAGGCTTCGCCAATATCGCCGATGATCACGAAATCGGCTTTGCTGTCGGATTGTCTAAAATGCCGGAAGTCCTGTTTGACGTCATTGGCTAGCAGCAAATGACAGACCGGATCATCGAATTGCTGCAGATGGATCAAGGCAGCGCGGGGAGCGCTGATAATTTCGTGTTCGGCGATGTCAAAGTCGAAACCGGTCAGTTTTTTGTGCAGCGAAGCGGCGGACAAGGTGCTGGTGTTGGTGATGAAACGGCAGCGGTAGCCGCGTTGTTTGATCTCTTTGATGGCTTCGAGGGCGCCTTCGATCACATGGGAGCCAATATACAGGACGCCGTCGAGATCGAATAGAATGCCGCGTATGAGAGATAAATCGGTCATCCAAAATTCTAAAGTCAGCTGTTTAAGTTCAAGCAATGAATAACGACGACCATCATACGCTCCCTCCGCAAGCCCGGAAAGGCCGCGGCGCATTGAGCAACCGGACGGGGCGCTTCGAGGCCGAGACGATGGAGGCGTTCGACGACGGCTGGGGCAGCCTGGATGAGCTGCCGGTGCGCGTTCCGACCACCCTGAGTATCGATACGGCGAAGACCGTGATTACCTACAATCAGTCGCCGGACGTGCCGTTCGACCGCTCGATCAATCCGTACCGGGGCTGCGAGCACGGCTGCGCTTACTGTTTCGCGCGTCCCAGTCATGCCTATCTGGGGTTGTCGCCGGGGCTCGATTTCGAAACCCGTCTGTTTTACAAGCCCGAGGCACCCGAGCTGTTACGGGAGGAACTCCGAGTCCGTCGCTATCGTGCCGCGCCGATCGCGCTGGGCATCAATACCGACGCTTACCAGCCGATTGAGCGCAAGATCGGCCTGACGCAGCGGATTCTTGAAGTGTTGCAGGAAACCCGGCATCCGGTGTCGATCGTGACCAAATCCGCGCTGATCGAACGCGACCTCGATATTTTGCAGGAGATGGCCGCATACGGCCTGGCGCAGGTCGCCATCTCGGTCACGACATTGAAAGCCGATCTGGCGCGCCGCCTGGAACCGCGCGCGGCTGCTCCGCAACGGCGCCTGCTGACGGTCGAGCGGCTGGCGGCGGCCGGTATTCCGGTATCGGTGCTGGTCGCGCCGTTGATTCCGATGCTGAACGATGAGGAGCTCGAAAAAATCCTGGGCGAAAGCCGCAATGCCGGCGCGATCGATGCGGGCTACGTGTTGTTGCGCCTGCCGCTGGAACTGCACGATCTGTTCAGCGAATGGCTGCATACGCATGAGCCGCTGAAGGCCGAGCGGGTACTGCACCGGATTTTCGAAGCGCGCGGCGGCAAGGCCTACGATTCGGCTTTCGGGTCGCGAATGACCGGAAGCGGTGAATACGCAGACCTGCTTGGTCAGCGCTTCAGGCTAGCCTATAAACGGCTGGGTTTTCCCGGTGCGCCCGACTTCAATCTGGACCTGTTCCGGCCGCCGCCTGCCGGCGGCCAGATGGATCTGTTCTGGTGATCAGCCCTATTTTTGCGCAAAGAAAGCCTGAATCGCCGCATTCCGGCCTTCCGCGACCTGTTTGACATGCGGCCGGCTTTCCATCTGTTGGAAATAATCCGCGATGCCCGTCACATGGGCCGCGACCAGATCCTCGCCGTAGATTTTTTGCGTCGCCATCGCAATCAAGCCCAGATGCAGCCAGGCGACGATGTCGGCCGCGCTGAAGTTTTCGCCGAGCGCATAAGGTGCAAAACGTGCCAGACGCATCAAGCCTTGCAGTCCCGCTTCGACTTTTTTCCTGACTTCGTCTTTGGTTTCCTGGGAAACCGGCGTACCGAACAGCGCCTCCCCGTAAAGACGGCGAGCGATCTGTTCCACGTTCAGTTCCAGATGCTGGATGAACTCCCGGCATTTGGCGCGCTCAAACGCATTAGCCGGATATAAAGGTTGTTCGGGATAAGCATTTTCCAGATATTCGAGAATTGCCTGCGATTCGGAAAGATATCCTTCGCCGGTCTTGATAAAAGGAATCTTGCCCAGCGGCGAGCGTTTCAATACGGCCGAATCCTGGGAAGGCTGCACCAACTCTTCGTTGAAAGGAATCCCTTTTTCGAGTAGGGCCAGTTTGGTCTTGTTGTAATAATTGCTCAGCGCAAAGCCGTATAAGGTAATCATGAGGTTCATCTCCAGATTGATCGTTGAAAAGATAGACTGACCGGTAAGTCAATTGCAATAATACAGACCGGTCGGTATAGTTGCAACTTTGTTTTTGTTTTTATTTGTGACCATGTCCAGTAATCTGAAAGAACGTATCCTGCAATCCGCGTCCGAACTGTTTTATCGGCAAGGCATCCGCGCGACCGGCGTCGATGCGATAGTGAAGGCGGCAGGCACTACCAAGATGAGCCTGTATCATTATTTCCCTTCCAAAAGCGATCTGGTGCTGGCGCACCTGCAGCAAAGCGCCGAGACGATGCGCGAGCGGATTATCACCGGCATCGCGGAACGTGCAACCGAACCCAAAGCCCGATTGCTGGCTATCTTCGATGTCTTCGGGGAAATGCTGAGGTTAGATGGATTCCGAGGCTGTCCATTCATCAATGCCGCGACCGAAGCCACCGGCGATGAAGAGGCCTTCAAGCAGGTCTCCGCCGATTTTTATCAACAATTTCGCCTGCGGCTTGAAGAGTGGGCAGTCGCGGCAGAGGCGCGGCAACCCGAGATGCTGGCCCGGCAATTGGTCCTGCTGATTTCCGGCGCGATCATCGCTGAACAGATGCAGCGCGATTCGGGAGCAATGCGAGCGGCGCGTGATGCGGCGGAAATTCTGATCGGCCAAGCCTGCGATTCCTCCTCGAATCCTGAATCGAGGCCTTAACCCAATGCCCTTACCTTGAAAATTGGGAAAAAAGATGGAGCTCATTCTTTTTTCAATTTGACGGATGCGTTGCCGCTTAACGGCCCTCTACCTACATTCGGAGCTAGAATCATGTTTTTCTGTCTACGCTTGCAACTGCCTATATTCCTGTTGACGATGATGCTGTGCCGCATGGCGCCGGCTCAGGAAGCTGTTGTTTTTGACACGAGCAAACTGCCTCAGGAAGGCCACTCGCTTGCTGATTTTACGCCGCATGGTTGGCTGGTGGCGGATCGGGCAGATGGCGACCTGAATGCGGACGGCATTTCAGATAAGGCGGCTATTCTGGTTCAACAGTCATCCCGGGCAGAGCAACATGAAAATCTTGTGGAGAGCCAGCGCGTTTTGCTTGTGCTGATCAGTGGTAAAAAAGGAAAATTATTGTTGGGCGGAAGCCAGCCCGATCTTCTCCAATGCCTTCATTGCGGCGGCGTGAAAGAAAGCGTCGGCATCGAAATCAAAAAAGGCATTCTGATCGTCAGCCAGCTGACCGGTTCACGGGAGTTTACCGACCAAACGTGGCGATTTCGTTACGACCCGAAAACTCGCCGCTTCATGCTGATCGGCAAGGATGTAACTTACGGCGACGGTGCGCTCGGCACCGGCGATAAAGAAAGTTTCAACTTTTTGACCGGTCTCAAGATCCGCGAAAGCTACCGTTATGATCAAAAGCGCGACCGGGAAATCACCCTTTCTTCAAAAAAAGAAAAAATTCCGCAACGAACGTCATTTCTTGAAGAAGTAAAAATGGATTAAACCGTTGGGCCCTAGGGCAAATACACGCTCCAGCTCATTCCGCCTAGCGCCTTGCTCGGCACGCCCTCCAGTTTGCCTCCTAACAGTTCGATCAAATCGCTCACGACCGCCATGCCGATGCCGTGCCCATGAATATTCTCGTCGGCGCGGACGCCGCGTTTTAAAATTTCACTGAGCTTTTGCTGCGGAATGCCCGGGCCGTCGTCTTCGATCAGCAGACATACGGTGTAATTGCGGCGGTTCTTGCGCGGGTTCGGGACGACATTGACCCGAACCGTTGTTCGGCACCATTTGCAGGCATTGTCGAGCAGATTGCCGATGATTTCGTAGAGGTCGCCTTCCTCGTAGTACACGGGGCTTGTCTCGGGGATGTTTAGGTCGAACGCAATCCCTTTGTCAAGATAGACCTTGGTCAAGGAGGCGACTGTTTTCCTGATGATCTCAGAAATATCGGAGCTGCCGACCGTCTTGGTCTCGCCTTTCGCAGCCGCGCGCTGCAACTGGTATTCGATGATCTTGTCCATATAGGTCAACTGTTCGATCACGGCGTCCTGATTGCCCTGAAAGGAATGGGCGCAGCCGTGCAGGATCGCCAGCGGGGTCTTCAGGCTGTGCGCAAGATCGGCCAGCGTATTGCGGTAGCGCTCCAAATGCGCGCGTTCGCTGCTGATGAAGGCGTTCAGATTGTTCGCGAGCCCCTGCAATTCGGTCGCATAGTAATGATCCAGGCGCAGTCGCTTGCCTTTCTCGATTGACTCCAGATCCCTGACAATTCTTCGTAAGGGCTTCAAGCTCCAGCGCAGCAGCGAAAACTGAATAAACATTAATACCACGCCGATCACCAACAGCCAGGACCACAGGGTGACGGTAAAGTGCTTGACCTGTTGGGCGACATAGTCACCGTCTTCGACGACGGTAAACAAATATTCGCGCTCCATACCGGCGACGGTCTGCCAAATGACCCGGTAATGGAACGCATAGCGATTGCGTTTTTCCACGATAAACGCCGGTTCGCCGGGCGCCATTTCGGGAGGAGGCGGCGGGTCGAGGCCGATCGCGGAAGGCGAACTCCAGAGCAGTTTCTTATTGGCTTGCCGAATGAAGCCGTAAAGACCAGAGCCCGGATTCATAAGGCGCGGGTCCTGCAAATTCTGCGAAATGAACAATTCGCCATTATCTTTCAGTTCGGCCGAGGACAATAAAGAGTACACCTGAACCTGCAGGCGCTCCTTTAAGGCCTCCTCCGCGCTTTCGCGAAACCCCTGTTCGAGCACCAGGGCGACCAGCGCAAAAAAGGCCGCGAGTACCAGGCCTTCGGAAATCAGCAGTCTAAAGCTTAAGGATTTGGTGCGCATCGGGTTTCTCATTGGAGGAATTCAGGGCTGAATCGGTGGGTCGCATTTGGTTTGTCAGGAAGGCTATTTTAATCAAAACCGCGATGGCATCGTTATCCGTAATCAGGCAGTCATTCAAAGAAGTTATTTTCGAGGGCATTATACGAGTCCTGTCTGTGTTATAATATAACATTGCATTTCAACCGAATGTTTCCATGCAGATCAATCAAAGCGCAATTTATTCCTCTTTGGCCGTCTTTTTGTCGTTTTCCGGATTGCCGACAGCCGTGCAGGCCGAAGAACAAGACAGCAAAATGCTGGATGAAATTGTCGTCACCGCACCTGCACCGGAGGAAAAAGAGGATCCTGTTCAGCCCGCTAAAGAATTGAGCGGCGAAGAATTGCGGATGAAAACCGGCCACAGCATCGGCGAAACACTGAAGGACGAATTGGGCATCAGCAGCCAGTCGTTCGGGCCGGGCGTCGGCACCCCTGTGATCCGGGGACAGGCGGGGCCACGGGTGCGGATATTGAGCAACGGCATCGGCAGCAACGACGCCTCGGCCTTCAGTCCGGATCATGCAACCAGCGTCGAGCCGCTGCTGGCCGAACGGATCGAAGTATTGCGGGGACCGGCGACGCTGAGGTACGGCAGCGGTGCAATCGGCGGTATCGTCAACGTGATCGACAACCGCATTCCGGACAAGATGCCTGATAAACCGATCGGCGGGGCGCTCGAGCAGCGTTTCGATTCGACCAGCGACGAAACCAGCACTGCGATGAAGGTCGATGGCGGCGAGGGCAATATCGCCTATCATCTGGACGGCTTCTACCGGCACCGCGACAACCTTTCGATCGGCGGCAGCGCGATCGATACGGCCAAGGTTTCGATTACCGATCCTTCGCTCGTTATCGTCGATAATCCCAAAGGCCATCTGAACAATACCGGCGCAGAAGCGATCAGCGGTTCGGCCGGCCTGTCCTGGATCGGCGAGCCGGGATTCGCAGGCGTCTCGATCAATCATCTCGAAAACAATTACGGGATCGCCCCGGACGGGACCGGCGAAGAAACCGTGCGTATTGCCCTCAGGCAGGACAAGTACGACTTTAAAGGCGAGATGATCGATCCGTTCCGCTTTGCGAAAAGCCTGCGCGCCCGCCTTGGCTATACCGATTATCAGCATACCGAAATTGCGAACGGCGAGCCGGGCGCGTTTTTCGCGAACCAGACTTATGAAAGCCGCCTGGAAATGGACCATCAGGACATCGGCCCCGTGCGCGGCACCGTCGGTTTTCAGGTGCAGTCCAGCGACTTCACCGCGATCGAGAAACTGACCGGCGCCCCGATCGTACCGCATTCGCTGATCGACAGTTACAGCATGTTTGCGGTCGAATCGTTCGATGCGGGCCCGGTAACCTACCAGTTCGGCACCCGTATCGACCAGACCGACATTCAGCCGAACGGCATGGAAGGGCTCGACTACACGCCGGTCAGTGCGTCTGTATCCGCCGGCTGGAAAATCGACAAGCGGCACCAACTGAATCTGGCGATCACTCGTTCCTCGCGCGCGCCGCAGGTGCAGGAATTGCTGGCCAACGGCTTCCATGACGCGACCCGCAGCTTCGAACGGGGTAATGTGAACCTGCAGGAAGAAACTTCCTATAACCTCGACCTGGGTTACCGCTTCAAGTCAAACTGGCTGCGCGCCGAGTTCGATCTGTTCCACAACTGGGCCGGCGACTACATTTACCAGCAGCGCAACGGCGAGTTCGTCGATGAAGAAGGTAATCCGTGCAGTATCGACTGTTCGCCGGTCCTGGTCAGTGCTCAACAGGACGCGATCTTCAAAGGCTATGAAGCCAAGCTGATCTTTCCGGTGATGGAGAACCGCTACGGTTTGCTGGACCTGACCCTGTTCAGCGACTATACGCGCGGCGAATTCGTGAGCGGCGGCGACGTACCGCGGATGCCGCCTTTGCGCTACGGCATGCAGTTCGATTACATTCAGGACAAGCTGTCGAGCTACCTGCGCTTTACCCGCGCGGGCGACCAGCCGCATGCCGGCGACCTCGAAACGTCAACCGCCGGCTATTTCCTGCTGAACGTCGGCGTCAACTATCAACTGAAGGCCTACAAGGACGCCGAACTGATGCTGTTCGCGAAGGGCAACAATTTGCTCGATCAGAACATCCGCAACTCGACTTCATACCTGCGCAATTTCGCGCCGGAAGCGGGACGGGGGGCGGAAATCGGTTTTCGGTTGAGTTATTGAATATACAAGGCGGCAGCAAATAGCTCCGATTAGCGATGGCGTAATCGGAGAAATATTGCCATCTCACATGCGTGCGATTACACTACGCTAATCGCACCTACGGCCCTGGACGGGGCATGTTACCTCGTCCCGCATAGAGCTAATTTTGAGATTAGTCATTTCGAACATTTAAGCGGAAGGGAATGCCATCATCGTCAGTATCTTGCAATGGTTGACTCAGTAATGACATCAATTCAGGTTTAATAGCCATATCAAACAGTCCTTTGCTTTTAAGTGCGAGACGAAAAAGGCGACTCTGCTGTTCAAGATCATTACGGATGATCAATGTAATCACCTTTCCTTCGGTACTAATAAAAATCCAATAGCGAAAACGGTCGGATTCAAGTTCTGCTTCGATCTGGCGACGCCATGCCTCATCCCACTGCGAGAGCGGTGGCATTGATACTGAATGTGCGAACATTGTTATCCCCTCTGCCAAAGATGAATGTACGATAAGTGCATTATCGCGGGCCATAGCTGATATGAACATGACTGAGGCAAGGTTGCGGCTATAAAGGAAATAATTACTGTCTTCTTGCCAAATAACTCTACCTTGCTCCGTGCGAAGCCCGAAGATAAGACCTCCTACGTTCATATCAATCAAATTGTCATGGATACCATAAGACTGAACAATTGCCGTCATAACAGGTAGCATTCGATCTGGCGCTAATTGGCCCGCGGCGAGATAGGAAAGAATATTTGGCGTGAATGCCGCATGATATGAAGTTAAACTTCCAATTTGATAGTAATCTGATTTGGTAGTATTTATTCCTTCTTTTGTACTCCACTGAATCAGTTCAGAATCCCCATTAGTGTTGGAGGTAGCAACTAATAGCGCTACAACTGCCTCAGTATTGAATGGTCCCATACTGGTTTCCATAAGAGAAAGCAAATCACGAATGCTGGTTGTATTATCTAAATTGTCTTTCAGAAAATTGAGAATGTGGTTCGCAAGTTGAACATCGCCAGAATAGGCTATAGCTGTTCCCGGACCGATAGGGACCAATTTTAATAAAGATTCTTCAACATGATCACCCCGGACTTCAGCATGTAATTCGCCAAAGCTTGTGTGATTTGAACTCGGCATAGTCGACTTCGTAGCTAAAGTATCAGCTAGAAGGTAGACTGAGTTGTTGTATTTCCAGCCGGCGCAATAGGTCATTTAAAGGCTCTTTATTGAGTTAGAACACTGTTCGTTTATCGGACAACAATGAAGTCAGGTCTTGCATTATTAATTTTTATAAATAATAAGCAAGGTGTTCTGATTAGCTATCGCTAATCGGAGGAACATTGTTATTTCACATGCATGTGATTACGCTGTACTAATCGTACCTACGGACTGAAAACCTACATACAGTAATCCAAAAGCCAACCCCGCGCTTTTTGCAATGGCTTCATCGATGCACCCAATCTGCCCCCAAAGTCCCGGATGATTTTTCAAGATAACCCGGCTCGCTGACTTCGGCCAGCATGCGCTCGGCGGCTTTGAGTTTTTCGGTCAAAACCCGGTGCCACGTTTCGGTTGGTTCGGTTTCGTTCAAACGTTGCCGAATGTATTCGCAGTGCCTTAGCTGGAGCGCGTGTTCCCGCTGTTGTTTGATTTGCAGCCGCTCGCGGTACCAGTCGCTTTGCAGCAGCGCCTCGCGGGTGAACATCGCGCGGATCGACGGATCGTCTACCGTTTTGCCTTCGTAATGCCCGTAAGCCATCACGTGCAGCAGCGCTTTGAGCGGCGGGCAGGCGTCGTCGATCGAACCGTCCTGGAAATAGAGTAAGGCGACCCGATGCTGCGCTTGGTAAACGTTGTCGACGCCGTCGACGAAGTCGGGCAGACTCTGGGTTTCCGGCTTCAACATTGCTTCGTCGAATACCGCGGTCGGATAATCGAAGACCTTGCCGAAATTGCTATGCACGAAGCGTTCGGTGATCCGGTAGCCCAAGCGGCTCGCGTACACGGTTCTGCCTTCGTATTCGAAATCTTCGAGTTTTTCGAGATGGCCTTGCGCGATCATGTAGCGGGAATCGCGCTGGTCGACCGGCAGGCGCGACCAGATTTCCGGAATCAACAGGCTGATGTCGTGATCGATCCGCCGCTCTGAACCGATATAGCCGGCCGCGGTCGAGAAGCCGTCGTAGCCGCAGAGGATGAAAGACACCAGCGCGGTGTTCAAATCGGTCGTCGCGCACACCGCGTTGAACGGGCCTTTCGTCAGCGCGCCTTCCGAGCCGGCGCCGGTCGTCGACGGCGATTTTCCGGTCAGGCTGCAGATGAAATCCATGAACAGCTCGGGCAGTTCCTGATAATGGATCGGGTTATAAATCGCCAGTGGCCGGATACCGGCCGCGTTATCCCGCGGATTGTTGCGCCGCCCGGGCAATACCGCATTAACCGGAAAATGCACCGGTTGATCGACGCTGAGGCCGCGCGCCAGCCGTGTCGACAGTTCCGCCAGATAGCGCGGACGCGGGTCGACGAGGTCGGGGCGCTGCTGCAGGTAGCGCACGTTCTGGCTCGGTTTGCCGTCGACCAGGCGCGGATGGGCCGAAGACACGAAAAATTCGCCTTCCGGGGTCTCTGCGGCGCGCGCGATCAGATTGCGCATCGGTTCGCTGAATTGGTCGAAATGCACGACATCGTCCCGGATTTCCCGTGCATCGGCCGGCGTGAGCGGCTCGAAATTCGAAATGAAATTGTTGCCGCCGGCCAAGTCAGCTTCGGTTTGCAGGTCGCTGCCGCGGTGGACCGCGTCGTCCGGCCGTTGGAAAAAACTCATTTCGCAGTTTTCGACCAGTTTCACGCTCGGGTTCGGACAGTTCGGATTCAGCCCCGGCAAGAGCCCGGCCGGCACGACGGTCGATGCGGTAATGTCGTCTTCGAACTGGACTTTGTCCGAGGCAATGAAATCCTGCCGCAATTTAAACACCCGCCAGGCGCCGCTGCTGTCATAGCCGACGCGCAGATAACAGGCGATCAGTTTGCGGCCGTGAAATTTCAGTTCGTTGCCCGGATAACCGTTCACCACATCGACCGAAAAATGTTCACGCCAGTTTTCGCCCCACTCCGGGTTGAAAAAACGCTTGATCATCAGCACGAGCGCCCAGATGTGCTGCGGAAATTGCGTCAGCCATTGGTTGTAGTCGTCGGAATATTCGCCTTGCGAAGGGGTCAGCAGTTTGATTGCCGAACCGAGCGTGCGTTTGCTGCTGAGCAGCCGGCGCTGATCGATGCCGTTGCGGGCCGGGTCGCGAAAACGGTTTGAATAATCGTAGTCGAAAATTTCGGCGACGATGTTCATGTCTTTGCCGAAATTTTCGACGAAGATGGAACCGAAAATGATCGCGCCGGCAATCGACTTCGAAATTTCCGATTTGCCGCCGCCGGACACCGTGCTCGGCTTGTGGCACAGGGTGCTTTCCGGAAAGGTGCCGATCAGGCGCCAGCTCGGCGCGTGCGGATGGCGCTCCATGTGCACGCGAAAACCGTTCGGATACACGTAGGTACGGTTGGCCAGCAGTTTCAGCGCCTGTGTTGCCCCGTTTTGCGCCCAGCTGACTTGTTGTTGCTGGATGTTGATTTCGGCCGTTTCGGGAATGAAAACGATGCCGGGATGGGTTTTGTCGGTCGCATAGCCTTCGGGGTGCAAATCGATCGACTCACCCAACAAGCACGGAATCCGCTCGAACGTGACGTCTTTGATGTTTTCCGCGCCCGCCAGATAAATGTCTCCCAGGCTGGCCCGAGGGAACGCAAGCGCTCCGCCGGCGTGTTCTTCTTCGCAGCCGCCGTACAGATTGGCCGAGTAGCTGATCTGCGATTTGATCTCTTTTTTGCTGTAGCCGAAATAATTGTCGGCGATGATCGTGACGATCACCCCTTGCATGTTCCGGCACACCAGTTTGAAGGGTTTACCGTCGTTGTAGAGCTCGTCTTCGCTTTGCCAGCACATGCCGTCTTTGCGTTGCCGCTCGGTTGCGTCCTCAATAGAAGGCAAGCCCAGGTCCTTTTTGCGGCAATGCACCAGATGCGGCGCCAGGACGATGCAGCCGGTATGGCCGGTCCAATGCTCGATATCCAGCGCGGCATCGTTTTCGGGCAGAAAAGGGTTGCCGGCATTGCCGAAGATCGATTCGACGAAGTCCAGGTTCGCGACCAGGCCGCCCGGCACAAAAAAACGCGTTTCCATCGTTTTTGGCGGCGTCAGGCCGGCAATGCCGGGGACCACGAGCGGCCGGATCAGCATTGACAGCCAGAGTTTTGCCGGATTTTGTTGCCGGCTCGTGTAAGGCAGGCACATCATGTCGTCGGGCGGGGTCAGGGCCTGGCGCAGGATTTCAGCGTAGGCGCGGACCGGCACTTCGCTTTTGTCGGCAGGCACCGGCAAGCCGCCGGCCGCGATGTGAAACACGCCTTTGGTCGTGCGCCGGTCGTTTTTCGGATTGTGCAGAACGCCTTGCCGAACCCGGTATGAGTCAATGTAAGGAGAATGGTATTCGTTCGACTGGAACGGCAGCGACAATTCTCTGGCCAGCCCTTTTTCAAGGATGAACGTTTCGCCGGGCAGTAGAATCTCGCCGTCGACGCCGTTTTCGCGCAGGTAAGCGTTCAGGAAATCCTGAATGCGCTGATCGGCAGGACACCGGTAGTGGGACAGCAGGCGGCGTTGCCGGGAATAATTTTTCAACAGGCCGTCCGCGATCTTCAGATAACTTTGATCATGCTCAACTTCACAGGTCGGCTGTCCTAGAGCCGCCAAATGCAGATTGATCAGATGCAATTGTTCCCGTTGTTGGCCTGGCAAATCGGCGGGAGGCAAAATGAGGGATGTATTCATGTTGGTAATTATGACGAGCGTTGGGTTAGCTTAGTTATTATTGATCGCGCCTTTGTGAAAATTCCAAATGGGAACGTCACATTTCGAACAAATGGTAATCCTGTATCTTGCGCGCTTGTAATTCGGTCACCTTAAGGCCGAGCAGAAAAAATTCTCCGCGCCGATTTCTTTGCGTATTTCGATGTCAGCGTCCTCCAGCGTACCGATAGTTAACTCGCCGTTCAAGCAAAATTTCATGCTGCCGGTTCCTCGGGCTTCTTCACCGGGCATCGAGATTTCCACCGAAAATCCGCTTGAGGCGTCTGATAGAGCCAGACGACGTCCTCCCTTCGGAATTACGCGTCCAAAGCCGGCCGGGGCGCGGAAATCGGCTTTCGATAAAGTGTTGAAACTCCGGCAAGACATCGGCGAAGGAATCTGGGACAATGTGGACGGAACTCAACCGTAGTGATACCGACCTTTAAATGAAGAATCTGAATGACCTGGTTGCCGGCGTCTTCCGTAAGGAAGTGCTGGCTATGTCCGCTTACCACGTTGCCGATGCGGAGGGCTTGATCAAGCTGGATGCGATGGAAAATCCTTATGAGTGGCCCGAAGACATCAAGACGCGCTGGCTCGAAACCCTGCGCGCCTGCCCGCTGAACCGTTATCCCGATCCCGGTGCGCGGTCTCTTGCCGTAACGATCAAATGTCTGAACGGCCTGGACCAGAGCGATGCGCTGCTGCTCGGCAACGGCTCCGACGAAATCATCCAACTGCTGTTGATGGCCTTGCCGCAAGGTTCCTCGGTGTTGTCGCCGGAGCCGGGGTTCGTGATGTACAGGCAGCTCAGCCATTGCCTGGGTCTGAATTATATCGGCGTGCCTCTGCATGTGGAAAATTTTGATCTCGATTTGCCGGCGATGCTGGATGCTATCGAGCTGCACCGCCCGAAGCTGATCTTTCTGGCTTATCCGAACAACCCGACCGGTAATCTGTTCGATCGAGCCGCGATCGATGCGATCGTCGAAAAAGCGCCCGGCCTGGTCGTGATCGATGAAGCCTATGAGCCGTTTGCGGGTTCGAGTTACCTAGACAGGCTCGGCCGTCACCCGAACCTGTTAGTGATGCGTACCGTATCAAAACTGGGGCTGGCCGGTTTGCGGCTCGGTTACCTGTGCGGCAGCGCCGAACTGCTCGGGCAATTGGACAAGATCAGGTTACCTTATAATATCAATGTGCTGACCCAGGCCAGTGCAGAATTTGCATTGAGTCATAAAGCGCTGTTCGATCAGCAGACCCGGCTGATCTGTGCGGAACGTGCGCGCGTTTTCGCGGCGTTGGACGCAATCGAAGGCATCACCGCTTACCCGAGTGCGGCCAATTTCATTCTGTTCAGAACGCCGTCGAACCATGCGAACGAGATATTTGCCGGACTTAAACAGCGGGGTGTTCTGATCAAGAATTTGAGTCCGCAGGGCGGCATTTTGGCCGATTGCCTGCGCGTTACGATCGGCAAACCTGACGAAAACGAAGCCTTTCTTTTTGGGCTAAATCAAAGTCTTATTTCCAATAATTGAGTCCTTAGGCGATGGAAGGCGGACCAAGAGAGCTAAATGCTCCGGTTTTCGCTTTTCATTGCCGTTTTTTCGCCATCTCTCTGTAAACAAATCGATTAAGCACTTCAAATCGACTAGGTTCTAGTGGTATATTGCGCCAGATAATGCGTTAAGCAAGGCCTAGACCTGAAACAGGAGAGTTAGATAATGAATAACCAAGGCGTCGACAAGTCTAAACGCCAGTTTTTAACCTCGGCACTGACCGTAGTGGGGGCGGTCGGTACGGGTTACTTAGCTGTACCCTTTCTCGCTCAAATGCAACCCAGCGTGAAGGCGATGGCGGCCGGGGCGCCGGTCGAGGTTGACATCAGCAAAATGGAACCGGGCCAGCTTCTCCGCGTCGCCTGGCGCGGCAAGCCGGTGTGGATTTTGAAGCGAACGCCCGAGGTGCTGGCGACGCTGAAAACGCTGGATGATGAACTTCGCGATCCTTTGTCGCAGGAGTCGATTCAACCCGAATACAGCAAAAATCTCTATCGCTCCGTCAAGCCTGAAATTTTCGTCGCGATCGGTATCTGCACCCACTTGGGCTGTTCGCCCACCTTCAGGCCCGAGCTGGCGCCCGCCGACCTTGGCGATAAATGGAAAGGCGGTTTCTTCTGTCCTTGTCACGGTTCCTGGTTTGATTTGGCCGGCCGTGTTTATCGCGGTGTGCCTGCGCCGACCAATCTGGAAATTCCTCCTTACCGTTATGTGACCGAAAATCAACTGATCATCGGCGAATCCAGCCAAGGGGCAAGCGCATGAAACCTTCACGTCTGACGTTGTTCGGCGACTGGATACTCGAGCGTTTTCCGCTCTCCAAGTTGTGGAACGAACATATGGCGCATTACTATGCGCCGAAAAATTTCAACTTCTGGTATTTTTTCGGTTCGCTGGCACTCTTGGTGCTGGTCAACCAGATCATTACCGGCATCCTGCTGACCATGAACTACAAGCCGGACGCGGAGCTGGCGTTCGATTCGGTCGAATACATCATGCGCGAGGTCAACTGGGGCTGGCTGATACGCTACATGCACTCCACCGGGTCATCCGCGTTTTTCATCGTGGTCTATCTGCACATGTTCCGCGGACTGATATATGGCTCGTTCAAGCATCCGCGCGAGCTGATCTGGATCTTCGGCATGTTCATTTTCGTCGCCTTGATGGCCGAAGCCTTCATGGGCTATCTGTTGCCGTGGGGACAAATGTCCTACTGGGGCGCGCAGGTGATCATTTCGTTGTTCAGCGCGATTCCGGTGATTGGCGAGGATCTGTCGCTATGGATTCGCGGCGATTATGTAATCTCCGATGCCACGTTGAACCGCTTCTTCGCGTTCCATGTGATCGCGGTGCCGCTGGTGCTGGTGATGCTGGTGTTCCTGCATATCGTCGCGCTGCATGAAGTCGGCTCCAACAATCCCGACGGCGTTGAGATCAAGAAACTGAAAGACGCCAAAGGCATTCCGCTCGACGGCATTCCGTTCCATCCCTACTATACGGTCAAGGACATTGTCGGCGTTGCGGTGTTTCTGATCTTTTTCTCGGTGGTGATTTTCTACATGCCGGAATTGCATGGTTTCTTCCTGGAACACGCGAATTTCATTCCGGCCGATCCGATGAAGACGCCGGAGCATATCGCGCCGGTCTGGTATTTCACTCCATTCTATTCCATCCTGCGCGCGATTCCCGATAAATTCGCCGGCGTGATCGCAATGGGCGGCTCTATCGTCGTGCTGTTTTTCCTGCCTTGGCTTGACCGAGGCAAGGTCAAATCGGTCCGTTACCGCGGCGCCATCTATAAGAAAGCGTTGTTTCTGTTCGTAATCAGCTTCTTCATCCTCGGTTATTTGGGCACGCAGCCGCCGACTCCGATTGCAAGCATTGTCGCCAGGGTCTGCACCGCGATCTATTTCGGCTTCTTCCTGCTGATGCCGGTCTATACGCGTTGGGAAAAACTGAAGCCGGTGCCGACTCGGGTCACTTATCAGCCGACCCTCGACGATCGGCTTGCTGCGGCCCGGAAGCTCTATGATGAGGTCACCGTTGTGACGCCGGCCACGCCAGAGCAGGCTGCATCGCTGCTTAGCAAATATACCTTCTTCAGAAGAAGACCGAACCCTGAAGGCATCCGCAAGGCCGCCAAGCGTTTTGTTAAAACCCTCAAAACGAGCCTCGATTGATATGAAAAGAATAATAATATTAATGCTGTTTTGTGCGCTGTCGGTTAATGGGTACGCGTCAGAGACTGTCAAACTGCAAACGGCGGATATCGATCTATCCGATAAAGAATCTCTGCAGCGAGGGGCGAAAAGCTTCGTGACCTACTGCCTGGGTTGTCATGCCATTAAGTATATGCGCTACAAACGTCTGGCGGAGGATTTTGGCCTGGACGAGAAGAAAATGCTGACGCAGATCGCGCCGCAAAATGCAAGCATCTACGACAAGATGTTCACCGCAATGAACCGCCATGACTCGGAGAAATGGTTCGGTATTCAGCCGCCCGATCTGTCGTTGATCGCCCGCTCGCGCGGCAAGGATTGGCTGTACAGCTATCTGAAAGGCTTCTATATCGATAAGGGCGCCCCTTTGGGCGTCAACAATACGACCTTTCCTGATGTCGGCATGCCGAACGTGTTTTGGCAGCTGCAAGGGCAGCAGGAGGCGGTGGTGAAAATGGTCGAAGGCAAGCAGGTCGTCGAAGGTCTGGTATTGTCCAAGCCCGGTACCTTGTCGGAAAAAGAGTTTGACGCTCTGGTGACTGATCTTGTAAATTTTCTCGCTTATGTCGGGGAACCGATGCAGCTTGAAAGAGTCAGTCTGGGGAAATATGTGTTGCTTTACCTGTTCATGTTCCTGGGCATCGCTTACATGCTCAAAAAGGAATATTGGAAGGATATCCATTAATCGATCGCTTTGATATAGAACGGCGGCGTCAACCCGGGCGATTCGATTTCTTGATCGCCCCAATCGGCGTCCCTGAATGTTATAATGCCTCCTTATCAGCGTTATGTACGTTTAGAAAGAGGTTTTTTGATTAGTGACCCATTTATTTAATAACAAATCTGTGATGACTCTATTCTCTTCCCCCACGTGCGCAATGAGCCATTCCGTTCGTTTTGTATTACACGAGAAAGCGATCGTCGCAGACATCGAATATTACGATCCTGGCAATCCGCCCGAAGATTTGCTCGAACTGAATCCGACCGGCATATCACCGACCTTGGTCGAACGCGACTTGGTGCTTTATGATTCTCGAATCATCATGGAATATCTGGACGAGCGTTTTCCCCATCCGCCCTTGCATCAGATGGATCCGGTATCGCGTGCCAATGCCAGGATGCTGATCAAACGCATCGACCAGGACTGGTATCAATTACTTGATGAAATTTTGTTTTCCGGCGAAAAAAAATCCGCGCGGGCGAAAAAGATGCTCAAGGAGAGCCTGTTGGCGTCCGCACCGATTTTTGCAGCCCGGCCGTTTTTTATGAGCGACGAATTTTCGTTGATCGACTGCGCCCTGGCGCCATTATTGTGGCGCCTGCCGATGGTCGGCATTGATATCTCGACCCCGAACGAAGCGATCACGCAGTACGCCGAACGCATTTTCAGACGGTCTGCATTCAAGCGCAGTCTGAGCGACGCCGAAAAAGACATGGCACAACTCCCCAAATGACGCCGCTGAAACCTTACTTGATCCGCTCTATTTACGACTGGATCACCGATAACGGCCTGACTCCTTATCTTCTGGTTAATGCCGAACACCCCGATGCGCTAGTACCTCGCGAATTTGTAGAGGGCGGCAGGATCATTTTGAATGTCAGGCCGGAGGCGGTTCAGAATTTGTCTCTCGGGGATGAGCAGATCGAATTCAACGCGCGTTTCGGCGGTATTGCTAAACACATTTTTGTGCCGATTCGGGCGGTTCTCGCAGTCTATGCCAAAGAAAACGGCAAAGGCATGGTCTTCGATCCAGAAGAAGAGATCGAGGACGATACGCCGCCTGAAACGCCCGATACTCCACCACCATCGGGCAGGCCTCAGCTGAAAGTCGTTAAATAACTCGCACAGGATTGGAATTTGAAAATAAATCCGCTATAATTCCGCTCCTATTCTCAAGTTGATCAGTCAGCATGGGGGGTTAGCTCAGTTGGTAGAGCAGTGGACTCTTAATCCATAGGTCCAGGGTTCGAGTCCCTGACCCCCCACCATTAAAATAATGGTTGATAGGCTTTCTTAATCAGTTCCAGTTCTAAGTTGGGACTGCTGTCGGGACATTTTCCCGTCGCACCTCCTAAGTTCTGCTTCATTTCACCCCGTCTCTACCCAGAGATCAGCTTAAAACCGCACCGATCATCCGAGCCAGCTTAAATAATGGCTAAGGAGTCCTCTTTCGTTATGGCAAAGAGTGAAAAAACGCTATCCGCAAAACCGTAGTATGCAAGCTGTGCAAACATAACGCTATTTTTACTGCGCGGTATATCCCGAATCTAGGCTCAGGACTCATTAATTGAGGTAGAAGATCACAGTGGCGGCGATAAGAATGGCTGAGAAGAAGGTATGGGCGCAGCGATCATAGCGCATGGCAATGCGGCGCCAATCCTTGAGTCGTCCGAACATGTTTTCAAC
>JBPFEG010000064.1:0-103416 GCA_051061015.1 Methylomicrobium sp.
AAATCTGACTTATACGCCAGCAGCCAACGCTAACGGTTCGGCCACCATCACCTTGACTTTAAGTGATGATGGCGGCACAGCTAACGGCGGCGTGGACACGAGCGCCCCGCAAACCTTCACCATCACGGTGAACGCGGTCAATGACGTACCCAGTTTCACCAAGGGCGCAGACCAGTCTGTACTTGTAAACGCTGGAGCTCAGACAGTTACCCCTTGGGCTACTAACTTAAGTGTAGGACCAGCTAACGAGTCTGGACAGACATTGAACTTTATCGTCAGCAACGATAATAACAGTCTGTTCTCTGTACAACCCAGTATCGCTCCGGATGGCACATTGACCTATACCCCTGCATTAAATGCAGCAGGTACAGCGACTGTAACCGTGCAAATCCATGATGACGGCGGCACAGCTAACGATGGCGTCGACACGAGCATTGCCCAAAAATTTACAATCGAGGTGCGGTATTCAACGGGGGCATGCTTAGGTTCACCAGGTCACCAAATTCTACAACCGATCGACAATGATCAATCAAGTGTATTCAAGCTAGGCAGCACGGTGCCCACTAAGTTCCGTGTCTGTGATGCAAATGGCAATTCGATTGGCACATCAGGGGTTGTAAAAAAATATGGCCTATTGGCGAGCTATGGAAACCCAAATGTTACTGTTGACGAACTCCTCTACTCGACTACACCGGACACTTCGTTCCGTTGGGATCCAACAGCACAGCAGTGGATATTTAATCAAGCTACAAAGAACACTAAGAACCCTACTCTCGTTGCTGGAACTAAATACTACTGGGGCATTCAATTGAATGATAATAGCTGGATCTATTTCGCGTATACTCTGAGATAGACGCAATCCTGGGAGCCCGGGGGTGGGTGAACAGCTTAATCGTTTGCCCACCATAATCTTGGGGTAACCGTTAACTAAACCAAAACCGCTCAATCTTTACGGGTTGGGCGGTTTTTTTATGCCCGATGCTTCTGTAGGTACTGCCGTGCCTACCCTACTCTGCTGAATATGCGCCATTACCGGCCGGATTTTTCCATCAAACCGTTGAATGATAAAAACAAGGGCTCATCTTTTGTGTATAATTCTCCCCCTTACACCTCTTAAAAACGCGAGATCTCCTTTGCAAGGCGGACACGGGATGCGCCGCGTTTCAATCATTTGCTAACCCTTTCATTTTTATTCAATGGATATCAATAAATTAAGAAACGTCGCGATCATCGCGCACGTTGACCACGGCAAAACTACGCTGGTCGATAAGTTACTGCAACAGTCCGGCACCTTCGCCGCGCACACAAAAGTCACCGAACGGGTCATGGACTCGAATGACCTCGAAAAAGAACGCGGCATCACGATTCTGGCGAAGAACACCGCGCTGGACTGGAACGGTTATCATATCAATATCGTCGACACCCCGGGCCACGCCGATTTCGGCGGCGAGGTAGAGCGGGTACTGTCGATGGTCGACTCGGTATTGTTGCTGGTCGACGCGGTCGACGGGCCGATGCCGCAGACTCGCTTTGTGACCCAGAAAGCCTTTGCTTTGGGCCTGAAACCGATCGTCGTGATCAACAAGATCGACCGCCCCGGCGCGCGGCCGGACTGGGTCGTCGATCAGACGTTTGACTTATTTGATCGCCTCGGCGCGACCGACGAACAGCTCGACTTCCCGATCGTCTATGCCTCGGCCCTGAACGGCTATGCAGGTTTGGAGGTAACCGTCACCGGCGGCGACATGACGCCGTTGTTCGAAACCATCGTCGAAAAAGTCAGCCCGCCTGCAGTCGATCGGGACGGCCCGTTTCAAATGCAGGTGTCGAGCCTCGACTACAACACCTATGTCGGTGTGATCGGCATCGGCCGCATTCAGCGCGGCACGGTCAAAACGAACATGCAGTTGACCATCGTCAGCCGCGAAGGCGTGGAACGCAAGGGACGTATTTTGCAGGTCTTCGGTTTTAACGGTCTGGAGCGCGTCGAAGTGCCGGAAGCAAACGCCGGCGACATTATTGCATTCACCGGGATCGAAAAACTCGAAATTTCGGACACGCTCTGCCATCCCGATGCGGTCGAAGCGATGACGCCGCTGACCGTCGACGAGCCGACCGTTACGATGACCTTCCAGGTTAATAATTCGCCGTTTGCGGGCAAGGAAGGCAAGTTCCTGACCTCGCGCCAGATCCGCGAACGCCTGGAAAAAGAATTACAGCATAACGTAGCGTTACGCGTTGAAGATACCGGCGACCCGGACAAATTCAAGGTTTCGGGCCGCGGCGAACTGCATTTGTCGGTGCTGATCGAAAACATGCGCCGGGAAGGCTTTGAGCTTGGCGTGTCGCGACCGGAAGTGATCCTGAAGGAAGTCGACGGCGAAAAGCACGAGCCGTTCGAGATGGTCACGATCGAAGTCGAGGAAATTCACCAGGGTACTGTGATGGAAAAACTCGGCGAGCGCAAGGGCGACCTGTTAAACATGGTGCCGGACGGCAAAGGCCGGGTGCGCCTGGAATACATGGTGCCGTCGCGCGGCCTGATCGGCTTTCAGACCGAATTCATGACCTCGACTTCGGGTTCCGGCCTGTTCTATCATGTCTTCGACCATTACGGCCCGATGAAAAAAGGCGAACTGGGCATCAGAAAACGCGGTGTGCTGATCTCGATGACACAGGGCAAGGCGCTGGCTTATGCGCTGTTTGCGTTGCAGGAACGCGGAGAATTGTTTCTGGTACATGCCGATGAAGTCTATGAAGGCATGCTGGTCGGCATCCATTCGCGCGCGAACGATCTGGTCGTGAACCCATGTAAAGCCAAGCAGTTGACCAACATCCGCGCGGCCGGCACCGACGAAAACCTGATTCTGGTACCCATTCAGAAAATGACGCTCGAACAGGCGCTCGAATTCATCGATGAAGACGAACTGGTCGAAGTCACGCCGAAATCGATCCGGCTGCGCAAGAAGCTGCTCTTGGAACACGAGCGGAAACGGGCTTCGAAAGGTTAAGCGTTACGTCGTTCCTGTGCTGCGGCGCGGGAACGATAGCGAGTTTTTAGCCAATTACCTCCTGTCAGGCACTTAACGCCATGACTCAGATTCTCCATTCCTTTCATCCTGTCGTCGCGCGCTGGTTTCTGGACCGCTTCAAGGCCCCGACGGACGTGCAAAGCCAGGCCTGGCCTGCGATTCAGGCAGGCCGGGCGACCCTGATCGCCGCGCCGACCGGCTCCGGTAAAACCCTGGCCGCCTTTCTCGCGGTCATCGATCAACTGGTCCGGCAAGGCATCGACAGCTCTCTGCCCGATCAGACGCTGGTGCTGTATGTCTCGCCGCTGAAAGCGCTGTCCAACGACATCCACAAGAACCTCGAACTGCCCTTGTCGGGCATCGGCATGGCGCTGCTCGAAGCTTCCCTGCCCGGCGTCGTGATCCGCGCTCAAACCCGGACCGGCGACACCAGCCAGGCCGAGCGGGCGGCGATGAAGCGCACGCCGCCGCATATCTTAGTCACAACGCCGGAATCGCTGTATATTCTGCTGACCTCCGAGTCGGGACGGGAGATGCTGAAAACGGTGCACAGCGTGATCGTCGACGAAATTCACGCCTTGGCCGGCAACAAGCGCGGCGCGCATCTGATGCTGTCGCTGGAACGGCTGACGCAGTTGACCGCAAAGCCGCCGGTCCGTATCGGCCTTTCCGCGACGCAAAAGCCTTTGACCACGATTGCGCGTTTTCTGACCGGCAACCGCGACGAGCCCTGTACGATCATTGACACCGGCCATAGCCGGCAGCGCGATTTGAAAATCGAAGTGACCGGCTCGCCGCTCGAAGCGGTAATGGCGAACGAGGTCTGGACCGAAATCTACGACCGCCTCGTCGAACTGGTCAACGACCACCACACCACGCTGATCTTCGTAAACACCCGGCGCCTGGCCGAACGCGCCGCCGCCGCGCTGGCCGAACGCCTCGGCGAGGAATTCGTCACCTCGCATCACGGCAGCCTCGCGAAGGAGCACCGGCTCGATGCGGAAAACCGGCTCAAGCAGGGCCGGCTAAAGGCGCTGGTCGCCACCGCCTCGCTCGAACTCGGGATCGATATCGGCGACGTCGACCTGGTCTGCCAGCTCGGTTCCCCGCACGGGATCGCGGCGTTCCTGCAGCGGGTCGGCCGTTCCGGGCACCGGCTCGGCGCCACCCCGAAAGGCCGCCTGTTTCCGCTCACGCGCGACGACCTGCTCGAATGCACCGCGCTGCTGAATGCGGTCGCGCGCGATCAGCTCGACACGATTCAGATCCCCGATCATCCACTGGATGTGCTCGCCCAGCAGATCGTCGCGGAAGTCGCCTGCCGCGAATGGCCTGAGCGTGAGTTGTATGAAGCGCTGCGCAGCGCCTGGCCGTATCGGGAACTGACGCTGGAGCAATACACCGCAGTCGTCAAAATGCTCGCGGACGGTTACCACACCCGCCGCGGCCGCCGCGGCGCCTATCTGCACCGCGACGTCGTGCACGGCATGCTCAGGCCGCGCAAGGGCGCGCGGCTGACATCGATCATGAACGGCGGCGCGATTCCGGACCAGTTCGACTACGATGTGATCATGCAGCCGGAAGGATTGTTTGTCGGGACTCTGAACGAGGATTTCGCGTTCGAGGGCGTTCCGGGCGACATCTTTCAACTCGGCAACAATTCCTACCGGATGCTGAAGATCGAGCAAGGCAAGGTGTTCGTCGAGGACGCGCACGGCCAGCCGCCGAATATCCCGTTCTGGTTTGGCGAAGCGCCGGGGCGCAGCCGCGAGTTGTCCGAAGCGGTGTCGAACTTGTCCATAACGATCGACGATTTGCTCGAACAGGGCGGCGATGGCGCGCACGACTTTATTTTCCACCGGCTCGGACTGCCTTCCGACGCGGCCGAACAGCTGCATCATTATCTTTCGACTTCGAAAGCCGCGCTGACCGCACTGCCCTCGTTCCATACGATCATCTTCGAACGCTTTTTCGACGAAACCGGCGATATGCATTTCGTGGTCCATTCGCCCTACGGCTCGCGAATCAACAAGGCCTGGGGCCTCGCGCTCCGGAAACGCTTTTGCCGGCGCTTCAATTTCGAACTCCAGGCCGCCGCGACCGAGGACAACATCGTGCTGTCGCTCGGGCCGACGCACAGTTTTCCGCTGCTCGAACCGGCTAGCTACCTGAAAGCCGCTTCGGTCAAAGACGTGCTGATTCAGGCGCTGTTGGCCGCGCCGATGTTCCCGACCCGCTGGCGCTGGGTCGCGAACACCGCGCTCGCGGTGCCGCGCAACCGCAGCGGCAAGAAAGTGCCGGCGCAGTTTCAGCGCAACGATGCGGAAGACCTGATCGCGATCATCTTTCCGGATCAGTTGGCCTGTTTCGAGAATATCGCCGGCGACCGGGAGATTCCGGAGCATCCGCTGGTCGATCAGACGTTGTGGGACTGCCTGCACGAACTGATGGACATCGACGGCCTGCAAGCCGTGCTGCAAGGCATCGAAAGCGGCGAAATCCAGGTGATTGCCCGCGATCTGACCTCGCCTTCGCCGATGGCGCAGGAAATCATCAATGCGCGCCCGTATGCCTTTCTCGACGATGCGCCCGCCGAGGAGCGCCGCACGCTGGCGATCCAGCAGCGCCGCTTCGGGAGCCCCGAGGATGCGGCGGAGATCGGCCGGCTCAATCCGGAAGCGATCGCCAGCGTGCGGCTCGAAGCCTGGCCGGAGGCGCGCGATCCGGATGAGCTCCACGATGCGCTGGTCGTACTGGGCTTCATGACCGAACAGGAAGGCTTGCGCGCGCCTCCCGAATTGTTTACTGCCTTGCAGTCAAGCCGCCGCGCGACGGAGATGCAGATGCAGGATGGGCAAAGGCTGTGGGTCGCCGCCGAACGCTTGTCCGAACTGCAGCAGCTTTTTCCGGATGCCGATCTTGAGCCGCGAC
Source organism: Methylomicrobium sp. (assembly GCA_051061015.1). GTDB lineage: Bacteria > Pseudomonadota > Gammaproteobacteria > Methylococcales > Methylomonadaceae > Methylomicrobium. Next base: position 5,964 of record JBPFEG010000064.1, read on the forward strand.
TCCCGGCGATAGCGCAGGACCACCCATTAAACGAAGAGGACAATCTGCGCGACCTAATCCGCAGCCGCCTGGAAGGACTCGGACCCGTCACCGCTGAACAGCTTGGCAAACCGCTCTCGCTGCCGGTATCGCAAATCGAACGGGCGCTGAGTGCACTGGAACAGCAGGGCATCGTGCTGCAGGGCCGCTTTTCGCCCGGCGCATCGGTCATCGAATGGTGCGAGCGCGGCCTGCTCGCGCGCATCCACCGCTATACCTTGAAACAGTTGCGCAAGGAAATCGAGCCGGTCGCACCCAGCATTTACATGCGTTTTCTGTTCCACTGGCACGGGCTGCATGAGCCGGGGGCCGGCGAAGCCTCGCTTGCTAAAACGCTGCAACAACTGGAAGGCTGCAACCTGCCCGCCTACAGCTGGGAGCATGATATTCTGACCCGACGCATTAAACCTTATTTCGCGTCCGAATTGGACCAGCTCTGCACGTCGGGGAAATTCATCTGGCTCCGGCTTAAAGCCCTCGGCGAAAGCAGCCCGAAATCCGCCGGAAAAAATACGCCGGTCGCCCTGATTACGCGCGATCATCTGGAATTCTGGCGTACCTTTGGGACTTTTCCGGATATCTCAGAGCTGGAACTCTCTGCCAATGCCTTAAAAGTGCATGCCTCAATCAAAGAGTGGGGCGCCAGTTTCTTTCAGGAGCTGGTCAGTGAAACCGGACTGCTAAAGACGCAACTGGAGGAAACGCTCGGCGAACTGGCTGCGGCCGGCCTGATTACTTCGGACAGTTTCCAGGGCTTGCGCACCCTGGTCATGCCGCAAAAAATCCTGCACCGGCGCGGCAAACGCTATCCGATTTACGATCCCTTCGCGGCGGCCGGGCGCTGGTCGCTGCTGCGCCCCTTGCGCAAGTCAACGACCGACAATTATCCGGCCGTCGAGCATATCGCCCGCGTTTTGCTCAAACGCTACGGGGTAGTATTCCGGAAGGTGCTGGAGAGGGAAGAAAACCTGCCGAGCTGGCGTGAGTTATTGTATGTTTACCGCCGCCTCGAAGCGCGGGGTGAACTGCGCGGAGGCCGCTTCGTGCAAGGATTCGCGGGCGAACAGTTTGCTTTGCCCGAAGCGGTCAGCCTGCTCAGAGACCTGCGCAAGGCGTCGCCGATCCCCGAGCTGACTGTAATCAATGCGTCCGACCCGCTGAACCTGACCGGGATCATTACCCCGGGAGACCGCATTCCGTCGATTCATAGCCAGCGCCTCGTCTACCGGGACGGCACGCCGATGGCCTACGGATCGGGCAAAAACGTACATTATCTGCAATCCTTCGACGCAGAGCATCAATGGCAATTGCAGTGGGCGCTGCTGAACAAATAGCTACATTGAGCACGGTCCCCATAACCGGGAAAGAATAACGAATCACCGTAATGGAAGGGTCCCTCATCCGGAACGGTAAAATTTATAGCCGCTGGGGGGGGGGCCGAGATTCGGCCGCGATGTTCAGACTGATAGAGTTGGACATTCCCTCAGCGGGAGTTTATTCGGAAGACTCCTGCAAATGCTCATTCTTCAATTGAATGTAATGCGCGGCGGAGTATTCGAGAAACTCTTTTTCAGAATCGGTCAGCGGCCGTTTTTTCTGGGCAGGCGAGCCGACATACAAATGGCCGCTTTCGAGCCGTTTACCCGGCGGCACCAAAGCCCCTGCCCCCAGCATCACATAATCTTCCAATACCGCATCATCCATAATGATTGCGCCGATGCCGACCAAGCAATAATCGCCGATCGTGCAGGCATGCGCGACCGCCCGATGCCCGATCGTCACGCCCTTCCCTATCGTCAACGGAAAGCCGCGATTCGTGAACTTGCCGTAGTGCGTCACATGCAGCACCGACCCATCCTGCACATTGGACCCTTCGCCGATCTTGATGCTTTCGACGTCACCCCGAATCACGACCGAAGGCCAGATCGAAACGTCGTCGCCGAGCGTCACCTCGCCGATGACCGTCGCATTCTTGTCGATATAGACGCGCTCGCCAACGACTGGCTGTTTACCTTTAAAACTTCTGACTGTCACACTTGCTCCTTAAAATATTGTTCCTATTGATACTCTTGAGGATATGTCCATGGCTATATTAACCCGTCTCGAACGCTTAAACAAAATTTACGGCAAAGCCCGATACTTCGGCGCAACAGCGCCATGAATTGCTGCTGATGAAGCCTCATGCCCTGTTAATTGAGACCGCCCCGTCCCCCGGAACTTGCCGATTGCAGCATAGACTTATAAATTTCCTCAGCTTCTTTTAAAACAGTTACAGCACCGGATGTATCGCCTTCGCGGAGGAGACGGCGGGCATTGGCGATGGTCCGGGAACCGCGTTGTGCCTTGACTTCAAACGAGCCGCCAACGATATCTTTTGAAGACTGTCCGGCCGCCTTCATATGCTCTTGCGCCGTTTCCTGTTCATTCTCAGCGAGCGCTTTCCGGGCCGCTGCGAGATGAGAAACGGCCGTGTTAATCCTTTGAGCCATAACGGTTTCAGCGGCTCCGGCCTGACAGGTGTTTGCAGCGGAAAGAGAAAAAAACAGAAAACCGGAAATGAACATCGTGATGATGGTATTCATCATTTTACCCTCCTAAGATAGAGGTAATCGATAAACCCTCGAAAAGGCGTTCGCGCTTCCCTTCTTTAAATCAAGTTTGAAGGCGTGACCGAGATGGATGAGGGCGAGCACTTACCGTGCCCTACAGATGAATATTCGACCTTAAAAAAATTATTTGATTCGATGAATAAATTAACTTTCATTCATTGCGGTTTGAGCTAAAAGGCTTTGAAATTCGGCTCAAAAGCTCCGTCCACAGACTCAAGCGTCCGGAACCCCCGACCTGTTGCCCCATGCCCTGCTGTTTGGCCACCCAAAGTCCGCTGGCATTGAAGCTGTAAACAGGCAATAAATCGGTGCGGTCGACCGATGGCATGATCACCGGCACGATATTGTCGAGCACCAGGTTTTCCGCGCTGCCGTCGCATTGATAATTCAAAACCATGTGCGGTTTGTTCAAGGTCAGGGATTTGACATACGTCAATCTCAGGCACTGATCCGAAACGCCCAACTCCTTCAGCGTAAAATATTTCCCGATCGAAAGATCCTCGCAATCGCCGCCGTTCGTGGCCAGGGTTTCGATCGGCGTCGCCCAGTAATCCTCAGCTTTCCAGTGCTCGCTATCATCCTCGAATTTGAGCCGGTTGAACACTTGATTGGCGAGGTTGAGCTTTTCGGGAACCGGCCGGAATTGATTGTCTTCGATTACCTGTCGCCAGGACTGAACGCGTTCGCGCGCTTCAATCCCGTAACGCGCTTCGATGGCCTGCAATTCTTCAGACGAGATGCCGGGGGCTTCGGGCAATGAACGGCAGCCCGGCAGAGATATCAGGAGTATGAGCAATACAAAAACAGGCATAGGATAATTTCGATGATTCACAAGATAAGTCGCTTTTTTTGTTCCACAAAGGAAATAAAGTTAATCGCGCAATTAAAAATTCCTAATAAATTCTAAGCCTGATTTTCAACGCACCTTACCAATCAGAGGAGCAGCCAGCATCGCAGCCACAATCCCCACAGCAACAGTAAACCCGAACGCATGCACGATTTCGGTCGAGCTTACCGTAAGCAAACCGAATGACAGCAATGTCGTTAAACCGGACAAAGTCACGGACAGGGATGTGCTCGTGCGTCTTTTGCCGGCCAGGAAGAAGAACACCGCGTAATCGACCCCGATACCTAAAACGAGCAGCAATGCAAACAGGTTGAACAAGCTGAACAAGTGACTGGACCAGCCAGTCATCGCTAAAGAGGAAAGTACCGAAACCAACGGAATAGCCATAATGGTGGCCCCTCCACGCCAGCCGAATTTCAGGCTTAACCCTATGAATACCAGCGTAAAAGCCGAAAACAACAAAAGGCTGGCGCGGACCCGATAGCGTGCAAAAAGCGAAGAAAGTTCTTCGACATGATCGACCCAGGAAACCCCAGGTAGTTGCTGTAAAGACGCCAGTGCCCCAACGTCCTTGATTTGGCTCAAGGTTACGATGCCGGCACAGCGACCTTTTTGACAGCCGAGCCACAATGCCTGCTTGCCTTCATCGGCCATTTCGAGCCAGTCCGCCAGTTCCAGAGTATTGTGTTGGGCGTCGACGAAAGCTTTGGTTATGGAGACACGCGAAGCCCGGTCAAAACCCAGGCCAGCCATATAGCGTTCGGCCAGACCGGAATCGAACAGTGCTTGTTTCACCAACCGGTAATTATTACGCTGTATTTCAGGATCAGGCCAATAACGGCTGAGGCCCTCGTAAGACATCAACTTCTTTTGTTGAACCAGGGTATTGAGCTTTTCGAGCAGGCGTTGTTCGTTCTGATGCCATTCCTGCACATCCTTTCCCGACACCAAAAAAAACTGGTTATCCCTGACCTGTAAAAGCTGCCTGATTTTTTCGGCATCTTGCAGCAACTTCGGCGGTGCGGACTGGAGAAGGCGCACATCATCACGCGGCGTCAGTTTCCAGAGCCCCCCAGCGAGCCCAATCAGCAACAGAGGCATGAACCAGAGGCGGTTTTTAAGTGCCCAAGCCGGCCAGTCGCGTTCCCAAAGCGTGGCCAGTTTCAACAAGGCCGGTTCATGCGCAAACTTAAAACCGGACAATAACACAGGAAACAGCAGCACCACGGTCAGCCAGGCGACAAATAAGCCGATCGCGGAAAACAAGGCGACTTCCTGGAGTCCCGGAAACGGCGAAAACCCGAGCCCCGCATAGCTCAACAGATTGCTGATCAGCCCCAGAAACAGCGCCAAAAAAATATCAGTCAGCCCTTTACGTGGATTCCATTCGCGTTCGCCAAATCCGTCGCAGAGATAATGCTGGGCGTAATCATCGACCACACCAATCAAACTCGCACCGAACACCAGCGTGATAATATGAATCTTACCGAATACCCAGACGCTGATGATCAGCGCCGCCGCAAGCCCGCTCGCGATCGCCACGCCAGACAACAAGAGCGGACGGGCACTGCGAAACGTGAACAGAAACAATAGAATAATAGCCAAACCGGAACCGATGCCCACGGTTGAGATTTCCTGCCTGGCGGATTCGGCTCCGTAGGCGGTGAATACCGGCAAACCGGAGACCAATAATTCGCCGCCAGCCTTTTGAATCTCGGCCGTGGCGTTTCGGGTCAATTGCAGCAGGTCTTCGAGCTTGTCCAGCGGCAGCCGGCTACTGTCGAGATCGGCCATCAGCAGCGCCCAAACCTTTTGCCCGTCCCGGATTACCACAACATTCTCTTCCAGCGCGAAATACCTCGGTTTTTGGGAATCCATATAACGCCAGAACAAAAGCAGCGGATCCCGGTCGAGCATCGCCGCCTGCATTTGACCCAGTGGACTGTACAGCATCTCGAGGTTCTGATCGAGCAAAGCTTGGGGATCTGTTTCCAGCCGCTTGCGCGTTTCCGGATCGAGCAACTGATAACGGTAAGCGAAAAGTCGTTTGAACTGATCGACTTGCTGGTCCTGGGCGATCTGTAAAGCCACTTTGCCGAACAGGTGGCTGTTAATTACCTGTTGCTCCAGCTTTCTGGCATGGGCAATCGCAGCCTCGGCGCTGGCTCCGCCGGTGAGCCAGATCACCTTGCGGTTGATCAGCTGTTTTTGCCGATCGATGGCCTCGACAATGTCGGCGCGTGCCTCGATTTTCGGCAACAGGGACGCAAAGCCGGTTTCGAGCCAGTCTCCTCTCAGCATTTGCAGGCCGAGCGCCCCCAGCAAAAGCATCGCGAGCAGCCAGATACAGGCGCTAACGCGGGGATGATAAACGTTCAAAATCGCTTTCCTGCGCCGGCGTCAAAGCCTCGGGATGATGGATCTGCTCAAACGTTATACGGCTGAAATTGCCATTCGCTTCTTTGATTTCAATCTGCCGCAGATCCTTGTCGCCACTCAGTTGCATGCCCGTGATGACCTTTTGCATCAAGGCGTCCTTCGGCTTCAATTGCAGTTGCCATCTAGCTTTATCCTGAGTTCCGGAAATGTGGAATCCTTCCTCCATCGCTTGCACATCGGCACCGAACATTGCGGTAAAAACCCGGCCAAACGCAGGCGGCAGACTCTGCTCGCCCTGCGCCGTCAACAACCGCGTCTGGTTCACCAATAACACCGAAGGCACTGGCGTCAGCGTCTGCCAGATCACGCCTTTGCTTCTGTGGTAAATGAACGTTCCCGTCGAAATCAGCGGTTTTTTGAGGACTTTGATATTTTTTTCCTGCCGGAAGCTACCTTCGGTAATCTCGGATTTGACCAGCCGCGCGCCAATGTCGGCGAGCAGGTCCGCCGCCAGGCTGATTTTTAAAGGAATCAACATCAAAAGCAGGGCCAACAGTTTCATGATATCTGTACTCCCAACTTTTCCAATAAGATGGATGGCGACTCCATACACATTTCATTACTCTGCATGTTAACAGCGACCTGGGCCGTGTAGCCTTTGACCAGTTTTGCGCCGGTCTTAGCATCGGTGATCAGATAATCGATCTTCAGACGGTGCTCCCATTCGACAAGGGCTGCCCTGACTGTCACGGTTTGGCCGAAAACTGCGGGTTTGATATAGCGAATGCGCATATCGATAATCGGCCAGGCATAGCCCGAATCGCGCATCGCGAGATAGTTATAATCGATCCGGTCGAGCAACTCGCAGCGGGCGATTTCGAAATATTTCGCATAATGGCCATGCCAGACGATCTTCATCATATCCGCATCATGAAAGGGAATTGTGAGATCAATTTCAGCGTGATAGGTAGGTTTCTGCAAAATATTCCCTGAAAAGTAAGCGCGAAGAATTGGCGGCTATTTTATGTCAAATCTGAAGAGGTGCAGAAAAGAAACGTCATTGCCCCCGCTTGCACGAGCAATAGTGTTGGGTTAGACTCGCAAAAAAAACTAAGGAACTCCGGGTCATGATTACCGAGCCCGGCCGCCAATGCCGCACTAAATACAGGAGTGTTTTATGCAATTTTTTCGGATGCAGCCGCCCGAATACAGTTCAGATAGCCAGGATTTTTCGATCAACGGCAGTCTGGAATATATTTACCGCTTCCCCGGCGTCAGTTGTGATAGCTGTAAGGCGACCTATGGCGGCAGCCGCATTCTGACCTTTGAAGCGCCGCCGCAAATCCAGAACGACCAACGTTTCAGAAGCCGCTGGCCGGTTTCGAATCAGGAACACGCGGCGATGCAGCAGGAAGTCGCCGCTTATCTCGATGCCGATTTCTCGGCCTTTGAAACTTTCAAACCGGGCGACAATTTCCAGCCCGCCTACTACGATAGTCCGTCGCTTCCCCATACCGATTTCTTATGGCCGAATATCCGCAGTTTTGTCGTATCGGCACGAATGAAGCGGATGGTGTTCGACGAACTGAGCGGCGATGTCGAAATCGTTCCTATCAGACCGCGCAAGATCGGCCAGCGCAACGGCAGTGCCCTGCCCTCTGCCCTGGATTCCAATAATCCGGAAAATCATATTCAGGGCCCGGAAACGATCGAACCGTACTATCAGATTCTGGTGCGTTCGGAATCGGATTATCCGAAAGGCGGTTCCCCGGTTTCGGTATGCCCGGTCTGCAAACACGAAGCGATCGATGACGAAAAGAGGGAACTGGTGATGCGCGAAGAAATGTGGCGCGGACAGCCGATCTTTTTGCTCAGAACGACGCTGTATGTGGTCGTGACCGAAGCGCTTGCCGAAAAAATCCAAAAGGCGGGCGCGACCAATGTCGATTTCGTGCCGGTTTAGGCATATACAGAAGCTCTATAATTACTCACGAACAAATACAGTAAGTTTCTCTGTTTTCAATCGCTCATATCCATGATTTCTATGCCAGTTAATGGGTCTCCATTTTTCCCATAATAAGCTAAAACCATGCTCCAACATTATAGAATCAATTAAGCCAAGAATATTTTTGTCTTTAAAGCTGGTGGAAACAGGAGCTCCCAGCACTAGAGCAACAAAACCACCAGGGCGAACCGATACCTGGCAAAATTGGGCAAATTTCTTCATGTTTTCAATATACTCAAACATTGCTTTTGTTGGATTACTTCTTCTCCTACGAGCCCCTATTTCATCATTGAAATCTCTATCCATATAATTGGGGAATAGCCATGCATAAGACAGTCTTTGTCCGAGACTATAATCCGACATACAAAGGTAAGGTGGAGATGTAATAATACCTCCAACTGTATTTTGTTCAATATCAAATGTTCCTGGACTAGAATTTCCTGCATTTGCTCTCAATACGCGCATTTTTTGGAGCTCATCAAATGGATTCTCGCCACGACGCTCAAAGTCAGCGTATATATTTTCAAGCGCTCTTAAATTTCTAGCTATTCTATTCAAAAATAAACCATAAGCATCAATATAAGGGGGAGCAGATTCACCTTTTGGTAAAGGGGTATTGTCCGCAAACCAACCATGTTCTTTTCCTCGCCTTGCTGTAGTTGATGTCAGGATCGCCGAAAAACATAATTTCAAAAACTCTCGCTCTTCAGTTACTTCGGTTCCCTCAATAACTGTAAGAATATTAGCAAGTTGTTCAATAGTAACCGCATGATGCCATTTTTGGATATTCTCCATCTTAGGAATTTCAACTAACGGGGTAATATTGAAACTTTCGACATTCAGCCTTCGCAAACGATTTCTTGTCTCATTTGAAAGATATGTCGATCTTACTCGACTGATTAATAATGCAATTTCATTAATATCTGAGCATATAACTCTGCAACCAGCTTTTGCCGCCTCAATTCCAGTAACACCTGACCCACAAAAAGGATCCATTAGTAATTCACCAGATAATCTTAGTGATTTTATCAATGCTGCAGGAATGGCATGGACAAATGTACTAGGATATGAATGAAGAGGCTCATTTTTAGACCCAATAAATGACCAATCCCCCCAAGCATTAAGGCTTTCTTGTAAATGGGGTTTATAAGTATCATTAATTTGGCTCCATGGCTTTACAAAAGAATACTCTGAAAGTTTCTTCTGGAGGAAGCCAACATTAAATACTTTAGTCGCGTCGGATTTTTTATGTCGATCATGTTTTGGTTCGTATAATGCAAATATAGACAGGAACCCAGATGAATAAGGGAAAAGCGAATCTTTTGGCATTAATGACTTTGAAAATCTACGTTTAGCAAAAAATATCATAGGTATAAAACCAGGTTGCCTTAAGTCAATTTCCATCCAATCTATGCTGGATTTAACACGTAAAGCATTCAGGATATGTTCGTCATCGATTGGTAATTCCGTCACTTTATGTATCGGATCTAGATGTCTAAATTTTCGGACTGCATCAGATAAATATTGTGCATCCGTGCCCTTATTCTTTGCGAATTCAGTTAATGAATATAACAATCCTTCATCAGTTGTTTTAAGAATGCTTTCTTTTGGAAATCCAAGCCTATTTGACTCACGAATTATAAATTGTAAGAGAGCTTGCCTACCCTTTTCTTCATCAATCGAATCATAAAACAGTCTGTAATACTCATCCCGCAACTTTTTCCAGCTTTGTACTGCTTGTGGTATATTTTCTTTCAAAGACGGTTGTTTATCGAGCGTTGACAACCACTCAGTGATTGCTAAAGCAAGTGAACCAGTTGCTTCTGGAAAGCCCATATAATGGGTTCCCCGAATAACATTATCAATGTTATCAAGATCAATAGTTCCTTTTATTAAAAATCCTAACTCGCCCTGACCACTAATTATTTGACCAATAGTTTCAGGACGAATCGTTAACTTTAAAGACTTTGAAACGCTTTCACATTTTTTAACAAATTGCGGTAGCTCACCGTTATAAGCATTAAATCCATTGTCATGACCCCGAGGTTCAAGCCCTAGAGCGCTCCATAATTCAAGCTCATGATCTACATCATCAAATACTATTTCCAGTGTATGAGCGAAAGGGGGTGTGCCAGCGTCATGAAGAAGGGCCGCGATAGCTAAATGAATTGTTTCCGATTGGCTCAGTTTTTTCAAAGAAGCAACTTTTAATGCTAAATGTACAACTCCAATAGCATGGTCATATCTGGTAGCACTTCCAAAATCTTTAAATTGTATAGAATCAATGTTCGATAATCGCACACCGCGTAACCTGACAAATTCAGGGAGACGCAAAAAAGGGATAATCCATTCTGGCAAGGAAATTTCGCCATAAAGTACATCACGAAACAACATAATTATCTTCGTCCTGTACTAAATAGCCATGATAGACCTGAAATAACTGCGGCACCGATAAATTCTACCCAAAGAGGGCCTTGCTCATTAAGTTGATCTTTCCATTCATTTGACCAATTGAGAAAATAAATGCCAAACGTAAATATTAATAACAGTCGAATATAAGTTTTGGACCAAGTTTCAAGAAATTGGTCAATTGCTATGGTGAGGTATGGCTTTGGGAAATTAATTGCTTTCGCAGTATTTAGAAAATCATAAAGAATGGCGTTAGTTCTAGTAGAGAGATAATTACCCGCATGGGCATATTTATAACCACCATTTATTGCTGATTCATTCAATATACCCAAATACCTCTGCAGCCTAATTGTATAGAAATTCCTTGGATTTACAAGAATTAAACCATGTGAAAGATATATTTGCCAAGGCAGTCTAAGATAATAATTTTTATCACCTTTGGCATATTCGACCGTAACCTCAAATTCGGACTTGAACTGTGGATAAGAATGATTCCATAATTCCCTTAAATTATTAGATAATTTTTTCAAGTCATAATTAAGCCCACTAATGTTTGAGTTACATTTAGACAGCACAAATAATATAAGACTTCTAATAGCTATAGCATATATATCTGATGCTTTAGAGGATGGAATATAATCAGTCTGCGTTTTCCACAAGAAATTTTGGGCATTTTTGAGAGTATCTGAATCTGATGCCAGCTTATTAATTAATGAAAGCACAGCATAACAAGTAGCAACCTCACTTGGCTCATTATCATCAAAAAAGTATGGCCATGAACCAGTAGATAAAATTTGCTTAGCAAGAATTATATCTTTTATATTTGATAAAAACGCTGAATTTTCGTTGCTCACTAAGGAGTTTTTTGTTAAAAGAATTTCTGATTGCTTTATGCAGTTTAAGCGGTCATCACCCTCGTCTGGATCATCGTGGTGAGCCTTTGCGAAATTAAGAAGTTTTTTGGCAGCCTCGACATGTTCATTTCTCGCTGAGCTTAATAATATTGATATTGCCCCAGCTGTTCCATGTAATCCACGTTGATCCCTGTTTCTAGCATTCACGTCATAAAATTGACCGCAAGCTAATTGGTCAGCAGGTAAGCCTACACTTTGCCTTCCATATTGACAGTGGGCAAATATTTCACTTGCGATTTTTGCCATTCCCGCATCAAGATCACTGGGATTAAGCATCATAAAATTCCTTTATTTTTGAGACAATAATAATAATTTCTTTAGGCAAGCTTTTTACATCGATTAGTTATGTTTTATCTATGCAACAAAGCCTATTCCATTTACTAAGGGTTTCCTTTGCTAAATTCTCGTTAGGGAGTAATCTCCAATCCCAATGAGGCAAAGAATAATGATTAAAAAGCAATTGCCTAATATACTGAGATGGGGCATTTGCAGTATCGTATAGGAACCATTTCCCCTTCTTTCCGATCAGAAAATAAGAATTAACCATTTCAGGCAAAGACTCTAACGTCCCCGCAGCAATTAACTTATGACCATATATCTCAAGTGATAATAAATCGTCAGGAACTTTGGGAATAACGTTTATATGAGTATGTGCAATGCATGGTCCACCTCCATCTGTAATAGATGATCCATGCTCTGCGAAAGTTATCAATTGATCAGGCCAAACTGACGAAAGCTCTAAACATATAGATTCGAACTCTCTTCTTAAGTAAGAGCTCATACTAAGCAATGATACAAAATGCTGCCTAGAAATAATCATAGCATGGCCCAAACAGAGCGGTCCAAGTGCTGGGATAGTTATAAAAGATTGCGAAATATGAAATGGAGTATCACAGGGACGTAGTTCACCCCATAAAAATGGATTTGAAATTATTCCACACAGCTTGCAGTTGCCCGATTTGTCGTTTTTCATTTGATTCAATAAAAATCTGGACCTATGTTGACAAGTGGTTTACTAAGTAGTCGGAGGCCCAGCCAGATGAATATAAAAAATATCCCCACAAATTCTGGACAAACTTTGCCTTATCCTGTTGCTGTGGACTTTAAAAATGAACTAGGAGTTAATTCATTTCACCTACTCTTGAGGCATATATCTGGTGCCAAGGAATGCGAATAAAGAGGACATCTAGGCAAATGAAGATGTGCCCAAATATGAGGGATACTTCTTCGGCATGTATAGTATAAGCTCCGGCAAAGTGTGGGTAATCCTAGAATATAATGGGGCATTCACCACAATTTTATTACCCTAGAAAACCATTAAGCCATTGTTTTATATTAAAACAATAACTTATCATCAATATTTATTGTTATTTCACCGCCCCCTGCGTCGGCGCCAGATCATAAAACCCGTTCCAAGCAGACAGAGAGGCAGCACGATCAAAAAGCCGAAGCCGATCACCGTAATACTGGTCACCGTCAGTTTCAAAGTCCGGTCGGGAGCGGTTTTAGCGGGAATGTCAATGAAACGATCATCATGAATCAGCCAGTTGATCATTCGGAGTCCCATGTCCAGGTTGCCCGCATTATCGATATAACTGTTAGCGATGAAGTCGCCGTCGCCGACCGCGACGATGCGCTGCTCGTTGCCGTTTTCCAGATTCCGTGTCAATGCATAAGCCAGCGTTATCGGCCCCTGCTTTTCCGGACTATCCGGATGAAAACGGATCGTACCGGCCAACGGCCCGGTTTCAGTCCAGGACTCAGGACTACTACTCAGCAAGGGAACGCTCTCGTAATTGATATCGACATCGATGTCGAAGCCAGCCGCCGCTGGATACACGGTCAGCGTCTGGAAGTTTCGGGTAACCGGATGGCGATTGTATTCGCTGACGATCACGAAGCTTGGGTCATTGATCCCGGCCAGTTTGGCGGCCTTATCGACTATCTGGCCCGGCAATGGGTGAATGCCGAGCACAGGCCAGATAAAATCGAGCGCCTTGTCGCCGGGATCGGTCAGCAGCAGCAGATTGCCGCCGCGTTGAATGTATTGCTTCACGATCTCGATTTCGCCGGGCAACAGCGAAACGGAAGGCGTGGGGATCACCAACAACGCCGAATTGTCCGGTATCGCCGGCAGCTTCGCCAGATTGACCATTTGCGCATTGATTTTGCGCCGGCGCAATTCCTTGCTGAAACGGTTCAGATCGAAATTCGCCTCGCCTTCGGGCGAACGTTCGCCGTGCCCGGTCAGAAAAGAAACCCACCGGTCTTCGGCATGTGTCAATTGCTGCAACGCATTGGTCAGCGTCGCTTCGTCGATAAAAGTCAGTTTTTCGCTGCGGCCCTGGTATTCGACCACGACCAGTCCTTCTTCGCCGATATTCAGCTCGCGGGCTTTTTGCGGATCGTTATTCGGATCAATAAAGTCCAGTTTTAAATCGGGTTTGAGATGAGTATAACGGTCGATCAAATGTGCGATTTGCAGACGTATTGGCAAGCCGCTCTTGATGTAAGCGACGATAGCGACTTTGCCCGGCATCGCCTGCAGTAGCTTCTGTGTCGCCGGCGAAAGGGTATTCGACCCTGTCCGAGTCCAATCGGCCTGATACGAGAAGCGCGTGCTCAACCATGCCGCGCCGCCGAGCGCACACAGAAACACCAACGTCAGGAGTCGGTTTTTCAGCCGGATTTGTTGATGCACATGGCGGGTCAGTTTCATTTCTGCAGGCGGTCGTAGTCGAGGCGGCGAATGCTCAGCATAATAAAAATGGCGATGAACAGCAGAAAATAGCCGATATCGGTGGTGCTGATTAAAGCGCTTTGCAGATTCTGGAAATGCCGCAGTATCGACAGATATTCGAAGACATACGCCCGCTGTTCGCCCATGCCGGCGGTCCAGTCCAGAATCCACAGCAGGAGCAGCAAGCCGAAGGCGCTCATCGCGGCGATCGTCGGATGGCTCGCGATACAGGAGGTATAAAGCCCCGTCGCCGCAAAAGCCGCAGCCAGAAGGGCCAGCGCCAGCAGATTTGCGGCAAATTTACCCAGGTCCAGGTCGCCGCCGACCAGCAAGGACAACGGCATCAGGGCAGTCAACACGATCATGACCAATAACAAGCCGACGACGCCGAGATATTTCCCGATTACGATCTCGGCATTGGATACCGGCGCAGACAACAGCAGCGCAAGCGTTTTATTCCGCCGTTCCTCCGTTATCAGGCGCATCGTCAACAGTGGAGTGACCAGCATCAAGATGATGCCGGCATTGCCGAACAGCGGCGTCACAACCACGTCGGTCAGTCCCGGCGCATTGTCGAGTGCTGCCAGCTTCGGTTGCAGCATGTTAAAGGTTTCGACCTGGGTCAGAAACAGAAAAGCCAGAATCGCCTGTAAAATCGCCAACAAAGTCCAGGCCAGCGGCGATAAAAACAGCGATTTAAACTCGCGGGCGGCGATCGTGAATGCCATTTTCATTCCGAACCGGCCTCCGTTTCCCAGGTCAATTGAATAAATACGTCTTCGAGCGATTTTTTGACCGGCGCAAGCTCCTCCAAACCCCATCCCGCGGCGACAATCAATTCGGCAAGCTGCTTGGCAGGATTGTTATTAACGGCGTGATGCACGAGCAGTCGATTGCCAGCCAAGGGCTCGACCGACAACACGCCAGGTAATGCCGACAACGCCTTCAGATCAGGCGGCAGACGGGTAATTACTTCCAGAGTACAACTGTGCATGTGCCGCTGCAATCCCTCGATTGTTTCATGCAGAACCAGGCGGCCCTGATGGATGATCTGGACATGGGTGCAGGACTCTTCGACTTCGGTCAGGATATGAGTCGACAAGATAATGCCGTGCTCCCGGCCAAGTTCGCGTATCAGCGCCCTTATCTCGCGTATTTGTAAGGGATCGAGGCCGACTGTCGGCTCGTCCAGAATGATCACTTTCGGATTATGCAGAATCGCCTGCGCGATGCCGGTACGCTGCTGGAAACCCTTCGATAGATTACCGATCAGCCGCTCCTGCATTTCATTCAGACCGCAGCGCTCCCGCGCCCGTTTGACTGCCTCAGGAACGGCTTTTTTATCGACGCCATGCAGTTCGGCACAATAGGTCAGGAATTCGTTAACCGTCAAATCCCGATATAGAGGCGGCGTATCGGGCAGATAGCCCAGATTGCGCTTGGCTTCTTTCGGCCGGTCAAGCAGATCGATGCCGTTGATCCGGATCTGGCCGGTACTGGGCGCCAGGTTGCCGCAGAGCATCTGCATCGTAGTGGTCTTACCGGCGCCATTCGGCCCGAGCAGACCGAGCACTTCGCCCTGATTCAGCGTAAAACTCACGTCATCGACGGCGCACTGGTTTCCGTAATAGCGGGACAGATGATTGGCTTCGACAAGAACGGTCATTATGATATCAAACCTGCTTCACCAGGTTTTCCAGCTCGTTCCGGATTTTTTTGCGGTAGAAAATGAATTTCCAGCGGGCACCGCCGCATTGCTTCCAAAGGATCGCCGACCGGATGCCGGCAAGCAGCAGCGCTCTGATCTTGTTCACGGTATCGGGACGCGACAGGTAAACCTGCTCGCCGTTCACCATGATGCGGGGCTGCAGCGTGCTGACCGTGCTGTGATAGACTTCGCCGAGATTGGCCAGCACGTTTTCATGAAGCATTCCGAAATGCTCGCTTTGCGCCTGGGCTTTCTCGACGCCGCTCCGGATCGCATCGAGCAAATCCTTACGCGATGACAGCTGGTTTTCCAGAAACACCAAGGTTGCCGCATAGCGCGCCTGTTCCGGATTCTCGACCCGGTAACCGGACATTTGTGACTGCAACTGCCTGAGGCCGAGTTTCAAACCGTTCAGGCCGCTGTAAACGTCCAGCACACTGCCCGAATCGATTTTCAGCACGCTGCCGATGCTGGCGTTCAGCGCCTCCTGATCGCATGTCCCTTTTGTCGCCAATTGCTGCACCAGAGCCGCCGCCTGTGCAATGCCCGCCAGCGCGATCGTTTGATTGGTTAAGGTTTTTAATTCCATGATGTGCACAAAGGTGATTCACCAAGCAAAGTAAGCGACGCCCACTCTTCCTCCTTTCATTTATATCATGATTATCCGGTTTCAGTCGAGTATGATATAAATACCCTATTTTATGAGCATAAGGTGATTACCATGGCTGAATCCATTGAGTTGACGGTTACCGGAATGAAATGCGGCGGCTGCGAAGCGAATGTCAAAAGCAAGTTGGGAACGATCGACGGCGTGCTCTCGGTCACCGCATCGAGCAAGGACAAAAAGGTCGGCGTCGCCTATGATGCTGCAAAGACCGACCTGGAGGCGATCAAGACAGCAATTACCGAGGCCGGTTTTTCGGTCGAATAACTTCCTTTAGCGCTGGAGAGACGTCATGAGTAAAGACGAAACGGCGGACGAACTGCGCCTGTCGATTTTAGGCATGAGCTGCGCCGGTTGCGTCAGTGCCGTCGAAAGCGCACTGACCGGCGTAGCCGGCGTAACCGAAGTCAGCGTGAACTTTGCGGACCATTCCGCGGCCGTGAAAGGCCAGCTCAACCCCGAACTATTAATCAAGGCGGTCGAAGACGCTGGTTACGAGGCGGCCCTGATGGAAGGTTTCGAAGATCCTGCGCAGCAGGAGCAACAGGAACTGGCGCGTTACCGGATGCTGCTGAAAAAAGCGGCGGTCGCGGGAACCTTCGGCGCGTTTCTGATGCTGCTTGAAATGGCCGGCTGGCTGCCCGACATGGGCTCTCAAGCCGGACGCTGGTTCTGGCCGGAAGTCGCATTACTGACTCTGGCAGTGTTGATTTACTCCGGCGCACATATTTATCAGGGCGCACTAAAAGCCCTCCAGTCCGGGCAGGCGAACATGGATACGCTGATTGCAGTCGGCACCGGGGCCGCCTGGCTCTACTCCTGCATCGTGATCGAGTATTACGGCAGTCTCCCTTCCCTAGCCAAGCACGCTTATTTCGAAGCCGCGGTCGTGATCCTCGCTTTCATCAATCTGGGTTCAGGCCTTGAAACAAGAGCCCGAGGCAAAACCTCTTCGGCGATCCGCCAGTTGATCGGCCTGCAGCCGCGTACGGCCCGGGTTGTGCGGAACGGCGCGGAACTCGACGTGCCGATCGAGGAAGTCGGCCTCGGCGAAACGCTCAGGGTCCGGCCGGGCGAGAAAATCGCGGTCGACGGGGTGCTGATCGAAGGTCATTCGGCAGTCGACGAATCGATGCTGACCGGCGAACCGATGCCGGTCGAAAAAATCGAAGGTTCCACGGTTGCCGCCGGCACGATGAACCAGCGCGGCAGTTTCCTGTTCAAGGCGACCCGGATCGGCCGCGATACCGCCCTCGCGCAGATCATCCACAGCGTGCGCCAGGCGCAGAACAGCAAACCGGAAATCGCGCGCCTGGCCGACCGGATTTCCGCGGTCTTCGTACCGGCCGTGATCGGTTTGTCGATCTTCACGTTCCTGGTCTGGTACGTTTTAGGCCCCGAGCCGGCCCTGGGCTATGCATTCGGCACCTCGATGACCGTTTTAGTGATCGCCTGCCCTTGCGCGCTGGGTCTCGCCACGCCGATCTCGGTGATGGTCGCGGTCGGCAAGGCCGCGCAAACCGGAATTCTGATCCGCAAAGGCGACGCCTTGCAGGCGGCAGGCAAACTGACCTGTCTGGTTCTGGACAAGACCGGAACGGTCACCCAGGGCAAACCGAAGGTCGTATCGATCGAAGGGGCCGGCGATTTTTCGGAAAAAGAAGTGCTGCAACTGGCGGCCAGCCTTGAAGCCGGTTCGGAACATCCCCTGGCAGCGGCCGTGCTGGCGGCAGCCAAGGAAAAATCCATTGCGCCGCAAAAAATTACGCATTTTAAAGCGATCACGGGCCACGGCGTCGAGGCCACGCAAGGCGGCCGCCGCATCGTATTCGGCAATCGGGCGCTGCTGGAGCAAAAGCATATCGATATCGGGGCATATCAGGATACCCTGACAAAACTCAGCGCCGAAGGACAAACCCCGATGCTGCTCGCGGTCGACCAGAAATTCGCCGGCATCGTCGCGGTCGCCGATCCGATCAAATCCGATTCAGCGGCGGCGGTACAACGGCTGCGCCGCCTGGGCATCCGCGTGCTAATGGTAACCGGCGACAATCCGATCACCGCCCAGGCAATCGCGAAGGAAGCCGGCATCGACGAAGTCAGGGCGCAAGTACTGCCGCAGGATAAGGCGGCTGTGGTCAAAGAACTGCAAGCGCAGGGTGAAACGGTCGGCATGGTCGGCGACGGAATCAACGATGCGCCGGCACTCGCGCAAGCCGATGTCGGCCTCGCGATCGGCACCGGCACCGATGTCGCGATCGAAAGCGCAGACGTCGTGATCCTGCAGGGCTCGCTGCTGAAAGTACCGGAAGTGATCCGGCTGTCGCAGCTGACCGTTGCAAACATCAAGCAAAACCTGTTCGGTGCCTTTTTTTACAATACGATCAGCATCCCGGTTGCGGCCGGCCTTTTGTATCCGTTCACAGGCATTCTGCTGAATCCGATGATCGCGGGCGCAGCCATGGCGATGTCGTCGCTGACCGTGGTCAGCAATGCAAACCGCTTGCGCTGGCAAAAACTTTGAACCTGAGACCGGAATAATGGCGACAGAACAGCGCCTGTCCCCTACAATTAATCCGCCTACCCTGGACACTAGCCGTCAATACACAAGGAATGTTTAAATTGCTGGGCCGGTACCAAAACATAAGGAAGCTCATAGCCTTGGCAAGCATTTATTATTGCCTGGGTTTGTACCCGATTTTTGCCGACGCAGCGGAAATCATCGTCAATGCCTCAGTGCCCCCTGCGCGCTATTCACGCACGGATACCCGCGCGATCTTTGCTATGCAACTGAGAATCTGGCCTAACGGCGAGCCGATCAAAGTCTTTACACTGGCCGATGACAACCCGATCCATAAAGACTTCGTGAAAAACAATCTGAACATGTTTCCCCATCAATTCAGACGCGCCTGGGATCGGATGACCTATTCCGGCACCGGTATCGCTCCGATTCAGCTTGACTCGGAACAGGAGATGATCGAAAAAGTCATGACTACGCCGAATGCGATCGGCTACGTAAGCAGGAAACCAGAGAATGCGAAAATTCGCCTGTTCGACTATCAATAGCCTGCTGTTTTTATGGGCCCTGTTGAGTCTGCCTCAGGCGGCGACAGCCACTGCTTTGCCGGACGAAATCCAGGTGCACGGCTTTCTCGCGCAAAGCCTGTTCCACACCTCGGACAATAATCTGTTCGGGCAAAGCGACGACGGCATCAGCCTCGGCATCACCGAGATCGGCCTGAATGCCTCCTACCAAGCGCACGAACGGCTGAGCTTCGCGATTCAAGGGCTTTACCGCCGTGCCGGCGATATCGACCGTGGCAGCGTCCGGGTCGATTACGGACTCGCCGATCTGACGCTGTGGGAGCATGAGGCGGGACGGATCGGGATTCGCGGCGGGCGAACCAAAATTCCATTTGGACTGTATAATGAGACCCGCGATGTCGCGTTCACACACCCGACGATCCTGTTGCCGCAAGGCATCTATTTCGACCGCTCTCGCTCCCTGCTGACCTCGGCCGATGGAGGCTCGTTTTATCTCGAGCACCATACCGATTACGGCGATTTCAACTTTAAATTCAATTACGCCTCGCCGCTCGGCAATAATCAGGAAATCCGCTCGACGCTGTTAGGTCCCGCGGCCCAGGGCGAATTTTCGGCTGAGCCCGCGATCGCGACGCAGCTCAGCTATGAAATCAACGGCGGCGAGTATATCTTCGCCATCAGCCATATGGATCTGAAACTCGATTATGATCCGCAGCCCGGCGAAAGGCTCAAGGCCGGCCGTTCGCATATCCGGCCATTGATGTTTTCCGCGCAGTATAATGGCGAAAAATTCACCCTGACCGGCGAATATGATTATCGCTGGAACACATCGAAAGGCTATGGCGCGCTACCCGATAAAAATTCGGCCACCGAAAGCTGGTATATCGAGGGCAGTTATCGGTTTTTGCCGAAATGGCAGGTTACCTTGCGCTATGATACGATTTATGCCGATGTCAACAACCGTCACGGCGAAGGTCTTAACCGACTCGGCCTGCCCAGTCATATCGCCTTTGCCCAGGACTGGATGTTCGGCTTGCGCTGGGACATCAATAAGAGCTGGATGGTACGCGGCGAATATCATCGGGTGCACGGGACCATGTGGCTGCCGCAGGCCGATAACCGGGATCCTCTCCAAACTGCGCCGGACTGGGACTTGTTCGGAGTGCAAATGTCTTTCCGCTTTTAGCCCGCCATGTCGAGATCGCCGTTCTTTTTTAGTCTGAGATGGAAACTCGCTATCTTATTCGGCAGCGTATTTCTGCTGATGCACAGTATTTTTTCCTATTTCGCGTATCGCCATGCGACCGAGGATTTCTCCATCGATCGCCGCACCGAACACAGGAACCACCTTCATATCGCCAAAACCCTGACCGAAGATTCGTTTCTGGTCCTCGAACAACTGGCGGAAATGCTGTCTCCATTCGGAGAACAGACAATCCAGCCCCAAAACCAGCAACAACCCTCGTTCAAAAGGCTCAATGAAAAATGGTCGCGCTGGCAGCTCAGTTGGGGGATCGAAAATATCGTTTTTTTCGACAGCAACGGCGCTACCATCAAATCCTGGGGAAGTTCGATCCCGACCGACGACGCAACCATCCATAAAGTGATCCATTCCGAAATCCCGGAACACCGTACCATTTGCACAAACATTTGTTTTCAGCAGGCCGTAGTCCCGATCATCTACAGATCAAAAACCGTCGGCGCTTACGGCGTGACCCGTTCGTTCGCCGATATTATGATCAAATACAAGCAAGCCACCGGTACAGATATCGGCATTCTTACCTCTACCGATGCGTTATGGGAAACGCCGAGCCATCCCTGGCCTTATCAGCTTGCCGGCCTGACCTTATCCCATCACAAGGAACTGTACGAGTATATCGCTACGCATTTGGCACTCTCCGAACTTCGCGAACAAACGAAAACGATCCGCCTCGCCGGCGCCACTTACGAAATCGGCGTAGCGCCTATTCAGGACGATAAGAAGCCGTCGCTGCTGTATTTGTTTATTAATGACATTACCGAAATCGAAGACAATCTGCAAAAAGATTTACAAAAAGTTTGGCTCTATGGCGTCATCAGCTTGGGGGTTTCCCTGATGCTGCTTCCGGTTCTTTTATATTACACATTTTCGCGAGTTGCGCTGCTTTCGGAAGCCCTGCCTCTGCTGGCGGAACATCAGTATGAGAAGTTCCGCGAACGGATTGCATACAAAAAGACATCGCCCGCCGATTTTGATGAACTCGATCAACTGCACCAGACCGCGCTGACTTTGGCCCAGCAGCTGGAATCGCTGGAACAGGAAGTACACAGCAATACCCTGAAATTAATCAAAAAAAGTCGTGAGCTGGCGATCGAACGCGACTTTATCCGGCAACTTATTGATACGGCGCCGATTATCATCCTGACGCAAAAACTGAATGGCATCATCCTGACGATCAATCAGGCAGGCGTCCTGGAACTGGGCCGGGAAGAACACTCGATCAAGGGCAAGATCTTTGATCTGTTAATCCCTGAAACCGAGTGGGAGCATCATAAAAAGCTGAGTATGCTGAGATCGGGAGAAATCACCGGTCAATTCCAGGTCGATGGGCAACTGATCTCTGAAACTGGCAAAACCCGCGATATCTCCTGGCTGCATTCGTTGTTCAACCCCCCAAACAATCCGGATCAAGCAGTAATTTTAACCCTCGGCGTCGATAACAGTGAAAGATCACGGCATCAGCAGAAGATGCTGACTATGCCAATCCATGATCCAGTCACCGGCCTCCCCAGTTATCAGCAGTTCCGTGACGAACTGGCCCTCGCACTGGCGACGGCGCGACGTTATGATTATTTGATCGCGGTGATCCTGTTCGATGTCGATCAGTATGAGGAAATCAACCACGAACACGGACAGCGCGCAGGGGAAATGATGTTGGCCTGGGTTGCCCGTCGGCTGAAAGACAATTTGCGCTCGATCGACAGACTCAGCCGGATCAACAAAAACCTCTTTGCATTGCTGATTTCGCACGTCAAAACCGATCATCTTGTCCCTTTTGCAAAAAAACTGAATCAGGATATTAGCGCTTCACCTTTTACCTATGCTGGCCTAAACTATCGGCTCAACGTCCATATCGGCATCGCGGTATATCCCGAGCACGGACTGACGCCGAATGATCTGTACGCGAATGCGGATGCGGCTCGGCTACAGGCCAGGCAGGCAGGTCCCGGCAATTTTTACTGTTGTCAGTTGAGCCAGGATAACCGCTTGAAGATTGAGCACATGCTGAATTTCCGGCAGATGCTCGAACAGGCGATCATACAGGATCGGTTTTTGTTGGAATATCAGCCTGTGCGGTACAGTAAATCCTCCGAACTGCACCATTACGAATGTCTGCTGCGCCTGCCGCAAGACGATGGCCAGCCGTTGTACCCGGACACATTTCTCAAACATGCGGAAGCACTCGGACTGGCGGGAAAAATCGACTGTATCGTTTTCAAACAAGCATTGCGGGCACTGCAAGAATCCGGAAGGCAAGGAAAGAATGATTCCCGTCTGTCGATCAATCTTTCCGACAAGGTTCTCGAAAATCCCGGTTTTTATGATGACGTGGCGTATCTGTTCGATCTCTACGCTATCAGCCCCGAAAAAATCATTTTCGAAATTCCCGAAACCGCTGTCGAATCCCATTATGCGCAGGCAAAAGCGCTCATTCAACAATTCAAAATACTGGGCTGCGGCGTCGCGCTGGATAATTTCGGCGTCAGTTTTTCCTCCTTCTACTATCTCAAGAACCTGCCGATCGATTACGTGAAAATCGGAAGGACATTCATTCAACAGATCGATCAAAACCCTGACGATCAAATGTTTCTCAAATCCTTGTCCGACGTCGCCCGCACATTCGGCAAACTCACCATAGCCAAATGCGTCGAAGATGAGCATGTGCTGAAAACGCTCCAGGAACTCGGCATCGATCTGGTCCAAGGCAGTCTGATCGGCAAGCCTGAAGCGTCGATTTAACGGCTGGCCGTCCTGACCGGGCATATCATGATAAACTTCAGCTTTGGATTAGCACCGGAAAATCGTTTTCATGCGCATTTTGTTGATTGAGGATGATCGGGATCTGGCCCGGCTTCTTAAAAAGAATCTGGAAAAAGCGGGCTATGCGGTCGATGTCTCGCATGATGGAATTGAAGGCGAATTTCTCGGCAACGAAGGTTTTTACGAATTGGCGATACTCGACCTCGGCCTGCCTCAACGCAACGGCATCCAAGTCCTGCAAAATTGGCGGACGCGTCAAAACGGCCTGCCGGTATTGATCCTGACCGCGCGCGACGCCTGGTACGAGAAAGTGGACGGTTTCAAAGCCGGCGCCGACGACTATCTGGCCAAGCCTTTCCATATCGAGGAACTCCTGGCCCGGATCAATGCGCTGTTGCATCGTTTTCACCAGCTGCCCGGTGGCCATAACTTAAAGGTCGGCGGCTTGACGCTCGATGAAGACCACCAGCAAGTGATTACCGAAAATGGAGAACGGCTGGATTTAACCGGCGTCGAATTCAAACTGCTGCGTTATTTTCTGCTGCATCGCGGCCAGGTGATCAGCAAAGCCACGTTAAACGAGCAGCTTTACGACTGCGATTCGGACAAGGACAGCAATGTGATCGAGGTTTATATCAATCATCTGCGCCGCAAGCTCGGCAAGGAACGCTTCGAAACCCGCCGCGGACAGGGTTATGTTTTCAAGGAAGAATTGTCATGAGATCCCTGCAACTTCGCCTGGCGATCGGGCTATTTGTCAGTCTGCTCTGCGCGGTTTACTTGTTAGGATGGCAAATCAACATTTCGAGCCGAAAACTGGGCGAAGATAACGTCGCCGAGCACCTTGAACATGATGCGGAATCCATTCTTGCTGCCGTCTATGCAGACAGCCGGACCACCATCGCCCTGACCCGCACCGACATCGAACCGGTCTATGCGAGGCCGCATTCCGGCCATTACTACAGGGTTGCCAATGGCCGGCAGATCATCAACTCCCCTTCTCTGGGCGACTACCCTCTGGCCATACCGATGGTCGATCCAGGAAGCCGGCAGCGGATTTATCAGACTGGCCCGAAAGGAAGACCGCTGCTAATTATGGCTTTCGGTTACCAGAAAGACGGCCATCCGATCACGGTCACAATCGCCGAAGACTTGTCGCCGACCTTCCGCCTGATTACCGAATTTCAACAACGCTTTTCTTTAATCGCGGCGGTCTTATTGCTGGTTTTAGTGCTTGTGCAAATCGCCATCCTGCGTAAGGGTTTTCAGCCCCTGGCGCGCCTCCAAACTCAGCTGCAGGCATTGGAACGCGGCGAACTGAATCAGATCGACACCGACGTACCGGAAGAAGTCTCCGCACTGGTCGGCGAGTTCAACCATTTATTGACGGTGCTTGACCAACGGATGCAACGCAAGCGCAATGCTCTTGCCGATCTCGCGCATGCGCTGAGAACTCCGCTCACAGTACTCCAGCAGCTGTCTCGGGAAGACGTCTTTCGGCAACGTCCCGAACTCGCCGACATGCTGGTGTCCCAAACCGCCCACATGCAGCGGCTAATGGATCGTGTGCTAAAACGTGCGCGGCTGGCCGGCTCCGGCCCGACCGCATCGAAATTCGACATGCATCAGGAAATACCGGCTTTGATCCGGATGCTGAAAAAGATGTACCCGGAAAAAAATCTAACCATCGATTTTTCTGCCGCGCCTCCCTGCATGCTGCCGATAGACCGGGAAGATATGCTCGAACTGACCGGCAACCTGCTCGACAACGCCTGTAAATGGGCCAGATCCACGGTTAAAATATCGCTTGAATGCAAGCACGTAATCCGCTTGATCATCGAGGATGACGGGCCGGGCGTCGAAGACAACGCACTTGAAACATTAATGCAGCGAGGAACCCGGCTGGATGAATCAGTCAACGGTCACGGCTTCGGATTGTCAATCGCCAAAATGATCGCGGAGCAATATGCCGGAAAGCTCCTGTTGGGGCGCTCGAAAGACCTGGGCGGATTTTGCGTGGAGGCCATCCTCCATATCGCGGACTTGGGGCAAAGCAAATAAATTTATAATGTCGACGTCTGGAACGTGTAATTTGCTTTTTTCAACTTACCGCTGCCACGTCTCGGTCGGGCTATTAAAATCCGTCAGGTCTTCGGCTTCAAATAAAAACCCGGTGCCCAAAGGGTCATTCAACCCGACAATTTTTTGGTTATTTTTGCCACATGCTCGCCTTGAAAGCGGGCGATGGTTAATTCGTTCTCCGAGGGATGGCGGCTTCCATCTCCACCGGCTAGCGTGCTTGCCCCATAAGGCGAACCGCCGGTGATTTCATCCATATTCAGAATAGCCTGACACGAATAAGGCACGCCGACGATGACCATCCCGTGATGCAAAAGCGTCGTGTGAAACGAAGTGATCGTGGTTTCCTGTCCGCCATGTTGGGTCGCGGTGGAAGTAAAAACGCTGCCGACCTTGCCGATCAGCGTACCACTCAGCCAATGTTTACCTGTTCGATCCAGGAAATTGCGCATCTGTGAACACATATTCCCGAAACGGGTGGGAGTACCGAAAATGATCGCATCGTAACCGGGCAATTCTTCAACCGTCGCAATGGGCGCTTCCTGATCCAGCTTGGCGCCGGCCTTTCTTGCCGCCTCCTCAGGCATAAGCTCTGGCACACGCTTGATAGCGACTTCAACGCCCTCTACCGATCGTGCGCCTTCAGCGACAGCCTTTGCCAATGTTTCCACATGGCCATACATGCTGTAATACAGAACTAGAATATGAGTCATTGATAGTCTCCTTTGAATAATCCACACCACATGATGCTTTAGGGATACCGGGCTTCTATTTTTTTGACAAACTTCGCGATAAAAACTTCCAAATATCATTAAATACCGGATTCGGGTACATGCTTCCCCCAGGTTTTCAGCTTGATTTTATATTGACGGCGTAGAATGCCTCGATTCTGTTCAATAGCCAATTGCGAGGAAACTCTGATGAACAATCCATCTCCCGTTCGTGTTTGGGATATTTTGATCCGCCTTTTCCACTGGACCCTGGTCCTAAGTTTTATCGTCGCCTATTTGACCAGTGAAGAAGACAATCCCTGGCACATTTATTCCGGCTATACCGTCCTGGGACTGATTATTTTCCGGCTGATCTGGGGTTTTATCGGCAGCCGGCACGCGCGCTTCAGCGATTTTGTGCGTCCGCCGACGGTTGTTTATCAGTACATCAAAAGCCTGAGCGCAGGTCAGCCGCCCCATTACATCGGCCACAACCCGCTCGGCGGCTGGATGGTGATGGCAATGTTGATCACATTGTTCGCCGTGACGCTGAGCGGGCTTAAGGTGTATGCAATCGAAGAAGGCAAAGGTCCGTTAGCCAACTTGCAGTTTATCGAGTTAACTCCAGTTCCGGCAGCCTACGCTGAAGATGAGTCTGAAGATGACGACAACGAAGAAGGCAATGCCGGGCCAGAATCCAGCGAGGCCGATGAAGAGTTCTGGGAAGAAGTCCATGAAGCCTCCACGAATGTGATGTTGCTGCTGATTGGCCTACATCTGGCCGGGGTAGTCATCTCCAGCCGTCTGCACAAGGAAAACCTGGTCAAAGCGATGTTGACTGGCAAGAAAGATTCACTGTAGGCGATTTTCAACCCTTATGATTGACGCTCGGGATGTCATAAGGGTGCTCAAACGTCAGCGACTGGCAAAAATTGGAACGCCCTAACTATTTCGCCTGCTTTGAAAAACCGCCCTTTATTGAGGAGGGCTCGAACCGGAATGCTGCGCCTCCGCCCCGAAAAATCGGGCAATTGCCCGAAAAACCTTTTTTATACCTGCCCAGATTTTGGGCAACAGCCAAACCATTAACCCAACAAACAACACAAGCGCGATCAGAAAGACGAACGGATGTTGGACCGAAGCCCAAATGCCGGTCACCACGATGACGTCTTCGCCGATGGAAGCGGCCCAGTTGCTGAACGGTTCCGGAGACGTGTTGATTAACACGCGGCTGCCGGCCTTGGTCAGGTGCGAACCGGCCGCCATTCCCCCACCGACGATCGCGGCGGCCAATTCGACCGCCGGATTTAACTCTCCGACAGCACCGGCGGCCAGCATCGCGCCGGCCGGAATCCGGATGAAGGTATGGATTGCGTCCCAGCCGGTATCGACGCCCGGTGTTTTGTCCGCAAAGAATTCGACACAATACATTAGGCCGGCGGCCATCATCACGGCCGGATTCGCGACAATCTGCAAATCCGGCGGCAGCACAATATTACCGCTGTTCGCGAGAAAACCGAGCGTCAGCAATGTCGCGTACAGGTTGATGCCGCTGGCCCATGCAAGGCCCATCGTCATCGCCAAAGTCGCGGTTATTTGATTCAGCGCATCCATAAAAGTCAGCCGGTTAATGATTAATTTGCACAGGATAGCACAGGGTAATGAACGCTGACTTAATCAACCCTTCATCTCTACGCTGACAGTTTTTTGCCGCTTGGCGTAGTAAGTTAGGAGTATTCCGGTCGTCCGCTTCCACTCTAAATCGCAAGTCTTTGCATTTTTTCGCATAACGGCTTCATACCATGTAAAATGCAGCTATTACCGCACAGTTTTAACTTTGGATTGTAAACGTGAATTTGAGAGGAACCACCATATTATCCGTGCGTCGCGGCAATAAAGTCGTGATCGGCGGCGACGGTCAAGTGACCTTGGGCAATACGGTCATGAAAGGCAATGCCCGCAAGGTCCGCCGTCTGTACCACGACAAGGTGATCGCCGGCTTTGCCGGTTCGACCGCGGACGCATTTACCCTGTTCGAGCACTTCGAAGGCAAGCTCGAAAAACATCGCGGCCATCTGATGCGCGCGGCCGTCGAGATGGCGAAAGACTGGCGCACCGACCGTACCCTCCGGCGCATGGAAGCGATGTTGACGATCGCGGACGCCAGAACCTCATTGATTATCTCCGGCAACGGCGATGTGGTCGAACCCGAACTGGATTTGATGGCGATCGGCTCCGGCGGAGCCTTCGCACAAGCCGCTGCGCGCGCATTGCTCGAAAATACCGACCTGAGCGCGCGCGAGATCGTCGAGAGAGCGCTGACAATCGCGGCCGATATCTGTATTTACACAAATCATAACTTGCGCATCGAAGAACTGGACGCGGAGCCGAGCGAGTAAAGATGACCCAAATGACCCCGAAAGAAATCGTTCACGAACTGGATAAGCACATCGTCGGCCAGTCCAGCGCCAAGCGGTCCGTTGCGATCGCCTTGCGCAACCGCTGGCGCCGGCAGCAGGTCGACGCCTCGCTGCGCGACGAAATCACCCCGAAAAACATCCTGATGATCGGACCGACCGGCGTCGGCAAGACCGAAATCGCGCGCCGACTCGCCCGCCTCGCGAACGCGCCGTTCATCAAGATCGAAGCAACCAAATTCACCGAGGTCGGCTATGTCGGCCGCGACGTCGAATCGATCATCCGCGATCTCGCCGATACCGCGGTCAAGATGATGCGCCAGTCCGAGATGGAAAAGGTGCAAATCAAGGCTTACGACGCCGCCGAAGACCGGATTCTCGACATTCTGCTGCCCGAAGCGGACGCCGGCACGCTCTCCGATACCCGCGAATCGACCCGCCAGAAGATGCGTAAGAAGCTGCGCGAAGGCGACCTGGACGACAAGGAAATCGAAATCGACGTGCAGATGGCGCCGATGGGCGTTGAAATCATGGCGCCGCCCGGCATGGAAGAAATGACCAATCAGTTGCAGGGACTGTTCCAGAACATGGGCTCCGGCCGCACCCGCAGCCGCAAGATGAAGATCAAGAAAGCGTTCAAGGTCCTGCAGGAAGAGGAAGCCGCGCGCCTGATCAATGACGAGGACATCAAGCTGAAGGCGGTCGAGGCGGTCGAGCAGAACGGCATCGTGTTTCTCGACGAGATCGACAAGATCTGTAAACGCTCGGATCTCGGAGGCAGTGGCGGTGAAGTCTCGCGCGAAGGCGTGCAGCGCGACCTGCTGCCGATCGTCGAAGGCAGCACCGTCAGCACCAAGTACGGCGCGATCAAGACCGATCATATCCTGTTCATCGCCTCGGGCGCGTTCCATCTGACCAAGCCGTCCGACCTGATCCCGGAATTGCAGGGCCGCTTCCCGATCCGGGTCGAACTCGATGCACTGTCCGCGGACGATTTTTTCCGGATTCTGACCGAGCCCAATGCATCGCTGACCGAACAGTACACGGCGCTGCTCGCGACCGAGGGCGTCAACCTGAGCTTCGCGACCGACGGTATTCGCCGGATCGCGGAACTGGGATGGGAAGTCAACGAAAAAACCGAGAACATCGGCGCCCGGCGTCTGCACACGATCCTGGAACGCCTGCTCGAGGAGATTTCGTTCAGCGCCCCGGACCTGCGCGAAAAGGAGGTTGTGATTGATGCTGCTTATGTCGATCGCCACTTGGGCGAATTCGTCCATGACGAGGATTTGAGTCGATATATATTGTAAACTACGGACTGGACTCGCGTAGGGCGGGTTACGACGCGCATTGGAACGATATTCACCGGTTATCCGGTTTTGCCGCGCGTTGTAACCCGCCAAGGTTGCCGACGGTGGGTTCGGCGCGCGGAAACTCCAACTTAACCCGAAAGACCGGGGCTCGGCGCACCGAACCCACCCTACATCCGAACTGACATGCGACTCCATACCCAGCCCTGCAATGCCCTGCCAACCGAAATCAAACTGCATCAGGTTTCCCGGATGCTGGAAATCCACTTCGATGACGGTCAGGTATTTATGCTGCCGTGTGAATATCTGCGCGTCTATACACCTTCGGCGGAGGCTCTGGGCCACGCGCCAGGACAGGAAATCCTGCAAACCGGCAAGGAAGCGGTCACGATCAACGAAATTCACCCGATCGGCAATTATGCGATCTGCCCGGTTTTCAGCGACGGCCATAACAGCGGAATTTATACCTGGGATTTTCTTTATAAACTCGGCGCTGAATACGACAGCTTATGGGCCAATTATCTGGAACGGCTGAAAGCCGCCGGCCACCCACGCCTGGAACCCTAACATTTAAAGAAACTATGACTCATCACAAAACGACCCATTTCGGCTTCAAGCAAGTCGCCACCGAAGACAAGGTCAAACTGGTACGCGGTGTTTTCGATTCAGTCGCCGAGAAATACGACATCATGAACGATCTGATGTCGCTCGGCATTCACCGCGTCTGGAAGCGAATCGCGGTCCAGCTCTGCAATGTCCGCAGCGGCGAAAAAGTGCTCGATCTGGCCGGAGGCACGGGAGATTTGACGACATTGCTGGAAAAGCGTGTCGGCAAGGACGGCCTGTGCGTTTTGGCCGACATCAATTCGGAGATGCTGCGCACCGGCCGCAACCGGCTGATCGATCGCGGACTGACCGGCAATATTGAATATTCCCAGGTCAACGCCGAATGTCTGCCGTTCGCGGACAATACGTTCGACTGCGTGATCATCGGCTTCGGCCTGCGCAACGTGACGGACAAGGACTCCGCCCTGCGTTCGATGCACCGGGTGCTGAAACCGGGCGGACGGTGCATCGTGCTGGAATTTTCGCATCCTATCGATCCTGTCACCGAAAAGGTTTATGATTTTTATTCGTTCAACCTGCTGCCGAAAATCGGCAAATTCGTCGCGAAGGACGAGGACAGCTATCGCTATCTGGCCGAGTCAATCCGGATGCATCCGAAGCAGACCGAATTGAAAACAATGATGGAAAACGCTGGCCTCGAACGCTGCGAATTTTTCAACATGACCCAAGGCATCGTCGCGGTGCATCGCGGCTACAAGATCTGACATGGCGCTCAAACCGTTTTTGACCGTCGCGCTCGAAAGCGCGCTGAACAACTATATTCGATTGGATCTGGATGTCAGCGAATTGCTTTCCCCGCTCGCCGGCAAAGTGATCGGCCTGACGATCGAACCGTTCGGCGAAACGCTGTATCTTTGCCCGACCGGGAACACGATTCAGGTACTCGACGATTATCCCGGCGCGCCCGATACCCGCATCGGCGGCTCGCTGTGGGCTTTGGGCCTGATGGGAATCAGCGCCAAGCCGATGCGTTCGGTCTTTTCGGGCGAAGTCAGGATCGAAGGCGACATGACGACAGGCCGTAGATTCCAGGAGTTGTTCGACAGACTGGATATCGATCTCGAAGAAAAGCTGTCGCGTTTTACCGGCGACGTGATCGCGCATCAAATCGGCAATATCTTTCGCAAAACCACGCGCTGGACGCGGCAGTCGATCCGAACTTTCGAACTGAATCTGAGCGAGTTTCTGCAGGAAGAAACCCGCGATCTGCCCGCAGGCCCCGAAGCGGAGATTCTTTACCGCCAAGTCGATCAACTGCGCGCCGATTTCGACCGCCTGAACAGCCGCATCGAACGCCTGGAAAATAGCTTAATCCGCCAACCGCTTACGCAAAGCGAATGATGCCGTGCTTGCGCCCTCCCTGTCTTTCAGCGACTAATCCGACGTGATCACTCCTAAAACCTTATTCCGCCTGATCCACATCAATTGGGTGCTGATGTTTCATGGCCTCGATGAACTCGTGCTGAAAACGCACCTGTTCCGTCCGATCAGCTTCCTCGCCGCCCTATCGCCCTATTACTGGCTGCGGCGGCGCAATGAACCGCGCGGCGTACGTATCCGCAAGACGCTTGAAGATCTGGGACCCATCTACGTCAAATTCGGCCAGGCGCTATCCACGCGCAAAGACCTTTTGCCGGACGATATCGCCGACGAACTGGTCAAACTTCAGGACCGGGTGCCGCCGTTCCCGAATGAGGTCGCCTGCCGGATCATCGAACAGGAGCTGGGCATGACGACCGCCGAGGCGTTCGCCGAATTCGACCCGACTCCTCTGGCTTCGGCCTCGGTCGCGCAGGTGCATACGGCAGTCTTGCATACGGGCGAACAGGTTGTGGTGAAGGTGCTCAGGCCCGACATCGAAGACCGCATTCATTCCGATATCGCCCTGCTGTATGAACTGGCCCGGTTCGCCGAACGCTTCTGGTCCGACGCGCGCCGCCTGCGGCCGCTCGAAGTGGTCGCCGAATTCGAAAAAACCACGCTCGACGAACTGGACCTGATCCGGGAAGCCGCGAACGCATCCAAATTGCGGCGCAACTTCGAAAACTCGGGCATCATCTATGTGCCCGAAGTCCATTGGCCGCTGTCCCGGCAAAAGGTGATGGTGATGGAAAGGATTCAGGGCATACCGGTCGGCGAGATCGAACAGCTGAAAGCCGGCGGCGCCGATTTCAAACTGCTGGCCGAACGCGGCGTCGAAATCTTCTTCACGCAGGTTTTCAGGGACAATTTTTTCCATGCCGACATGCACCCCGGCAATATCTTCGTCGACCTGCCGGCCAAGTATATCGCGGTCGATTTCGGGATTGTCGGCTCGCTGTCACTGTCCGATCAGCATTATCTGGCCGAAAACTTTCTGGCGTTTTTCAACCGCGATTACCGGAAGGTCGCGAAAATGCACGTCGAATCGGGCTGGGTGCCAAGTTCGACCCGGATCGAAGAGTTCGAATCGGCGATTAGGGGCGTGTGCGAGCCGATCTTCGAAAAACCGCTGCGCGACATCTCGTTCGGCCAATTATTGCTGCGCCTGTTCCAGACCGCGCGCCGCTTCGACATGCATGTACAGCCGCAGCTGGTGCTGTTGCAGAAAACCCTTCTGAATATCGAAGGCCTCGGCCGGCAGCTTTACCCCGAGCTGGATCTGTGGCAGACCGCGAAACCGTTCCTCGAAAAATGGTTCCAGGAAAGGATGGGGCCAAAAGCCAAATTGAATCAATTGATGGCGCACTTTCCGGAACTCGCCCAGCAACTTCCGGAAGTCCCGGCGCTGCTTTATAAAGCGCTCGACAATGCCGCTTATGCAAAACAGACCAGCGAGGCGCAAACCCGCGAACTTGCCGGTCTGCGCAAGCAGATGGAAACGAATCATCAAACCACTCTGTGGACGATCCTCACCGGTGCAGCATTGATCAGTGCGGCGATTTTTTTCAAATAAGGAAGCCCTAATTAAGTTCCCTTTACCTCCGATAGAGGGCTAGCCTGCGTAGGATGGAATAGCGAAGGGCCCTAGGTGCAATTAGCGCAGTGTAATCGCACGCATGCGGGGTGAAGCCCAATATTCCTCCAATTACGCTATCGCTAATCTATAGGGCTCTATGTTCCTGAGGTTTTATTTAATAATAAAAAAAGAAGGTTGAGATGAATATTGTAACAAACGCTGCCGTGAATAATTCCGACCAAACCGAACGCCTGCCGTGTGAGAAAGGTTCTATAAAACATCGTGCCTCCAAAATGATAGGGATCGCGGTGACAATGCTGGGAATAGCGCATCAAGCTCAAGCAGTTACAGCCAGCCAAGTAGCTAATATTTACAGTGGCATTTCTTTTTTTGGCGATTATTATACGGAACAAGACCTGGGGCCGTTGGATTCGAATCCGGAAGGGTTTACGCGTTTTCGCAACGAGCTGGTATTCAGCGCCGAAGACTTCTCGACCGGCAAAGAACTATGGGTTTACGACGGCCGCCAGGTACGGCAAATCGCGGATATCAACCCCCAGTTTTCGATTGACGATTTCCCGCCCGCCAGCTCCTCATCTCCTGCCGATTTCGTTGTATTCGGCGATAAACTCCTGTTCTCTGCCGATAATGGTTCGTCAGGTCGGGAATTGTGGAGCTATGACGGTAAAGGGGTGCGCCAGGTCGCAGACATTAATTTTGGGTCGGCCGGCTCTTTTCCTAAAAGTTTTACGGTGTTTGGCGACGAACTTGTGTTTATAGCCAATGACGGAGTACATGGTCAGGAGTTGTGGAGTTATGACGGTACGCAAGTTCGTCTGCTCGCGGACGTTAATACACTGGGTGCAGCGTCCCCCTCGGGCCTCACAGTGTTTGGCGATGAGCTGGTGTTTAGGGCCAATGGTGGAAACGCCAACGGCGGTACCGAACCATGGGCTTATGATGGCAGCCAAGTGCGACGGATTGCTGACATTAGGCCAGGTCCACTAAGCTCAAGTCCATCCGGCTTTACTGTGTTTAATGACGAGTTAGTTTTTTACGCCAGTGATGGGGTCTCAGGTTTTGAACCCTGGGCTTATGATGGCGGCCAGGTACGTCAGCTCGCGGACATAAGAGCTGGCTCGCCGGGCTCGGGGCCAATTGCCGTCATCATGCGAGTCATCGGCAACGAACTGGTGTTTAGCGCCAACGACGGCACGACAGGGATTGAACCGTGGAGTTACGACGGTAAGCAAGTCCGTCAGCTAGCGGATATCAATCCCTTGGGGGATTCGAATCCAGGCGGATTGGTAAGATTGGGAACGGAATTAGTGTTCAGCGCCAGTTCGAACCCATCGGAACGAACACTGTGGAGCTACGACGGCAAGCAGGTGCACCAGGTCGCCGACGCTCCCTTGGTGCCGTTTAATATCACGGCGGTGGCGAATAACCTGGTTGCGTTTAGCGCTATCGGCGAATCAGGCAGGGAATTATGGGCCTACAACGGGCGTCAGGTTTATCAGCTTGCCGATATTAATCATGCAGGTTCTTCAGAACCAGCCAATCTAACGGTGTTTGGCAATGAATTGGTGTTTAGCGCCAATGATGGCGCAACAGGCAATGAAATGTGGAGGATAGTGCAGCCAGGGGTGCAGTAAATCATTAGGCGGATCGCCGACAGGCAATCCGCCATTATTTGAGAAGGGGCGGTTTGCTCGCGCGAAACCGCCCTACAGTTCTGCCCGTATTCGCGCCATTCTCTTTAACGCCGCCGTCGTCGGCACTCAGCATAATCCCCACCTCAAAGCACTCTACCTCCGCTTGCAAGCCCATGGCAAAACCAAAATGTCCGCCTTGGGCGCTGTGATGCGTAAACTGGTCCATTTGTACTTCGGCGTGCTGAAAACTCGTCAACCTTATCAACCTGATTATGGAATACCAGCTTGACTTCTAAGACGGTATCTACGACCCTTAACCTCTATCCAGCTTCGAGCTAAAGTCCACATGACCGGGAACGATCCAGTGGCTTGGCAGCCGACGATTATGGGATATTATCCTGCGATCAGAAAATGAAAGCCCCATGCCGGCAGATCGACATATAAGCCTTCTTTTTCCAACTCCGTTCCCTCATGTTCAAAGGTTGTTAACTGAAACACATCGTTCAGCGACCAATGCCGCTCGTTGAGTCCCGGCCAGGGGATTTTGATTTTGCCCTGGCTTTGCGTTTCGGACAGGTTCACGACGATAAGGCAACGGCTGTTTTCTGTAGTCCAGGTCCAGGCAGCCAGATTGTTGCTGCTTATGTTGTCCGGCCAGCCGCTGCGCTCGCAGAGCTGCCAGTCTCCCCTCATAAAATCGCCTTTTTTTAAAGCGCAGAGAAGTTGCAGATAAAACGCAAGCAGATCGCTATCGGCGGCTTCCTCCGGCCGACGACCCAAATATACCGGCAGGCGAACACGCAGGCCTTCCAGCTGGCCTTCGTGGATCAGGCGCGCACCGGGTAAAGTCAGTGCGGCGACCGCGACGGCGCGGTTCCTGGCTCCATTGAAAGTGGCTGCCGCCCTCTGCTCGTCATGATTTTCGATGAAACGGACCAGTTTGTCCTGATAGGCGCGGTCGGCGCTCAGATGCAGCTGGATGCTTTCCGCCGACTCATGTTCGAGGCGGTCGTACAGGCGTTTGTCGTAGCAAAAATCGAAGCCCTGCTGCTGCAGTTCCCATTCCTTGTCCCAGTAGGCTTCGGCAATGAACAGAAAGTCAGGATGTTTCTCCTTGACGGCCGGTATCACCTCGCACCAATATTCGGCTTCGGGTCTGTCTCCCGCGCGGGGACCCCAAGTTTTCTCAAAGACCGAGTTGATCAACAGCATCGCCATGTCGCAGCGTACGCCGTCACACTGTCCGGCGATCGCGTGCAGGGTCTCGACGGCCGCTGCACGCAGTCCAGCATCAAAGCCGTTCAGTTGGACCACATCGGACCAGGCAGGGAAATACGGATCCTTGCCGCAGGCAAAGATATTGCCGCCGATGTCGATAAAGGATGACGGCTCTCTGCTCAGATCCTTGTCGCCGCCGCGAATAAAATAGCGTGGATGCTCGGTCAGCCAGGGATGATCCGGTGCGACATGATTGGGCACGAAATCGAGGATCAGGCGCAGACCGCGCTCAGCCATTTTTGCTCTGGCGGCGGCCAGGGCCTCCGGCCCGCCCAGATGCTCGTCGATGCGGTAGCGCCTGATGCAGTAGGGCGAGCCGACATTGTCCGCATCCTTGAAATCCGGCAAAGCTTTTTGGAAATCCGCCCGCAAGCCTTCATTGGCCATCGAAATCTTTTTGCCCATCGGGCTGCGTTCCCAAACCCCCATCAGCCAGACCGCATCGAAGCCGAGCGCGGCGATGCAGTCCCACTCGACATCAGGGACCGAAGCCAGGGTGATGGGTCGACCGGCGCTTCGGCTGAGCTCTTCCAGCCAAACCCAGGTATTGATTTCGTAAATCAGCGGATATTTCGTCCAGGAATTCATAAAGTCTCTTGTTGTTTAGTGATTTGTTTCTTTTTTCTTCAGGAAAATGTTTTTGCCGGTTTTTCAGGTACTCTTCCGCCCCCAAGTCCTCCTCGCCCACGGTAAACGTGAGACTCGGGTTGGTCAGACTGAACCACTCGCGAACGATACCCAGAAAGGTAGGCACTCGGTGCGCCTTCCATTGGTCGGAGCATCTCACCGTCTTGCAGGAAAAGGTGCGTACCCTAAAAAATGCTCATTTTTGAATTAAAAATGAGCAATCTACCGGTAGCCTGCCAGCATGAATGTGGCTAACGACATGTATGCCCAGGCGCAAGGAAATAATGGGGATAAGAAAATGATGGGGTCGGGTCTTTCAATATTACAAGGAGCAAAATGGATGGGCCTATTTATTAACGAGAATTGTTTGACTCAAATTCTTTCACTGCGTAGCTGACGGTCGTGTAAAACACACCGGATACATTGGAGCGACCGCTTCATGATGCGATCTCCGCTTAGACAGGCTAACGCCATCCCACGCGGAGGTTCTGCTTACTCTCTCCGGTAATTGGGCACCGGCTTGACAAAGGTCATCGCGCCAGGGTGTGGCTGCCTGTCAGCACCCGCGAATTAAATGTCTTCGAACGAGCGCCACGCGAAGTATCGCGGTATTAACCACCTGCTAATTTTATACGTAAAGGTCTTGCAATAAAAACATATAATAAAATTATGTAATATTGCAAGACCTGATGCCGTTACCCTCTCCGCGGTGCCGAAGCCGTCGGTTGTGCCTAAAAATGAACGCGGTGTGCCCACTTGATTACCGGTCGAACAGGGTAATTCGGCTGAAAGAATTGGTTTAACAATGCCTCGATCGAAGGCCTGGCAGATCTCTGAGCTGCGGAATGACTCCCTCGCTGGCCGAATCCTAAGTTGAACCTTTTGCATCGCACTTGTCGAATCAGGATTCCGCCCAATTGGTTTTTTCATTCGAAAATCGTCATGGCAAGCCACTATGCCCTAGAGCTTAGGCAGTTACGCAAGAGTTATCCCGAATCTGGCGGGCGGCGGATCATTTTCGACGATTTGAACCTTGAAGTGCGGCACAACGAATTTATCGTGCTATTGGGCCGCAGCGGCTCGGGTAAATCGACCTTCCTTAACTTGATTAGCGGCATCGATCAGCCGGACAGCGGCGAAGTGATCGTGAACGGAATTAACCTGACGCGCCAATCCGAGCATCATCGCACCCTGTTCCGCCGCCATCACATCGGCTTTATCTTCCAGAATTACAATCTGATCCCGACGCTGACGGTCGAGGAGAACCTGCTCCTGCCTTTGGAACTGACCCGAAAACGGATCACGCAACGGGAGCGCATCAAGGTCGCCGACCTGCTCGATAAACTGTCGTTGCAGGAACGCGGCGATGCCTACCCCGACCGCTTATCGGGCGGCGAGCAGCAGCGGGTGGCGATCGCCCGGGCGCTGATCCACGATCCCGATTTGATCCTTGCCGACGAACCGACCGGCAACCTGGACCTTGAGACCGGGCAGAACGTGTTGACGATTTTGGACGGTCTGGTGCAGCGCGCCGGTAAAACGCTGATCATGGTCACCCATAGCAGGGAAATGATCGGCAAGGAAAATCGCCTGTATGCGATCGGCGACCGTACGCTGCAAATGGCGGAACAGGACAATGGCCAGCCTTCTTAAGCGCAGCAGCCGGAATTACCTGCGCCGCCATCCTGGCCAACTCCTATTGGCCCTGCTTGGCATCGCGTTAGGCGTGGCCGTCGTTGTCGCGATCGATCTGGCGCTGGAAAGCGCATTCCGCTCCTTCGAACTGGCCGGCAAAACGCTGTCTGGGCGAGCGACACATCTGATCAGTGAAGACGGCGGTCTGGATGAGAAACTTTACACCCGGCTCCGGGTGGAACAGGGCATAGGAAATATTTCGCCGGTTATCCAGGATTATGTCGCACTCGCCAAAAACCCCGACGAGCGTTACACGCTGTATGGCATCGATCCGCTGATTGAAAAAAACTTTCAATCGGCATGGCAAAGCCGACTGAATGACGGCAATTCGACTCGCCTGCTGAGACAACTGTTGGCGAAGCCCAATAGCGTGCTGATCGGTGAACGCACCGCCCGGCACCTGAAAGTGGGTGTCGGGGATTCTTTCTCGATCATGACCGGGAACGGCCCTCACCCGTTAACCGTAATAGGCCTGATCGAAGCCCCGAATGCCGTTTCCGAACAGTTTCTCGACAGCGTGATTATTGCCGATATTGCGACAGCCCAGGAATTGACCGGTCTGTACGGCAAGCTTAGCCATATCGAATTAATGCTGCCCGCCAATGCAGGCCAGACGCCTGGTCTGGAAAAAATCCGCAAAGTGATGCCCGGAAATCTGCAGATCACAGAGGTCGCGGCACAGGCGCAGGCAGTACGCGAAATGACGGATGCCTTTTCGGTCAATTTAAAGGCATTGGGCTTGTTGTCGCTACTGGTCGGACTCTTCCTGATCTATAACGCGATGCTTTTTCTGGTCGTCCAGCGGCGCGGTTTGCTCGGCGCTCTACGTGCGCTCGGCGTAACGCGGCGGGAAATATTCAGACTGATCATGGAAGAGGCCCTCCTATTGGCGATCGCCGGCACCGTGATCGGCATCACTGCCGGAATAGGGATAGGCCGAGTGTTATTACCGTCGATCTCGACCACGCTGAACAGCGTCTATTACCCTTTGGATTCCAGCGTCCTGCTGGTCAATGCCGGACAAATCATCAAAGCGGGCATTCTCGGTATCGGCGCCACCTTATTGGCCGTGCTGCCGCCCGCCTTTGAAGCCACTCGGGTATCGCCTGCCTCCGCGCTGACGCGTTCGCAGCTGGAGTCAGGATCGAAACGACTGATACGATTCAGCGGCGGGTTGGGCCTGTTGTTGATCGTTACGGGGTTAGCCGTCATCCAGCTTTCCGAAACCAGCGTCCGGTTCAGCCTTGCCGGTATTTTTCTGCTCATGTTCGGCTTTGCATTGTTGACGCCGGGCGCGACCTTATGGCTTCTGAAAGGGTTCGGGCGCCTGTTCGAGAAGCGCAGTATTATCGGAAGGTTGCCGGCTCGCCTAATTTCGGCTGAAATCAGCCGCACCGGTATCGCGATGGCGGCCTTGATGGTAGCTGTCGCGGCGACGATCGGGATGGACCTGATGATTACCAGTTTTCGTCAAACGGTCTCGGACTGGATTGAAACCAGCCTGCAAGGCGATATCTATGTGGCATTGTCCGGCAATTTGGCCGCCACAGGCAAGGCGGCCAAGGATCGCGAACTGAAATCCGCCATTGCAGCGCTGCCGGATGTCGCCGTGACGAGTAGCGTCCTGCGCACCCAACTGCCGGCTCCAAACGGTTCCGTACCGATTGCCGTTTTTGATTTGAATGACCGCTCCCATGCCGGTTTCCGGTTTCTGCAAAATGCCGACACCGTCTGGGAACGGTTCGAACATGAACAAGGCGTCTTGCTGACCGAGGCTTATGCCTATCACCACCGGTTCAGGATCGGCGATAACCTGACCTTTCTCGCGCCAGGCGGTCCAACCGTGTATAAAGTGATCGGTGTCTATGCCGATTACAGCGGCGACCGTGGGCATATCGCGATGAGCCGTAATCAATACCTTTGCCATTGGCCGGATCTGGGTTTTACCGGCATCGGCGTCTATGCCGCGGAGCATGCCGATATCCGCGATCTGGAAAAGGCCATTCGGAGCAGACTGTCCGCCGGGCAAACCGTCCGCTCGGCGCGCGCCATCTATGACGCCTCGATGGCCGTTTTCGAACAGACCTTCGCGATTACGGAAACTCTTCGGTTACTGGCTGCGGGCATCGCGATCATTGGCGTATTCGGCGCATTGACAGCCCTGCAGCTGGAACGCATCCGCCAAATGGGAATTCTCCGGGCGATTGGCCTGACGCCGGGGCAATTGTATCGCCTGATTGCAAGTGAAACCGGCCTGATGGGGCTTTGCGCGGGACTTTTCTCTTTACCGGTCGGTTATCTGATCGCTTATGAGTTGATCTATGTGATTTACCGGCGTTCTTTCGGGTGGACGATGGCTTTTCATTTTCATCCGGAAATTCTTTTGCAGGGCCTCCTCCTGGCCTTTGGCGCCGCCCTTTTGGCCGGTGTTCTGCCGGCACGGAGAATGGCATCTATCAACCCCGCAGAAGCGTTAAGAACAGAATGATAAGCAGGAAGGTTTTAGCGCTCTTGATCGTGCTTTTGATGGCAGCCGGGGGACTGCTGACGCAGTTTCCCTATCGGGATCCGGCCAGTGTAGAGCCGCCGGAAGATTCTGCTTTCGGCAATACGTTGACTTCCGACGATAAAGGCTTCGACCGGGCATATAAACCCCGCCCGTTTTCTTTTCCCGACGATTTCGGCCCGCATGAGCGTTACCGAACCGAGTGGTGGTATTTCACCGGCAACCTGCACACACCCGGCGGACGCCGATTCGGTTATGAGCTGACTTTTTTCCGCTTCGCGCTGGCGCCGACCCAGCCTGCGTCGAAGTCGGCATGGCGAACGAATCAGCTTTATATGGCGCATCTGGCGCTGACCGATGCGGAAGCCAAGCGCTTTTTTGCCGCCGAGCGCTTCAGCAGGGCCAGCAATGGTCTGGCCGGGGCGGAAAGCGACAGATACCATGTCTGGCTTTATGACTGGATGGCAGACGGACAGAATGACGGCGGTTTTCCAATTCGGTTACAGGCAAAAAACGAGGGATTCGCACTCGATCTGAACTTGCAAACCCGGCGAGCGCCCGTTCTGCAAGGCGACAGGGGATTGAGCCAGAAAAGCGCAAAACCAGGTAACGCCTCCTATTACTACTCCTATACGCGCATCGCCACAGACGGCGCCGTCACTGTTAATGACAAGGTTTACCCGGTAACAGGCGAGAGCTGGATGGACCGGGAATGGAGCACGAGCGCCCTGGACAAGGAACAGGCGGGATGGGACTGGTTTGCGCTGCAGCTTGATGACCAAGGCGAACTGATGTTTTATCAGTTCCGGCGCAAGGACGGCAAACCTGACCTGAACAGTTCCGGCGCCTGGTTTCTCGCTGACCGTACCAAGCTGCCTTTAAACCATCAGGACGTATTCATCGACATTCTCGACTCATGGAAAAGCCCGCATTCACAAATCCTCTACCCTGCCCGTTGGCGTCTGTCGATTCCGACTCGAAAACTCACACTCGAGATAGTGCCGCTGATCAATGACCAGGAACTGAACTTGAGCTACCGCTATTGGGAAGGCGCCGTTTCGGTACGAGGCCGGTTGAACGGAAAGGAAATCACCGGAAAAGGTTATGTGGAGTTGACGGGATATTAAAAAACCGGCTGCGGGAGCATTGATGGGGCTATTGATTTCCTTTATCCGGATCAAATAAAGAATATCCTGTTCGCTGCAAGCAA
The DNA here is from genome assembly GCA_051061015.1 of Methylomicrobium sp. Taxonomy (GTDB): domain Bacteria; phylum Pseudomonadota; class Gammaproteobacteria; order Methylococcales; family Methylomonadaceae; genus Methylomicrobium. The sequence goes on from JBPFEG010000064.1 coordinate 48,396, forward strand.
GACGAATCCCCCCCAATATTTTATAATAGCCCGATTCGCCACCTACTTAAACCAAGAGAGAGAAATATGTCAGTAAAAAGAATGGCTGATCTGGATTTGTCCGGCAAACGCGTATTGATTCGTCAGGATTTGAATGTTCCGGTCAAAAACGGCAAGGTCACCAGCGATATCCGCATTCAAGCCAGCGTGCCGACCATTCAGCAAGCTCTGGAAAAAGGCGCCGCAGTGATGCTGATGTCGCATCTCGGCCGTCCGGAAGAAGGCGTGTATGACGAAGCGTCCTCGTTGAAGCCGGTCGCCGAACGGCTGTCCGAACTGCTCGGCAAACCGGTGCGCCTCGAAAAAGACTGGATCGACGGGATTCAGATTCAGCCCGGCGAAGTGGTGCTGTGCGAAAACGTGCGGTTCAATGCTGGCGAAGGCAAAAACAAGGACGAGCTGGGCCAAAAAATGGCCGCGCTTTGCGATGTGTTCGTAATGGACGCGTTCGGCACCGCGCACCGCGCGCAAGCCTCGACGCACAGCGTCGCGAAATTCGCGAAGGTCGTCTGCGCAGGCCCCTTGCTGGCCAGTGAACTCGATGCGCTGGGCAGAGCGCTGGAAACTCCGGCCAAGCCATTGGTCGCGATCGTCGGCGGCTCGAAAGTTTCGACCAAACTGACCGTGTTGAAATCATTGTCCGAGAAGGTCGATCAATTGATCGTCGGTGGCGGGATCGCCAATACCTTCATCGCGGCGGCGGGGTTCCCGGTCGGCAAATCGCTGTATGAACCGGACCTGATCGGCGAAGCCAAGGAACTGATCGCGATGGCCAAGCAAAACGGCTCCGATATTCCGATTCCGGTCGATGTGGTATGCGCGAAGGAATTCTCTGAAAGCGCGGCGGCAACCGTCAAAAAAGTCAATGAAGTGACCGAAGACGATATGATCATGGATATCGGACCGGAAACCGCGAAACAATACGCCGAGATTCTGGCTTCCGCCAAAACGATCGTCTGGAACGGTCCGGTCGGCGTTTTCGAATTCGACCAGTTCGGCGGCGGCACGAAGGCGCTTGCCGAAGCGATCGCTGAATCCCCCGCGTTCTCTATCGCCGGCGGCGGCGATACGCTCGCCGCGATCGACAAATACGGCATCAACGAAAAAGTGTCCTACACCTCGACCGGGGGCGGCGCTTTCCTGGAATTCCTCGAAGGCAAGGAACTCCCTGCCGTGGCGATATTGAAAACACGCGGCGGCTAAATCGTTCGCACTTTCCGCCAACCCCCAACCTGCCCTTTCCTCCGCTATCGCCGTGGTAGCGGGAAAAAGGGCAAACCGGCATAGCCTCGGTACGCAACCGGGGCAATCCCTTCAAAAACGTTCAATATTGCTAATATTCCGTTATTGCTAATATAATGGTTTTAAGCGTTTTGTAACGCACTGATCAAAATATAGAAAACCATTACGAATCTGGCTGGTCAAATGATCAGACTGATTTTGAACTCATACTTATAGGATACCCATGGCCAGAGTTACGATTGAAGATTGTTTGGAACATGTCGAGAACCGCTTTAAGCTGGTATTGCTGGCGGCAACACGCGCACGTCAGTTGGGGCGCGGCGCGGATGAATTCGTACCGCGCGGCAAGGACAAGGATACCGTCGTCGCCTTGCGCGAAATTGCGGCAGGCCATGTGACGGCAGCCAATGTGAATGCCCTCCACCGGTCCAGCGAACATCACGATCCGAATCCGATGTTCCGAGACTAAACTTATGTTGGAAATAGCCGATCCGATCGAACTCGAACGCCCTCAGGACAAGCTGGTCCGGCGTTTGTGCGAGATCCTGAACGGCTATCTCGATCCTCCTCAAATCGACGAGTGCGTCCGCGCCTATGAATTCGGCGCCTCGGCGCATTCGGGACAATTTCGCAAAAGCGGCGAAGCCTATATTTGCCACCCGGTCGCGGTCGCCATCAGCCTCGCCGAAATGCGGATGGACGCCAACTGCATCATGGCGGCGATCCTGCATGATGTCATAGAAGACACCCCGATCAGTAAGGCCGAACTGGCCAGCCACTTCAGCCCGGATGTCGCCGAACTGGTCGACGGCGTAACCAAACTGACCAAGATAGACGGTATCTCGCGCGCCGAGGCCCAGGCCGAAAATGTACGCAAAATGTTCATGGCGATGACCCGTGATTTGCGTATCATCATGGTAAAACTCGCCGACCGCCTGCACAATATGCAAACCCTCGACGTGATGCCGTCGGAAAAAAAACGCCGCATCGCCAGGGAAACATTAGACATTTATGCGCCTCTCGCGAATCGCCTGGGCATGAATAACATCCAGCAACACCTCGAAGTCCTGAGCTTCGAAGCGATGTATCCCAGACGTTATGCGATTCTGAAAGCCGCGGTTAAAAAAACACGCGGCTACGGTCTGAAAACAATCAATACGGTCGAGAATACGATTAAAAACCGGATGAGCCTGGCAGGCATCGCTTGCGATGTGTCCGGACGCGAAAAAAATCTGTACAGCATTTACACGAAGATGCGGCACAAGAAAATTTCCCTGCCGGATATTTTCGATGTGTATGCGTTTCGTATCTGCGTCGATGATATCGGCGACTGTTACCGTACAATCGGCGTCGTCCACTCGCTTTACAATCCGAAACCCGGCCGCTTCAAGGACTATATCGCGCTGCCCAAAGCGAACGGTTATCAATCCCTGCATACCACCCTGGTCGGCCCCGGCGGCGTACCGCTCGAAATCCAGGTTCGCACGCACGATATGCACCGGATGGCCGAATCGGGCATTGCGGCGCACTGGTTGTACAAATCCGATGACGACAGGCACGAAAAATTCCAGAAGCGCGCGAACGAATGGCTGAAGGACATTCTCGAAATCCAGAAATCGGCCGGCGATTCTTTGGAATTCATCGAAAACCTGAAGGTCGACCTGTTCCCACAGGAAGTTTTCGTGTTCACGCCGAAAGGCAATATCGTGAAGGTTCCGCGCGGCTCGACCGTGGTCGACTTCGCCTATGCGGTGCACACCGACATCGGCAATCAATGCATTTCCGCGCGGATCGACAAACAGCTTGCGCCGCTGCAAACCAAGCTCGAAAACGGCGTGATGGTCGACATCATCACCGCGCCGTGGGCCCGGCCGAATCCGTTATGGCTGAACTTCGTGATCACCGCCAAAGCCCGCTCGAGCATCCGCAGCTATCTGAAAAATTTTAACCGCAAAGAAGCGATCCTGCTCGGCCGCCGCCTGCTCGAAAAAGAGCTGCAGGCGATGGATCTCCATCTCGAACAGATCGACGAAAAACGGATACAGGACCTGCTCAAGATTACCGCCAAGCCGTCCCTGGACGACCTGTTCGAGGACATCGGCCTCGGCAACAAAATGCCTTTCCTAATCGCTAAGCGGCTCTCTCAGGACGATATACACGGGGCGATCAAACTGGAAGAAACCCGCCAGTCCCGCGCTGCACCGCTGATCATTAAGGGCACTGAAGGCATGATCATCACGCTGGCAAAATGTTGCCGGCCAATTCCGGGCGATACGATCGTCGGCTTCTACAATCCGGGTAAAGGCATTGTCGTCCATCATAACGAATGTCATAACAGCAGCGATACCCGTAAAAAACAGGCCAACTGGCTCGATGTCGAATGGAGCCACGATCTGACCACCGAATTCCCGGCCGAATTGCGTCTCGAAGTGATGAATCGTACCGGGACGCTGGCGACGATACTTGCCGCGATTTCCGAGATGAATTCGAACATCGAAAACGTCAGCGTCGCCGATCAGGACGATAAAATCTGCGTGGATCTGATCACGCTCAGCGTAAAAAACCGCGTGCATCTGGCCGACATCATGCGTAAGCTGAAAAAATTGCCGATCGTGGTGAAAATTGAACGCGTCAGGGCCTGATCCAGTCCGGACATCCAGAAATTGCTTTACGAAATCTCAGTCCATTGCTCTCATGCTCAAAGAAATCATCAGCACCGACAAAGCGCCCCAGGCAATCGGCCCCTATTCGCAAGCGGTCAGAGCGGACCGCACGGTCTATCTGTCCGGCCAAATCCCGTTGTCGCCGAAGACGATGACCCTCGTCGACGGCGATATCAAAAACCAGATCGTTCAGGTCTTCGAAAATCTGCAAGCGGTCGCCGAAGCCGCAGGCGGAACGTTTGCCGATTTCGTCAAACTGAATGTATACCTGACCGATCTGGCGCACTTCCCGCTGGTTAATGAAGTGATGGGGCACTATTTTCAGCAACCTTATCCGGCGCGCGCCGCGGTCGGCGTTGCCGCGCTGCCGAAAGGCGCGCTGGTCGAGATCGACGGCATCATGTGCCTGCCGCCGCAGGAATATCCGGCCTCCTGAAGCCTATACGATGAACCGTCTGCAGCAACCGGTTTCCGCGCTCGCGGGAATCGGCGCACAAACCGCGCGGCGCTTCGAAAAACTGGGCATCCGCGTCATTCAGGACCTGCTGTTTCATCTGCCGGTACGTTACGAAGACCGCACCCAACTCACGCCGATCGGCTCGCTCGCGGCTGGCATGACCGCGATGATCGCCGGCAGAGTCGAATTCGCCGATATCCTGCCGCGCGGACGCAAGAGCCTGGTCGTCCGGATCGCCGACGACACCGGATTCATTTCATTAAAATTTTTTCATTATTCAGCGAACCAGTTTCACGCCTTCACGCCCGGGGCGCTGGTCAGCTGCTACGGCGAAGCACGGTACGGCTATGCCGGCCTGGAGATGACTCACCCGGATTACCGGATTGTCGCCGATACCGAAAATTTCGCGCTGGATACACGTCTGACGCCGGTCTATCCGCTGACCGAAGGGCTGGGTCAAACCGCAGTCAGAAAAGCCGTCAAACAGGCGCTTGCCCTGTGCGAGCACGACGCCCGTCTGTTGCCCGATTGGATTCCCGAACGGCTGTTGCAACGCTTACGTTTTCCTTCCCTGCACGAAGCGCTGCAAACCTTGCATACGCCCGGCGAACCGGCCGCCTCTGCCGCGCTGCAAAACGGCAGCCATCCGGCCCTGAAACGGCTCGCGTTTGAAGAACTGCTGACGCATTATCTAAGCCTCCGCTCGGCCAAAAGCCTTAATCAATCCTGCCAAGCGCCGCTACTGGCCGGTAATCCGGCCGCCGCCGACCATTTCCTCCGCTGCCTGCCTTTTCCGCTGACCGGAGCACAACAACGTGTGATCGCCGAAATCGCCGACAACTGCCGAAAGATGCAGCCGATGATGCGGCTCGTGCAAGGCGATGTCGGTTCCGGCAAAACAGTCGTCGCGGCCTATGCGGCGCTGCTCGCGATCAGTTCGGGCTATCAGACGGCCGTCATGGCGCCCACCGAACTATTGGCCGAACAGCATTACCGCAATTTCAGCACTTGGTTCAGCCATTTCGACACCAACGTCGTCCTGTTGACGGGCCAATTGAAAGGCAAACCACGCAACGATATTCTCGCGTCGTTGAAAGCCGGCTCGGCGCAGATTGCGATCGGCACCCATGCCCTGTTTCAGGAGGGTGTCGAATTTAACCGGCTCGGTCTTTGCGTAATTGACGAACAACACCGGTTCGGCGTGCATCAGCGCCTGGCGTTACGCGAAAAAGGCCGCCAGTCAGGCGTCCGTCCGCATCAGCTGGTGATGACCGCGACACCGATTCCACGCACGCTGGCAATGCTGCAATATTCGGATCTCGACATTTCGGTCATCGACGAATTGCCGCCGGGCCGGAAACCGATCGTAACCAGCGTGATCCCGGCCGACCGCCGCGGCGAAGTGATCGCCCGCATCAACGGCTGGGTCGCGCAAAAGAAGCAGGCGTATTGGGTCTGCACCTTGATCGAGGAATCGGAAGCGCTGCAATGCGAGGCGGCCGAAAAAACCGCGGAAATATTGACTGAAGCGCTGCCCGGCGTACGGGTCGCGTTGATCCACGGGCGCATGAAAGCGGCGGAGAAAGACGCAATCATGCAGGCCTTCAAACAACATCAGGTCGATCTTCTGGTCGCGACGACGGTGATCGAAGTCGGCGTCGACGTGCCGAATGCCGGCCTGATGATCATCGAAAACCCGGAACGGCTCGGTCTCTCCCAGTTGCACCAGTTGCGCGGACGCGTCGGCCGGGGCGACAGCGACAGCTATTGCCTGCTGTTGTACCAATCCCCCTTGTCCGATATGGCCCGCCAGCGGCTCGGGATTTTACGCGACAGCAACGACGGCTTTGTGATTGCCGAAAAGGACCTGGAACTGCGCGGTCCCGGCGAAGTGCTCGGCACGCGCCAGACCGGCGCGATGCATTTCAAAATCGCGGATTTGTCCAGAGACGCCGATTTGCTGGATAATATTCAGGAAATCGGTGATCAGTTCTTCAAGGAAGCGCCGAACGCCATTCAGCCCCTGTGCGATCGCTGGCTCGGGGCCTCCATTGATTACGCCGAGGTTTGAACCTGTTTGCCGTCCCAAAGCCTGTTATTGCCCCGTGAACCCGCGTGGATGGAAAACCGTCCCGGACTCCGTCATACCCTGCCTGAAAGTGTTGCCTCCTGGACTTACGAACCCGGCTCGCTGACCCGACGTCTGCGTGGCTATTACGGCAGCGCAGTCAAGGTCGATGTGCTTTATCACCGCTGGCTGACGCCGTTTCTGAGCGAGCGCAAACTGCTGAATCAATCCGAGCACCGTTATTGCCTGACCCGCGAAGTGATGCTGCACGCAGATGGCGTACCGCTGATCCTGGCCCGTACGATCATGCCGGACCGGACGATCAAGTCCGCGCACCGCAACCTGTCGCATCTCGGCAGCCGGCCCCTCGGCGAAGTGATATTTTCGTATCCCGACCTCGAACGACTGGAACTTCAGGTCACGTCGCTGAACCCGTGCGCCTGGAGTTCAACCGCTCTGGAACTGGGCAGGATCAACGCACCGGTCTGGGGCCGAAGAACCGTTTATGCGATCATGCACCAGCCGCTGCTGGTCAGTGAGTTTTTCATGCCCGGCGCGCTGGCAATTGCCTGACTCAATTTCGTGAAGCCTTCACGATCGCGCTCGGATGGCGAATCAGCATCGAATAGCCGCCCTTGTATTTGTTCAGCCAGCCGCGCACCTCGACCGGCTGCCCGAGATAACTGTCCAAATCGGGAAACATCGACAAGCCCTGTTTTTCAATCCGCGCTTCGAACTTATTCGAAAATTTCAGGTAGACAAATTTCCGGCTGCTGCGCAAATCGACGACTCGGCCGATGACCCGAGTCCAGCCGGGATGACCGGAAGCGGGCAGACGGTCGACCGGAATCGGATCGTATTCCGGCTTGCGCCAAATTCCCAAACGCGCCTGTTCGGCTTTGCTTCCGGCGCTAACCAGTTGCTCGACATACAGCAGATTCGGCGGATAGATATTCACCGCCGCGAGACCCTGCTCGACCAGTTGCAGGTTGATATGCTCCTTCCGATCGGTGAACACATGCGCCAGCGTCCTGCCATATTTGTCGGTCCATTCGGCATCCGTTTCCAGCCGGACCTTGCGGTTTTGCAGCTTGCCGGTCAGCCAGCGCTTCGCTTCCTCGCCGCCCGCCTGTTCCGGTTGATTACGATGTTCGACCTCCGGAGTATTCACGCCGAGCAGCCTGACCTTGCGGCCGTCTTCGAGCATCAGCGTGTCGCCGTCAAACACTTTTTTGACCTGATAAAAACCATAGCCCGGCTTGATATCGAGCACTTTCGCCGTCGCAGCCGGACGGTCAGAATAATGCTTGTTGCCGGCTTCGTCGCGCCAGCCGTAAATTTCAGCTTGGGCCCAATAAGCCAGGCACAACAGTAAAAATGATACGATACGCCGCATGAATTTCCTTAAAAGGCGAGAATGAACAGGCAAGCGGAGTTGTCCCATAAGACATCAAAAACGCTTATTTTAGCCTAACCATGAAGAATACTTTACTTAGCGAGCTGCTTTTCGTTTACGGGACGTTGCGGCGCGCCAGCGATCACTCGCTCGCCCGGCTTTTGGCCTCAAAGGCGGAATGGCTCGGAGTTGCGGAATTTCGCGGCTTGCTGTTCGATGTAGGCTCGTACCCCGGCGCAGTACCGTCCAATGATCCGGCGCATCGGGTTCGAGGCGAAGCCTATCGGCTGACGGATCCTGTTACAATACTGGCTCTGCTCGACCGCTATGAAGAATTCGGCGAAGAATTCCCGGAACCGAACGAGTTTATCCGCACGAAGCAGGCGGTGGTGCTCGGTAGTTCGCAGGTCGAAGCCTGGATTTATCTTTACAATTATCCGACAGACGGCCTGGCCTTGCTGGGACACGACTATTTTTCAGAGACTCAAGACTAATCCATGATCACGATCATCCAGCGCGTTACAACCGCCCATGTCGCGGTGGACAATCAAATCATCGGCAAGATTGATACCGGCATCATGGCGCTGGTCGCGGTCGAAAAGGAAGACAGCGAAAAGCAGGCAGAACGCCTGCTCGAACGGATCATCAATTACCGGATATTTCCGGACGAAGCCGGGAAGATGAATCTGAGCCTTCACGACATCAATGGCGGTTTGCTACTGGTGCCGCAATTTACGCTGGCCGCCGATACGCAAAAAGGCAACCGGCCCAGCTTCACCTCCGCCGCACCGCCGGAGCACGGCAAAAAACTGTTCGGATATCTGCAGGACCAGGCGCTGATCCTCTATCCTTCCGTACAATTCGGCCGCTTCGGCGCCGACATGCAGGTTGCACTGGTCAATGACGGCCCGGTGACCTTTACGCTGAGATCGCACTGAACGGCTTGCGTCACCAGCCTTCGTCCTCATCGTTTTGATAAGGCTGAGATTTGACATGATCGGGAATTTTCGGAATCTTCGCCGAACGCAGCAACAGCAATGCGCTGCCCAATACGAACAGTAAAGCGATAATGAACAGTATGATCCACATCGGAATGACCTTTTTGAGTTGCCTGGCAGAGTCCGATAGACTATAACATACCCCGACCCAACCGAAGCCGACCGGAGCTTACCTTGATGACTTTCGCCACCGCCCGCCTCTGCGATATCCACGCTCAGGAAGCGCATTTTCAGATCGCTGAACCGCTGTTCAAGTCATACGGCGCCAATCCGGTATTTTGGGGACGTATTACCACCTTAAAGAGCTTCGAAGACAATGCGCTGATCAAAACCGCGTTGCAGGAAAAAGCGGACGGCCGGATTCTGGTCGTGGACGGCGGCGGGTCGCACCGCTGCGCGCTGATCGACATCGATCTTGCCAATCTGGCAGTCGCCAACGGCTGGCAAGGACTGTTGATTTACGGCTGCGTCCGCGACACCGCGCTGCTGGCCGAATTGCCGATCGGTATCCGGGCGCTGCATGCACATCCGCTGCAAAGCCACCAGAAAAACCTCGGCGACCGTGACCTGCCGATCACATTTGCCGGCGTCAATTTCAAAAAAGATCATTTTTTATATACCGATCATGACGGAATCGTCGTCTCGGACAAAATGTTGAGTTAAAATAACCCGATATATTACCCACTACAGAAGTCAAGATATGCAAATCGTACTCGCTAACCCTCGCGGATTTTGCGCCGGCGTCGACCGGGCCATTGAAATCGTCGACCAGGCGCTCGAAACCTTCGGCGCACCGATCTATGTGCGCCACGAAGTCGTACACAACCGCACCGTCGTCGACGGACTAAAAGCGAAAGGCGCTGTATTCATCGAGGACTTGAACGACGTCCCGGTCGGCTCCACGCTGGTTTTCAGCGCGCACGGGGTTTCCAAACAGGTACAAAAGGAAGCCGAAGAACGGCAGTTGACCGTTTTCGATGCGACCTGCCCACTGGTTACCAAGGTGCATATCCAGGTCGCCAAGCACGCCAAATCGGACCGCGAAGTGATCCTGATCGGCCACGCCGGCCATCCGGAAGTCGAAGGGACGATGGGCCAGTATGAAAAATGCACCGAAAACGGCGGCATTTATCTGGTCGAAACGCCGGAAGACGTCGCAAATCTGCAGGTGAACAATCCGGACAATCTGGCCTATGTGACCCAGACGACACTGTCGATGACCGACACCAAGATCATGGTCGACGCGTTGAAGGCGCGCTTCACCGGCATCAAGGAACAGAAAAAGGACGACATCTGCTATGCGACGCAAAACCGTCAGGACGCAGTCCAGGATCTGGCCAAGAAAGCCGATGTGATTCTGGTCGTCGGCTCGCCGAACAGCTCGAATTCGAACCGTCTGCGTGAAATTGCCGAACAACTCGGCAAGCAGGCCTATCTGATCGATACCGCCAAGGACATGAAGCGCGAATGGTTTAAGGGCATCGAAGTCGTCGGCGTGACTGCCGGCGCCTCGGCTCCCGAAGTACTGGTTCAGGAAGTGATCAGCCAACTGAAACAATGGGGCGGCACTTCGACCGCCGAACTGCCGGGTATCGAGGAAAAAGTCGTGTTTTCGCTGCCGAAGGAATTGAAAAAACACATGGTGCAGTAATTGCCCGTCGAAATCGACTCGCTCCGCCTCGACAAATGGCTCTGGGCCGCGCGTTTTTTCAAGACGCGCAGTCTGGCCCAGGAAGCGATCGCCGGGGGCAAGGTGCATGTGAACGACCAGCGCGTCAAGCCCGGCAAGGAAGTAAAGCCAGGCATGCGTTTATCGATCACCAAGGATAATCTGCACTGGGACGTCACGATCCTCGCGCTATCCGGGCAACGCCGTCCCGCCAAGGAAGCGGCGCTGCTCTACGAAGAAGACCCCGAAAGCCATGCCAGGCGCCAGCAACAAATCATCGCTGAACGCGAGATGCGCGCGTTGATGCCGAACAACGGCCCGGACCACCGGCCGAACAAAAAGCAGCGGCGGATGATTCACCGGTTCAAGCAGGATTTTTGAGACGAGTGCTGAAACGCTGACAAACTAGCTGTCGTCGGTAACCGCTCTGTCCCTAGTCCACTCTTTTGGTGGCATTAACCTCGATCGCTGTTCCAGACGCGATTCTATCTACCACCTCCGTGCGGTCATACCTCCTGCACTCATGTCGAAGCAAACAGCAAAAACTTAACGTGACCACTATAATGCCTTCTGCGCCTCCAACCATCTGTCCATAGCTTCCTTGAGCCTCCTTGTTTTATACCTGACAAAGGGCTGGACGGGTTTACAATTTTACAAGGCCCACAGCGCTCCGTGAAATCGCCCAGCCCTATCGCTTCTGGTGGCTACTCGGCTTAGCGACTCGTAGCAACAGCTATCCCACCCCTTGACCGAAGAAAATTCTTAAATTTATAAGACTGGGCTTAATCCCACTCCTGTTTTGTGACAAACTCGCTATCTTAGCGATTTATTTTATTGAAGCCAGTCACAGTTTCGGTATTTTTTAATTAGCACAGTAAGACTCATTCGTCTGTATTCAATATTCGGAAAATTTCAGTATAAATAGCTGAAAAAAATAATCAATTTTTTATTCGTAGAGAATCTCACTGTGCCGCCAAAAGCACCCGGTTAGAATCATATTCAATCAAACGGCATTAATGAAATGGCCATACAAATGCCGAAAACCCTAGCGTTTGGTGACAGGACACAGCCTTTTTCGCTTGCCCTCCGCCCTGTTTTGACATTAAAACGAAGTCTGCTACGTTTGATTAAGGAAAAACTAAGTAAAAAGCTACGTTTTTCCGAGTTTCATAAAGGTTTTACACCTCAAAATCGCTTAACTAATACACACCTACGGCCGATCAAAGGCTGATACAAGATTGAAGAATCGCGGCTCGATCTGCATTCTTTCCATTATCTTTGGGTTTTATTTGAGCTAAGTGAGTTATCCAAGGTTTATCCGATTATGCCGAATGCATATCTACCGGCAGACTCATTAAACCTCATAATAATTAGAAGAAGCCGATACACATTGGCAGGAGAGACTAGATGCAAGACATATTTCGACGAATCGTAAGCCGCATGCTGGAACAGTACGCAACAGTACTTTTAGTGTTAAGCGCCGTAGCTACAATCACCTATTTGGTGCTGATTACGGATATTCGAAATCAGGAAGGTAACGCGCTAATCGTTAAAATGAGCGTCGAGCAAGGCAAAATCATTCAAAATATTAATCTCTTGCTGACACAAAAAACTTTCGCCTCCAATGCTGATGAATTCCATCGGATAGATGGAAAAATTCATTTCAACTTGAACGAACTGGACCAAACCTATACCTCCCTGCGCGAAGGGAATCGTTATGTCTTGGAAGGAGATCGGTTGATGCGTGTCTCCGGTAGTTTATCGGATGAGTTGCGTTTGATTTATTTTAATAAAGACAAGCCGTTGGATAATCTGATGAAAGAATACACAACAGCGATACGGAGGATCCAAAAAATACCCTACCACGAATTCAACAGTGACAATGCCGACCTTCAAAAAATTCTTTTTACGATTTCGCCGCTGATGCTTGAGGATATCAGCAAGATCAGTTCCATATACCAACGGCAAAGCGAGTATATGCTGCGCGGCACAGCCAACAAGCAACATCTGATGTTTGGCATTTCCCTGACTTCTCTGGTTTTGGTCGGTATCTTGCTGTTGCAGCCTCTGGTGCAAAGACTTAAAGAAAGTGCGTTAAAAATGCAGCAAGAAAAAGCCTTTGCGAATAATGTAATTTACACAACCCAGGCTTTAATCATTGGCTTGAACTCCGAAGGCAACGTGGTGCTGTTTAATCATCATGCTGAAGAAAACAGCGGCTGGTCAGTGAGTGAAATCAATGGTAACAATTTTTTCGATCAATTTATTCCCTCTGGCGAACAAGAAGGATTGCGCACCTTGTTTGCCGACATGATGTCAGGCGCGGTTGAATTCGCGGATGAGATTGAAACCGAAATGTTGATTTGTACCGGCGATAAAATCAATGTAGTGTGGAATCCGACAGTCATTAAGAATTCTTCCGGAAATCCAGTGATGTTTTTGATCACCGGACTGGACATTACTGAACGCAAGGAGGCCGAGAGAAAAGCCCAAAAGGCAAACGCGGAACTGGCGCAAATCAGCGCCCGTCTGCAAGAGGAAGTGAATTTGGCGGCAACTTTGCAGCGTGCCATATTGCCGCAGCCGACCATTGACTTACCGGGAGTTCAGGGTGTTGCCGACATGTTGACCTCAAGCGAAGTTGGCGGCGATTACTACGATTACTATAAAGTCGGCGGACACCACAGCATCATGATGATCGGCGACGTCAGCGGTCACGGGGTGGCTGCGGGCACGATGGTGGGCGCCGCTAAAGCCGGAGTTTATCCCCTGATTCACGAAGGCGTCACCAATCCCGGCGAAATTCTCAATTCATTGAATGAAACAATGCGCGCCACGGCACAGCAGTCGTTGTTAATGACGATGGCTTGCTTAAGTCTGGACGCACGCACCGGCAAGCTGATTTTCGCAAATGCGGGCCACGTTTTGCCTTTTTTGCTGAAGCGCAACTCTCAAAAATGGGAAATGCTGGAATCATTCGGGCTGCCGTTAGGAAAAAGCGCGGATTCGGACTACCAAAAAGCGGCGATGGAACTTACGCTCGAGGTCGGCGATCGCCTGTTTTTATATACCGACGGCTTGGTTGAAGAAGAATCACCTTACGGAGAAGCGTTCGGTTACGACCGACTGGAAGCCATTCTGAATGCCAATATCTCCGTGGATCAGCCCGAGGCATTGCACGGCCTCATTCTGGAAGCGCTCAAGAGACACTGCCGCAGCTCGAACTTTACGGACGATGTCACCCTAATGATCGTTTCTCATAGCGACAGGGTCATCCAGACCTCGGTGGTCAATGAGGTCAGCGATATTATCCGCATTTCAGAGAACTTTTATCGTCAGGGCGACCACCCCATTCCACGAATTTCCAGAGAATACGTAGTGTTTCTTGCCGAACAGAGCTATTCGGACTTATTACGGCGTTTCAGCCAGGACGGTATTTGCCGGATACTTCCCCGCCATGACGATTTTTGTAAAAAACTCGGCTGGAATCACTTGTTAAGCCAGCATAACGAGTCTCCGGATGACGACTTGTACTCCCTGATTCCCGGGAGAGCTCAGTACCGTCAATTTCAACTGATGCATACGGACGATAAGCCATTTATTATCGAAGAAATACACGCCTGGCTAAAGGATCAGGATAATTTGCCGAAAGATCATCTGGAAGCCTTGATGATTATTTTGGATGAAATGACCGAAAACAGCTTATACGCCGCTCCACGAGACGGGAAAGGCGTCGCATTCTATACCAAAGGCGAATCGCGGGAATTATCTTCGCATGAAGAAGTGCGAATCGATATTGCGGTGGCTCCCGACACCTTGGGATTGATGATAACCGATAACTGGGGCACGCTAACCCCCGCCGTCTTCCTCAAAAGCATTGCACACGCGATGGAAGAAGGCGTTGAGGCCGGGGTCGGGGGCGTCGGTCTTTACATGATGTGGCGACTGTCGGACTATCTACAAATCCGAGTGCACCCCCAAAAACGTACGCAAGTCACGACACTATGGGATCTTAACGGCACGGTCGATATGAGTGTGGAATCCGGCATGCAATTTCTTTATCACAGTGAATACGAAGCAACCTATCAAGCGAGGTCAGCAATATGAGCGGTTTAATCAGCACCTTTTCAATTCAATCCGTCTCCCAGGACGAAAACCGCTATTGCTATAGTTTCGTCGGCTCCATTGATGCGCATGCCAATCCGGTTCTGGAAACCTTGCATACCATACCTTCCCAAGCCCATGTATTGCTGGATTTCAGCCAGGTCGAGCGAGTTAACTCGATGGGCCTCTCATTATTATTAAAATTGTTCGAAGAGTGGGAACAGAAAAAAATCAAGGTAGAAGTGCAGCAGCTGGACCGGATGGTCAATATGCTGTTCAAAATCACCGGCCTCGGACGCTTTATTAAAACAGACGGGGCCACCTCCCCTACAGATTCCTTTGCGGTTCCGGTCAATCCGGAGGCACCCCGTAATGCGGAACATAAGGCGCAGTCCCCATCCGCGACGCATGACAAATTGAATTTCGTTGCCAGTTTGCAGTCCGGCCAACAGCTGACCGGCTGGTATTTATTAAATACTTACCTGCAACGCAAAATGAAAAAAGCGATTCATTTTGAGCAATCGGCGGAGCATATTGACGGCAACAATACTGATCTCTTATTCGCTAAACCGTTCGAGGCGTGTTCGATGATCAAGCAATACGGGTTTGTACCGACTATGCGCCCGGTTGCGGAAACCGATGAGGTTGTGTTGCTGACTCGCGCCGATGATCAGCGCGATTTATCGGACTACCACGGCGTCTGCGTGGGCACTGCCACACAGGATAGCTTCGTGTATCTGTTGGGACGGTTTTTATGCGACGAAAGCCGCCTTGACTCTTCTAAATTTTCCTATGACTTTGCCGGCAACGAAATCAAATCCTTACAGTCGTTGATCCGAAAAAAATGCGACCTCGTGTTCATGCTGAAAAAATCCTATGAGGGACTGTCTTCATTCAGCCGTAACAATGTGCGCAAATTGGATGAGAGCGAGACCCATTTCGCCTGCCACCTATTTTGCACGGCGCCCCATTTGAAAGACGAAAGCGCGCTTCTTGCCGAGGTCTTATTGGACATGGAAAATGACGAGCAAGGCAAAAAAATCCTGCAGGACATCCAGATCGAGGGATGGAGCAAGCCGGAAGACGCCGAAGTGCAAATGCTCCAAATGGTCTATGACCGGTATGTAAAATAAGCTCCACCTACTCCAAGTGAGGCTCTTCGCCGGACGGGATATCCGTCCCGTCCGGGGCGTTTTTCTGGTAAAAGTACCTTTTCACCATGAGTTACAAACAGGTCGGCGGCTTCGGCAGTCCCGCCAGCTTGCAGGCATATTTTAACGGTCCGTCCGGAAACAATTGATGTAAATACCGGCTATTCCCCTTCTCCTCGCCGAACGCCTTCGCGATCGCTTTCGTGAATACCCGCGCATTCGGCAGATGCTTGAATTCGAGATAATAATTCCGGATAAACCGGATAATCTCCCAATGCGCAGGGCTCAACTCGATCCGATTCACCTCAGCCAGCTTGACCGCTACCGCTTCGCTCCAGTCGGAGGCATTGACCAGAAACCCCTGGTCGGTGGTCGCCAGCACGACTTCATTCACCTTCAATTCCATGACTGAATCAACGGATGCGCGACAGTCAGCTCGACCAGGCCGGAATAATCTATCACTTCGATACCCGAAACGATCTGGTTCACCCCGACCCCACGCATGATCAGATCGGCGGATAACGCATACAGATGGTGATCGGCCAGCATCCCTGCCAGACGATCGTGCAATTGTCCAGAACGCAAAATCCAAAGCACCGCATTTTCGATAAACACGATGCTGCTACCGGAATCGATCCGCTCTAAAACAGCGAATGGAATCGGTGAAGCCGAAATCAGGTGCAACATTAATGCGCTTCGGTCAGTTTAAGACCGACAATTCCCATGATGACCAAGGTGATCGACATCAGCCGGCACACATCGGCCGATTCCTTGAATAAAAAGATGCCTAGTATCGCAATCCCGACCGCGCCCATTCCGGTCCAGACTGCGTAAGCGGTGCCCAGCGGCAAAGTCTTGATCGCCATGGTCAGTAGATAAAAACTGCATAAGCCTGCAATGCAAGTCACGACGCTCGGCCACAATTTGGTAAAGCCTTCGTTATATTTCAGGCTCAATGCAAAAACAATCTCCGCAACTCCCGCGCTAAACAATAATATCCAGGCCATTCGGTGCCTCTTGCCTTATTTTGATAAAAGCCGCTATTCTACCTTAGCAAGCGGCCTCGATGAAGTCTCTTAAAAAACCTTGAGTTGCCTTACCAAGTACTTTATTTTTCTGGCTTTATGACAACACTTTACTATACGCACGACGACTTTCTCAAGCATAGCCCGCACTTCAGTCATCCTGAATCGCCGGATCGCTTGCGCAGCATTGAAAAAGCGTTGCAAGCCCCTGAATTTGCAGGCCTGGTCAGGAAAAAACCGCCGCTAGGGCCAGCGCAAAAAGATCAGGCCCGGCTGATCCACAGCCAGCTTCATGTAGATCGAATCTTACGTACCATTCCCGAAGGCGGCCATCAGTATATCGATGCCGATACCTATCTGTCGCACGGCAGCGCAAACGCCGCTCTTCGCGCGGTCGGCGCGGTTTGCGATGCGGTCGATCAGGTCCTGGCCGGTCAGGCAACTAATGCTTTTTGCGCGGTACGCCCTCCCGGTCATCATGCGGAGCCGAATCGGGCGATGGGCTTCTGCTTGTTCAATAATGTCGCGATTGCCGCCGAATATGCGCGGAAACATCATCACATCCGGCGCGTTGCAATCGTCGATTTCGACGTGCATCACGGCAACGGCACGCAAGCCGCCTTCAAGCAGCAAGCCGATGTGCTTTATATATCCAGCCACGAAATGCCTCATTATCCAGGCACGGGATATGCCACCGAAACCGGGGTCGGCAATATCGTAAATATTCCGCTCGCAGCCGGTACCCAAGGCCCCGAGTTTCGCGATAAGATCGCTATGATCGCCCTGCCCGCCCTGCAAAAATTCAAACCCGAGCTGCTGCTGGTGTCTGCGGGTTTCGACGCGCACCGCGACGACCCGCTCGCGGATATTGAACTGGTCGAGGACGATTATCGTTGGATTACCGAGGAATTAGTCGCTATCGCAAAGGAATTCTGCGACGGTCGGCTGATATCCGCATTGGAAGGCGGCTATAACCTGGAAGCCCTGGCGCGGAGCGTTGCTGCGCACATAAGTGTTTTGTTGCAGGCCTGAACTTAACGTTCGGCTCGCAACCAGGACGCCACCAGCCCCATCCTCGCATTTCCCGCGCGCACGCTTTCCCAAGTGGCCATCATAATATAACTCGTCAACGCAACCGCTAACGATACCAGATACGGCGTCGCCAAATCCAACACATGGTGGCCGACGATCCAGGTCAGCATGCCTGCGCCCAGCTTCACCCCGGCGCTAATCACGCCGCCGAATGAGGTGAACAGTCCGAAAATCACGACCGTAAAAATGCCCGCGCTGCCGAACGCGGACGCTTCTTCGACCAGCGTATAGACCCGGCCGGCATTCAAGGCCAGCGCAAAGGCGATGATCCCGCTGACCAGCACCATCATTCTGGCGACTTTGACTTTTGCCGCATCGTCCTGAATCTTGGCCACTGGCACGATCAGGTTATGGGACAGCAGCGCCGAGGCGGCCAGCAAGGCGCTGTCTACAGTCGACAAAATCGCCGAAATCAGCGCGCCCGCAAAGATAATATAAAAGAAGGTATGCAGATATTTTTGCGCCAGCGTGGGTAATATTTGCTCCGGCTCAGTCAATCCGGGCAGTAATTGCACCCCGAGCAAACCGATCATGACCGGAATCAGGCCGAACGCCAGATACATCATTCCGCCGTAAACACAGGAACGTCGGGCAACTTCAGGCGTGCGGCTGGCCAGCACGCGGGCGACCAGCTCCTGAGACAGCACACCACATCGGCCAGCAGGCCGCCGTACATCGTATAGATGATCACGACGAGCCGCAACCGCAATCGCGATTTCGACTTCGAGGCCGGATGCCGAAGACAACACCTGCCCGAACGCGCGAACCTGCGCCGCGGCCCACATAATCGACGTCGGCGCGATCAGGATTACCGCAAAGTTCTGGATTTTCGCGGAATAGCGCTCTGCAAACAAATCGGCCAGCGTGGTCAGATTACGCCGCCACAAATGCGTCGCAAACACCAGCCCCATCAGAACCAGGCAGAGGGTATAACCGAATGGGTCCACCGTCGCGCCCGATAGTCCATTTTCATATACCGAACCCGCCGCACCGATGCAGGTTTCGGCCCCAAACCAGGTTGCGAACACGCTCAGACTCCCCATGCCGATGCCGAGGCTGCGTCCCGCCAATAAATAATCGCTTTCGCTGGCGATCTTTCGTGAGCAATAAACGCCGACCAGCAATTGCAGCAGGATATAAACGATGATGCCGATGAGTACGGTATTCATGAAGGGAATACGGACTGGTTTGAAAAACCGGCTATTGTATCCGAGATATCGGCAAGAAGCAGAGTTGAGCGATACAGGGTTTTATAATCCGGTAAACCCTTATGAAAGCCTACTCAGCATCAAGCCCTATCGATGCGTCGCGAACAACGACTTGAACAACGCATGATTTTTCGCCTGCACGAACGCCTCAAAAGCCGGCTGATAGTGTTTGCGCGCCCGCGCTTTTTGTGCAGTCAACTGACGAATCAACTCATCCAGGGCTTTGACAGTCGCCGGAGGCAGGTCGCTCTTGTCGTCCTTATAGCATCGTTCGATAAAATCGATCTGCACATCGAAATCCTGAAAGTCGCCGAGCACATCCTGCAGATCTTTAAGCTGCTTGATCAGCTTTCTGATCTGCTGTTTGGGATAGAGGCTTTGAAAAAATTCGATCAGATAACGCAATTTTTTGCAGGTTTTGCGCAGTTCGTGCAAATCCCCCGCCGGGGAATGCAGCGTAATCGCGCCGCCTTCCTTCAGCACACGCCGATAGATTTTCCAGATCCGGCGATCGGCCAAAGTTTTGATGTCCAGATTGTGTAATTTTGCCGATTCGGGATAAGACCGGCTTTTCAGGCAATGCTCCCATTCCATCAATGTCTTGCGGTATTTCGGGGACTTCAGTTTGTCGGTCAGTTCCTGTTGATTTTGCAGTCGCTTTTCCTGCAGCAACATCAAAAACGGTTCGAGATCCGGATACATATCCGAGGGTAGATATCGCTTATAGCTCTCGAATTTCGCCAGGTAAACGTCGAGGTCCCGCGTCGGGCTGGTGACCTGGCCCAGCCAGGAGAAAAAATCCGCAAAATAGGCGGTTACGTCCGGCGGCAGAGCCCCCTTAAGCTGGCTGATGCCGGTACGGGTACGGCGCACTGCCACCCGGAAATCGTGCAAAAACTCGGAATCCAGATCGGCCATTACGCCCTGCTCGTTCAGCTTCATCGTTTGCAATAACTTGCTGAAAATAAATTTTACGGCCAGATCGGCGCCCATCAGCGGATCGAGATCGATTTTGAGCTTGGACGAGTAATCGTTCGGCTTGCGGCCTTCCAGCGCAAGCACCTGCTCCAATACCGGCCGTTCCAACGCCTTCATGCCAAGTTCTTCGCTCAGGGTCGTGGCGATATGTTCCGCCGTTTTCAGAAACCCTCTGACAGGCTGAAACGAAAACTGGCTGTTCAGTAATTCGTGATCTTCGAGCGCCAGACGCAAGATGATCCGGCGGTCTTCATTGCGCAGTAACAAATGATAAGCTTCGTACTCGAGTGAGCAAATGGGCAGCAGCGCGCGCTGCTCCAGGTAGGATTCCAGCGTGGTACGCACCTTGCCCGGTTTGAAGCTGCTGATCCGGGAAGGCGCTTCCGGTATTTCCAAGGTCGCAAAAACCCGACCGTTTTGCAGATTTTTCAATAGCAGATTCGAAGCCCCGCTGGAACGGCTAAATTCGCACAAAATCCCGTTTTGATAGAGGCGCCAGTCAAAACTGTCGTAATAAGTGCGGAGGCAATATTCCTGTAAAACCAGCTCCACATCGGCAAACTTGCCGAGAGACGCGATCAGGTTATTAACGGTCAGGCCTGCGGGCAATTCGAATCGTAAGTCCATCTTCACCTAATCGTTCCGGAAACAGTTTTGAGATAAAAATCATAAATCCTTTATACTGCCAAGCCTATGTGACAGTTTAATGACGACCGGCGCAATACACAAGCGCAGCCGTCATGCTTGAGAATTTGACCAACGAGACCAGCCAAGAGTGCAAGAATCCATCTATTTTGAGAGGTGAATAACGATGAGAGAATTATGGTTGCTGCGTCACGGCAAATCGGACCGCGATGCGGCAGGTCCCGACTTCGACCGCCCGTTGAAACCGCGCGGAAGGCGCGCGGCACAGCATCTTGGCGACTGGCTACAGGAACATCAGTCGCATCCGGATTTAATCATTACCTCCCCGGCCCGCCGGGCGCTAAATACGGCCCAGCTGATCTGCGATGCGCTTAATCTGCACGAACCAAAGCAGGAGCCGCGTCTTTACTTTTCAGGCACTGAAGAAATCAAAAAAGTATTGGCCGAATGTCCGGCAACAACCCAATGTGTATTGCTGGTCGGGCACAACCCGGATTTGGAAGAACTGTTGACCGAACTGGTCGGCGAAGACAGTCTGCCCGATACCGAAAAATTGATGCCGACAGCCGCCTTGGCAAGGCTTGAAATGCCGGATGACTGGAGTAATCTGGAAGCGGATTGTGCTAGACTAATTGATCTTCTTTATCCCAAATCATTGCCGGAATAGCATCAAGATCTGAAGCAAAAAAAGGAGAGGGGGGCAAAAGCCCACCCCATGAAGAAGAGAGATGGCGGAGCGGACGGGGCTCGAACCCGCGACCCCCGGCGTGACAGGCCGGTATTCTAACCGACTGAACTACCACTCCGCATTAGAAGCAGGGCATTTTACAGTATTCCCGAGATTCGTCAAGCAGATTATTCCAGATTCATTTTAGGATAACCTGGTACGGTGAAGGGCCAGTAACCGGCATCCTACACCGCCAGTGACTGGCCTTTTGGCCGGAAAGAAAGAGAATCTTCTACTGATCCTTTATCTAATAGGATATAATAGGCGACTTGGGTATTTCCTATTCTGCTGTTGCCGTTTTGAGTGAGCAAAACCGAATCCGGAAAATCCTGATAAAAAATTTTCAAAAATTGAATTTTTTTAAGAAAGCCATATCTGAGGATATGTTAAAACCATTAAGGGGGCGACCTGGCTTCGACGTGGGTAGCGAAACCTTAAGTGCATGCCGAGGACTGTACACCTCGTAAAACCTACAGAAAAAAAGTATTCGCAAACGACGAAAACTACTCAATGGCTCTCGCTGCCTAAAAACAGCCTCCATTCCTCTGACTGTCTGTGCTTATGCGGGCAGAGTTCTTAATGTCCTTCGGGACAAGCGGGACGCTCAGAGGTCATTCACATAAGATCGCGCCAAAATCCGTCCGGTGTGGCGGCGCTAAAACCTTACGGAATCGCTGACAGTTTTCTTGGCCCGACGGGTAGCTGGCAGTTAAATCAAAAGCGCGGGACAAGCATGTAGACCTTACGGCGGAGTACTTGCGGACGCGGGTTCAATTCCCGCCGCCTCCACCAAATTCCGGTCCTTTCAGGACCACCCCAGACCAACTAAGCCCCCTGAAAATCAGGGGCTTAGCTGCTCTCCTCCCAATCCTCATTCGGTCCAGGCTGGTCTTAATCGGCCTCCATTGTGGCACAAATTTGACACAAATTTGCCACAAGGCACAATTGCCGAATCTCAATCTTCCGAATCCGACTCCGAAGAATTCAGGTTTTTCCGAGAGCGAATTTTTACTGATCTTTACCCCATTGCCGGGGACTTAGCTGCTCGTTATGCCAAAACCGCCGAACGCTTCAATTATGAGCAAGCAAACCGGGAACTCGTAAACATTCATGAGCGCTTGCATATCCATGACATGAACTTATGCAGCAGCATGGAGGATTTAAAGCAAGCCGCCAAACTTCACGCTAAAGAATGTCTTTCAATCAGGGGTTGTTGTTTGACTCCCTTCGAAACCTATCTGGAATGCAAAAAAGTCGTCGAACAATATGGCATCACCCCTCCCCTGGCTAAAGAAGGCTACACGTCGGCTATCAATCGCATGTGCTGTCATCGGTGGTGGTTTCGTAAAATTCGTATTCTCAGCCTCAGAAACCTTGAAGCCGTTGCCCGAGACATTGAGCTAGTTAGCCGAGTTCGCTCAAGTTATGTCAGTGACTACACAGTCAAACTCAAGAAACGACAGAAGGATAACAATCGGCTTTATCTCGAATCCACGTTTATCGCCAATGAAATCGGCGAAAGCTACTCCCTCCAAGACTTAGCCGACCGTTCCATCTCCAATCCCGCTATTCGCCGAGCCGAATTGATGGTTCGTATCAGGGGATTTGAGACCGTTGCCGGCTTACTCAATCACGCTGGCGAGTTCTACACTCTAACCACTCCGTCACGGATGCATGCTTGCTTACACAATAGCGAAAAGAACCCTAGATACGACGGAACCACTACCTTACAAGCTCATGAGTATCTGACCCACCTCTGGGCCTTGATACGCTCCGAACTGAACCGGCGAGAAATCAGGCCCTATGGCTTCCGTGTCGTTGAACCCCATCATGACGGAACCCCGCATTGGCACTTACTTTTATTCATGCCTCCCGAACACACCAAAATTATCCGGGAAGTCATGAGCCGCTATGCATTGGCTGACAGTGGCGATGAGCCAGGCGCCAAGGCTCACCGCTTCAAGGCCATTGCCATCGATCCCGCCAAGGGGACCGCTGCCGGTTACATTGCCAAATACATCGCCAAGAATATCGACGGTCATAAACTGGAAGAAGACCTTTACGGCAACAATGCTCAAGAAGCCGCCGAACACATCACAGCCTGGGCTAATACCTGGGGTATTCGTCAGTTTCAGCAAATTGGCGGTCCTAGCGTGACTGTCTGGCGGCAATTACGAAAAATGCAGAAAGCCGACGAAGAAGAGCTTGAAAATATCCGACAAACCACCACGGCCAGCGATTGGGCGGCTTTCATGTTAGCGATGGGTGGACCAGAAATTCCACGCAGTCAGCATGAAATCAAACCCTTCTACGATTACAGCCGCCAACTGATGCCTGAAACGGGTGAAGTTATCCCAAAAACTAGAGGCCAGTACGGAGATACAGCCTCTAAACAAGCAGCTGGGGTATTCTGGCGGGCTAAGAACTATGATACCCGCAACCACTTCTGGACGCTTTTAATTAGAGACAGCGAGGCGCGGTGGGACGCTTGCGCAGCGCAAGCGGAGCAAAGGACCACCGCGCCGCAGCTGTCAGCTAAAAGAACAGAGCCCGGGAGCGAGGCTGTGTACTGCGTCTCAGACCACACAGAGCTTCGGAATAGGCTTTTCTTGGACCTGTATCAATAACTGTACTGGAAAATAAAAGGAGAAGAAAATGACCACTCAAGCACTACGGAAACAAGATACCATGAACGAATTCATGCTCAATGAAGCTGTTTCTTTAATTTATCGGCATATTGTTTTAAAGAAAAACATGGATAAATCAAATACTCCGGACATCACCCAAATCGGTCATATCTGCGGCGTACTCACCCTGAACGATCAGATCGAGATCGTCATCAAGTTCCACGATGAATTGAGGCAGTTCACTAAGCAAGAGTTTGAGGCTGAAATAAAATTATTAGACTGACAACCGTATTGACTTTAAAAATCACTAGTATATTATGAAAGCCACTATTTACTTTCAAAAGCATTAGTGATTATGAAAGACAATCCACGCAAATTGCTCACTCTCGACGAAGAAACAGAACAAAAAATCCTTCAGCAAATGAATGATTTTCAAGGAATTGGAACAACCCTTGAAAGCGCACTTGGCGCGCTGATTGTGGGCCAATATTTTGGTTGGCGGGTTCTCAAGCTGATTCACACTCCCATAACCTACCGCAATTATGAGAAAGCGCTTGGGATCGAGTTCAAAGATGTATGCCCGGAAATAACCGATATGGGCAAAAAGAAAAGCATCGGTTATGCCATCACTGAAAAGCTGGGCAGTTTTTGGGCTGTCATCATGGGTAAACGCAAAGTACCCGAAAAAGGGCTAATTGGAAGCGAAGAAGAAGTTGAACGCCGCGTCGCTGAACTCGACAAGGAAGGAAAATGAGCTCAGGAAATCAATTTGTAACGATTGAGAAATGCGCGGAGCTTTACGGACTTACTCAAGAAGCCATTCGCCAATACAAGAAAAAAGGTCAATGGCGTGAAAAAATACATTGGCGTAAAGCTCCCAATGGCAGAATTTTTATTAATATAAAGGCAGTTGACGCATGGATCGAGGGCAAAGGGGCATAACAGTACGCGGCAATAGCGTACAGATTGCATTCACCTATCAGGGCATCAGGTGCCGGGAAACCATTCCCATGCCGCCGACCAAAACCCTGTTAAAAGAGTTGGGCAGAAAACGGCAAGCAATTTTATACGAAATCAAAAACGGCACATTTGATTACCTCAAGCATTTTCCGCACAGCAAAAAAGCTCGAGAGTTCCGCAAGACTCGCCCAGATCATTACACTATAGGCGAAGCTCTAAAAGCCTGGCTTCAACGTAATCAAGGAAAATTTCAACAAAGTACTCTACGAGACTATAACAGCGCAATTTATTATCATTTGATCCCAAGGTTTGGTGAGCTGCCTATTGCCGAACTTACGGCCACTATAATAAAAGAATGGTTGGCCAAACTTCCCTGTTCCAACAAACGTAAAAACAACATTCTTACGCCACTTCGACAGCTTTTTCAGGAAATGTATCTGGATGAAAGCATCGACAAGAACCCGTTGGAACGGGTAAAAAATCTACCAGCCCAGCCCCGTGAACCGGAGCCCTTCACAGCGGTAGAAATCGAAAAAGTTTTAAACGAATTGAAAGGCCAGGAAAAAAATCTGATACAGTTCGCTTTTTGGTCGGGGCTTAGAACTTCTGAATTGATTGCCCTTCACTGGTATGATGTTGACTTAGAGAACAATCGAATTTATGTTCGCCGCGCCAAAGTCCGTGGCCATCTAAAAGGAACCAAAACCAATTCTGGGGCACGCGAAGTGGTACTACAGAAGCATGCGAAAGAAGCTTTGCTCAGCCAGCAATCCTACACCGCTAGCAAAGCCGTTTTCGTTTTCCATGATTCGCGTATGGACGAGCCATGGAAGAATGATCAGGCGATTCGTAAAATAGTTTGGACGCCTGCTTTAAAGAAAGCTTGCGTTAAATACCGCGAACCATATCAGACACGTCACACCTTTGCTTCAACATTGCTTTCGAGAGGAGAAAACCCGCTTTGGGTTGCACAGCAAATGGGGCATAAAGATTGGGGGCAAATTAGAAAAACTTATGGACGTTGGATCCATCAAAATACAAAATAGGTTGCATGTGTGAAGGAGGCAAAAAAGTTCTTGTTCTGATTTTTTATTTTTAGAGCCCATCTTCTCGCTTGTGAAGTTCAAGACAGCTATAATTGAAGCTTGATAGCGGCTGAAAAAACATGCCTTTAACTAAGACTTTTCTAAAAACGTCTAAATACTCAAGAATACCATTTGAATATTTTTGCTTTCCTATCATAATACTCTCAAATAATATTAATTAAAATTCATGCAGTTTGATATAGTTATTAAAAACTTAGGAAAAATTAACGAAGCAAAAGTAAAAATTCGTCCTTTTACTGTTATTGCAGGAAAAAATTCGTCTGGTAAAAGCTTTATAACTAAATCTCTATACAGCTTTTTTAGCACAGTTAATATTGACCATGTTACAGTCAAGGCTTACGATAGAATTGAAAATATCAAGCGACTATTTCAATATGTAACTCAAAATATCAGCAGACAAAGTCTTAACGAAAAAGCTCTTTTTGAGATTTTTCTGATGAATATAGACAATATTCAACATGAAGTTGAAATTGCTTTTGGTTCAAATACCGTATCAAATCAAATATTAAAAACTCATTTACTAAAAGAACCAATCAGAGAACTAGAAGAAACATACCAACTCATAATAGAAGAACTATCCGGAAAACAAAAGTCTTGGTATGTAAAAAAAGAACTTGAAGTAATAAATCGACTCATTAGTGAACTTAATCAAATAGTAACTGCACCTATAAACTGCTTAGTTGACGGAATCAACTTTGGCTTTATCAATGCACTTAAGGAAAACTTTCAAGTTTCAAAGCTGAGTGATTTAAAGAACTATAAAATAACAAATGAGAAATCAATTACATTTAATTTTGACACCCTGGGAAATGTAATTATTACTGGAGAAAATCTAAATACAAGACTAGACAAAGATAGTATTGATGCTATTCAAAAACTACACAATGTAGTTTATTTAGAGTCTCCAGTATATTGGAAACTAAAAGATGCACTTGTGAATACCAGCCTAAGCAAGAGATTTTTCCGTTTAGGGTCACATGATAAAAAAGACATTCTAGGCGGGGTACCTAAATATTTTTATGATTTACTAAATTTAATTGGCTCTCAGACAAAAGATATCCCTATTAATGAATTATATAATAAAATTAATACAGAGATTGGCGGTGAAATAACAATCTCAAATTCTGGAGAACTGATGTTTAAGGAAGAAGGCCAAACAACATCAGTATCTTTGCATAATACAGCATTAGGAATAACAAATTTAGGCATCATCTCACTATTATTGAAAAAAGGGGTGCTTTCAAGTGGCAGCTTTTTATTTATCGATGAACCTGAAGTTCATTTGCATCCTTTATGGCAAAAAACTATGATTGACGCTTTATATGATCTTAGTATTAGCGGGGTTAATGTTGTCATAGCCAGTCATAGTATTGATATGATGAAATGCGTAGAAAACATTATGGAAAAAGTGCCAGAAAATGAAATAAATGAACACTTTGGCATCAATCAACTCAATATTAACGGAAATTCTATTGATAATGGCCCTTATCCTTTAAGGCAAATAGCAGCCATCCAAGAAGACTTAGGGCAACCTTTTTATGATCTGTTTATGGAAGATCATTAATGCAAGAGTGGAACCTATACAAAGAGATAATGCTCCATGAGATGGATGAACTGGAGAATGAAATAAATCTTTCGATTAGTGGCTATAAGCTAGATAAAGAGGGAATTAAAAAATTTATTAATTGTAACCAATATAAATCAGTCGACTATATTGCTGACGATGAGCTTTTATCTCTTGTTGAATTTAGTGACATATATCGACAACAAAATAAAATAGTTGATCAAATTGAAGACCTTACAAATTCTAACGCAGATAGAGATTTAACAATTGAGCCTATAATAAAAAAGCTAAAAGCTTCAATTCGGAATGAATTAGTTCAAAAATTTAATGATACCATTTCAATTGTTCAGCAAATGCTGCATATAAATTATTGTAGCGAATTGTCAGATAGATATTCTAGCAATCATAATTTAAAACGATATCTGATCATTATTGCTCCATTTCATCATGCTATTCCAACCCACAGAAGAGTCCACTTGGCAAGGCTTATTAATCAGGAAGAAAAAAATATTTCAAGTAGTTTACCAAAAGTGATAAATGTACAAGTAAAAATTGTTTCTTTGGAAAATTTTGCAGAATCATAAAATTTTCCTCGGCATAAAAAATTTTACATTTATTTATCTTTCTAGACATTGCGTTAAAAATCTGTAGTAATTGCCTTTAAAGTATTGTATTAGGTTAAAAATGCCACAAAATTGGCTAGGGACGTAATAAGTGATTGATTATTCTAACTTGCTCTCGGGTTCAATTCCCGCCGCCCCACCAAATTCCCAAAACCCGCAGGTCAAAATCCTGGCGGGTTTTTTATTGCCTTTTATTTTTTTAACAAACAACGACCCTTCGCCGAATTCTGTTTTATTGGCTAAGCTCCCGTTGCAGCTGCTCTTCAATATTTTCCTCATCTTCAGGCGAACAGTTGCAAGCGGAGTAGATCAGATTCATCAAATTGTAACCGCTGTAGACCCCTTGCGAACCATCACAGGTTATTCCACCATAGTATTCGCCTTCATCGTAACATTCAATTTTCTCGCCAGTGTTTGAACAAAAGCCTGCCACACCTGGCATGTCACCCTTATGGATATCTCTTTTATCAACAATATCACAGGCATATAGAGGATTATTGACAAGAATCGCGAGAAAACCCAGCAGCAAAAAAATAATTTTCATATTTACCTCCTTACATGGGATACTGCTGTGCAAAAATGAGGGTATAGCTATTGACTACCATAAGTATTATGGACGTAATTTTCCAGCTGTGAGATTGTATCACCGTCATCTGATACAATTTCTTTTATTACATCTCCAATACTGATCATTCCAACCAATTTTCCTTCATGATCCACAACAGGTAAATGGCGTATATGACTGGTTGTCATTAATAGCAGACACTGCTCGACAAAATCATCAGGATTAACATACATCACTCCAATATCGATCATCTCAGAAACAGGCGTTTTTAAGCAGCATTCGCCTTTATAAACAATATGCTGCATATAACTGCGTTCTGTAAAAATACCCAGAAACCTCCCGTTCATGCTGATCGCTATTGACCCAACATTATGATTAACCATCATTTTTATCGCATCCATAGCAGATGCATCTCCGTTAATAGAAATGATATTTTTATCTTCTTTGTACAGTAGTATGTCCTTTACTTTATGTTTATTTGTTAAACCTTTTACCACAGAATCCGTTAAATCTTTGCTGCAGTCCATTAAAGCCCTGATTAGTTTAGAGGAACTTTGAGAGAAAGCCCCGTCAATGGCTAAAAGTGATCTTGCTTTAGGTATATTATTTTTATTGACATGATAAATTACCTCCGCAGCAGTACGATGAAAATGCTCATGGGCAATACACATGGATTCGAATGAGGACAAATGGTTATAACGAATACCTTCCTTATAAATCCAGCGGCCTAGATCGCAAGCATGGCAGTCTCCGACTTTATTGATGTCCTGGAGAATTCCCTCTTCTATATGTTTTTTAAAAATCGTTTTCCATAGAGCATGCATCTCAATAGCTTCATTAAATATATTCATAATCAACTCCTTCTGCTTTTATTTAATAAGTTGTAATCCATGCGTACGATCACAAGCTGTTATTTAAATGAACTTAATCTGCTTTGAATCGAAAAAGATTTCGCGCGTCACTCCCATCCACTCATGCAAACTAACTCCGCTGGCATCATCGAATGGCACACCGGATTCATGAACTTTTCTTCCTGGCGTCTGGCTTGCGCTTCAGTCGTTGGGAAATCGTCGGCATTTTCTCGAATTCATAACCTCTGCATCATGTCTGTTCTGGCGCAAGGGGCCATTCTCCAGTTAACGGAATAGCCAGCTGTTTTCCTGAATCACAACCGCCTGGTTATGGGCTTCGTCCTTTGCCGCATAGACGAGCGTCACGATGCCCTTGTCCAGTTCTTGCTTTAGGAGTCGGATTTGCTCGCTATTATCCTTGAGTTCAGCGAGATACCGTTCCTTGAACTCTTCCCACCGCGCCGGGTCGTGATCAAACCATTTCCGGAGTTCCGTGCTGGGCGCAATCTCTTTTAGCCACAGATCAATGCGGGCTTTTTCTTTTGCCAAACCGCGCGGCCAGAGCCTGTCCACAAGGATACGCCGCCCGTCATCCCTGTCCGGAAGTTCATATGCCCTTTTAATCCTGAGTCGATCATTTTCTGGCTGCTTCATGGATAAGTTGAATTCGCTAACGGCATTTATGCCAGCCCAAAGTCCCGCTATCGCGGCCCGTTTATAACCAACAATCATAGATAGGCTTTATTGCTAAAACTATCTCTACCGCGCTGTATGCTGTATGGCATTGAATAAAAACGTTAGCAGGGGACTGGCGATGCATACACAACCACCCCGCAGGCAATTACCAACAGCAGGGCGCCAAAAAGGATAAATTTAACGTCGCTCCTCAGTTGTAGACTCACGATCAAGTGCGATCGTTCACTTCCAATATAGTCAAGTCTGCGCGCGTACCAATACCCATGCTGGACGGACGATAGGCAGATTGATTAGAAATCCGAAGCAGAGCAACGGAATGGCAAAGAAGCCAGCAGAAACAGCCTGACCAAAGGTTTTGCAGCCATTTACAATGATAGGAAACCGGGAGCCTTGTCGAAAAAACGCGGGAGCAAAATGGAGCTATTTCGGGGGCCTTATATCGGCTTCGACCCTGTAAAATCCATATTCCAGTGAATACCTTCAGCCCCCTCAGATAGAGAAGGATTAACCCAGCTTATGCAAATTTATTAAGTTAATGGACGTAGTTCCTATTGGCAAACATGTAGTCATTTTGTTGTTGTTCTACTGTTTCCACCTCTAGGATCCTTATTTTGCAATGAGTCGCAGGAGGTTCCAGTCCGAGATTTTTTAAAGTATGTAATTGATGAATCAGGGTTGCTTGAAGGGCTTCCAGCGCTTTCTCCTCAGTGGGACCATGGGCCATACAGCCGGGAATATCCGGGCAATAAGCCGAAAAACTTTTTGCTAAACCCTTATTGATCGGTTGGATAATGGCGAGTAATGTTGTTTTCATAATACGAACTTATAAGTTGATTGTTGACTTTTCCTTCCCCCCCTATTCCCATATCTGTTTGATATTGTTATTTCGCGTTGGTTCTCCTAGAGGCAGAATTTTATATATATAACTTATTGATTGTATATGCTAAAAAATGGCGATATAAGGATAGAAAATAGATAGATAACGTATCCATTAAGAAGAAGCACGACCCCTCTCTATCTCTCTGACAAAGCCCATTCTTTGCCGACCCGGTGAATCCCCTTCCCCCAGCGCCTGCTACGCCTGCACAACAAAACGCATTCCTGCTGATCCCCAGTCCGAAGGCCGCTCGAATCATCACTTCAACCGGGCCAGCAAGCTGCTGATTTTCAAACACCCGCTGTTTGTGCTTTGCTGTTTTTTCAACAAGACCGCTTCTTCGAGTACCCCCTTTACGCCAATTACTGCCGGACGGCGGGCGATAAGAGATACCTCCCAGACTGGTATGCAAATTGCTTCATAGCCAGATTAACGCTTTTTCAATTCAGGCTTAGTTACAACGGATCGTTCAGCCCTTTCATGTGGATCGTTCAAATTGCCCTCCGCCGTCCCTATACCTTCGTGGTGGCGGCCCTGCTGATTCTTTTGTCCACGCCCTATGTCTTGCGCAAAATGCCAACCGACATTTTTCCGTCTATCGACATCCCTGTCGTCGCAATGCTGTGGCAGTACAACGGCATGACCGCGAAAGAAATCGCCGACCGACTAACCGGCTCGGTCGAACGGTCGATGACGCTGATCGACGGAATCGAACACAGCGAGTCGCTGTCTTACGCGGGCGCGGCCGTGATCAAGGTATTTTTCCATCCAGGCACCGACATCCGGACCGCGATCGCGCAGGTAATGTCCAGCAGCAATTCGGTCTACCGCTCGCTACCGACCAATGTCGCGCCGCCGCAGGTGATTCAATACTCCGCAGCCGACCTGCCCCTGGTGCAGCTTGGCATTTCCAGCAGCACGGTGCCGGAAACGGAGGTAAACGATCTGACCAACAATATCGTCCGCAATGTGCTGCAAGCCAAACGCGGCGTTGCGATGACCAACCCGTTCGGCGCCAAGAGCCGGCAAATCACCCTGGATACCGACGTGCCTGCCCTGCTGGCCCGTGGGCTGACGCCCACAGACCTTTCGGATGCACTGGCCGAACAAAATCTTATCCTGCCGACCGGCACAATCAAGATAGGCTCCACCGAATACAACGTGACGCTGAACGGCGCAATCGCTGCGATCCCGCGCCTCGGCGAGCTTCCGGTACGCACCGATCACGGGGCGACCACGCTGATCCGCGATGTCGCGAACGTCCGCGACGGCGCCGCCCCAGTCACGACGATCGCCCGCCAGAACGGCGAACGCGGCATCCTGACCTCAATTTTCAAGGTGGGCAGCACCTCCACGCTGGAAGTGGTCGAACACGTCAAACAGGCGATCCCGAAGATGCTTGACTTGATGCCGGAAGGGATCAACATGCGACTGATGTTCGACCAGTCGCTGTTTGTGAAGGCGGCGATCGGCAATGTACTGCATGAGGCGCTGATCGCCGCCGGCCTGACCGCCGCGATGCTTCTGCTGTTTCTCGGCAACTGGCGCACTACCTCGATCATCGCGGTGTCGATCCCACTGTCGATCATGGTCTCGCTGATCATGCTTTATCTGATCGGCGAAACGATCAACCTGATGACGATGGGCGGCCTCGCGCTGGCGGTCGGCATTCTGGTCGATGACGCGACGGTCGAGATCGAAAACGTCGAGCGGCAGATGCTGCTCGGCAAGAACCCGCGACAGGCAATTCTGGACGGCGCGGCCGAAATCGCGATGCCGGCATTCGTCTCGACCCTGTGCATCTGCATCGTATTCGTGCCGATGTTCTTCCTGACCGGCGTCGCGCGCAGCCTGTTCGTACCGATGGCCGAAGCGGTGGTATTCGCGATGCTGGCTTCCTACGTGCTCTCGCGCACGCTGGTGCCGACCCTGGTGATGTATGTGATGGCCGGCCACCACGGTGATGCGAACCCGCCGCCGGGCAATGCGTTTACACGCAACTTCCGGCACCTCCATAAGGGTTTCGATCGTGGTTTCGAAGCCTTGCGAGTCCATTATGTCGTATTGGCCACCCATCTGCTCAACCATCGATTGCGCTACGGATCAGGGATTCTAGGCTTCTGCCTGCTGTCTCTGGGACTGACGCCGCTCTTGGGGCGCGACCTATTCCCGGCGGTCGATGCCGGCCAGATCCGCCTGCACATCCGAGCCGCATCCGGCACCCGAATCGAGGAGATGCCGCAGCAGATCGACGCGGTAGAAGCCTTCATCCGCACTCGTATTCCGAACCATGAACTTAGCGACATGCTGGACATCATCGGCGGCCCGTACAGTACCCGGAATACCCTGTTCGGCAATTCCGGCACCGTCGAAACCGCCGACGCCGAGATCATGATTTCTCTGACACCCGGCGGGCATGCGCCGAGCGCCGACTATATCAAGACCCTGCGCGCCGAGTTGCCGCGCCGCTTCCCCGCCCTGGAGTTCTTTTTCCAGCCGGCCGATCAGGTCAGCCAGACATTGAATTTCGGGGTGCCGGCGCCGATCGATGTACAGTTCATCGGCGGCAAGCCGGAAGAGGTGATGCCGGTCGTACGAGCGTTTCAAAACCGTCTGCGGCAGATCCCCGGCATCGTCGATTCTCATATTTACCAGCGCCTGAACCGGCCGACGCTGGACCTGGAGATGAATCGCCAGCAATTGCAACAAATCGGCCTGTCGCCAAGCGATGTCGCGCAAAACCTGCTCCTAATCCTGAGCGGCAGTATGCAGACCGCCCCCTCCTACTGGCTGAATCCGAACAATGGCAACACCGTAAACGTCGGTGTGATGGGTAATCCTCTAAAGCTGGACAGTCTGGACGCACTGCTGCGCACACCGGTCGGCGGAGGCAGCGACGGCCAGCCACAACTGCTCGGCAATCTGGTCAAGGTGAAACGGTCGCAACAGCCGGCGGCCGTGACCCATTACAACACGAACAATGTCTTGAATGTCTACGCCAGCGTCGAAGGTCGAGATCTCGGCTCGGCCAGCGACGAGATCGACGAACTGGTCGAGGAAAACCGCTCCGCCCTGCCCCGCGGCGTCGAACTGATCGTGCGCGGCCAGATCGAAACGCTGAACAGCTCTTTCGTCGGCCTGGCCTCCGGTCTCGCGGTCGCGATCGTGCTGCTGTATCTGTTACTGGTGGTGAATTTCCAGTCCTGGCTGGACCCGATCATCATCGTCAGCGCCTTGCCCGCGGCACTGGCCGGGATCGCCTGGACGCTGTACCTGACCGGCACGACGCTCAGCATTCCGGCTCTGACCGGCAGCATCATGGCGATGGGTGTGGTGACCGCGAACAGCATCCTGCTGGTCTCGTTCGCACGCCATCGCTTGAACGAAGGCGTGCCGCCCGCGACGGCCGCGCTGGAAGCCGCCGCGACCCGTCTCAGGCCTGTGCTGATGACCGCCTTCGCGATGATCGCAGGCATGCTGCCGATGGCGATCGGCTTGGGCGAAGGCGCCGAGCAGAACGCGCCGCTCGGCCGCGCGGTAATCGGCGGCTTGACCTTCGCGACCGCTTCGACACTGCTGTTCGTGCCGATTGTTTTTGTAACGGTGCATCGATGGCTGCAACCCTCCCATACGAACCGAATACCCATAACAGGATAAAACCTTATGTCTAGCCAAATCTCGCCCGCGTTTGCCCATCCTCCCACTGCCAAGCCCAGGCGAACCCTGAACGTCGCCGGCGTCACCGGAGCATCCCTTCTGTTGCTGCTGTTCAGCGCCGGCGCGTGGCGCTTTGCGGTGAACCAGAGCGCTGCAGAAAGTCTGGTTCTACGCACCGCCGAAAGTCTTCAGCGCAGCGTAATTGCAGTGCATCCACGACTCGGCGAGGCCTCGCACAAGCTGGTATTGCCGGCCAGCCTGAAAGGATACGCCGAGACCCAGGTTTTCGCGCGTACCAACGGTTATCTGAAAGCCTGGCACAAGACGATCGGCGATACCGTCAAAAAGGGCGAACTGCTGGCCGAGATCGACGTGCCGGAACTGGAACACGAACTGGCGCAAGGCCGGGCGGCGCTGGCCCAGGTGAAAGCCCGGCGGGAACTGGCCCGTTCGACCTGGCAACGCTGGAACCAGTTGAGCCAGACCGATGGCGCGCCACTCCAGGAGGTCGATGAAAAACATGCTGCCTTCCTGCAGGCGGAAGCTGATCTGGCTGCCGCTGCAGCCAATGTGAAACGCCTCGAGAATATCGAAAACTACCGCCGTGTCGTCGCGCCGTTTGCCGGCGTAATTACCCGACGCACGGTCGATGTCGGCAGCCTGATCGGGACAGGCAGCCAGGAATTGTTCGCGCTGACCCAAACCGATCCGCTGCGCCTGAGCGTCTGGGTGCCGCAGACTTATGCGGATGAAATCAAGACCGGCCAGACCGTGTCTGTTCGTCCGCTCGACGCGCAAGGCACCCCGTTAACCGCCCGCATCGACCATGTGGCCGGCGCGCTCGATCCTGTCACCCGCTCCCGTCAGGCCGAAATCACCCTGCTCAATGTGGACGGCAAACTGTTGCCCGGCGCTTACCTGGAGATCGCGATCGACGTTAAGGTTAAGGAGAGCCCTTTGCTGGTGCCTGACAATGTGCTGGTGATGGACAAGGACGGGACTCATGTCGTGATCGTGAATGAAAACGGCAAGATCGATCTGCGCCCGGTCAGAATAGGCCGGGATTTCGGCCGTGAAGTGGAGATACTGGAAGGCATTGCCGCGAATGAAGTATTGGTCGCCAGCCCATCCGACCTGCTGATACAGGACGAGACTGTGCGCGTCGTAGAAGCCGGAGGCAAGCCAAATGAAAAGTTGATGGCCAAATCATAGCCCAAGAAGCCGGAAATCGTTTTAATTGGCTGTCTCTATAACAGCAATCAGTCAACAATCCCTGCTGATAGTTCATCAATTGTCGGGCTTGTGGTCCCCTGTTCCGGTCGTCACACCAAGGCTTATAGGCATTAACGCCTTCTGGTATGGGACTTGCTGAATACAGTCGCTCATTCTCAATTTTTATTCCTTTAATCCCATCAGGAGATTCCATGTCAAAATCGTTTCAGGCGGCCACCCTGGCCGCAACGCTGGCCATGAACGGCTGCGGCACGCAGCAGGCTCAACACCTTGATCTGGCAAGCGCAGCCGCCGACACCGCCGGAATCAAGTCGATCGAATTTTCCGGCACCGGGCACTGGTACCAATTCGGCCAGGCGCCGAATCCGGGTTTACCGTGGCCGCCGTTCGAACTGAATAACTATAGCGCCGACATCGATTATGCCACTGCCAGCGCCAGGGTCCAGATCAGCCGCAAGCAAATCATCGAGCCCGGCCGCAATCGTCCGGTACCGACCGTGCAAAAGGTCGATCAATATATCAGCGGCTCTACGGCCTGGAATCTGACCCCGCCTGCCGCCAATGCGCAAAATCCGGCGCCGACCCTTACCGCGCAGCCGGCCGCCGTGGAAGAACGCGCCGCGGAAATCTGGGCCAGCCCCCAAGGTTTTTTGAAAGCGGCGCTTCAGCATCAAGCCAAGCAGCAGCCCGTGAATGGCGGCACCGAAATCTCGTTCGTGATCGGCGGCAAATACCGCTATGTCGGCTTGCTGAACAGCAAGCATCAACTCGAGAAAGTGCAAACCTGGATAGACAATCCGGTACTGGGCGATACACTGATCGAAACCCGGTACAGCAATTACCGGGATTTCGGCGGCATCCAGTTTCCCGGCCATATCGCGCGCAGCCAGGGCGGCTACCCGGTCCTGGACATCGACGTAGCCGAAGTCAAAGCCAACCCCACCGTCAGCATTGCCGTTCCGCCGGAATCCGCCAAGGCGCCAGCCGTTAAGGTCACCGCGAATAAGCTCGCCGATGGCGTGTATTACCTGACCGGCGGCACTCATCACAGCGTCGCGATCGACCAGAAAGACCATATCGTACTGGTCGAAGCGCCACAGAACGAGGAGCGGTCGCTGGCGCTGATCGCCAAATTACAGGAAGTGTTTCCGAACAAACCGGTCAAATACCTGATCAATACTCACGCCCATTTCGACCACGCCGGGGGCCTTCGCACCTTTGCGGATGCGGGAGCCACGATCGTAACGTCCGAGCCGAATCAGGCTTATTACGAAAAGGTCTGGGCAGCGCCGCACACCCTCAACCCCGACCGCCTGGAAAAATCTAAAAGGCCAGCCCGCTTCGAATCTTTTACCGGCAAGCACGTCCTGTCGGACGGGAATCGCCGGATCGAGATTCTGGCCCTGGCCGGCAATAGCCATAACGACGCATTCGCTGCGATCTATCTGCCCAAGGAAAAAATCCTGATCGAGGCCGATGCCTATACGCCGACCGCAGCCAACGTGCCTCCACCCGTCACGCCGAATCCCTACTCTGTCAATCTTTTCGACACTATCCGCAAATTGAAGCTGGACGTCGACAAGATAGCCGCCCTGCATGGGCCGCGCGTCGCGACACTGGACGATTTGCGCACCGCTATCGGCCTGCAGACCAGCGCCAGATAAGATTACCGCTGTGTTGTCTCCGACCCGGCAACGGGTCCGGGACATCATCGGTTATTGCGACATGACGCATGGTTAAAGATTCTCAGAATATCTACCTCGAAATCCGCTTTTTAGCCATGCCGAAAAATTACACCTTGAGAATACTCAGAACATAGCTAACTTCTAAAAACTGCTGCTCAACCAACACCCATCAAACAAAAACTGCTGTCCCGCCAGCAGCCTGCATCCGACACTCAGGCTAAATATCCATTTAAAACATTAGCTTATCAGATGGCACAAAGCCTGCTTAGTCTAAAGCCTATTTGAATTCAAAATTTCAATTATCCGGCTCATCTCTAAACTCTAATCGACCTGCATGACTGATCTGAAAAAAAAATCGGAGCGCACGCGCAACCGTCTCTTGACCGCCGCCTGCCGCATCTTTGCCGAGAAAGGCTTTCAGGAAGCGACGATAGCTGAAATCTGCGAACAGGCTCAAACCAATATCGCTTCGGTCAACTATCACTTCCGGGACAAGGAAACCCTTTACCTGGAATCCTGGCGCTTTGCTTTCAATCACGAACTGATACGGCATCCGCCCGAAGGCTGCGTCGCCGTGGATGCCTCACCGGAACAACGGCTGGCCGGACGGATACACTCGCTAATCCAGCGCGTTGCCGATCACAACGGCTATTCGTTTGCAATCATGCATAAGGAAATGGCCCGCCCCACCCGTTTGCTGGCGGACATTCTGGAAAAGGAAATCGACCCGCAACGCCGGCAGCTGTTCGGTCTTCTAAAAGAATGTCTGGGCCATACCGCCGATGACCGTCATCTGCAATATTGCCACGACAGCATCATGGGCCAGTGCTTTCAATTGCTGAGGTTGAAGCAGATACAACAGGTTCATCCCCAGCACAGCCACCCTTCTGATCTGAGTGACATCAAGGCTTATGCCGACCATGTCGTGCAATTTTCGCTGGCCGGGATCGAAGCCATTCGCACCCTTACCCACAATTAACCCATGCCAAGCCCCATCCCTGATCCGCGTTTAATACCGCAGAGCAGCCGCTTGCGCCGCTTTATTTTTCCCGCCGTCCTGCTGATCATCGCACTGGCTTCCGCCGGCTTATATGCAGGCCACCGCGCGGAGAGCAAGGCAGCCACACCCGAGAGAGGAGCCGGCAAGACTCTGCGCGGCGGCGATGTCGGCTTTCCAGCGGTGGCGGTTGAAACCGTGACAAAGGCCGATTTTCCGGTGTATCTGAACGGTTTGGGAACGGTGACGGCCTTGCGCACCGTTACGGTCAGGCCGCGGGTCGACGGGGAACTGGTGAGAGTCGTCTTCACCGAAGGACAGATGGTCAAGCAGGGCGATCTGTTGGCCGAAATCGATCCGCGTCCGTTTCAGGTACAGTTGCAGCAGGCTGAAGGCCAGTTGCTGCGCGATGAAGCGTTGCTGAAAAACGCCGAACTCGATCATGCACGGTATCAGACATTGCTCACTCAGGACTCGATTGCCGCCCAACAGGTGATGGCTCAGGACACCCAGGTCAAACAATACCGCGGCAGCGTGGAAATGGATAAGGCGCAGGTCAACAATGCCAGGTTGCAGCTCGCCTATGCAAAACTGACCGCCCCGATCTCAGGCCGCGTGGGTCTCAGGCAGATCGATCAGGGCAATCTGGTCAGAACCGGCGATGCCAACGGTCTGGTCGTGATCACGCAGATACAGCCGATCAATGTGGTATTCACGCTCCCGGAAGACAAGGTGCAGCCCTTGATCCGGCGACTGCATTCCAACCAGTCTGTCAGCGTCGAAGCCTATGATCGTGCCGGCAAGATACGGCTGGCCGTCGGCAAATTGCTGGCGATCGACAATCAGATCGATCCGGGCACCGGCACGTTGAAGCTGAAGGCGCAATTCGACAATAGCGAAGGCAGTCTGTTTGCGAATCAGTTCGTGAACGTCAAGATGCTGCTGGATACCCTGCATGACGTGACTCAGGTGTCCAGCGCGGCGGTTCAATACGATAGCCAGGGCGCTTTCGTTTATGTGATCGGCCCGGATGCAGGCGTACAGCAACGCCGCGTGACATTGGGACCGAGCGCCGCCGACAAGGTCGCGGTATTAAGCAATCTAACCGCTCATGAAGCCGTGGTGATAGAAGGGTTCGACCACCTGCGCGACGGCGGCAAGGCCGATATCGCCGAAAGGGACGGCCAGGCGGTAGCCTCCAGCCCCGAATCGCTTCTGAAGCCGCAAGCCCAGCCCGGTAAACGCGAGCAACGCAGCTGACTATGAATCATTCAGGCCAGGGTTCGCCCAACTTCAACCCCTCGCGGTCCTTCATTTTACGCCCGGTCGCGACGTCGCTGCTGATGGTCGCGATGCTGCTGGTCGGCATTCTTGCCTACCGACTGTTGCCGGTGTCGGCCTTGCCGCAGGTCGATTATCCGACCATTCAGATCGTGACGCTGTATCCGGGCGCCAGTCCGGAAGTGATGACGTCGATCGTCACCGCGCCTTTAGAGCGTCAGTTCGGGCAAATGCCGGGTCTCACGCAAATGTCGTCGACCAGTTCCGGCGGCGCCTCGGTCATTACCTTGCAGTTCGCGCTCGAACTGGACCTGGATATTGCCGAGCAGACCGTGCAGGCGGCAATCAATGCCGCGGCGACTTTTCTGCCGGGCGACTTGCCGCAGCCGCCGATTTACAGCAAAGTCAACCCGGCCGACACGCCGATCGTGACGCTGGCGGTCAGTTCGAAAACCCTGCCGTTATACAAGGTCCAGGATCTGGTCGATACCCGGATCGCGCAGAAGCTCTCGCAGTTGCCCGGCGTCGGCATGGTCAGCCTGAGCGGCGGCCAGCGTCCGGCCGTGCGTATTCAGGCCAATCATCAGGCGCTGGCCGCTTACGGCATCAGTCTGGAAGACCTGCGCCGCGCGATCGCGGCGACCAATGTGAACCAGCCGAAAGGCATATTCAACGGCCCGCTGCGCTCGGCGATCATCGACAGCAACGATCAATTGCGCTCGGCCGCCGAATATCGCGAGCTGGTGGTGGCGTATCGGAATGGCGCGCCGGTGCATCTGGCCGAGGTCGCCAATGTAATCGATGATGCTGAAAATACCCGGCTGGCGGCCTGGGCCAATGCGTCGCCGGCGGTAATCTTGAACATCCAGCGCCAGCCGGGCGCCAACGTGATCGAAGTGGTCGAACGCATCAAGGCATTGTTGCCGCAATTGCAGGCCTCGCTGCCGCTGAACGTCGAAGTGCTCCCGCTGACCGACCGCACAGTCACGATCCGCGCCTCGGTTCATGATGTGCAATTCGAACTGCTGCTGGCGATTGCGCTGGTCGTGATGGTAATCTTCCTGTTCCTGCGCAACGTGCCGGCCACGGTCATTCCCGGCATCGCGGTGCCGCTGTCGTTGGTGGGCACCTTCGCGGTGATGTATCTGGCCGATTTCAGTATCAACAACCTGACCCTGATGGCGCTGACCATCGCGACCGGCTTCGTGGTCGACGACGCGATCGTCGTGATCGAAAACATCTCCCGCTATATCGAGCGCGGCGAATCGCCGCTGAAAGCCGCGCTGAAAGGCTCCGAGCAGATCGGCTTTACCATCATCTCGCTGACCTTTTCGCTGGTCGCGGTACTGATACCGCTGTTGTTCATGGGCGACGTGGTCGGCCGGCTGTTTCGGGAGTTTGCGATTACGCTCGCGGTCGCGATCCTGATTTCGGCGCTCGTGTCGCTGACTTTGACGCCGATGATGTGTGCCCGACTGCTGCGCCAAGGGCTCGAACATGACCCCATCAACGGCGACGGCTGGTTCGATCGCCTGATCGCCGGTTACGGCCGCAGCCTGGCCTGGGTAATGCGGCATCAGGTCATGACCATGTCGGTGTTTGCCGCGACCGTGGCGTTGACGGTGGCGCTGTATGTCTTCATCCCCAAAGGCTTTTTCCCGCCGCAGGATACCGGCCTGATCCAGGGTTTCTCCGAGGCGCTACAAAACGTCTCGTTCGCGGCAATGAGCGAATACCAGCAGGCGCTCGGCAGGCGGATTATGGAGGATCCGGCGGTCGAGAGTCTGTCGTCGTTCATCGGCGTCGACGGCATCAACACGACCCCGAATGCCGGCCGCTTCCTGATCAATCTGAAGCCACGGGAAGAACGAGGGGCCAGCGCCGCCGAGGTGATCGTCCGGCTGAAGCCGAAGCTGTCCGACGTGGCCGATGTAAAACTGTATCTGCAAGCGGTGCAGGATTTGACGATGGAAAACCAGGTCAGCCGCACGCAATACCAGTTTACGCTCGAAAGCCCGAACATCGATGAACTGAACCGCTGGACCCAGGCATTGGCCGCGAAACTGTCCAGCCATCCTGAATTTGACGAGGTCGCCAGCGATGTGCAGGACCAGGGCCGGCAAGTCTATGTAAACATCGATCGCAGTACTGCCAGCCGCCTCGGGATCACCACCGCGACGATCGACGACATGCTCTACAGTGCCTACGGACAACGCCAGGTATCAACCATTTTTACCCAGTCGAACCAGTACCGGGTGGTGCTGGAAGTAGATCCCGAGGCCCAGAAAGGCCCCGCCTCGTTGAACGACCTGCGCATCCCGTCCGGCAACGGCAGTCAGGTGCCGCTGTCCGAGATTGCCGAAATTTCCGAACGTCCGACGCCGCTGTCGATCAATCATCTCGACCAATTCCCGGTCGCGACGCTGTCGTTCAATCTGGCGACGGGCGCCGCGCTCGGCGATGCGGTACGCGTGATCGATCAGGTCAAGCAGGACATCGGCTTGCCGCTCAGCATCCGTACCCGCTACCAGGGCGCAGCGCAGGCGTTTAACGCCTCGCTCGGCAATACTCTGTGGCTGATCCTGGCTGCGATCGTGACCGTCTACATTGTGCTCGGAGTCTTGTACGAGAGCTACATCCATCCGTTGACGATCCTGTCGACACTGCCTTCCGCCGGTGTCGGCGCCCTGCTCGCGTTGCTCCTGGCCGGCGAGGATCTGGGCATCTTCGGGATTATCGGCATCATTCTGCTGATCGGCATCGTGAAGAAAAACGCAATCATGATGATCGACTTCGCGCTGGAGGCGGAGCGCAAGCACAAGATGCCCCCCGGCGAGGCGATTTTCCAGGCCTGCCTGCTGCGCTTCCGGCCGATTCTGATGACCACGCTGGCCGCGCTCCTGGGCGCGTTGCCGTTGATGCTGGGCAGCGGCGTAGGTTCGGAACTGCGGCATCCGCTCGGCATCACGATCATCGGCGGTCTGATCTTCAGCCAGTTGCTGACCCTCTATACCACGTCGGTGGTCTATCTGTATCTTGACCGCCTCCGCCTGGATTTCCTCTCCCGATTTTCTAACCATCCCGCCGAGAAAGCGGGCGAACCTGCCTGAGTTTGTCTGAGATTTGCATGAATTTGCGCATTAGCCCTATGATCATTTTAACCCTGATCAGCCTTCCGCTTGCCGGCTGCATGCTGGGTCCCGACCATGTTCGCCCGAAGGCGGCCGTTACCGACGAATTCAAGGAGGCGAAAGGCTGGAAGCCCGCGCAGCCGCACGACACCGCGCTGCCGCAGAAATGGTGGCAGCTCTTCAACGACCCAAAGTTGAATGAACTGGTCGAACAGGTGGCCGACGCCAATCAGTCGGTGGCTCAGGCCGAGGCGCAGTACCGTCAGGCCCAGCATCTGGTGCAGTCGTCGCAATCGTCCCTGCTGCCGGTCGCGACGCTGACAGGCCAGGTCAGCCGCTTCCAGGCCGCCTCGGGCCAAAGTATCGCGGTGCCCGGGATTAGAAACCTGT
This sequence comes from Methylomicrobium sp., assembly GCA_051061015.1. Lineage (GTDB taxonomy): Bacteria > Pseudomonadota > Gammaproteobacteria > Methylococcales > Methylomonadaceae > Methylomicrobium. The sequence goes on from JBPFEG010000064.1 coordinate 92,101, forward strand.
TCGGCCTCGGCGCCGGCGCGGTCTGGGAGCCCGATTTGTGGGGCAGAATCCGCCGCCAAGTGGAAGCCAATACCGGCAGCGCCCAGGCCAGCGCCGCGACCTTGCAGGGGCTGATCCTGTCCAGCCAGGCCATGCTGGCGCAAAACTACTTCCAGTTGCAGACGCTGGACGCACAGAAAGCCCTGCTCGACAAAACCGTAGCCGCCTATACTAAAACGCTCGAGATCACGAAAAACCGTTATGCGGTCGGCGTCGCTAGCAAGGCCGATGTGGTGCAGGCCGAGGCGCAACTCGAATCGGCCCGCGCCCAGGCCATCAATCTTGGCGTACAGCGGGCCAGGCTCGAACATGCGATCGCAGTATTGATCGGCAAGACGCCGGCGGAGTTATCGCTGCCGTCGTCGCCGATACGGCTCCAGCCGCCTTCGATTCCGGTCAGCCTGCCGTCCGAACTGCTCGAACGCCGCCCCGACATCGCAGCCGCCGAACGCCAGGTCGCCGCCGCGAATGCCAAGATCGGTATCGCCAAGGCCGCCTATTTCCCGTCCTTAAATCTGGCCGTCAGCGGCGGCTATCAAACCAGCGATATCGACACGCTGTTCACGATGGCGCGCCGTTACTGGGCGCTGGGACCGGCAGGCGCGGCGCTGACCGTGTTCGACGGCGGCGTCAAGAACGCCCAGTATCAACAGGCCATCGCCGCACATGACGCCACCGTCGCCGCCTACCGACAGACCGTGCTGACCGGCTTTCAGGAGGTCGAGGACAACCTGGCCGCCTTGCGTATTCTTCAGGAAGAGTTCCAGGTGCAGGAAAAAGCCGTCGCCGCCGCCGAACAGGCCCTGGCGCTAACGATTAACCAGTACAGGGCCGGCACCGTCAGTTATTTGAACGTGATGACCGCGCAGACCGAAGCATTATCGAATCAGCAAACTGCGGTGCAGCTGAAAGGCGAACAATTGAACGCTTCGGTGTTGCTGGTCAAGGCCCTGGGCGGCGGCTGGAACGACCGTTTGCTGCCGACGAAGGACGAGGCCGACGGCGACCGCAAATGGACCGATTATTTGATTTTGCCGGTGGAGTAAGGCTAATGCTCCCCAGTTAACGGCTGTTTTAAGGATCATTGTTGTAAGTCAGAGCGTTTTCATATTGTGGTTAGGGCGAATGAATTCGCCCCTACAACAGGCTATATCCCCAAACCGAAAATGCTCTAACAGCTTCACGCACGACTCTTCTCCTTCCCTCTCTCCTTAAGCCGCTTTGAGGAAGCCATTTTTTAAAGGCGGCGCCCCCGCACCTATTTGTTGAGATCGATCCCAGGCATTTCCGCTCTCGATGACCCTTTGTACTGACAAATGCCAAAATCATTCGCCTCTGAAACCTTCAAAAAGCCGGGGATACAAGGCATGCTCGATCTATGAGGCCGACTGCTGACCTATCAACACCCAGCCAGCAGAGGGCAACCAAATCTGATGATTAACAAACAGCTATAAATTCTTTCTGCCCATAAAGCGAAATTTTATTCGCCGGCCCGCACGCCATTTTTATCATTTTGTTGATCATTAACATTATAAATAACAGACACATATAAGTTATTTAAATCGAAACAACCCCATCAAATTCCGATTTACATTCAAACTGGCACGTCTCCTGCTATCACCTGTGTAAAACGCCTCAATCAACAAAAGCCGTTTTTTTTGTGTTTGCACAACGGATTCCGCTTAATCGAATCGCCGGTCTTATGTTTCACCTGACCCGCACTGAAAAAGCGCATCGACCGGATCGGAAGAATCTCTGAGCAACGGTTACTTAACAGGAACATCGCAATGAGCAGTCCTTTACCATTTACCAAACCCTTTGCGTCGGCCGGCCCGTCTCTGGACTGGCAACCGGACGGTACGGTTTCACTGAACCCCGCCGCCGCACTATCTGCCGCGGATTTCTCGCCAGCGCCGCTGAGCAAGGTGCTGGCCAATTTCAAATACACCGGCGATGACCGCGACCGCAAGCCACTCGATTATCTACTGCTGGGCGTGCTGTCGATTCTCCTCCATACCGGTTTCGTCCGGCATTTTGACGGCGCAGCGCTTGAACAGGAGATCGTCGAACCGGTCAAGCTGTTGCCCAAAGTCCAAATCACTCTCTCCAGGCCGCAGCCGAAACCGGTCGCACCGCCCCCACCAGTCGCAAAGCCCAAGCCGCCCGTAAAGAAAGTCGTGCCGCTGAAACCCCAAAAGCCCAAACGGGCACCTCCGAAAGTTGTCGAGCAGGCGCCAGTTCCGGAACCGGCGCCTGCGATCTCCAACGCACCGACTGCACCGGTTCAGGCTCCTCCGGCGCCGCCGGCCCCACCGCCACCGGTCGTGCAGGAAAAAATTACTGCCCCGACCGCCGGAGCGGATTATCTGCACAATCCGGCGCCGGAATACCCTGAAATCGCGATGGAACGGGGATGGGAGGGCAAGGTGGTAATGAAGATTCATGTCAAGCCCGACGGCAAACCGGACCAGGTCAATGTAATCAAGTCCAGCGGCCAGAAAGTGCTGGACGATGCGGCGGTCAAAACCGTCAAGCAGTGGTCTTTCGTACCCGCCAAGCGCGGCGATACTCCGATCGCCGGCTGGGTTACCGTTCCAATCAATTTCAACTTATCCTGAGGATACTTCAATGGCTAATATACCCACCAGCTTTATCGTAGACGGCACACTGGACACTTTAATCGGTGCATCCGTAGTCACCTGGGCCCTGATCCTGACCAAAGGCATCCAGCACCTGCGGATTTTCTACCACAACCGCCGTTACAGCAAGGAGTTCTGGAGCGCGCCCAGTATTCAGGCCGCCGCTCAGCTTGATCATCAGAAAGGCCCCGCTGCACGGGTCGCCGGGATTGGTTTTTCGACGCTGATCGAAACCGACGCCGGTGCCTCCACGCATGACCTGGAACACACCTGGGACAGACAGGAACTGCTGGACCGTCGCCTGCGTCAGCAAATGCAAAAAGAACGCGGTTCGCTCGAAAGCGGACTGGCAGTACTCGCAACGATCGGCAGCATCTCGCCGTTCGTCGGCCTGTTCGGCACCGTATGGGGCATCATGGGTGCCCTGACCAACATCAGTAAAAGCGGCTCGGCCAGCCTGGAAGTAGTAGCGGGCCCGATCGGCGAAGCCTTGATCGCGACTGCCGTCGGCATCGCGGTCGCAGTACCGGCTGTGGTCGGCTACAACTTCTTCATCCGCCGAAATAAAGTAGTCTGGGCCTTTCTGGACGATTTTGCGATCGACTTCGTGCACCTGGCCCTGAAAGCTTCGTTCATCATTGAACGCGCCGGGAATAAACCCACAAACGCGGCACGTCTGACCGAAATTAACGGCGGCAAAAAAGCGACATCCAAAGACCATCATGACGATCTGATCGCGGCTACGGAGGCGCATGCGTAATGGCCTTTAAAACACAAGAAGACGAAGGCGACGTGATGGGCGAAATCAACGTCACGCCGCTGGTCGACGTGATGCTGGTGCTGCTGGTGGTGTTCATCGTGACCGCGCCGCTGCTAACCAACGCGGTGCATGTAAATCTCCCGAAAACCGCCGAAACCGCGCCTCCCGAGGAAAAAGCCCCGGTTTATCTGAGCGTGGATGCGCAAGGCAAGGTCTTCATCGATAAACAGGAAATCGCGGTCGATGCGGTCGAAAATGAATTAAGAACGCGCCAGACGGCCAACCCCGAACTGGCGTTGAACCTGAATGCTGACGAAGGTGTGCAGTATGGGGTCGTCGCGAAGGTAATGGCCGCGATCGAACGCGCCGGCATTACCAAACTGTCGGTGCTGACCGCGCCTAGCTGAGATGTAGGGTGGGTTACGACGCGCGGCAAAAGCCAATGAACTATTAGATACCGTTCCAATGTGCGTCTTAAACCACCCTACGAGGATTGCCTTTTAAAAACCACAAATTTGACATTTTCACTTATCCTCAGGAGATTTTTCATGGCTCGCAAAACGGCCAATGACTTCCATCCGGAAGCACTGAAACTGTTCGATAAATACGTACACGGCGATATCTCGCGCCGGGATTTCCTGTCTTCCGTACCCAAATACGCCTTGCTAGGATTGAGTGCGGAAGCGCTGCTGGAAGCGTTGAATCCGCGTTTCGCCCAGGCGCAACAAGTAACCGACAACGATCCGCGCATCACCACCCGCTATGTCGAGTACCCGTCGCCGCTCGGCAACGGCAAGATCCGCGGTTATCTGGCACAGCCCGCCAAGGCCGAAGGCAAACTGCCGTTGGTTCTGGTCGTTCACGAAAACCGGGGATTGAACCCCCATATCGAAGACATCGCCCGCCGGCTGGCGCTGGATAATTTCCTCGCCTTCGCACCGAATGCGCTGTTTACGCTGGGCGGCTATCCCGGCGACGAAGACAAGGCCAGAGAATTGTTTAAAAATCTGGATAAAAGCAAAAACCAGGCCGATTTTCTCGCCGCAGCTCAGGCGTTGAAAAAACTGCCGGAAGGCAACGGCAAGGTCGGCGCGGTCGGCTTCTGCTACGGCGGCGGCATCGTCAATTACCTAGCGACCCAATTGCCCGATCTGGCCGCCGGCGTTCCGTTTTACGGCGCACAACCGTCTGCAGAAGATACCGCCAAAATCAAGGCACCCTTGCTCTTACATTATGCAGGCGCCGACGATCGGATCAATGCCGGCTGGCCGGCTTACGAACAAGCCCTGAAAAAGGCCGGCGTCGACTACGAAGCCTTCATTTATCCCGGCGTACAGCACGGTTTCAACAACGACACGACTCCGCGTTACGACGCGGCGGCCGCAAAACTGGCCTGGGACAGAACCATCGCTTTCTTCAACAAACATTTGCGCGGCTAGTCCTACAGGAGTATGTCATGAAAATCGAAACGCAAGTCTGGGATTGGCCGCTACGGGTGTTTCACTGGCTGCTGGTCGTGGCCGTGGTGGGGACCTATGCCAGCGGCAAGGCAGGCGGAGAATGGACCGACTGGCATGGCCGTTTCGGCACTCTGGTGTTGGGCCTGCTGGTGTTCCGTTTACTCTGGGGTTTCGTCGGCGGCCGGCATGCCCGCTTCAACGATTTCTTTCCTACCTTACCGCGGTTGATTGCATACTTCAAAGGCCATTGGCAAGGCATCGGCCATAACCCGGCCGGCGCGCTGGCGGTACTGGCATTGCTCGGCACATTGTCCGTCCTGGTCGGCACCGGCTTGTTCGCGAACGATGACATCGCTTTCGAAGGGCCGCTGTTCAACCTGATCGACAAGGATAGCAGCGACACGCTCAGCGGCTGGCACATCAAGATCGTCAATTTGCTGATTGGCCTGGTCGGGCTGCATCTCGCCGCGATCATCTTTTATCAGCGCGTGAAAAAACACAACCTGATCCTACCCATGCTGACCGGCAAAAAACATATACCGAAGACCCTGGCCCCGGCAGTGAACTACTCAACCGGAACCCTGTCGCTGATTTTCAGCCTGCTGATTGCCATCTCGACGGTCTGGGGAGTCTGGGGCGGCAGTTTCATCGAGTATCTGGCGCCGCTGGTCGGCGTACAAACCGCGACAGCCGATACTAAATCCTCAAATTAACCCCCTGCTGTAACTATAACGCGCCTCAATTGCATCATCGAGGCGTTTTCCCTCCTGCCTCTTAACGCAATGACAGTAACCCTGTTAACCATTAATTTGTGAAACCATTACAAGGAGCTATAAAGATGAAAACCCGACTGGCAATCGCGCTGGCACTCGGCGCAATCACCGGAACTGCATTGGCCGGAGACGTTGAAGACCAGATCCGCTTCCGCCAATCCGCTTATTCTTTTCTGAGCTGGAATACCGCGAAGATCAAATCCCAGGCTTCCGATCATCCGGACACCTTCAACAAGGACGAGGTGGCCGCTGCCGCTAACGCGATCGCAGCGGTCGCCAATACAGGCGTTTTCGAGAAACTTTACGGCGCTGGCACAGATAAAGGCACCGGCTGGAAACCGAGCCGACTGAAACCGGAATTTTTCGAAAAACAGGATGAAGCGAAGGAAATCAATGACAGCTTTATCAAGGAAGCGAACGAACTGCAAAAAGTCGCGGCCGGCGGCGATGTGGCGGCGATCAAGAGCCAGTTCGGCAAACTCGCCGCGACCTGCAAAGGCTGCCACGATCTGATCCGTATCCGGGAATGACCTCAAAGCCGTTAAGTAAAACCCAATCTCCCTCTCCCCTTGGAGGAGAGGGTTTTAGGGAGAGGGGATAAAAGAAAGCCTTTATTTTTCTCCTTCAGCCCTGCCCCTCTCCCGTCAAAAAGCAAAACTGTCCAGCTTACGTACCGTTATCGGTTTTTAATTGCAAAGTCTCGGAATGCAAAACGTTTTGTATCTGCTTGACTGCCGCATCGATCTTTAAATCCAGCAGAATCCGCCCCAGGGCCGGGCTCGCCTTGCTTGCATCGCCATCTGCGCCGATCAGGGAGAAATCGGCGCCGCTATGATCCTGCTTGAATCGGTTTCGAACTCCAGCCGCCTGCACGAACATCAATTCGGACGTGTCCCGAATCCCGGCATGCCCTCCAATCTGCGGAGCAGAAAAACCCTGGTTCGCCAAATACCCAATCTGTCCATTATTCTGATAATAGTCATTGACCTGAATCACCCGGACGCCCGAATCCTGCCATGAACGCGTCAATCGTTCGGCCACGTGCTGTTGCGCCGCCTGGTTGCCGCCGCTGTCGCCGACGAATGCAATCACTTTAAATCCGTGCTGTTTCAGGCTTTCCGCGGTTGCCTCCAGCACCGCCTCGAACGTCGCCTCGGCGACCGAAAGCGTCCCGGTAAACCGCATATGGCCATCCGGTGGCGAAATGCCCCCCTCCGGCACATAGGTCACAACCGGCGCGACCAGCGCATGGCCCAGTTTTTCGGCTATCTTCCCGGCGGTATACTTCACGATATAGTTGTGCTTGCCGAGTATCACATGTGGGCCGTTTTGCTCCGTTCCGCCAGTGGGTACGATCGCGGTCATTGAACCTGCCTTGACCGCATCCCGCACTTCCTGCCAGGTCATATCCTCAAGGTAAACACTGCCGAGGGCTGGTACCGATGAGATGCCGATCTGACTCAAGTAAATTGCCGGCCCGACCACGAGCAGAAACACCAGCACTGACAGGTAGCGTTTGGGCTGCAGCAGCATGCCCAGGCGAAAATTTTGCGCAAGATTGATAAAGGGCATCAGATACAGGCTCCAAAAGGTAGAGAATTTTTCATTTTCTTTCGGTCCCAGGCCGAACGTCAGCGTTTCCTTTTCCTTTGGGACATAGAGGGTGTCGAATAACCCGTCCCAGATCGCAAATGTAAACCCCATATTCTTATCGAAATGCTGTGGCGCAGCACTGTGATGAATCTGATGCTGCGCCGGGCTGATAAATATCCGGCTCAACACTGGCCCCCAGCTCCACCAAACGTGAGAATGCCTGAGATTGTAGCCGGCGAAATAGAAAAAAATCAAAACGCTATTGACGCCAGCCACGTTATAAAGGCTCAAAGTGTTGCCGAACAAAAATACCACGCAGCCTAAGGCAGTCCCGGATAAAATGCCGACAACTCCGAAGTTAAGCAAACTATCGACCGGATGCATTCGAAAGACTGTGATTGGCGTCATCACTTCAGCCGAATGATGGACTTTGTGAAACTCCCACAGCCACGGAATCTTATGCTGTAAATAATGGCTCAAAAACAAACCGAAATCGGCGACCAGCGCCAGAAACAAGGTGATCAACATCCCCATTCCCGGGACGCCGAGCAGCCATCCTTCAAAATAAGGCCACCAAAGACCGAGATGGGAGTCTATGAAACGGAAGACGACGAGAGAGAGCGATGAAAAAAGCACCCCGATAAAAGCGCTCTGAAACAGCATATCCGCATAAAAAAACAGATAGTCGTTCAGTGCTGAACGATGAAAAATGATTTTTTTTGGAAAAATGAAATCGAGAGTGCCAACTCCTGCTTTGGCATAATCCTCTTTATGGACAAGATACAGAAAAAAAGCTATCGTAAAAGCGGATAATAAATACAGCCAATACACTCGATCGTTATTTATAAAAAACAAATAGAAAGGGCTAGCGAACTTATCGGCCAGTTCCCCAACAAATTCGGATTTGATTGAGAAAGTCGGAAGAATCAGGTGAACTCTATTCCATTCCTCATTGAGAAAGCTAGTCAAACTGTTCATAAATTAAAATAATGCGCGATATACATAAATTACTTTTCAAGTTTATCCCATTAAGATTTATTTTATTCGCCATAGTGGGATTAATGGGAACAGGTGTGCACCTATTAACTTTATGGGCTGTTCACCTGCTCGCAGAGTTACAATTCCTGTTGGCTCAAACCATTGCGACCTATGTTGCAATGACCAGCAATTATTTTATCAACAACAATTTCACCTACCGCGACCAACGCATCAGAGGCCGAAAACTCATGTCTGGTTTATTGAGCTTTTATCTCGTATGCTCGTTCGGCGCCGTAATAAACATTGAATCGGCCAACTTCGTCTATCTCCACCAGCAAAAAAATTGGGTGATTGCGGCTCTTGTCGGCGCATTCGCGGGTTCGATCTGTAACTACTATTTTTCTTCGTTATTTACCTGGAAAAATAAAAATATTTAGCTCAATATACAGCAATTTAAGCTGGTACCGACGAATTGATCAAGCGAGGTTATCCTCTCTCGGGATAAAACGGAATGATAGAAGTAGAATTCCCCTATTAAATTCTTTTATCTTCCTCTGACCCCCATCTGCGAATAATAGATGCCACTTAAGCAATCACCCTTAATCTATACGATTTTTGCCCTCATTGTCAGCTTAATTCCCTATCTAGCGCAGGGACACCCTCTAAGTGACGATTCCATTCACGGCTTGATCAGAGTTAAAGAATACCAGCTTGCCTTGGCCAATCGCCAGTTTCCTCCTTACTGGGCGGAAGACCTGTATGGAGGATTTGGCTCGCCAATTTTTTTATTCTATGCCCCCTTTTACATGTTTGTTGCAGCAATATTTTATGCGCTGACAGGCTCAATTATTGCCGGAAGCATGGGAGCCATGTGTTTTTTTACCGTCGTGAGTGCTATAGGAATTTATCTTCTAGTGCAGGAAACTTTAGGGGGAAAATCGTCAGTCAATAATTGCGCCGCTCGAGTAGCCGTTTATTTTTTTATTTTAAACCCTTACCTCATAGGCGATAAATTTATTCGTATCGCGAATTCTGAATTTGCAGCTTTATGCCTTGCGCCAATCTCTCTCTATGGCTTAATCAAAATCAAAAAAGAACCTCTTTATGGCAGCCTTTTATTGGCCGCAGGCTTAGCATTGGTGATCCTCGCTCATAATTTAACATCACTAACGATCATAGTAATGCTGTTAGGTATCGCGCCGATACTTTACTGGGATAGCCCATGGAAAAAAACCTGGCCTTTTATTTTAGGGGGGTTGATACTGGGCCTGTTGCTGTCCGCCTTTTTCTGGATGCCGGCACTATACTATAAGGATCTCGTTCATGTTGAGCAATTGACATTCGGAGAGACAGACTTTCATCATCATTTTAAACCAGTACAGACTTTTTTTACGAGCTCAAGCAATATTTCGATGGGCTTTCTTAACCTGGTAGTAATCATATTCGCTTTATTGATTTTTTGGATTACTTGGAATCAGGAAAAGTCAGCAATCCTAAAACTTATACTCTGTAATCTCCTTTTCGCATTTCTATTGATTTTCCTCCAGTTTGAATCAAGCCTGCCTTTGTGGGAAAACATAACATACCTATCCTTGTTTCAGTTTCCATGGAGAATGATGGGGCCACTCGCATTAATCATTTCGGTTCTAGCAGGACTCTTGCTCCCAATTTATTGCAAAAAGCGTAATATTACTACCTACGGTAAATTAGAATTCATTATCCTTTCGTTATGTGTTATCAATACTTTACCATTATTGACCACAAAACTTTCCGTGTCCGAAAACTTGAATAGCCGTTTGACTTCTGTTATTTCCGGAAACGATATCAAGAGAATAATATTCACAACAACCGAAGCGGATGAATATTTGCCTAAAACGGCGATAATGAAATTAAAACACTACGGTCAAGAAAATCGGTCCTTACTGATCGATCAAGGACTTTTCTCAATGATAAATGTAGAAAAGGAGACCGGCACAGAAATAAAATTTAACATTAAAACTTCCACCCCCCTCTCAATCGAAATAAAAAGGTGGTTTTTTCCAGGCTGGCAATGTGTAATCAATAATTCGGCATGCGAGATCGATATCAGCAGCAATGGCCTAATTCTGGTTCAAACTATTGCGGGTAATAACGATATCCACTTAACGCTGAATCCGCCCTTTATTCGTAAAATTCTTACGCGAATAAGCTTTGCTGCACTTTTGATATGGGCAGTATTAATGTCAGTTCAATTAAAAAAAGGGGCATGGCTAGAACAGAGGACTATTTCTGATAACTTTTAAGCTCTGAGCAACAAATCAACAAGCATACATCGTTCAGGAGACTTTCGCTCCCAGCACTCACCGTCAAACATTACCGGTACTCTTTTCATTAAACGAGTATAATTTTAATATCGATTTATTTAATAATATGGGGTTATTCGACATCTTATGCGGATAACTTTAATAAAGACGGATTATCCATGCATATAATAAAAAAATAGAAGATTTTATTTATACATCGTCCCCGCTTAGGCTGATCCTGGTAGTCTTCTGGATAACTCTCTTCAAAACAGGAATTAGATTTACTGTAATAGAATATCAGGCAATGGCGCAAAACCCATTTATCAATCCTTTTTCAAATCCAAACTTTCACTATCAATTTTGGAGTTGGCTCGGCTCCTTCCTAGCTTGGCTTTTAGGAGCAACAACCTTAAAATCACTTTGCCTATTCCATTTGGCATTTTCTTTCGCATTCTCATTGCTCTTTATAAAAGCCATTTTTTCCTGGTTTCCCGATCAGTTGGCAAGAACTTCGTTAGTGTTATTCAGCGTACTTCCGGTTTCGGCGACTGCTTATTTTTGGGTCGGTCATGACTCAATTACCCTTTTCCTCATGGTTTTCTCTCTGGCTTATCCTCGCAAGCTTCCGGTCATCTTTCTAGCCGGCATTGCACTAGGCTCAGGACTCATTAATTGAGGTAGAAGATCACAGTGGCGGCGATAAGAATGGCTGAGAAGAAGGTATGGGCGCAGCGATCATAGCGCATGGCAATGCGGCGCCAATCCTTGAGTCGTCCGAACATGTTTTCAACT
>JBPFEG010000065.1:0-114884 GCA_051061015.1 Methylomicrobium sp.
TACTTCGAGTTAGCCGATCAAACGCCATACTCGGATGAGGTCATAAAGAATTACGACGCGTCATCCGAGAGGTTACAAGAGGCTAACTACAAGGTCGACTTGGCATTGAAAAAATTGAAATGATGTCTATGAATCACACAGATAATGCCGCTGAGTCCTCGCTCGACCTGATTCTGGTTGAAGGTTTGAGTCCAGCCGGAGAGCAACTTCTTTCTAGCCAACTCAAGGTTGACCGGATTATCACCAACTCCAAGAGAACTTAGACACGGTCTGAAACTTGGGCTCCAGGTTTTCAGCTTTCAACACAGATGTCCTTTATTTCGGGGACTTAATCCGTCATTCTACGTACGTGCACGCACGTATTTCATCTCGCGCGATCTCCGATGTAATATGCATCAAAAAGAAGCTACTGATGATCGTTAAGATCGAATGGCCTTCTTAAGGGAATGGAGACTAGGAGATTTTTTACCTCTCATTAAAGTTATAGCCGATGAAATTAGCTGCGATTGTCCAACCGTCCAACAGAGGCTTGTCCACCACCTATTCGGCCTATTGCCCAGATATTCCCGGCTGTATCGCCCATGGACCGACCGCAGACAAGGCGCTCGAAGCCCTGAAAGCCGATATTACTCACCAAATCAACAGCCGTAAAGAACTCGCACTTGCCCCCTTCAAGAACCTTTCACAAGTACAGGTTTTAGAGGTTTAAGATTCCCTTGCACAACGTAAAAATCAACAACGTAATTAACACGAATATCAATACTCAGGCTACTTTGTGCCGCTTAAACAATAAAAATATGACTAACCTTGTATTCTTATTAACAGAAATTCATGCAGGTAAATACGTGTTCAGTCCCGAGGGTGATACCGTAATTGATATTGATGCGTTCCAGCACACAGCTAAGCTTCTTGCTGACGCTGAACAGAGAGGTTACCTTCTAGGCTATTACCCAATGTACGCAAGCAATACCAAATATTGTTGGTGTGATCTGGTTATGGTTGAAGGATTAAAACAAGAAGGAAAGCAACTCTTATCCAGCCAAACTTGCATTAATTAGCCGCTTCACCAATTCCAAGGTAACCTCGAGACCGTCTGAAACTTCGACTCCAGGTCTTCAGGTTTCAAGTACGTTTTGATCGATCCCACCTTAGCCGAGCCCGCAAGGTGTCCGGTTACGGATCCGGACTACCTTCTCATTGATATGATGTTTCTCAATCAGCTCGGTTACGACTGTCGACCGGAACGAATGAAAGGATAACTTCCTTGGTTTGCCCGTGGTGATGTTTATCGGATGATCCAGAGTCTTCTCCTTCAGTTCTCTGAATCGACGGGTTACTGTTCTGTCAGACATCTTGAACGTAAAGCCATCGGGTAATTGTAGGGTAGGGTGCAGGGGGACCGCTCGGGTGGATTGCTCCGTCTTACCCTTGCCTTTGAATTTGAACATACAACAAGGCCGCTCCTGTATGCTCGTCTTTAAAATCATCACCTCGGCGGTCAGTAACTCGTTGATTCTAGCTCCGGTGGTTGCGGCTGTGTGAATCAAAATCTTTAGATCGTCCTCCGCTGCGTCGTACATGGTCTTGATCTCGTGCCACTCATAAATGTCATAAGACTGTGAGTCCTTAGCAACCCTGTGTTTACTGAACGGATTCTCCCCGGATACCGGCTTCGAACTTTTGGCTCGATCCCAGATCTGTTTGAGTCCGTATAGGTGGCCGTTGATCGTTGATCCCGATACGCCTGCGTTCAAATCTTGAGTGATGAAGCCACGTACTTGGTCGAAATCGATCACTTCAATGTCGATATCATCTTGAACGATATGACCCAGAAACCAATCAGCCGACCGTCTGATCTTGAATATTGTTTCATCCGCCTTCTTGTTAGCTTTATATTCCTCCAGCAGTTTCCCGGTGATGAACGTCAACCGTTTATGTTTTACTGGTTGCCTGTTGTTGACCACATCAAGTATCAGCTGATGATCTTCCGAAAACTGCAAAGGTTCTCCGGTTTCTGGGTCAACCCCAAACTTTTTTCTTGCTTCATCTACGATATGGTCAATTAAAAAGGAAGGGTATTCCCTTTTTAACTCTGGATTCCCATCATCGAACTCATCGGACTGGATTTTTTTATCACCTGCTTCCAGGCGTCATACACGTCATCAAGTCCCGCGTGTTGAACCGTGGGTGGTTCTTGAGACGTTCGGGAATTTTGTAATGTATCCCCCAAGTGTTATATCTGAGTCGTAAATGTTTGGTGTCCTTGGGCTTCATCTTTGGGGGTTCTATAGTGTGACTTAGAGTCAAAAGTTACCAGGTTAGTTACCAGTGTCAAAGCTGTACCCCTCGATTCACGTGAAGTCTGGTTTTAAGTTGAGGGTTTTATCTCCGTTACATATGACAGCAGTCGCTCCCGATCAAGCCATCTGTTCCTATCCAGTCCCCAATGCCGTGTTCGGCTTAGGGCTCCGCCAATCGCAAAAAGCCGGGTTACCCCGGCTCGTATATGTGGATCAATACATCATCATTGACGGCCCGAGGATCACGCGTACGACCAGCACATCCGGCAAGCAACGGCTGCCTCGGTTCCTCGGCCAGCCACCGCGCTTCGGCCTGATCCTCATCGCCATGATGAACGATCACCCGGTCTACGGTTGGTAGTTGCGTATACTGGCGCTGCTCCAGTTTATTAGAGGTAAAACAAGCAGTCCTGTCACCCGCCGCCATTTGAACCTGGTGCAGGCTGAATTGAAGTCAAAATTAGGGTTTATACTTACACGCCTTTATTGCAAATAAACTGCTGAGTCAATACTATTTGGATATCCTTTTTAACTATTAGGGAATATCCCATGCCCTGTCGAAATAACAGAAGGTTGGAAATCATCCATCGCAGAGCGCTGTTTCTTTTGGCGTTATTGCTAACGCCCATTTTCGTTCAGGCTCACACGGGCAGTAGCGCTATAAACGGCTGGGCTGATGGCTTCAATCATCCCCTGCATGGCTGGGATCATCTCCTGACCATGGTAGCGGTCGGTATATGGGCCGCGCAACTGCGGAGCCGAACAATCTGGCAGCTTCCGCTTGCTTTTGTTGGCGTCATGAGTCTCGGCGGTCTTGCTGGAGTGGCGGGCCCAGCCGTTCCGGGCGCGGAAATAATGATTCTGCTTTCTGTGCTCGTTTTCGGCGTGCTGATCGTCCGAAAAATCCGTTTCCGGGCCACCGTCAGTTTACTCATCGTCGGATTTTTCGCCTTTTTCCATGGCTATGCGCACGGCCAGGAAATGCCCGCTTCGGCCAGCCTCATCTCCTTCGCTTTGGGCTTCATGCTGGCGACGCTTCTGCTGCACGGCGCGGGCATACTGACCGCCCGCCTGGTGATTTTTGCGTTTGCCTTTTTTCTTAACAGTAGCGTCCATGCCCAGGAAAAGGACCGGTCGATAGCTGAGAATACCACTGAAACTCATATAGAAACCGTACCAATAACCCGTAATAAAGAAGATGTAGAACTCGATGAAATCGTTGTGACGGAGCGGGCCGATTCGCAAATAGGCATTGCCGACAGCGCCTCGCAAGGCAATGTGGGGCAAGCCCAGCTTCAATATCGGCCGATAACCCGGCCGGCCGAAGTCTTGGAAACCGTCCCCGGCCTGATCGCGACCCAGCACAGCGGCGAAGGCAAAGCCAACCAATATTTCTTGCGGGGATTTAACCTCGACCACGGCACCGATTTTCTAACCCAGATTGAAGGCGTGCCGGTTAACCAGTTATCCCATTCGCATGGACAAGGTTGGACCGACACCAACTTCCTCATTCCCGAGTTAATAGAAACGCTGGAATACAAAAAAGGCAACTATTATGCTGAAAACGGAGACTTCTCCAGTACCGGCTCCGCCAACATCCATTACGTTAAGAATTTGCCCCAACACCTGTTTAAGTTTACCGGCGGCAGCTTTGATTATTACCGGGGGTTGGCGGCGGGTTCCCAAATGCTGGGGGGTGGCCATTTGTTGTATGCCGGAGAAACGGTCCACAATAACGGCCCCTGGAGCGTAGGCAATGACTATTTGAAATTCAACGGCCTCTTGCGTTATAGCCAAGAGGATGCCGATCGCGGCTGGAGTCTCACCGGTATGGCAACGCACTCCGACTGGCGGTCCACCGACCAAATCGCCAGACGCGCGGTAGACCAGGGAATGATCGGCCGGTTTGACGCTCTCGACCCGACCGACGGCGGCCGTAGCCAACGCTACAGCGTGACCGGGGAATGGCACCGCCAGGACGACCACAGTGAAACCCAGTTAATGGCTTACGGCATCTATTCCACGCTGAATCTGTTTTCGAACTTTACCTTCTTTTTGGATAATAATGAGGGCACTAATCCCCAAGGCTGCAGAGGCTTACCCTCTACTCCGGGTGAAAAAATTGACCCTTCTGTTTTTAACACTTGCGGCGACCAGTTTGGGCAACCCGATGATCGCTGGACGACCGGCTTCAAGGGTAGCCACACCTGGTTCCACAAGCTGGGCGCTGCCGACTCCGAAACGACAGTAGGCCTACAGCTCCGTAACGACAACATCCAGAACGGCTTAACCAAGACGCACGCCCAAAGCCAATACGCGGTGACTCGCCAGGACACCCTCTGGGTCACCAGTCTCAGTCCCTATGCGGAAAATAAAACCCAATGGAATCGCTGGCTGCGTACCAGCGCGGGGGTGTGCTTCGATGGCTTCCGCTTTGATGTCAGCCAGAGCAATATCCCTCAAAATACCGGGGAGCGCTATGACGGGTTGGTAAGCCCCAAACTCGGCGTTGTCTTGGGCCCTTGGGCGGAAACAGAATTTTACCTCAACGGCGGTCTTGGCTATCACAGCAACGATGCCCGCGGCATCAACACCCGCATTGACCCGGCCAGCGGCACAGCCGTCGATCGGGCTTCTTCCCTGGTACGCACTTATGGCGCAGAGGTCGGTGCACGCTCGACCTGGGTGAAGGGATTGCAAAGCACCTTGTCGCTCTGGTGGTTGGATCTCGATTCGGAGCTGTTATTTGTCGGCGACGCAGGAACCACCGAGGCCAGCCGTCCGAGCCGCCGCTACGGGATTGAATTCGCCAATTACTACTCCCCCGCCGACTGGATCGCCTTCGATGCCGATGTCAGCGTCTCCCGTGCGCGCTTCCGTAACACCGAACCGGGCATCGGCAATCACATAACGAATTCGATAGAAACGGTGATCGCCGCCGGAACGACATTTCATGATGTCTACGGCGGTTTTTTTGGCGGCCCCCGGCTACGCTATTTTGGGCCGCGCTCGCTGGATGAAAGCGGCGCCCAACGTTCGGGATCCACCCTGCTGGTCTCAGCCATGCTCGGATATGAGGTAACTAAAAACCTGAGCTTTCAGGCGGAAGTATTCAACCTGCTGAACCGTAGGGACGATGGCATTACTTATTTCTACACATCGCGCTTGCCCGGTGAGAGCCTCGGCGGGCGTTGACGATTTCCATTTTCATCCTGTGGAGCCGATCAGCTTTCGCTTAGGCTTTACGGCGAAATTTTAAAGGGTATCCGAGGCCTCGGATACCCTGCCAAATACTCGTTTCAAGCGAAGATCGACACACAATATCAGAAGGCGGCTAAGGCCGGTCCTGGCGAGTGAATACGTGTCACCCATCGCGTCACAACCGGGTGAAGCCGACGATCACGTGATCGTTGATAAACCGGTCAATATCCAAAGATAATCGGGGTTTACCTTTGACGCCTAAACCTGAGGTGCCCCTCAGGTGTGTTTTCACGGTTTATTATCCTTTGAAAAGCACGACTTGATAATACAAGCTCCGATCTTGACTCGCGATAAACCTTGGCCATCTCCCGTCGCACGTCTTGCAGGGTGTCAAGCTTACAACGGTAGCGCTGCCCTCTTTGAGGGGGTCGGTCTTCGATCTTGCCTGTTTTGCCATCGATCCTTTAAGATAGGTTTTATTACTTCAACACGCCTGATAAAACCATCCACACACTGCGGTGTTGCATTTCATCGAAAGACTGTCAATCCGTCGACTGTCGACGCACCTCCAGCCAGCCTTTGATGGATGCGATCACCAACGGCATGGCACCGAATAGAATAAATACCAGGTCGCCCGGCAGCCGTAACCATTCGATCAGTCGCGAGCGCTCGCTACCGATGTAATCAAGGCTGCGCGCGTGCCAGTACCCATGCTGGACTACATCCCAGACCTGTAACACTCCGCTGGGGAACAAGCTCAAGCTTAGCATCAGCATCAGGCCGACGTTGGTACCCCAAAATCCGACCTTAAGGTATTTCTCGATTTCCGCCCAGTGTGCATGGGGGCTGGTCTGGCGCAATACGAAGACCATCAGCGCAATCGCCAGCATACCGAATACGCCCATCATCGCGGCATGACCATGGTTGGGCGTCAGTTGGGTGCCGACTTCATAGTAGCTGACGATCGGCAGGTTAATCAGGAAGCCGAAGATACCGGCGCCGACAAAGTTCCAGAAGCCCACGGACATCAAGAAGTAGAATGTCCATTTATGCGGTATTGCTACCGATTTGCCGCAGACATCGCAGTCAGCACGTGTGGTGCGTACGAAATCCCATGCATCCAGGGTCAGCAGCGTCAACGGCACCACTTCCAGTACCGAAACCATCGCCGACAGCGCCATGTTGAAACTGCTCTGACCGGTAAAATACCAGTGATGACCGGTGCCGATCAGGCCACCGGCGAAATACAGGATGGCGTCGAGATAAATCACTCGCAGCGCCACATTGCACCGGGTAAGGCCCAGTTGATAAAACAGCAGCGCCACCATCGTGGTTACAAAGAATTCAAAGAAACCTTCGACCCATAGATGAATGATCCAGAAGCGCCAGGTATCGACTACGGTGAAATGGGTCTTGGCGCCAAAGAACAGGGCCGGCGTGTAGAACAGCGGGATCGCCAGGGAAGCCAGCAGGAACAGCCTGACCAAAGGTTTCGCGGCCGGCTTGCTCAAAGTCTCCGGCTGCACCAGCTTCAACAAAATCGCAAACCATACCAGCAGACCGGCGATCAGCAGGTACTGCCACAGACGCCCGAGTTCGAGGTATTCCCAGCCCTGGTTGCCAAGCCAGAACCACCATTGCCCCAGCATTTGCGAGATGCCCGCCCATTCGCCTAACAGGCTGCCGCCGATGACTACGACGAAGGCAACGAATAGCAGATGCACCCAACCTGCGAAACCGCGTGGCTCATCATTGCGCAGCGAACGGCCGAGAAACAAGGCAGCGGCAACATAAGCGGTAGCGATCCAGAAAACCGCAGTTTGCAGATGCCAGGCGCGCATCAGATTGCTGGGAAATAGCCGCTCCAGCTGAAAGCCGTAAAAACTGCCAGGATCTGCTCGATAATGCGCCGCCGCGCCACCCACCAAAGTCTGCGCAAGAAACAGCAGTGCCATCACTACAAAAAACTTCACCAGGGCCAGTTGGCCGGCGCTGGCTTGATGAGGCAACAGATGAGGGTGCGCATGGTGCCCGGTGCTAATCCAGCCCAGATAATCGAACTTGCCGAACATCAACAGCACGCTGGCAATACCGGCCAGCAGCACGATAAGACTCAACGCACTCCACAGCAGTGCGTCGGGTATCGGCGTATTGCCCACGTGGGGATCGTACGGAAAGTTGTTGGTATAGGAATAATTCTCACCGGGACGTTTGGCCACGGATGCCCACGCCGTCCAGGTGACGAATGCGGAAAACTGCTGCAATTCAGTCGGGTCACGAATGAGTCCACGCTTGAGCCCGCCATTACGGGCGGGATCAAGGAAGTAATCAGTCCAGTAAGTAATCTGTCGATGGTAGGCGGCAGTCTCCGGCAGGGTCAGATGCAGCGTTGCGCTGGCAGCGTCATAACGATTGGTTTTTAACTCGACCGCGGTTTGCGCATACACGGCCGCCAGTTGTCCAGGCGTCAGCGCAGACAGCGGCTGTTGGTATTGCTGCTGCGCAATGACCGTGGCGGTATCCTCGCCGATACGGTGCAATGCCTCGGCCGAGTAATCGGGCCCCAGGTATGCGCCATGTCCCCAGATACTGCCGTTGTTCATCAATCCGTATTTGAGAAAGATGGCCTGACCTGAGCTGATGTCGTCACCGGTAAACAGGCGAACACCTTGCGCATCAAGCACCTGTGCAGGGATCGGCGGAACGTTGCGGTAGGCCAGTGAAGTGATGATGATCAGGCCGGTAAAGCCCAGCACCATCACGATCAATACGGTGCGTAGCCACCAGGGAGACAGCGCAGAGTCCTCTGGAGTCAAGGGTTGAGCGGCAACACTCATGGTATTCTCCTTTAGTAAGCACCTAAGTCGTCATCAGTAGCCTGAAAACTCTTCTGTGCGGATGTTGTCGTCGTCAACCCCCGCTTCGCTCAGTATTTGCCGCATCGCCTTCACCATAGCCGGAGGGCCGTCGATGTAGTAGATGGGAAGCGTCAAATCCTCAATAAATTTCAGCAGCATGGCTTTGCTGATAGCCCCGGTTTCCCCCTGCCACTCGCGGCTGGACTTTTCCATCTGCGTCATCGTACCGACAAAGGTATAGTTTGGATTGGCAGTGTGGGATTCTCTCAAATCATCCAGAAACGCCGCATCTTCCGGCTTTCGATTGGAATAAAAGACCCAGATTCGGTGTGAAACCTTATCGTGAACAGCTTGAAGAATAATGCTTCTCACTGGCAACGCCAATGCCGCCGGTGAGGAAAACAGCGGGAACACTCGCCTTGTTGTGCAACGTGAACGAGCCATGCGGAGCATTCAGCGTCACTTCCGTGCCTGGCTCCATTGTTTTTAATACCCGCTTGAACGCAGTGTCACGCATTCGTGTCGCCACCATAAGCTCGTCTTCGTAAGGAGCGCTTGCCAATGAAAATGCGCGTGTGTTCCCCTCGGCGTCTGTTTCAGTAGGGTTGATCAGGGTACAGTCAGCGAATTGGCCGGCTTTGTAGACAAACCCTGCAGGCTTTTCAAAATGGAACGCCATCGTTCCCTCTGCGATTTCTCGTTTGTATTTCAGTTTGACTTTATAGCTGGGCATGGCGTTATTTTCCTTCTTTTTGTTGAATATATTGCGTACGCAATAACACCGCGTTCAGTGGCTGAACGGAAAGCCAACCGGGCGCGGACTCCGGAAAGCCAAAAAATGAGAAATGACCGCATGCCCGCGCTCCGGTTGAGTACAATAACAGATATTGAGTCTATTTCGACCTCAGTAATTCATTTCCAAGCTGTTTGAAGCGCTGATTAGCGGTGTTTGTCATCTATCCTGACCGGTCGGCTGCTTTTCAGAGTCGATCAGCCGTTCACTGATAAGTGGCGGGTGACTGTTTCTGTTAAGGGTTGTCTGATGGCTGCCCATGTGCGCAGGGGTCAGGCAATGACCGACAGAGCTTGGCGGGCAGGCGTCGGACAAGCCTCAAGGGAGGAATCCGCGGGCGACACAGCGGTGTGTCAGAGCGCCCGACGAGCTATGGGGATTTGAGGTCTTACTTTGGCTGTCGATCTGTAAACTAAACCGATCTGCTGGGCAATCAGCGTATTCAGACGCCCATTAATCAGAGTTGCGTTTTCACTTTTTCGTTGCGGTAACGAGTGGAAAGCGGGACTTCTATACCTTCTGACCAAGCCTGTCCGTATCGATTTTCGCCGATGAATCGGATTGAATTACAAGGAGCACAAGGGAACACGATTGGCGGCCGCACCAATCAGGTAAGACAAAAGAGCTTGAGTGGATTTAAGATAACGGGAGGGCCATATTGACTTTGAGCCAGTGATAACGGGCTATAAATTATTTCCAATAGGACCCACTCAATTTAAATTTACCGGGATAGAGTTATTGCAGGCGGCTTAAACTTGCAAAATATTCCCCCTCTTGTTGTCTTTCAAGAGCGTCAATCTCCAAGACTTTTACTTTGGAATAGTGCTTTGGGGGGTCCATCCCTAACCTTTTCAGGCTTTGTATTTGATGGGTAATTATGGATTTCAGGGCTTCCAGAGCTTTTTCCTCAGTCGCCCCGTTTGCTATGCATCCGGGTATATCCGGGCTATAAGCCGAAAAGCTTTTTGTTAAACCTTTGTTGGTTGGTTGTATAATCGCTAATAATTTCATTTTTGTTAACTCTAAGTTGAAAATGTGTTGTTAAAAACTTACTTTCTCTTTCCGGTGATATTTTTATATCCATTTTGTTTTCTCATCGGGTCAGTTTACATATATGAGTTAAAGATTGTAAACGTTTAAATAACGGTACAATAAGTATAGAAAATAGATAAATTAAATATCCATATTCATTAAAACAATATTATCAGCTTGGAATTGAATATTGGTTATTCGAATTGATGGATACTAAAATCCATCAACGTGATTTTGGTTGCGGGTTTTTATCTAGCGCCCCGACAACGAAAGGAGGGGCCTGCGAAGCAGGTGTCTTAAAGGCGAGGAGGAGGGCTTATTTGGTTTTTTGGAGATTACCAGTCAAATTGACTGGTAATCCTTTTTTAGGCAGTCAACTTAATCCTGCCGTGCTGCCTTGCCTTTTTTTGAAGTCGAAGACATCCTTTTTTTGCTTTTGACAACTTTCTTGGCTTCCGTCGAAGGCTTAGCCGATTCGCTCATTTTCGAGATATTCAACCGCTGTCCAGCCACACGAATTTTTTTAAGCTCCTGGAACAACTCTTTGGGCATCCCGGCTGGCAGTTCGACCGTACTATAGTCGTCTTCGATCTTGATTCGCGCAATATGCTCTCCATCCAGACCGGTTTCGTTCGCGATAGCGCCGACGATGTTACCTGGTTTGACGCCGTGCCTGTGGCCGACTTCGATCCGATACATTTCCATTCCTATGCCGGCAGGCACATCCGTGCGTTTACTCTTGCGTTCGCGTTTTGGGCTTTCTTCCAAGCGTGCGAACTCCTCTCGGTGTTCTTTTGCTTTTTTCGGCGGCTGCTGCATCAATAACGGCACATCGCCCTGGAACAATTTGGCCAGTGCGGCAGCGATTTCGAGCGCGCTGACATTGTGTTCCATTTGGTATTGTTCGAGCAGTTGGCTGTAGAAGCTCAATTCCTCGGCCGCCAACGTATCGGTGATGTTTTGCTTGAAACGTGCGATACGTTTATTGTTGATCACTTCGGTCGAAGGCAGATCCATTTGCTCGACTTTTTGTTTGGTGGCTTTTTCGATATTGCCAAGCAGCTTTCTTTCACGGGGCGCGACAAACAGAATCGCATCGCCAGTACGCCCCGCACGTCCGGTACGGCCGATACGGTGGATATACGATTCGGTATCGTAGGGAATGTCATAATTGACGACATGGGTGATCCGGTCAACATCAAGACCCCGTGCCGCCACGTCGGTCGCGATCAGGATGTCCAGTTTGCCGGATTTTAGATTCGCGATCGCGCGTTCGCGCAAGGCTTGCGACATGTCCCCGTTGATCGCGGCGGCGGAAAAGCCGCGCGCTTCGAGACGTTCGGCCAGTTCTACCGTCGCGGTTTTGGTTCTGACGAAAATAATCATCCCATCGAAGGTTTCCGCTTCGAGAATCCGGGTCAGGGCGTCCAGTTTGTGCAGACCGCTGACCACCCAGAAGCGCTGACGGATGTTTTCTGCCGAGGCGGTAGTCACCTTGATCGTGACCTGTTCCGGATCGGTCAAATATTCTTGCGCGATTTTTCGAATCGGAGGCGGCATCGTTGCCGAAAACAGCGCAATTTGCCGACTTTTAGGAGTCTGTTCGAGGATCCATTCGACATCGTCGATAAACCCCATGCGCAGCATTTCGTCCGCTTCATCGAGCACCAGCGTGCGCAAATTATCCAGTTTCAGCGTGCCGCGCCGCATGTGGTCCATCACCCGGCCCGGCGTTCCGACGACCACATGCGCACCGCGGTTGAGTTGGCGAAGTTGCGAACTGTAATCCTGTCCGCCGTAAATGGGCAGCACATGGAAGCCTTTCAGATGTGCCGCATAACGATGAAATGCTTCGGCGACCTGGATTGCCAGCTCACGGGTCGGCGCCAGGACCAGGACTTGCGGATCGCGTTGTTTCAGGTCGATACGCGACAGAATCGGCAACGCGAAAGCGGCGGTTTTGCCGGTGCCGGTTTGCGCCTGTCCGAGCACGTCTTTGCCTTTCAGCATGAAAGGAATCACTTGCGCCTGAATCGGCGAGGGAGTTTCATAACCGACATCCTCCAACGCTTTCAGCACGGGCTCGATAAGTGCTAAATCCTGGAATGAGGGTGATGAAGGAACAGCTTGGGTCATGAATTTACCTGTAGGATGGGAGATGGACGTTGCAGCCCAGATGTATGAAATTTAACCGCTCATTCTATATTATTTTTGATTTGCTTGCAGAATTTCAATAATTTGGGTAATAAAGGCGTTAATAATTACAGGCTGAGTTTTGCCGATTTGCTTGGTATAATAGAAGAATTCGTACTATTCATAATTTACCGAGGGAGTTCATGATTCAAGGCAGTATCGTAGCGCTGGTCACACCGATGTTGGAAAACGGCGAGGTTGACAAGGAAAGTCTGAAAAAACTGGTCGAATTTCATATCGAGGAGGGTACCGATGGGCTCGTGGCGGTCGGGACTACCGGCGAATCGGCAACCTTGAGTGAAGAAGAGCACTGCGATGTGATTGCTTCGACAATCGCCTTCGCTGACGGCAAGATACCAGTAATTGCCGGAACTGGCGCCAATTCGACGTCCGAGGCAATTCATCTGACCCGTCGCGCCAGGGATCTGGGTGCCGATGCGTGTTTACTGGTAACTCCTTACTATAACAAGCCGACTCAAGAAGGCTTGTTCCTGCATTATCAGGCCATCAACGATGCGGTCGACATTCCGCAAATCCTCTACAACGTACCCGGACGAACCGCTTGCGACATGTTGCCGGAAACGGTAGGACGCCTGTCCAAACTCAAAAACATCGTCGGCGTGAAAGAAGCCACCGGCGACTTGTCCCGTGTCCAAAAAATCCGTGAGTTGTGCGGCGATGATTTCGCGCTTTATACCGGCGACGATGCGACCAGCCGCGAATTTTGCCTATTGGGCGGCAATGGCAGTATTACGGTGACCGGCAATGTCGCTCCGAAATTGGTGCATCAAATGCTCGCAGCGGCAATGGCCGGCGATGCCGAAACTGCGCGGGCGATCGACGAGAAATTGACCGGCCTGCATAAGACCCTGTTTATTCAATCCAATCCGATTCCGGTCAAATGGGCGGTCGCCGAGATGGGACTGATGCCGCGCGGCATTCGTCTGCCGCTGACCTGGCTGACGCCGGATTGTTATGATGCCGTCCGAAATGCAATGCGGCAAGCCGGAGTCATTTAAAACGCGATGATCAAGCGCAGAAACTTCCTCTTGCCGGTAATGGCGGCAACGCTGAATCTATCAGCGTGCAGCTATATTCAGAGCCTGTTTCCGGACAAGGAAAAAGAATATCAGTTCACGACCGAAATCCCCCCGTTAGTCTTGCCTCAAGACTTGAGCCAGGGGGCGGCAGGCAAGGCTGTGGAGCCCGCTTCGAAAGCGGAGAGCGAGCCATTATTAAAAGAGGAAAAAGAGGAAACGGCTGAAACCGAGCCAATGAATAAAGCGGCTGAAAATACCGAAGATTCGGATAAAACCGCCCCGGAAGAAAAAAGCGAACCGTCTCCTCAACCTGAAGAGACTGGGGAAGCGGTTCAGCAGGAACAGCCTGAAACAAAGCCGGAAACAGCGGAAGAGAACAAGGATGACAAAAATGAAAAGGTTCCGGTTGAACTGGTACGCTTTTCCGACGGCGAGCGCCGCTTGAGAATCCCGCGTTCACCCGATAGAGCCTGGCATCTGGTCAGCAAGGCGCTGAGTCGCAATTCGATTGAAGTGACCCAGCGCGATCAGGATCAGAAGCTGTTTTATGTCCAGTACGATCCGGACGCGAAGAAGGCCGAGGACGGGTCACTGCTCGATGAGGCCATTTTTCTGTTCAAAGGATTCGAGGCGAACGAAAAAGAATATTTGCTCAAATTAATCCCGGTCGACGGCAAGACCGATCTGGCGGTAACGGACAAGGACTTGAATCCGGTCCCCGATGATGACGCTGCGGTCAAGTTATTACGGTTGCTGGGCGGAACCATTCAAGGAAATTAGTAATAGGGTACGCATTTACCGTTGAAGGCAGCGCGTGCCCATCCCTGGGTGATGGGTTCATTTTTTGTGCACTTTCCCGAGTATCACCCGCTCTCTACATTTTTACATTTTATTCTATCGATTCATGTTGATTATTCCGGGCTCTGTTGCACTTTCCGATTTTCGCGTTACTAAACTGCTAGCCGATTTAAAGGCCGTTGAACCGGAAATTCAATCCGTGTCGGCGCGCTTTATGCATTTCGTTGATCTGGAGAGCGATCTGCAAGACCATGAGCAAAATATTCTGAAGCAATTGTTGAATTACGGTTCAGACATTGCCGAAATTCCGCGTGAAGGCATTCGTCTGTTAGTCGTACCCCGCCCCGGCACGTTCTCGCCGTGGTCCAGCAAGGCCACCGAAATTGCGCAGCGCTGTGGACTTGATTCGGTGAATCGGATCGAACGCGGCATTGAATACAGCCTGCAAGCTGGAATGCCTTTGACTGAGTCGATACAACAGCAATTGGCGGCATTGCTGCATGACCGGATGACGCAGAGTGTGTTCTACGGCGATCATACGCCGGATTTATTCAGCAAGCATGAGCCGCAACCGTTACAGCGCGTCGCCATCATTGAGCAGGGCAAGCCGGCGTTACTGCAGGCGAATCAGACCTTGGGCCTGGCGTTATCGGAAGATGAAATCGACTATCTGGTTGCCGCGTTCGAGGGCCTGGGCAGAAACCCGACCGATGTCGAACTAATGATGTTTGCACAGGCGAACTCCGAGCATTGCCGGCATAAAATCTTCAATGCAAACTGGACGATTGACGGCGTCCAGGAAGGCAAAACCCTGTTCGGGATGATCCGGAATACTTCCACGCACAGCCCTGAAGGCATTTTGTCCGCTTACAGCGATAATGCCTCGGTGATCGAAGGTTTCAACAATCGAGTTTTCCGCCGCGATCCAGTGACCGGCCTTTACGATTATATCGAGGAAGACGCGCACATCCTGATGAAGGTCGAAACGCACAATCACCCCACCGCGATTTCTCCTCATCCGGGCGCCGCGACCGGCTCCGGCGGCGAAATACGCGACGAAGGCGCGACCGGCCGGGGCTCCACACCCAAAGCCGGTCTGACTGGCTTTTCGGTCTCGCACCTGAAAATCCCGGGTTATGCGCAGCCGTGGGAAGAAGACTACGGCAAGCCGTCTCGGATCGCCTCCGCGCTGGATATCATGCTCGAAGGCCCGATCGGCGGCGCGGCGTTCAACAACGAATTCGGCCGGCCGAACCTGACCGGTTATTTCCGCAGCTACGAACAACCGGCTCCGGGTTCGGCAGGCAACCATTACCGCGGTTATCACAAGCCGATCATGATCGCCGGCGGCCTGGGCTCGATCCGTCCTATGCTGGTCAACAAGCAACCGATACCAGCGGGATCGCTGATCATCATCCTCGGCGGCCCGGCCATGCTGATCGGGCTGGGCGGCGGCGCGGCCTCGTCGCTGGCCTCCGGTGAAAGTACCGAAGATCTCGATTTTGCTTCCGTGCAGCGAGAAAACCCGGAAATGCAGCGCCGCTGCCAGGAAGTGATCAATCACTGCAACGCGCTAGGCAGCGACTCGCCGATCGTCTCAATCCACGACATCGGCGCAGGCGGTTTATCGAACGCGGTGCCTGAAATCATTCATGACTGCGAGCGCGGCGGCCGCTTCGAACTGCGCAAGGTGAACAATGCCGACATCGGCATGTCGCCGATGCAGATCTGGTGCAACGAAGCGCAGGAACGTTACGTGGTCGCGATCAAACCCGCGTCGCTCGAACAATTCCAGTCGTTCTGTGAACGCGAACATTGCCTGTATGCAGTGATCGGCGTTGCGACCGACGAAGAGCAGCTGCGGCTCGACGACACGCTGCTCGGCGATACGCCGGTCGATTTGCCGATGTCGGTCCTGTTCGGCAAGCCGCCGCGGATGCACCGGGACGTAAAACGGCAACAGGCGACATTGCAGTCAGTCGACTTGAGCGGGATTGAAATCCACGAAGCGGTCAAGCGCGTACTGTCGTTCCCGGCTGTCGCGGACAAAAGCTTCCTGATTCATATCGGCGACCGTTCGGTGACCGGACTGGTCGCTCGCGACCAAATGGTCGGCCCCTGGCAGATTCCGGTCGCCGATGTTGCGGTAACCGCTGCCGGCTTTTATGCCGAGACCGGCGAAGCGATGGCGATGGGCGAGCGGACCCCGCTGGCAGTAATCGATGCGCCGGCCTCCGGCCGCATGGCGATCGGCGAAGCGATCACCAATATCGCCGCCGCTCGGATTGAAAAGCTCAGCGATATCAAGCTGTCCGCCAACTGGATGGCTGCCGCCGGCGTTCCGGGTGAGGATGCGGCATTGTTCGACACGGTCGAAACGGTCGGCATGGAACTTTGTCCTGCGCTGGGCATTGCGATTCCGGTCGGCAAGGATTCGCTGTCGATGAAAACGGTCTGGAAAGACGGAGATCGCGAAAAAACCATGACTGCGCCGCTGTCATTGATCATCACTGCGTTTGCACCGGTCACCGAGATCAAGAAAACGCTGACTCCGCAGCTGTCTTGCCAGGCGCATGGCAGCGTACTGATGCTGATCGATCTCGGCCAGGGCAAAAACCGTCTCGGCGGTTCGGTATTGGCGCAGGTCTACCGTCAGCTTGGCGATACGAGTCCCGACCTTGACGATCCGGGCTTGCTGAAAGCGTTCTTCGAAGCGATACAGAATCTGAACCAGCAAGGCAAACTGTTGGCCTACCATGACAGAGCAGACGGCGGCCTTCTCGCGACGGTCGGGGAAATGATCTTTGCCGGACGGTTTGGCGCGGAGTTGATTCTCGATGATCACGGCACGTTACTGCCGGCGTTGTTCAACGAAGAACTGGGCGCGGTGATTCAGGTGCGCGCCAGTGAAGCGGACGATGTGCTGGATGTCTTGACACAGGCAGGTCTTGGTGAAGTCAGCCGTATCATCGGCCGCGTGGTCGAGCGCCAGCAATTGACCGTGATCCATGATGGCCGTATTGTTTACAATGCTTCACGCGCCGAAATGCAGGCGCATTGGTCCGAGCTCAGCTACCGAATGCAGGGGCTCCGCGATAATCCGGACTGCGCGCAGCAGCAGTTCGAACGAATTCAGGACGACAACGATCCGGGGCTGAACGTCAAACTGACCTTCGATCCGAATGACGATGTTACCTCACCTTTCATTTCCATTCCTGCTTCCGCGAAGCCGAAAGTCGCGATTCTTCGCGAACAGGGCGTCAATGGCCATGTCGAGATGGCAGCCGCGTTCGACCGGGCCGGATTCGCAAGCATCGATGTACACATGAGCGATATCATCGCCGGGCGCGTCGATTTGTCCGCCTTCAAAGGGCTTGTCGCCTGCGGAGGCTTTTCGTACGGCGACGTGCTCGGCGCCGGCGGCGGCTGGGCCAAATCGATATTGTTCAATGCGCGCGCGCGCGATCAATTCGAAGCGTTTTTCAACCGCAAGGATACTTTCGGACTGGGCGTCTGCAACGGCTGTCAAATGATGTCCGGCTTGAAAGACATCATTCCCGGCGCAGAATTATGGCCGCGTTTCCTGCGCAACCGCTCGGAGCAATTCGAAGCGCGGGTCGCGATGGTCGAGGTGCAGCCGTCGCCATCGATCTTTTTCAGCGGCATGGCGGGTTCCAGAATGCCGGTGGCAGTTGCGCATGGCGAGGGCCGCGCCGAGTTCGCGCAGGGTCATGCCAAAGCGCTCGCGGCGCAACTCGTCGCCTTGTCTTATATCGATAATTACGGCGAGTTGACCGAAAATTTTCCTGCCAACCCGAACGGCTCGCCGCTCGGCATCACCGGACTCACAAACCAGGATGGACGTTTTACGATCATGATGCCGCATCCGGAACGCTGTTTCAGAACGGTGCAGAATTCCTGGCATCCCACTGATTGGAACGAATACGGAGCCTGGATGCGGATATTCAGGAACGCCAGGGTCCGTGTGGGGTAGGAACACCATCATGTAAGGTTTGGATTATAATGATGAGGACTATTAGGCCCGGTTAAAATCATATGTTTCAAGAGACTGGCATGGATCCCTTAAAAAAACGGAAATATCTC
This sequence comes from Methylomicrobium sp., assembly GCA_051061015.1. Taxonomy (GTDB): domain Bacteria; phylum Pseudomonadota; class Gammaproteobacteria; order Methylococcales; family Methylomonadaceae; genus Methylomicrobium. The sequence continues at coordinate 18,320 of JBPFEG010000065.1, forward strand.
AAACTCTGGGGATTAATCAGCTTGGCGCTGATCCTGATTTTTCCGGATGTCGTTTACGACACGACGACAAGCATCCTGGATTTTTCATTCCATCACCTGCTGGAATTCGGCCATATTTTGTTCGAATCCATCGAATCGGTACTCGATCATATCATTGAAGGCTTGTTGGAGACCGATCCACACTCGACGCAAACGATCGTATTTTATGTCTTATTAACAATAGGCAGTTACATTTTATACAGGGCAGGGCGTATTGCCCTGCGCCTCTACCGTCGTTGCGAACTCGCCTGGAGCGAGTTCCGGGCCCAACATTCGTTCAACCTGATGAAGTATTGGCGGGAGTTAACCTTGTTTGAAAAAATCAAATTAATTGTGATTCCTGCGATTTTCATCTATTTATACGTGATGTTTTTCATCTGACAAGATGTCGGCAATGACTTGTTCTTTACGTGCGCTAAAGACTCGTTTCATATAACCGCGGCTCCGATAAAGTCCGCGGATTCCGAACAAAACCATCAGCAGGACTCCAAAGGTCAGAGGAGTCGTCAGGTCTTTTTTGACCAGCCACGCATAATGCACTGCGCCGCCGATTGCGATCAGATAAATCAGGCGATGCAGCCTGCGCCAGCATTTGCCGCCCAGGCGTTTGATCATTCGGTCGGACGAGGTTAACGCCAACGGAATCATCAGCACAAAGGACGTGAAACCGACCGTAATATAGGGCCGTTCGACGATATCGTCGACGATAGATGCCCAGTCGAAAAACTGGTCCAGGACCAGATAAGTCAAAAAATGCAGGCTGGCATAAAAGAAGGCTAAGAGGCCGAGCATCCGTCTTATCCTGACCGGCCAATTCCACCCGCACAACAACCTGAGCGGGGTGGCGGCCAGCGTGATCATCAGCAGGGTCAAGGTCCAATAACCGGTAACTCGAGTAATCTTCTCGATCGGATTAGCACCCAAGCCGTCTAGGCAGGCCTCGATTGCCAGCTTGACCAAGGGCAGCAAAGCCAAGATGAATACGCTGCTTTTTATTCGAACCAGACGCCTCTTATTTAACGTTTTGTCGTTCATTTCGGTTATAAATTTTTTTGCAGATCCATTCCTGCATAGAGGTGTGCCACTTGGTCGGCATACCCGTTGAAGAGCAAAGTAGGGCGCTTAAAGAAATCTCCGATCCGCCGCTCCTTGGCCTGACTCCAGCGCAGATGCTTCACGTCAGGATTGACGTTCGAATAAAAGCCGTATTCGCTAGGATTCGCATCCGTCCAACTGGAGACCGGCTGCGTTTCGACAAAACGGATTTTCACAATCGATTTGGCGCTTTTGAATCCGTATTTCCAGGGCACCACAATACGGACCGGCGCTCCGTTCTGATTCGGCAGGACCTCACCATAAAGGCCCACCGTCAACAAGGTCAAAGGATGCATTGCCTCGTCCAACCGCAAGCCTTCACGGTACGGCCAGTTCAGCACTGCAGCGCGCTGCCCCGGCATTTGTTCCGGATCGTAGAGGCTAATGAATTCGACAAATTTGGCATTGCCGGTTGGCTCGACCCGTTTGATCAGTTCGGCTAATGGAAAACCCACCCAAGGTACTACCATCGACCAGGCCTCGACGCAGCGCAGCCGATAAATCCGCTCTTCCAGAGGCGCCATCTTCAGAATTTGATCGATGTCGAAAACCATCGGTTTATGTACTTCGCCTTCGATCGCAATTGCCCAGGGCCGCGTTTTCAAACTACCAGCCTTGGCGGCAGGATCCTCTTTGCCGGTGCCGAATTCATAAAAATTATTGTATTGCGTGACCTTGTTATAGGGGGTCAGCTCTTCTTTATCCGCGGCATTCACGGACTTGACCGTCGTCAGTTTTTCACCGGCCCACAGGGTTTCGGGCCAGAGCGCGGTGACAGCAACGCCTGCAGCCAATTGCAGGAACTGCCGCCTGGAATGATACAGAGCGGGTGGGGTAATCTCGGAGGAATTAATGAGAGGGGATCGATAATGAGATTTCATAGCCGTAGTTTCCGTCGGGTAGAGTCGTTCCCCTTCATTTTATCGAGATGCCGTTCCAGTGCGCAGAAATATTCGTCAAATACATGAAAACCTCCGATCAAACCGAAATTCAGCACGATAAAGACGATAAACCGAATCGTGGGCCGAGCAGCTTGTCAACAAATAGAGTCATAGGATTGTCAAGATGTTCAAAATCCATTTTTTCGCTCACCGCATGTCGATTACAAGACAACTCCGGTGTGCTCAAAATTTTCAGACAGGGCAGGCTGCTCCCACTTGAAAAGCTAACGCGTAAACCCTATTGTATGGACATGAGACCGGTTAACCGGTTTTTCATTGCCAAGATCAATTTGATTAATTTACGAGGAGAATACAATGGCCTACCATTACCAACCCTGGAGTTTATTGAATCAATTGCAACGTGAACTTGAACGCGCGCATGAAGGCGGCTCAGGCGAAGGATCGATCGCGACAGCCGAATGGACGCCTGCGGTCGATATCAAAGAAGATACTGAAAAATTCGTGCTGTATGCGGACATTCCGGGCGTCAAACCGGAAGAAATCGATATCAGTATGGAAAACGGCGTATTGACGATTAAAGGCGAAAAAAAGAACGAATCCAGAACTGAACAGGAAGGCTATAAACGCGTCGAACGGACTTACGGCTCATTCTACCGCCGTTTCAGCCTGCCCGATACTGCTAATGCCGAAGCAATCAACGCCAAATCGAAAAACGGTGTGCTCGAAATCGTGATTCCGAAGCGCGAAGCGGTCAAGCCGAAGAAGATCAGCGTTGAGTCGATTGAGTAATTTGAAAAGCAAGGCGTTGTTTTAATATTTTAGCAGGCTCATCTCGCAGGATGGGCTGACTAAAGAAGCCCATCATTAGTGATTGATGGGCTTCATACTCGGCAATTGCTGCATTGCTCTCGATCGCTGTTCCCTACACGATTCTACCTCCCCCTTCCTTGGGGTCGTACCTGTGTCCATATCCATCGCCCCCCTTGTGGGGGACCACCCTTTAGTGGTGGCATCTTTACAAGTCGTCAGCTTACCCTGATGGTCTATGCGGAACCGTGTGAAACCGAAGCTTCACACCCCTCGATTCCGCTTTGCGTCATCGAGGCCAAGCGCTAATCCGCCGTCGACAGTTGTATTAGCAAGCGAATAAACTCCATCATTCTTTCATTGAAAACATCATTGTGATCGGTGCTGATGTCTCCGTCGACCCGGATGTTCAGATACGGGTTTTGCGGATTTGTCTTGTTCAGGTGCGTCAGCACGGTTGAGCCGAATTTGGTGGAGCCGCCCGGCGTTTGCGTGCTCCAGATATTTTTCATGTTTTCGTAATTCGCGACCCGCATATTTTCCCCATCATTTACGGGCGTCAAGGTGTGGCTGATCAACGGCATGTAATGGCCTACCGTATTCCGGTCGGCTTCGCCCTCGTCCAGTTCTAGCGTATGTTTGCACTCGGTGCGCTCGATATCGTTATGTTTTTCGAATAAGGTCGAGAATATCCGGCCCAACGGGAACAGGGTGCCTGTGGCGCCGTCGGCTTCCGAGGTCAAGATCGCCAGGCGCGGCACCTGTTCCGGAAAATAGCTGCAACGGGATTGGGCCAGATCGTAAAAGGGCGCATACTGCAGTGCTTCGAACGCCGGGTTCAGCAGGACGACCAGATCGCCGAAGCCTTTGGCGGTATCGGTGAAGCTTTTGCCTTCCTGGCTGTCGACAAAGCGGCTGGCCAGGATTTGCGAGGTCGCGCTGTAGACGACCGCGCCGCCGAAGCTGTGGCCGATCAAGACCAGCCGGCTTCTGATCGGCGGCTCGAATGAATTGCGCACATTCGAAATTTCTTCCAGTTTGACCAGAAGTTCGGCGATGCCGAGATGACCGACGTCCTGCGCGGTGCTTTTCCGGTCCCAGAAGGTCAGGTAATTGAACGGCGGCACGTCAATCGATTCACCGCGCCAGCCGATATAAACCCCGGCGATTTTACGGGCAGGGCGTCCCAGCTTTTTGCTGCGCTCGGTTTCGATCACGCTGAGTTTGGCGAGATTGTCCTTGAAGCTTTCGATATTCGGATCGCCGGGCCGGGCGTTGTGATGCCAACCGTGCACCAGGACCGTCATCAGGATGCTTTCTTCGGCGGCTTTTTGGTAGAGCATGTCCAGCAAGGCATGCATCTGCCTGCGGTCGCGTATCTGGCCCTGATCATCGATTTCGACGAATCCCAGAGTGTATTCGTTGCCCGAGCCCGCATTGTAAATGTGCAGGGAATTTTGCTCGCATGCGTTGCCGGGAGAAACGGAGCAGGGCTGATAGTTGCTCCGGTATATCTCGTTCGATGCGCAGCCGGCCAACAAGGCGGCCGCGCAGACCAAGGCCCGCAATGGCGTCAGGGTAATCAGACTCATGAATATCTCCAATGGAAGGGAAAGGACTCTACTGAATTGCAGCGTGCGAGTCTAACAGCCGCAATTATCCTGGTCAATACTCACTCAGGATCGTCTTGACGGCATTGGCCAGTAAACCGTCGAGCATGATGCAGGAGGTGGAATGGGGGATGCTGTCGGTACTCCAGAGCGCTTCCACCCCGGCCTCGCGGATCACGCGTTCAGCGTCATCGCAAAACAGCGCGTGGGTCACGACTGTATAAATCTCGGACGCGCCTTTTTCTTTTAATAATTCCGCCGCTCTGGCCAGCGTCCTTCCGGTGCTGGCCATGTCGTCGACGATCACGACAGGCTGTTTGCAGTAGTCGGCCTCCGGCAGTTTCAACGTAACCTGAGTATCACCCAGTCTGACTTTCTCCGCGACCTGAAAAGCAAAGCCGGTCAAATCGGCGAGGGCCGCCGTCCATTGTCTCGATTCGCTGTCCGGTCCCAACAATAAGGCGTTATCGAGCTTTTGTTTCAAAAACTCGGCAATCGGGACTGTGGCGTTAAGGCTGACCGCATGATCGAGCGGTATCGCCTGTTGCAGCCGGTCGATCCGGTGCAGATGCGGATCCACCGTAATCACATCATCGAACAGTTCAGCAAGCAATCGGCCGATGTGACGTTGGCTGACCGCGACGCCGGGCCGGTTGGCAAAGTCCTGCCGCATATAGCACAGATAAGGCGCAATCAGCGTCAAACGGTTTGCGCCCAATTCTCTAGCCGTTCGGGCACAAAGCAATAACTCGATCAGCTTGTCGTTTGGCTGATTCAGACTCCGGCAGAACAGTACATGCTCGGGCAAATCGGAGGGCAGGGCGATGAAACTTTCTCCATCCGGAAAATGATGTACCTCGACCTCGGCAAGCGGCAGGCCGAGACGTGTTGCCAGGCGCCGCGCCGGCGGCAGATAGTCTGAAAAGGCCAGAACCTGCATGGCGTTAGAATGCGATCAGCGGCTTAAGCAGCTCGGCATTGCTGCCCAGCGTGTAACCGTCGTTTTGTGCGGCCAGATTATGAGCGAATTTGAAATCGGCCGGGAACTCGGCATAAATACGGTACAACACATCGCCTTTCTTGACCGGACTGCCCAGTTTCTTGAGCAGATCCACGCCGGCCCGTTTCATCATTGGCGCCCCGGCCAGTCGGGCGATTTTGGCCATCTGCAGATTGTCGATCTCGGTGACGATACCGTCATTTTGCGCAATCACTTCATGGCAAAGCGAGCCCGGGCTGAAATCGACCGGCTTCGGACCCTGTGCCTGGATGATCTCGTTCATTTTCGCGCAGGCCCGGCCCGATTCGAGAATATCGCGCGCTATCGCATAGCCCTGGCCGCCGCGTACGTCGGGATCGAATTCGAGGATGCGTCCGGCCAATTGCAGGGCTTTCTGGCGTAAATCAGCCGGCGCCTCGGGATCATTTTGCAGCACCAGCATCACATCGCGGGCTTCCAACGCCGGACCAATACCGCGTCCGATCGGCTGGCGTCCGTCGGTAATCATTACCTCCAGGTGCAGATTGAGCCGGTCTCCGACAAATTCGAATAGCTTGCGGAGCGCCAAAGCCTGTCTCATTTGCCTGACTTTCGCGGACGGTCCGACTGGAATATCGACAAGCAGATGGGTTGACCCGGCTGCCAGTTTCTTGGACAAAATCGAAGCGACCATCTGCCCCTGAGAATCGATGCCCAACGGCCTCTCGACCGCAATCAGCATATCGTCAACCGGCGCGAGGCGGGCGGTGCCGCCCCAAGCCAAACAGCCTCTTTCACGGCGCACGATATCATGCAGTTGGGTGGGACTTAAATTCACTTCGCACAACATTTCCATCGTATCGGCCGTGCCCGCCGGCGAAGTGATCGCCCGGCTTGAAGTTTTCGGTATCAGCATGCCGTGCGCCGCCACAATCGGCACCACCAGCATCGAGGTCCGATTACCGGGAATGCCGCCGATGCAGTGTTTGTCCGCTACCAAAGGCTCGTCCCAATCGATCCGGTCGCCGGACTGGAGCATCGCACGAGTCAGATATAAAAGCTCGTCGCGATCCAGGCTGTTTTGCCCGGTCGCAACCAAAAAAGCCGCGATTTCCATCTTCGAATAACGGCTTTCGACGATATCATCGGCGATACTGTCAAAATCGGCCCGATCCAGACGCTCGCCGTTGATCTTGCGGCGTACTGCATCCATTGATTGAGGCGGCTCGGCATGATTCACGGTTACCATACAGCCTTCGTCACAACTGAATTGTTGGAAAGCCTGTTCCGACAAGCCTAATTCGCCAGGGTGCACGATCGAGGCATCATCGACCACATTCAGCACCGCCAATATCTTGATGCCGTTCAAGCTGATCTGGATTTTTGAAAGTGCCTGAAAACCTTCAGCACGGTAAATTCCGCATTCACGATGCATATAGGCAACGTTTTCGTGGTAGGTATCGATTGCAATTCGGCGAAGCTGCAGGGTGTCAATGCTCATGAATTCAGGTCAAGAATAGAAACTCTGCGGATAATGCGGTTTAACATACGGATTGTCAACTACCCCGGCTTTACACTCAAGTTCCCGGATGGCATAGTATCCTTATAAGGTTTTACCGGCGAGAAATTACCTAACTCAAGCCGAGCGCCATTTTCTCGAACACGTTTATTTTTTCAGTCAATGAACAAATGCAAATGGGCATTAAGCAGCCCACAAATGGAGAGCTATCACGACTCTGAATGGGGTGTGCCGATACATGATGATCGCCTGTTGTTTGAATTTCTGATATTGGAAGGCGCACAGGCCGGGCTGAGTTGGTCAACGATATTGAACAAGCGCAAAAATTATCGGCAGGCTTTCGATTATTTCGATCCCGGAACCGTGGCCCGATATGACGAGCGAAAAATCGAACAACTGATGCAGAATCAAGGTATTATCAGAAACCGACTAAAAATAGAAGCCGCAGTAACCAATGCCAAGGCTTTTTTGACTGTGCAGGAAGCCTTCGGCAGCTTCGACGAATATATCTGGCGTTTTGTGGATGGCGTGCCGGTTAACAATTGCTGGAAGCACCACGAAGAACTCCCGGCTTCAACGCGCCTCTCGGAAATCCTCAGCCGCGACCTGAAAAATCGCGGCTTCAAGTTTGTCGGCAGCACGATCTGCTATGCCCATATGCAGGCGACCGGAATGGTCAACGATCATACGGTCGATTGCTTCCGTCATGCCGAAATTACCAGCCATTATCATTTGCCAGACAAGGAGTAAATTGTTATGCGTTTTTTACATACGATGATTCGGGTTCGCGATCTGGACGAGTCGCTCGATTTTTTCTGCAATAAATTGGGACTGATCGAAGGCAAGCGCATGGACAGTGAGGCCGGAAGGTTTACGCTGGTTTATCTTCATGCGCCGAAAGATTCGGCGCAGGCGGAGACTCAGCACTCTCCCGAAATCGAACTTACCTATAACTGGGATCCCGAAGTCTACACCGGCGGGCGGAATTTCGGCCATTTGGCCTTTGAAGTCGACAATATTTACGAAACCTGCGCAAACCTGATGAACGCCGGCATCGTGATCAACCGGCCGCCGCGCGACGGTCATATGGCATTTATCCGCTCGCCGGACCAGATTTCAATCGAGCTTTTGCAGAAACACGGTCCGCTCCCGTTGCAGGAGCCCTGGGTTTCAATGTCAAATACCGGAAGCTGGTGACGGGCGAGGGGAGATAATATTCTTTTTTAAAGAGGTTTATTCTTCCGCTTATATAGAAAGCCTTGGGGGATAATGGCGTCCCGCCGGGGCTTTTTTGTATAAGGTGCATTATGCGAGGGCTTCCTTTTTCCTTACTTTAGAACGCCCATTTAGGGATTCAGATCTGGCAATGGTTGTGGTCCTGGCCACTTTCGTTCTGGCAAGAAGGTGGTTGCTTCTGTTAGGTGTTTCTCGGCCTGGCTCGCTGCATTATAGAAATGAAGCATTACTTCATCGCTGTAAAACAATGCCTGAAAGTCATGATAATTCTGGCCTGTGATGTTTAAGTTTTTTATGATGCCTACATCGTACAAACGTTGCGAGGGCTGTTTTAAAATATTCCCATCTAAGGTACCAATATGGGCCCAAGACTCGTCAACTTCAAATTTCATATACAAGTTTCGGCCGTGTGCAAAGATGTTTCGGAGTGTCGTTAGCGCCTTTATATCTTGCTCCAAGTCGTTGCCGATGATTTTTCCTATCGAAGCTCCAAACAATTTTACATATAACTCAGACAACTTTGCATACGGTGCTGAGTTAACTTCACTTATTAGAGTGCTGGCTAGATTTTTTATCGATTTTACCACGGGTTCGATTGGGCAAGTGTGTGTAATGTCGCCGTCTCTATAGTTCATTGGGGGCAGTTGCTCCCAATCTATTGCGATGTTTATGAAGTGAATGCGTTGCTTTAATATATCTGCTATGACTTCCTCAATATGGCCGCAGATGGTGAGGTAAAAGAACTGCGTAAATCCTCGCCGCTCATAATCAAGTAATTTGTGGCGATCCTCCCATGCTTTGGCCAGGAATGCTTTGCCATATACGCCCGAAGAAATTGATAACATTGCTGCCATAAATATTTATTATTTGGATATGGGTAACAGACAAATCGTGCCTGACAAACAGCTTTTGATTTGCTGCGGTTGGTCAAAACTCATTTTATTTACAAACTCACAAATCGCAAATTATTTATTTATTCATGATTTAGGATTTGTCTGTAAATATTACAAATATTTTTTGTGATTTTGGATTAATGATCGATTGTTTCCGCGGCTAAATAGCTTTTTACATGATCCCATTCCTGCGGGTCATGTTCTATCTATCGAATTAGCACACATGCTTATATGACTTCGCATAATGTATATTATGTTAAATTGTATATTATTCTCAACTATGCTCACTCAGGCTGAAGCTTTTTCTATCTACACTGACTTTTGAACCGTACAGCCACAAGCTATACAAAAAAGCCTCTATAAGCGAGTTACCGAACATAACTGGACAGTATTCGGGAAGTAAAATATAGATCGATTAACACACAGGAGGTATGGCATGACAACCGCAGAGAATTACCCGTCAGACAAAAACACATCTGTTAAATGTGCCCACCCAGGTTGTCATTGTTCTGTGCGGCCTGGTCAGAAATTTTGCAGCGACTATTGCGAAAACATAATCGGCGCCGATACCTGCAATTGCGGGCATCCAGAATGCAAAAGCCCTCCAGAGGAAAATACCTGAAATTGACTCCGTTCCCCGAAAAGTGGCGCATGTCTATGTTTATGCCGCTTTGATCTTCCAAATGCACTTTGTATGGGATCCGATCATTTCATACCGGTCGGAGAGCAAATGCCCTCCCCCGCAGACACGAACCGGAATCCTTACCGGTAGCATTTAAAATTGCGGAGGAATAAATAACCGTTCCCACAAAACGCAGGAACGGTGTTTTTTGATCAATCCACGGTTTCCGTCCAGAGGCATCTATCCAGGATGAGCTTGTCGGAATTTTGGTTGCCGATGCCTTTGGCGATCAATGCAATTACGCGGTCATCGGTATCATAGCCGATATGCGCGTCCAGCGGATTCGCCAGTTTGCCGAAACCGAAAGCATCGAAAATGGTCGCTACGTTGATATTGATATTGGTTACTTCAACGCAAAGCCTCGAATCCAGGTATTTTTCGACAAAACCGTGCGGAATCGCATAGCTCAATAGATCGTTTGGATCGCTGAATGCAATGATCGAGGTTCTACTCAACATGCGCTCTTGATATTTTTCGCCTGTCGGTTCGCAATAAGCCGGCTTTTGATTCGCGATATCGGGTAATTTCCGGCCTAACTGCAACATAGGCAATTGATTGGACATCATGTAAATCGGAATTTCCTTACGTTTCAAGGCTTCCCTGAAACCGGGGTCACGCTCATCGATTAAGGTAGCAATGCGCTGCATGCCGTCAATCGTAATTCGACTGCCCAAGCTGTGCGAGATGATCGCGAATTCATCATGACGAACATTCGCAGCCAGGCTGCTGTCATTCAAGGAACACGACTGCGTCACATCATCCGGCAGATCGTTCCAGCCACTACGGGCCATCCAGCAAAATGCCTGCGCGAACGACACCAGAATGTCCTCCCTGCTGTCTCCCAGATAAATGATCGGATCGGGCCCGGTGTCGTTCGAAAACTTCTTCATCAGATCGTTGATTTTCGCGCGCCGGAATGAATACTCGCCGGAGTTATCATAGGCCAGCACTTCTTTTTGCGGTGCGGTGATCTTCGACCAGGTCAGTTCGTAGAACAGCAATTCATTTTTTCTGTCCCTGCTGAGCAAGCGGTTGATTCGCAAATTACCCAGATTCTTGCTCTGATCGCCGCGATTGGTCAGCGTGATATTTTTCGGATGAGAAGACTGAAGCGTTAAGTCCAGTTTTTGAGCCAGCTTCTCCAAAAACTGAGTCGAATAGCCCGGCAAATGATCGCCAACCCCATGCACCATCAACACTTTCATTTTTCCCTTCGGATTGTTCAGATAAGGTGTCAATCCGCCAAACGGCTTTCCCCATATTTCACAGATCCGGGTATCGGCTGTCTCCTGTTTTTCCATATAAGCCTCGACCATGCCCTTCCCTAAACTGGAACAGCTACTCAATAGTATGGCGAGGTAAGGCAAAATGAGGATGTTAAATAAACGTTTCATCGGTTATATTTGGTGGAGATAAATCGTAAAATATTATCACTTAGCCCATAAAATTGGTACGGAACTCAACTTTTGAGCATTGAGGATTATGATCAGGCGCTTCGCTAAGCAAATTAAAGGGATTTTTATACTTTCCCTGTTCGAAATAAGTCCTCTTAAAGCTGAAAACCTATCCGAAATTTTCGATCTTGCCCTGCAAAACGATCCCAATCTAAAAAAAATGGAGGCCGAAAGGTTGGCGCGAGGCGAATCGAAAGACCAAAGTCTCGCCCGTTTTTTTCCGGTAATAACAGCGACAGGAAAATCGAGTAAAGAATATCTGCACAATAAAAAAGCAACAAATACTACACTAACTTCAGGAATTCCGACCTTCAATTTAGCCGGTAATTTGGTCAATCAGGATTTTTGGAGACACACATTTGATTTGAATATTACTCAACCTGTATTTCATTGGGATCACTGGATTCAATTGAGCCAATCCGATAATGTGATCGCGCAAGCCGAAGCCAATTATGAAGCCGAAATACAGAACCTGATGCTAAAAACGACAGACGCTTATTTTAATGTGTTGTCGGCGCGAGATAATCTGGAATTTACCATGGCTGAGAAAGATGCGATCGCGCGTCAGCTTGAACAAGCCAGACAGCGATTCGAAGTCGGCATCGTTGCTATTACCGATGTAAATGAGGCGCAGGCCGCGTTCGATCAGGCCTATGCCAACGAAATTGAGGCTGCCAACCTGCTCGACAACAGGAATGAAGCGCTTAAGGAAATCATCGGCGAGCAGAATGTAGTGCTCGATCTCTTGGGTGAGCAGTTACCCCTCAAAAAGCCAGAACCAACCGATATCACAAAATGGAGCGATACCGCCGAGTTGAATAATTTCAGCGTGATTGCCGCTTACAATCAGGCCGAAGCGGCGCGCAAAACGATCGAGATCCAGCGCAGCGGCCATTTACCGCAATTAGACATTGTGGCTTCTTACGGGGCTTCGGATGTAAACAGCAGCTTCGGTTTCCGAGGCGATACACAGAGCGTCGGTATGCAATTAAATGTGCCTTTATTTGAAGGGGGCGCCGTCAATTCCAGAACACGAGAGGCGCAGTATGAATATCAGGCAGCCAGGGAAGAGTTGGTTGCAGTCAAGCGTTCGATCAAGAAGCAGGTTAAAGATGCCTACCGCGGCGTGGTCAGCAGCATTAGTCGCGTAGAGGCGTTAAAAGCCGCGGTCGCTTCTACGGAAACCTCATTCGAAGCATCCGAAGCAGGACTTGAAGTCGGTACGCGCAATATGGTCGAAGTATTGCTCGAACAAAGGAATCTGTTCCGGGCTCGTCGTGAATTTGCCAGGGCGCGCTATGATTACTTGATCAATAGCATCAAATTAAAACAACTGGCCAGCAATCTGAGCCGTGCAGACCTCGAACAGATCAGCCGATTGTTGCTGGACGTCGCTGAAACCCAGGAAAAGCCAGTTCCTTAATAAAATCATCATGAGATCTGTAATACTTTCGCGCCGCGAATCCTGCCCGTCTTCAATTCGATCAATGCTTGATTTGCCTCTTCCAATGGATATAACTGAATCTCTGGCTTCAGTCGCATAGCCGCCGCGAGTTCCAGAAACTCGGTCACATCGCGCCGTGTAATGTTGGCGACACTTTTGATCTCTTTCTCACGCCACAAGTGCTCGGAATAATCCAGCTCAAGCAGATTTTGTTTGTCGTCCTCCTTACGAATCGCATTGATCACCAGTCGCCCTCCGGCTTCGAGATTCGCCAGCGCATGAACGATAGGACCCCAAACCGGGGTGGTATCGATGATCGCATCCAATTTGTGCGGGATGGCTTGACCGCTTTCCCCCGCCCATACAGCGCCCAGTTGGAGCGCAAAGCGCCGTTCTTCGACGCTGCGTGCAAATACATATATCTTGCTTTGAGGAAACTTGTAGCGCGCCATCTTCAGCACCAGATGGCCCGAGGCACCAAAGCCGGTCAGTCCGAGCCGCTCGCCATTTTTAATACCGGTCAAACGCAACGAGCGGTAGCCTATCGCGCCAGCGCATAACAGGGGCGCCGCTTGTACGTCGCTAAATGCCTGAGGTATCGGATACACGAATTGACTAGGCGCGGTCATATATTCGGCATAGCCGCCGTTCGCGTCGCGTCCGGTTGCGCAGAACTCGGGACACAAATTTTCATCGCCAGCTAAGCAAAACCTACATTCCCCGCAGGCGGAAAAAATCCATGCCACCCCTACTCTATCTTCCAGGCTAAAAGCAGTGACTTGTTTGCCGACAGCCGCGATGTGTCCAATAACCTGATGACCAGGTATCACCGGCAAACTCGGCGGCGGCGTTCTTCCTTCGATTTCATCAAGCTCGGTGTGACACACCCCGCAGACAGAAACCTTGATCAATACGTCCCGATCACCCGGAACCGGAACCGGCAGATCAACCAGAGCCAGCGGATGCGGATTATCGGCCAGTTTTCCGGTATGGGACAAAACCATTGCTTTCATGACCGATGATGTCCGTAGAGGGTTAGCGGTGCAGGCGGACGGCCGAAGCCGTCCGCGTCTTTCGCGATCAATGGATTTCGATACTCTTCCGCTGGGACTTTTCCAGCTTGGGTAATACAATCTCGAGGATACCGTCCTTAAATGAAGCCTTGGCTTTATCCGAATCGACCTGTGCCGGCAGCGTCAAGGTCCGTTGAAATTCACCGCAGCTGATCTCGCGCCTGTAATATTCGCCTTCTTCCTTTTTTTCTTCCTTTTTGGTGGACGACTTGATCGTGACCATTTGGTTGGTCAACGTCACATCGAGATCTTCTTTTTTGACGCCCGGCAACGCCGCATGAATTTTGACTTCATTATCGTTCTCGATAATATCGACCTTCGGCATGTCCATGACTGAAGGAAAATTCATTGTCGACAATCTTGGAAATTTGACGTCGAAAGGATTCAGCCAGCGGCGCGAAAGCATATCCTCAAACCAGCGATCCAAATCCTCAAAAGCCATCAAGCCGCGCCCAGTTTCAGTCTCGGAACCCTTGCTGACAACGTCCTTGTTCTCTTGGTTTTTTTTTGTTTCTTTCATATTCGTTACTCCATGCTCAAGTCATGAACCCACAGGTTCGAAAAAAGCCGTCGGTCAGTCCTGTAAAAACCGATGGACAGCCTGTTTTTATACCCGGTAAAGTAACTTATTCCGGATAACAATAACATTGGTAAAAATACCTAAATGCCTTTGATGAATACCGAGCCCACTCTGCTGAATCCAGAATCTAACCTGATCCAGGGTTTAATGTCGGCTGCGGCTTATCCGCATCCCATTGCCGATATGCGATTAATTGAAACGCATATTTCCTGGGTATTATTGACCGGCAAATATGCCTATAAGATCAAAAAACCGGTCGATTTCGGCTTTCTGGATTTTTCGACGCTGGACAAGCGTCGTCATTACTGCGAAGAAGAAATACGTCTTAACCGGCGGTTGGCGGCGGACTGGTATCTCGATGTCGTGCCGATTACCGGCTCTTATAACCAGCCCAGCATGGGCGGAAAAAACGGCAGCGCTATCGAATATGCGGTAAAAATGCGGCAGTTTCCGACTGCGATGACTGTAAAAGACCGGGTTAAATCCGGCAGTTTCGGGGTCATGGAAATCGATCGGATTACCGATCTGCTCGCAGACTTTCATGCAAGCATCGCTAGAGCCTCCGACAACTCCCCGTATGGGAATAGTGCGGGCATCCGGCACTGGTTTGATGAAAACTATAATCATATACGGCCCCGATTACGGGACTCTAAGCGGATCAGCCAGCTGCAAGCGATAGAAGACTGGGGACAGGCGGAATGGCAATCGAAAGCCGAACTGATGGAGCAACGCAAAGGCGCCGGTTTCGTGCGCGAATGCCATGGCGACATGCATCTCGGGAACATGACGTGCGTCGACGGCGAAATCATTCTATTCGATTGTATCGAATTCAATCCGATGCTGCGCTGGATCGACGTGATCAGCGAAGTGGCCTTTTTAATGATCGATTTGCTGCATTTCAAACTCGACACCTGGGCCTTCCGTTTTCTGAACCGGTATCTGCAGCGTACCGGCGATTATCAGGGCATGGCGCTGTTGCGCTATTACCTCGTCTATCGCGCCCTGGTACTGGCGAAAGTCAGCCTGCTGCGTGCCGAACAACAGCTAGACTCCGCCCTGCGCGAACAGAATCTCGTCGAGTACGGAGTTTATGCGGATCTGGCCGAGCGCTTTACCCAAACGCCCTGCCCCATGCTGTTGATCACGCATGGATTTTCCGGCTCGGGCAAATCCTATTATGCCGAACGTCTTGCCGAACGGATCGACGCCTTGCAGATACGCTCGGATATCGAACGCAAGCGGCTTTATGGATTTAGTGCGGACCAGAACACCGGCAGTGCGACCAACGAGGGTATCTATAACAAAGATGCGACAAAGAAAACCTATGAGCGGCTCGCGTCCGAGTCCCAAACCGTACTTAACTCCGGTTTTTCGGTGATCGTCGATGCCACCTTTTTGAAAAAAGCACAACGCGAACAATTCCGGCAATTGGCAGCCCAGTGCGGTGTTCAATTCCGGATACTGGATTTTCAGGTTGCCGATCCTGTGCTGAAAGAACGCATTTTAAAGCGGCAGCATCAGGATGCTTCCGAAGCGACGATAGACGTGCTGTATCGCCAGCAGCAAACAGCCGAGCCGTTAGGCCCTGCAGAACAGAGCCACACCCTAACGATCGATTCCACCAACGATCAGGCGATGGCCCTGATACTGGCTCAACTGGCATAGAGTGCGGAGGTTCATCTATCCGAAAATGCTAACCCATGATTTTTAATCCCATATAAATTAATAGCTTATATTATTTTATCGTATTTAAGAAAAACTTCACCCATTAAAGACCAGCCAATGCTACCGCTATTGGTTTGATCCGTGTAAGATTAAATCGCATACAATCCGTGTTGTTAATGGATCCCTTTACAACCGGTCTGAGTCCTTCCCATCCTCTTGAGGCAGCATGTGATGAGCAACTTAAGCGAAGAAGAGCGGCAAAAAATTCTGACAAGTTCCCCGGTCGGTACCTGGGCTTTGTTGCTGATCGTCGGCGGCGCGATGACGCTGGCCTGGCTATTCATCTATTACGGGGTGTTTATGCCGCGTGGACCGATCGGCTAAGGGGTTAAACATGCATATCGACCGACTGGAAAAAAGATGGGCGGCGATTTCGCTGGGAATTGCCGGTTTGTTTGTGTTGGTGATCCTGGGTTCCGCGTTATTTCAAGGCATTCATGCGCCGAGCCATATCGAAACGATTGATTCCGCATCCCTGCATTTGAGCGGCGAATTTGCTGAAGACAAGCTTGGCGTCCAGGAAGATGGCGCCGGTAATATTATCGTACGGATTGTCGCTGGCCGTTACGGTTTTTATCCGCAGGACATCGTGTTGCCGACCGACACGCCGTTGACATTTCGAATGGTCAGCCAGGACGTGATTCACGGCGTGCATATTCCAATGACCAACATGGGCACGATGATCCTGCCGGGTTACGTCTCCGAGGTCAAGACCGAACTGCATCATGCAGGCGCCTATCCACTGATTTGCAACGAATATTGCGGCATGGGGCATGCCCATATGTGGAACAACATCAAGGTGATCGGCAAGGCGCAGTGGAATGCCCTCAAACATCCTCAAGGAGCCGCAAGCCATGAATAATAATGCAATCGAGAAAAAACTGGCGCTGTCGCATTTCTGGGTCGCCTTTATCGCGTTCGCGCTGGCCTGCGTGATGGGCCTCTATCAGGTGATCGAGCGCAGCGGCTTCATCGGCTGGATTCAATCGCGCGAAGTCTATTATGCCTCGACCAGTACGCACGGGGTGTTGATGGCGTTCGTGCTGACGTTTTTTTTCATCATGGGCTTCGGCTATTATGTCGCAACGTCCACGCTTAAAATGCCGGTCTGGAACAAGACGTTCGCCTGGACCGGCTTCTGGGTCTCATTGCTCGGCGTCGTGCTGGCCGCCCTGCCCCTCTTAACCGGCGCCGCCTCGGTACTGTATACCTTTTATCCGCCGGTGCAGGCGCATGTGCTGTTCTATATCGGCGCGACCCTACTGGTGGTCGGTTCCTGGTTCTGGTGCGTCGAGATGCTGGTGATGTACTTGCAATGGAAAAAGGCAAATCCGGAGCAGCCTGTACCGCTCGCGATGTTCGCCACCGCTGCGAACGCGATCCTCTGGCTCTGGACCAGCGTCGGTGTCGCCGTCGAAGTGCTGTTCCAATTGATCCCCTGGGCATTCGGCTGGATCGATACGATCGATCCGGGCCTCTCGCGAACCCTGTTTGCCTGGACTTTGCATCCGATTGTGTATTTCTGGCTGATTCCCGCCTATATCGCGTTTTACTGTCTCGTGCCGAAACAGGCAGGCGGGTATGTATTCAGCGATGAACTGGCCAGGGTTGCGTTCATCCTGCTGGTCGTGTTCAGTCTGCCGATCGGCTTTCACCATATCTACATGGACCCCGAACAAGGCCATGGCTGGAAACTGCTGCATGCGATCGGAACCTTCGTGGTTACCTTGCCGACCTTCATTACCGCCTTCACAGTGATTGCTTCCCTGGAAATTGCGGGACGCCTGAACGGCGGCCAGAAACTATTCGGCTGGATCGGGGCTCTGCCATGGACCAATACGCTGGTGCTGGCGATGCTGCTGGCCCTGCTGATGCTAATCCTGGGCGGATTCGGGGGCCTGATCAACGCCAGTTATGCGATGAATGTGATGATACACAATACGGCCTGGGTTCCTGGGCACTTTCACCTGATTTTCGGCGGCACCACGATCATCATGTATTTCGGTATTGCCTACTATTTCTGGCCGGTACTGACCGGCAAGCCGTTGTTTTCGAACAATCTAGCTCTCGTTCAGTTATGGTCCTGGTTCATCGGGATGGTGATTCTGACGACTCCCTGGCACATTCTCGGCCTGCTCGGTCAGCCGCGGCGGATCGACAGCGTGCATTACAACAATTTGCTGACGCTGTCCTGGGAACCTTATGAAATCACGATGATTTTCGGCGGCCTGATCATGGTCGTATCGGCCGGCTTGTTGATTTACAACCTTGCCAAGACTCAGTTTGATGTGCTTGAAACGTATCAAGGCGAAATCGAGTACGCCGAGCCGATACGTCCGGTCCATACGCTGCCGGCTTATCTGAACAGTTTCAGGCTATGGAACTGGGTAATTGCCGGGTTCATGCTGATCGCCTTCGGTTATCCGATCGCGCAGTTCTTTTTGATGAAAACCTACGGTTCCAGCCCTTGGGGATACTGAGTATGAACAGATTATTGCTCTCTCTGATTCTGGTGGTTCCGACGCTGGCAATCGCCGCGTCCTCATCCCAGGTTGCCTGGACCGCAGAACAATTGAAATTCGTTAAATCCGGAAGCCCGCAGAAAGGCAAGGAATTGTCCGCTGCCTGCACCGCCTGCCACGGCGACATCGGCATCAGCTCGACGCCGGCTTATCCGTCGCTGGCCGGACAATTGCCGACCTATTTGTTCAAACAAATGCAGGATTATGCTGACGGCAGCCGCGACAATCCGTTGATGGCCAGCGTCGCGAAAGGCCTGAGCAAACAGGACATGGCCGATCTGGCGGCCTGGTTTGCTTCACTCCCTCCGCCGCCGGCGTCTTATGGCACGGAGCCGGTTAAAAATGCCGAAACTCTGGTCACCGAAGGCGACAACGAACGTCTGCTGGTGCCTTGCGAAGTCTGCCACGGCAATGACGGTGAAGGCCAGAAACTGGATATTCCGGCATTGGCCGGACAGCAGGCTGAATACTTGAGTGCCTCTTTAAACGCTTTTAAAGACGGCAGCCGTCATAACGATGTGTACGGCAAAATGCGCTTGATCGCAAAAACCCTAACCGAAAAGGAAATCGCAGAATTTGGCATCTATTATCAAAAGATGAAGTAGCGCTTAGGCATCATGAATGGCATTGAGCAATGCCATTCATTTGAATGTTTAATAGAATCTATTATCAGATAATAGCAATATTATACGAAGCACTGGCAATATTCGTTAAAATCTAATGCTCATCGTGCAGTATAATGGCCATTTTTTCACATTTGATAAGGTGAAATCATGCACGTTACCTTGGTCCACGTTCGAGTCAAGCCCGATCATATCGACGATTTTATTACCGCCACCCGGCTGAACCACGAGGCATCTATTCGGGAAGAAGGCAACCGCCGTTTCGATGTGCTGCAATCCCCGGAGAATCCGGACCTGTTTATTCTCTACGAGGCCTATGCCTCTGCCGAGGACGCGGCGGCGCACAAAGAGACCGCACATTATCTGGCCTGGCGCGATATGGTGGCGGACTGGATGGCGGAACCCCGCCAGGGCGTACGTTATAACGGCCTGTTTCCTAAGGGGTAAACGCGCATGCAATTTGCCTCTTTCTCGATCTCGCGCTTGCCGCGCATTCACTATGGTAGCGGACGCATTAGCGAGGTTCCCGCGCTGGCCGCCGCCTATGGGCGCACCGCCCTGGTCGTGACCGGGGAAAAATCCTTTTTCGCGACACCACGGTGGCGGGCTTTTACTGGCGCATTAGAAGCCAAAGGCCTGCGCTGGCTGCACTTTACCGTTTCGGGCGAGCCCTCACCGATGCTGGTCGATGAGGCGGTGAGCCGGTTTCGCAGCGAAGGTATCGAGGTGGTCGTTGCGATCGGCGGCGGCAGTGTGCTCGATGCGGCTAAAGCGATCGCCGGGCTGTTACCACACGGCAATTCGGTGATGGATCATCTCGAAGGGGTCGGCAAAAATATTCCTTATCGGGGGCCTAGTACGCCGTTCATCGCAGTGCCGACGACCGCCGGAACCGGCAGCGAGGCGACCAAGAACGCGGTATTGAGCGTCCAGGGCCGAGAAGGATTCAAGAAGTCATTCCGGGATGAATGCCTGATCCCCGAATATGCGGTAATCGACCCTGACCTGCTAGCCAGTTGTCCACGAGAGCTGATTGCGGCCGACGGCATGGATGCATTCACGCAGTTGCTGGAGTCTTACGTTTCCAGCAAGGCCAACCCGTTTACCGACGCATTAGCCTGGAGCGGGATGACGGCTTTCAAAGAAGGTTTTTTTGCAGCCTGGGAAGGCATCGAACCTGGCGCCGCCCATGGCCGGGGCGCGATGGCGTATGCATCCCTGCTTTCCGGCATTACGCTGGCGCAAGTCGGCCTAGGTTCGGTGCACGGTCTGGCCTCGCCGTTGGGCGCCTATTTCCCGATTCCGCATGGCGTGGTCTGCGGCACGCTGGTCGCCGCTGCGACGCGGGTCAATATTGAAGCGATGCAGGCACGCGAACCTGACCATCCGGCCTTGGCTAAATATGCGCAAGTCGGACAACTTTTGACAGGCGAGCCGGATAAAACGGACGATGCGTCTGCGCACTCGGCATTGATCGAGCTTTTGGCCGAATGGAGCGAGCGGTTGCAATTGCCGCGTCTGAATCGTTACAGTATCGGCCCACAGGACTTCCCCCTGATCGTCGAAAACAGCCGCGGCAGCAGCATGCAGACCAATCCAATCCTACTCACCGATGCCGAGATTGAAGCGATTTTGGTAGAACGGCTTTAGTCGAAACAAAGGCTTCCCTCCGAGCAGCGGAATTTTTCGTGGAAACTAAAGCGGACCTCTCCGAAAGAGCCGGCTATTTTCGGCTCTTTTGATCAAGGATCATCGTTTTTATTTGAAGGCGTTATGCAGATTTGTCATCTGTTTTACGATTTCGCGTTTCATTCGTTTGCGTCCGAGCGCTCGCTTCATGAGCAGCCGAATCCCGTACCTGATCGGTAAAACCTCGATTCTTGTAGAAATAATGTTTGCCCCATTGGCGCTGTTGCGCCACCTCGCACAATCCTGCGTTAACCTTTCGATCCGCGTTTGCAGATAAAATACTGGTCTCGATGAATCAAATTACATTGATTAAGGCTGAGTGGTGAAGTTATATTTCAGTTTTCTTTTGTTGACTTTAAAATAACGGCAATCCTTTGATCTATAACTTTTTTTATAATGGAGTTATCTATGTCATACGAAAAACGTATCAAGCTCCCCTTCGCCCTGGCGGTGATAGGCGCAACCTTAATGACCAGCCAGGCATCATTCGCCGATTCACTGGTTCCTGGTGACTGCAAAAAAGCCGCAAGAAACGCCGGTCTTGACCCGGCAAAGGCGATAATTGTTCAGCCTAATACGCCTTATACGGGCGGCAGCGGTCCCGAATTCATTGTCGGTACCAACAAAGACGATATCATTACCGGCACAAACAGTAGCGATGTCATCTGCGGAAAGGGCGGCCATGACAGTATCAACGCGCTTGCGGGCAACGACGTGATCATTGCCGGCAGCGGCGACGATTCAGTAGATGGGGGCGATGGCGATGATTTCATCTCCGGCGGCAACGGTAACGACGATGTGTCTGGAGAGCAAGGCAACGATACGCTCGAAGGCAATAATGGCGATGACTCGCTGGATGGAGGCATCGGCAACGATACCTTAAACGGCAATAACGGCAAAGACCTTCTGGACGGCGACAGCGACGACGATACCCTCAACGGCGGCAACGGCAAGGATCAGTTGGGCGGCGGCTCTGGAAATGATACCTTGAATGGCGGTAATGGTGCCGACTCACTGACCGGCGGTAATGGCGACGATATACTGAATGGCGGCAATGGGCCCGATGATCTGGACGATGACGAAGGTCTGGAAATATTTAATGGCGGTCAGGGCGATGATGTCATTGACGATGTCAACGGTGCCAATCAAAACAATATCTTTAATTCTAAAGAGGATCGACGTGATTCACCAAATCCATAATACGCTGACCGTACCGACATCCGCTTAATAAAAAACCCGCTCCAGCGGGTTTTTTATTTCATATCGCAATGACGTTATCGAATATTTACGCTCTATTTGTACAAGGGTGTCCGTCATCAGTGGGATCGCCAATCAATAGGCCGCCCTTGGTGCCCAGCCGAAACTGTCATAAGACTGAGGGATAAGCATAGCTGCCAGGTATCGCTTGTATCTGGCTCGGGTTTAGAAAATTATCTAAATACCGTCGAGGATACCCTCATAACTGACGGTATTGCATGATGTTAAGTGAGAATGCTTGAGACAACAAAAAATCCGCTAAGCCTTGCGGCTTGCGGTTTGTAAGACTGAGGAAGGCTTAGCCAAGCTTTACCGACAACCGATTTACGCCATCTATAAGCCTGTCGTGGAACAATGTCATTGGGATTTCCGCGGCGCCGAGGCGATAGGGGTTCTCGCCGCGGGAGAAGGGCAGATCGGCGCCGTTAAGAATTATGGCGGTCGGACCACAACCAGCGCCCTGGATATGGTAGGTCACCTCGAATGAATGACCGGCCAAGATTATCTCGGCTCGCATCCCATTTAGACTGACAGGGATTACCGGATCGATGACCAGCATCGATTGTTGTTGGCGCAGGCCGATAAAACAGCGCAGGATGAGGCTCATCCCAATGCCCGCTCCGCTGGAATAGATCCTCCAGCCACCGTCCAGCGGGATTTCGCCCCGTATCGCCCGACCATACTCGGAATAAGCCTGGTAACGGTTGGCAAAGGCCGCGTCCGAGCTGGAGTAGTAGCAGTTTGCCTGGCGCAGAGTCGCGGCAGGCACGAGGGTAGAGATCCCAATGGGGTTGGCCTTGCAAAGCCCACGAAAAAAATTCTCAGCGTCGCCGTAATGCCACAGGGCTTCGGCATAGCGAAGATGGGCATGGGTATACATGAGGCCGATCTCCCGGCCGAAAAAGGTGCTGCTCTCCGCCCTCTGAAAGTATTTCTGCGGCCCACCATGATATTCCATTGGCCAGTCGAATAGCCGGGCACCGTCAGAACCGAACAGATGGCGTTCAATCAGGTTGAGATGGTCGCGCGCCTGCTCCGGGGTAAAGAGGCCGTTGATGACGGCATGGACCATCGCCAACAGGCTGTAGGAGATGCCGGTGGCAGCAGCGCGCGGATGCAGCAGGTAATCGATGCGCCCGTCGTCCTGAAAATGGAGGAAGCCGGCGAGGACGCCATCGACGATCAGCAGTCGTTGAAAATCTGCGCGCACTTCTGCGGCCTGCTTCTGGAAGTCGGCCGCCGGCCCGAGCAGGTCCAAATGGTGGAACGCTCCAGCCAGGGAGATGAGGGTCTGGTAGTGGAGGGTCACGGTCCAGGCGCTGCATAATCGCTCGCGCATGGCGGGGTCCACCGGTTGTAGCGAATCGTTCCAGTCCCCGTTGCCATAGGCAGCAAGGTGGGTGCCGGGGATGAGCCGGTTGCGAATGACCGCCAGCGCCCGTTCGAGGTGCTCCAGGATCGTCCCCTGCTCGGCCTGTTCGTCGTCTCGCTCGGCATGAAAGAACGGCACAACTTCGTTCAGGATCGACGCATCTTCCGTAGCCGCCAGGTATTGGGCGAGAGCCAACGCTGGCCAGAATACGATGTCGCCGTGGGAATCGCTGGGCCGGATATCCCGTTCCCGCTCGAAGAACATGAACCATTGCGGCCAGTCGCCGTCGGGGTTCTGCGTCTTGAACACACGAACCAGCAGATCGCGTAAGGGCTCGAAGCGGCCTAAAGCCAGCAGCATTTCCACTGGGCCCTGGGTGATATCGCGGGTGCCCCAGCCTCCGCCGGAGTATTGCTCCAGCCCCCGTGGAGCGAGGTAATGGATCAGCGCGTTGTGGGCGAACCAGGGCAGGATTTCCGCGAGCCGCGCCGCGGCGTTTCCGGCCACGGCACTTGCGAGGGGTGGATGCACGTGTAGACCTGCGGTCATCTCGTTCCAATACTGATCCGCCGATTTGCCCGCTGTTTCCGTGGCGGGAACCAGGCAACCGGTGATGCGGAACCCAATCGACAAGGCGGGTGCAGTGATCAGACACACAAAGGGCTGACTCCGGGAAAGGCCATCTGCGAACAGCAATTCATCTCCGCCCAGCCGCTCGATGACGGTCCCGGGCAATGGGTCGATGCGAAAACCGCCTTCGGGAAAGCGCTGGCCGACGTCGCACTCGGGAATCGGGCGGACAAACACGCCTGGACCATCTTGGGTATAGCACACCGGTATCGAATCGACGCCGTCATCGCCATTGATCGATACGTGGTTAGAGACAAGAAAGCGTATGGGCGAGCCGGACAATACTTCGACGGAGATGGTCAGTTCGTGGCGGTCGGTGAACGCCAGACTCTCGACCCGGATCAGCCCGCCGTCATGCTTATAAATCCAACGACAGGCTTCCGGTGTCATCTCGAAGGCGGAAGGCACATCGAACAATTGCCAGCCGCCCTCGAGCTCGACGAACAGCCGCTGGCCGTGGGAACGGAATAGACCCAAATAGCTATGGCTCGTCGACAGAAACCGGTTGATGCTGACGTGACCCTGCGTCACCATGGAGTGGAACACGCCGGCCATCCAGACCGTCGAGGTCAGCGCCGCCTCGTCGGGAGTCAAACCGTCGCCAGTGCGAAGGATGTGACCATGCGGCCGCAGGACCGCAAGTTCCTTCGCCTTGAGCGCCACATGGCTGCGGTCGCTGACAAAAAAGGACAGCACGCCGTGATCCCCACGCTCGACCTCACGTAAATTGGCTCCGAAAAGAACAGCGATCTCGGTTTCGGTCAGGTCCAAAGCTCCTAGGAGCGGCGCACTGGCGAACAGACTTAAGCCGGTGTTCCCATTGCTCGCCCGGACGAGTAAGGCTTCCGGCAGGCTTTGGGCTTGATCGACAAAGACCAGATCAGCGGCCGACGTCGCGGCCGGATGATCCGCCTCAAACCAGCCGAAGAATCCCCGCTCGGCGCGCTCTCCTGGTTCCAGACACAGCGGTGCGTCCTGAATCGCAGCCATCGAATGCTCGTGCTGCCGGCGCGAACCGGGCAGGCTTTCGGCCACACCCACCGGCGTCCGCCCCGCCCGCGTCGCGAGCCCGTGGACTTGTAGCGCGTCGGTGGCAAAGCTGAGCCCCCGCCCCAAGGAACCGATCACGCACCAAGGGTTACGTCCGCCCATGGACTGATTCTGCCGCGACGCCAAGACGAAACCCCGTTCGGAATGGGTCAATGGCGTATGGTCCACGTACTGGCTGACGTAATACTCGTTCAGGCGCACAGCTCCGTAATGGGCCAGGGCCAGGTCCTGGGCATAAATCAGGTCCACTGTTTCCGTCCCATCGCCGGTGTTCTCCATCTCCACATGCCAGAACCAGGCCGGGGCAGACTCCGCCAACCGCAGCAAGACCGTAAAGCGAATGCCTTGCCATTCGCCACTGAGGATCATGCTCCGTTTATCGCATCGCACGGCGGACGGACTCCTTCGCGGACCGAGCAGCGGAACAGCTTCGACTTTCTCTCCATGCCGGCGTAGGTAGATATTAGCGGGTCCTCCCTCCACCTCGTTGCCTAAGAACAGGTTGAGGAGAATATCGCCGTAGTCCATGCGTCGGATCGAGCCATTGGCGTTCACCTGCATAGTCAAGCCGGAGGGACTTTCGAGATGGTTGGGTCCCACGGGGGAAGAAGGATGATGATTCATCATGAGCGGGTACCTTTACTATGGCGTTGTTGAATAAATTAGTTTTTCAGCATTCAAGTCGGTTATATGAGAAAGTCCCTGAGTGAATTTAGAAGTGAGTCCGGATAGATAATCCTGTTTCTGCTCATCAGCAGAAACAGAACCTATTGACAATAATGCGCTGCTAAGTACACAGGCAATTCAGAGGTTTTTTTGTTCATTTTTAATTCCTCCCAAGATATTTAAGTCATCAGGCCCTACAATCCCCACTCGGATCCTGGTAGCCAGCCCGGATTTATTGGAACTGGTCGCGAATGCACCGGAATTGGAACATCCCGAGCATTTGTACGGGGCATCGGTAGTCCCGAAATTGACTGATAGCGATTGGGCGATTTTAGTCGCCGACTTTGCAAACGAGGTGTCAGCGCTGCAGCTGGCGGCGATGCCCAATCATCAAGGTCCGCCCATCTCGGCGCGAAAAGTTGAAAAAGACGGCTCTTATCAAATGATCGCTGGCCCCTTCAAAAGCCGAAAAGAAGCCAAATCGGTGGCCCATCGAATCAAAATGAATTTCGAGTTCGATAGCAAGCTGTTAGAGCCTGGGATGGAGGCCGTGTCAGCATCCGCATCAACTAAGTAAAAAATGAGCAAATGGCGCGCAAAACCGATACCGGCATGAACTTAGCTCATCTTCACATCTCGCTTCGAAGCAGGGGCGCACGGTGCGGTAGCGGATTATCCTATCATCTCCATGGTTTGGTGTAGGAAGAGTCAAGCTACATGGCGGCCGCTAAGCCGGCCGCCATACGCAACGAACCTGCATGTCTAGTCCAGTTTGCTCTTATAAACATCACCTTCGGGGCTGAGCAACAGTTCATGATCCACGCCGTCTGCATCCTGGAACTCGACTTCGTAA
This sequence comes from Methylomicrobium sp., assembly GCA_051061015.1. Taxonomy (GTDB): domain Bacteria; phylum Pseudomonadota; class Gammaproteobacteria; order Methylococcales; family Methylomonadaceae; genus Methylomicrobium. The sequence goes on from JBPFEG010000065.1 coordinate 45,020, forward strand.
ACGGGTACGCCTTTCAGTTCACCCATATGAACTTTCTTCAGTTCCCATTCGACTTCCACTGCTTTTGGATAGAGCGTCTTGAACTTCTCCATAGCCCCCTTGGGCACTTCCGACTCGGGCACGTCCTTGGCGGCCACTGGGGTCGCCATTGTCAGACTTAGCATCACTGCTCCGCCAATCAATCCTGCATATAGTTTTTGGTTTGACATGGTTTTCACTCCAACATAGTTACGGCGGGTTATGAAACACCGAGCGCCCCCCACCTAAAGGTCGCTCAATGCATAAAAACAGTCCTGAAAGGCAGCGAGTGTTCGAGGGGATACTCAAACTCGCGAAACCCGGATCAAAGTTGGTTCATGACGGGCAACATCCTGATGAAGCGCACCTTGGCGCGCTGCCAGACTGTGCTGTTCGGGTCATGGTCGTATCGTTCTGTTTTCCCGTTGGTTTCGGTGACCCAGTACAAATCACCGTCCGCGTCCAAAAGGACCCGATAACTGTTTTCCGGCCGCACACCCTTATCCATATAGGCCATCACCTGGGCGGCCAGTTCCGGACTCTCGATGTAAAGTCCCGCCTCGGTATTGATGTCTCCCGAGCGAGGATCGAGATTCAGGCTGCCAATGAAGACGTCCTTGCGGTCGAACACCATGACTTTGTTATGCAAGGTCGACCGGGCGGACCCTGATAGATAAAAGGTCTGCTTTTTGACCGCTGGCTCGGCACGCAGCTCATAGAGCTCCACGCCGGCTGCTATGAGCTCTCTGCGGTGCTCTGCATGGCCGGCGTGGGCGGCCAGCACGTCGTTGGAGGCCAGGGAGTTGGTCAGCACCCGAATTCGGACACCCCGGTCGCGCAATCGTTTAATGGCCTCAAGTCCCCGTTCACGGATCACGAAATAGGGCACCTCGATCAGCAATTCGCTCTCGAGACGCCCGATGCGCCGGTAGAACCCTTCCGTCATTGTGATCGTGCGCCCGTATTTTTTGATCTCATTCGGATCGTCGAAGATCATGTGGCCCGGCGCCCAGATCAAGGTGTCGAAGATTGCCCTCACCTTCGACTTGAGGGTGGCTACATCCTGATCGAGCGGATAGGGGTAGGGTTCTTTGTCGATCTGTTCGCGCCCGGTTTGCACCGCCGCCTGCAAATCGGCCTCGGTGGCAGGCCGATCCACCATCGCCCGGACAGGTACCGCCCAGTCACTGTTCCAGAAATGATCGAACGCGCTGGAGGTCTCCCGCACCACCGGTCCGCCTGCGATGACGTCCAGATCGCGGAAGTTGACCTGCTGATGGACTTCGAAATAGTGGTTGCCAATGTTGCGGCCGCCGACGATCGCAACCGCATTGTCCATCACGAAGAGCTTGTTGTGCATGCGGTGGTTGACGCGATCGAAATCGGCGATGAAGTCCAGCAAATGCGCCGAACGATGGGCAAAGGGATTGAACAGACGGATTTCGATGTTCGGGTGCGCATCCAAGGCGGCGACAACTGCATCACGGCCCTTGAGGTTCAGATCATCTACCAGGATGCGGACCCGTACGCCGCGATCGGCGGCCCGAACCAGGCGCTCGGCCAGGATCCGGCCGGTGGTGTCCGCGTCCCAGATGAAGTACTGCAAATCCAAGGTCTTTACCGCCAGCTCGGTCATCGCAATCCGCGCAGTGAACGCCCGGCTCCCATCCGGGAGGATTCCAAATCCCGACTGGCCCGGATGACTGGCGGCCGCTTTCTCGAAGTAGGACCCAATCGCAGTGCTCGTATAATCCGGGAAGGCCGTAGAGGGCGTGCGGGGGTACTCCTTCGGTACGCTAGCACAGCCGGTTAAGAGCATGGCCGCCAACAACAGCATGCATGCCCAAACAGGCACGGGTGCGCGCATCGCTGCCCAATTGAGCGAATGGGGCGCCGAAAAATCAATCGTGCGCTTAAGATGGTTAGCTCTCGCGATAATCACTTTCCTCCTTAATGAAATTACCTGAGCCTTGCTCTGCTAAGTGAGGTCGGTTACGCGGTAATTCGCCCGATCATGCCTCAATTTTGCGCTATTAGGGTCTTCCCTCACGGTATCTTTTCAGTTCAGCGCCAAACCAATCGGCGCTGTTCACGGCTGGATTTGAACCACATCTTACCCGATAGGCTAGGCCACTCATGCTGCTTTCTGATGCAACTCTTTCGAGGAAGTCTTCAGAAGACGACACCAGCCCTTTGTTCAGCAGATACTGGTACTTCATATTTAGATGGCTCGCAGCCTCACTTGAATCATACCAAGTTCCATTCCGATCAAATTGACACCCTGATGCCTGTAAAAACGAAAACAAATGTACAATTTCGAGTTTTGTCGCAGATGTAGGCTCTCCCGCAAAACTCATGCTGGATACCAGTGCAGTAAAAATAAAAGAAAGTTGCTTTATCATTATATATACTGCTCGATTAAGTCCTTAATATTCCTGAGACTTATAAAACTTATGATAGTTTACTGTCCGACGGCTTTATTGCATGCATCAATAACCCATTGATTTTAAATAGTTATATTTAAGATCAGAATTTGCTGTTTCTAAATTAAATCAAATGCTTAGGTTTTATTTATGCAACAAAGCAACGTCCATTTTTTTGAGCCTACCTCCTTCTGGTAAAACTCCTGCAAAATATTCTTGAGGAAGGAAGCGTTCGCAAATGCCGTTGGTCTTCGGTGATCTTAATATACCAAGGGTAGCCTTTGTTACAGTGCTCGCTATGAAATTGAAGTTTTAGCTTGATATGAGGCTCTGCGCATCACTTAACCGTTTTGATAAACTCACACCTTTTCTTTACCAACGGTGAGGTTTTCTCATGACCAATGCCATTGGCGATCAGTGCAATCACCCGATCATCCTGGTCGTAGCCTACGTGAGCTTCCATCGGATTGGCAAGATCACTGATCCCAAAAGCATCCATAACTTTGGCTACATTAATATTGACGTTCGTGATGCGGGAACATAACCTGGAATCCAGATATTTCTCAATAAATCCCGGCGGTATCCCATAACTTAACAGATCATTCGGATCAGTAAAGGCCAGAATGGAGGTTTCTCTCACCATACGTTTATTGTAACGATTCCCTTTGGGATCACAATAATTCGCATACTGGCCAGTGATCTCGGGAAGCGCTCTGCCCATTTGCAGCATCGGCAGTTGGTTGGACAGCATGACCAGCAGGATATGCTTGTTCTGCAGAGCCGCTATGGATTTTTCAGTTGCAGCCACTTTCATAGTGGCCGTGGCATATTTTTGTTGATTTGCCAGAATATCCGCAATCCGTTGCATGCCATCGATCGTGATTCGGCTACCCAGGCTATGAGAAATGATCACATAATCGTCATTGGCGATATGACCGATGGCGGAATCATTCAAGCCCATGCAAGTATGTCTACCGCTGTCGGGAAGGTCTTCCCAATCGCGTGTCGCCATCCAACAGAATGACTGGGCGAAGGAGGCCAGGATCGGCTCTCGGCTTTGTCCCAGATAAATGATCGGATCGGGGCTGACATCATTGCTGAATTTTTTCATGATGCTGTTGATCCTGGCTCTTCGAAAATCGTAATCTCCCGACGTATCGTAAGTCAGTAAATCTTTTTCAGAACGGGTGATTACCGACCAGGTGAGCTCGTAAAAGGTCAGCTCTTTATGAGTTTCCTCGTTGAGCAGATGCGTCACGCGCAAATTACCGATATCCTTACCCGGAAACAAGGGCGCATCCAATTCAATATTTTTGTCGATTTCCGAACGAGCGGTTAAATTCAGCTGTTTGGCCAATTTCTCCAGAAATTGGGTGGTATAGCCCGGTACGTGATCGCCGACGCCATGCACCATCAGCACCTTGGTTTTTCCCTTGGTTTTGTCCAGGCTCGCGCTAATGCCGGGAAAAGGACTGCCCCATATCTGGCACATTCTTGTATCTTCGCTTTCAGTTTTTTCCAGAAGCGCTTCCGCCACGCCTTTACCAATACTCGAGCATCCGGATAAATAAATCGCTACTGAAAGCAATGAAAATAACCATCTGTTTTTAACAGTGAAATGTTTAAGCGAAATGTTCATGGCATAGATTTCCCGGTAATTTTAAAAGGTAAGACAGGACTTAGATCCGGTTCGAGCATTCGGTCTCTGCTATAGAAAAAACATCGCTTTGAGTTCCAGTCAAAATCAAAGCCCCTATTCCTGATTCATTCATCCGGCATCCCAATCTCCGCCCGAATAAGTCTGGAAAATTCTGGCGACCGACCGGCCGCAACTGCCCTGCTATTGATATACGCTTGCTTCTGTAAATCGGGAAAAGGGATTCGGGAATCCAGACGATGGGATTCGTATAGGTATTCCGGCAAGAAACCGCTCAGCAAAATCTTCCAGGAAAACGGCAAATGCCTGGGGTTGATCCGGGTATTCAGCCAGATTGACGTGGTGCAATTGTCCAGCAAGGTGTTGTAAAACGCCGGCTCACTGTTCAGTTCATTTATCTTATTCATATACTTTAGAAACAAGCGTTTGGCGTTTTCCAGAGGACCTTGCAGCCGGTAGAGATAAACGGCTTCCGGAGGATCCTTACGGTAATTGGTGCGCAGACGGATCAAGTCGCGTTCGTCCGCGACGATGTAAATCAGTTCATACTGGCGGAAAAACCCCTTGATCGTCGAATAGCCTTCACCCAGCTCTTTGCGCGCCTCGATCGAGACGGCCAGGTGGGTGTCGCCGCCGAAATCAAAACTGAGGATGGTGTGCGCGATCGCAGGTCCCATCCAATACACCGCAAAAAGGTCAATCCCCTGCAGTTTGTTCAAATCATAAGTTTTGGTGTAATAAGCCGGCTGATAATCAAACTCGCTTCGATAATTAAAGTTACGGATGTTGTGCACCGTGGCTTTGTCGCCCTCGAACGAGGCGTAGGCCAGTTTAGCGACATCCGGCTGCCATACCCGATCATTGGACGGGCTGATCGAAAACCACCACATTAAAATTGCGGCAAACAGAATCGCAAAACCCGCTAATAATCGCTGGCGCCAGCGGGCTAAGGCTAAGCCCGTTACCGTTAGCAGACCGTATAAGCTAAATACTACGGCTACACAAGCCTGGACAGAACCGGTATCGGAATCCCCAAAATAAACGGCCAGCGCTCCCCATAAGGTGGCGCCTATCACAATGAATGCCATTAATAGCATGTTGATAAATTGACCCATAACTTTGAGATTTTCTAGATTGAGTCTTAATAATTTAGATAACATCCGCTAGCGATTAAAAATCCGGATTCGTACTGCCCGCCTCTCAAGCTTCCTTTAGTCCTGGCAGTTTCAAGGCTGGCAAGGGCTCAAGGTCAGGTAAGTTCGTGCCGCTCAAAGCCGAATCGATATACCTGATGTTCGCGGTCACCTGCAGCCAGGGCGTCAGGGCGGCGGTATAAAAGGCTTCAAATCCGGCTCTGTCATGAATTTCCAAGCGGTTGAGCACGGGTTCATTGCTCGCCCCGAGCGCATTGGACCCCATCCATTTTTCGAATCCTTCCGGAACATACTGATGGGCATTGTAGTCAAGCTCGTAGTTGCTTGTAGTTGTCACCGTTGAACTTGACTTCTTCCCCTGTGCTTAAACATATATTATTCATGTTATATTAAATTCACTCAGTGGCTATTGGACTTTAGGCCAAGTGTATTATTGGGGCGGAAGTTTTCACCTGAGGGGCGAAGGAGAACTATTTTTCTCGCGATTGTCATCTACAGAATGTTTTCCTGGTACAAAATTTGATAATTGGCCTATTGGAGAATGGGAATGGCATGCTCGTTCCTTACTAACTTGTATATACCGTCGTCCAGTGAAATAATCTTCGATCCAGCAATTTCGGAAGCCTTCCGATGAGCTGGCTGACTGTAGTATGGTCGATGCTGGCGTCGGTATCCCTCACCTTCGCGCTGCTGCACCTTTTTATCTGGGCCAAAGGTATCAAGCCATGGGCGAACTTATCGTTCGCAACCGGGGCTCTCTCCATTACCTTCATTATCGGCATGGAATTGATGGCCATGCAAACGACGTCCGTCGAGCAAATGTCGAGAGTGCTGCGCTGGGTTCATCTTCCAGTTCTCTTTCTTTGGCTGGCAATTTTTTACTTTGTACGGTGTTACTTCAATGCCGGACGCTCCTGGCTGGCCTGGACAGGAGGCGGGCTGCGCGTACTGGCTCTCGTCCTGAGCTTCACTACCGGACAGAACCTGTTTTTTAACAAGATTACCAGTCTCAAGCGGGTAGATATTATCGGCGGGGAAACGATCTCCATCGCACAGGGGCCTCTCAACCCCTGGTATATTGTCGGTCCGCTCAGTACTTTATTTCTCTCGGCGTATGTGCTGGATGCCACCTATACCTTATGGCGCCGGACAGCTACCGGCCGCCGGCGTGCCCTCCTTTTCAGCGCCAGCATCACCTTTTTTCTGCTCATAGTCCCACTCCATACTGCACTGGTAAACGCCGGCATGATCGAGTCGCCTTATCTGGTCGGCCTTTTCTTCATGCCTATTCTTCTCGCCATGTCCTATGAGTTAAGCTGCGATTTGTTGCAGTCGGCTCAACTTACTCGTCAGTTGCTGGAGAGTGAAGCCGAATTGCGTCTCAGCAAGCGGCGCATGAGATTGGCGGCGAGTGCCGCGGATCTAAGGCTATGGGAATGGGACATCGTGCAGGATGAAATTTGGAGTACCGATAAGGACGCTCAGTTGTATGGACTTCCGGAAGAGCAGAAAATCAGTTTCGTCAGCTTTCTGAATCGCCTCCATGAGAAGGATCGTGAACGGGTCAGACGCTCAGTGGAAAAATCGCTTACCGCGGGAAACGGCCATTATGAGGGCGAATACCGCATTAAGGACGCTAATGACCAAATGCGCTGGTTACACACCCGGGGCCGCGTTGAATTCAATGAGAACGGTCAGCCGCTGCGAATGCTGGGCGTCACGATCGATATTACCCGCCGCAAACAGGCAGAACAAGAGGTGCAGCAACAGCGCAACGAACTGACTTACCTTGCACGCGTGACTACGCTAGGTGAACTATCCGGTTCACTGGCGCATGAATTAAGCCAGCCGCTGACGGCCATCCTCAGCAACGCCCAGGCCGCCCAACGTTTCCTCGCGCGCGACAAGGCAGATCTTGAAGAAGTTAGGAATATACTCAACGACATCGTCGCCGAGGACATGCGTGCGGGCGATATTATTCAGCGTTTGCGACTATTACTGAAGAAGGGAGAGATACAATACTTGCCGCTTAACTTGAACAAGATGGTGGCCGAGGTCTTGAGGTTAGTGGCCACTGATTTGTTGAATCACAATATCACCGTAAATCTCGTCCTCGATCAGAAACTGCCTGCCGTGATTGGCGATCGCATCCAACTCCAGCAGGTGCTGCTTAACTTGATCATGAATGCCTGTGAATCGATGGGCCACACCAACAAAGATATTTGCCGGCTTTTTATCCATATCGAACAAATTGACGATAATAAAGTCCAAATATCCGTTGCCGATCAAGGTCCGGGAATTCCCTCTGAAAGCCTCAAAAGCATCTTCGAGCCGTTCTTCACGACCAAATCGCATGGCATGGGGTTGGGGCTCGCGATTTGCCGCACCATTCTCGCCGCCCACGGTGGAGAAATCTGGGCCGCCAACACCCCCCCCCTGGGCACCACCTTTTATTTCACGCTACCGATCTATCACGGAGAAAACACATGACCGAATCCTCTCCGACCGTATTTCTGATCGACGACGATTCCGCCTTATTGGATGCCCTGGCGCGTCTGTTGCGTTCTTTCGACCTGAATGTGGCTGCGTTCGTTTCGCCGCAGAAATTTCTTGACCAATTCAACCCCGGCCTGTCTGGTTGTCTGGTACTCGATGTCTCAATGCCGAATCTGAATGGCCTGGAGCTGCAACAGGAACTTGCCGATCGGGGCAATGAATTACCCGTCATTTTTCTGACTGGCCGCGGCGATATTCCGATGTCTGTACAAGCGATGAAGCAAGGCGCCGTCGACTTTCTGACCAAACCTGTTAAAGCCCAGGACCTGATCGAAGCCATCCAGGCCGCGGTCGAAAAGGACCGTAGAAATCACCGGACTCTAGCCGAACTAGCCGAATTCGGAGAGAGGCTGGCCACCCTCACGCCCCGCGAACGCGAAGTTCTGGAACATGTCATTTCGGGCAGGCTCAACAAGCAGATCGCGGCTGATCTCGGTACTGTCGAAAAAACGATCAAGGTCCACCGCGCCCATTTGATGACCAAATTAAAGGTCCGGACATTAGCCGACCTGGTACGTATGACCGAACGGGCGGGGATTAAATGCAAGACTCTGGACTTTACTGGCGGCTTCCAACATTAGCCTCTATTATTCCCGCGGAGAAAACCTAATTCGCCTTCACAGATTCACTATAAAAATACTCTATAGATGAGGGAGACATTCCCGCGTTACTGACAGAGTCTCAAATGATCGGCTTATATTCAATGAAATGGGCGGCAAGTCAAGAGATCCGGAAATTGAAGTCATTGAAAAAAATTTCGGATAGCCTGCCGACTAAGAGAATAACCCTGACTTTCGTGCTGTTAGCAGCCAGCTTGCTCAGCGCTTGCCGACTTTATCCTTATACAGACGTGTTTGAGTTTCCGCCGCCGACTGTAACCTTTCCCCCGGATGAGGTAAGCGAGCCGCCGCAGAAACTTGCCGGCATCGCCACCCGCCACTTTACAGTCGCCAAAAATCGCGGCATCGTTGGTGGTCTTGCAGTTATCAGCACACATGAGGGCGATACGTTGCCCGACATTGCCCGGCATTTCGGTCTGGGCTATGCCGAGATCACTCTCGCCAACCCCGACGTCCGGCCGTGGACTCCTCAAATGAACGCACGCGTACTGCTGCCGTTGCAGTTCATCCTGCCTGATACGCCGCGCCAAGGCATCGTGGTCAATTTGGCGAACATGCGGCTGTTTTATTATTCGGTGAAACAGCCGGGCACCTTGTTTACCTATCCGATCGGTATCGGCCGCGAAAATTGGAATACCCCCCTAGGACAAACCACTATTATTGCAAAAAAGGCAAACCCTGTATGGGCTCCCCCGGAATCCATACGGCGCGAACATGCAGAAAAAGGCGACCCACTGCCCGCCGTGGTGCCCCCCGGACCCGACAATCCGCTCGGCGATTACGCGCTATCACTTGGTTTTAATAGCTATCTGATCCACGGCACCAACAAGCCTTATAGCGTCGGCATGCAGGCCACCCATGGTTGTGTGCGGCTTTATCCCGAAGATATCAAAGCCCTGTTCAAGAAAACTTCGGTCGGAACGCGGGTCAGGATTGTTCATCAGCCTTATTTGGTGGCATGGGACGGCGATAGGCTTTATCTGGAGGCTCATGAGCCGCTGGAAAAATGGGCGGGCCAGAAAAAACAGCTGCAAAAGTCTCTATTGAAAAAACTGCACCGAACCGCCGACCAGAAAGGCTTGGCCGTGGATTGGAAAAAAGTCGACCGCATTCTGCAACGCGCCGACGGCATTCCCACCCCGATACTGGCACCCAGCCTGGAATTGCCGGAACTCGTCGCCACAGCACCGGAACTGCAACACCCTGGACAATTCTACGGTCAACCGGTGCGGGTAGAATTGACCGACAGCAACTGGGCGCTTCTAGTCGCCGACTTCGACAATGCGACGAGGGCGCAACAGCTGGCGATGATGCTCACTCATCAAGGCCCGCCAATTCCCGCACAAAAAGTTGAAAAAAACGGCATTTATCAAGTGATCGCCGGCCCCTTCAACAAACGAAAGGAAGCCCAATCGGCTGCCTTGCGTATCAATCGGGATTTCGAGATGGATGTCAAGCTGTTACGGCCAAGGACGGCGGGCGAACCATAGGCCTCCCTCAACACTCTCAAAACTTTCGCACTGAGAGTTCTAATAGTATTGTTAGTATTGTCGTTTTTTATTTTTATCCCTGTCAAAAATTTATTTCGTGTGTTGAAGCATCAAACCTTTTTCGTCCAATACCTCTCTTTCGTATGAAAGAGTTTATAATCCTCGTCCGATCACCTTATTGATCGCATCAAGCAATATCTGACCGTCAACCGGCTTTCTCAAAAAAGCGGCAATCCCTTTATTAATTACGCGCTCGTAGGTTTCCTCATTATCATCGCCGGTAATCACGATTACCGGCAGTTTCAAGTCCGACTGCGCCAGGCGATCCAAAACCGTATAGCCGTTCATTGGCATCATGTTTAGATCCAGCACAACACAATCCGGCCTCTCCTTTTCCAGAAAGCGCAAGAAATCGACACCGCTAAGGAAGGTATACGCCGTAAGCCCGGCGGAACGCAGCAATCGTTCCAACCCCTTACAGATCGACTCTTCGTCGTCAACGACGGCAATAACTATTTTATCACTGTTCATAAGGGGCGTACTTTAACGGCTTCGACGGCATGGCGCTATTGGACTTTAGCCTAATATCTAGCGTTATTGGAAACCTGGCCACCATTCCCGAAAATTAACCTTTCTCCCCCCATCACCAGGTTCAACACGAGTTTGTTATCGCGCACTTCGAAACTGACCGTCTCGGTCAAATCCCTCAGATATTCAGAATAACGGGATTCCGGCCCGCACTCGGCCAGGGTTGCCGCCCCCGGCACAATCTTGATCGTTGCACCGTTCCGGGTGTATTGGCCCTGCATCCGGTTACAATCGGCTTTGACCCGGTAAGTACCGTCCGCAAGAAAATGCAATGTGTATTTATTCGGGTCGTCGATCACAACACCACGCGCATGAAAAGGGTCCTCGTAACGCTCCCATTGCCAGAGGATACCGGTGATGGTGGACTCCGCAGCGAGCGGGACCACCGAATCGGTCACCTGATTGGTCAGCAGCCTCCACTTGCCGTCCTGCAGTTCATAGGCCTGCTTCACCTGCTGCGTAGGACAACACACAGGATTGGCAGGATGCGGTTGCAGCATTTCCAGGCGGACCTGACCGTCGGCAATCGCAAAGCGGCGGGTCTGCACGTGGTCGCCGAGCAAAAGACTGGCCTGTTGGTGGCTGGCATGGCCGGTATTCCGCATCGCGACAAGATACCTGAACGTACCTGAACCTCCGCTTTGCACGGCAAGAATTACCGCCGCATCCGCGATCCCATCATCATCCAGATCGCCGATCGCGAACTTCTCCAGATCCACTTTATGGATCTGCGTGCGGCCCTGACCGTACTGGTGCTTGAACTCGCCCTTGGCGAGCCGGAACTCGCCCACCGACTCGATCCGGTACGAAGCATTGGCAAGATCACTTTCGGTTAACGCCCGCTGCGCCCTGTTCTGACTGGATTCGGCTGGCTTGCCGCCGGAAGTCGTGCCGCATGCGGTGATCAAGATGTGCGCCATCAAAGCCGTGATGAGCAGCAATTTATCGGTTTTCATTTTTACCCCTCATTTTATTAAACGCTATTTCAAACTCTCCTTATGCCAATGTCGTCTTTTGGCATCAGCACCGGCATGACGGTCAAAAGGGATATGGCTAAAATCCTCCGCCCCAGCGGTACTGTCAGGCGATACCAACAATATCGAAATCGCTGCCGCTACGGCTGTAGATGCCGGTGCTGCCGTAGAGTTTGATCGAATGCTGCCGGGTAATAGGAGGTAGTTTTGAGTAAATTGGAACCCTTAGCACCGGATGGCTAAGGCGATTAGCAGAAAGACTTTTGGCTCCGTTTATGAGCCCGGACAGGACGGTTGATGCACTGCTCGCGTGAAGGTATCGACTCTTTAGGACATTTCAAATTAATGACAACGCTGTCGGATTGCCGCTGATTTGGCAATCCGACAATTTCGGGGTATTCGTTGGATTATTACTCAATTCCCCTGTATTGTAACAACCGGCTGTTGGACCTTGTCCCCTTTCTCCGCCAGCGTCATGATGATCATCAGGAACGAAAAGATGCTTTTTGACCTGAAGTCGCGGTCATCGATCCAATACCAGTTGTCGCGATATTTGACTGCAGCAAAGGCATCTTCCGGCGACGAATTTTCCGAATGAATCCTGATCAAAGGCGGCAGCGGCTGGGCTCCTGCTGGCTTCGGAATCGGCGCGTAAGTTCGCCGTTCCGCAATGTGTTCGGGCGGCACTTCGACATTGGAACCCAACAAATTCAAGATTTGAAATCCGGAATGGGTCTGCACAGCAACCACGTCATCTTTTTCGGTCATCGCTCCGTAGACAACCTTGAACTCATTCAGATCGGACCGCAGGCCCAACAGTTTCCTGACCAGTTTCCTATCGGCCTCAACCTCGGGAGGAAGATCCTTCCGACTGATGACCATTACCGTACCCTCCTGCTTCGTCTCGGGGGACATTTCCACCCTCAAGCCGACCGCACCCGAAGCCTGGAGACGCTGCAGAGCCGCCAACAACGCGGCGAAATCGGGATCCATCGCACTGCCTCGTGCTCCGCCTTTGCCGTTCGAAACTCCGTTAATACTTTGCGCCCCGACCTGAAGGAGCATGTCTACAGGCCAGCCTTGCTCTATAAGCCTGAACAGGTTAGGAGGCGGGATAGGCGTCATCAAGACTTGTAGAAAATGGGCGCCCGTCAGCGGCGTGTAGGTGATCGTCGGACGATCGGTGTAGGTTGCCGCGGACCCTAGGTTCAAGATATCGCCCACCGCACTGGCGCCATTGAGCGATGCCCCCACCGTCAGGGCCCCCTGTAACTGGTAGCCGCTGATAATTTGTCCCACTTCCAGGAACACCGGCGTATCGGCATAGCGCATCTTGACAATATTGAGCAAGGTTTGCTGTTTCCAGGAACTCGCGATCGCGTTGATGTAATCGAAACGGTCGCGATCCACGCTCGAGGGACCAAAGCTCGAGCATCCCGGCAAACTGAGCACGATGCCCGCCAACAGGGAGAGGCGGCCGAGTGCAACCCGAGCGGAGGCCGCATCCCGGTATTTCAGGCGGCGTTTTAAAAGACTGCCAGACCAGGCCATATTATTGTTCTCCAACTCCCAAGTTACCGATTCTGTTTTTCAATCTCTTTTCCCGAATCATAATAAAATCCCCACCAAACGCTTAATCAGATCTTCCAGGGAAATCAGCGTCAATGTCAGCGGCAGCAACGGCGCCAGGACTGCAATGGCAGTTTGCAACACAGCGGTTTTACTGAACGGAAACGGCCGCATCGTCTGTACTACGTCAAAACTGCCCGCCAGGTCATTTAAGGATTGAATATCGCCGCTGCCGACCAAGGGCTCATCCGGGGGTACTCCTCCGCGCAGCCATTTATCGTCAAATTCACGAACGTAGCGGTTCGCCAGTGCGCCATACTCAAGTAAACCCTGCCGCCTGGTTTGCGCCAAGCGGGGGGCGAACACGCACAAGGGGCCGAGCACGAGCAAGCAGAAGAAAACCACAGCGGCTGCGATCTCGGGTTTAAAATCTAATAATGTTTTGCCCTCGTAGAAAATATGGTTGGCGATCAGGCCTGCCAGCAAAGCGCCTTGAGACAGCAGTAACGGCATAAACGCCGCCGCGCTTCCGCCGAGAAAACCAAGCCCCGCTGCGCGATCGGGATGCGTCGGCACGAGATGCAGATCCAGCCTCGAAACCTGCCACAAAAACCGTGCCCAGATGAAAATGCGAAAAACCCAGCGATAAGCAAGGAATTGATAAACCGGAATGCTGACAAAGGCGTACCAATACCCAGCCAGTGAATATGCCCGATGCCCATCCACGATGGCCGCATACCAGGTGGCTGATTCCAGCGCCATCTGACTTGACCAGAGATAATGCAAAGCTGTCCATACCAGGACAATCAGCAATACCTCGATCACTACGGAATTACGCAGACGCATCGCAGAGACGATAAGGGCTTCGAACTCCGGGAAAGATCGCACAGGAACAATCCCGCGCTCGATAAATTGCCGGACGACCAGCCTGATCCGCTGATGGACCACGAGCTCCGCGACCAACAGCAGTGGCAAGGCCACAAGAAAGCGGACGTGTACATCCACGTCATAAATAAAAGGAACCTTAATAGCGCCGCCTAGCGCCTCACCGCTCAACACCGAAAACAACAACAACGGCAACCAGGTAAATAGGGAAAAGAAAATCAATCGGCGCTTGACCAAACCCAGCGCATTGGTGGTTAGCCCCGCGCGGATAAAAAGCTGAAAGAGCGGACCACCCAATACCAGGGAAAAATCATCGGACTTCATTTTGTCGGCTGAATAGTGCATAGGATTTCAATATCAAAAAGTCAGGATATTTGGAAAAAAGTAATTAACAAGGGTTTCTTTATGTCTCATTACATCCTGCCTTGCTATTCCTTCCGAAACTTGCGTCTCATCTTAAGCACTCGGTTTCATAACGTTGCTGTAACGCAAATTTGCGCTGCGGTTTACCGCTCAAGGCTTTTATTTGCTTGCTCATCTCCTGACATTGGTTGGATAACTGTTTCTCGGAAGACTGATAATTTTCGTCGTCCATCCAAGAGGAATCTTTGGAAGTATCTTTATAAAAACTCGAAGAATCCAATTTCAGATCAAGTGGTTTTTTTTCGGCATTGCCAATGGATGGCACCATGAGAACTAGCAAAAATAATGACCAATTTTTCATTAATAACCTTCGGGTTGAAATGGGGATCAAAAATTGCTTCCAAAATTTATCACTTTTATCGTCAGCTTTACTAGATAATTTACCTTTAAAGTTGCCAGAGTCGGCTTTTCGATAGAGTTATATTGACAACACTACGTCTTTAAAAGACACTGTGGTTGTAGTAGAGAATTTTTCGCATGTGAACAGAAACTAGAGGACATTCCCTATGCAACTAAAACATCCAATATCCCCCTTATTGTTGGCTTTATTGGTCAATGGCGCTGCAACAGCGGACGTTACCGATCAAGATTTCGTAGCCCAAAAGACGCAAAACTTAATTAACCTTTGTACGTCATCGCTGCAAGATCCCCGTTATCGTGAAGCGATTCATTTTTGCCATGGTTATTTAGTCGGAGCCTATCATTATTATCAGGCCCAGACGGCAGATAAGGCTGAACTAAAGTTCCTCTGTGCTCCGGAGCCTAAGCCATCGCGCAACGAGACAATCGCCCAGTTTGTTTCATGGGCGCAGAAACATCCGCAATACATGAACGAAATGCCGGTCGAAACTGAATTCAGATTTTTAGCCGAAAAATTTCCATGTAACAAATAAACGAAAGAGGATACAACATGAAAAGACTTTCGATTTTAGTCATGGCCTTAGTGGCCACTATTAATTTGTCGGGTTGCGCCGGCATGACGGATACTCAGCAACGCACTACGACCGGAACTTTGGGTGGCGCGGCGGCAGGATCGGTAATCGGGGCGATTGCAGGCAATGCCGGCATGGGGGCTGCAATTGGCGCAGGCGCAGGCCTCGTGGGCGGGTATTTATATGACAAACACAAAAAAACCGAACAACGCGCCTACGAACAAGGGCGAAGAGATGCCCAACAATAATCTTGCTCCTGAGAGGGGCTCCCGGAATGTTCTCTTCCCTAGTGTCCACCTGAAAGTAAAGTGGGCACTATCCGGGGCCTCTTGATGACCGGCTCAAAAACCAGCTTAACGGACGCATAGACCTTCAGCGTCAGAAAAGCCGAATCAGTCGTTTTGTTTGATATCCCGTGCGGATTGGCGGGCTTTTTGTTTGACACTCCGCTTAGTTTGCCGACATTCCGGGCCACTTCGGCTGGCGTCGCGGCATTGCGCCTTGATATCCCTGCCAACTTCTCGACCTTGCTGCCTTGTATCCTGCGCTCCCTGCCTGTCATCCCGGCGATCATCGCGCCGTTCCATGCCCGGCGTTTCGGAGTAAGCGGGCGCCGACCAGACCAGCGGTCCGGCTACGCTAACAGCCAAAGTTAAAATGCTAACCTGAAAACAAGTCATACGATTCATACTCTCTCTCCTGTGATTAATCCCCTGGACGCAAAAATGTGAATGGTATCTCTTCTCGAAACCTATGTGGACGCCTCGTTTATTGCATGCCAGGTTTTTCAATTTTTAATAAAAATTAAGACCAAAATTACAGCCGTATATTCCGTCTCTTAGAGAGGTTTTTCTACTTCAGGCTCATCATGTTTTCGATCTCCGTCGGGAGCTGTGCAGCATCGCGTTTAACTTCTTCTCGCCTGTCGACTCCATGACTATCCTCGATAATCTCGTTTTCACGTTGCTCATTGCTTGACTGCGTTTTACCCGAAGCGCAACATTTGGCTGAAAATGGGCGAGAAAGCCCTTTGAAATTGTTAGCAGCGTCGACGACGGACTAATTGGCGGCAAAAAGTTTGTCGTCGACTCGCGCCAAAAATTTCAATAGCTCGGGCATTTTATCCAGGATCGCTTTTTCGCCGATTGCAGCCATCTCATCCGCGCGCGTAAATTCCGTGATGTCAAATTCGTTAACGTCAGGCTGAACGACAAAATCCGCGGGTTGCACTCCCACTGAATTCATATTCACGTTTTGTACAATGTAAGTCCGCATAATTGTCTGCAGCGTAGACGCCACCTTCATTTTCGACGTCGGGGTATTCGGGCGATTCGAGGCAAACTCTTGTTTTATCTGAGCGGTGACGCTGACTGCGATCACGAAATTACATCCTTTGCTTACCAGTACGTTGGCCGGCACATTGTTGATAATGCTGCCATCAACCAATGCCCTGCCATCGCGATTAATCGGTGACGATAGAACTGGCAAGTTGATACTCTCCAGGATGGCAGACGCGGAGTCTCCCTCTTCCCGTACGACGGGCTGACCTTTGACCAGGTCCACGGTGATCGAAACAACGGGAATGGGCAGTTGTTCCAAACGACTGTCGCTTAGGTAATTTCTAAGCATTGGATCGAATTGCCCGAGTCGGTATTTGCTCAGGAGGTACCAGTGACCCCCATTGGGCAGATAGCGAAACAGCCAGGAGGGCGTTAGATCCTTCACAAAACAGTCGACACTGTGGTCGGGCTTCATCCCCGAGGCATACAAGATACCTATCATCGCCCCAGCGCTGGTTCCGGCAATCATGTCGACGACGATTCCGTTCTCTTCCAGCGCCTTGAGCACTCCCAGGTGCGCCATGCCTTTAGCCGCGCCACCGCCAAGCGCAAGGCCAATTCGAACTCCCCGCAAGGTATGGATAATTCGCTCGAGACCGTTCACGACTTGCTTGCCTCGATTTTCCGGTGGGTCGTCAAACGAAACCTTAAAATCTCGATTCGCGAGCGACATTAACTCGGGAGCCAAAGGAGACCAGGGGCTATTGCCTGGCAACAGCCAAACGATATTGATCTTTTGTCGCCAATTGGGAGCGCGTTGTGTGATGGCCCTGAGTCGAGAGACTGATTCTTTCCAATGCTCGGGAGTAACGCACCAAAACACCTCATCGCAGGACTCCACAAGATTGGATGCCTTCCCTATTTCGGTTGCCGCGTCGATATCGAAAAAAATTGGCTTTAATCTGGGTAGCCTGCTGACCCGTTGGCGGATCTCCGGTTCTGAAACATAACGGCCGTCTTGGAGCAAGCAAAAATGAGGGATGTCTTCCATCAGCAGCCAATCCGGCTGGTCGCTGAAGACGCAGGGAGATTCGCCTAGTTCTTTCAAGCGCTGAAGCAATCGGCGAGTCAGCTGCTTCGTCGTTGGCGACTGATGAAAAATGGCTATGAGCCGAGGCTTCTTTTTGCGACGATCCTTCATCAGAACGCTATGCACCACCTCGGCAACCATGCGAGTCAAGTTCTGTCGGAACACGTCGTGTTGCTTGGTCAACTCAAGTGCAGTTTGATAATTGAGTCGAAGCAGTGTCGTTGGATTCTCGGCGATTACTTGCAATGGAGACGGTTCTCCCAGAGCAGCTGCCAAAGCACCGATTTGCCCACCACCGGATTGGTAGCGATCCACTATGATTTTTCCCTGAATATCGATGAGCGACTGCCTTATGCGACCTTGGATCACTAAATAAATGGAATCCAAGGGCTCATTGGAGCGTTGTATGACCTCGCCGGAATCAAATCTTAGGAGTTGGCATGCATTGCTGATCTCGCGCACCAATTCATCGCTCAGTCCTTCCGCGCAAGGGTGCATTTTGAGCAGTAAAAATTTGTCGTCAGTCATCGTTAATTGCCCTGAACGAGTGTTTGAGTTAGGTCCAGCATCCACAATCGGCGTTTCGTTACTATACCAAGAAAAAACCTGGCACAACTAACTATTGGCGATGAATTTCACAGCGGATTCATCTGCTCAAATATGGGTGCCCTATAAAACCTCTAATATTAAGATATTCGATTCAAATTGTTTCTTTATCAACAGTTAGCGAAATATTGGCACTTGGACTAAAGGCCAATAGCGTAATCACTTTCTAAATGATCAAATGCTTTTGCTTGCATTGAGAAAGTACTCGCAAAGACGGACTAAACGAATAACACAGGATCATCATTATGTGCATCCAACACAGGGGAGAAATTATGAAAAAGACTTATTTGCAGGTCGGCATTTTAACTTTGGCTTTTGGCGTAGCCGGACCTTTGCTTTGGTCAGCACCCGCTTACTCCGAAACGCCGGGCATAGAACGGCGCGATGACCGCCGGGATGACAGGCAGGGAGCGCAGGATACAAGGCAGCAAGGTCGAGAAGTTGCACGAGGTGCCAAGGACGCATGCAAGGACGCTGGCGAGAATCGGTCGGATTGTCGGCAAGGAAAACGGGGAATCAAACAAGATGCCCGTGAAGCCGGCCGTGAGCTCAAACAAAACGATTGATTCGGCATTATCGAGTGCAGTCGACTTTCAAAAGGTTCCTGGTCGTGGGTTTGGATGACTACGCGTTGTGGACTTCATGATGTTGCTGTGCTTCCCGCATCGCGGGCATTCCAAATTTCAGTAAGGGGCATTCTTTCGAACTGATTTTCACATGATTAATCCAGGATTGGTGATCCAATCCTGGGTGAAGAGGCTCGAACATCGTAGCGTGCAATACGCTTGCGGATAAAACCATATCGATGCTTACAAAAGGCACACACCTCCACGGCAGTTGTCCGGTTACTAATAATCCTTTTGCTATATGCAACATACAGACTACACGATTCATTAATGTTGGCTGATTGGGAGACAAAAAATGAACGCACAAGACTCGGAATTTGAAATCTCCCTGGTCAGGGATGACCTGTTGTTCCGCCTTCAGCGCCGCTTCGGCCTGATACCGGATCATGGCCTGGGATTGATCCGGCGGGCGATTTTCTTCAGCCTCGTGGCTTGGCTGCCCGTTGTGGCCTGGGCTGTCTTCAACGGCCGGGCGTTGCCCGGCACCGTCAGCGAACCGTTGCTCCAGCATTTCGGCATCCACGTTCGTTTCCTGCTCGCACTACCGTTATTGATCGTCGGCGAAGGCGGTGTGCATGGCATGACCACCCGTCTCATCCCCTACTTCCATACCTCCGGCCTAATCCGGAACGAACAACGGGAGGCATTCAGGGAGGTGCTTCGGGATATGTTCCAACTACGCAACAGTTCCTATCCCTGGATCGTGATCGCGGCTCTTATCGTCGCTTGGATCGGATTCCAGCCGCCCAGCCAGGATAAGCATGAACTGGTGTGGGCCAACATCGGCGAACCGACGCATTTCAACCTGGGGTTCGGCGGCTGGTGGCTGGATCACGTGGCTCAGCCGATCTTTTTTGCCCTCCTCTGCGCGTGGCTTTGGCGACTAATCCTGCTATTCCTGCTGATGAAGCGTATCGCCGCCCTGGATCTACAAATCGTTCCTACCCATTCCGATCGAGCCGGCGGCCTCGGTTTCCTCGAACGGCTCACGAAAGCCTTCAGCCTGTTCACCTTCGCCCTGTCCGCTGTGCTGGCTTCTCGCCTCGCGCATGATGTGATCTATCACGGCGTGCACGTTATGTCCTTGAAGCTGGAAGTCGTGGTTTTCCTAATCCTGTTGGTCATGTTGTGCCTGACGCCATTGATGGTGTTCATCCCTAAACTTGCTGCGGCCAAAAAGCAAGCGCTGTTGGACTACGGTGCCCTGGTCGGAGAACACGGACGCCTTGTCCACAGGCGCTGGATTTTAGGGGAGTCACTGGACGATTCGTCCCTGCTGGAGGCTCAGGAAATTGGCCCCGTAGCCGATACTGTCGGACTTTACGAGGCCGTGGCGAACATGAGAGTGGCCCCCATCGGCAAGTCAGCGATCCTCTTCGTAGCCTTACCCGCTTTAATTCCAATGCTGATGCTATTCGCCATCGAGATTCCAATCAAGGAAATGTTGCTGAAGATATTGGGATCCTTGGCTTAGCGCATGTCGTTATATACAAATATCGTCATACCCGCCGGGAAGCGGGTCGACTGCAGGGATGCCACCACTAAAGGGTGGTCTATGGACAGAGGTACGACCCCAAGGATGGGGGAGGTAGATCGCGTCGGGAACAAGCGATCGAGGGCAATGCAGGAGCAATTGCCGAATCCAGGGCCATGGATAGTAAGCTCTAAACCTCCCTGTAGCCTGGATTCCGGCAATCTATGTCGAAAAAACGAATTTGTGTATAAAGGCATGGGCTTAGCAGTGCCGTTCTGATCGCATCCAAACACAAACCTGCCGCTGATAATCGAAATTTTTGTACTCGGATGTCACAAAATGGTCGGCGACAATGTCGACCTGAAATAATGTTGGTTATCCTTTTCGTATTAATTTAAAGACCCCATAACCCCATTCAGATAAGTCCAGATAGAGTCCTGGTGAAACCAGGCTATCGCCACTGCGCTCATAACTTTCGGAGCCCATTAAACTTTTAAGCTCATAGATGTCTCCCCCGGCATTTGCTAAGGGCAACGGGAGATAACACTGGCTTTGGTTCGGTGCGTAGTTAACCGCAGCGATCGCTTGTTGCCCTTCTTGTCCTTGCCAAGCAAAGGCAATTAGGCAGTTCGACGTCCAATTGCCATCCCAAGCCGGTTTGCATTCCAGCAACTGCCAATCCCCATTGCGGAACACATCCAGCCGCAGAGCCTCGAGAAGATGACGATAAAACTCCTGCAGCCCCGGATCGGAAGGTTGTTCCGGTCCCCGACAGAGGTGGACGGAAATTTTCTTCAACCATCCTTGCAATTGCCCTTCGTGAAAGAAGCGCAAGCCGGGGTTGAAATAAGTCAAAACAGCCGCGGCTTCATGGACATGAGAAGAAAAGGTCGCGGCGGCGCGGGATTCATCGTGATTCTCTAAAAAACGGGCGGATTTCTTCTGATAGTCCAGGTCTGCCCAGAAATGTTCCCGTACCGGACGCGCCTGTTGCTCTCGCAAGCGGTCGTACAAGCGTTTGTCGTAAGTATAATCGAAGCCTTGCTGCTGCAGCGTCCACTCGAGGTCCCAGTAAACCTCCGCCATGAACACAAAATCTGGATGCTGTTCCCGGACCTTCAGGGTGACAATGGGCCAAAACGGCTCAGCGGCGATGCCCCAGGTGCGATGGAAGATGTCCGGTAAAACCAGCATTGCCATGTCGCAGCGCAGGCCGTCGCAGTTTTGGGAAATTTTTAATAACTCATCGATCTGAGCGGCCTGCAAGTCAGGGTTTCCGTAATTGAGCTGCAAGGTATCCGGCCAGCCATCAAAATAAGGGTCGCGTCCGTAAGCCTTAATAGCAGGCCCTTGCGGCAAGTCCAGTTTGATATAGTTTTGCGGCTGCCCGGCGAGCTGCTCTTCCGTGCCGGAAACATAATATTCCGGATGCGCCTGCACCCAGGGATGGTCGGGAGCGGTATGATTGGGCACAAAATCCAGCATCAATTTGAGTCCTTGTCGATGCATGCGGTCGCGCAGACGTGTCAACGCTTCCGCCTCCCCTAATTGGGGATTGAGGGTATAAGCAGTAATCGCAAACCCGGAGCCGCAGATATCATCCTCCTCCAAGTCCGGTAGAAGTTCCCGATATTCGGCGAGCCAATGGGGGTTGGAACGGGAAACCTTGCGCCCTGCTTCCCCGGTTTGCCAGACGCTAAGGCAGTAAATCCAGTCGAATCCTAAATTTGCCAGCTCATCCAGTTCGGCATCGGGAATGTCATCCAGCGTCGCCGGGCGGCCGATTTGACGTGACAGCCGATTGAGCCAGACACGGGTATTGATTTGGTAAATGGAAGGATGATGAGCGCTATTCATGATTTTCCCCATAATGAAAACGGTAAAATTTTAGCAGCACAGGATGCTGATTTTTGGGTACGGAAGTGGGTCATAAACATTCCCGGCCTCCATCTGCCAAACCCCATCGTCACTTGCCCACCGTTTTCTTGATCACCGCCATCTCAGCACCTTCACTGGTTAATATCTCATTCGTTATATCACCCATACCTTGAATAATTCTTGCTATGCAGCCTGTCCAGCCGGTCTGGTGACTGGCGCCGATGCCCGCCCCGTTATCGCCGTGGAAATATTCGTAGAACAGAACCAAGTCCTTCCAGTAGGGATCGGTCTGGAATTTTTCGCTTCCCCCATAGACCGGACGACGGCCGTTGTCATTGCGGAGAAAAATGTTGGTCAAACGTTTACTCAGTTCCTGCGCCACCTCATAAAGGGTCAGGTACTGCCCCGACCCGGTCGGGCATTCCACCTTAAACGCGTCGCCATAATAGGCATGGAGTCGTATCAGTGCAACTGTGAGCACGAAATTAACGGGCATCCAGACCGGTCCGCGCCAATTGGAGTTGCCGCCGAACATGCCGGTGTTGGAATCTCCTGGCAGGTAATCCACGCGGAATTCCTGACCCGCATAGTGAAACACAAACGGATGCTCCTGGTGATAGCGGGACAGCGAGCGGATGCCATAAGGACTGAAGAACTCGTTTTCATCCAACATCTTGGCGAGCAAGCGGTGCAATTTCTGCTCGTTGAACACCGACAGCATGCGCCGACCTGCCAGGCCAGGCTGACTGGGCAGGTGCATATTCGTTAAAAGTTCGGGGTGGCGGTGGTAAAAGGCTTGGGTCCGCTGAATGAAGTTGGGCAAGTTCTTAATCTCTGCTTCTTCAAACAGTGCCACGGCCGCTAGCGGCAGCAGCCCCACCATCGAGCGGACCTTCAAGCGCATGGCCGTACCATCCGGCAAACGAAGGACATCGTAGAAGAAACCGTCCTCTTCATCCCACATTTCATCCTGATGCTCACCCAGACGGTCCATCGCCCCGGCAATCCACATCGTATGCTCGAAAAATTTGCTGACAAATTCTTCATACAGGGGATCATGAACCGCCAGTTCAACCGCAATCCGCAGCATCTGCTGGCTGAAAAAAACCATCCAGGCGGTACCGTCCGCCTGTTCCATATACCCTCCGGTGGGCAGCGGCGAACTGCGGTCGAATACCCCGATGTTATCCAGCCCCAGGAAGCCTCCTTCAAAGACGTTGCTGCCCGTCCGGTCCTTGCGGTTGACCCACCAGGTGAAGTTGACCAGCAGTTTGGAAAAAGCGTACTTAAGAAAGTCGACATCGCCTTTCCCGTCATTGCGCGCCTTATCCATCATATAGATTTGCATCGTGGCAAAAGCGTGGACGGGCGGATTGACGTCGCCAAAGTTCCATTCGTAAGCCGGGATTTGCCCGTTGGGGTGCAGGTAATCGTTACGCAGCATCAGGTCCAACTGGGATTTGGCAAAGTCTGAGTCTACGATCGACAACGGCAGCATATGGAACGCCAGGTCCCAGGCGGCGAACCAGGGATATTCCCACTTATCTGGCATGGAGATGATGTCATTGCAGTAAGCGTGGAACCATTCGCCGTTGCGAACCCGATGGCGCTGCTCCGCTCTCGACCAGGGGGTGACATGATGTTCCTCCAGCCATTTGTCCACGTCGTAGTAGAAATACTGCTTCGACCACAGCATGCCGGCGAGCGCCTGACGCATCAGATTGGCCCGATCCGGATCGGTTGCCTTGATCGCCGCTGGTGTGATCTCGTCGTAGAAGGCATCGGCTTCCTGCAAACGCATTTGGAAAACGCTGTCAAAACCCGTAAACGGAGTCGCCATCTGGCCCGGCGCGGTCCGGCTTAGACGCAGGCGAACCACTTGCGTTTCTCCGGCCCCTACCGTCAATTGATAGTGTGGGGAGACTTTTGTCCCGATCTGAGCCGGATTGACCGCATCCTGCTGCCCGTGCACGAGATAATTGTTAATGCCATCCTTAACGTAAGGACTCGCGTTCGTTTCGGCAAAGAGACGGGCTTTGTTGGATTCATTCTCGGTAAACAACAGCGGAATCTTGCCCTCGCAGTAGAGATAGTAGTCGTCCAGGGACTCCCGAAAGAGGGGATCGGAATGATAGGTATGCACGATGCTGCGTTCGGTATTCTCCAGTTTTTGCAGCACCGGTTTGCTGCCGCCGTCCGTCCAGGACCAGGTATTGCGGAACCAGAGTGTCGGCAACACATGCAGGTGGGCGGCTTCCGGACCGCGGTTGGAGACACTGATTTTGATCAGCATGTCCTCCGCATCCACTTTGGCATATTCGACAAAAATATCGAAATAGCGGTCTTCATCGAAAATGCCGGTATCCAGAAGTTCGTACTCCGGCTCGTTCCGGCTGCGTGGTCGGTTGGTTTTTATGAGATCTACATAGGGATAAGCCGCCTGCGGATATTTGTACAGATATTTCATGTAGGAATGGGTAGGCGTACTGTCGAGGTAAAAGTAATACTCCTTCACGTCCTCGCCATGGTTACCTTCGCTGTTGGTCAATCCGAACAACCGTTCCTTCAGGATTGGGTCTTTCCCGTTCCATAAGGCCAGGGCAAAACAGAGAATTTGATGGTCGTCCGAAATGCCGCCCAAGCCGTCTTCTCCCCAGCGATAGGCGCGTGAACGCGCCTGGTCGTGTGTGAAATAATTCCAGGCATCGCCGTTAGCGCTATAGTCTTCCCGTACCGTTCCCCATTGCCGCTCGCTGAGGTAAGGTCCCCATTTTTTCCATGGAATATTGCGCTCCCGGGCTTCTTGCAGCCTAATCTGTTCCTCTGTCATATCGTGCACCTGGCTTTAGTCATACTGAGTCGCCTTAGTAATAATTTATATACGCCCATGCCTTATTTGTCGGAAGACCGATTCGTTAATCCTAAGACGATAAAGCATCATTTTATGCCTGTGCAAAGAGACCGAACTATTGGACTTTAGTCCAAGTTGACTTTAAGAAACAGCAAAAATACAGAATCCGAAAGTGCTAAAAGAGATGAGTTTTGGAATGGATCGATGTTTTCGCTTTCTTTTCAAACGCTGTCTATAGATTTTGGCATCACGTTTGTTATCAGTGGCCTTAAGCGCGATGACTCTAGTATAAAACCCAGCCGCTATCGACAGTAATTACATTATGTCATACTGTAATAAAGCGAATCTCTTTGTATAAAACCCTCATTATCCGGAGCGAGTCTTTAGATGCCCACACTGACGCGTCGGTCAAAGGCCGGCAATTATGCTTTCCTGCTATCCGGCTTACTTATTCTTTTCTTGCTGATGCCTCTTTTGAGCACCTTTCCAGCCTTGGCAAAGAATGCTTTTTTGATGCGGGTTACCTTGCAGGGTGGATACAGCGCTTTGATGTTGATGGGAATCTGGGGACTGCCTCGCGAAAACAACCTTTTCAAGTTCGGATTAGCACTCGCTTTACTAACAGTTACCCTCACCACTATCAATATTTTTTATGACAGCATCGCGATCGAATTGTGCATAAGCGCGGCAGCGCTTTTGTTTTCCATTGGCAGCGCCGTCATTGCAGCCAAGCATGTGATCGGAGGAACTCAGGTCGACCGCAACCTGCTCTTCGGGGCCATGTGCGTTTATCTGTTGATGGGGCTGATTTGGGCGATCTTGTATGGCTTAATCT
Source organism: Methylomicrobium sp. (assembly GCA_051061015.1). Classification (GTDB taxonomy): domain Bacteria; phylum Pseudomonadota; class Gammaproteobacteria; order Methylococcales; family Methylomonadaceae; genus Methylomicrobium. The sequence continues at coordinate 70,949 of JBPFEG010000065.1, forward strand.
TTCAATTTTGGCCGGGGGCATTTAACGGTATGGAAGGGGTTAACGGGAAAGTTCCCATGGATACCCTGCTCTACTACAGCTTTGTCACCCTGGCAGGGCTCGGGTATGGCGACATTACTCCTGTTATACCGTTGGCGCGGACACTTGCGTATTTCGAAGTGATTAGCGGCCAACTCTACATTGCAGTTTTATTGGCGGGATTGGTAGGACTTTTTTTAAACGATCGCAAATAGTAAAGATTGACAAGTTTCGGGATTTTTTAACGCGCCGAAATGATAAGCGGTCCGCCCGCCGTTTAGGGTTCTCAAGGCAAGGTGTGCTATAGACGATTCCGCGTTTTCCCAGCGTTTCATAGACTTTTTCGATAGATAGAACATCGCTCGGGAAATACTGGCCCCGATTATGTTTTAGCCTCGCGTCAATATAGATGCTAATTTAGCCAGAGAGGTCTGCCGTCATTGTATTGCTTATATTTCTCGTTATTTTCTATGATGCGCCGCTTGATGGATTCCAACTTGCTCATTTTGCGCTTTCCGATTTCAGACTTGATGCTTCGCTCTCCATTCTCGTCGTTTAGGAGTATCACCTTTTGATCAGCATCGAATAAATATATGGCCTGAAGATCCTTGCGATCCTTTCCTGACTTAATCTCTTTATCAAGATGATCCAGCACGAGAGATTCAGTGCGATCATCATTCAACCACACCAGGACCATGTGAGGTTGGCCCGATTGCCGAATATTTACATACCCCAGATAAAGGTTTTTCTTGGGAATCCCCATCAGGCGGAGCATAACAAATTTTCCAATTGCCATGTCCTCGCAGTCACCGCCGAATCTGGCCAGCGTTTCTAACGGAGTGGCCCAATAATCGTCCTCATTCCATAGCTCCTTATCTGATAGCCACGGAAATAGATTTAAAGCCGTATTTACTATCTCCAGCTTTTCTCGAACCGATTTCTGCTGATTTGTTTGCATCAGGTCATAGACATATCGCATACGCTTGCCTGACTCTATCCCGTACTCCTTCTCTATTTGATTAAAAACGTTTTCAGACCACGGCGTTAAAACCACCTTACCTTCTGAAGAGTATTTATTAATAGGATCGAGAGATGATCCTCCATCTGCCCCAACTCTGGCAGAAAATCCTTGAAAAGATAACTGTAACAGTAGCAGCAAGACCAAGCTATGAGGAATCTGTTTTCTATTTGTCATGGAACACCTCTTAATTAAATCCGTAAAATTCGTCTACCAGCAGACCAATACACTATTTGTTTAAATTCTTAGTCGGTTAACGAATGTCCTTAATGATACGCATGGCTTCATCGACATTATCGGCACGAAGAATAAACTCCAAATCACCCTCCCCAATCACACCTTCCTTCACCATGGTTTGATAGCCAAATTGTCGAAGATGCTCCCAAAAATCGCCCCCCATCCCGATGATAGGAAATTCTTCCAATTTGCCGGTCTGGACCAGAGTAATGACTTCAAAAGCTTCATCCAGGGTGCCGAAACCGCCGGGCATCACCACAAAGGCACTTGAATATTTAATCAGCATCACCTTACGAATGAAAAAATGCTCGAACTCGATAAATTGGTCAAGGTAAGGATTGGGTTTTTGTTCGAAAGGCAGTGTAATGTTACAACCCAGGCTGGCGCCTCCCGCCTCTTTGGCTCCGCGGTTCGCAGCTTCCATGATGCCGGGACCTCCTCCGGTCATCACCGCGAAGCCTGCGTTTGCCAACGCTCTTCCCAAGTCACGGGCCAAGCGATAATAGGGATGATCTTCTTTAAATCTGGCCGAGCCGAACACCGTGATGCATTTTCTGTCGAGGTTAAAGCTTTCGAAGCCGCGTAAAAACTCCAGAAAAAAAGTAACGGCGCTTTCCAGATCTTGCTCCCGGTTGCGCCGGCCGGACAAAAAGGCTTTCTCAGCACCCTCGACCCTGCCTAATAACGAATAATTTTTAGTAGAAGGAGGATTATTAGTGTTCATATTGATCTCCAAGTCATGTCTAATTTATCCTGAATTTAACTTCAATCGACGAGGTCGAGGGTCTCCTTGGTGATAGTAAACTACTTTGAAAAATCAATACGATGGCTAGTCATTTAGGACAGAAAGCGCTTCACGCGCGATCTGTAACTCTTCGTTCGTGCGCACGGCCAGGACGCGAACCGTATGGCCGATAAGCCCTATCTCGCTGATTTCTTCAAGCGCTCTGTCATTGGCTTGCGGATCGATGGCAATGCCGAGTTTGTCAAGGCCCTTACAAACCCTGTTTCGAATCAATGACGCGTTCTCGCCAACGCCGCCGGTGAAAACGAGCGCATCCAGACCCTCCAGCACGACAAAATATGCGCCGATATATTTTCGGATGCGGTAACAATAAACCTCCAACGCCAGTCGGGCGCGTTCGTCGCCGGCCTGCTCGCTTGCCAATACTTCGCGCAAGTCGTTGCTGCCGCATAAGCCTTTCAAGCCCGAATCTCTGTTGAGGGCTTCCTGAAGTTCGCTCGAACTCTGACCTAGCACGTTTTCGAGATAGAGCGGTATCGCCGCATCCAAATCGCCGCACCGGGTTCCCATGACCAGGCCTTCTAAAGGGGTGAAACCCATCGACGTATCGATACAGCGTCCGTTCTGTATTGCCGCGGCGCTGGCGCCATTGCCGAGATGCAGGGTAATTAATTTAAGATCCTCGAGCGGGCGCTGCAAATAGTCGGCCGCCCGACTTGCGACATAACGATGGGAACTGCCGTGAAATCCATAACGGCGAATGCCATGGCCGCTATACCACACTTCGGGGATCGCATAGCGAAAAGCGTGGGGCGGCATGGTTTGATGAAAAGCGGTATCGAAAACGGCCACTTGCGGCACGGAAGGAAAAATATCCCGGCATGCTTCGATGCCGGTCAGATTGGCCGGATTATGCAGCGGCGCCAACGGGATCAGCTTTCGAATCGTATCGATCACCGTCTGATCGATCGCGATCGATGCCGAAAAGGCCTCCCCGCCATGGACCACACGATGACCGATCGCATCGGGTCCATCCCCTGCTTCAAATCCGAAGGCGCTGCGTAGAATCGCGGCTATATGGGCGAAGGCCGCTCGATGGTCAGGGGCTTCGATTTCTTGCTTCCGTTCCACCAGTTCGCCTTGCGCATTTTCTGCCCGGTGCCGAATCAGGCTGACGCTTTCACCGATACGTTCGAGTAGCCCGTTGGCAAGCAAATGATCTGGCTCCATTGCAAACAATCCATACTTGATCGAAGAACTGCCGCAATTGATCACTAATATTTTAAGGGCGTCGCGCTGAGTTGCTTCACTGCTCATGCTTTGATCATCCGCGCGCCTCGAACACGGCGATCGTGCGTCTGGGTATTGGATAAGTCGAACCATCGAAAGCCTTTTGCCGATCGCGCGGCAGGATGTCGTCAGGCCCTGTGCGCGAGGTATCCAGCGCCAGGTGCCACTTTCGTCCGGGTATCTTGGGCAAGGAAGCCTCCACTGTCCGCTCCGACATATTTAAAATCACATGCACGTCTTCCTCTTCGCCGGCCAGCCCGGCCAATGTATAAGCCAAAAATTGAGCACTGTAATCAAACCATAATGGCTCGTCCAGCCGATAGCCATGCCAGGATATATCCCGTAGACCGCGGCCGGGAACCTCTTCTCCGGTAAAATATTCGCTTCGGTTCAGATTCGGGTGCCGACGTCTTAAGGCAATCAGTTCCTTCACGAAACGCAGCATATCGTGATTTTTTTCGACGCGGCTCCAGTCGAACCACGACAACTCATTATCTTGACACCAGGCATTATTATTGCCTTTTTGCGTATGCAATACCTCATCGCCGGCCAGAAGCATTGGAATCCCTTGGCTCAATAACAGGATGCTGATCAAGTTTTTGGCTTGCCGTCGCCTGAGGGCTAAAACATCCGCATTATCGGTCTCGCCTTCCGCGCCGCAATTCCAGGACATATTGTTATCGCACCCGTCGCGATTATTTTCACCGTTCGCTTCGTTGTGTTTGCTGTTATAGCTGACCAAATCGTGCAGCGTAAAACCGTCATGACAGCTGATGAAATTAATGCTATGAAGCGGCAAACGGTCTCCATCTGCATAAAGATCGCTGCTGCCGGCAAGGCATGAGGCGACTTCACCGACCAGCCCCGGATCGCCGCGGACGAATCGCCGAATCACATCGCGATAGCGGCCGTTCCACTCCGCCCAGCGTAAGCCGGGAAACGATCCGACATGATAAAGGCCCGAAGCATCCCATGCCTCCGCAATCATGGGCACCTCGTGAAGTGCATGCGAAAACTCGATCCGCCAGGGCAGCGACGGATTGGCCTGGGGAGCGCCATCTTCGCCGCGCGTGAAGACGCTGGCGAGATCGAAGCGAAAACCGTCCACATGCATCTTCTCGACCCAATACTCCAGGCAATGCACGATGAACTGCGTCACCAGCGGATGATTACAATTCACACTGTTGCCGCAGCCGGTGTAATCACGATAATAAGTCCGGTTATGAGGTTCGAGATGATAAAAAATTTCGTTACAAAAACCCTTAAAGTTGATCACCGGGCCATCATGGCCGCCTTCCGCCGTATGATTGAAGACCACGTCGAGTATCACGCCGATGCCGGCATCATGCAGGGCTTTGACCAAGTCCTTAAACTCACGAGCATGCGTTCCTAATTCAGGGGTCACGCAATAACCGGGATGTGGGCTGAAAAAACTATGCGTGTTGTACCCCCAGTAATTCTTCAATCCTTTTGCTGCCACGTTATCCGGCACGAATTGTTCGTCGAAAGCCATCACCGGCAACAGCTCAACATGCGTAATACCCAGTTCCTGTAAGTAAGGGATTTTTTCGATCAGGCCGGCAAAGGTGCCGGGATGCCCTACGCCTGCCGAAGGATGGCGCGTAAATCCTCCGACATGCAGTTCATAGATCACCGCACCTTCGAGACCCCGTTTACGAGACCGTTCGTTCGCCCATAAATAATCTGGTTTCGCGACTACTCCCCGATAGGATGAGCGGCTTTCGTCATTCGGATCGGATGCGCGGCGCCGATTCCAAAAGACGTCAGTAACCGCCTTGGCCCAAGGATCGACGAGTTCCTTTTTTGGATTGAAGCGTCTTCCGGTCGAAGCCGTATCGTCCGGTCCAAATATACGCCAGGTATAATGGATTCCGGAAAGAAGCCCTTCGACAAACACATGCCAGAAAAAAAACGACCGGTTCGTTTTGGGATTGAGGCGGATGATCTGAAACGGTTCCAGACTCTCGGCTGCTTCATAGAGCAAAAGCTCGGCGCTACTTGCATGACGGCTGAATACTGAAAAATTCACGCCGGCATCGCTGACCGTTGCCCCGGTCGGAAAATACGAGCCGATGCTGGTTTTATATGAAAGAGTCACTGCAATTTACTCCCTAAAACGTTCAAGTCCCCGCGCGATTGCGCAACTGCTCGGGCATGTAGCTGCGATCGCTCAAAACTTCCAGCATCGGTCCATAAGTCACGAACTTGACAATCGAAACGGAAGCCGCAGGAGCGTTAATTCGATCTCGGTAACGGCCAATGTCAATTCCCAATAGGCTGCAGAGGATAATGCGTATGGTCGCCTTATGGGATACCACCAGCACATTGCCATCCTTGTATTTGGACTCGATCTCGGTAATGATCGGAAGCGCGCGGGCGGCTATCTGAATCGCGGTTTCGCCGCCGGTCGGCGGATTCCAGGCCGGATCGGTCTGCCAGCGTAGATAATCTTGATCATAATGTTGTCTGACATAATCCAACTCTTGATCTTCCCACGCGCCATAACTGATTTCACGGAGTCCTTCCCTGATCTGCATGGACAGACCCAAGGCGTCGCATAAAGGCTGTGCGGTCCCTATCGCTCTTTTCATCGGGCTGACGTAGACATCGGCCCAGGGGATCGAGCGATACGCCTCGGCAAAACATTGCGCCATTTGCTTGCCTTCCGAGGTGAGTTCGGCATCGAGATCGCCACAATAGGCGCCCCGTTGGCTGTATGTCGTCTCTCCGTGACGAAGCAGGTAGATTTTCAGTGTCATGCTTGTATGGCTCCTTTGTTACAAGACAAACTCAGCGATTTAACGGCGGCGTACCTTATTCAGGAAGAACGGAGAATGACTTTTCAACCGCTTGCCGGCCTATTAAAACTGATAGTCAAGCCGCCGGGCTTGGCAAGATCACCGTGCAACTCGACGCCACGGCGATTCGCGGCCAAGTGGCGCAGTATTTTGTAAACGTCCTCCATCCGCTCACTGGCATCCGCTTTTTCCGCCAAGGTTGCCAGTTTCAGGGGCTGATCCGTAGCTTTCAAAACGGTGAGAATTTTCCGCTGCAGTCCCAACAGAGTCTCCGCGGCTTTTTTTCCTGCTTCGACACCGGGCTGGTGATAGGCATTGATGTTGATCAAAGAGGCATAAAATCCCACCGCACGTTCGTAAAGGGCGATCAGCGCGCCGACCGACCGAGCATCCACTCGGGTAATCGTTACGGTAATCGAATCCCTTAAATTCTCAAAAAGCGCTTGTCGGGTGCCTTGTAAAAATCCAGAAAGAAAGTCGCCGCTGGTGACCTCGATATCCACTTCAAGGGAGGGTCCCGGCCGGTCCTCCAGCACTTCGATGAAAGTCGCAAAAAAATTCGCCACGCCTTCCCGCAACTGCTGAACAAAGGCGTGCTGGTCCGTAGATCCTTTGTTTCCATAAACCGTAAGGCCTTGATGGACCGTATTGCCGTCCAGGTCTTTTTCTTTGCCCAGAGACTCCATCACGAGTTGTTGGAGATAGCGCGAAAACAGCAGCAGGGAGTCCTTATAAGGCAAAACCACCATGTCTTTTTCGCCCTTGCCGTTACAGCCGGAATACCAGGCAAAGGCCAGCAAGGCGGCCGGATTTCGCCTGACCTCAGGTACGCGGGTAGCCCTATCCATTTCCTTTGCGCCCGCCAATAAGGCGCGGACATCAATTCCCAGCAACGAAGCCGACAACAGACCTACAGAAGACATCAGGGAAGTTCGCCCTCCTACCCAATCGAACATGGGGAACTCATCCACACAGCCTTCAATCCGATCCAACGTTTCCATTCTGCTGATAGCCACGGCATGGGAGAGAAAAACCAGTCCTTGCTGCTCGTATGCCTTCTTCAATTCCAGCATGGCATTGCGCGTTTCAGGCGTTCCCCCCGATTTGCTGATAACGATGACCAGGGTACTGTTAAGCCGGCTACGCAGCCGGTTGATAATCCGATCGATCCCAGCGGGATCGGTATTGTCGATAAAATGTATGGCTAGAGGAGGAAAATCTCCTGACAAAGCATCGGCTACAAATTGTGGTCCTAAGGCCGAGCCGCCGATCCCAATAGAAATGAGATCTGTGAACTTCGAAGCTGTTGGCGGTCGAATCTTACCGTCATGAACCTGCCTGACGAAAGCGTCGATATGATCAAGGTTATCTATGATCTGATTTTTCAGTTCCAATGGCGCAATGTCAGGGTCACGCAGCCAGTAATGGCCGACCATGCGATTTTCATCAGGATTCGCAATGGCGCCTTTTTCCAATGCCGCCATGGCATTGAAAGCTTCTGCAAATTTTGGCTGTAGGGATTCCACCAGACTCTCGCTAAACCGCATCCGGCTGATGTCGAGATACAATCCCAAGTCCTTGTGAAAATAAAGCCAATCTTGGTAACGCTGCCAGAGTTCTTGTGGGGTCATTAGTTTTTATCCAAATAAGGTCATAAAATTGACTCGAATTGCACTCAATAGGCGGCGTCAGTCATTTGGGTTGTTGATGAACGACCGTTTCGCTATCGCCCCCTATTTAGGGAATCACCGCTCATCATCCTTTCATCGTTATGGGTGCCGGACGGACATTCCAAATTTCGTCGCAATATTCGCGAATCGCGCGATCCGAGGAAAACTTGCCTGCTCTGGCCGTATTCAGAATCGACATTCTGGTCCAGTTTTCCGGGTCCTCCCAAACGCCGGCGACTCTATCCTGACAGGCGATATAATCGGCGTAATCGGCGCAGACAAGAAAGGGGTCGGACTGGCACAGATTGTCCACTAAAGGGCGGAATACCTCGGTATCGCCATTCGAAAAATGCCCCGATGCGATCAGTTGAATCGCTTCGGCTAATTCAGGATTTTCTTCGACATAAGTAAAAGGGCGATAGCCTTGCTGCTGAAGCCTGACAGTTTCCTCAGTGGTCAGTCCGAACAGGAAAAAATTCTCTGCGCCAACTTCTTCCCGTATCTCAATATTGGCTCCATCCAGTGTGCCGATGGTCAAGGCGCCATTCAACGTGAATTTCATGTTGCCGGTACCGGACGCTTCTTTGCCCGCCATGGAGATCTGCTCAGACAAATCAGCTGCGGGATAAACGAGCTGGCCATTCTGTACGTTAAAGTTGGGTACAAAGGCGACGCGCAACTTTTTATTCACGTCCGGATCGTTATTCACCACCTCGCCTACCACATTGATCAATTTAATGATACGCTTGGCCATGAAATAACCGGGAGCCGCCTTGCCGCCGAAAATGAATGCCCTCGGCGCGGTAGGAAGCCCTGGATCACGCTTCAGCCGGTTATACAATGTGATGACATAAAGAATATTCAGATGCTGGCGTTTATATTCATGAATACGCTTGACCTGGACATCAAATAGCCAGCTTGGGTCGAGTTTGATACCTGTTTTTTTGAGGATATAACCAGCGAGTTCATGCTTGTTAGCCTGCTTGACGGCGCGCCATTCCTTACAAAACGCTGCATCCTCTGCGAAGGGCTCGAGCATTTTTAGTTCCTCGGTATGGGTAATCCATCCGTCTCCGATTGCACGGGTGATCAGTTCGGCCAGTTTCGGATTTGCCAACACCATAAAACGCCGAGGCGTCACACCGTTGGTTTTATTATTGAAGCGGTCCGGCCATAATTCATAAAAATCCTTGAGCACATTCTGTTTCAACAATTCCGAATGCAATGCCGCCACACCATTGATCGAATGACTTCCGACACAGGCGAGATTAGCCATGCGGATGTGTTTTTCGCCATTTTCATCAATCAATGACAGCCGTTTGACACGCGCTTCATCCTGGGGATGTTGCTCACGAACCTCGGCAAGAAAACGCGCATTGATTTCATAAATGATCTCCAGATGCCTCGGCAGCATTTCGCTGAATAAAGGCAGCGGCCAGGTTTCGAGCGCCTCGGGCAATAAAGTATGGTTGGTATAGCCGAAAGTACGCCTCGTGATGTCCCAGGCTTCATCCCAGGAAATCCTAAGTTCATCGACCAAAAGACGCATCAATTCGGCCACACCAATGGACGGATGGGTATCGTTAAGCTGAACGGCAAACTTTTCCGGAAAACGTTGCGGAGGCTGTCCCTGCGCATCGAGAAGACGCATCAAGTCCTGTAGCGAACAAGAAACGAAAAAATATTGTTGCGCCAGGCGGAGCCTCTTGCCAATAACGGGCTCATCATTCGGATAAAGCACCTTCGTGATCGTTTCGGAGATCACTTTAGCGTCCACTGCCGTGTAATAGTCACCGGTGTTGAAGGCCTGAAAATCGAAACTTTCGCAGGCCTCGGCGCTCCACAACCGTAAGGTGTTACAGGTGTTGACTCGATAACCCTGGATGGGGGTATCGTAAGCCATGCCTTTAACCACCCGATCAGGTATCCATCTCACCCGCTCAACACCTGCGTCGTCCCGGTAATATTCGGTATGACCACCGAAATTGACATAATAAGTGATATCGGGCTTGGCGATTTCCCAAGGGTTGCCGGCATGGAGCCATTTATCGGTGATCTCGCATTGCCATCCGTCATGAATTTCCTGATCGAAAATGCCGAATTCATAGCGAATTCCATAACCCAGCGCAAGCCGCTCGAGAGTTGCCAAAGAATCCATATAACAGGCGGCCAAACGGCCCAAGCCGCCGTTGCCGAGACCGGGCTCTTCCTCTTCAGCCAGCAATTCGTCCAGTTCAAAGCCCATTTCATCAATCGCTTGGCGGACCTCATTCTCAATGCCCAAATTCAGCAAGTTATTGCCGAGATGAGGGCCCATCAGAAACTCTGCGGACAAGTAGCAGGTTCCTTTCAAATCTTGCTCGAGGTAGGCCTGTACCGTTTCAACCCAGTGCTGTTGCAATCTGTCGCGCACAGTTAGCGCTAAAGCCTTGTAATAATCTTGCTTGTTTGCCAAGGAAGGCGGGCTTCCGATGCTGTAGGTCAAGTGATCCTGAATGGATTTTATAATTTCTGGAACACTGGTGAGTGTATCGTTGTTTCCAATCGTTGAATTAACTGGTTTTTTTGCCATGATGATATTCCAGTTGCCTTGTTGTTATTGAAGCCCTTTCCAAAACGCAGCCCAGAAGACTTAATCAAAGCAATGCTTAAAGGATTAGTTGTAAGAATTTCAATCGTAAAACGGGACCTCACACACACCAATTCTTCGCAATCGATGACGGCTAAAAAGGGAATTCGGGCTTGTTTTTGAAACGACTGTACTGGACATGGAGCATAAAAAAAATTGGACCTTAGTCCAATATCTGGATGCGCGAAAGAATCTTACTCGAACTCATTTTTATGCATCAGGATTAAATCTTGAAGTGAGAGGGCTCTTTCCGTTAGTGCCTTGAAAAGCACAACCCTTACCGAAATGCCAAAATCTTGGCCTAAGGTCCAATAGCGAACCCACTTTTCTAAGGATTACAGTAGTCACTTGTTATTTTGGGATCAACTTAATTCGTCAGGGTTATCAAAAAATTGACACTGCATCATGACAACAAAAAGAGGAGCAACACAATGAAATATAATCACCTAGCCTTCATTTTCGCTATTGCATCTATCAGTTTGCCAGCGCTGAATAATGCGGCCTATGCAGAAGAAAAAATGCCCCAGCCAAAAATCGCGGCTCCCGCCCCCAGCACAAATATTGCCGAAGAGGGAGACGAACTCAAAATGTTTCGATTTTATCTGCGTACGGATAGATTGGATTTCGTCAAGCAAGCGATGGGGTTGAACCCGGAGCAAGAAAATAAGTTTTTGACTCAGTACGATCGCTATGACATTGAGCTAAATAAGTTAAACGACGAGCGCGTAGCAATCATCAATGATTATGCGGCTAACATCGAAAAAATCACAGACAAGGAAGCCGATAAACTGGTCAAACGTTCGCTCAATTACCGCAAACAGCGTACCGCGCTTCTTGAAAAGTATTACGGAAAAATAGCAAAAGCGACCTCAAAAGTGATCGCAGCTCGTTTTCTGCAAGTAGAAAGTGTTCTGCAAGGTGCGAGTGATGTGGCTATTGGCTCATCGATTCCTCTGATGCAGAAATAGGAAATCACCCTAAAAAAAAGAGCACTTGAAAACAACCAGAATCACTGTCAATCAATATTGATTAATTACTCAAATCCCCCCCCGGCAAAGCCGGGGTGATTTGACTTTTTGTCGAGATCAAACTCTCATTATTCGGTTTTTATTCAGGCCACTTCCATGACGCAAACTCCGGTTTGTCGATACCGTGTTCATAAGCATAGTGACTGCAACCGATCTGCATGCCGCGCAGTTTTTCTTTGACATGCGCGCCCGCCACGTTAAGCCCCGGAACCCGATTGATTACATCGATGGCCAGGCTGAAACGGTCGACCTCGTTGCGTATGGCCAATTCGAGCGGCGTATTGATATTGCCTTTTTCCTTGTAGCCGCGTACATGCATGTTTTTATGATTGGTGCGGCGGTAGGCGAGACGGTGAATCAGCCAGGGATAGCCGTGAAAGTTGAAAATCACCGGTTTATCGGTCGTGAACAGGCTGTCGAAATCCCGATCGGAAAGCCCGTGTGGATGCTCCCTCTCAGGCGTCAGCCGGTAAAGATCCATCACGTTAACGAAGCGGATTTTCAATTGAGGAAAATGCTCCCGCAGCAGGCAGACTGCTGCCAATGATTCTTGCGTCGAAATGTCACCGCAGCTCACCATCACCACATCGGGTTCGGAGCCTTGGTCATTGCTTGCCCAATCCCAAATGCCGATGCCTTTGGTGCAATGTTCGATGGCGGCATCCATATCCAGAAATTGATGGTGTTTCTGCTTGTCCGAAACAATCACGTTGAAGTAGTTGGTGCTTTGCAAGCAATGGTCGGCGACCGACAACAGCGTATTGACGTCTGGTGGCAGATAAATACGTGTAACCTCAGGACTTTTATTCACCACCACATCCAGAAAGCCCGGATCCTGATGGGTAAAACCGTTATGATCCTGCCGCCACACGGTTGAGGTAATCAGTAAATTAAGCGATGAAACGGGCGCACGCCAGGAAAGTTCGTTGCAGATATCCAGCCATTTGGCGTGCTGGTTGAACATCGAATCGATCACATGTACAAAGGCTTCGTAACTGGAGAAAAAGCCGTGACGGCCGGTCAGCAGGTAAGCTTCGAGCCAGCCTTCCAGGGTGTGTTCGGAAAGCATCTCCATGACCCGGCCATCCGGCGACAATTCGCCTCCGTCGGCGTCCTCCGGCAAGTAATCCGCCAGCCACATTTTTTTGCTCACCTGATAGATGTCATCGAGCTTGTTCGAGGTGTTTTCATCCGGGCCAAAAACGCGAAAGTTTGTCGGATTCAGCTTCATGATGTCGCGTAAAAAAACGCCCAAGGGCCTGGTATTTTCCACTTCGGTTTGACCGGGTTTGTCCACCTTGACACCGTATTCGCGGAAATCCGGGAGGCGCAAGGCTTTGCGCAACAGCCCCCCATTGGCATGGGGATTAGCACTCATGCGTCGCACGCCTTTGGGCGCCAGTTCTTTCAGTTCGGCAATCAGGCGGCCGTTGGCATCGAACAGTTCTTCCGGTTTGTAGCTGCGCAGCCATTCTTCGAGTTGTTTCAGATGCGCCGGATTTTCCTTCATGCCGGACAGAGGCACCTGGTGGGCGCGCCAAAATCCTTCCACTTTATGTCTATCCACTTCTTTCGGGCCTGTCCAGCCTTTCGGGCTGCGCAATACAATCATTGGCCATCTGGGCCGTTCCAGAGCGCCGCCGGTACGAGCTTTTTCCTGAATATTACGTATTTCAGTAACGCAGTGTTCCATGACGGCCGCCATGCGTTGATGCATGACTTCGGGATCGCTGCCTTCGACGAAATAAGGTGTCCAGCCATAGCCTTTAAATAGATCTTCAAGCTCTTCATGGCTGATGCGCGACAACAAAGTCGGATTATTGATCTTGTAACCGTTGAGATTGAGAACAGGAAGCACTGCGCCGTCGCGGACAGGGTTCAGGAATTTGTTCGAATGCCAGGAAGTCGCCAAGGGCCCCGTTTCCGCTTCGCCATCGCCGACGACGACCGTAACGATGAGGTCAGGATTATCGTACGCCGCGCCGAAGGCATGCGACACGCTGTAACCCAATTCGCCCCCTTCGTGGATCGACCCCGGTGTTTCCGGCGTACAATGGCTCCCGATCCCGCCCGGAAACGAAAACTCCTTAAAGAACTGCTGCATGCCATCCAGATCTTCGCTTTTATTCGGATAGATTTCCGAATAAGTGCCTTCCAGATACACAGGCCCCAACACGCCGGGAGCCCCATGGCCTGGACCTGCCATAAAAATCGCATTCAGGTCGTAGCGGTTGATCAGGCGATTCATATGAATGTAGGTAAAACTCAATGCCGGACTGGCGCCCCAGTGCCCTAGAAGACGATTCTTGATCTGCTCGGGTTTGAGCGGCTCTCTAAGCAAAGGATTGTCCTGCAGATAAATCATCCCGGCCGCCAAATAATTGCAGGCTCTCCAGTAGGCGTGTATCTTGCGCAACGATTCTTTGTCGAGGGGTTGCTGATTGTTCAAGGTCGTATCACTCATGGGATGCTCCTGTTTTTTAAATAATTTCTGATAGGTAAAGTTATTTTCAGTTCCGTACGTTCACACAATTACCAATCCGGTAGGCGCCAACGGTTATTTTTTTCTTTCTCGGGTAAATCCAGTTGCCCAGGATCGAGGAGATCGCCCCAATCTGTCCGATCGTTCATTTGTTTTTGAATCGGCTTATTGACGAAATCCTTTTCGGTTCGAGTTTCCCAGCCGCCACCCAGGGCTTTATAGAGCGCGATCAGATTGGTGGCGATGTCGCCGGATACGCGCACAAGCGACTCCTGGGAATTCACCAGATTGCGTTGGGAATCCAGTACGCGCTGGTAATCGACCATACCCTCTTGATATTGGTATAAAGATAATTCGGTCGATCGTTTGGCCGCCTCATAGGTTTGTTGCAGCTCATTGCGCTGCTCCTGCGCTTTGAGGAAGCTGATCGTGGCGTCTTCGGCTTCCTTCGCAGCGTTTAAGACGACGCTTCGATAATCCGCAATCAATTGTTGGAAACGGGCATCCTCGACGCGCACCTGGTTGGTGATGCGTCCGTAATTGAAAATATCCCAGCTTAGGCTAGGTCCTATGAAATATTGGAAGCTTTTCGCGTTAAACACATCGCTGAGTTCGCTGGCGCCGCCTGAGGCAAAGGTCAGCGCGGCATCGCTGGCGCGCAGGTTGATCGAGCCGAGCAGCGATAAATGCGGATATAAATCAGCTTTGGCTACGCCGATCAGCGCGCTTTGGGTCGCAAGCTGACGTTCGGCAAGGCGGATGTCGGGGCGGCGCCGCAACAAATCGGCAGGCACACCGACTGCAATCTCGGCCGGCGCGGCAGGTATCGGGCGAGCCTGTGCCACATAACTGTCTATGCTTCCCGGCGGTTGGCCGAGCAAAACACCCAAGGCGTTTTTCGCCTGGCGCACACTGGCTTGCAACGGAGGGATGGTGGACAAGGTGTTGTTTAAAAGGCTTTTTGCCTGCAAGTAATCCAGTTCGGTGATCAAACCTCCGGAAAACAGGGCATCGGCAATTTCCAAGGTCCGTTGCTGGATTTTCACGTTGTCGCGGGCGACCTGAATGCGTGCTTCGTCGGTGCGAAGCAACACATAGGTACGCACCACCTCGGCGGTCAGGGAAACCAGTGCATCGTCATAACCGGCAACCGAAGCGTCCAGATTAGCCAGACTCGATTCCACGCCACGGCGGAACTTACCCCAAAGATCGAGTTCCCAACCGGTGTCAAAGCCTATACCGACGCTGCCGAAATTGCGGTCGATAAAACTTGTGGTGTTCGGTGCGTGCTGGCTGATTTGTTGAAAACCTAAATCCCCGTTAAATTGCTGCAGTTGGGGATATTCGTTACCGGTGGCGATCCCCAGTTGCGCCCGCGCTTCCAGTATTCGGACCCCCGCCAGTTGCAGCGTCAAATTCTGCCGCCGAGCCTCTTCAACCAGACGGTCCAGGTCCGGATCCTTTAACACTTTCCACCAGTCAGCCAATTTCGCTTCACGCTGGCTGACACGCGCATCGGACTGGTTGATCCATTTGGTTTCCACGGCGGCTTCGGGTTTGGCATAATCCGGCCCTACTGTGCAACCGGCGTTCACCAGCAGCACCGCAACCGTACCCGCCAAACCGTGGAAAGTGCGGATAGCGCTCAAATTTGGCTGCATACCGCCTCTCTTCTTGCCTTGCATCGTCATTCTCCCTTCCCTAAGCTCAGATTGCGAGGCCCGGTTTGCGCTCGGTCATCTACTTCCACCTTGTAAAAAATGGCATACAGCACCGGCACGACGATCAAGACCAGGAGAGTGGCAAAGCCAAGGCCGAATACGATCGTCACCGCCATCGCAATGAAAAAGGCGTCCGTAAACAGAGGTATCATGCCCAGCATGGTCGTGCCGGAAGACATGGTCACAGGAATCAGACGGCTGACACCGGAGCGCATCACCGCCTGATACGGTGTCGCCCCCTGGCCGATCTGCACGTTAATTTCGTCGATCAGTACAATCGAAGCCTTGATGACCATACCCGAGAGGCTCATTAACCCCAGCAGTGCCATGAAGCCGAACGGCTGATGAAAAACCAACAATCCCAGGGTAACTCCGATGAGGGCCAGCGGCACCGTCAGCCAGATGATCAGAGTCTGTTTGATCGAGTTGAAAAGAACCAGCACCGTTAATACCATCAAGCCGAAAAATACCGGTATCGAGCTTGCCAGCCGCGAATTGGCGCGAGCGGAATCCTCGGCTTCGCCGCCCCAGGCCATGTAATAGCCCGGCTTGCCTTTTAGCGGCCACAGGTCGTTGTCGCCGACTTTAAGCGTCGACGCATCGAATTCTTCAATTGCTTCATCAGAGGGTTTTCCCAGCACCGCCGCTACATCCACACCGACGGCTTGTTCGATTTTCGCTTTGACTTTCGTGAAAACTTCGATTGGCAATCCCTCGCGCGGGTCGGCATGGATGCGCAGCATTTTGCGACGGTCCCAGCGCCATACATGTGCGTCTTCGAATTCGAGCGGGAAAGAAGACACCACTTGGCCCATCGGGATCATCGATTGCGCGGCTGGACTCCAGATCTGCACCGCTTCCAGGCTGTCCAGATCGGCGCTTTCTGCCGCCGGGGAGCGCGCCACCAGCGGGATCAATTCATCCCGCTCTCGGTAAACCCCTACGTTCTGGCCTTCGAACGCCATCGCCAGCGCTTCGGCCACTTCCGAGCGATCGATGCCGGCGCGCCGCGCCTGGGATTCCGCCAATTGCGGCCTGAGCACCTTGGTTTTGTCCCGCCACTCGTTACGCACGGCCTTGGCGGTTGGCTCTGCCAGCAGGATAGCTTCCGCTTTCCCGCCCAAGCGCCGCAGTTCCTCGGCGTCCGCCCCGTAGAGGCGCAACTGGATCTTACCCCCGGTCGACGGCCCCAAGATGAACAGCCGCAAGTTGACGACGGCATCCGGGTAAAGCGCTTCTAGTTCCTCCTGTACCTGCGGGGCCATCGCGGCAATGCGGGTGTAATCGTCGACATCCACCAGGATCTGGCCGAAGCTGTGGTACTTATGTTCCGGCGTATAAGTCAGCAGGAACCGCACCTGCCCGCCGCCCAGCTGACTGGTCAGATGGGTCACGCCTTCGTGCTTCTTGATCAGCGTCTCGGCCTGTTTGATACGCCGGTCGGTTTCCTTTATGTCGGTACCTTCCGGGAACCAGAGATCGACATAGAATTGCGGGCGGGTGGAGTCAGGGAAGAAGCTCTTCTTGACAAAACCAAACCCCAATAGAGCCGCGATAAACAGCGCCACGACTATGCCCACAACGATCCAGCGGAAACGCAGGCAGAAAATCAGGAAACGCTGATATTTTCCATAAAATCCGACCGAGTAGGGGTCAACATCTTCGCTCGTGGCAACAGCGCCGGTTTTAAGAAACATCTTGCATAATAGAGGTGTGCAGGTGACAGAGGTCAGCCAGCTAAAGGACAGAGAAATCAGGATCACCGAAAACAAGGTGCGGCAATATTCGCCGGTGGAATCTTCGGAAGTGCCGATCGCGGCGAAAGCGATAATCGCCACCGCCGTACCGCCCAGCATCGGCAACGCGTTCTGGCCGACGATATCGCGCGCCGCATCGTAGCCGCTTTGTCCTTGCGCCATGCGCATGCGCATGCCGTCGGTGACGACAATCGCGCAATCCACCAGCATTCCCAAAGCAATGATTAAAGCGCCTAACGAGATGCGTTCCAGGGTGATGTCGAACATGTGCATCACGATGAAGGTGCCCATGATTGTGACCAGTAACACCGCGCCGAGAATCAAACCGCTGCGCAAGCCCATGAACAGCAGTAACACACCGACCACAATGGCCACCGCTTCGGCCAAATTGACGACAAAGCCGGTCAGAGAAACCTTCACCGATTGGGCTTGATGGGAAATAATGTGGGTTTCCATACCTACCGGACGCATCGGTTCGAGTTCCTTTAAGCGCTGTTCCAATGACTCGGCCATGATGATGACGTTGCCGCCTAACACGGTCGAAATTCCCAAGCCGATGGCAGGCTGGCTGTCGAAGCGCAGCAGCGTCGTCGGCGGTTCGTGATAGCCGCGTTTGATGTCGGCCACATCGCGAAGGTACACCAAACTTTGGGATTTTTGCCCTCGGGAAGTAATCATAAGGTCGCCGAAATCCTGTTCCGATTTGTATTCGCCGGTCGGGTTAATCGGTATGAATTCCTGGCCCAAGTTAAAATTGCCGGCGCTCGATACGACGTTTTTGGCTTGTAAGGTACTGTAGATATCTTTCGGCGAGATGCCGAGCTGCGCCATTTTTTCGCGGCGCATTTCCACGTAGATCGCTTCCTTTTGTTCTCCGTAAAGGACGACGCGCTTGACGTCGGTCGCTTTCAGCAATTCTTTTTGCAGATATTTGGCGTATTCGTAGATCTCCTTGTAACTGTAGCCCTCACCGGTAATCGCTAGATAAATACCGTAAACGTCGCCAAAATCGTCGTTGACCAGCGAAGGTCCTGCTTTGGGTGGTAACTTGCCCTGCGCGTCATTGATCTTGCGGCGCAGTTCGTCCCATACCTGCGGCAACGAGAACTTATCGTACTTATCCTTCATTTTGACTTTTACGTTGGAAAGACCGCGGTAAGAATGCGATTCGACTTTCTCCAACTGCCCCAGTTCCTGCGCGGCTTTCTCGATCACATTGGTGACCTCTTCTTCCACTTCCGCAGCCGACGCACCAGGGTAAGGAGTCTCAATCACCGCCTCCTTAATCGTAAATTCCGGGTCTTCCAAGCGGCTTAAAGCCTGATACGACTTCCAGCCGACCACCAATAGCAGCACAATCATCACCCAAGTGATGACGCTTTTATTTATGCTCCATTCCGCCAAATTCATTTGCTTGAGTCCCCTTGATCTAACTAACGATTAGAATCGTGAAGTAATCGTCATTTTTTGGGTTGACTAACGGTTATTCGAGCGGCCGAACGGTTTGGCCTTCGCTTAGCGCGCTGACACCGCTGATCGCTATGGTTTCATCGGCATTCAATCCACTGACGATCTTAATACTGTCGTTTCCGGATAAATCGCCGGTTGTTACCGCACGGCGTTGTGCTTTCATGGTTTTCGCATCGATAACCCAGACTTGCGAGTGCCCCGCGTCGTCGGCAAATACGGCGATGGCCGGAATCAGGATTTCTGCACCGACCTCTGTTTCCTCGGTAAATTCGATGGCTACGTTAACCGTCATTCCCGGAAGGATGCGGATACCGGAGGGCGCGGGCATCGCTAACACCACGCGGTAGGTTTGCGTAACCGAATCGGCTTGGGTCGCGAATTCCTTAACCCGCAATTCGAAGCGCCGGTTTGGGTCCGCGGTGAATTCGGCGTAAAAGCGGGGTAAGGTTTTACGGATCGGCGTCATCATCAACTCCGGCACGTCGATTATGACTTCCACAGCTGTCACATTCTGCAAGCTGAGTACCGCTTCCTTGGCCTGCACTTCTTTATAGTTATCGACGTACTTTTGAGCAATCACGCCATCGAAAGGCGCTTTCAAACGGGTATATTCCAATTGATCTTTGGCCGCAGCAACAGTCGCTTTTGCGGATTGCAAATCGGCACTGGCAACCTTTTCGGCTGCGCGTTTTAGCGATACCATCGAATCGCTGACGGCACCGGCATCGGTTTCTTTCACTTTGACATAACGCTGATGCTCGGCAATCGCATAAACAAGCGCTGCTTGAGCTTTCGCCAACACGCCTTCAGCGTTGCGCAGATTGGTTTCATAATCCCGGGGATCGATGCGTGCGACGAGAGTTCCTTTCTTGACTGTTTGACCTTCCTTAACCGGAAGTTCAACCAGGGTGCCGGGCACTTGAAACGCCAAATCGACGCGATCGGCAGCGCGCACGGTACCGGGCAATTTCCGGGTTTTTCCTGCCAGGGAACCGCCGACCTTCATCAGTTTTACCGGACGGATCGTCTCGACGGTTTTGGCGGGTTCTTCGCTTTGTCCACACGCCGAGAGCAAGGCCAAGCTAACCGCACAAATGATAAGCCCGGATTTTATCTGCGATCCTCGCTGAACTAGCGCATAGAAATTCATTTTGCCACCTCATCCAAAGAATTGTTTTTTTGACTATCGCTAGTCTGTAACCTGGCTAGGCGATGGGCAAGTTGTTAGACTGAAATAGTGCCGATTCGCCAATATTTGGGCTCCTGTTTAATGAATTGGAAACCTGCAGATGAATCTTAAATGACATAATCGCATTCTATTCCTGTGGAAGCGGGTCTCGCTATTGGACTTTGGTCCAAGACTTATTAGGACAACCACGCTGAAAAAAGTTATCCAGAGTAACGTCTTATGATTGAAAAAGAGAAACTGATTTGTTTATGGCGACGACCATGCAATGCACAATTTTTCCCAAGAATTTAAAAAGAGGATCATTCACAACCGTGATGATTAACGATATGTCATGTCGTTTTTGAATTCAAAAGATTCACCGCAATAACCCTGCAAGCCGCTCTGACGAAAATATCCGCTGGATTGTCAACCCTTGAACGATAATCGAGAAAACCACAACAGCAAAGGTCATATTCATGATTAGCGGTTTCCAGGGATTATCGGTTAGTGACACCGCAAGCGCCAAGGATAGCCCCCCACGCAGTCCACTCCAAGTCAGCAACTCAGTCAGACCCAAAAAGTCGGCGCGGATTACCCTTAGCAAATTGAGTCCGCCCACTATCGCCCGCAACCCCGAGGGTAATTAATAGACCGGTGCTGTAGGCGATCGAACGCAGCATCAGGTAGTGGATCAACAGCCAGACGATCAGGCCCAAGAGTGCACCGCCAAGAACTTCCTGCACAAAAATGGCAGCGGCGGCGGCCACGCTGACCTCGCCGCCCTCGCTCGCCGAAGCCGCGAAGATCGTGAACAAGACGACTGCAACGCCGTCATTTAACAATGATTCTCCGTCGACCGCCGTTTCCAGTTTCTGTGGCAGGCCGATTTTGGAGAGAATCGCGAGCGAGGCAATCGGGTCGGTAGCCGCGATCAGCGCCCCAAACAAAAGAGCTTGCGACAAGGTCACTGCTATGCCAAATGTGGAAAAGGCGCCGTAGACGATGCCGCCGGTCAGGAAGCAGGACGCGGTGGTGCCGGCGAAAGCCAGCCAGCCAATCAGCCAGCGCTGGTCACGCAGTACGCCCCAACTGACCCGCACGCTACCGCGAAACAACAAAAAACACAGAACGCCTTTTAACAGCGTGTCATTTAGATTGAACGTTTGCGTTAGATTCTTCAATAAACCGATGTCTACGACCGGAACAAAACGACCGGAACAAAGTTTGCGAAAATTCTAAAAACCACCGTCACTACACAGGCCAGGATCAACAGGCCGATGTCGTGCTGGATATGCAGATAGCGATCGTTGACAAAACTCAGAATCGCTGCGATTCCGAACAGGAAAGCGATCGCAGTAAAAGTATCCACCGAGCATCCTTCAGCTTTCGGCTTGTCCCTGAGCGAGCCGGGCTAGCGCATCCGAGGGGATGATTCGCTGATTGATGATCGCGCCGTTGTATTTGCCGGCGATCTCCCTGAATTTTCTCTCCCAGACGTTTTCAAAGAGCACGATTACCGCCGAATGGTCCGGCGGCAGTTTACCCGCGACTCTCTGAATGTCGGCGACCGAGAGACCGAAATCGCCCTCCCGCGCGGCCTTGGCAGCGGATTCCGCCTTAACGCGGGAGAATTCCTGAGCGCTAGCGCTTATCCCTGCAAGGGCAGCCACTATCGCATTGACTTCCATCACGTTTTCTTCGTCCTGAAGGCGGCCGCCTTCCATTGCCGATAGCCTGCCCTCCTTGTCTTTTCTAAGAAAGAAAAAGGCATCGGGCCTTAGAACGCTGGTCTCCCAGAGCCCCTTCAATTCATTCACGAAATCATAGGGCAAAAGAGCGCCCTGAAATTGGGTCACGATCAGATTTATCGACCCCATCCTGCTGAAATCGAGCTTGGCAGACTCGACATCCTTAAACCGTTGCGGCTGGGCCGGCTTTTCGCCCCGAATAAAGATCCCAAGTTGCATCAGTTTCGGCCCTTTCTGAAGGTCGCCGCCCATCACATGATGCCAGTGTTGCACGAATGCTTCCCGTGGCACGAAGCCTTTTCCCATCCGCACATAGGGATCTTCGAAATAGACATAATCCTGATCGACCGCGAGCACAACGACATAGTGACCGTTTTGCCAGTCTTCCTCCGCGGAAGCGGCTGAATCCTGCCGGCTCCGCCAGGCCTGATTCAAAGTGATTACCGGAATGCCGTGACCCGTCGCTTGTTCGATATCATCGAGCGTAAGATTTTCCTTAACCTCGGCTTGGAACCCAAGCATCAGGGCAACCCGCACAATGTCCTCGGGATAGGTGCCGCTTTCCGGCGTGGTATGCAGCAGCGTCATCAGGTCTTCTTCATCCAGATCCTTGCCCCAATAGCTCAACACGGCCTGAAGGGCCGATGCGCCACAGGAATACTCGGTGCTCTGGCGCGTTTGTTTTAGCAGGCGGAAGCGTTTCATCTCAGGGCCCTGGTGATGGATAAAGTTGGCTTAATCCGACTGATTAAGCCAAAGGTTCACTTGTCGGGATTCTCATCCACCGCTTCCCATGAAGCATCCGGGTCAAAGGCTTTCATCGCCGCAGCCAATTCGGTGGTCTTCGGTCCCAAATTTTTCTGGTATATCTTTCCCCTGTGATTGACCACAAACGTCATGATGCCGGATGAACCGTAGACGGCAGGAAACGCGACCAGGGCAAAGCCTGCAATCATATTGCCGTTGATGATGTAGTCGTATTTTCCGCCGGGCACATTGCTGCCCTGACGGGTAATAATCTTGTATAAATAGCCGTGGAAAGGCGTTGGTTTTTCGGTACTGCCCTTTGCCAGGTAACCGGCGGCTTTGGCTTCCGCAAAGAGGGGGCCCAGAGGACTCTCGGGCTGGCCGGGTGCCGTTTCCCAATACAAGCCATCGAATTTGCCCGGCTCACTGCGTATTTTGGTCGCGAATTCGCTCACTTCATCGCCGTCCCGGTCGATGGAAGCATATTCTGTCTGCGCTTCCACATAAGCTCTCATCGCACCCAATGTATTCAGCTCATTGCGCCCAACTCTGCGGTTCAGAATTTCCTGCCTGCCTTGTTCGGCATCGAATCGCCATTGACCTCCGTTATTCACGACAGGAACAGGAAATGACCAGTCATTCTTTCCGAAATGCAAGATCGCCTTATTGGCCTCCTGATTTTCGACAGAGGATTTCTCTTCCGCCATTTTCAGAAACTCGGCGCGATTGTTCGCATCTTCCACATCGTCGCCGGACGAAAAAATTTCCGCGTTTTGGCTGCCAAAAAGTACCGCGAGTTTGTTTTTGTCGTAGTTGCGTGCGGCATCGACCAATGCTTTTGACGCCTCTTCTGGCGATGCAAAACCTTGGCCCTTGTCCACCGCTTTGGTTTCCGGGGCGGCGAATAAGACACGCGAAGCAATCGAGGTAACAAAAATGACCATCGAAAGAGTATTACGGAGTTTATTGGACATCATGATGGAAACCTCTCCTAAATAAAGACCAAACTATCAGTGACCGTGAAGCCGGTGCGATAAACCCTTATTGCCAATGGCAAACCACGTGATTTCATGCTCTTGTACCCATCATCGGCGACCGCCACGACTTCTTCCACCACCACCGCCTCTGCTCGCGCCGCCCCCACCTCTGCTTGCACCGCCAGCACTGCCTCGGCTCGCTGGACGCTGCCCGCCAAATGACTGGCTTTGCCTGGCTGGCTGGGCGCGTGATGGCATTTGCCTGGCCGGTTGTTGAGCACGCGCAAAACTGGAGCTTCCGCGGTTACTATAAGCACTGGAGCGGCCGCCGTCCCGGGCGCTATCGAACGCACTCGGGCGCGACATTTCTTGACGACGCTGTGACTGCATGCGCTGCGCCTGCTCGTTGCGTTGTCTGTCCCTCTGCTGTTGCTGACCAGGTCTTTGAATGGCTTGTTGTGATCGCCTTGGGCTTGCAGCGGCGACGTTTTCGGTGCGTCGCGAAGCGGGACCCGCGCGGTCTTTTGCACGCGCCTGGCCTATTCCCTGTTGCCGGGCATTCAGACTTGACGCGCCGCGCTTGCTTTCGAAATTGCTCCTTTGACCCGACGTCCTTAAGCCTTCCAAAGCAGTTTCACGACGACTTTCTGCCATGCCGGGACGCGTTTCCCTGCCCGGTTTGCCGGCCAAGCGTTGCTGGACATCGGAACTGGAAAGCCGAGCCGGCGCCGCACGATCTGCAACCCCCGCCTGACCAAATCCTCGCACATTGGCAGGAAGGTTTTGTGCGCCGCTAAGTCGGTTCCCGGCCAAGGCCGATGACTCCGCGCGTCCAATGCGCTGTTGCGCTTTAGGCGGAAAAGCCTGCCCCCGGCGATGTCGAGCATCCGGCTGCCAGCGTCCCCCCGTCCGGTCCTTTAAGGCCGGGAGTTGATCCTGATTGAAAGTGCCGTCTCGATTAAAATTAATTTCATTGCCCACATTGATATTGCCACGGTTAATATTTCCGCGGTTGATGTTGGCATTACCATACCGCGACCCGCCGTAATATCCGCCCCCTCCTCCGGACCAGCAATTTCCCCCGTGGCACACGGTGTCGCCATAATGATGCCCGACATGGTAATCATCCCAGTCATCATCGTCGGCCCATTCCATGATGCCCCAGGTCAACAATCCACCGGCGATCGCGCCGGCCCCGAACGACATCCATTGATCGGAACTGTCAGTGGTCGTAGTCGTCGTGGTCGCAGGTGGAGGATAATAGGTCGGATAATAGCTTGCTGGCGCAGCGGCCATGGTTCCGGCGGGATACATTTGGGTGGTTGGAGGTGGAGCCATCGGCGCCGAATAAACAACCTCGGGATTGTAGCTTGGAACCGATATCGTATCGGCTTTGGCAGGCTCTATGTAAATCACTTCCTTGGTCAATACGGCCGGTGTCGCTTTGGCGCCCTCAGTTTGCAATTCCTCTTCCCCTGGCTCCTGTACCGGCACCGTCTTGGTTTCGACTTTCTGCAAATCGGAATTTTTCAAAAATCCAGCATCGGTTGCGCGCTTACGTAAAGCCTGAATGGTATCCATCAATTGCGACGGATCTGACAAAAAAGCATCACCCAACTGGGTAGTCCAGTCCAGATGTTGATCCATCATCGCAATCACATCAGGAACCGCCGTCAAACGGCTGACGCTGGCGTCCCAATTTTTGGTACGCACGGTCGCCAGATCCGGTTTGGTCTCCAGCCAACGCGCCGCCTGCACCACTTCCAGAGGATAAGTGGCGGCCACCAGCACTTCGGCCAGCAGTGGATCGGGATAAAGCGCTATCGGCGCCACCAAGGATTCCAGACTGGTCAAGGGCTTTGTTCCCGGCTTCGGGACCGGCGGAGCCGCAGGCGGCGGTTGTGCTGGTTGTGCTGGTTGTGCTGGCTGAGGCGTTGAGGTGACTGGTGGTGTCTGGGCTTTCTCTTTATCCTTATCGCCGCCGCATCCAACCACCTGAATTGCGAACATCAGCAGCGCGGCGCGGCCAACGAGGGTCATTTTACCGAAAGCCCTGCCTTTGGCGCGAACCCGAACGGTGTCGCCGACAATTTCGAGAAGAAGTGTGCGGCGGGTGGGATTATTAATAAGATTCATTATGAAGGCTCCATATGATCAACACCCAGAAAGCAAACTGTTATTACTAGAGTTGCGCTATGTGTTCAGAAAACGGATGAGCTCATCTCAAGCTGGCAGGTAATCACTATATCCCTGCGCAAGCAGACCGCGCTATTGGACCTTAGTCCAAGGTTGCCCGCAGACCTCATATCAGGCTTTTTTGCCATCGTCGCGGGTATAGGTATATATAGCCGATGCCGTCGAATCCCTCCAAGCCATCTTCCACTCGATAATTCGACTAACTAAACCCCTATTTCATTCAGTCAATTCGCAATAGCCAGGAAAATGGGCGCACTGGCGTTGGACTAAAGTCCAATAGCGCGATCTGTTTACGCAAGAATAGAATGTCCAGTAGCTAATCCGTCATTCTGACAAACACGGTGTAATCCTGACTTCGCTGTACGTCCTAGCGCCGTCGTGAGATTAACTCTTTGCTTTCTGGATGTTGATCATATGGAGCCTTCATAATGAATCAAATTAAAAATCTCGCCCGCCATACCCGTCTTCTCGAAATTGTCGGCGACACCGTTCGGGTTCGCGCCAAAGGCAGGGCTTTCGGCGAAATGGCCATCGTTGAAAATACCGATGGAGAGAGTTCGTTGGCGAAAGTTGTGGATCTGGACCGCGATATTGTCAGTCTTCAGGTGTTTTCCGGCGGCAAAGGCCTGTCCACAGGCGCCACGGTCAATTTTCTCGGTCGCGGTCTGGACGTCGTTTATTCGCCGAATATTCTAGGAAGGATATTCCGGGGATCCGGCGATCCGATTGACGGGGGACCCGAACTCCCTACCGACCCGCGCATTTCGGTGGCCGGACCGACCGTTAATCCGGTGATGCGTGTGATGCCGACGCACATGATCGAAACCAAGGTTCCAATGATCGATCTCTTCAATTGCCTGGTCGAAAGCCAAAAAATACCGATTTTCTCGGTTGCCGGCGAGCCGTACAACGAATTGCTCGCCCGCATCGGCTTCCAGGCCAATGCCGATGTGCTGGTTTTTGGCGGCATGGGTTTAATTTTCGACGATTACCACTTCTTTCGTACGTCGTTCGAAGCCCACGGCGTGTTTCACCGGACCGTGATGTTTGTCAATCAAGCGTCGGATCCTTTGGTCGAGCGCTTGATGATACCGGATATGGCGTTGGCGGTAGCCGAAAAAATGGCGGTCGAGGAAAACAAGCGGGTGCTGGTTTTGTTGACCGACATGACCGCTTATGCCGATGCGATGAAAGAACTCGGCGTCGCACAAGAACGGATTCCGGCCGTGCGGGGCTATATGGGAGATTTGTATACGCAATTCGCGCAACGTTATGAAAAGGCCTGCGACTTCAAAGGCGCCGGTTCGGTCACCATTCTGACTGCAACCACCATGCCGGGCGATGATGTGACCCATCCGGTTCCCGACAATACCGGCTATATCACCGAAGGTCAGTTTTACTTGCACGACGGCTTTATCGATCCGTTCGGTTCCTTGTCGCGTCTGAAGCAGCACGTAATCGGCAAGGCCACGCGCGAGGACCACAGCCAAATCATGAACACGATGATCCGTTTTTATTCCGGCTCCGTCGAAGCGCAAAAGAAGCAGGAGATGGCTTTTGAGTTGTCGCCTTTCGATCACAAGCTGTTGAAGTTCGGTAAGCTGTTCAAGCAACGGTTCATGGATATCAAGGTTTCCATCCCGGTCATCGAAGCGCTGGATTTGTGCTGGCAGACTTTGTCGGAATGTTTCACTAAAGAAGAACTGCTGATGAAAAAAAATTTGGTCGACAAATATTTTCCGCAGCAAATTGCCGAAGCGACGCAAGGATAAACCGCCATGGCCAAGTTGAAACTCAGCAAGCAGTCGATGCATCACCAGCAGGAACAATTGAAGCTCTATAAGCGCCTGTTACCGTCGCTCGACCTGAAGCGGAGGCAATTGACGATGGAAGCGCAAAAAGCGCAGGAAGATCACGCCGCCGCGGTGGCAGAAATCGACGCTTTGGAAACGCGCATCGGCGAGGAATTACCGATGCTCGCCGATGAAGGTCTGCATTTGCGCGACCTGGTGGTCGTCAAAGGCTATAAGCTGGGTGAACAGAATATCGTCGGCGTCAGGCTGCCGGTGCTGGAATCGCTCGATTGCCAGGTCGCCGACTATTCGCCTTTGGCGACGCCTGCCTGGTTCGATAAGCTGGTGCAACGTTTGAAGGACGCCAAAATGTGTCGGCTGCGTGCCGAAATTGCCGCCCAGCGCTTGGATATTTTACGCCTGCAATTACGCCGGGTAACGCAACGGGTCAATTTGTTCGATAAAATCCTGATTCCGACCGCACACCGCAACATCCAGCGCATCCGAATTTATCTCGGCGAAACCGAACGCGCCGCGGTGGTGACTTCGAAACTCGCCAAATCGAAACAACTGCAACAGCGCAACGCGCTCGCGGAGGCACCGGAATGAGCATCGTCCAATTAAACAAAGTCACTTTTGTGGGCTTGACCGAGGACCGGGAACGCTTGTTGCAGGACTTGCAGGAATTAGGCTGTCTGCATATCGAACCGTTCGCGCCGGACAGCGAAAATCAGGCTGCGATAGGTGCCGCCGGTGCCGGGACGCGGGAAGCGCTGCAATTCTTGCGCGACTACCCGCAACGGAGGCGGCAAAGCAAGGATAGCGAACGTTTCGATGCGATTGAAGTTGAAGCCAAGGTGCTGGATGTCCGTCAGCGCCTGCAAACGCTTTCCGACGAGCGCGATTTTCTGATCAAGCGCATCCAGGACATACGGCCGTGGGGCGATTTTGAGTTTTCACCGTTGCCGGAAATGGGCGGATTGCGCCTGTGGTTTTATGTGGTCCCGCACCGTGACATGGCTTTAATCAAGGATTTGCAGCTACCCCATCAGATCGTCAAGAAAGACAATCGCTATTGTTACGTGGTAGTCATTTCCGAAAACGAGCCGGAAGGCATGCCCGTCAATCGCACGCATATCGGCAGCCGGCCCCGCCACGAATTGGAGGCGCGTCTTGAAGAAGTGGAAGTAGCCATCGAAGACGTGCAGGCAGAACGCGCCTATTTGACCCGGTGGTACAGCTTGCTGCGCGAAAATATAGCCACCTTGGAAGATAAGGCCGCCTTGGACGCCGCGCAAAACCAGACTTACACCCGGTCAGACCTGTTCGCGTTGCGCGGTTGGGCTCCCCACGCACGGCTTGCGGAACTTCAAGGCTATGCGCGCCGGCATGGGGTGCATATGGATGCCCAGGAAGCGCAGCCGGACGATAACCCGCCAACCTATCTTGACAATCCTCCCTGGCTTGCTGCCGGCGAAAACCTGGTCAATTTCTACATGACGCCGGGTTACCGGACCTGGGATCCTTCGCAGATCGTATTCTTCTCCTTTGCGCTGTTTTTCGCGATGATCCTGGCCGATGCCGGTTATGCGCTGGTATTGGGAGTGTTTCTGCTTGCCTATTGGCGCAAAATGGGCGCCTCGCCCGGCGGCAGGCGGTTCCGGCCGCTGTGCCTGGTTATCGTAATCTTGTCGCTGGTTTACGGCGTGTTGGTCGGCAGCTATATCGGTGTGGCGCCTCCCGCCGGCTCGCCGTTGGCTGCGCTGCACGTCTTTGATATGAGCAATACCGATCTGATGATGCAGATTTCGGTATGCATCGGCTGTATCCATGTCATTTTGGGCGCCGTGCTGGATGCGGCCAGGTATAAGAATATCGTGGAAGGTTTGGCGTCGATCGGTTGGGCTTGTATTGTCGCCGCCGGTTTGACGTTTGTGCTGGCGAAGGCCTTCGCTCCCAGCGTATTAAAGCCGTTGTCGCTGGTCTTGATCGGCGTGGGCGCGCTGCTGGTGTTGTTGTTTACGGCGCCGTTCGAAAAACCTTTATCCCGTTTGCTCGATGGGTTGCTCGGACTGACCAAATTATCCGGCGCGTTCGGCGACGTGCTCAGCTACCTGCGCTTGTTTGCGCTGGGGCTCGCCAGCGGTTCCTTGGCGGCGGAATTTAACCACATGGCGCTCGGCCTCAAGGAATCCATACCGGGAGTCGGCATTGTCGTTGCTTTTCTGGTGCTGTTGTTGGGGCATGTGGTCAATCTGGTGCTGGGTTTGGCAAGTTCGGTCATCCACGGTTTACGGCTTAACGTCATCGAATTTTTTAATTGGGGATTGAAGGAAGAAGGCACGCCGTTCAGGCCTTTCCGCCGCACTGAAAGATAAAAAAAGGAGCCCTTGTCATCTCTCAGTTTTAATCGGACGTCATTTCGGCAGGGAATCACGTCAGGCTGTCCTGCCCGGAGTGAGTCCATTCCGGAATGACGTGCTATTTAAGCAAAGTGGGAGGAGTCCGCATATCCCGCAACTGGGCTTTATAACAACTTTAATATCGACTGGAGGTTTATTATGGATGCTTTTATCTTGGCCCTTGGCTGGGTGGGTATGTTTGCACCTTTGGCATTGGGCGCGGTCGGCAGCGGGGTCGGTTGTGCCCGTGCGGGCATGGCAGCTTGCGGCGCGCTATTGGATATAGAAAGCGGCTACGGCCGGTACATCGGGGTTGCCGCGATGCCTTCCTCGCAGACCATCTACGGCATTGTCGTCACCATGGCGCTGCGGCGGGAGCTGACGCTCGAAAATTCGCCAGGTATTTTCGGGATAGGCCTTTTCGCCGGCCTGGCTTTGATGATTACCGCCTTCGCCCAAGGCAGCACCTGCGCCGCGGCCATTAATGCCGCGAAAAACAAATTGGAGATTTTCGGTATTTCTCTGGCGCCGGCTGCATTGGTGGAAGGTTTCTCGGTGTTCTCATTCGTATTTGCGCTGGTGCTGTCCGCCGGCATTCCCAAATAAACTGACGGAGCCGAATCATGAGCGAGCTGATTAACACTGACTCCAGCGTACAGACGCTGATCGACAGGATTCGCGACCAGGGAGTGCAAAGCGCCAATCAGGAAGCCGAGCGCATCCTTGCTGAAGCGGAAGCGAAAGCCTCGCAATTGCTGACGGAAGCAAAAAATCAGGCCGAGCAATTGCGCGCTAAAACCACGGCGGATATTAAAGCCGAGCAGGCCGCCGCAGAGGAAGCCTTAAAACTTTCCGCCCGCGACACCATCATGCGCTTGAAGAACCTGGTTTCTACCGCGTTTGAAGGCTTTGTCCGCCGTCTGGTCACCACGGCGACGCAAGATCGGGAATTGATGAAAAACCTGGTTTTGGTTTTGGCGGGACATAGCGCGGAAGAATTTATCAAAAACAAGCAAATTCAAATTTTTCTGTCCGATGCTTTATTGACCGGAAAATCCGATCCGAAGCTGCGCGAACTGGGCAAACAGACCATCTTGAGCCTTTCCAGCGATATGTTGCGCGAAGGAGTCGAACTGATCCCTTCCACGAGCATCGAAGGCGGCGCGAAAGTGCGACTGGTCGGCGAACAACTGGAAATCGACTTATCCGACAAGGCCATATCCAAAATGCTGGCGGACCATTTGCTGCCGCGTTTTCATGCGCTGTTGACGGCTGCGGAATAAGGAGCTCTCCCGGCCATGAAGGATGATTACTATACGGTCGTAGCAAGTTTCCCGCATTTGCCTTATTTCGCGAATGCCGAGAGGCTCCCCCTTACCCGTTTGCGTCTGGAACAGCGTTTGCGCATGCTGGACGCGGAAGAAACCCGGCAGATTTTTCAGGCTGAATTTCTGGCTGGTTGGCGCATGTCTACCGGCAGATTGGCTGGCGGCAATATCGTTACGCATTATAAAAAGTTGCTGCAAAGCATCAGCCAACCGGTGCTGCGGGAGTTCGTGGAATACCGCCTGGACATACAAACCGTCGTTGCCGCATTACGCATCAGGCTGGCCGGCCACGATCCGAAGCAATATCCCGGAACCTGGGGTATCGGCCGCCTGGTCAAGCATATCGAAGCGCATTGGGATGCCGCCGATTTCCGGCTGGGCACGACTTTTCCATGGCTGAACGAAGCCGGCAGCTATCTGACGGCTGGCGATGCGATGGCGTTGGATCGCCTGCTGATGGACGTTGTATGGCGGCATCTGTCCCGTTTGGGCGATACAAATCCTTTCGGTTTCGAAGTGATTATCGCCTTTGTATTCAAATGGGATATTTTGCAGGCTTGGCTGCAGCGCGATGCAAGTGCCGCGAAACAACGCTTCCAAACATTGATCGAGGAGATAAAACATGTCCAATGAAAATACCGGCGCCGTTTATGCGACAGTGGTGGGCGTCAAGGAAAGTCTGGTCTTGATCGAGTTTGACGAAGCTGTCGAGGTAATGAAAAACGAAGTCGGCTATGTCTGCGTCGGCGAAGAACGGCTAAAGGCCGAAATCCTCCGGGTCCGGGGGCGCACAGCGGACATGCAGGTGTTCGAGGATACCCGCGGCGTGCGAGTTGGCGACCGTGTGGAGTTGTCCGGCGAAATGCTTTCGGCAACCTTGGGCCCAGGGCTGCTTGGCCAGGTTTTCGACGGCTTGCTGAACCCTTTGCACGGCCTTGCGCAAAAATACGGTTTTTTCCTGCCGCGCGGTGTCCTGATGTCGCCGCTTGATGCGGATAAAAAATGGCAGTTCAGTCCGGATGCGGCGATAGGAGATACCTTGCCTCCCGGCGGTGTCCTGGGATCGGTTCCGGAAGGTCCTTTCAAGCACAAGATCATGATTCCTTTCAACGAAGCGGAACCTGTCCAGTTGACCTGGATTCGTGGCGGCAGTTTTTCTATTAACGAGGTTGTTGCGCGCTACAAGACGTCTGGTGGTGAAGAAAAAGAATTGACCATGGCGTGCCGCTGGCCGATCCGGCGCCCGATCCCCGAAAATCTGTTGCGCAGGCGTTATTCCGAGCGGCAGTTCCCATCAAAGCCGCTGACCACCGCGACCCGCATCATCGACACTTTTTTTCCGATCGCGCAGGGCGGCACAGGTTGCATCCCCGGTCCATTCGGCGCCGGCAAAACGGTATTGCAGAGTCTGATCGCGCGCTACTCCAGCGTCGATATCGTGATCATTGTCGCTTGCGGCGAACGCGCCGGAGAAGTCGTCGAAACGATCCACGAGTATCCGGAAACGGCCGACCCCCGGACCGGCGGTACGTTGATGGACCGCACGATCATCATCTGCAACACCTCCTCAATGCCGGTCGCGGCCCGCGAAGCGTCGATCTATACCGGCATCACGCTGGGGGAATATTTCCGCCAAATGGGCTACGATGTGCTGCTGATTGCCGACTCGACGTCACGCTGGGCGCAGGCGATGCGCGAAACTTCCGGCCGGATGGAGGAAATCCCCGGTGAGGAAGCGTTTCCAGCCTATCTCGATTCCGCGATCAAGAACCTTTACGAGCGCGCCGGGGTAATCCGTTGCGCCGACGGCTCCACCGGCACGCTGACCTTGATCGGCACGGTTTCTCCGGCCGGAGGAAACTTCGAGGAGCCGGTCACCCAGTCCACGCTCGGCACTGTCAAGACTTTCCTCGGTTTGTCCGCCGACCGCGCCTACAAACGCTTTTATCCCGCTATTGATCCCTTGTTGTCGTGGTCTCGCTACCTGGATCAATTGGCCTCCTGGTTTACCAAAGAACTTAATGGCGAATGGGTTAACGACGTTAAAAACATGATGACCTTGCTGGAGCGAGGAGACAGCATTTATCAAATCATGCAGGTCACCGGCGAAGAGGGCATTACATTGGAAGATTTCATCGAATGGCAAAAATCGACGTTACTGGACATGGTTTATTTGCAGCAGGATGCTTTTGACGAAGTTGATGCCTGCATGCCCCGCGAGCGCCAGCTCGCCAGTTTCGGGCTGTTAAAAAGGCTGGTTGCGGCGGAATTTAAGTTTCAGGACAAAAACGAAGCCCGGGATTTTTTTACCAAGCTTACCGGCCTCTATAAAAACTGGAACTACAGCCGTCCGGATTCGCCGGATTACGAGCGCTACGGCAAGGACATTGAACAACTCGCCGGTCAATACTTACCGGGGGCGTAACCTCCAATAACCCCCCAAGCTGATGCAAGGAGCGTTGCCATGATTAGAAAAGACATCATCGATTTATTCAGGGTTAAACCTGATACAAAAGTCCGGCTCAAGGATTACCACACCGGGTGGGAGCAAACCGATGAATTCAAATCCGTAGGCAAGAAATTCCTCAAGGAGCGAGCAACCGAGATTTTGCAAACCAGTATTGCAGATTTATCCGAATGTCAGCAATT
The DNA here is from genome assembly GCA_051061015.1 of Methylomicrobium sp. Lineage (GTDB taxonomy): Bacteria > Pseudomonadota > Gammaproteobacteria > Methylococcales > Methylomonadaceae > Methylomicrobium. The sequence goes on from JBPFEG010000065.1 coordinate 104,841, forward strand.
GCTTTACGCCGATGACCGCTATGCCTTGTTGATCGTCTTGCAGGCGATGGATGCGGCGGGCAAGGACGGCACCATCAGGCACGTCATGTCGGGCGTCAATCCCCAGGGCTGCCAGGTTTTCAGTTTCAAGAAGCCGTCGGCCGAAGAACTGGACCATAACTTCCTTTGGCGCTATATGAAATGCCTGCCCGAGCGTGGCCGCATCGGAATTTTCAACCGCTCCTATTACGAGGACGTGCTGGTGGTCAAAGTGCATCAGGACATACTGGAACAACAAAAGCTTCCGGACGGTAAGCACGGCAAGTCGTTTTGGGAGGCCCGTTATGACGATATCAACGCCTTCGAGCGCCACCTGGTGCGCAACGGTACGGTGGTGTTGAAGTTCTTTCTGCACGTCTCCAAGAAGGAACAGAAACAGCGCTTCATGGACAGGCTGGAACGAGCCGAAAAAAACTGGAAATTTTCACTCGCTGACCTTAACGAACGGGGCTATTGGGATGATTATGTCGATGCATACGAAAAAGCCATCAGCGCAACCAGCACCAAATGGGCTCCCTGGTATATCGTGCCGGCCGATAATAAATGGGCGAGCCGCGCCGTGGTCGCCGACATTGTCACCTCGACATTGCGTAATCTCGACCTTAAATTCCCCGGGATGACGGATGAGCAACGCGTGCAATTGGAACAAGCCCGGAAAACCTTAGACGAGGAATCATAAAATGGCGGAATTCCAGTTCTCCCCTTTTCGCACGACGCGTAATGTGCAGTCGCAGATTCAGGAATTTCAGGATGCTGTTTCGATGGCGATTTTAGCCTACCAAGAGGGCATGATTGCCTACCTTAAAGATGGCTGGCGAGAAAAAGCGGAAGAAAATTTGCAACAGATTTCCGCGTATGAATCGCGCGGCGACGGTTTGCACTCGCGTATCGGAATGACCCTATACTCCGAGATGTTGTTGCCGACACTTCCGCCAATATCTTGGGCTTGCTATCGGATTTGGATCATTTGCTCGACCGAATGAGAGGCCATTTCACATTGTTGGAAATTGAAAAACCGGAATTTCCAGTCAACACCAGCAAGCATTTCACATGTCGAAACCAAACTCTGAGCGGATTTTTATCCGCACAAGCAGTCCTGAAATGATTTGTAAAAGTATGAATCTGATCTTACATATTAATAAACAAATTAAAACCAAAGACACTTAAAAACATGAATAAACCTTTATAGACCAAAACATGTAAATATTTATACTCAGTAAATATAGGTATTTGTACGTATTGTTTTTATGGTTATAAATGTTAATTTAGACCCGATTATTGGCTTTACTTGAGGGCATTTAATACCTTAGATATCCGCAGATCTTAAATCCATTGTCTGCGCAAATAATGCCTTTAAAAATAGAGATATATTTATTTTGACGCATTAGGAGCTTATATGGAAAAATTGTATTGAATTGCCTTAATATTTTTATATTTTGAATATTGATCAACATTATTATTTAGTAATTTCAATTAATGTATTGCGATTAAGTTACCCAGAATTCTGACCAGTTTATTGATGAATCAGCTTAGAAAAATTAGCTAATACTTTACTGATAAATCAATATAACTTGAGGAATAATAAACCGTTACATGCGCATGTTCTGCTTGCTGCAGAAACCGCGATGTAGATTAAATTCTTATTTTTTGGGAGATAGACATGCGTAAATTATTTTACACTTTGGCAGTCATCATGAGTATCGTGATGTTTTCTTCTGCATCGTTAGCGAAGCCTACGAAAATCAGTGGAACGATTAACCTCAATGTAGGTTCTGTAGCCGCAGGCATCGGCTGGAGCTGGGGCGGTGGTGTCATGACTTTCGAGGGCGCTGAGCACAACTTCGAGATCAGCGGGCTTAGCTTAGCCGATGTCGGCATTTCCAAATTTACCGCAGCCGGAATCGTGTATAACTTGCATGATTTGAAGGACTTCGAAGGTGTTTATCACGGAGTGAAAGGAGGTGTAACCATCGCCGGCGGAAAAGGAGCGATAGCGCTGAAGAACGAGCATGGTGTAGTGCTCGAGCTGAACGGAAGCGGGCAAGGTTTGAAGTTCGCTCTTGGGACGCAGGGTGTGACTATCAAGCTTAAGGACTAGTCCTGTTTTCCGGATGAGATCGAAAAAGGTCGCGCCAGCGGTCCTTTTTCGATCTCATCCGGATTCCAAATCAGAAAAACGGAGTCAAATTTTTAGGGAATCTCTAAAAATACCTTCATAAAAGGTAAAATATAGCAATCCGCTCAAGTCCCGGAAACCAACCATGATCACCCAACAAAACAATCTTTCCAGTTCTCTCTTTTCGATCATCGTGACCAGCGCATCGACCAAGGCAGCCCGCTGCTGGACTCCGCAGGATAGCAGCGTCTTGAGGATGCCTTACGAGGAAAGAGGCCCCGCCAAAACTACCTTACTGATTTATCTATGGTTGAACATCAAAAACCACTAACATCGACAAATACAGTCTGCCATCACGCCACGGTAACACGGGCTCGGCGCGAACAACAGAACGGCCATTACGACGGGATTATCTGGTTTACCGGTTTATCCGGCGCCGGAAAATCAACCCCTGCCCATGCGGTCGAAGAGACGTTGTATCAAATGGGCTGCCGAACCTTCGTTCTCGACGGCGACAATATTCGTCACGGCTTATGCAGCGATCTAGGATTTACCGACAAGGCCAGGGAGGAGAATATTCGCCGTGTCGGTGAAATTGCTTGAACTAACTGTCAACGCAGGCAAAGCTCAGCTGGATAAATGTGTATAACAGGTCTTGCAGGAAATGATGTATCGCGGATTTATAGAAAGTAACTGAATCGCTTTAATTTTATTCTGAACCAGGATCAGTGTTCAGTTTTTCAGGATGCTGCGTCCAGTTGTTATCTAAAATAAATTCTGATTTTTAGCCATCATCCAAGAATGTCCCGGGTCTTTTTCAAACTGAAAGAATCGAAAAGAAATTTACCCGTAGTCTGGCTTATCATTGATCGAGCCGATACACTTGGCGGTCCTCAATGATATTGATCTGAAACTCGTCTACAGACTTTAACTAACAAGCATCCTGACTTCGTGAATAATCTGTTGCGGCGTGATATTGAATAAACAGTGCATATGCCCTAAGGGGCATTCGCGTTTAAAGCAGGGCGAGCAGTCAAGATTAAGGCTAATGATTCTCGCATCCTTGCTGAGCGGAGGGGTAAAAAGTGGATCAGAGGAGCCGTAGATCGCGATCAATTTTTTATTTAAAGCCGCGGCAATATGCATTAAGCCGGAATCATTACTCACCACGACGTCCGCCAGTGATAATAAATCGACTGCTTCGCTCAGATTGGTTCTGCCGGTCAAATCAATACAGGCATTATTGCTAAGCTGACTGATCTGTGCGGCGATAGGGGCGTCCTTTGGCGAACCGAACATCCAGACTTGCCAACCTTCCTGACGCTTCAGGCGTGCGAGTTCAGCATAATGAGTGGCGGGCCAACGTTTGGCCTCACCATATTCAGCTCCCGGGCATAACGCCAATATTTTGCTTTGTATTTGTAAAGCAAATTTATCGACGGCCTGCTGCCGATTTTCGGCTTTGATTCGAAGTTGCGGCGCCGGGCAGACAGGCGCCGTGATGGGTTGTGAGCATTCCGCCAAGGCGACGAAACGCTGTACGGTTTGAGTCAAAACCGATTTATCTAATCGGTGCACGTCATTAAGCAGCCCCCATCGGCACTCGCCCGTATAGCCGGTTCTTAACGGAATGTTGGCAAAAAACGGGATCAGGGCGGATTTCCAGGTATTGGGGAGCAAAATCGCTTGATCATACCGATGCGAGCGCAAACTTTTGCCCAGTTTGATGCGCTCCCTTAAGCCCAACTGTCCCCGCGCGACTGGCGGCATGGCCAGCGCCATGGAGACTTCCGGCATTTTTTCTAATAACGCAAAGGTCCAGACGGGCGCCAGAACATCGATTTGGGAGCCAGGGTGGCGCTGTTTCAAGGCGATCAACAAACTTTGCGCCATCACCATATCGCCGACCCAGGAAGGGCCGATGACCAAAATCCGGAGAGGCTGCGATATATCGCTTAAAGCAGGAGAATGGCTAATCATCAAATCCTTATTATGGATCAATGGATAGTGCAAAATTAACCATTCCGGCCGTCAAGAATGATTTAAAAAATCAAAAAAGCTTGGGCAGCATAAACTGTACAGTGAAATTCGCTGACCATTCGGGTGCAGCATCAGGTCTTACGACGTTGTAGTACCCTTCCAGTTTTGTGTTAATCGCAAAAGTGTCCAGGTTGAATAATTTACCGACACCGGCGCCGACCGGAAGAGTCCAGCGATTATCGGAGTGAGAGTTCCAGTTGGCAATCGTGTTCATGTCGGTAGTCACGTACCAGCCTTGCCCGATATTGTAGTTCGCAAAGGGCTCTAGAATCAGCTGACTGACGCTTTCGCGCGAGTCATTGCCCAATACAGACCATATTTGCCTGGATTTAAACCCCAAGGTCCATGGCCCCGGCTGGCTCACAACCATCATGGCTGGGCCAATGCTGAATTTGCCGCTGCCCAGTTGCCGCGATGTGCGATCCTCGGTGTTACCAAAACGAGTGTCGGTTGGAAAAACAAAAGTAGGCCCGAAACCCCAACGAAAATCACCGGAAGTTTCCGGTGAAAAAAGTGACGTGAAATTCGTATCTCCCAGACCGTTTGAGCCATTACCGGGATATGGCTGAGGCAATTCCTCGATGCCGGTGACAGGACCTGGAGTACCTATGAAGTTCAATGATAGCTGATTAATCATGTTCCAGTTGCCGATTGACACGGGAATGATCGGCTTGATTCTGCCGATCGATACATCACCGTTCTCTGCGCCGCCATGATGCGTGTATTCCAATGGCAGGCTAAACACCGGAATCAATGGATTCTGCGCCGCTTTCAGCCAATCTTCGGCTTGTTTAGGATATTCATCTGCTAAAGCAATTTGCATGCCGAGAAGTGAAGACAAGCATGCCGTCATGATATTTTTGCGATTAATCATATATTTTTCCCATTAAAAGCGAGTATGCAGGAATCTTAAGCTATATATTTCAGCGCGTTATAAGATCGTATTATGGTAAATTATAATCCGATTTTTCAATCACTGTGACTTTTGAATCCCTTAAACGAAAAATCATCGGAAACTGGCTCAATTTGAAAGATTCGATTCGGCATGCGGGTATTAAATTTTTGCTCCTTGCCATTCAGGTCGCGTTCCCGCAAGTTGAACGTATTACAGTCTGCGATCAAATGCGAGCGTCCTCCGGGCATTTCGAATGCATCCTGAACCCATTTGACCGGGAACCATTTACTGGTCCCCTGGATACGATCAATCAATTGAAAACCATGATCGTAAATCAGCACTTCGCCTTTTCTGGAGTTCGACAGCATATAGCCTTTAGAATGCTTGCGGATATGATGCGCTCCGCTCAACCCCTTAATAACAAGGTCAAGTGCCAGTGTTTTTTTGTCGATACGCGCAACAGCGCCCTGGTAAAACAGGATAGTCAAAATTTTAGAGTCATCATAAGGATCAGTGACCGCGGAGTTCAAATGTGTCGTCTGTAATTTTCCCGAATAACATTTGAGTCGATGATCCATGGTTTTGTCGATGCTTCTGACACCGCCCCCATAGGCATGGGCATAGCCACTTTCCGTGGCCCACCAGGACCAAATGATCTCTCCCGCGAAATTGACTTCCAAAATTGCATCGACGCCGCTGGAAGTCACCAACAGGCCGTTTTCCGTTCGACGTAACGAACGCAACTGCGAAAACAAGGGGCTACGAATTTCCAGATCGATTTCACCCTTATCGTTCAGCCTGGCAATATGTTCATCTCCGGGTACGCCATCTTCGGCGCAAGGCAGTCCGCAGATAAAATACAAACCCTCCCCTTCAACATATTCCATGCCGAAAGGTTTAATCGGATAAATTTCTTCAAGCAGTCTAATTTTACCCAGTTCACCCTGGTGCTCCAGGAGTTGAATTTTTCCGCCGGGCTTGCCTTTGAATACCTCGTTTGATCGATCCTTTCCCTTTACGATCCGATCAAATCTAAATTTTGCATATTCCCAATTGGTTTGGGGGTAAGAAACAACAAATTTCATTGTAATCCTTATTATTAAAGTTATAGCTGGCGGTTAAGGAATCAATTCCGTCAATGTGTAGAAGGCAAGGTTTTCAAGCACCGAAGATAGGTTGTTTCCTTGTATTTACGCAAACATCTTCATTAGGCGACAAACAGCCTATATCAAGAATGCAATCGTTTATTATACAAATAGTCCATGACATCGCGCATGGCTTCTTCATGGTTGGCAAAATCCCGGCGTCAAACGATCCCCATTTTCAGGTATGGGAAAGCGTTCTTTCACTGGCAGAGTCAACTGAAAGGGAATCGTCCCTGTTTTGGCCGAGGGAGAAGCCCGCGGCCAGGCATACATCAGCGTTGATGTTCAGCGTGACAGAAGCGGGGGCAGTGATGTCGCTGGCGGCGGCGCGTCCGTCCCGGAATAGAAATTATCAAAGGTTGGAGAGACCCCCTCCGCCTTGTAACTCACAATGTGGACATACGCAATCAAGCCACTCCTACCATAGGGATAAGCACCGACCTCCGCCGCATATATACGATCTTTATAGCTGGTCCCATCCCACATCATTATTGGTAATCCGGTGCTCTTATCAATAATTTGGCCCCATAGAATGCCCCCGGACGACCAGAACTTTAGTCGGTAATCACCGGATGGGTCAGGAGATGGCAACATCAAACGGCCCTGCTCACCACTGAGAAAAATGGGGGGAATGATTCCGCCCTTACTTTTCACAATCATCAACTTGCGTGAAAAAGGCTTCCCGTTCTTATCGTTTCTTAGCAGCAAGGCGTAACCCTTTGGAAGAAAAAAAGACGGCACAGGCTCCTGTAGCCTCGCCATTAGACCAATGTCCTCTCCCCAATTGTATGTCCAATTCAGCAAATCTGCCTCCACGTGAAATTTCGCACGAGCAGGCTCTTTCATATTTATGCTGCCGATGCGGCCCGGGCTAAAGAGGCTGCCCCAGGGACTCTCCATTTTATAAGCCACACTGCCCGACTCCATCGGGAACGAGAATATCCCGGGTATCGGATTGTAACGCCTCCAACCATCGTCAATACCATCGTTGAAGTCGTCAAAGGTGGCTGCGTGGATGGAGGAAATGCACCCGGCTACTGCCAAGAACATAAAGAGGAATCTAAAGGTCAGCTTCATAACTATTTAATTGACCGATCTGAACTAATACACAACTAATCGAGAAAGCGCACCTGTCCGGTATTCAACTCATAGACCGCGCCGACCAGAGTCACGCGTTTTTCCTGCAGTGCCCTCTTCGCCTCCGGAAAAGCCGTCAGTTGCTGCATCGACCAGCGAACATTCGCCTCCACTGCGGCATGCAGCAACGCCTTGCGATCGAGTTTCAGATCAAGCGCCGATAGGCCGGGCCTGATTAAAGCCAGTAACGCTTCGATATGTTCGAGTTCCCTGGGCTTACCGAGCATTTCCTCGACCGTCGCGGTGACTGCCCCGCAGTTTTCATGGCCCATCACCACCACCAGCGGCGTATGGAGATGAGCTACGCCATATTGCAAGGTGCCGATCACGTCTTCCGCGATGATATTGCCGGCGAGCCGGATCGTGAAGATATCGCCGAAGCCGACGTCGAATATCATCTCGGGCGGCACGCGCGAATCGCTGCACCCGAGAATCGTGACAAAAGGTTTCTGTTCTTGCACCAGTTGATGGCGCCAGGAAGCATTTTCGTGCGTATGAATAGGCTTATCGTCCATGAAACGCCCGTTGCCGATCTGCAGGCGCAGTAAGGCCTCTGTTGCATTGCGGGGGTAAGGCTCAGGGCTGAAGGCGCCGGAGCAAGTCTCTTGTGTTGCACAGGCCGAAACCATACCCAAGCCGAGACAGCTCGCGCCGACTAGCCAATCCCTGCGGGTGATGCCGTACTTGTTCATGAAGTCCCTTCCCTACGATTCAGTCGCGCAGCCATCGATGCTCACTCATTCTCCTCGATGATCGCCTTCACGCGTACGGAGTTGACCGCCTCGACCAATGCCGCATGATCGCGCCCGGTTTTGATTTTTTGATTTTTTTCTTACCGGCAGTTTTATCACTGACTTTTTGATTAGCCATATGTTTGTCTGTTGAGAATGAAAATAGCCCGGTTTACCTAAAAATTTTGATTCATTTTTTACTGCATGAACATTGTTTAAAAAGGATCAATTTCCTGCAAGGACTTGAAAGGCCTTTAAGGTATACGGCGCCGGATCGCTTATCACCTTACCCGGTTTGTTATTGGTAATCTCAACAAACTGCTTTGCCCAACGCTCCAGGATCCCTTTGGCCGATCCATACCAGGTCAAGCGAGTCAAATCGAGCGGACCGACATCCTGCATATCGCGATCCGCGAAGGTAGCCACGACCTCGGCGGTTTGGATCGCGCAGCCGGCCTTCAAATGCGGCTCTCCGCTTATTGACAACACCCGCCGCAGTGCCGTCCCCCGGCATCAATCAACCGGCAGCATGTAAAGCCGGTTGCTTATGTTCGCTCGGATATTCAATGACTTCAAACCGGTGGTTAGGGTCTTCCCTAAACTCCGTTACCACTTGATCGCGAAAGTACTCGCCAAGTTCTTTAATATCTTTTTTGATATCCCTTAACAGGTTTGCAGAGCTCAATTGATGAAGCCAGTCCATTTCAACCATGTATTGGGTATTGACTGGGGCAATGACCAATTCCTTATAAAAGCTGGTATCAAAGCCGGGTTTAACCCAGACCTTCTGAAACGGCAAATCTGCCCGTTTTGACTGCAAATCCGGTTGCTCAATGAAACCGGCATCCGGCGCCGGTTCGACGATCATCAATCTGAGTTTGTTCGTTTCCCTCTGAACTGTCGAACACCCGCTTAGCAGGACAGCACAAAGACTAAGCAGCCCTACCCCTGCGGACAGAAGCTCAATAGTTAATTTTTGATTCGATTTCATTTGTTTTCTTAAAAGATCAGGTTTAGCTAATCTTTTATTCTCTGTTTAATTAATTTAGGAAAGATCCAATTGGAACGTCCCACTCCTTTCCATTAGAAAGTTATCCCGGCGCCTCTTTGGCGCTTTTTTGCAGATAAAGTCAAAGTCGATAATACCGGTTCGAGTCGCCGTGAATAACTCAATCGGCTATCTGCAGAAAGAGAGGTTTTTTAATCAGCTTTTCCATGCGGTTACGATATTCCGGAACAAGCAGATAGCGCTATTGGACTTTAGTCCAATGTCCATCGCACTCATCAATCTTTACAATCGTCTGATAATTACCGAAGAAGATAACAATGAAATGTGCACATTCAAATAGAATTGTCCGGGCATTCTATCCGCTGGCAATTCTGTGTCTATTATTGATTACGGCATGCACGACTACGGAAAAAGTGTGATTTGCTGAGCGAGCAACGGGAGCAGTACTGATGAACAACGAAATAAAACAGTTACCCGATAAGGCGCTAGAAAAGCTAATCTCGCGCAAATTGCTCGATTTATTCATCCGCATCGGATTGCTCGTTTTTCTGGTCGTGTTTTGCTATCAAATATTTAAACCGTTTATCGGCTTGATGTTATGGTCGGTGATATTGGCCGTAGCCTTATATCCCCTTCATGCCTGGCTCGCCCGCAAAATGGGCGGAAAAGAGGGTCTTGCCGCGACAACCTTGGTGCTGGCGATACTGCTGAGCGTATTTATCCCCACCACGTTATTGGCTTTTTCCTTCGCGGAGTCAACGACTGACTTGGTGAAACAAGTCCATAGCGGGACCTTGCAAGTACCCGCGCCACATGAATCCGTCGCCGGCTGGCCCGTGGTGGGAGAGAAGGTATATGCGTTATGGTCGGCAGCCCATTCGGACCTGGGTGCGTTGGTCACTCAATACGAACCCAAAATTGCCGGAGTCACC
>JBPFEG010000066.1:0-51891 GCA_051061015.1 Methylomicrobium sp.
ATGGAGCAGTCCTTCAACCACCATCTGAGGATCGTCCCTATGTCGGAACGCATAGTCGATCAGGTAGGGCAGGTAGTGCCGCCAGGACGCAGGGTCAAGATAAGCAAGACCCCAGAACGTGTAGGCTTCAAGGTACGCATCGGTCAGGGCGTCGAGAACAGGGTCAGGTGGCGGGGCGACGTCATAGCTATCCTCGGCGTAGCCACCGCGCAGGGTCATCCGGGGGACGGACAGAGCATCAGCCTGAAATGCCTGGAAGGCTCGCTGACTGATCTCAGCACGGATTTTTTCTCTGGGCATACGCTGTCTACGTTAATGAGCTGTCATTTTCTTCCGCCCACGCCAGAAAGACTTCAAGGATACGCTCCAGCTTTGTTTCGTCACCCGCCCCATGCCAAGTGCTATTTTCCTTATAACAACTCAACCAATGGGAACTGCGGGGGAAACGCTGTACATCAACTCCTTCGGCAATTTCCGTAAACGCTTTCTGTTGCAAAGGTGTTCTGGCGAGATTGATTTTTACCCACCATCCCGGATTATCACAAGACTGAATATTAATGCCAGATGCGTGCTCCCATTCACCATTACATTGACGTGAGTACCAGGTTTGTAATCGTACGAGTGTGTTCATGAGCAGTAAGAAGAAACTCTATAATTTCCCGATTATTAACCGTAATTCAATTTACATTATCACAAACTGGCAACGTAAACTGCCCTTACTCGCAGCATAACATCCTAAAAAGGAATGCTGTTAGGCACTGAAGATCATTAAATGCTGGCTATGTTAACAAACCAGGGCATCACATTGTCTGTATGGGGTCGCTAGCACTCCGTGATAGTTGAACTGGCGCTTTCGACTTTTTTCGGTCTTTTAAGCGATATTCATTGAATGCCTGCTCGCTGTCTCATAAGCGCACTTAAGATATCTGTGAAGAATCGTTCTCTGAATGAAACTGAGTGTGTACTCTTACTATTCGCTAAAGTGAGCTGATCAAGGTTCAGAATTCGATATAATCTTGACGGTCCTGAACATGATGTCCTGACGTCAGTCTAAAAAATAGTTCAGTCTGACATTCCCTCAAGAAATCATCATGTTCGACCTCACCAGAGGGAGATCTAGACGGGGGGAGTGATGCTCCATAGTGTTCCTCTGATTACGACTCTTGCCATCGCACTCGGTTTGGCCCTCGTGCTGGGCTTTGTGACCGTCCGACTCAAACTGCCGGCACTGGTCGGGTACTTGTTGGCCGGCATCCTTATCGGCCCTTTTACGCCGGGTATCATCGTTGACGCCAAAATCGCCGGACAGTTCGCTGAGATCGGGGTGATGCTGCTGATGTTTGGCGTGGGCTTGCACTTCTCGCTGGATGACCTGCTGGAAGTGCGCAAGATCGCTTTGCCGGGGGCTATACTGCAAATCGCCGTCGCTACCACGCTCGGAGCGGGTGTAGCCAGGGCATGGGGATGGGGGTTGGGCGCTTCGCTGGTGTTCGGCCTGGCGCTCTCTGTGGCGAGCACGGTCGTGATGCTTAGAGCATTGGAAGCCCGGGGCACACTGGAATCGGTGAACGGCCACATTGCGATCGGGTGGATGATCGTCGAAGACTTGGTCATGGTGCTCGTGCTCGTGCTGTTGCCCCCCCTCGCCGGCTGGCTTGGCGGCACTCCGCCGAGCGAGGGCATCCTATGGCAGACCCTTGGCATCACCTTGGGCAAAGTAGCCGCGTTCATCGCCTTGATGCTGGTAGTCGGCCGCCGAGTCTTCCCCATGCTGCTTTGGCAGGTCGCCCGTACCGGCTCCCGGGAACTCTTCACGTTGTGCGTCGTCTCCGCTGCAGTCAGCATTGCTTACGCGGCGACCACCTTGTTCGGCGTGTCCTTCGCACTGGGGGCTTTTTTTGCTGGCATGGTGATGCGGGAGTCCGAGTTTAGCCATCGTGCCGCCGAGCAATCCCTGCCGTTACGGGAAGCCTTTGCGGTGCTATTCTTCGTCTCGGTGGGGATGCTGTTCGACCCGATGGTTCTGGTTGAGCGACCGATGCAGGTCCTGGTCGTACTCGGCATCATCATCACTGGCAAGACGCTCGCGGCTACGGCATTAATCCTCGCCTTCGGCTATCCGTTGAGTACCGCCCTCATCGTAGCGACAAGCCTGGCCCAGATCGGCGAGTTCTCATTCATCCTGGCCGAACTCGGTGTGAGCCTGGGACTGTTGCCGCACGAAGGTCAAAGCCTGATTCTCGCCGGCGCACTGATCTCCATTGCCATCAATCCACTGTTTTTTGCGACCGTGAGGCCGATTCAGGCCTGGGTACGGTCTCGCTCAACGCTAGCTCAGCTTTTGGAGCGGCCGGATGACCCCTTGGCCGAGTTGCCGGCATCGGTCGATGAAAAATACCTGTCTGGGCAGGTTGTCCTGCTAGGGTACGGCCGAGTGGGGCGGCGCATCGGGGAAACACTTGCCGAGCGTGATATTCCCTATATCGTGGTTGAGCAGAACCGGGAGCTGGTAGAACGGCTGAGGGAAAAGGGCATCCCTGCTGTTGCAGGAGATGCCTCAGACCCGGCGCTCCTGAGCCAGACGCACATTGCCAAGGCCCGCCTGCTGGTCGTAGCCACGCCCGATACTTTCGACGTGAGGCAAATGATCAAGACCGCTCGCACGCGCAACCCTGGCATTAAAACAGTCGTTCGTACCCACAGTGAACAAGAAGCCTCACTGCTGGAAAGAGACGCAGCCGAAAAGGTCTTTCTGGGTGAGGATGAGCTTGCCAAAGGCATGATCCAACATGTGCTGGAGCAATACAGAAAGACATCATCGGGCCAGAATAAATAACGCGCAAAATCCGACCCAAACCAGCCTTCCAATCTAAATTTTCGGTCGGCTGATTAGTAGCGCAATGCTGACTGCCGTTAAGATAAGCAGAAACTGTGTGACGCCCTTGACGGGAAGATATAATGCTTGCGGCTCGAGTAAGTTAACTTAGCTTATCGATTAGCCGTTTAAAGTCACGCATGAGAGGCGAAAACTATATCGCCAATTCTTTGTTGCTAAGAAGAAGGCTTTTAAACCGTGACCCAAGTCTTTGTCTCCATTCAGTATCAAACTAATTTCTTCGACGTGTACGCGTCAACTTTAGTTGACCAATTTATGACCACGCTGACGCATACAGGTTTTGAAGGCTCGTTTAAAGTCCTCGTTGGCTTCATAACCTTTCCATAATCCAGCTGGAATGGCTAAAATAGCACCACCGGCGGCACCTGTTGCAGCACTGCCTGCTATCGCGCCAATAGCTGCGCCCCCCGCTGCACCCGTAACGGCACCAACACCTGCCCCCATAGCGACTTCTTTGGTGATATCCGAAGCTTGTTTTGCCAGCTCCTTACACTCTACCATGTCGCGCTGAACGGTTTCTGGATGCTCGTCCATACGAGGGTCAACAATCGGATGCCAGCCACTCATAGAAGCACATCCAGTGGCTAATACAGAAAGTACTACGATTGTCGGTAAATTATTTCTTTTCAAGTTTTTCTCCAAAAATTGCATGGGCATTATATAAATTTATAATTTTATGATTCTTAAATTTAAAATTTATGCTTGGTACGTTGAAAGGTCGCTGGCCAGGGCGACGCCGTGGCGGAGTGCTAGGTGTTGCTTCAATTAGATCACGGAGGAGGGTATCGACGGACTCCATTGACAAACTCGCCTATACCGCCTTGTCGGTATTACCCAGGAAGCTATCCGTATGTGTTTTATTCAAATTGCCTAGTCAACTTACCCAATTTTTAACAAAATCATAAAATCCTATATAATTCCTGCCTGTTGAATAAAGCATCTGCTGGTTAGCATAGGGGGATAGACATGAGCTTTGCAATACAGCGTCCTTATCGAGAAAACGTGAAACTGCCGGGATTTCTGCGTCTGATCAATCAAGAATTTCCCATCACTGTTAAAAATATCTCGATCACTGGCGTATTGGTCGAGTTGCAATCAAAAAAAGGCGGCGAGGAAGATCTTAAAGATATTTTTAGCTCCTTGCATGTTTCAACCCTAGTTGATTTCTTCATCCCCGCGCTAAAAATGGCAGTGGAAGCCCAATTGGTTCGGGCTGATGTCGATAGTGAAAACTTGCTGCTTGGCTTGGAATTCAATGAGGTCCATCATCATGCCAAGGGCTTCATTTTTAGAATTGTTGGCGAAGTGATTGAATAAAGCAGTTCAATAGCCGTGATATTCGGCAACTTAATAGAATAGTGGGAATGTTACTTCGTGTATCTCTCAGGCTCTACGATATCAAGCTATTTCCGAACGCAGAAGTCGGGGTGTTTGGATCTCTCGATGAAAAATTTCTCACCTTTCTTAGCGCCCTCAACGGGTTCGTGAACCCGATTGAAGTGGAAACCTTACACAGAGCCGAGCTACAAAACGACCGGGAGTTTCATAAGTTCCCGCAACTGCTGAGCATTGCGCTGCGCATAGTTGGTGAAGTTGTTGTTGAACACCACATGAACCTGCCTCGTCTTTGCAGCTAGGCCTTGTATGGATACGGCAAGATCGTCCAACTCGGCCTCTGAATACAGATAATTGAAGCGATCGACGGATGAGGCAAGTCCTTTTTGCTCCCATGTCTCATAGTTTCTTCCGTGCAGCCGGACTACCGCTGTCGCTGCGGTCGCTTCCCACAGCGCGGGAATGCTGCTGGAGAATCCTTGCGGTTCATCCGCTACCACATGAGCCAAATCATGCTGCCGCTCGAAATCCAATACCGTATCCCGATGCTCAGGGACAAACCACGACTTGTTGCGAAACTCGACTGCAATGGGACAATCGCCGAGCCTGCGCTGACAGGCGAGAATGTGATCAAGGTTGGCAGGACCATAGGTAAACCAGGGCGGAAACTGGAACAAGACCAGACTCAGCTTACCGGTTTCCTTCAATGGCTGGATGGCGTAACGAAAGCGGTCCCATAGTTCATCCAATAATTCCTCAGGCACGTCACGATAGTACACGTTCTTCTTCTCGATCGGTCCCATGGCCTCGCGGATATCCTTTGGAAGCGCGGATGGCGGCGTCTGGTGTTGCGTGAACAGCCTAAAAGCCTTGACGTCAAACAAAAATCCTTTGGGCGTCCTCTCAGACCACAGCACGGAATTACGGAACGAGGGGAGTGAATAGTAGGAGCTGTCGACCTCAACCATCGAAAATTGGGTGGCATAGTAGCGCAGCCGCTCGTCCGGTGTCTTGATCTGAGGCGGATAGAACAAGCTGGAATCGATGAGGCTCTTGTCGGTCCAGGAAGCAGTGCCAATCAGAATTTGAGTCATGAATTCACCTAAGCAAGGAAACAGGTCGGTAGCATCTCTGACCATAAGGGCGACCACGATTTGAGAGACTGCTTTCGGCAAACATTGCCTGGATCAACATTTCCATAGTTTCGGGCTTCAAACTGTCACACGATTAGAATTGAAAGCAGCCAGCTCTTCCGAATAAGTATCGGACCAACTCTAAATGCCCGAGTTCGATTCCTTGCGGACTCTCAATTTTGATTCTCAAATGGCGCTAGTAAGTCTTTCTTAGGCCATTCAAGACGTATCTTTTGAAACTTACTGTTCGAAGATGACCGGGTTCCCAAAGAGAGTTTCAGAAGCGGAAAAAGACAGCATGGTCTCGCCCTCGGTGCGGCGCATGAAATGATGGTCGATCCAATGATCAATCCTTGTCCTGTCTCAACTTGGCTTCCAGCTGCTTGATTACGGTGATATCGATGAACGTGATCACCACGCCGTCGATCAGATTGTCCACCGTCCGGTAAGGCATGATGCGCACCCGGAACCAACGGCCGTCATAGGTCTTTGCCGGACTTTCGCGAAAGACCAGCGTGTTCAGCACTTCCTGGGCGTCATCCATCAGTGCCGGGTAATCGAGCTCGTTCACGATGTCGGACAGCGGTCGGCCGACATCGCCGGGAATCAGCTTGAACAGTGCCGTGGCATGCGGGGTGAAACGCCGCAGCTTTAACGTGTTGTCGAGGAAAATGGTGGCGATCTGGGTGCTGTTGAGCAGATTCGTCATGTCGTTACGCACCCCGGTCAGTTCATCAACCTTCGACAACAGCTCGGCATTGACGCTATGCAGTTCCTCGTTGAGGGACTGCAGTTCTTCTTTCGAGGTAGTCAACTCCTCGTTGGCGGATTGCAGTTCCTCATTGGTCGATTGCTGTTCCTCGTTGGCCGACTGATACTCCTCAAGGGAGGCCTGCATCTCCTCGTAGGCCACGCGCAACGCCTCGCGGACCTGCCGCAGCTCCGTTTCCAGTGCCCGCGAACTGGGGGCTTTACTGCGCCTTTTCGCTTCGGGCGGGGGCGGCGGCACCTCGTAGAAGAGGATCAGCACCCGTCCCCGCAACACCTCCGGATGGGCCAAGCCCTGAACCACCACATCGACAACACGGAGGCTGTCCTCGTTCGTGCCGACCTGGATGCCGTAGAGCCGGATCGGCTGCGTTTGGCTTAAGGCTTTACGGATCATACCGATGAGCGCTTCGCGCAGGCCTTCGCGGGCCATCGCGTGGATGTTGATGTTGACCTTGCCGGCAGCGGGTTCGAGGTACTTGCCGGTGCGCCCGCTGATGTAGAGAATGTCGCCGTCGCCGTTGACCAGGACGGCTGGCGGCGCGAAGTGCTGCTGGATGAACTGGTCGGTAAGGTGCTCCAGATTGTCGTGGTGGCTAAAATTTTTCCCTTCCGTATGGGCCGGAAGTTTCGCGGCCGAGGGGGTGAAAAATTCCAGCCCCATCGTCGACTTTTGGTTGAGCCGGCGGAAGATGTGAGACTTAGCATCGAGCGGATTGAACAATTCGGTCATATTACCCACGCTTTCGGAAGTGCCCAGCACCAGCAGACCGTCCGGTTTAAGCGCATAGTGGAAAACCGGTATCAGCTTCTTCTGCAGCGCGGGCCCGAAGTAGATCAGCAGGTTGCGACAGCAGAGGAGGTCAAGCTGGGTAAACGGCGGATCGGAGACAATGTTCTGCTGGGCAAAGATCAGCATGTTGCGGATCTCCTTGCCGATGCGATAGCCTCCCTCCTCGGGGACGAAGAAGCGCGCCAGCCGCTCCGGCGAGACATCGGCCGCGATATTGGGGGGGTAAAGACCCCGGCGTGCCTTGTCGATCGCATCGGCGTCGATATCGGTCGCATAGATCTGCAGGCTGAATCGGTACTTGGGATTGAGTTTATCCAGCTCTTCCTTGAAGACGATGGCCAGCGAGTAGGCCTCTTCCCCGCTGGAACAGGCCGGAACCCAGGCGCGTAGCGTGCCCCCCCGCGAATACTTGGCCAGCAGCGCTGGCAACGCATTGTCGCGCAAGGCGTCCCAGACGCTCGGATCACGGAAGAAACTGGTGACGCCGATCAGCAGTTCCTTGAACAGAAGATCGAGTTCCTGTAGGTTTGTGCGTAAGTAGTTTACATAAGCGCCGATGCCGTCCAGCTGGTGCAGCGCCATGCGCCGCTCGATACGCCGGTAGAGGGTGGCGGCCTTATAGCCCGAGAAATCGGTGCCGGTGCGGTCGCGCAGCAGGATGACGATCTTTTCCAACCCGCTGTGCGCCGCCGACGTATTGGCTTCTTGGGGGGACTCAATGCGCAGTCGCCGAGAGAGATAAGCGGTGATCTTATCCGGCAAGGCGGCCGCGGGAGCCACAATGTCGGCCAGGCCGGCATCGATGACGCTTTGCGGCATGCCGTCGAATTTGGCCTCGCTAGGATCCTGCGCCAGACCCAGCCCGCCTTTTTCCTTGATAGCCTTGAGGCCGAGCATGCCGTCCGAACCCATGCCGGAGAGGATGACGCCGATGGCGCGTTCACCCCGATCCTCCGCCAGACTGCGCAGGAAGAGGTCCACCGGCAGGCGCAGGGCAGGCGCGGGGACAGGTTCGAGCAGGTAAAGCGTCGCGTGCATCAGCAGCAGTTCCTCGCCCGGAGGAATAATATAAATATGGTTGGGCTTAACCTTCATGCGGTTATTCGCCTGCTGCACCGGCAGGTTTGCCACGTGCTCGATCAGTTCGGGCAGAGCGCTGGCATGGTGCGGATCGAGATGCTGGATGATCACGAAGGCCATCCCGCAGTCGGCCGACACCTGGCCGAAGAACTTCTGCAGCGCCTCGAGACCGCCGGCGGAGCAGCCGATGCCGATAATGGGAAAGTCCACGGGGCGGGATCTCGAGGGGCATTGCTTTGCAGAATTGGGCTGCTCGGTTTCGGGTACGGAAGGTTGGGTCATAGAGGGGCGGGGGGATGCGCGTTGAAGAGTCAATTCTACTCTAAAAACGGCCCCCATAAATGAATGAAGGGCAGTTTCCGCTCGTCTGCTCAAGCGTAGGAAAATACCAGAGGCGACATTGCCCCACTTTATTCTTGAAGAGGCCGGATCACATCCACCCTTTTATCCCTTAAAATTTCTCTAATTTCGATCCCACGTGACATAGCAATTGGCTTTCGCCGCGGCGGTGAGCAATTCGATCAGCGGTAACGCCCGATGAGCCAGAGTAACGGGCTTTTCTTTCCAATCATCCTGTTCTGCCTCCTTTTCACTGGATGTCTTTAACGACGACTCCGCCTTTAGTTTTTCGATAGCACTCTGCAACCGTTCCAGTGCTTTCGGGACATCTTCCGCCAGGAGGGTGCCCGGCACCTGGCCGCTTTTCCCCATCATTTTCAACAAGGTTTGCGCGACATCACCGAAATAGGTGGTATTGGGACATACCTCGCAGCTGAATGTGACTAACATTTCATTTTACCTCGACTCATTCGGTTGTTAGAGGGCTAATCCTCACGCCCTTATTATTAGGTTTAACGGGATCTGACAATTGGCAGCTAGGTTCGACTCTAATAGGGTATTGATACGGATCTTTGCAGGCGGTTGATTCAATGACGCGGGCTAATGCCCAAGTGTTTCAGTAGGGTGAGGGCTGCCGCTTCAGATGAAGCCGGATTCTGACCGGTGATTAGATGGCCATCACTCACAACATAGGGCTGCCAGTCGTCCGCTTTCGAATAATTGCCGCCGTTTTGTTTCAGCATATCTTCCACCAGGAATGGCACTACCTGGGTCAGCCCAACGGCTTCCTCCTCGGAGTTGGCGAATCCCGTCACATTTTTCCCGTGCACCAGGCGCAACCCGTCCGGTGTTTTCGTCAGGCGGAACACACAGGGCGCATGGCAGACCGCCACGACTGGTTTGCCGGCGGCATACATTTTTTCAATCAAGGCAAGCGAATCGCTGTCCCCGGCCAGATCCCACAACGGCCCGTGACCGCCCGGATAAAAGATCGCATCGAAAGCCGCGTCAGAAACGTCAGAAAGTCTGAGCGTGGTCGCCAGCGCCGTTTGCGCCGCGCGATCCTGCTGGAAACGTTGCGTGGCAGCTGTCTGGGAGTCCGGGTCATTACTTTTGGGATCAATCGGGGGCTGGCCGCCTCGAGGGGAGGCCAACGTGATCTCGATGCCTGCGTCTTTGAATACGTAATACGGCGCGGCAAACTCTTCCAACCAGAAGCCCGTCTTCTTGCCGGTGTCACCGAGCTGATCGTGTGATGTTATGACCATTAATATTTTCATCCCGTGTCACCTCGCTTGATGATAACTTAGCGCCTGGCAGAGCCTAAATCGAGCACTCTGTGAGCCTGATGGCTTGCTTTTCTTGGAAGTCGTCCTTGATGCTATAGCTGATGTTCATCGCTTTAGGCTGGCGGTCAATCAGGTCCTGAATGTTTCTTGATTAGCTTTCAAGCTGGACGTTCAGAGTGATGGTCGCGTTCAGCACTTTTGAGACGGGACAGCCGGTCTTGGCAACCTCGGCGGCGTTTTGAAATGCCGGCTCAACTGCGCCGGGCACTTTCGCTCGCACGTCCAAGTGTACGGCCGTGATGGCAAAACCTTCAGCGGCCTTTTCCAGCGTGACTGTCGCTGTCGTGCTGATCCGTTCGGCGCTTACCCCGGCATTTTCTAATTGGGCAGCGAGCGCCATCGAGAAACAACCGGCATGGGCAGCCGCAATCAATTCTTCCGGATTGGTGCCCTTACCCTCTTCAAAGCGGGTACTGAAGGAATATTGAGCGCCGGACAGAATGCCGCTGTCTGTCGTCAGGGCACCCTTCCCGTTTTTGAGGCCGCCTTGCCAAACTGCGGATGCTTTACGTTTCATCGGTTCCTCCTCTGGAGTATGTAGAACGAATGACTGTTGATAAAAACAATCTAATTTATTTAAACAATTGATGAATAGAAGGGATCTTAGTTCACATTCGTTAAGCAGTATCGCTGTATATCCTTCACTGGGCAATGCGGCGAAAAAGAGCGTCAAATTTTCCAGTAGTGATTTCTATATGATTGTGTTTAAAGCATCAGCCAGTTTCATTGACAGGCAAATCTCACGCTGAATCTGGAAAAAATTGAAAGCTGTTTTATATCGCCGCCTCAATTTCTAATTTTGTACCCCGTCTTAAATACCCACCATACATAAGTCAGGCAGAGGATGAGAAAGCTAAACGTCATGCCAATACTCACGGCGATATGCACGTCAGCCATACCGTAGAAGCTCCAGCGAAAGCCGCTAATCAGATACACCACCGGATTGAACAGAGTGATCTTCTGCCACAAGGGGGGCAACATATTGATCGAATAGAACGCGCCGCCCAGAAAGGTCAGCGGGGTGACGACCAACATCGGCACCACCTGGAGTTTTTGAAAATTATCGGCCCACAGGCCGATAATGAAGCCAAACAGACTGAAAGTCACCGCCGTGAGCAAGAGGAAGACGACCATCCACCAGGGATGGGCAATCTCGTAAGGCACAAAAATGCGCGCGGTGCCCATAATGAGCAGTCCCAGGATTACCGATTTGGTCGCCGCCGCCCCCACATAACCGATCAGCACTTCGACCCACGAAACCGGTGCCGATAGCAGCTCATAGATAGTACCCGCCCACTTGGGCATATAGATGCCGAAAGAGGCGTTGGAGATGCTTTCGTTCAGTAGATTCAGCATGACCAGCCCCGGGATGATGAAGGCGCCATAACTGACGCTGTCGATCTCACCCATGCGCGAACCGATGGCTTTGCCAAATACGATGAAGTACAGGCAGGTAGTCAACACCGGTGCGGCGATGCTTTCCCATAAAGTGCGAAAGGTGCGCGCCATTTCAAAATGGTAAATGGCGCGAATGCCATAGAGGTTCATGTCTGCTCCTTCTTGGGCTGATGCACCAACCTGACGAAGATGTCCTCCAGTGAACTTTCGCTGGAGCGTAAATCTTTGAATTCGATGCCGTGTTCATCGAGCGTGCGCAACAGCTCGGCAATACCGGTTTCTTCTTCCTGGGCGTCAAAGCTATAAACCAGGGCGTGTCCATCGTCGGAGAGCCCTAACGGCCAAGCATTTAGCTCGGCCGGGATACTGGTTATGGGCTGTCGCAAAGTGAGGGTGAGCTGCTTTTTGCCGAGCTTGCGCATCAGTACTTCTTTGTCTTCAACCACGATCAGTTCACCTTTGTTAATGACGCCAATGCGGTCTGCCATGTCTTCGGCTTCCTCGATGTAATGGGTGGTCAGAATGATCGTTGTGCCCTGTGCCCGTAGCTCGCGCACCATGCGCCACATGTCATGTCGCAACTCCACATCTACGCCGGCACTCGGCTCATCCAGAAACAATATCGTTGGCTCATGAGCCAGGGCCTTGGCAATCAGCACGCGGCGTTTCATCCCGCCCGATAGCGTCATGATTTTCGCGTTATGCTTGTCCCACAGGGACAGATCGCGCAGTACTTTTTCCAGATAAGCGGCATCGGGTGCCTTACCAAACAGCCCCCGGCTGAATTTGACTGTAGCCCAGACCGACTCAAACGAGTCCGTATGCAGCTCCTGCGGCACCAGGCCGATGGTTGCCCGCGCGGCGCGGTAATCTCGTACGGTGTCGTGACCGTCGGCGATGATGGTTCCGGAAGTGGCTTTGACGATGCCACAGATGAGGCTAATCAGCGTGGTCTTGCCCGCCCCATTGGGTCCGAGCAAGGCGAATATCTCGCCGCGTTTGATGTCCAGGTTGATGTTTTTGAGCGCTTGGAAACCGCCGGCATACCTCTTATTGACGCCGCGCACGTAGATGATGGGAATGGAGTTGTCGGCGTTTATGGTCGCGGATGCGGGCATTTTTTTCATGGATGAAGGTAAATTCCAGAGTCTATTGTTCAAAGGGATCATAGACACTATCGACTAAAATCAGACTTTTATGATAGTTGTTTGATTGACCGGTTACAGCCGGATAGGGGTCAATCAATAAGATAATAAAGAAACCGGATATGATCCATACGGAAAATAGACTGTTAGTGATCTGGGAAAAATTGCTAAGCCGATTGTCTAGAGCGAGGCAATCAGGGATGATAGAGGGAAACCGTTTAATAAATCATTAGGCAGAGGCGCTGTCGAAATCGAGCCGACCCGTTCGCCTTCAGAGGGCCATTCCCGGCGCTAATCTATTTATAAGGAGAACTAAACTATGCCCAATACCATCCGTCTTCACCGTGTCCTACGGGCTACACCCGAGCGGGTATATCGCGCCTTCCTCGATCCAGATGCAATAGTCAAATGGCTTCCTCCAAACGGATTCACAGGCAAGGTTCACCACCTGGACGCCCGCGTTGGGGGTTCCTACAAGATGTCGTTCACAAACTTCACCACGGGCAAAAGCCACTCCTTCGGCGGGGAGTATCTCGAATTGGTGTTAAACGAACGAATTCGCTACACCGACAAGTTCGACGATCCGAATCTACCCGGCGCGATACAGGTGACCATCACTTTTAAGAACGTGTCCAGTGGGACTGAGGTAAACATCACTCAGGAAGGGATTCCCGATATCATCCCGGCCGAGGCTTGCTATCTGGGCTGGCAAGAGTCGCTTGTCCTTCTGGCGAAACTGGTCGAGGCGGAATTGCTAGATGAGCCATGAAACCAAGAAGTATTATGAATGAACAATTTCTGCATAAACCAGCTGTTCCAGAGTACACCTGAATCAGCAGAAAATGGCCGATAGCGCCGGATTATAAGGTAACGCGTCCTATCGACACTAACCGGGGCTTGGCCGATTACCTATTGATTGGGTAATGAGTTCCTCCGTGTAAGTTCTTACCCAGAAAGAAGACGCTATCCTCCGAGACAAAAAGAAGGAGAGTTAAAAACGCCAGAAATATAGCTTATTGTCTACCTATCGCTAATCAGCGATGATAGCCGTAGATTATCTTTTTTCCTGGCCGAATTTGTCTCTATCAACGTGGACAGCATTATGGCAAGCTCAATCGCTTCCAAGGCCAAAAGATATTCAAAAATCTTAGTCGCGATAACTTAACTTAATTAAACAAAGGGGTTCACTATGGCACATACGTTGTTTTTTCGTAGAGTAGTTCTTGCCTTGCAGGCAGCCAGACGGGAACATTTGAAAGAACAGAATTTGCCTGAACCCATCCCTCATACCGCGGCTGACTGGAGTCGACGCCGATTCCTGAAAACCAGCGCCGTTGCCGGACTTGCCGGGATGATGAGTCAGAACTTAGACTTTCCCGTCCTGGCCGGTTCGTCGAATTCCGCGCTTCGCGTAGCGATTATAGGGGCTGGGATTGCCGGGCTAAATGCCGCTTATCAGCTCAAAAAAGCCGGCATTTCAGCGACGGTTTATGAAGCCAGATCCCGTGTGGGAGGCCGAATGCTTTCGACTCGCCTTGACGACGGTCTGGTCGTCGACCTCGGCGCGGAACTGATCAATACCGATCACGCCGATATGCTGGCTTTGGTCAAGGAATTCAATATCGGTTTGTTCGACAAACTAAAAGATGCCGCGCATTTGCCCTATCCTAAAGAAGCCTATTTATTCGATGGGGTCAACTACAGCGAAGCGCAATTGGCGGAAGATTTGCGTCCTATCGCGGCGCAGATTAGCGACGATTCCAGACGGCTCTATCAGGATTGGGAGGCTAATGCCCCACTGTTTGATCAATGGTCGGTCAGCGATTACCTGAATCAGCATGCGGACAAATTCGCAGATGCACCTTATGTCCGCGCTCTGCTAGAAAGCGCCATCCGCACCGAATACGGTGCAGAACCCGAGGAATCGTCAGCTCTCCAGCTCTTGTTCATACTTCCCGAGGTGAATGGCCAGGCAGTTGAGCTACTCAGTTACAGTGACGAGGCCTACGCTGTGATGGGCGGGTCGGCGCAAATCACTGATGCCGTAGCCAATGCATTGCCTGGGCAGATTCATCTGAATAAAGCCCTGCTGGCAGTTGAGGATCAAGGAACTGAGTATCGGCTGAAATTTGCCGATAACACCGAGGAAACAGCCGATGTCGTGATTATCACGCTGCCTTTTCCGGCGCTGCGCCGCGTCACTCTCAAAGTTCCGCTGCCGGATTTATTCCACGATTTTATCGATGAGGCCGGCCTGGGCGCCAACGAAAAAGTGATCGCCAGTTTTACCGAGCGTTTCTGGCATCAGCCCGATGGGTTTAGTCTGGCGGCATGGAGCGATCTGGGGTTTGCCGAAGTCTGGGACGAAACCCAACGGCAACCCGAGCGTTCCGATGGGGCGCTCAACTTTTTCCTGGGCGGGAATCAGGCGAGACAATTAAACAAGATCAACAATATCAAACCGCTCGGTGAACAATTTGTTGCCCGGCTGGACGGCTTTATTCCGGGAGCGATCGATGCCGCAACCGGAACGTTCATTAAAAGCGGCTGGGGCCAAAGCCGCTATACCTCGGGCGGCTACGCCAACTTTGCGCCGGGGCAGTTAACCAGGTTTGCGGAGTATTTCTGGATCGAAGGCGGTAAGCCATTCCGGCAACAAGTCGGCTTCGGCAATTTGATTTTTGCCGGCGAGCATCTTAGCGATGCTTACTACGGCTTTATGGAAGGAGGGGCTCAAACCGGGAGGCTGGCTGCCGCTCTGGCTCTGGAAAAAATGGCGATGCTGAGTTGAATACGGCAATGGGGATCGCCGGCTTGGGGGGCGGATGTTGTTGGACAGCAAACAGGCAGAAACTGGCCGAACGCCGTCATTGTCAGGTATATTTCAAACTGATATGCGAATCTGTGAGATCAAATCTGAAGTTTTATAAATCAGGCTAATTAATTTTTGGAATATAAGAAATTTTTGTGTCCATTTCTTTTAGAGCAAATTCTTAAAAGCTCCGCGGGTTCCGGGTTTATGAAAGAGACAGCAGCATAAAAACATATGAAACGATTAGGCATAAAAATTATCTAATATTCGGTATTTTTAGGGGAATGCCAGTAAATTGCCCGAATAGTTCAGTTTTTTCACAAAACGGATTAGGGTTATTCTCTTGTTGGCGGTCAGGATGACTAGTGATACGCTGCTCGACGGGCAGGGATGCTCTGAATGATAGGGTATTTTCCCTTCGGCTCCGGTTTTATCAATAGAAGTAGAATCGGGCAAAATAAAATTTATAACAGCCGAAGTGGAGTCTTAGGGGGAGGCAAATGGAATATTTCATAGTGCGCAAAGCGATTACCGCAATTTCGGTTACGATGTTGGGGGCATCGATAGTGATTTTTCTAACAGCGCTGACAATCTCTCGGCACAGAGCACACTCTTTATCGAAGGAGGTTAACCAAACAGAGACTGATCAACCATCCAAGGCTCCCAACAAACTCGTCCAAAAACCACCGCCGGAACAAAAGCAGAGCCTCGATGTCACTAATAAATTGGAGTTAGCCGTAACGCCGCCTGAAGACGCGGTTGGACAAAACGCTGACGCTAATAAAAAACCGGTGGATTCGAGTGCTAAACAATCCTTACCAAGCGCTTCCGCAGCCACGCCCCTGCAAGTTTATGAGAAACCGCCAGAGCTAGTCGACCCCAAGGTGGCAGAGGAAAAAAGTCCAGCCACACAAGGACCGATACGCCTGCTGGTGCTGGGGGAAGGTTCATTTTCTCCAGGCATGGCACGGCCCGAAGCCAAGGCGCAAGAAGCGATCGATAAAATTATTCCGCTTATTCAAGCCCGGCCTTTGGATAAGGTGATTGTCGAAGGGCATGCCGACAAATCGATTCCGGAAGGGTTTAACTTAATCCAGGCCTCGAAATGGAATAAAATCGTTTCAATGTTGCGCGCCAAAGCAGTCGCTCAGGTATTGAGGCAAAAAGGAGTCCCCGCCACCAGAATCGTTGTAAGGGGGCTTGGCGATGCGGTTCCGTTGGCTTCCAACCTGACTAAGAAAGGACGGTCGAAGAATCGTCGAGTGGAGATAAAGCTCTCGGGTGATCGACACTAATATTTAAAGCGGGCTTGGCTTGGAAGTCATTTTTCATCATGAAGCCTGACTTTGAACAATCTGGAACAAGGTAGTATGTATATAAATCATTTTTCGTTAAATAGCCTGCCGTTTGAAAATGTGGCCGATCCGGCATGTTTTTTCGAGCAAGGCGACTATAGCCGTGTACTCAGCCGAATGCTCGATAGTGTCTTGGCGGAAAAAGGCTTAATGGTGGTGGCCGGGCCCATCGGCACCGGGAAAACCACCTTGAGTCAAAAACTGATGGTTTCGGTTCCCGAGAAAACCAAAATTATCTGGTTGGGGGAGCCGCCCGATACGAGCGAAGAGCTATTGCTTTTTCTTACCCAGGAATTGCATATCCAATCTCAATCATCCGGCAGGGTTTTTGTTTTCAAGGATATTAAGGAACGTTTACTAAAGCTCCACAATAACGGCAATCACTGCCTGTTGATTATCGATGAGGTGCATAAAATATCCGACGACGTACTCGAATGCGTCCGGCTTTTGAATAATCTTGAACAAGGCTCTAGCAAGCTGATCCAAATGCTCCTGATTGGGCAGGAGGAATTCCTTGATAAACTTTCCGGGCCTCATCTGGAGGCATTCAAACAGCGCATTGCCTGGTTGGAGGCCATTGGCAAAATGACTCCTAAGCAAACGCATGACTATATCAAGCATCGTTTGAAAGTGGCGGGAAGTCAGTCAAGCATTTTTACTGGCGATGCCCTTGGAGCTATCGTAGCGGCTACTCGAGGTACGCCCCGCCTGGTTAATACGTTCTGCGACAGGGCGCTTCGTATCAGCTATGAATCCGGCAAAACACGGGTTGATGTGGATAGTGTGAGACAAGCGGCCGATGAAATAGGGTTAGGGAGTGAAGTTTTTTTGTGGTTCACGAATCGTCATACCGAGGAAACGATGCAAAATGCTGCATCGCAGGCGGCGTCCTTCAAAGCCAACTCTAACGCGGGTGCGCCCGATCCCATGAGAAGTGAAACCCCGCCTGTTAACAGAAGCCGGACGGCGCGTAAACCTCAGGATAATCCCTCATGGATGTTCCCGATTTTGCTGCTTTTAGGCTCCATTATTTTATTTGGGTCGAGTCTTTGGTTTTTATTTAGTTTATAGAGTAAATGCATGAGCCTATTCAAGCAGGAACCTCGAACTTAATTAGAACCCCATTTAGGCCGAGGCGGTAATCAAGAAGGGGAGCGAAAGCGTGATTCCACAACAAAAACAAATACTGCTCGATTTGGCTAAAAATTCAATTCGGCATGGCCTGCATACCGGCAAGCCATTAAAGATCGATCCCGCCGATTTTCCGCAGGAACTCCTGGAGCCCCGCGCGACGTTCGTGACTTTGCATTTGAACCACGAACTCAGGGGGTGCATCGGCATGTTGAAGGCGGTGCGGCCGTTGGCCGAGGATATTGCCGAAAATGCGTTTGCGGCCGCGTTCAGAGACCATCGTTTTTCGCCATTAACCGCAGAGGAGTTCGAACTGCTGGAAATTCATCTCTCGATTTTAACGCCGCCCGAGCCGATCCCGTTCAGTTCGGAAGAGGATCTGCTTGCGCAGCTACGGTACGGGATTGACGGAGTCATTATTGAGGAAGGCGGGCGGCGCGGGACATTCTTGCCGTCGGTATGGGAAGCTTTGCCTAATCCTAAGCAGTTCCTTAAGCATTTGAAGCAAAAAGCGGGGCTGCCGGCCGATTATTGGTCGGATACTTTGCGGTTTTATCGGTATCGGACCGAAGGAATCGGGTGAGCGGATGACAGCGAAATATCGCACACAATGCCATTGATCATTCTCAATAAAGACTCATGATGAAAAATTCGGACAATATCCGAATCCGGGCCAGGGGCTAAAATAGGTCTTATAGTTTGGGTCGAGTCGCGGCTGATAGGGACCCTACGACTCTGATGGTTTTTTGATAACGAATTACGGCGGGGCCGTATTTTTCCTGACGATTTTAAAGCACTCGACCGTGCCGTTCATTTCGTTGGCGGTCAATAGATAGTGTTCGCCGTTCACGATGAAATGCGCAATCCCTTCGGGGGACTTTTCCCCTTCGCCGCCAATCTTCCCGAGCGAGACGACTTTCGGGTGATAGGGATCGGCCAGGGAGATCAGCTCGACCGAAGCGGCTCTTTCCATCCCAACCGCGACATACGGCACGTCGTCCAGTTCGAGCGAGACCAGCATTTCCGGTTCCGCGCCTTTCTTGCCGCTACGCCGGTCCGGGTAAACCTGATTCGTAAAAGCGACTTCGTCGAGCTGATTGCCGGTATCGCCGAGTAAGATCCCCGTCTCCGCATCGAATACACTGACCGTGCGGCCGCCGCTGAGCGGCTGAGCGCTGCTTGTGGCTTCGGTATCGCCCTCGTCGGCAGTCACGAAATAAAGGCCTTTCGCAGCAAGCGCAATACCGTCCGGTTCGCGCAGGCCTTTCAGCTGTCGGTCGAATGTTATTTTACCGTCGGAGAGAATATCGGCTGCGTGTTGGCTTGTACCGAGATCACGGTAGCCGGTTACCCGTTCGTCGATCAGATCGACGAAAGCGACCGTATTTCCTTCCTGTAGGGTAACATAGGCTTTCCGTCCGTTCGGCGAGATTGCGATGGATTCGGGTTCCTGCAAGGCGGTGGAGTAAGATTTGACCGGGATCATGAGGTTCTTTTCTCCCGTCGTTTCGGTCCCGAACACGTCCTGCGCCTCGAAACTGCCGAGCAGGACTTTCTTGTTTTCGACGGTTCCGTTGCGGTCGAAGTCGAGTGTTTCGTTGATCTTGCCGTCGCCGTTCCAGTCGATTTCACGCTCCAGCAAGCGGTTGCCCCGTCGCCTGACAGCGCATTCAGTAGGGGAGATATTCGCCAATTTAAGATTTTTATGATCCGTAAAATGTCCGCTTGAGTCCAGGCGTACGATCGACAGGCTGCTTTCCGGTTTGAAGAAGCGAGCGCTGTCCGGCTGGTAGAAAAAATCCTCGCCTTCGTTCGCGATCACTGCCGTTTTGCCGTCTGGGGCAAACACCACTGCATCGGGCCCGAAACCGACGATCAGACGGTCGATCAATTTACCGGTCTTCGCCGACCGCACTTCGAGCCTGCCGGGCTTGACGCCGGCATCGATCACCGCCGCGAACAGATCGAGGGACGGATGAAACGCGACCGAGGTCAGCTCCTCGCCTTCCCGCAACCCCAGATTGAAGCGCGCAATTCTTCGAATCTGATGATCGGGCCGGCTAATATCCAGCACATCGACTTCTCCTGTGGAAGAAATACTAACCGCAGCGCGGTGCGTTGATTGTTGCACGCTGACGATTTCGGTACCTCTCGGATAGCCTGAGGCATATCGACTGACCGATTCAACAGACCAGTGCGACGGGGTTACAGCAGGCGTAAACGCGCAGGCTGATAAGAAGAGGAAAGGCGATAAAAGAAGGGGATAGCAGGTTTTCAAGATAAGAAATAGGCAATTAGCAAAACAGGTTCAGCCAATTATCGCCGATAGGAAACTCTCGCGCATAAAAAAAGCCGCCCTGTTAATTTTCAGGACGGCTTGTGATAGGGCTAGGAGGTGTGTGAGTCAGAAAAACTGACCCACTGAGCCGTTAGGTGTTACCAGTCAACTTGGACACGGGTTTCAATGACATCCAGATCCGCGTTGTTAAAGGCCCGACTGCGTGAATTCGCAACGTCACCGGTATTGATATCGAGCGCATGCACATAGTTAGCCATTACGCGGAGATGCGAGTTGGGGTACCAATTGATGCCGAACTTGGCTGTTTGGGCTTTGCCGCCATGAATCGGACCGCTTTCGAGATCGATCGAATCGAAGCCTGTGGCAAGTTCCCATGCGCCCCAGCCGCCTTTCATATCAAAGTTGTGATTCGGTTTGATCCGATCCCACGCGCCGGTTTTGGCTTTATAAGCGCGCGACTCACCGGTTAGGAAATAGGTCATATAGGCGTAGTAACCGTCCAGGGTGTCGCCGTCATAGCCTTTGCCTGAAACGTTCGTGGCAATATACTCGCCCTGTACGGAGAAAGGTCCGTAAACCAGGGCGGTTTCTGCGCCAAAACGGGTAAGATGATTTGCTTCACGCCAGTTGGCTGCACCATTGGTCCCTGAAGTCAAATTGCCAGTGTTCAAAATATTGGTTCGGTCGACATTATTATCGAGGCCGCGGGCAAACGAAACGCCGCCGTTACTAAACACCCCGTTAGCCGCGTAATTATTGTTGAGGCTGATATACGATCCCGAGGCGCCCACATGCCAGAATTTGGTCTTGCTTTCCATCCAGGGCAGACCGCTGACGCGAGCGTTAACTTCCCAACCGGTGTCGCCGGTGCCGCCGGAACGGTTAACACCCCCGTTAGGGTTGGTACCGTTAACGGTGGCGCTGTTGCTGGCGCCGTTATTACCGACTGGTTCGGTTTGCAAAGATGTCGCTGCCTGCCAGCGTTCGGCCGCGTAGTTAGCGCCAATACCCACTTTATAGGTATTGAGGTCGTCGACAAAAGCATTGGTGATCATGTTACGTTCGATGAACGTAATATAGCGGTTACTGGTCGCTTCTTCCAAGCTGAATGGCTCTTTAAACGAACCGAATTTAACCGAAAACGGTTTGGAAAAATTATAGCGAATAAAAGCATCGGTAACCCCGGCGGCAGTCGTGCCGTTACCCCGGGTGAAATCGTACTCGAATTTATAATCGGTATTTTTGAAAAAAGTCCCTTCAATACCGAGACGCGCACGGCGAATCGCTACGCCATCATTTAATTCATTAGGCAGAGACGATCCGGTAGCCGGGGCGACTTGATTGTTAATATTGGTCTGTGAGTCCACCTGCATACGGCCATTAATTCCTGCCGTAAAATTGCCGTCTTTGGTCGCAAAATGTATTCCGTCGTCGAGTTTGACATGAACTGACTCAGGTCCCGAAGCCTCTTGGGCATGTTCTTCAAGAGCCTTGATTTGATTGTCCTTCAGGGCCATCTCTTCCCGAATCGCTGCGATTTCAGACGCATTCTTAGCTTCTTCTTGGGTCGTTTTCGCGGGCACATCCTCGACTCTTTCGAATGAGCCCATTCTTTGCCGGTGCGGACCGGGTTCGGCATAAATTTGTTTGGTTTTGACATCGACATAAAGATCGATTGCAAACGCTGATGAAGAAATGCCGGCGCCCAGAACCGTCGCCACGGCCAAAGTCAGTTTGGAAATATGCATGTTGCTCACAGTGATGATTGAAACTGCGGCAAGGATAGGGAATTAAGATGACGATAAAATGACAGTTTTATTACGGAATGATGACAACGCAACAGCTCAGTGGAATTGATGCGAATTTACAACAAAGAGGGAAGATCAGTAAGCAGGCTTTCTAAAAGAGCCTGCTGAATAGTGGCTACAGATGGCCCAAAGCATGGGCCATCTTATGGTGCAAGATAGAAATTGAACAATGCTGAAAGCAATTGCCGAGTTACGGAGGGCCGTGTGCCGCAAAATATCTTTATCGCGGACAAAGAGGGTCGTCCGCCAGTTTGGCTGTGGATTTTCTGGCAACGTATAGGCCGCAGGAGGGAAAATGGAGCAACTACTGTGCTTGTGATTGCGACAAACGATGCGTCGCATCGATATCGCTCTCGGCATCCTTGATCGCTCTTGACAGTTCCGCACGCTGCTTGTCGAGCACCAGCCATTCGATTTGCCGGTGAAGATAGGCGTCCTTGTTTTTGGTCACTTCGACCCGCAGTTCCAGCTCCTTGATTTCGGCCTGCAACTGCATTTCTTTCAGGCGGGTCTGATGCTCGATCCGTTCGGCTTCGAGCTGCTCTTCGTATTTCTGCTGTTCCTGCTGCAATACGCCCTGCGCCTTGTATTCGGCCTGCAGTTCCCTTTCTTTCAATATCGCTTCGTGCTCGAGTTTTTTAGCGTGTAACTGCAGCTCCAGTTCTTGTTGGCGAGTTTGCTGTTCGAGTTGATATTTCAGCGCAGCGGCCTCGGCAATGCTTTGCAGGTGTTTTTCGTGCTTGACCTTTTCCTCGTGCAGCTTGGCTTCAATGGCAAATTGATCGACATTCTGTTTCTCCTGGGCGGACAGCAGCTGTCGTTGGTTTTCGCTTTCAATCGCCCATTTTTGCTGCTGCAACGCATTCAGCTGATTCAAGTGTTCGAGACGCTCTTTTTCCAGCAATTGCTCCTGGCGGATCCGCTCGCGCGCCTGCTTTTCGCGGAACTCGAAATTTTTTTCCAGGATGCTCAGGTACACGGCTTCCTGAGTAAAGCGGCCGTCGAGCCCCGGGCTGTCTTCGAGATCTGCGAACGTTGGCGTCAGCGAGCAAGCTGTCCGGCATTTGATGTATTTGACGGTCAATGCTTCATTGATCGTTTTTTCGATCTGTTTTTCGGTGGCGGACAGACCCGTATCTATCCAGTCTCCGCTGCGCAGGTTTCTGAGTTCGGCGTCGACGGTAGTCCTGATCAGCCCTTCGTATCCGGTTTTTATATGCGCATTAATATCGGGCAGCGCGTCCAGGTTGCGTTCTGCGTAGTGGAATGTCGCCTGAAAATGGATCGTCAGTTGCGCTTCGATTGTGCAAAGTCCTCCATAAAGTGGGGTGGAGACTTTGATCGGCCATTCTGCGACCGGCAGCGAATAGACCTGGTGGTAAAAGCGCGGAAAAAATTTCGCGGGATATTCGAACAGTTTGTAATACGGACCGAGTTTGGAGAGAACGACTCGGCTTTCGCCGTTGAAGCCCGGATCCCAGACCTCGGTTTCAATCTCGTCAGGAAGCGTTTGCGGCTGGAGGCCGGCCAGCCAGGCGTCCAGCAGAGTCTGCTTATTCATCATCGGACACCTCCACGGCAATCGGGGTAGAAGCCGGTACAGCCTGTTGCGACTTGAGGGCGCGGATTTGTGCGCTCATCCGATCGGCGATCAGCGGATAGAGGTTAGGCGCAAATTCGACCGATTTGGAATCGATCTTGCGCAAGAATCCGCGGCTCAATAAAAAGCCGACCGCGAACATCCGTGACCAGTCTGAATAACGCCGGGCTTTTTCGATTTCGGACTTTTCGATCACCATCTCGAGCTCGTCGTTTTCGTTGATCCTGAACTCGGTAAACTGGCGCAGGCATTCGAACACCAGTTCCTGTTCACGCTCGCTCAATGGGCCTGGTGCGGTGAACTCCAGACGGTAAGATAAAAATACTGTAAAAAAGTCTGCCATCGACGCGCAGAGGAAGGCAAACAGCGAAAAATCCTTCCACATCGCAAAGGACGGCGTGATGCCTTGCACCACTTCCGAGTAGGTCATCAGGACCGGTACTTCCGGTGCAATGACGCCGCTATTGGTCGCCATCTGGTTGAATTTAATCGAGACTTCCTGCAGGCTGGCGATGATTTTCTGATATTTGGCTTCCGCATCGGGCACATTCATGTTCCACTCGGTCAGGCCGTTTTGCAGTACGCGGATGTCCTGATTCAGTTTCTCGAAGTTTTGCACGACCTGCGCGGCTTCCTTCTTTTTGGTTTCAAAAACCTCACGTTGGTACCGGAAAAAAGGGCCCTGGCCGACCATGTTCTTGCCGGTCTGAGGCGCGTCCGGATGGGTGCCGAAATAAGCCTGGGTCACATTCGCGGAGGCCTTGTCGAGTTCGGCCTGCTGTTGTTTCAGTATCGTGGTTTTGGTGTCCGCGATGCTTTTCAGGTAGGCGTTCACGTCGGTGCGGATTTTGTTCAACCGGTCGATCTGAATCGTTTCCTTCTGGGAAATTTCGTAAAACTTGAAATAAGAAAAAGTGATAGAGGCCGAAACCGCTACCAGCAACGATATGAGCACGCTGAAAAAGCGCAATTTGTTCGCTTTCCAATGAATGCCGGCAATTTCCAGCGAGCTGATGACGATAATCGACTGAATCGCAATCGTAATGATCAGCGCAATCCAGGAGACAATGAAATGCGACAAACCATAAAAGGTGGTAAAACCGGTCGCCATGCTCAGCATCAGCACAATCGGAATGGTCCATACTCTGAGGCCGGCAATAAACAGCGTCTGTATGGTATTGATCAGGCCGCCGATCCCGCCGGAATTGTGAGCTTTGCTAAGTCTATTGATGTCCATCATTGCCAGATTGGGGAGGTATCGCGCCGGAATCCCTGGAAATTAAGAAGAAACCGTGGTTTGGGGATGAAGCGCAGTCTATTTGATTTATAAGGAAAAAGCAATCGGCGGCGCATGCCTGATGCCGTCGAATTTCATGAAATAAGGCTGAGTTGACGTATCTCAAACCGGTCTATTGCTAAGGTTTATGACACGATTTCTTGCAAGAAAAACACATTGCGCTGCATTTCCGTATTTAAGCGCCGGACCATGGGAAGAGCTATTCACGAATTTCCAGGCGCATGGACTTGCTCTCGTCCGGTCAGTTTATTATAAATTTTGACGTAAAGGATCGAAGCCGATAGCACCAGCGTGACCGTATTTGCCGCGATGATCGCCGTGTTATGCAGAAAAATGCCGTAGACCAGCCAAAGCGCCACGCCCAGCGTAAAGATGCCGTACATCGACAGCGAGAGCGAGGCGGTATCGCGGGTTCGGATAGTCAGGATCGCCTGCGGCAAAAACGAGGCGGTCGTCAAAAGCGCGGCCAGGTAGCCGATGAGTTCAGGTAGGGCGTGCATATTTTTCTAAAACGTTCAAAAAGACCGGCCAGGTTTTTAAAACCTGGCCGGTCTGCAATTAGACTAAACAACCTTGCCGTGCAGAGCCGGCACATCCCGGCGGGTGGCGCCGGTATAAAGCTGTCTTGGACGGCCGATTTTTTGTTCGGGATCGGCGATCATTTCATCCCAATGCGAAATCCAGCCGACCGTCCGGCCCATCGCAAAGATCGCGGTAAACATCTTGCTCGGAATGCCGAGCGCGTGCAACACGATGCCGGAATAAAAATCGACGTTCGGATACAGTTTTTTCGCAATGAAATAGTCGTCTTCGAGCGCGATGCGTTCCAGTTCGATTGCCAACTTGAATAATTTGTCGTCTTGCAGGCCCAGTTCATTCAAGACGGCATGGCAGGTTTCGCGCATCAGTTTTGCGCGCGGGTCATGATTTTTATAAACGCGGTGGCCAAATCCCATTAACCGGAACGGATCGTTTTTGTCTTTCGCTTTGTTGATATAAATGCCGATACGGGAGACATCGCCGATCTCTTCCAGCATGTTCAGCACCGCTTCGTTCGCGCCGCCGTGCGCCGCGCCCCACAGACAGGCGATGCCGGCGGTAATGCAGGCGAACGGATTCGCGCCGCTGGAACCTGCAAGGCGAACGGTCGAGGTCGAGGCATTTTGTTCGTGATCGGCGTGCAGAATCAAGATCCGGTCGAGCGCCTTGACCAGCACCGGATTCGGCACGAAATCGTCGCACGGCGTCGCCAGCATCATGCGCATGAAGTTTTCGACATAGCTGAGCTTGTTTTGCGGATACATGAACGGCGATCCGGTGCTGTACTTGTGGCACATCGCGACAATCGTCGGCACCTTGGCCAGCAGCCGGATTGCGCTCATCTCGCGGTCGCGTTTCGAGCGAATGTCCAGCGCGTCGTGATAAAACGCGGATAGTGCGCCGACGACGCCGACCATGATTGCCATCGGGTGCGCATCGCGGCGGAAGCCCTTGAAAAAGTTCGTCAACTGGTCATGCACCATCGTGTGCAGCGTGATGTTGCGCTCGAACTCCTGCAATTGCTCGAAGTTCGGCAATTCGCCCTGCAACAGCAGATAGCAGACTTCCAGAAATGAGCATTGAGTGGCCAACTGTTCGATCGGATACCCGCGGTAAAGCAGTACGCCCGCTTCGCCGTCGATATAGGTAATCGCGGAACGGCAGCTGGCGGTCGAGGTAAAGCCGGGATCGTAGGTGAACATGCCGCTCTGTTTGTACAGAGACTGGACATCCAGCACGTCGGGACCTATGGTGCCGGACAAGACCGGCAATGTACACAGGGGTTCGGATTCGGGAGTGGATAGGACGATAGTGCTGGGCTTGCTCATGGTGTCAATCTCGGTTGGGACGCCGTGGCGGCGTGTTTTAGTATCGATTGCAACATCATTTAGTCGATTTGGCGTTAACGATCGCCTGTCTCGCGAGTTCGGTAACTTTGGACCAGTCTTTCGCATTCAGCGCGTCCTGAGGGGCGAGCCATGAGCCGCCTACGCAGGCCACATTCGGTAATTTGAGGTAAGCCAGATAATTATCCGGCGAGATGCCGCCGGTCGGGCAAAAGGTCGCCTGCGGAAAAGGGCCCGCAATTGATTTCAGCATCGGAATGCCGCCAGCCGCTTCGGCGGGAAAAAATTTGAAGTGGTCCAGCCCGAACTCCATGCCCAGCATCAGTTCAGACAGGGTCGCAATCCCGGGTATCAAGGCAATATTGCCGTTTACTGCTGCGCTCAATAAAGAGCTGGTGATGCCAGGGCTGATCGCGAAGACCGCGCCAGCGTCCGCCGCAGCTTGTAATTGTGCCGGGTTGGCTATCGTGCCGGCACCGACGATCGCACCTTCGACTTCCTGGTTGATGCGTTTGATCGCCTCGAGCGCGACCGGTGTACGCAAGGTAATTTCCAGCACACGAATGCCGCCCTCGACCAGTGCTTTTGCTAAAGGTACCGCATCATCAAGGTTTTTGATCACCATCACCGGCATTACGGGGCCGGCTTTTAACACGTCGTTAGGCTGAATTTTCCAATGCTGATTTGCCATCTGTTTCGTCTGAAATTTAGGTGAATAAAGTCGGTCGTCCGCGACACCAAAGTTTTTATAGAACGCCCGGAGGAGCAAGGAGCCAAGCTATTGAGATTCGGCGATAAAAGCGGTGATCCCTTGACTTCGAAGCAAATCCTTCGGTGCAAGAAAGTCTTCGGCTACTCTACCAAAATAATAAATAGTGTCCATAACATTGTATCGGCCAAGGGACAAATGTCAAAACGGAAAGATACGGCCATGAATTCAAAAGAAATGATGTCGATTGGCTATTGGTTTCTGGTTGAATTGAGTCTTTTGAATTTATTGTTTAATTTGATAGGTCTTGTTCCGGTTTTTTCTTCCGCTTTCGCCGCCACAAAGACCAGTAATACACCCGATGCCATCGTTGCCGCCAACAGGGGGAGCGCCAGCTTGAAGTCGCCGGTTTCGGTTTTGAGCCAGGCTATCACGTAGGGCCCTGCGAAACCGCCCAGATTGCCAATCGCATTGATTAGCGCGAGGCCCGATGCCTTGGCCGGCCCTTCTTTCAGCAGCGTATGCGGCAGGGTCCAGAACGGCGCCAGCGTGCTCCAGATGCCGGCCGCCGCGACCGTGATCGCGGCTATCGCCCAGACCGGCGATTCGAGATAGGGGCTTAACGCGAACGCTGCGGCCGCCACCCAGGCACAGACCACGATGTGCCAGCGCCGTTCACGGGTCTTGTCAGAATGTGCGCCGACCAGAACCATCACGATCACGGTCACGAGATAGGGCAGGCCTGTCAACAGCGCGGTACGAACATTGTCGAGTCCCGCCCAGCTTTTGATCAGCTGCGGCAGCCAGAGGCTGATGCTGTAATAATTGATCACTACCGCAAAATAAATCAGTGCCAGCAGCCAGACTTTCGGATGGCGAAGGGCCTGTTTCAAATCCGCGGCGTGATGGTGCGAAACGATCTGTTGCTCGGCGGCCAGCGTTTGTTCGAGCCAGGCTTTTTCTTCCGCACTGAGCCAGCGGGCCTGGGCGGGACGATCAGTCAGCCAGAAATACAGCGCAAAACCGAACAACACGGAAGGCGCGCCTTCGGCCAGAAACAGCCATTGCCACCCTTGCAGCCCGAGGGCGCCGTCGATGCTGAGCAGCAGCCCGGCCAATGGCGCGCCGAGTACGCCGGAGGCTGCGGTCGCGGTAATCAGCAACGCACCGTACCTGGCCCTGACCGGGGACGGAAACCAGTAGCTGAAATACAGAATCATGCCGGGAAAGGAGCCGGCTTCGGCAAGGCCGAGCAGAAAGCGCAGAATGTAAAAACCTTGCGGGGTTTCAATGAAGACCATCGCACAGCAAATCACACCCCAGGTAATCATGATCCGGGTCAGCCAAAGTTTCGCACCGACTTTTTCGAGAATCAGATTGCTCGGTATCTCGAACAGCATGTAACCGACAAAAAAAATACCCGCTCCGAAGCCGTACACCGTATCGCTGAACTGCAGGGCATCCTTCATCTGTAATTGTGCAAAGCCGACGCACATGCGGTCGAGATAGGCCAGGATATAAATGATGTAGAGCGGGGGCAACAGGCGCCAGGCCAGTTTGCGGTACAGCTGATTTTCGTTGATCGGCATGATGTGAGGACGTTGAGATGGTTTTGCCGGATGGCAGCGAGATTATAAAGGGAAAACGCACAGTCGCCGAAGATGGCGCCAATTTTTACGTCTTTTGCCGGGGATAGGTTAAAATCAGAAATTTATTTCATTTGTATTTCCTAATTGCTGCTATGTATAAACAGTATTTTCATTTTACGGAATTACCGTTTTCAATAGCGCCCGATCCGCATTTCATGTACATGAGTCGGCGCCATCAGGAAGGTCTGGCGCATCTTTTATATGGCATAACGGTCGGCGGAGGTTTTGTCGCGTTGACCGGCGAAGTCGGTACCGGCAAGACAACCCTATGCCATTGCCTATTGCGAGAACTGCCGGATAATATCGATATTGCATTGATCCTGAATCCCAAGCTGAATGCGATCGAGTTGCTGGCGACGATCTGCGACGAATTGGGAGTGGACTATGACAAACAGCAGCAGACGCTGAAGCAGTTGGTCGATGCGTTAAACCATTATTTGCTGGATGCGCATGCGAACGGACGGCGCATCGTTTTGCTGATCGACGAAGCGCAGAATCTGAGCATGGAAGTGCTCGAGCAAATTCGCCTGCTGACCAACCTCGAAACTAGCAAAACCAAACTGCTGCAAATCATTCTGGTCGGGCAGCCCGAATTGAAACAAATGCTGCGGCGGAAGGATCTTAGACAACTCAACCAGCGTATTACGGCGCGTTATCATTTGCAGCCGCTGTCGTTCGTTGAAACCCGAGCCTATATCCGTCACCGGTTGCGGATTTGCGGGGGAGATCCCGAACTCTTCAAGGAACGGTCGATCCGCAAGATCTACAAACTGTCGGGTGGCATTCCGCGCGTCGTTAATATTCTGTGCGACCGTGCGCTGCTGGGCGCTTATGCGGAAAATGCCTCGCATGTGACGCCGGGTATGATTCAAAACGCTGCGAAAGAAACGCTTGCGCCGGCCGAGAAAAAATTGCCGAGATGGGGTGCCGTGCTAGGTGTGCTGGCCCTCAGCGGGATTGCGGCCGGCAGTTATTATGGGTTCCCGAAACGTTTTACGGCGATCCAGAGCCCGTTTTCTGATCATCAGGCAGAAACGGCAGCAAAACACGGTCCGGTTGTTTCTGAAGTCGTATCGGCTACGCCGCCTGCACCAGAAATTAAACCGCTGCCGCTGCCTCCCAAGCCTGTTCCATTTGCCGAATGGGTAGCCGATGCCCGCTTTACGTTGCCATTGGGTTTTGCGAATGCGTTAAGAGCCCTCGGAAAAACGGTTCCGCCTGCAGAAATAGCCGATTGCGAGACAGTAAAAACGCTTGGCGTTTTGTGTCAGCTCGGCAAAGCCAGTTGGAAAGAAGTGTTGGCGATGAATCGGCCGGTTATTCTGGAATTTGTGCTCCCGGCCAACGAAAAACGCTATGCGCTGATGACCGGCCTCAAACAGGGAAATCCCGTATTGATCGGGAGCGAGCAGCATGAATTTTCGCTGGCCGAAGTGCTGAGCCATTGGAACGGCTACTATTTATTGGTATGGGAGCCGCCGATGGCGGATGCGCGAACGATTTTCCCGGGAGAATGGTCAGAGAGAATTGTTTGGCTTCGGCAACAGATGGCGGCATTCGACGGTTCGAATCCGCCCGTGGCTGCGCCACAGAAATTCGATCAGGACTTGAAGGCTCGAGTAATCAAGTTTCAACATCAGCACCATTTGGCCGAAGACGGCGCTGTGGGAGCACAAACCCTGTTTTATCTCGACATTTTGACTGAGGCGCCGAGCAAGCCTCACCTTACTATTACCGATTAAAACCATGTCTTATATTCTCAATGCCTTACGCAAATCGGAGCAGGAGCGGCAGGCTAATCAGCCGGAAACCATTACCGAACAAGTGCTGATGCCGCCGCCCCAAAAAAGCCGGAAAACAGCAATACTGATCGGCAGCCTGCTGGCCGTCAATTTGCTGGCAGTACCGTTATTGGCCTGGTATCTGAAACAAGCCGAAAATACACCGGCCAAGCCCCAAATTCCCGCGCCGCCATTGACGCAGAAAACGGAGCAAAAGCCGCTGCCGGTTGACAGTCAGGCTGCTTTTGGACAATCCTCGAAGGCAGAGCCCGCCGTAGCGGCGCCGCCACCGGAAGCGATGCGTCCGCAAATGCCTGTAGCCGCTGCACCCGCCGCAAAAACGCCCTCGATCGAGGATCTGGCCGCGCTAAAACAGGCCGCGGAAGAGAATGCGGCGAAACAAGCGCAGCATGATAAATCCGAACATCGCGTTCAA
Organism: Methylomicrobium sp.; assembly: GCA_051061015.1. Classification (GTDB taxonomy): domain Bacteria; phylum Pseudomonadota; class Gammaproteobacteria; order Methylococcales; family Methylomonadaceae; genus Methylomicrobium. The sequence goes on from JBPFEG010000066.1 coordinate 31,000, forward strand.
AACGCTCCTTCATCTGCCGCCATCCTGGAACAGGGGCAACTCAGGAAGGAGGAGCGCCAGGCCAGACAAATCCATGGAATTCTTGCGGCTAAAAGCGGAAAAAATTCCCCCGACAAAGGCGCTGCAAGCGAAGAGAACAAGATCGATACCGCGCCGCCAAGCCAGCAAGGAATTCCTTTATACAAGGATCTGCCCTATAACTTCCGCAATTCCGCACCGAAGATGACGATTAATGTTTTTATGTACGCGGACAAACCGGAGGACCGCTTTGTCATATTGAACATGACCAAATACAAGGCGGGCCAAACAACCAAGGAGTCGGTCGAAATCAAGGAAATCCGTTCCGATGGGGTAATCGCGAGCTACGAAGGCAGGGTTTTTCGTATAGAACGGCCATGATGCTTGGGACAAGCGGAACGCTATTGAATCCTTTCTCGAAATCCTTATGCTATAAAAAACGGATTTAGCAGCATCATGGTGTTCCTGTCGCAGTAAACAGCTTCACAGCCCCTTCTCATCCTCTTCATCGCTGAAGACCTGCCAGGATTTAAAAAACCTGGCAGGTCGGTGGTTTCATATATTCAGTAGCTCGAATCCTCACCCATAGGGCCGGAAGAGAATCATTCCATGGATCCGGCTGTTTTCTCTGACGCTTGTTCCAAGTCATGTAGATGTTCAGTGTATAGTCTTGTTATTTTTAAATTCGATAACAAATGAGAATCATTTGTAATAACAAAACTATTTATACTATAATCCCAAAAACTTTCATTTTTGGAGATTGACTATGACCTTCGAGCGAAAAAGAGTGTTAAGGGGAAGCGCTTTAGCCGTGCTGGCAATATTGAATGCGCCGGCACAGGCGCTGCAAAAACCGCAAACGATGGAAGAAATGTGGAAAATCATTGAGGCCCAGCAAAAGCAGATCGATGAGATGAAGACCGCGATGGCGGATGCAGCAAAGAATAAGCCTGCTGCGGTTCCGCAAGGCAACGTCAAAACGCTGGAGCGCAAGACCGACATCTTGAGTCAGGAAGTCGAAAAGCTGCGAACCAATCTTGTGATTCCTGAAGAAACCAAATACAAGAGCGCCTATGGCTTAGGACCTGCGGCCTCGAAGGTCTATCAGGTCGGCAAGGGCTTGTCGATCGGCGGTTACGGTGAGGCGAATTATCAGGCAATCGTCGGTGACGAAAAAGGCAAAAATGATAATGCAGACCTAGAACGTATGGTGCTTTATGCGGGTTACAAGTTTACAGACAGGATTTTGTTCAACAGCGAACTCGAATTCGAACATGCGACAACCGGCGAAGGCGATGAGGAAAAAGGCGAGGTTTCGGTCGAATTTGCCGCATTAGACTTCTTCCTGCATAAGATGGCCAATGTCCGCGCCGGTATGGTGCTGTTGCCGATGGGCTTCATCAACCAGATTCATGAGCCGCCGTTCTTTTTCGGCAATAATCGTCCCGAAGTCGAACGCCAAATCATTCCGAGCACCTGGCGGGAAATCGGGGCCGGGCTCTTTGGCGAGTTGACGCCTGGTTTGACTTATACGACCTATGTGGTTAATGGCTTGAACGCGAAAGAATTCAGTTCCGGCGGCATTCGCGACGGCAGACAAGGCGGCAGTCAGGCCAGGGCTGAAGATCTGGCCTTTGTCGGACGCATGGACTATGCGCCTGCCTGGGCTCCAGGGGTTACTGTCGGCGGTTCGGCCTATTTCGGCAATTCAGGACAGAACCAGTTGTATGCTGGCCAGCAGATCGATGCATTTACCCAGCTTTATGAGGGGCATGTACAGTGGAAGTATCGCGGCCTTGAATTCAGAGCGTTAGGTTCTTGGGGACACATCAATGATGCTGAAGTCTTAAGTGCCGATAAAGGTCAGACGATCGGCAGCAGTAATTATGGCTGGTATACCGAAGTCGGCTATGATGTCCTGCCTTGGATCTTCAGAGATACAACCCAATATTTGGCGCCGTTCTTCCGTTATGAACAGTTTGACACGATTGCAACTGCGCCGACCGGATTTTTGGACGACGATTCGAGAGACCGGAGCATCTGGCAGTTTGGTTTGCAATATAAACCGATACCGAATGTCGTGATTAAAGCCGATTACCGTAACTTCATGTCCAAAGAAGGCGATCTGCCGGATGACTTCAACCTCGGCCTGGGCTTTATTTTCTAACCGAAACTCGGCTCCACCTGGTGTATGATATAAGGCCCCGCGGCCAAGGCGGGAATCGCTTTGGCCGCATGATCCTACCATTACCCGAGCTTTTGCTACCTGTTTTATGGAGCCTAATTTGAAATTCTTCACGCGGGCCGGCGGCTATTTATTCATCGCCATGCTGCTGATTTCCGCCGTGCCCAGCCAGGCCGAAATCTTCTACAGCAAAGATGAAGCGATGGAACTGGCTTTCGGCAAAGGCAAAACGGTCGATCTGTTGTCCTTGTTTCCCGACGAGCAGCAACTTGCGAAAATTCAGGAATTGGCCAAGACTAAGCTGGAACCGGGCATGTTTACGTTCTATATCGGCAAGGAGCAGGGCAGGATTCTCGGCTATGCCGCGATCGAGTCGGTTACGGTCAGAACCAAGCCGGAAACGCTGATGATCGTGCTGACGCCGGAAGGCGAACTGCGCAACGTCACTACGCTCGCCTTTCACGAACCGCCCGAATACATGCCGCCGGACCGCTGGTTCGAACAGTTGTACAAGCGCCCGCTCGCCGAGATGGATTTCAGCAAGGGCGTGGACGGTATCAGCGGGGCGACGCTGAGCACCCGCGCCGGTCTCAGCAGCGTCCGTAAGGTAATGGCACTGTACCAGGTGATGATCAAGCAACAGAATCCATAAATATGCGTTATTTCGTAACCGGTGAGCAGCACCGGAAATCTTTGTTGAACGCGCTGGTGCTGATGTTTCTGGGCTATATCGTGCTGCTGTGGGTCAGCAACGGCCTAATGTATTTCCACCGGATGGATCTGACGGCCGAATCGGTGAAACTCTACTACTTGGGCTCCGAAGAACAGTTCAAGCCCCCGCGCAGCTATGAAGGGATGCTCGAAGTCTCGCATTTCCACCTCTTTTCGATGGGGATGCTGATTGTGACCCTGACCCACCTGATGCTGATGACCGATTTTTCGATACGGCTTAAAATCTGGATCAGCAGTCTGACCTATGTTTCCGCGGTGGCGGATGAAGCGGGAGGCTGGCTGGTTCGTTTCGTGCACCCGCAATTCGCCTATTTCAAGATCGGCGCCTTTGTGCTGCTGGAGTGTTCGCTGGCTGCGCTGCTGATCGTCGTGATCTTTGCGATGGTTCGCGCCAGAGCCAGGATGCATCAGGCCAACTCGGGTTAATCACCCGTTTCCTCCGCTTTTCTATCGGCCTTCCGGCTCGGCATGCTAAAATCCGAGCGAACTCAACTCTCCCTGGAGGACTCGTGATGAAAGCGAATATCGGATTGATCGGCCTTGCGGTCATGGGCCAGAACCTGGTCCTGAATATGAACGACCATGGTTTCAAGGTCGCGGTCTATAACCGCACGACCCGCACAATCGATGAATTTCTCGACGGTCCTGCGAAAGGGACGCAAGTGGTCGGAGCCCATTCGCTGGAAGAACTGGTCGACAGTCTCGAAACGCCGCGCATCGTGATGCTGATGGTCAAGGCCGGCGAAGTGGTCGATCAATACATCGAAAAATTGATCCCGCTGCTCTCGCCCGGGGACATCATCGTCGACGGCGGCAATTCGCTGTTTACCGACACCAACCGCCGCACCCAATATCTGGCGGAAAAGGGACTGAATTTTATCGGTACCGGCGTCTCCGGCGGCGAGGAGGGCGCGCGCAATGGCCCTTCGATCATGCCTGGCGGCAATAAGGCGGCGTGGCCTGCGGTCAAGCCGATTTTTCAGGCGATCAGCGCGAAGGTGGGTGACGAACCCTGCTGTGAATGGGTCGGAGAAAATGGGGCAGGGCACTACGTCAAGATGGTGCACAACGGCATCGAATACGGCGACATGCAGTTGATCTGCGAAGGCTATCAGTTGCTGTCCGAAGCGCTTGGCCTCTCTGCCGGCGAAATGCATCAAATTTTCGCGGAATGGAATAAAGGCGAACTCAGCTCCTACCTGATCGAAATCACCGCGAACATTCTGGCCTATAAAGATGAAGACGGTCAGCCGCTGCTGGATAAGATCCTCGATACCGCCGGCCAGAAAGGTACCGGCAAATGGACCGGCATCAATGCGCTCGATCTCGGCATTCCGTTGACGCTGATCGGCGAATCGGTGTTTGCCCGCTGCCTGTCCGCGCAAAAAGACGAGCGGGTCAGAGCCTCCAAGATACTGCCGAAACAACTAACTCAATTCAGCGGTGACAAGCAGGCGATGATCGATGCGATCCGCGATGCGCTGTATGCGGCCAAGATTATTTCCTACGCGCAGGGTTTCCGGCTAATGCGGGAAGCATCGAAGGAATACAAGCTGTCGCTGAATTACGGCGAAATCGCGCTGATGTGGCGCGGCGGCTGTATCATCCGCAGCCAGTTTCTTAATGACATCAAGCGGGCTTATGAAAAAAATCCGGAACTCGAAAATCTGCTGCTCGACGATTTTTTCATCGCCGCGATGAAGAAGGCCGAAGCGGGCTGGCGCAAGGCGGTGATCCTGGGTATCGAACTCGGTATTCCAACGCCGGCGTTCTCCTCCGCTCTGGCTTATTTCGACGGTTACCGTACCGAACGGCTGCCGGCCAACCTGTTGCAGGCCCAGCGCGACTATTTCGGCGCGCATACTTATGAGCGCGTCGATCAGCCGCGCGGCCAGTTCTTCCATACCGACTGGACCGGCCAGGGCGGCAGGGTCGCGTCGACCACTTATAATGCATAAATATTAGCGCTTTTCACGCTCTACGCAGCAGACCATAGGGCGTAAGAGCGAAGCGTATTGTGCCGAATCATGTGTGAATCTATTCGGCACAATACGGCTATCGCCTATTGCGCTCTCTGATTGGCTTATCACGTTGTCCAACAAGATTAACTCTACACGTAAAACCAACCCATGAACGCCGAACCCTGTACCTACGTTATCTTTGGCGCCACCGGTAACCTATCCAGGATCAAGCTGATGCCGGCGCTCTATCATCTCGATGTCGCGAAACAACTACCGGAAGGCACCCGGATTGTCGCGATCGGTCGACGTCCGTGGGATCAGCAGAAATGGCTCGACGAAGTCAGGGAGATGATCCAGAACAAGGTCAAAGCCGATTTCGACGAAAAAGTTTTTCAGAGCTTCAGCCAGCGCCTTTGCTATCACCGGACCGATATTCAGCAGCCCGAGGATTACAAGGCCTTGGCCGATCTTCTGAACGGCAAACAGCAATTTTCGCGCAATATCGCCTTCTATCTATCGATCAGTCCGGCCGATTTCGGCACCGTGCTGGAACAACTGAGCCATAACGAGCTGTTCGATGAAGAATTCGGCTGGCGGCGGGTAATCATCGAAAAACCCTTCGGTTACGATCTGGACAGTGCGCAGGCGCTGCAAAAAAGGATCAGCCATTATCTGAGCGAGGAACAGATTTACCGGATCGATCACTATCTCGGCAAGGGCATGGTGCAAAACGTGCTGGTGTTCCGGTTCGCGAACGTGATGTTGGAGCCGTTGTGGAATCGCAATTACATCGACCATGTTCAGATCACCCATTCCGAGGACATCGGCATCGACAGCCGCGGCGAATACTATAACAGTGCGGGCGCCTTGCGCGATATGCTGCAGAGCCATCTGTTGCAGCTATTGACGCTGGTCGCGATGGAACCGCCGGTGTCGATGGAAGCCGAAGCCCTGCGCGACGAAAAGGTCAAGGTATTGAAATCGATCCGACCGATTCCGAAAGAAGCGGTGCATGCGCATGCCCATCGCGGCCAGTATGCCCCCGGCACGATCCGGGGCGAAAAGGTCAAGGGCTACCTGCAGGAAGACAGCATCCCGGCCGGCAGCGTGACCGAAACCTATGCCTCGATGAAGCTGTATATCGACAACTGGCGCTGGCGCGGTGTGCCTTTCTATATGCGCACCGGCAAACGCATGGCGAAGGCGCAATCGACCATTTCGATCTGTTTCAGGCATCCTCCTTTGCAGTTTTTCCGCGATACGAACGTGAACTGCATGAACCCGAACTGGGTGCTGCTCGGCATCCAACCCGACGAATGCATTAAGATGGAAGTGACTGTGAAAGAACCGGGTCTCGAAATGAGCACCCGCTCGACCACGCTCGACGCGAGTTTTCGCAATCATGACGAAAAAGCGATCGACGCCTATGAAGATCTGCTGCTCGATGTTTTGAAGGGCGATCGTTCACTGTTTCTGCGTTTCGATGAAGTCGAGCACGCCTGGCGCATCGTCGATCCGATCCTGCAAACCTGGGCAGTCGAGCGCGATTACATCGCGACTTATCCGGCCGGCTCATGGGGGCCCGAAGACAGCCGCCTTTTCGATAAAGACAGCCAGACCTGGCGCAGCTCATTAACTCCGGAGTGTAAATAAATGCAAAAAAACGCCAACTGGCGGATTTTCGCGACCGCTGATAAGGTCGCCGAAGCCGCCTCTGAACAAATTCTGAAGACGGCCGATGAGTCAATCGCGGAGCGCGGCTGCTTCAAACTGGTGTTGGCCGGCGGTACCACGCCCGAAAAAGTGTACCGTCTGCTCAGCAAGGCCGACACCGATTGGTCGAAATGGCGGATTTATTACGGCGATGAACGCTGTCTTCCGGCCGATCATCCGGATCGCAACAGCATGATGGCGACCAAGGCGTTGCTCGCACAGGTGCCGATTCCAGCCGGGCAGGTCTTTACGATTCCGGCCGAACTCGGGCCCGAAGCTGGCGCACAGCAATATCGCCAAACGGTTAGCGAGGCACTGCCTTTCGATCTGGTGTTGCTCGGGATGGGGGAAGATGGCCATACCGCCAGTCTGTTTCCCGGCCATGTTCACATACAGGATGAGCTGGCCCACGCGGTCTACAATTCGCCGAAGCCCCCTCCCGAGCGCGTTTCGATTAGCGCCAAGGCATTGAGCGACACCCGGCAATTGATTTTTTTGATCACCGGCAAAAGCAAGCAGGAGCCGGTCAGGCAATGGCGCGAAGGCGCAGCCCTGCCCGTCGCCGCGATCGAACCGATCAATCCGGTCGAGATCTATATCGACATCGAGGCTTTGCCAGCTTGATGATTTTTGAACGCCGGTGAATTCCGATTACGCCAATGCTTTTTCAGATTGAGTCTCTGTAATAGAATAACCAGCCGAAGAAAGGGGGATTCTATCGACACTTTCTCGGCTTAAAGCTTTATTCGATAACTACTATAAGAAGGTTTATTTTATGTGTTGGAGTGGAGAAGCGTCTGGCGTCCTGGCGGCCGCAGGACTCAGTACCGCGGCTTATGTCGCTTACAAGGGGGAATCGAAGGAACTGTGGATCCCGTTGACTTATTTTGCGTTAATGGAACTGTTGCAGGCAGCAACTTACATCTATATCGATCTGTGCGGTAACCCGAAAAATCAGATTCTAACCATGTTCGGCTATATTCACGTTGCGTTCCAGCCGTTTTTTGTGAATATGGTTGCGATGTACTTCATTCCGGAAAGCGTTAAATTGAAAATTCGCACGACCGTGTACGCGATTTGCGCAATCGGTTCGCTGACGATGCTGGTCAAGATGTACCCATTCGACTGGGCCGGGCACTGCGTGATTGGAACTGAGGGGTTTTGCGGCACCGGCGTCTGTTCGGTTTCCGGAGACTGGCACATCGCGTGGCAAATGCCGTTGAACGGCCTCTTGTCCGGCCCGCAGGAGTGGCTGTTCGGTTTCGACTGGGGCCTGCATGCGCTGACTTATATCCTGGTCTCGTTTTATATGCCGGTAATGTATGGCTCTTGGCGTTTTGTCGGCTTCCATTACGTCATCGGGCCATGGATTTCCGACGTCACCACCTCAGACCCGAACGAATACGCCGCGGTTTGGTGCCTGTTTTCGATCGCGCTCTGCGTCTCGGTGATCAAAACCCCAATTCGCAAACACTTGCACGTCAAGAGCTGGCTTTTCTATAACAAGTGCCAGACCCAGGAATTGCGCACGCTCGAACAGACTTCCTAACCTAAAGTTCAAAGTAAAGTCCCAGGATTTATTCTTGGGACTTTCGAGTGATTAGGCAAACTCATTCCCGATGATTAAATTCCCTTGCTTGAGCATGGTTGCGCGGCAAAATATTATTTCTTTTCACTATCTTAGTGCGCAGAATCCGTATCGGTTTTTCCACACTGCGGAAATTTGACGCTTACCCGCAGACCAGCGTTTTTTTAATTCATCTGCACGCTGCGGCGTTTTGCACCCCATGAGCCAGGCTTCTCGGTAAAGACGCCCGCGCATTTAGTCCCGCAAAACCTGCAATTCCCTGCTGAGTCAAGGTTCCAGTCGGATAACTCATGCCAGTCCCGGCCGATCAATAATTGGCCGCAGCCGTGGCAGTAGGTGCTGGCGGCCAGTTTGTCGTGCACGTTGCCGACATAGGCATAGCGAATGCCGTTGGCTATTGCAATTTGCCGGGCATTTAACAACGTAGAACGCGGAGTCGGCGGTCTATCGAGCATTTTCCAGTCGGGGTGGAAGGCAGTGAAATGCATTGGCACATCGGGTCCTAAGTTTTCGACGATCCATTGCGTCATCTCTTCAATTTCCGCATTCGAATCGTTTTCGCCCGGAATCATTAAGGTTGTTAGTTCCAGCCAGACTGACGTTTCATGCTTGATATATTTCAGCGTGTCGAGCACCGGTTGCAGATGGCCGCCGGTAATCTGATGATAAAAGCGTTCGCTGAACGCTTTCAGATCGATATTCGCCGCGTCCATCCATTGATAAAATTCGGCTCGGGGCTCCGGGGTCACGTAACCGGCCGAGACCGCGACCGATTTCAAGCCGAGCTTACGGCAGGCTTGGGCCGTATCGACGGCATATTCGTGGAATATCACCGGATCATTATAAGTATAGGCGACGCTGGCACAGCCCTGTTTGAGAGCGGTTTGGGCAATCGCTTCGGGGGTAGCTTGGCTCATCAAGGTATCCATTTCGCGCGATTTGCTGATATCCCAGTTTTGGCAAAATTTGCAGGCCAGATTGCAGCCGGCCGTGCCGAATGAAAACACCGGCGTTCCGGGCAGAAAATGATTCAACGGCTTTTTTTCGATCGGATCGATCGCAAAGCCGCTGGAACGTCCGTAGCTGGTCATCACGACCTGATGATCCAGGTTCTGCCGGACAAAGCAAAGGCCGCGCTGGCCTTCATGCAGTTTGCAAAAGCGCGGACAGGCATCGCATTGCACCCGACCATCCTCAAGCACATGCCAAAACCGGGTTTTGACGGTATCGGCAGCAACAAATTCGGTCATCGCGATTCTCCAGGAACCATTAAAAATCCAATTTGTCTTTCTGGGTTAGAATAATAAAAATCAACCTTTATGATCGCTGTCGGGTTGATAATGCAATGTGAATTGAGTTTGGTGAGAAGGCAAAATTATGAATAGACAACCCGCCGTGGCAGGAACCTTTTATCCTGCCGAACCCCAGCAGCTTCATCTGCTGGTCGATCAATATCTCAATGATGCCGATACCGCTCCGAAAGTTCCCAAGGCAATGATTGTGCCCCATGCGGGCTATATTTATTCAGGACCGGTAGCCGCTACCGCCTATGCAAGGCTACTCAGGGCACACGATCAGATCACTCGCGTGGTGTTGATAGGCCCTTCGCATCGGGTCGGATTTAACGGGTTGGCAATCACGAACGCGGAAAACTTTATTACTCCGCTCGGCAGTATCGAGGTTGATCAGCCGGCGGTGCATGCGATTGCAAAATTGCCTTTTGTCGATTACCTGGAACAAGCCCATGTGATGGAGCATAGCCTGGAGGTACACTTGCCGTTTTTGCAGGAAATGCTGGATGATTTCAAGATTGTGCCGATCGTGACCGGCGATGCGCCGGCCGAACAGGTCAGTCAGGTGCTCGAAATGCTGTGGGGGGGTGAAGAGACGCTGATCGTGGTCAGCTCCGACCTGAGTCATTACCATGATTATACCACCTGTCAAAAACTGGATCAGGCGACGAGTGCCACGATTGAACAACTGCAATACGAAAGCCTGGGATTCGATTCGGCCTGCGGCCGGGTCGGGATTAGCGGCTTATTGAAACTGGCGCGGGAAAAATCGTTGGTCGTCAGAAATATCGATCTGCGCAATTCCGGCGATACGGCGGGAGATAAAAAAAGGGTCGTCGGTTACGGAGCGTATGTGATCGAAACATGATGTTAGCAAGGTGGGCTTTTTGGCGGGCTATTCTTGAATCCAAGGAAGCGTTGAAAATCCGTTGATGATTGAGCGAAACAATGTTTGCCCTTTTGATGGTGAACTCTATTGGGTCAGAGCGTTTTATAACCAGCCCGAAGCCGACCGGCTGTTTGCCGAATTTTACCGGACTTTGGCGTGGCAGGAAGAATCGATTCCGATTTTCGGAAAGTGGTGTAAGGTTCCGCGTCTGATGTGCTGGTACGGCGATGCTGAAGCCGTTTACCGCTATTCGGGCGTAGCGCATCAGCCTTTGCCGTGGACAAGCGAACTGTGGTCGGTCAAGGCGCAGATCGAAACATTCAGCCGATGCGCGTTTAATAGCGTGCTGGCCAATTTGTACCGCGACGGACGGGATTCGATGGGGTATCATGCCGATAACGAAAAGGAACTGGGAATCAATCCGGTGATCGCGTCATTGAGCCTCGGCGATTCGCGCTTGTTCAGGCTGCATCATAAAAAGCGCCGGGAAAATCTGGACATCGTGCTGGAGCATGGCGATTTGTTATTCATGGCGGGCGCTTTGCAGCATCATTGGGTGCATGCCTTGCCGAAAACACGGCAGGCGAAAAACTCCCGGATCAATTTGACTTTTCGTCGAATTCTGCCGACTTCAAACTGTTAAGCGCATTTTTTGGAGCTATGCCGAAATCCACCAGGACGATTTTTATCCATACCGCGTTGCCCTGCGAAGCCAGGCCGCTGATCGCCCATTTCCGGTTGAAAAAAGACCTGATTAGTCATCCTTTCGAAATATATAGCCATGATGGAGTTTGCCTGACGATTACCGGCATCGGCAAATGCTCGATGGCAGCGGGTGTTGCCTTTACGCAGGCAAGAGCGGGCGACCCGGACAAGCCGATCATGCTGAATGTAGGGATTGCAGGCCATCCGGATCATGACTTAGGGTGCGCGTTTATGGCCGGCAAAATCATCGATGCAGACACAAGCAAAAATTACTATCCGCCTTTGGCGTTTCCGCCGCCCTGTGAGGTTGAAACCGTCCGGACCGGATCGAGGCCGAATCTGGATTACACGGAGCCTCATCTTTACGATATGGAGGCGTCCGCGTTTTATGAGACCGCGATGCGGTTTTCAACGGGGGAGCTGATTCAGTGTCTTAAAGTGGTTTCGGACAACAGGCAAACACCGGCAGAGTATATACAGCCGAAACAGGTCGCAGAGTGGATTGCCGCGCAAGTGCCGGCTTTGGATGCGTTATTAGCGGAGTTATGCCGTCTCCAGGACTCAATTTCGTCAGCAGATCCCCGGCAACTAAAGCCTCTGCTTGACCATTTTCATTTCACTTCAAACGAGCGACAGCAATTGAAACAGCAATTGTCGCGTTGGGACTGTTTGACCGAAGGTGAGTTACTGGATCTGAATAAGGCCGATTTCAGGAACGGCAAAGAAGTGCTGAGGTGGCTTGCTCAACAAGTCGACTCGCTTGACTACAGCTTGTAGAGAAACAGCGTTCCTGAAATAAGAAAAGGTATAAACAGACAGGAAACTTATGACACACTCGAAAGGACTGGAGCAACTTCATCACGAAATGCGCGCCTGGCGGCGGCACCTTCACCAGCATCCCGAAACCGCTTATGAAGAAGTCAAAACGGCGCGTTTCGTCGCGGAAAAACTGAAGACTTTCGGGTTGAGGGTTCACCAAGGACTCGGCAAGACCGGGGTAGTCGCCACCTTAACCTCGGGAGATAGCAAGCGGATGATCGGCCTGCGCGCGGATATGGATGCCCTGTTTATCGAAGAAAAGAACACGTTTGCGTATAAATCCGCACATTCCGGCAAAATGCATGCGTGCGGCCACGATGGGCATACCGCGATGCTGCTCGGTGCAGCTAAGGCAATAGCGGAAAAACCGAATTTCGACGGCACGGTGGTGCTCATCTTTCAGCCGGCCGAAGAAGGCCGGGCCGGTGCGAAGCAGATGATCGACGACGGCCTGTTCCACCGATTCCCGGTCAATCAGGTGTTCGGGATGCATAATTTTCCGGATATTCCGATGGGTCATTTCGCGGTCAAATCCGGGCCGATGATGGCTTCATTCGACTGTTTCGAAATCCGCGTACAAGGCCAGGCGACCCATGCGGCGATGCCGCATCTGGGCACCGATGCGATCGTGGCGGCCTCACATATCATTAACGCATTGCAAACGATTGTCAGCCGGACGATCGATCCGGCCCATGCGGCGGTGGTCAGCATCACCCAAGTGCATGCGGGCAATACCTGGAATGCGATTCCGGAAGAAGCGATTATTCGCGGCACCTTTCGCTGCTTTAAAGCCGACGTGCAGCAGGCGATCGGAGAGAAAATCCGTCAAATCGTCGACGGCGTTTGCGCGGGGTTCGGAGTTGCCGCGGAAATCGCATTCAATCCCGAAAATCCGGGCTATCCGGTCACGTTCAACAGCGAGGCCGAAACGGTCCTTGCAACGCAAGCGGCTATCGCCGTTGCCGGCGCGGAAGGCGTCAACCTTCAGCCGACGCCGTGCATGGGGTCGGAAGATTTCGCGTTCATGTTGCAGCAAAAACCGGGCTGCTATCTCTGGATCGGCAACGGCGCATCGCAAAACAGCTGTTTGCTGCACAATCCGCATTATGATTTTAACGATGAGATTCTGCCGACCGGTGCCGCCTACTGGATAAAACTGGTCGAGACCGTATTGCCTGTCCGCTGAGGGTAGGCAAGAGGTACAGTAGCGCTATTCGTGTTCTTTTTTGCGCTCGAATAGCATGTGCGCCATCTTTTTGGCTTTGGTTTTCAGGTAATCGAGATTGTCGTTGTGAGCGGCGGCAACAATCGGAATCCGGTCCACAACGTTGACGCCCAGCTTTTGCAGGCCTTCGATTTTTTGCGGATTGTTCGTGATCAATTCGATCGATTTGACATGCAGCGACTCCAGGATCAGCGCGGCAATGTCGTATTCGCGTTCGTCGGCAAGATGGCCGAGGTGAATGTTCGCATCGACCGTGTCCATGCCTGCATCTTGCAAATTGTAGGCTTGCAGCTTTTTCAGCAGTCCGATGCCGCGCCCTTCCTGGCGAAGGTAAATCAGAATCCCGACACCTTTTTGATCGATCATCTGTAGCGCCATGTCCAGCTGCTCGCCGCAATCGCAACGTCTCGAACCGAGCACATCCCCGGTAAAGCATTCCGAATGGATCCGCACAGGCACACGTTCGGCGCTGTCGACCCGACCCCGGACCAGCGCGACATGCTCCTTGTCGTCGAGATTATTGCTGTAATAATGCAGGATGAATTCGCCGTGCTGGGTAGGTATCGGCGTCTGGACTAAATCTTCTACTGTTGGCTTCACGTCAGTTATTAAAGGTAAAAATTCCTGATATTTTACTCAAATCCATCCTTCAGGATAAATTTTCCGCTTATTTGACCGCTTCGATCAATTTGATGAGATCGCTGCTGCGTTCATCGACGCGCACGTTTCGGAAACCGCACGCCTGCACATTTTTGACCGTATTGCGGTTGATGTTTGCTCCGACCATCGAAACGACCAGCGGGTTGAAAAGATTCATCATCCCTGCTAGAACGGCTCTCGAACTGATCACATGCTCCAGCAATAAAACCCGTCCGCCCGGTTTGCAGACTCGGTGCAATTCCTTCAATCCCTTCATCGGCGAAGGCACCGAGCAAAACACAAACGAACCGACGATCGTATCGAAACTGTTGCTTGCATAATGCAGCGATTGCACATCCATCAGTTCCAGATCGACGTCGACCTGTTTCCGGTGCTTTTTGTTCCGGGCCTGTTCGAGCATTTTGGGGCTAAAATCGATCGCGGTGATTCTGGCGTCGGCAGGGTAATAGTCGAAATTCTTGCCGGTACCCACGCCGATTTCCAAAATATGCGCTCCGTCGACGGATTCCCAAAGTTTTTTCCGCCAACTTCTGAAAAATAGGCCCTCCATCATCGCTTCGAGGCCGTCGAAATAAGGCGCAAGCCGGTCGTAACGGTGCTGAATGGTGGCGCTGTCGGTTTTCATAGACTGGACCAAGGGTGAATAATTTGAAAGCGATTAGTTGCCTGTAGCAATAGGCCGGTTTTTATTGCAAATCCATTCGCTCCAGGAACCGGCATAAAGCTTTGAACCTTTCAATCCAGCATACTCCAGCGCAAGCAGATTATGGCAGGCGGTTACGCCGGATCCACACATGTGGACGATCTGCTCCGGCGGGCGATCGCCGGTCAGGGCTTGAAATTGCCGTCGCAGTTGTTCGGCAGGCAGGAATTCACCGCTGGCGGCAAGATTGGCCTGAAAGGGCCTATTGAGCGCGCCTCTGACATGGCCTGTCACCGGATCGATCGGTTCGACTTCGCCGCGGTAGCGCTCCGGTGTGCGCGCATCGATCAGACAAATCGACCGGCTGGCGAGACGGTTCTGCACTTGCTCGGTAGTCAGCCAATACGTCTCCTGCGGGTAAGGCCTGAAGAGCGCAGGCTTGATCGCCGGCAATGCGGTCGTAATCGGATAACCTTTTTTCTGCCAGAGTTTGATGCCGCCATCCAGCACCGCGACCTTGTCATGGCCGAGGTAGCGGAGCAGCCACCACAAGCGTCCGGCGAAAGCGCCGCCCGCGTCGTCGTAAGCGATAACCTGGCTGTGATTATTGATACCCCAGTTTCCGAGCTTTTGAGCCAAGGCGCGAACGTCGGGCAGTGGATGGCGGCCTTTCTGGGCAGTAATCGCGGAAGACAGATCCTTGTCAAGATGGGCATAGCGTGCATTGGGTATATGTCCCTGCCGATAATGGCTCGCGCCGAGTTCGGTGTCGGCCAGGGAAAACCGGCAGTCGACAGTGACCCAATCCGGGCGGTCCAGTTGAGCCTTCAGGGCATCGGCGGTGATGAGCGTGGTGTAAGACATATTAAGTTATACCTTCAAAATGATTTTACCGATATGTTGGCCGGACTCCAGCCGTTCGTGCGCCCTGGCGGCTTCGTCGAGACCGAAAACGCTGTCGATGACCGGGCTGATTTTACCCGAAGATAACAAAGGCCAGACCTTTTCCTGTAATTTTTCCGCGATTTGCTGTTTGAAAAGATCGTCCCGGGCGCGCAATGTCGACCCGCTTAGCGTCAGCCGTTTCAGCATGATACGCCAAAGGTCAACCTCGGCCTTGGCGCCGTGCTGGATTGCAATTTGCACCAGCCGGCCCTCGTTCGCCATACACTTCAGGTTTCTGGGCAAATAATCGCCCCCGATCATGTCCAGAATCACATCGACTCCTTTATTTTCGGTAAATTGCTGGACTGCCTCGACAAAATCCCGGGTTCGATAATTGATTGCGGCATCGGCGCCTAATTGTTCACAGAACCCGCATTTGGCCTCGGTGCCGGCCGTTATGAGGACGCGAGCGCCGAAAGTTTTAGCGAGTTGGATAGCCGTCGTCCCGATCCCGCTGCTGCCGCCATGGACCAGCAATGTTTCGCCAGCCGATAAACGGGCACGATCGAACACGTTGCTCCAGACCGTGAAAAAAGTCTCGGGCAGGGCGGCCGTCTGGATAAAATCGAAGCCCTCCGGAATCGGTAGGCACAATGAAGCCGAAGCGACACAATATTCGGCGTAACCGCCGCCTGTCACTAAGGCGCAAACGGGGGTGCCGATACTCAGGTGACCGACATTGGCGCCAAGCGCCGCGATCGTGCCTGCAATTTCGAGACCGGGAATATCCGATGAGCCGGGCGGTGGTGAATACACACCGCGGCGCTGCATCGCATCGGGACGGCTAATGCCGGCGGCTGCAACCCTGATCAAGACTTGGTGCGGTAAGACCGGCGGCACGGGTCTTTCCGTGAGGCCAAGCATTTCCGGTCCACCGGGCTGAGTGATTTCTATCGCGCGCATCGATTCAAGCAAGGGCAAAGTGGGCAAGAGTTACAAATGACCGGTTGATGTTAACAATTTTTGTGAATCAGAAAGTATTATATACTCACGCAATTTTAAAGAAGTGAACGAGAAGGATTTAAACCAATGATTCGTGCAGGAATAGTAGGCGGCACCGGTTACACAGGCGTGGAGCTTTTGCGTATCTTAGCCTTGCATCGGGAAGTCGAAGTCGCCGTTGTCACTTCGCGCGCGGATGCCGGGGTGCGGGTCGATGCGGTATATCCGAACCTCCGCGGCTATATCGATGCGGTTTTTACTGTGCCCGATGTCGAGACGCTGGCTGCCTGCGATGTGGTATTTTTTGCGACCCCAAACGGCACGGCGATGCTGATGGCCGAGCCATTGCTGGCGCGCGGGGTTAAGGTGATCGATCTGTCCGCCGATTTTCGTCTGCGGGACGCGAATGAATGGAGTCAATGGTACGGCATGGAGCATGCCTGTCCCGATTTGATCCGCGAAGCGGTTTATGGCCTGCCCGAAGTGAACCGCGAGGCGATCAAATCCGCCCAGTTGATTGCCTGCCCGGGTTGTTATCCGACCTCCGTGCAACTGGGTTTTTTACCATTGCTGGAAAAAGGCCTGATCGATCCGGATCAATTGATTGCCGACGTCAAGTCGGGAGTGAGCGGCGCGGGCCGAAAGGCAGAACTTGCCACCTTGATGAGCGAATGCGGCGAAAGTTTCAAGGCTTACTCGGTGCCGGGGCATCGTCATTTACCGGAAATCAGGCAGGGGTTGGCGATGGCGACCGGCAAGCCCGTGGGGCTAACATTCGTGCCGCATTTGACGCCGATGATCCGCGGTATCCATGCCACTTTATATGGTCGGCTTGATGCGGATGCGGAGGATCTGCAGGCGCTCTATAAACAACGGTATCAAGGCGAAATCTTTGTCGAGGTGCTTCCGAAAGGCGCCCATGCCGATACCCGCAGCGTGCGCGGCAGCAATCGCTGTCAGATCGCGATTCACAAGCCGCAAGGCGGGCAAATGGTGGTAGTTTTATCGGTGATCGATAATCTCGTGAAAGGCGCATCGGGACAAGCCGTGCAGAATATGAATCTGATGTTCGGCTTGGAAGAGGATCTGGGGCTCAGGACAGTGGCCTTATATCCGTGATAGCCGAAGCGGCTTAATCGTAGCCATAAATTCGGGCTTGCGTTGTAGAAACCGAAATCTTGACTCTTTTACTAGGTATAGTCATAATTCTCGCTATACCTCAACTTTTTTGTGTATTTAAAAGCTTATGGCAAATCCAATTAATTTTACCGATAGTGCAGCGGCCAAGGTTAGCGAACTGATTGCCGAGGAAGGCAACGATAATCTGAAGCTGAGAGTCTACGTGACCGGCGGCGGTTGCTCCGGTTTTCAATACGGATTTACGTTCGATGAAGACGTCAATGAAGACGATACCAGCGTAGTGAATGGCGGCGTGACAGTGTTGATCGATTCGATGAGCATTCAATACTTGCAAGGCGCCGAGGTGGATTACAAAGAAGACGTGAACGGCGCGCAGTTTGTAATTCGCAATCCGAATGCGACGACCACTTGCGGTTGCGGTTCGTCATTTTCTGCATAACAAAAAAGGGCGGCTATCAGGCCGCCCTTTTTTGTTGCTGATCGATTTATGAATCAGAATTACTGGTTTTTAGCCAGTAAATTTTGGGATTTGGTCTGATAAAGCTTCGCCAAAAGCAGTTTTGTCCGGTCTTTGAATTCGGCCAGTTGTTGATTTCCCAGGCGTATCGGGCGTTTGAATTCCAACGATTCCGGGTTTTGGTGGACGCCGTCCTTCCGGAATTCATAGTGCAGATGCGGGCCGGTAGCGAGGCCGGTCTGGCCGACATAGCCAATCACTTCGCCCTGCATTACATGATCGCCGTCATTCAATCCCCGTTTGAAGCCGGAAAGATGAGCATATAAAGTTTCGTAATGGTCCCCATGCTTGAGGATTAGTACCTGCCCATATCCACCTTTTCGGCCCTTGAAAGTGATTTCGCCGTCACCTGCGGCTTTGACCGGTGTGCCGGTGCGCGCCGCATAATCGACGCCTTTATGGGCGCGAATGCGATTAAGAACCGGATGCCGTCGGTGAGTATCAAAGTGTGAGCTGATACGGGCATAATCGACCGGCGTGCTTAAAAATGCTTTGTGCAGGCTGTTGCCTTCGGGTGTGTAATAGTTGACATTGCCTTCTCCATCTTCAAATCGGACGGCAGTAAGAAATTTACCTTGGCTGACAAATTCGGCCGCATAGATGTGTCCTGTTTTGGCGTTGTCCTTATTGGAAGAGTTCTTGTAGAGTACGGTAAATTGATCGCCGGGATGTAGATTCGATGCAAAATCGATGTCCCATGCGAAAATTTGGGTCAGTTCCTCGATCAGTTCGTCAGACAGTCCTGCTTTGTAACCGGCTTCGGCAAGATTGGTTTCGATAACGCCATAAACTCCGGTAAGTCCTGAGGATTCGACGGGGCCGTCTGACTCCAAATAATTGGAGGTTTGACCGCTGAGTGTTGTAATGGTCGAGGAGGCGGTAGAATCGGTTTCGGTATCCGGAAGGCGAGGTTGGTTAAATTTGGGAAAGTGCAGTCTATTTTTTGCTAACGGGTAGAGGGTGGTGGAAATTCTGGTTGCGCTTGTTTCTTCTTGCGGATTGAAAGCGATCGGATCTTGCTCGTTTTCCGTCAATGTTGGCCTCTTTTTATAGCCTGAGGCAGAAAAAGAAGATCGGCCGGAAGATGCGCGATGGTTTGTCGCTTTCCGCGAATGCGCTTTGGTGCGCTTGGAGGCGTCGCTGGCATATTTCTTAATGGCTAAATGCGAGGTTCTGGCGTCCACGGTGGACGATGTAAGCGCCAGACCCACACTGATCAGCAAGGGGGCGTAAAATTGAATTTTCACGATGATGAAGATAAGTTATTGAAATTAAAACAATAAGCAACAATTAATTTTAATCTGTTAGCATTGTACGGTTTTTTTTGATATTTGCCAATTATAGTCGAGTATTTTTTTTCTTTATAATACCTATTCCCAATATTAAATATAGATTATTTACCAAGTTTTAATGGAGAAATAAGTTGCAATCGGAAATAGTGGCGGATTTATTACGGGGAGCGCAAGATGTGCTTCTCGAGCAGGACCTTGTCAAAAAACTTCAGGAAAAACGACCGCTTAGAGTTAAGGCCGGGTTTGATCCGACCGCTCCCGATTTGCACTTGGGGCATACGGTATTGATCAATAAGCTTAAGCAGTTCCAGGATCATGGGCATGAAGTGTTGTTTTTGATCGGCGATTTTACCGGGATGATAGGTGATCCGACCGGTAAGAACGTGACACGTAAGCCGTTGACGCGAGACGAAGTGATCGAAAATGCTAAGACCTATGAAGAACAAATCTTCAAGATCCTTGATCCGACCAAGACCCTGGTCATGTTTAATTCGAGTTGGATGAACGCGATGTCGCCGGCCGACCTGATTCAGCTGGCTGCCAAACACACCGTGGCAAGAATGCTCGAGCGGGACGACTTCAGCAAACGTTATAAAGGCGGGCAGCCAATCGCAATTCATGAATTTTTGTATCCATTGATTCAGGGTTACGACTCGGTTGCCATGAAGGCGGATGTTGAATTGGGAGGAACCGACCAGAAATTCAACCTGCTCGTCGGGCGGCAATTGCAGGAGCTTTACGGACAAAAACCCCAAGTTGTGATCACGATGCCGATTTTGGAGGGTTTGGATGGGGTAAACAAAATGTCCAAATCGTTGAACAACTATATAGGAATTACCGATGCGCCCGATGACATGTTCGGCAAGATCATGTCGATTTCCGACGAATTGATGTGGCGCTATTTCGAGTTGCTCAGTTTTCGTCCGATGACCGAAATCAGGCAATGGCGCCAGGAATGTCAGTTGGGGGCTAATCCGCGTGATTATAAGGTGCTGTTGGCGCAGGAAATTATCGAAAGATTTCATAACGCGTCGGCGGCTGAAAAAGCGCTCAAAAATTTCGAGGCCAGATTCCAGCGTGGCGCCATGCCTGACGAAATCGAAGAGAAGGAAATCAAGGTTCAGGGAACGGGTTATGGTATTGCCAATGTATTGAAAGACGCAGGTTTAACCAGCAGTACTTCGGAGGCGATCAGGGCGATCAATCAGGGCGGGGTGAAGATCGACGGAGAAAGGATTGCCGATGCCAAGCTAGAAATTAAGGTTGGCACAACTCATATTTATCAGGTCGGCAAAAGAAAATTCATAAAAGTCACTCTATCTAATTAATTGGCTGACTAATCGGTGAAGGCGGCTTAAATGATTCTTTATCGAAAAACAATGAATTGCCGGATTCCTGCTTAGGAATTACCAAAAATTCACAAAAAGGCTTGCAAGCGAGCAAAAGCTGCGTATAATACGCCTCTCTTTCGCTGGTGACGGCGGCAGGGCAGGGAGGCGAAGGTCAGGTTTTGACACAAGCTGAAACGGAAGTGTTGACAAATGGATGAGGCGGGTTATAATGGTCGGCTCATCACGGCTGAGGCAAGAGGCTTCAGCGATTCAGGAAGCAGGTTGGGCGGGATGG
>JBPFEG010000067.1:0-9168 GCA_051061015.1 Methylomicrobium sp.
CGCTTAAACGCCGGCAGTCTGCCCCTAAGCGGATCGGCGTCGGCTATGAAGTTCGCGCGACATTCGATCTGGATCAGTAGCAGACTTTTAAAATCCTATTGTTAAAACCAACTATTGGGATTGACAGGCAAAAGTCGACCCCTTGCGGTCATTCGCCCCTCTGTACTCCGCACGACTGTTTTCTGTTCCTTTGCTGACGCTCATTTCTGGCTGCTTTTGAAGTAGCTCATTAAGCAGGTTGGCCTGGGCGACGACGCATGTGGCCTTATACAAGGCCTTGGGCGGGGGATGGTAATCGTCCCGATACATCGCATTGGAAGGCGATGTACGATAAGTAGAGGTTGATCTGCTGGATGCGAATCTGGAAACCTTACAAGCTTTTGGCAGTGCGATCGCCAAACACGACAGTGAGACCGATGCGCATAATTTTAGGGTAACTATCTATGCCGTAAGGCTCGCTGAGGCGGCGGGGCTAAAGGCCGGCAGTATTCGCATGCTGATCAAAGGCGCCTTTTTGCATGACATCGGCAAAATCGCAATCCGGGATCATATATTGCTAAAACCTGGAAAGCTGGATGCCGACGAATTCGAAGTCATGAAGACCCACGTCCGCCATGGATTGGATATCATCAGCCATTGCCAATGGCTACGCGATGCCAGTGATGTCGTCGGTACACCATGAAAAAATCGACGGCAGCGGTTACTATTCAGGTCTGAAAGCGCAGGAAATTCCTCCTGCTGCTCGTATTTTTGCCATCGTTGATGTCTTCGATGCCTTAACGTCGGCGCGCCCTTACAAATTGCCGTTCAGCTACCAAGAATCGATAGATTACCTCCAGCGAGAGGCAGGTAAGCATTTCGATCCGGAGTTGTTGGATGTTTTACTTGATATTGTCGAGCCCTTGCATCAGCGATTTGCAAAACATGAAGAATATGCCAGAAACGAGTTGGCCGAAATTATTCAACATTACTTTAAATGCGATATTTCTGATTTATTCGACGAAAATCGTTAACTGAGGACTAATTCAGGTCAGAAAATGAACTTTGGATGCGCAAATGATTTCAGAAAGTTCGTAATTAGTACAAATGCTTACCTGATTACCAACAAGCTTCATCTGCTTTCGGTAATTGTTACGGCTTAAAGGCTACGTCACAAACTTAAGTATTCTAGTTTAGGCATTTATACCAATTGAATTAAAATTATTTTCGATGCTGATTGACAAGCCAATTGTTATTCTGATAGGGAAAAATGAGAATCAATGGTAAATATAAGCAGAGCGGTTCCAAAATTTGATTTGGAGGCCAATTTGTTGCAACTGGTTGAAGCTTGTAGCTAATCAGGTTGCAAAAAGATTTATTTGAAAATGTGCGCTAATTACATTATAAAATGAAAGGTATTTCCTGATCGATACAAGGGTTCTTTATTCCTCAAAGGGCAAGGTCATGATGAGTAAAACGTACTGGATATTACTCTTGGCTGGTTTAGCCGGCTGCATGGTGGGGCCCGATTATCGCGAGCCCGTGCCCGTCGTCTCGAACCGCTGGCAGGCCGAAAGGGAACCCGCCGCCGGTCTGAAATCGATCGACCCGGAGACCCTCAAAACCTGGTGGAAAAGTTTCGGCGATGCCCGGCTGGATCGTCTGATGACTCAGGCACTCTCGGGTAATCTGGATGTGAAGATCGCACTCACCCGCATTGACCAGGCCCGCGCCCAGCGTCGCGGCACCCGGGCCGAGCTGTTTCCAGAGGTCAACGCCTCAGCGAACGCGGGAAGGTTCGACAATCCCTTACCAGGCATTGTGCCCACCAGTACCCGCTTCAACCTGTTTGAGCTGGGTTTCGACGCCCTATGGGAAGTCGATCTGGTCGGCCGCTTGCGGCGCCGGGTGGAGGCGGCGACCGCCGATATCGGCGCGGCAGCGGAGGACTATGCCCAGACGCTCGTGACGCTGACGGCCGATCTGGCGCGCGCCTATGTCGAATACCGGAGCCTTCAGGACCAGCTGCGCATCACGCGCTCGAACCTGGACACGCAGCAGCACACGCTGAGACTGACGGAAAGGCTGTTCGAGGTAGGCACCGGCATGCGGCACGATGTGGTGCGAGCGCGGGCCCAGACCGAGACCACGGCGGCCCAGATTCCCGCCCTTGAGGCCGGGCTCGTCGCCACGCTTCGGCAACTGGAAGTGCTGGTGGGGCGGCAGCCCGGTGCGCTGACGGCCGACCTGGCCGAGCCGGGCCCCGTGCCGGCGGCACCGGGCCGGGAGCTCCTGGCCTCCCCGGCAGCCACGATCCGCCATCGCCCCGACCTCCGCGTCGCCGAGCGCCGGCTCGCGGCCGCCACCGCCCTGCAGGGCGCCGCGATCGCCGAGTGGTTCCCAAAACTGTCTCTGGCGACTTTCTTGGGCTTCCGCAACACCAACCTCGAAGACTTGTTTAAATCGGCCTCCTTCTCCTACGGCGTTGCCGGCAACCTCCTGCAGCCGCTGGTCAATTTCGGCCGCATCCAGGCCGGCATCGACCTGGCCGACGCGCAGCAAAAGGAAGCCTATCTGGCTTTCGAGAAGGCGGTGCTGGAAGCCCTGCGGGAGACGGAAACCGCCCTGACCCGCTATCTCCAGGAGGAGATGCGGCGGCAAACCCTGGCCCGCTCGGTGGCGGACCAGCGTGAATCCGTGAGGCTGTCGCAACTTCGCTATCAAGAGGGTGCCATCTCGTTCCTAGACGTGCTGGACGCCCAGCGCGCCCTCTACGTAGCCGAACTCGAGCTTGCCCGGTCCCAGGCGTCAGCCTCCACCAATCTGATCGCCGTGTACAAAGCGCTGGGCGGCGGTGCGAACGCCCAGTCGCCACAACCGGAATCCATTCAGGGGAAATCATGAGCAAGAACATAAAATCAGCGCTAATTCTCGTCGGGGTCGTCGTGGCCGTCGCCGTGCTCTGGTGGGTCATGCGTCCCAAAGGTCTCCCTCCCGGCATCGCTGCCGGCAATGGCCGCATCGAGGCGACCGAAATCGACATCGCCGCCAAAATTCCCGGTCGCATCGTCGAGGTCCTGGCGCGGGAAGGCGACTTCGTGCAGCCCGGCGAGGTGGTTGCGCGCATGGACACGCTCACGCTGCGCGCCCAGCGGGCCGAGGCCCAGGCCCAGGTCCATCGGGCTCAGGATGCCAACCAAACGACGCAATCCCTTGTGGCACAACGCCGGAGCGAACTGGCCGCCGCGGAAGCGGTCGTGGCCCAGCGCCGTGCCGAGCTTGGCGCCACCGAAAAGCGTCTGCGACGTTCGCTGGCGCTGGTCGACGAAGGCGCCGCCTCGCGCCAGCAACTCGACGACGAGCGTGCCCAGATGCTGAGTGCCCAGGCTGCAGTCAGCGCGGCGCAAGCACAGGTGGCGGCGGCACGGGCCGCCATCGAGGCGGCGCAATCGCAGGTCGTGGAAGCGCGGTCGGCGATCGACGCAGCCAAGGCGACGGTCGAGCGCCTGCAGGCGGATATCGACGATAGCGAACTAAAGTCACCGGTCCTCGGCCGCGTGCAGTACCGCATCGCCGAGCCGGGTGAAGTGCTGGGCGCCGGCGGCCGGGTGCTCAACCTGATGGACCTCACCGACGTCTACATGACCTTTTTCCTGCCAACCGAGCAGGCGGGCAAGGTCGCCCTCGGCAGCGACATCCGCCTGGTGCTCGATTTCATACCGAACTACGTGATTCCGGCCAAGGCCAGCTTCGTGGCCAGCGTCGCCCAGTTCACTCCGAAAACGGTGGAGACCGAGAGCGAACGCCTCAAGCTGATGTTCCGGGTGAAAGCGAATGTCGCTCCTGAGTTGTTAAAACAGTATCTCGAAGGGGTTAAGACCGGCTTGCCCGGCGTGGCCTACGTCAAGATCGATCCGGCCGCGTCTTGGCCCGCCTCGCTCGAGGTCCGACTGCCACCGCCACGGCCATGAGCCCCGCTTCTGTGACCACCGTCGTCCGCATCCAGGACGTAACCCTCCGCTATGGCGAAACACTCGCCCTAGCCAGCCTCAGCCTGGATATTCCCGCCAATCGCATGGTGGGCCTGATCGGCCCCGACGGCGTAGGCAAATCCAGCCTGATGTCGCTCCTAACCGGCGCACGGGCGATGCAGCAGGGCCGCATCGAGGTGCTGGGCGGCGACATCGCCGACGCAGCCCATCGCCGCGCCGTCTACCCGCGCATCGCCTACATGCCGCAAGGGCTGGGCAAGAACCTCTATCCCACCCTGTCGGTGTTCGAGAACGTGGATTTCTTCGGCCGCCTGTTCGGCCAGGATAGGGCCGAACGCGATGCGCGGATTAAGGAACTCCTGGAAAGCACCGGCCTCGCGCCGTTCCGCGATCGTCCGGCGGGGAAGCTTTCGGGTGGCATGAAGCAGAAGCTGGGGCTGTGCTGCTCGCTGATCCACGACCCCGACCTCCTGGTGCTGGACGAACCGACCACCGGCGTCGATCCCCTATCGCGCGCCCAGTTCTGGGAACTCATCGATCGTCTCCGCGCGCGCCGTGCCGGCATGAGCGTACTGGTCTCGACGGCCTACATGGACGAGGCGGGGCGCTTCGACTGGCTGGTGGCGATGGATGCGGGCCGGGTCCTCGCCACCGACACTGCGTCCGAACTGCGCGCCCATACCGGCGCCGACACTCTGGAAGCGGCCTTCATCCGGCTGCTGCCGGAGGAAAAGCGCAAGGGCCACCGGGACGTGGTGATTCCGCCCCGCACGACCTCCGGCGCGCCGGAAATCGCCATCGAGGCCCACGATCTTACCATGCGCTTCGGCGATTTCACCGCCGTTGATCATGTCAGCCTGCGGATCGAGCGGGGCGAGATCTTCGGCTTTCTCGGCTCCAACGGTTGCGGCAAATCGACCACCATGAAAATGCTCACCGGCCTCCTGCCGCCGAGCGAAGGCGAGGCGCGGCTGTTCGGACAAATTCTAGACGCCGGCAATCTGGCCACTCGCCGGCGCGTCGGCTACATGACGCAGGCCTTTTCCCTTTATTCCGAGCTGACCGTACGGCAAAACCTGGAACTGCACGCCAAGCTGTTCCATCTCCCTCATGCCGACATCCCCGCCCGCGTCGCCGAGCTGATGGAGCGCTTCCAGCTCGGTCCGGTCATGGACACCCTGCCCGACGCCATGCCGCTGGGCGTGCGCCAGCGCCTGTCGCTGGCGGTGGCGGTGATCCACCGGCCGGACCTCCTGATTCTCGACGAGCCGACCTCCGGCGTTGATCCGGTGGCGCGGGACGGTTTCTGGGAGTTGATCATTGACCTCGCTCGCCGCGACCGGGTCACCATCTTCATTACCACCCACTTCATGAACGAGGCCGAGCGTTGCGACCGCATCTCGCTGATGCATGCGGGCAAGGTGCTCGCCAGCGACAGCCCCGCTGCGCTGGTCGAGAGAAGCGGCTGTGCCACGCTGGAAGAAGCCTTCATGGATTATCTCAAGGAAGCGAGCGGCCTGGACGACGAGCCGGCGGGCGCGGACCCAACCCAGGCCGCCAGCACGCCCGTCCAGGCGTCCACCCCGGCGCGCGACCATTCCGCCCAATCCAGCCCCCGCTTCAGCCTACGGCGCCTGTTCAGCTACACCCTGCGCGAAACGCTGGAACTGCGCCGCGATCCCATTCGTGGGTCGATCGCCCTGCTCGGCATGTTGTTTCTGATGGTCACCTTCAGTTACGGCATCAATTTGGACATCGAGAATCTGCGCTTTGCCGTGCTCGATCGCGACCAGACCCTGCTCAGTCAGAACTACGCCCTCGAAGTCAGCGGTTCGCGCTACTTCATCGAGCAGTCGCCGATCACCGATTACGGCGACCTCGATCGCCGCATGCGCAGCGGCGAAGTGAGCCTGGCACTGGAAATGCCGCCCAACTTCGGGCGCGATGTCGAACGCGGCGACGCGGTCAAAATCGGTACCTGGATCGACGGTGCCATGCCTTTCCGCGCCGAGACTTTGCGCGGCTATGTGGCGGCCATGCACCAGGGCTGGCTGCTGGAGCAAGCACGGCGTCGAGCGACGAGCGGTGTGCCTGCCGGGCTGATCAATATCGAAACGCGCTACCGCTACAATCCAGACGTCAAAAGCCTGCCGGCCATCGTGCCGGCCGTGATCCCAATGCTGCTGATGATGATCCTGTCCATGCTCAGCGCGCTTAGCGTGGTGCGCGAAAAGGAGCTGGGCTCCATCCTCAATCTGTACACCACCCCGGTGAGCAAGACGGAGTTTATCCTCGGCAAGCAACTGCCCTATATCGCGATGGGGATGATCAACTTCTTCCTCGTCTCTGCCATGGCGGTGTTCGTTTTCGGTGTGCCGCACAAAGGCGACTTCTTGTTCCTGACCTTGGCCGCGCTACTCTACGTGGGCACCTGCACAGGCCTCGGGATGTTGGTCTCGGTTTTCACCCGCACCCAGGTCGCCGCCATCTATGCCAGCTTCCTCGTCAGTTACATCCCGTCTGCACGCTTTTCCGGGATGATCGATCCGGTAGCGTCTCTGGAGGGCGGGGCCCGCTTCACCGGGGACATCTTTCCCGGTACGCATTTCCTGACCATCTGCCGAGGTACCTTTTCCAAGGCTCTGGGTTTCGCCGATCTCGGTCCCTTGCTACTGCCACTCGCCCTCGCCATTGCGGTGATCCTGGGCCTGAGTATCGCACTGCTGAAAAAACAGGAGAGTTAATCTCGCGGAAAAAACAGTTGATTTTTAATGTCCATAATAAAAAGTACCTGCAATGGATCAGTCAATCATTAGCGCGCTTTCCGCGGTTCTCGGGTCTCTGGTCGGGGGGGCGTCCAGCATTGCGACCGCGTGGTTTACGCAAAGAGCTCTAAGCCGGCGGGAATCGGTGAATGCGGAAATTCGACGGCGCGAACTGGTGTATACCGAGTTTATCAATGAATGCTCGAAGTTGGCGATTGATGCCTTCAATCACACGCTCGATAATCCTGGAACACTGATGAATGCGTATGCGCTTCTGAACCGTATCAGGCTTACTTCGTCGGATTCGGTCGTTGATGCCGCGGACCAAACGATCAAGGGCATCGTGGAACAGTATTTTCGACCCAATCTGTCCATAGAAGAACTGCAAAAAATGACGGCTGCAGGGCGCGCAGACCCCCTAAAAGAGTTCAGTGTCAGTTGCAGACAGGAACTGCGCCGGCTGAGTCGTGAGAGCTAAGTTCCTGGATCCTATGTTCCGAGTTTGCAAAATCCCGAGACCAAGGCGGCCCCGTAGGTACAACCCAATCATCCACGCCGTGCGATCCGACCGCACGCCCAGCGGCTTCTGAACTCGAGGTAGGCCATGCACACCCTGCTCAACATTTTCCATCTCGGCGTCAAGGAGTTGCGCAGCCTCGGCCGCGACACCATGATGTTGATCATCATCGCCTTCGCGTTCAGCGGCCAGATCTATGTGGTCGCCACAGGCATCCCCGAATCGCTGCACAAGGCGCCCATCGCCATCGTCGACGAAGACCGCTCGCAACTGTCGCAACGCATCATCAATGCCTTCTATCCGCCCCGTTTCCTGGTGCCAGCCATCATCGACCCATCCGCCACCGACCCCGGCATGGATGTAGGCCTCTATACCTTCGTCCTCGACATCCCGCCCGATTTCCAGCGGGACGTCTTGGCGGGGCGCCAACCGATGATCCAGGTCAACGTCGACGCCACGCGCATGACGCAGGCCTTCCTCGGCAACGGCTATATCCATGTCATCGTCGACAGCGAGGTGACGGCCTTCGTCCAGCATTATCGCGCTGACGCCATCCTGCCGGTCGAACCGGAAGTGCGCGTGCTCTTCAATCCGAATCTGAGCAATGTGTGGTTCGGTTCGGTGATGGAGCTGATCAACAGCATTACCGCGCTGTCCCTCATCCTCACCGGCGCGGCGCTGATCCGTGAGCGCGAGCACGGCACCATCGAGCATCTGCTGGTGATGCCGCTGACCCCGTTCGAAATCATGATGGCCAAGGTGTGGTCCATGGGCTTGGTGGTGGTCCTCGTGGCGACGGCGTCGATCGTCTTCGTCGTGCAGGGCTGGCTCGAAGTACCCATCCAGGGCTCGATCGCCCTGTTCGTCCTGGGGATGGCGCTGCACCTGTTCGCCACCACGTCGCTGGGCATCTTGCTGGGCACCGTGGCGCGCTCGATGCCGCAACTGGGACTGTTGATGGTCATCACCCTGCTGCCGCTGCAGATGCTGTCCGGCGGTATGACTCCGTTCGAGAGCATGCCCGATTGGGTGCAGAAGATCATGCAGGTGGCGCCGACCACCCATTTCGTCTCGCTCGCCCAGGCCATTCTCTACCGCGGGGCCGACATCACGATCGTCTGGCCGCAGTGCCTCACCCTGCTCGCCATCGGCAGCGTCTTCTTCGGGCTGGCGCTGAGCCGTTTTCGCAAGACGATCGGTACGATGGCCTGACCAGGACTCAATTACGTGATGGATAACCGTGCGCTTTTTCACCTCGGTACAACCTTAAAGCAGTCATTCAGCAATCGCCATTGATCGTCAACATCCGACTCTAAGCGGACGGCGAGGTTCTGCAAAATTCATTTTAAATACAATAGGGACGTACTACTATTTCCATAAAACATCGTATGCACCCATTTTCGATCTAAACCGTGTCGCCAACAGGCCGAGCCGAAGCAATGAAAAAATAGGTTATGAGGCTCATTACGTCAGCCCTCCAACCAGCCACCCTTAAACCCCGCTCGCTTTAAGCCGGACACAATGTAGGGGGAGCGGCGCATGATCTCCCAAATCAAACCGGTTCTGTAATTTTCGATCATCAAAATGACAGGCCCTTGGTCTATAGCAAAATGGTAAGGGGTCACCCACCATCCTGTGGGGCTATCCGCTACCTCATAGGTCTGGTTGAACGAAGGATAATAGCCGTAGCGACTATCCACACCGATATTAAGCTGCGCCATATGATTCATGGTGGGAATCACTATCTCCGGGGCAAAGGGAAGTGAAGCAATGGCGACCCATGGCGCCACGGTACCATCATCTGGCCCGTCGGGCGCTCCGCGGGCAATATAATCATAGAACTGTCTATCCACGCCGTTTATCTTCCTCGTCCTCCAACCCGGACCATCGCAGGCAGTGAATCCCCAGCAATGCT
>JBPFEG010000068.1:0-5180 GCA_051061015.1 Methylomicrobium sp.
ACCTCACCAGCCAGGTGACATGGGCTTCCTCGGCTACGGCGGTAGCCACCATCAATAGCAGCGGGCTTGCGTCCGGTGTCAGCGCGGGCAGCACGACGATCACCGCGACATCCGGGAGCGTGAGTAGCACTACAACCCTGAGGGTAAACCCTATTCCTAATAAGACGGTAAGCCCTACTCCTAATAAAGGACCTACGGCTAATGCCGGTTCTGATCAAACAGTGCAGGCGGGAACCCTGGTAACACTGAATGGCAGCGCCAGCACCGACCCGGACAATGGTCCTTCTTCTTTGACCTACAGCTGGAGCCAAATCAGTGGCCCTACGTTGACTCTAAACGGTGCCACTACGGTACAATCCACTTTTACGCCTCTGACTCCTGGCATCTATACCTTCAGCTTGGTGGTCAACGATGGCAATCTGAGCAGTCTGGCCGATGAAGTAACCGTGACGGTAAATGGCGCGGACTCTGTGGTAATCCAATCCCCTAATGGGGGTGAAACCTTGGCTACGGGATCGAATGTTCTGATTCAGTGGGTCGCGCCCATCACGGCCAGCAGCTTTAAGCCCATCACGGCCAGCAGCTTTAAGTTAGCTTATTCCTGTAACGGCGGGAGTACCTGGACCCGTATCGCAACCAATGTTTCCGATTATGCTTACGGATGGACAGTCCCCACTTTACGCGCTAACAAAACTAACTGCCGAGTCAGGGTTACTGGACTAGATAGCCAAGGTCGTGTGGTCGGTAAAGATGTGTCGGATGCTCCGTTTACGAACGAGGTCGTTAAACTGCTATTTCCCAATGGTGGAGAAACCTTTACCGCTGGCGCCACAACAAGCATTAACTGGCTGACCCACCAGACGAAGGTTCCGGTAGCGAGGACAGTGCTCCGGTATACGATAAACGGAGGCCGGACCTGGAAAGTCATCGCAAGACTGACCGGCAACCCCGGAACTTACGCTTGGCTGGTGCCATCTGTTCTGGCTTCAAGTCCGCATTCACGCGTCAGCATCACGCTTCTTGATTCGTCTGGCCTAAGTTTAGGGAAAGATACGAGTGATGGGGAGTTTGGCATTCTCTCTCCTCCTTAGCGGCAAAGGGAGTAAACCTGAAGCCGTCTCAGCAAAGCCGCGAAAACAGCATCATCGATATGCCCACGCTGCTAATGGGACGTGGGCAGAGGCGTTAGGATTGCTCCGGTAGTTAATCACCCAGCGAAAAGCGCCTCGATTCCGTATCAGATAAAGTGTGGAGCATGCCTCTGAGGCTTACCTGTCATTATGGATCAAAAAAGCTACTCGTAACAGGTAGTGATTTGATCAGTGGCAAACCAGGCTGATTATTTTGAGTTAACTAACTGTTCTATGGAAAAATAAATTCAGGCATGCGTAGTTCAGATAGATTCGTGGTTGTTTATGACTGCCTTTGGCATTAAACCGGCCATTCAATTGGCTCGCATCATCGACCGCTTCGGGTCGATCTCGCTCTTTCAAGCCCGACAGAGCGCTATAGGCCAACAGCAGACTATTATCATATCGATTTGTCTAATGCTTGGTTGTTTGGGAAGCGCTGAAAGCCTCGCCAATTCAATAGTGTGTTTTTTCATTACAGAAATGGATTCAATCATTCCAATGTTGACGGACTTTCGTCATTTCGGGGTAAATTGCTCCGTTAAAATTTTTCTGTCAAATGACCTACTAAACATTAGTGCAAGTACTAATGGTTAGTAATGTGTAGGTCACAGAAATGTCACAGAACTTACACAAAAGCATTAGCGTCTTATCATCATCGACACCTAAACGTATTGCTTTTTTAGAAGTAAGGATAACGAAATGAAAGATTATTGGTATATGGCATGTTTTGCAGTATTTATGATCTTTGGATTCAGCATCTTTTTCATCTTTAACGAGTCAACCATTAATTTCTTGTGTAAGGAAGACGGTTTATACGAGTATCTTGGTGCGACATTGTTGTTGTTATCGTCGATAGTGTTTTTTATAACTTATATTAAATCTGAAGGGATTGTGCTAAGTTTGTTTAGAACAAAACGTAATGATTTCTTTTTGTTTGCAACAATCATATTTTTTATCGGTTTCGGCGAAGAAATAAGTTGGGGACAACGAATTATAGGTTTTGAGACACCCGCATGGCTAAAAGCCATAAATGTACAGGAGGAGTTTAATTTTCATAACATCTTCTCAGGTGAACGTAGTCCCCTGCCATCTAAAAGACCTGGCGTCGATCTGGTTTTTAACCTTTTTTGGTTTTGTTACGGCCTTGTGCTCCCTATTTTGAGTGAGTTTAGCAGCACAGCTAAGCAATTTATTGAAAAATTAAAGTTCCCTGTGATCCCATTGTATCTTGGGTGTTTTTTACTTATAAACTACTTAACAGCAAAATTAATAGCATTAAAGTTCTCTACAAATCTGGTAATCAAGGACAACGCGATAGCTGAAGTCCGAGAAGCGATGTATGCTTTTATCTTTTTGCAGATAAGCATATATCTATACGTTCGTTTCGCTCGCTCCAAAAATAAAAATGGTAATACCTGATACTTGTACTTGTAACTATAAATAGCTGCACTTAGGCAATAATGATACGGACCGCCTAATGTTTTGATCGACCGTTTTGTGTTATGCGTTAGCGTTTTAAACACAAATTTGACCGTCTCCTTAGGGTCGACCGCGCTAATTCAAGCCCGACAGAACGCTATCGGCCAGGAAGGGTCAGCCACAAGACCCCAGAGAATGCCTGGTCAATCTTGGAAGCAGTCGTTCAGTGACCGCGCCATTGGTTTGTCACTTCCTGTCCTTGGCGGTCACTTAGGCTAGTGAAACATTTACTTTAGTGATAACACAATAGCTTATCCACCCATGCCTTTAAAACGGAGCCCAGACTTTGCCATTAAACAACGCATAAATTTACCAGTAAGAATCATTGTTTTATTGATTCGTAAAGGTTATTTCCTCGTGCACTGGCAATAATAGACTCCGACAGTAGAAAATATTGAGCACCTTCTTACAAGCTACAGAAGCAATTCCAGTTCCAGACTGATAAAGGAAGCCCATCCATCAGAGTCATTTTGTGAATTAAATAGCACACTGAATTGTCCCATTGATGGATATTGAAGAGGGTAGCCGGTGTCTTCTTTGCAAATAGGGCTCATTATTTATGCCTGTATGCTTACCGGAATACAGCTTGGTCATACCTCCGAATTCGTCTGTGCTATATCGATGTCGAGTGCGATTATTCTTATTCTGGAATTAATTCACCCGCTGGAGTGCTCCAGGGCTCGATTAAGGTTTCGATCGCTCCTATGCAAATAGCTCTCGCTGTAGCAGGGAAGTAGTGCCTTAAGTAGGTCGTTGAAAAACGGTATATTTAAAAAACTCCACCCATTCAAGCAATTCTGATGACCCGATGACTCAAAACGACAAAAACATTGAGGAACAAACTTCGGAAACCGAGTCGCTGGGGAACGGCGAACAATCTGAAGGAAAACAATCTACTAGTGCAGCTGAAAAAATCGGCGAAGTCAGGAAAGAATTCTCCCTAGTTTCAGCCGCATTGCAAGAAAAAGCCAAAGCGATTGGTTCCGATGCTTTGAATTTAGTTAAACATCCTAGCCGTTGCGCCGAATTGGGGGCGAGTCTTGCTGAAAGCATGGCCGGAGAAAGCTTGGGAGAAATAGTGGGTGCCGGATTGGGAACGTTATTCGGTCCCGAGGGTACGGTGATCGGCGCTGAAGTCGGAGGCATGGCCGGTGAAGTCTTCGGAGAGCGTCAAGGGGACAAAATTGCAAAAAAACTTCTCCACAAATCCGGGACTGAACCTTCTTTTAAAGAAGACTTACAAAAAGAAGGCAGCGCAGAGGTGGGTAGTCAAACGGGAAAAATAATCGGCGGCATAATCGGTGACGCGTTGTTTGACGGTGCTGGGGACGAAATCGGCGAGACAATAGGCGATAAGTTAGGAAAATTAGCCGGAAAACTTGCCTTTGAGCACGTGGAGAAAACGCATATCAAGAACAACGGCGAACAGCCTTACGGTGAAGACTCACAAAACAATACCAATTTGCCACAAGACTAAGGTGATGATATGCAACGACAACAGGTCGCTAAACCCTAAACATTAAAAAATGTAAAAAAAATCAGACCTAGATAATAACTTATTAGCCCGAAGTGGACGTTGGTCTCGGGGGAATGGCCAAAAGGAGAGCTTATATGCAAAACATTGAATCACTTCATTATCTGCCCGTATGGGGGATTTTCCCTTTTGTTTTGCTGCTCGTTCTCCTCTCCATCGAGGGGGGCTTCCGATTGGCTGACCGCAGACAGAAACGCTTCGGACAGGAAAAGGAGGCGCCGGTCGGCGCGATGGTGGGAGCTTTACTCGGCTTGCTGGCGTTTTTGCTTGTGTTTTCGTTTGGCATAGCGGCGGACGGTTTCCACGCCAGGAGGCAAGCCGTCGTCGACGAAGCCAATGCGATCGGGACAGCCTATCAGCGAACCGACTTGATCCCGGAACCCCATCGTACAGAAGTCCGCAAGATTCTCCGCGAATATGTTGAAGAACGTTTGGATTGGGCCGGCGTGAAAAACACCCAAGGGCACCGCTCGGCCAAAGAGTTGCACAGACAATTGTGGGCGCACACCGCCACTGTTGGAGAGAGGGCCAATGAAGTTACTCCCCTCTTCATCCTATCGGTGAACGAAATGATCGATCTCTGGGCGGAGCGAGTGCTGCTGCGCGATCATAGCCGGATTCCCGCCGCCTTTCAGGTGATTCTTATTGTGCTTGCGGTCCTCACCCATGCAGCAATGGGCTACCACAGCAGAGTGGCGGGAACGAATAGAAGCCCCGTGATGCTCGCGGTCGCCATCGCCTTTTCGTTAGTTTTGATGCTGAATGCGGACCTCGACCGTACAGGCGAAGGCTTTATCAATGTAAGCCAGCAGGCAATGATTGACATGCGAGATTCCATGATCGAATCAAAACCCTGACTCTAGGATCGCTCGCTTGCTTGGCAATTAATTAAACTGTGTGATTCATAGACATCATTTCAATTTTTTCAATGCCAAGTCGACCTTGTAGTTAGCCTCTTGTAACCTCTCGGATGACGCGTCGTAATTCTTTATGACCTCATCCGAGTATGGCGTTTGATCGGCTAACTCGAAGTA
>JBPFEG010000069.1:0-64065 GCA_051061015.1 Methylomicrobium sp.
AGTTTGCCCGGCGCTGCCAATAAGAGTCCGCGTTCTGGGTTATTGCGGATGCGCTAGCCTTGAGAGTTTCCAAAATTCGCGTGCAGTCATTGGTCGGCGCGGCATTAGCCGCCGATGCGGTCGCAAGACTAGCCGTAACAACTAGGATGAGAGTTTTCATAGCTGATCCTCTAGGTTAGTTAATCGGAAAATAGGTATGTTCATGAGGATATATTCCGGTATTTATTAGAAAACGCGAAATATTCTTCCTGAACTAAAGAACGTGCGTATATTTTTATTGATACTTTACCAGACAGACTTCTGATGTAAATAGGTAACACTACCTATTTGCAGTAAGATTTTTCTCGCTACCTTTTGAAAAACAATTAATTTTCGTCTCCATACCTATAACTCAACTATTTTAAAAAACCTGCTTCTAATCGAAACATATTTTTTAAATCAAATAAAACTCAAATAAAACTCAAACCAAAAAGTTCAGGTGTTTTTGTCTTAATTTAAGAGCCTGTCTGAAAAATCAGACTGTCTTAGCGAACCGTCTGACCATAAGCTGAATCATGGCAATTCGAATCCAGGTTTCCGATGTTTCGCACAACACTTCGAAGTCTTTACTCAACCGGGGCGAAGGATATAAACCAACCAAACGCCCGCTCGACAATCCAGCGTCACTACAGGACTTTAAAGCCGATTTTCCGAGGCCGTTTCGCAAACGAAAGCACCTTCTGGAGATTCGCCGCCACCCAACTGACGAACTGACCGGCATAGCCACTGTCGGCCCAGATAAGCTCTAGTGTTGGGGAACCCGCCGCCAAGGACTCAAGCGCCGACTTGCGCTTTCATGTATCAGTTAATATACAGTTTCTATTGATCTACGGATTGTCGGCTGTTAGCTCCTAACCAGCCAATCAAATCATTATCGTAAAAGACCGGTTTGGGTCGGCTTAGGTCGTTCCAAAACGGAAAAGCCATAGGGGCATTGGACAAGAGTACCGACTCATACAGAGGATATTGAGCACCTTCTCCCGAAAATTTACGATTTTATAAGCAAGAAATATTAATCCCACCCGCTGATGCCATCGT
This sequence comes from Methylomicrobium sp., assembly GCA_051061015.1. Taxonomy (GTDB): domain Bacteria; phylum Pseudomonadota; class Gammaproteobacteria; order Methylococcales; family Methylomonadaceae; genus Methylomicrobium. Next base: position 1,078 of record JBPFEG010000069.1, read on the forward strand.
CCTCCGAGGAAATGCGTGTGCCGGCGGTCCCGTCCAGGATCGCGGCCGCATCCTTTAATTGTCCGATGAAGGCGTCTCTTCCGGTCATTTCGGCAAATTCGCAGGCTGCCGCCATTTTTGGCGCCATCGAGCCCGGAGCAAAGGTCATTCGCCGGGCGACTCCGGGGGAAATACTGCGCAGGGTCCGAGCTTCGGGAGCTCCCCAATCCTGATACACCGCCTCGACATCGGTCAACATAATCAACGCGTCGGCACCAAGCTCGCGCGCGAGCAGCGCGCTGGCCCTGTCCTTGTCGATCACCGCCTCGATGCCGTGCAAATGGCCTTGGTCGCCACGCACGACCGGAATGCCCCCGCCCCCGGCGCAAATCACGACGATATTCCGGGAAATCAATAATTTGATCACCTCGATTTCCAGAATCGCCTTCGGCACAGGCGAGGCCACCACGCGCCGATAATGCTCTCCGTCCTTCGCGATGTGCCAGTCCCGCTCCCGCGCCAGTTGCTCGGCCGTTTCTTTTCCATAGACCGGGCCGATCGGCTTAGCAGGCGACTGAAAGGCCGGATCGCGAGGATCGACCTCACTTTGGGTCAGCAAGAAGGCGCAAAGCCGATCCGGCGGCAGTACATTAAGCAATTCCTGTTCGATCAAATAACCGATCATTCCCTCCGTTTCGGCATCGAGAATATCCAGGGGATAACTTTCATCCGGCTGATAGGCGGCGTTCTGCAGCGCCAGCAGGCCGACCTGGGGCCCGTTGCCGTGCGTGATGATCAGTTCATGCTCGCGGGTAAGCGGCGCTAAAGCCTCCACCGCTATTTTGATGTTGCTGCGCTGATTTTCGGAGGTGAGTCTTTCACCACGGCGCGATAATGCATTACCGCCTAAAGCGATAACTAATCTCATAGATTTAAAGTGAAAAAAGTCATGATGTTTTTCTGAAAATAGCATGTCGACTCAGCGGATCGACCGGTCCGGAAACACAGCCGTGTGTTTTCGAATCAAGGATTCGAAAACTGTCATTGTAGTGCGTCTCGGAGCCAACGGCCAACTGAATTAAGGTACCGGAAAACAAATCGAACAATTCCTGGTGGCAGTAATCTACAATCAAAAAGAGTCAAAAAATCTGGAAGTTTTTAGTTTTATATTTGCTCAGAACAGGCGTAGGGCAAGGTAAATAAAATCCAAAAAAATACCCATTACCCACCACCGCTTCCACAGCCGCACCCCAGAAGAGGTGCGCATAAAGCGCATGAGGACATTCAAATGGCCGAAGAAATGAAACAGTATACGAACAAATCGCTGGCCGAAGAAATAGGCATTACCGAAAAGGAAATCAGCAAGCGCAGAGCGTTTTTGGAACTGGGGGACGAAGACATCGGGGAATTGATAAGCATCAATTCACTCGCTCAAGAATATGCGGATCCGGTCCTTGAAGATTTTTACAAGCACCTCCTCTCGTTCGAGGAAACGAGCGTATTTTTTCAGAATTCAGAGCTTTTAGAGCGCGTCAAACGCGCGCAAAAGGCTTATTTTTCCAGGCTAACCCAAGGTAACTACGATAAAGCTTATATAGAAGATCGCCTCAAAATCGGCGCGGTTCATGAACGCATCGGTTTGCCTATGAAAGCGTATCTGGGAATGTACAATTTCTATCTGAGAAACGTCGCGAACCGGCTTTTCGATGCTTATACGGATGAGCCCGCCAAAGCGCTTCGGGCTTATCTTTCGTTGTTAAAAGTCGTTTTTCTGGACATGGGTCTGACGATCGACACCTACATTAACCGCCGCGAGCAACTGATCGGCAAACAACAGGAAGCCATGCGCGAGCTCCCCACCCCTGTGCTGCAAGTCCGCGATCGGCTACTGATATTGCCGATTGTCGGCGTGCTCGAATCGTATCGCGCCCACCAATTGACCCAGCAGTTGCTTGAATGTATCGGCGAGACCCGGGCCAAGGTTGCCATCATGGATATCACCGGTGTTCCTCTTGTGGATTCGAAAGTCGCCAATCATCTGTTGCAAACCATCAGCGCCGCCCGCCTGATGGGGGCGACCGTGATACTGACTGGCTTGTCTCCTCAAATTGCTCAGGCCCTGGTGGCTATTGGCGTGGATCTGAGCAATGTAAAAACCACGGTTGACCTGCAAAGCGGCCTGGAGCAAGCGGAACGACTGCTCGGTTATCGCCTGGTTCCTATTGGCGAGAACACCAGTTCCGATAAATCTCATGTATGAACACTCCTATACTCAAACAAGGTCCTTATCTGATCGCGACCCTGCAGGCCGAGCAGTCCGATTCCGATTTTCTGGAACTGCAGGAGGCCTTGATAGACCAGGTTGGTAGATTCCGTTCGTGCGGCGTCATTTTGGACGTGACGCTGCTCGATGTGATGGATTCCTTCGCAACGCGAACCTTGCGTAATATTGCTCAGGCGATTCGCCTGCGTGGCGCAGAAACGGTCATCGTCGGCATTCGGCCAGAAATCGCGTTTGCGATGGTACAATTGGGCCTGGACATCCGTTTGACGGGCATACAAACCACGCTGGATCTGGAAGAAGCGCTCGCGATATTGGACCGTAAGCGGCAGGAAGGAAAAACATGCCCGAGGTAGTCCAAATAGCGATCCGCCGCGATGCCGATATCGTTATGGTACGCCAACAGGCACGTTTATTGGCAAAAGAGTTGGGCTTCTCTGCCAGCGACCTGACCCTAATCGCGACCGCCCTTTCCGAACTTGCGCGCAACATCGTCGAGTATGCGCAGCAGGGAGAAATCACTTTGAGCCAGATCAAGCAAGGAAATAAACGAGGTCTTACCATTATCGCCCGCGATAGCGGGCCAGGCATAGCCGATATTGAACGTGCGATGCAAGACGGATATTCGACAGGAAAAGGATTAGGCTTGGGACTTCCGGGAACCAAGCGCCTGATGGACGAGTTCGAGATCGCGTCCTGCTTAGGCCAAGGCACTACAATAAAAGCTACCAAATGGATACATTGATCGAACACGGCATAGCGGAAAGAACGTTTGTCGGGGAACATGTTTCGGGCGACCGCGCATTAATTAAGCCTTTTACTGATGGGGTACTGGTAGCCGCCATCGATGGTTTGGGGCATGGCGAGGCCGCTGCGACTCCGGCAAGAATCGCGGCCTCCACGCTTGAGCACTATGCCGAGGACGAACCGCCTGTTCTCGTTGAACGCTGCCATCGCGCGCTCAAAGGCACTCGCGGCGCAGCGATGAGTCTGGCGTCGATCAATGCACGGAAGGGGATGATGACCTGGCTCGGCGTAGGCAATGTAGACGGCCTGGTGCTGCACATTTTTGCGACCCCACCCAGCCGCGAATCGCTGCTCACCCGCAGCGGCGTCGTTGGTTATCAACTGCCGCCACTGCGGGTCTATCGGCTTTACGTAACCGCCGGCGACTTATTGATTTTCACTACGGACGGCATCAGCAGCAATTATACCTCTTTACTTCCCGCCTCTGATCCTCTGCTGCGCCACCAGCCCGCCCAGGAGATAGCCGACCGTCTTCTAACCCGCTTCGCTAAAACCACTGATGACGCCCTCGCCCTCGTCATCCGTTATCTGGGCCCTGCATCATGAAAAACGGTTATCAAGACTACGCTCAAATTTATGCCGCCGGACTGCAAGCCTATCTGGAAGAAGGAGGCGAAGCGGGCCTCGAGCACGCCTATGAACTGGGACATCAAGCTGTCGAATCCGACCTGGGCGTACTGGACATGGAGGCGATCTTTCGAGAGGCTCTGGAATCGGCCTTGCAGCGACTCTCCAATCCCGCCCGGACCCTGCGCACCGTGGAGAAAGCCGCGGAATTCTGGGCAGAGAGTCTCGCTCCGTTCGAGATGACGCATCGTGGCTATCGTGCCGCCAATGCTGAACTGCGCCAATTGAATGAACAGCTAGAAAATGAAATCGACGTACGTAAGCATGCCGAGGCAGAGTTGCAGGAAGCCCATGACGAATTGGAACAGCGCGTTCAATTGCGTACCGCCGAGCTGGCGCAAGTCAACAGCGACCTGCAGGCGGAAATCGCCGAGCGCAAACGGTACGAAGAAAGGCTGCTGCTGCGCGATCGCGCGATCGAGGCCTCCAGCGCGGGGATTATCATTACCGATGCGAGAAAAAAGGATAATCCGATCATCTACGCCAATCCGGCGTTTTCGCAAATGACCGGTTATAGCCCGGAAGAGCTTATCGGACTCAATCCGCGCATTCTCCAAGGTCCCGAAACCGACCCGGAAGCCATTAAGGTTATCCGCCAGGCTTTACGGGAAGACCGGCCCTGCCTGATCACGTTAAAGAATTACCGCAAGGACGGCACCACCTTCTGGAACGAACTGTACATTTCACCGGTGCGCGACAGCCAAGGCAATCTGACGCACTATATCGGCGTGCAAACCGATGTGACTCAGCTGCGGCGTGCGGAAGAAGAGCGCCACGAGCTGGAAATAGCCAAACAGATTCAACTGTCTTTATTGCCTGGCGCGCCGCTATACATTGAAGGGGGAATCATCGCGGGCTACTGTCTGCCGGCCACCCATGTCGGCGGGGACTATTTCGATTATTTTTGCGGTGAGGACGCCATCGATATTGTCATTGCGGATGTTTCCGGGCATTCGATGGGGGCGGCGCTGATCATGGCCGAAACCCGCAGCACCCTAAAGGCGGAAGCGCTCCGCACCCTGCATATGCCCCCGCATGCGGGGAAACTGGAAAATGACGCCGGAGCCGGAAACATCCTGCAAATCCTGAACGCTCTCCTTTATGACGATCTGAGCAAAGCGGAGCTTTTCATCACCATGTTCTACATGAAGTACAACCCGGCGACCCGGAAGCTCAGCTATGCCAATGCGGGTCATAATCGGCCGCTGGTTTTACCGGCGGGCGAAACGGTTTGCCGGGAGTTGGACGCCGAGGGAATTATCCTCGGTGTTATCAAGGAAATCACTTTCGAAGAAAAAAGCACATTTTTAGGTCATGGAGATATTGTGCTGCTCTATACCGACGGCATTACCGAGGCGCAAAACCCGGAGGGTGAGTTCTATAGCACCGAACGCCTGACCCGGCTTTTTTCCACGCAAGGCAACAAGACGCCGCAAGAAATCATCAATAATATCGTAATGGATCTTCAGACCTTCTCGGGGGGCAGTTCCTTTGCCGACGACGTCTCGATGGTGGTTCTTAAGGTCGTGTGACCCCTCCTCGCATTCCGGTTACAGAAGGGTGTTCGCCGCAGCATCCAGAACAGGATTAACGTTCGCGATGATTACCTGAATTAACTCGGCCGAAAAGAAGCGCCGCGAAGCGACATCGACGAGGTTCGCCCGCAGCGAATCGCCGAGAGACTGAAGGATGCCGCAGCATTGACTAGACCGCCACCTGCTCCTGCAGCAGTCTCAACTCGTCCCGCACTTTCGCGGCTTGCTCGAACTCCAGGTTTTTCGCATGCTGGTACATCGTATCCTCGAGCTGTTTGATTTTTTTCGCGAGCTGCTTCTGGGTCAGCGGCTTATACGGCGCGGCCGGCTCGGCGACGCGCTTCTGACCGCCGGGAATCGCGAGCCCCGCCCCGGGTATCGCAGTCTGCAGAATATCGGTCACCGACTTATACACGGTCACCGGGGTAATATTGTGAGCCTCGTTGAAGGATCGCTGTTTTTCGCGGCGCCGATCGGTTTCCTCCATCGCCTGCTGCATCGATTTGGTGATCCGGTCCGCGTACAGGATCGCCCTGCCGTGCACGTTCCGGGCAACCCGGCCAATCGTCTGCACCAGCGAGACGGTAGAACGCAGAAAGCCTTCCTTGTCCGCGTCGAGGATCGCGACCAGCGACACTTCCGGGATATCCAGTCCTTCGCGCAACAGGTTGATCCCGACCAGCACATCGAACTGGCCGAGGCGCAGGTCGCGGATGATTTCGACCCGTTCGACCGTTTCGACGTCGGAATGCAGATAGCGCACCCTAATACCATGGTCGGTCAGGTATTCGGTCAGGTCTTCCGCCATCCGTTTGGTCAGCGTGGTGACCAGGATCCGCTCGCTCTTGTCGATCCGCTTGTTGATTTCGGACAAGAGATCGTCGACCTGCGTCGTCGCCGGGCGCACCTCAACCTCGGGGTCGAGCAGACCGGTCGGCCGGACTACCTGATCGACGAACACGCCCGAATGCGCCTTTTCATAAGGCCCGGGCGTCGCCGACACATAGATCCGCTGCGGCGACTTCAGCTCGAATTCTTCAAAGGTCAGCGGCCGATTGTCGAGCGCGGACGGCAGCCGAAAGCCGTATTCGACCAGTGTTTCCTTCCGCGAGCGGTCGCCCTTGTACATCGCGCCGATTTGCGGGATCGTGACATGGCTTTCATCGATCACAATGATCCCGTTCGCGGGCAGGTAATCGAACATTGTTGGCGGCGGCTCGCCGGGACCGCGGCCGGACAGATGCCGCGAATAGTTCTCGATTCCGGAGCAATAGCCCATCTCCATGATCATCTCGATGTCGAACAGCGTGCGCTGCTCCAGACGCTGCGCCTCGACCAGTTTGTTCAACGAGCGCAGTTGTTCGAGGCGCTGTTTCAGCTCGATCTTGATCTTTTCGACCGCCTCCAGCAACTGTTCGCGCGGCGTTACATAGTGATTCTTCGGATAGACCGTATAACGCGCGACATGGCGCAGTATTTCGCCGGTCAACGGATCGAAGAGCGACAGGCGCTCGACCTCGTCATCGAACAACTCGACCCGTAACGCTTCCGAATCGGATTCGGCCGGATAGATGTCGATCACGTCGCCGCGCACCCGGTAGGTTGCGCGCCGGAGATCGACATCATTCCGGGTGTACTGCATCTCGGCCAGACGCCGGATGAGCGCGCGCTGATCGATCATGTCGCCCTTGACCAGGTGCAGCACCATCTTGAAATACGATTCCGGCTCGCCTAAGCCGTAGATCGCGGACACGGTCGCGACCACAATCGTATCCTCGCGCTCGATCAGCGCTTTCGTCGCGGACAGCCGCATCTGCTCGATGTGCTCGTTCAGCGAAGCGTCCTTGTCGATGTAGGTGTCCGACGCCGGCACATAGGCTTCCGGCTGGTAATAGTCGTAATACGAGACAAAATATTCGACGCTGTTTTCCGGAAAGAACTCCTTGAACTCCCCGTAAAGCTGTGCGGCCAGTGTTTTGTTCGGCGCCATCACCATCGCGGGGCGCTGGGCCTGTTGGATCACGTTCGCGATCGTGAAAGTCTTGCCCGAACCGGTCACCCCGAGCAAGGTCTGGTGCAGTTCACCGTCGCCAAGGCCTTCGGTCAATTGCTCGATCGCAGCCGGCTGGTCGCCGGCCGGCTGGAACCGGCTGTGGATTTTAAATTCTTTTTTCACTCAATATTTCTCAATAAACCGTATTTTCAGCAACGAATCTGACTGACGAACCGCTTCCTCATATGCCGATCCATTTCGACGAATTGAGCTGGCAACAAAGTTTATTACGTCAATCTAGAAGCAATTGCCCTAGCAAATTCGGTAAAGTCTTCAAGATGACGGCTGGCAATGGCATGGACGATGTTCCAATCAATCGCTTCATAGTTATGTACCGCAATATTACGAAAGCCGACGGCTTTTTTGAGGCGAATCGCTAGTTCTTCAGGAATGACCCTGCCTTCGGCCAATGAATCAAAAGTTTTTCCCAACGTTTCCGGATCGACAGGGCATTTCTGCGCAATACGCTTCAGGCAACGGCGCAAAGACTCGAGTTTTTGCTCGATTATTTCCCGATCCAAGCCTTTCTCCTCTCGGCAAGTATCCGGTTGCGATAGGGCAAAAAATCCGCCTGATCAAAAAGGTGCTTGCGAATCAAATCGGCGTAGCGGGCATTGCTACCGAAGAGCCGTTTCCCATACCGAAGAATCTGCCCCAACAAAGGTTCGCCCACAGTCTGGAGGTCGACCAGGTCGATAGGCCGGCCGATAGCGGCGGATAAATCACCGATTAATTGCATTTTTCTATCGCATCCAACGGGTGACCAGCATCCAGAGCCAAATCGAGGTCACTATCCATACGTGCCTTACCGAATGCCAATGAACCGAATAAAATTGCCATCTGCATATCCTGCCGCCCGGCAAGAATAGAGAAAATGGCTGACTCGAGGTTTGAACTCGACTTGGGCGGGAACAACTCAATATTCATGTGAATTTGATGAAAGCATCGAGTTTGATATCGGTATCTGCATTTTACCAGACCAATAGAGTATAATTTGCGGCAATTTTTGATATTGATTTTACACGGCGGAACATGAGCATCAAACTATCCCATAGAGTTCAGGCAGTCAAACCTTCTCCGACCCTGGCGATTACCGCCCGGGCCGCGCAAATGCGCGCAGCCGGCAAGGACATCGTCGGACTCGGCGCGGGCGAGCCCGATTTCGATACTCCCGAACACATCAAGGCTGCCGCGGTAGAGGCATTGGCGAAAGGCTTCACCAAGTACACCGCCGTGGACGGCATCGCCAGTTTGAAGAAGGCAATCATCGATAAGTTCAAAAAGGATAACGGCCTCGACTATCAGCCAAAACAGGTGCTGGTTTCCTGCGGCGGCAAACAAAGCTCGTACAATTTGACGCAGGCATTGCTGAATCCGGGCGACGAAGTGATCATCCCTGCCCCGTTCTGGGTGTCTTATCCGGATATGGTGCTGCTTGCGGACGGCGTGCCGGTGATTATCGAAACGACGCAGGCGCAGCGCTTCAAGATCACGCCAGAGCAATTGCGCGCCGCGATCACCCCGAAGACCCGGCTGATCTTCATCAACAGCCCCTCCAATCCGTCCGGCATCGCCTACACGCTCGACGAACTGAAGGCGCTCGGCGACGTGTTGAAGGACTACCCGAACATCATCATCGCGACCGATGACATGTACGAGCACATTCTCTGGGAACAGGGCACGTTCGTAAACATCCTGAATGCGCATCCGGACCTGTACGATCGGACCGTGGTGATGAACGGCGTGTCGAAGGCCTATTCGATGACCGGCTGGCGGATCGGCTATGCGGCGGGTCCCGCCGACCTGATCGAGGCGATGACGACCGTGCAGTCGCAAAGCACTTCGAACCCGACCTCGATTTCGCAGGTCGCCGCCGAAGCCGCGCTGACCGGCGACCAAAGCTTCATCAACGACATGTGCGTCGAATTCAAGAAGCGCCATGATTACGTGGTGGCCGAATTCAACAAGATCAATGGGATCGACTGCATCGAAACCGACGGCACCTTTTATGTGTTCCCGAACATCGAAAAACTGCTTGCGCGCCTGGACGGGATCGATGATGATCTGGGTTTTTCGGAATATCTGATCGAGAAAGCCGGTGTCGCGCTCGTGCCAGGCTCAGCATTCGGTACGCCGGGGCATATCCGGATTTCGATCGCGACCAGCATGGCGAACCTCGAAAAAGCGATGGAGCGGATCAGAAACGCGGTTTGATCGCTTTGCTGCACATCGTTCCCACGCACCTGCGTGGGAACGACTTTTTTATACTTTCCCCCAAATCCTCAGATTCAGATTCAGGTCATCGACGATTCCGGTAACCAGCATCAGATAGCGGAAATAATCCCGCAAATAGTCGGACTGCACTCCGCTCGAGAAAATCTTCGGCTCAAACAGATTCTGATTGACCGACAAGGCCACGAACAATTTCGAATGGATAAACGAAATGTGGACTCGGGTCCCCGCCTTATTCCTGAAATTGACCAGCCGTTCCATCAGCGACGGCGACAGAATATAACGGGCTTCGACCTGATCGGTCCCATACACGGTAAACAGTTTTTCAAACTCCGGGTTCTCCAGCTCGACGATGCTGCCGCGGCCGAAGCTCCATTTTTCGAACAGCTTGCCGATCCCCAGAAAACTCCCTCTCGCATCAGGCACGACATAAGTCTTGCCCAGAAAATGTTTGTTGAAGTCGGCGATGAAAAAAATACCCTGAAATATGGTCACCCAGCGCGTTTGCCTGCGTCCTTTCGAATCGGTCGTTTCATGTTTTTCCTGATGCAGCAGCTCGGAAAAGCGGAAACGGGTCGCCCCGAACGTGCCTTCGACCAGATCGTCGCCCTGAAAACGATCGATCCGGTTTCTAAAAATATCGGACGCCCGGTAATCGTTTTCGTCGATATAACGATGCGGAAAATAATCAAGATGCGGATCAATCAATGCGACCAACTCGCGGATCACACAATTCTTGAATTCGGCTGCGTAATCCTGCTTCTTTTGGCTGAATCGGTAAAACTGATAAAGCGCCATGATCGCAAACGGCGCTGCCGCCAGTAAATAAATCCACTGGCCGGTGCGAGACAGCAGCACAAAACCGGGCACGCTCACGAGCAGAAACACCATACCACTCGCAAACAGAACCAGCAATGCTTTCCGGCCCGGCTCCAGATCGCGCAGTATCGGCGCCAGGTTATTGCTATAAAGTTTGATAAAATCGTCAGCCGAATTCATAAGGCGTCAAGCATTTTAAGGGTGGGCAAAGGGCTCAGCTTCTGAACAGTTCCCTCGCGCTGATATTTTTTCTTTCTTCCTCCGGAATTTCGATATAAGTTTTGAGCGAATAATTCATCATGCCCGCCAGAATATTTGTCGGAAATTGTTCGCATGCATTGTTATAGCTCATCACCGCGGCATTGTATGTTCGTCGTGCCGCAGAAATTTGTTCCTCGATTTCGTTCCAGGCAGCCTGCAGCTGGATGAAATTCTGATTGGCTTTCAGCTCGGGATAATTTTCGACCTGGACCATGATTCCGCGCATCGCCTGACCGATCTGATTATCGACCTGGACTTTCTGATCCGAAGGTAAACCTGGATCGGCTGCCCGGCTTCTGAGCTCGGTGACTTTGGTCAGTGTTTCACGCTCGAAGTCCATGTATTGCTTCACCGTTTCGAGCAGATTCGGCAACAGATCGTAACGCTTTTTCAGCATCGCATCGATCGTGCCGAAGGCATTGCCGACCGCATTCTTCTTCGCGATCAATGCGTTGTACAGCAAAACAAAAATCAGGACCAAAAACAGCAGGATTCCGAGAAATATCGCGATCATAGGGAGATATCCAAAATAAATTCAGTAAAGAAAAAAAGCTAGGAAGAGGACTGGTCTCCGCAAACACTTAGCCATCAGAAGAATAGATCAGAGCGATTGAAATGCAATAAACAAGCGCTTGAGATTACAAGGGAAAAAGTTCAATGGCAGGCTTTGGAAGACCGAAATAATTGCCTTGCGCCAACGTCGCGCCGCTGCGTTTCAGGACTTCGGCCTGATAGGCGTACTCGACGCCCTCCCCCAAAATCAGGGCACCCAATTTGGTAACAGCCTGAATGGTCCTCTGCATCTCGCGCTCCACCTCAGGACTGCGGCCTATTCTGCTGATTACCGTGATGCAGAGTTTCACGATTTCGGGTTGCATCGCTTCGACCGTGGTCAAATCGAAGAAACCGCAGCCGGTATCGTCGAGTGACAAACGCAAAGCCGCGGGAAATAGCGCGGTGACCGCATCGTGCAGCCCTGCCACCGAAGCCACCGGCACATGCTCGGTCAATTCGAATACCACGCGCGGCAACAACGGTTCGATCTCCGGCTCACGGATAAATTGACTGAATTCGGGCGACATCAGCAACGCGGGCCCCAGGTTTACTGAGATCCATAACGGCTCGGGAATGGCGTGCAGCCAGCCAATCGAACGCCGCAAACAGGCCAACTCCAGCGCTTCGGTCAGCCGATGATAGCGGGCCGCGCCGAATAGCCCATCCGCAAGGTGCACCGCCGAATCGACCGGGCCGCGCGTAAGCCCCTCGTAACCGACTGTATTTCCGTTTTGCAGTTCGACGATCGGTTGAAAATAGCTCAACAGTCCCTCGCTGTTGAGCAATTGCCTTACAAACTCCTCCGAGACATCGGTCCGGAACAGGCAGGCTGCGGTTTCCTCAAGCAATGCCTGGTCCACGGCGCGAGCAATGGATTCAGGATCCGTTGCCTCTGTCTCGGCAATGACCAGATTGAAGCCCTGGCGGCTGCCGGTGGCTTGGCCGAAACAGCCGCGCAGCAGGTCGCGCATCATGACGATGCCCATTTCCCGCAATATCGGCAGCTGCTCCTGCATGTCCGTGCGCATCAGCGAGTCTTTCACAGCGAACACGCAATGCCAGCGGCCGAACCCGGGTGAAATCACCTCGCCATAGCGTTGATAACGGCTCAGCAACAGTCCGCAAAATCGCTCGATGCCGTGGGTCAAATCGGTGTGCGCGACCTCTACGACAGCTGATCCGAATACCGCGCGGAAATGCTCCGGATCATTCAATTGCACAGCAAGAACATAATAGCGTGAGTCGTTCATCGAGCGTCCTGTCGTACGAAACTTCGGCTTTTATAACATGATCGGCGCACAAGTCAACGCCGCAGCCCCGATCACCGGTTCGGCGGGCAATTTCAGTAAATCCCGGCTGTACAGGACAGGCCGGAGTCGCAAAATTCCGTTAAACCCGATATAGTAAGACTTTCATCCTTTTGCTTTGGAGGCAGTCATGGCTCAAAACGGATTCGATAAAGACGAAGTCGTCACCGTGCTGAACAAGATTCTGGAAACCGAATTGGCCGGCGTGGTGCGCTATACGCATTATGCGTTGATGGTGGTCGGCTACGGACGCATACCGATCGTCGGCTGGATGCGGACGCAGGCCATCGAGTCATTGCAGCATGCGAACGAAGCGGGCGAGCTGATCACCCTTCTGGACGCCCACCCCTCGCTCGGCATCGGACCGCTGCTTGAGACCCATAAGCATGACATCGGCGATATCCTACGCGAGTCGCTCGATCATGAAATGCTGGCGCTGTCAGCCTATAACACGTTGCTCGACCTGGTCAGCGGACATCATGTGCTGCTTGAAGAGTATGCCAGGCGATTGATCGCGCAGGAAGAAATGCACCTGGGCGAAGTGCGTAAAATGCTGAAGAAGCCTGGCGGATAAAATTAAAAGAGTTTAACGGGACATTGCTCCGTTACGGATGACGCCAGCAGAAAAAACAGCGCCATCTTCAATCCGGATTTGCGCCCGGCTTTCGTTGCCGCATCCCTTAAACGCCGACGTCCATCACAGCTTCCCAGGCTTGCCGGATCGACGGAGACACGGCTTCGGCTAGTTCGCTAAACCGGCGTTGCGGATTTGCTGCGTCTTCGGCCAGGATGCGCGCAGGAATCAGATCGAGACCAGCCTTACGCGCCGCCAGCGTTTTTTTATGGCCTTCAGCGATATAAATCAGGCCGTCATGAACAAACACCGAGATCGGCTGACTGAAATCGAAAGCGGCTTTTACCTGCGCGGCCGCTTCAGGTTCCAGTGCACGCGTCGGTAACAGTCTTCGTGGGTCCAGCCAAAGCTCGGGAAACTTGACGCCTTGATTCCTTTGCTCAAAGCAGTCATGGATTTTCCGAGCGATGATTTCCGGTGCCGTATAAGACGTATCGACGATCAAATCGTAATTATCGTACAGCCTAAAATGCACGTTATACAATTTGTAAAAACGCTGATCCTCATAGCTTTGACGCTTCAGATTGTTTTGCAGCGTCGCTTCGAGTGACGGATTGTTCTCGTCGCTGCGTCCGGCGCTGAAAACCCGTTCCGCGCCGATCATCGGATCGACCGACAAATACACCTTGAACGCGGACGGAATGAAATGCCAAGCCAGACGCGAGTCGATGATCAAATGGTCCTGGGTTTTGCCGGTCTCGATCACATAATTGTCGATCTCGTCGTCGACGCTGCGGTCGGTTTCAGAAATCTTGTTCAGCTCGAGCGTGGTCAGACCGCGCCGCTCGGCGATTGCGCGCTGGATTTTGCCGGTACCAATAATGTCATAGACGGTCAGTTTTTGCAGCTCCGCCGCGACCGAAGACTTGCCGCTGCCGATGTCGCCGGACAGGGTGATGATGTGTTTCATGGGGTTAAAAATCGCAATTAGAAAGGTTTGACCACGGCCAGAATCACGATGCCGAACAGAAACAACACCGGCACCTCATTCATCCAGCGGAAATAGACATGACTGTGGTGATTACGGTCATTTTTGAAATCGGCGAGCCATTTACCGCATAAAGCATGGTAGCCGACCAACAGTGCCAGCAAAGTCAATTTTGCGTGCAGCCAGCCGCTGGTCCGGTAAATTTCCCAGGCATAATCGACCAGCATCCAGACACCGAACAGCAAGGTCAGCACCATGCCCGGCGTCATGATCCCGTAATACAGTTTGCGTTCCATGATCTTGAAACGCTCGCGGCTGACACTGTCGGAACTCATCGCATGATAAACGAACAGGCGCGGCAGATAAAACAGCCCGGCGAACCAGGTGACCATGAATATCAAATGAAACGCTTTTAACCAGAGCATGGCTCATCCTTTGTTCAACATTGCGGCAATTCGGTTTCGCCAGGAGAGATAATCGAAAACACCGACCGATTTCTCGGCGATTTTACCTACCGGGCTTATCAGAAAAGTCGTCGGAGTAAATTGCACATCGCCGAACGCCAGCGCATGGGCCGAATTCAAATCGAGGGCGACATGATAAGGCAATTGCTTCGCACGCGTCATTTCGACCACATGATTCGGCGGATCATAAGCCATCGCGACCGCAATCATTTCAAGACCTTGCGGATGAAACTCTCGATACAAATCGATCAAATGCGGAATTTCAAGCATACACGAAGGACAGTCGGTGGCCCAAAAGGTTACGATTATCGGTTTGCCGCGCCATTCCTGTAGCGCGATTTTCTTGCCGGTAATCGTGGTAAACGCGATTTCCAGCACAGTGTCGTACAACCGGGGAATGGCCGACAGAGCAAGCCATACGGCCAATGCAAATACCGGTAATGCAAATAAAATTTTAGCCCTGGACAATCACAACCTCTTCATCGCCGGCCTTCACTCAAAGACGGCCATAAACCTCATGCTTGAAATCCGGGATTATACCAAATCGGCCCGACGCCGGCTTGAACAAAAGCTGAAGCATTTTTCATTTCCAAAGGAGTTCGGTGAAATTTTACAGAAAGCCGCAAAATCAGGCAGGAGTCATTGGAATCACCTAAAGCCGATACCGGGAAAGAGCCGAGTCTGTTAGAATAGGACCTTTTTAGCAAGTCTCACTCGGCCAATAGCACTATGAAAAGAATTCTCATCTCCGACAAGTTATCCGAAGCCGGCATTAATTATTTGAGCGAGCAATCCGGCCTCCAGGTTCATATTGAAACCGGGCTCGACGAAGACGGCTTGTGTAACATTATCGGAGATTTCGATGCGCTACTGATCCGCAGCGATACCAAGGTGACCCCAAAAGTCTTGCAGGCCGCCAAGCGCCTGAAACTGATCGGCCGCGCCGGCATCGGCGTCGACAATGTCGACATTCCGGCCGCGACCGAAATGGGCGTGATCGTGATGAATACGCCGGACGCAAACGCGACCACCACCGCCGAACTGGCGATTGCGCACATGATGTCGCTGAGCCGCAGGCTGCCGACCGCCGACAGTTCAGTGCGCGCCGGCAAATGGGAGCGCTCGAAGCTGATGGGCGCGGAAGTCGCGCACAAGACCCTGGCAATCCTCGGCTTCGGCACGATCGGGCGCATCGTCGCGCAGCGCGGCCACGGGCTGAGAATGAAAGTGATTGCTTATGATCCGTTTGTCGCCCCGGAAATATTCGCCGATCTCGGCGTCGAAGCAGTCAGCCTCGACGAACTGGTCAGCCGCGCCGATTATTTGACCCTGCACTGCCCGCTGATCGAAAAAACCAAGAATATCATCGGCGCCGCGCAATTCGGCATGATGAAGAAGAGCGCGCGGATCATCAACTGCGCACGCGGCGGCCTGATCGACGAAGACGCGCTGTATGAGGCGCTGAAAAACGGCAAAATCGCTGGCGCCGCGCTCGACGTGTTCGAAAACGAACCGCCGGTCGGCTCTCCCTTGCTCGAACTCGACAATATCGTCTTCACGCCGCATCTGGGCGCTTCGACCGCCGAAGCACAGGTCGCGGTCAGCGTCGAAATCGCGCGCCAGGCAGTCACCTTTCTGCAGACCGGCGAAGCAATCAACGCCATCAACCTACCGAGAGTATCCGCGGAAGAACTGCAAAAATCCCAGGACTATTTGAATCTTGCAACCAAACTGGGCAAGGTCGTGGTCGGGCTTGCTACCCAGCCGATCGAAAAGCTTGAAGTTGCGGTATACGGTCGCGCCGCCGAAGTCGAAACGCGTCCGATTTCTGTGGCCGCCCTGGTCGGCGTGCTGGTTGATCAATTTTCGACCCCCGTCAACCGAGTCAACGCCGAAAACATCGCCAAACGTCAGGGCATTTCGCTGATAGAATCGAAAACCGCGGAAACCGAAGATTATGTCTCGTTGATTAAGGTGACCGGCCACAGCGCCAATCAAAGCATCAGCGCCTCGGGCGTACTGCTTGGCGGCCACCATCCGCGATTGATCAGCATCAATCATTTCGACATTGAAATTGTGCCTGAAGGCACTCTGCTGATTACCCGGCATGATGACCGACCGGGCGTGATTTCTGCGATCAGCGCGGTGCTCGGCAATGCGAACATCAACATCACCCGGATGCAGGTCGGCATGGCCGACGGCAAACAACAGGCGATGGCGGTGATCAGCGTCACCGAGCCGGTCGGCGCCGATATACTGCAGCAACTGCACGATGTCCCGCCGGTGCATCAGGTCACCCAAATCAATTTATGAGTTTCGGCGTCATCTGTTTCGATTGCGACAGTACGCTGAGCCGGATCGAAGGCATCGACGAATTGGCCGGCCGTGTCGGGATGGGCGAAGCGATGGCCCGGCTGACCGATGCGGCGATGAACGGCGAAGTGCCGCTCGAAGCGGTCTATGAAAAGCGGCTGTCCCTGATTCGTCCCGATGCAGACAGCATCGAGTGGCTGGCCGGCCTTTATATCGCCGAAATGGTCGATGGGGTTGCGGATGTATTTTCGGCGCTCGCCGCGCACGGCAAGGAACTGCACATCGTCAGCGGCGGCCTGCGCCAGGCGATTCTGCCGCTGGCGGGCTTCTTGGGCGTGCCGGAAAATCATGTGCATGCGGTTGATGTTTATTTCAACGCCGACGGCAGCTACCGAGATTTTGACCAGACTTCCCCACTCGCCAGGACCGGCGGCAAGGCGCAGATTTGCCGGGACCTCAAGCGTCCGGATAGCCCGCTGGTGATGATCGGCGACGGCAAGACCGATATGGAGGCCAAGCAGGAAGGCGTCAGCGTGATCGGCTTCGGCGGGGTCGCCGCGCGGCCGGTCGTCCGCGAACTGGCCGATCATTTTGTGGATGGGCCGAGTTTGGCAGCGATATTGCGGCATATTCTGTAGGGTACGCATTGCGTATCTTTATAAGGTCAACCGAAAGCAAACAAAAAACCTTGTAAGATACGAATCGCGCGCCTTATTAATGAAACCTCCAATTTGAAAGACTCAAAAAGGTACGCAATGCGTACCCTACGATATTGAATAAAAGGTAGTTAAGAGAAAAACAATGGCTGGACACAGTAAATGGGCAAATATCAAGCACCGCAAGGCCGGACAGGACGCCAAACGCGGTAAAATCTTCACCAAACTGCTGCGTGAGATCACCGTCGCGGTCAAATCCGGAGGCCCCGACGCGGGCAGCAACCCGACCTTGCGCACCGCAATCGACAAAGCGCTCGGCTCGAACATGCGCCGCGACACGATCGACAACGCGATCAAGAAAGCATCCGGGGCGCAGGAAGGGGTCAATTACGAAGAAGTGCGCTACGAGGGCTATGGCCCCGGTGGCACCGCGGTAATGGTCGAATGTCTGACCGACAACCGCAACCGCACCGTCAGCGATGTGCGCCATGCGTTCACCAAGGCGGGCGGCAACCTCGGCACCGATGGCTCGGTCGCTTATTTGTTCACGAAAACCGGCATCCTGAGTTATGCGGAAGGCGTCGATGAAGACGCGCTGATGGAAGCCGCGCTCGAAGCCGGCGCGAACGACGTGATCACCAATGACGACAGTTCGATCGACGTGATGACCTCGCCGGAAGATTATCTGGCCGTGAAGGAGGCGCTGATCGCGGCCGGCTTCATGCCCGACAACGCCGAAGTCACGATGCAGGCTTCGACTAATACCGAGCTCGACGCGGAAGACGCGGAAAAAATGCTGCGCCTGATCGACCGACTGGAAGATCTCGACGACGTGCAGAATGTCTATTCGAACGCAGACATCAGCGAGGACATTATGGCCCAGTTCGCAGGCTGACCGGATTTGCCTTCCATTCATAAAGAGAGCCAGGCCATCCGAATTCTCGGCATCGATCCCGGCTCACGCCTAACGGGTTACGGGATTATCGAGCAGGGGCCGAAAAGCTGCCGCTACATTGCCAGCGGCTGCATCCGGGTCCAGGCCGAATATTTTCCGGACCGGTTGAAACAGATTTTCGATTCGGTACTCGAAATCATTGAAGTCTATCATCCCGAGCAGATGGCGATCGAACAGGTGTTCATGCATAAAAACGCCGATTCGGCACTGAAGCTCGGCCAGGCGCGCGGCGCGGCAATCTGCGCAGTGCAGACCGCGGACCTGCCGGTCTTCGAATATGCGGCCCGCCAGGTCAAGCAGGCGCTGGTCGGCAAGGGCAACGCGGAAAAAACACAGGTGCAGCATATGGTCAAAATTCTGCTTGGCATTCAAGGCGAAATGCAAATCGACGCCAGCGACGCGCTGGGGATTTGCCTGTGCCATTCGCATTACCGGCAGACCGCGTTGCGTATGCAGCGGAGCACCGTACGATGATCGGTTTTCTGCGCGGGATTCTGGTGCATAAAGCCCCTCCCCTGTTACTGCTCGATGTACATGGCGTCGGCTATGAAGTCGAAGCGCCGATGACCACGTTTTATAATCTGCCGCCTGTCGGCAGCGAGGTCAAGCTGCATACGCATCTGGTCGTACGCGAGGATGCTCATATTTTATTCGGCTTTTCAACCGAACCCGACCGTGCCCTGTTCCGAAGCCTGATCAAGGTCAGCGGCGTCGGCCCGAAGCTGGCGTTGACGCTGTTGTCCGGACTGCCGGCGGAGCAATTTCAACGCGCGATCCATGATAACGATACCCATGCGTTGGTCCGCCTGCCCGGTGTCGGTAAGAAAACCGCCGAGCGCCTGATCATCGAAATGCGCGATCGCCTGCCCGAATTCGGCGGCGGCGCAACGTTGGACATCAGCATCAACGTCAATTCCGCCGCCAATTCGCCGAAGCAGGAAGCGATCAGCGCCTTATGCGCCTTGGGTTACAAGCCGCAGGATGCATCCAAAATGGTGCAAAATATCGCTAGCGAAGACAAGCGCTGCGAAGATATTATCAGGCTGGCATTACAGGGTGCGGCGCGATGATTGAAAAAGACCGCCTGATCGCGCCGCACAGCAAACTCGATGAAGAGCGCCAGGACCGTGCGATCCGTCCGAAAAAACTTGCCGACTATGTCGGCCAGCAAGAATTGCGCACCCAGATGGAAATTTTCATCCAGGCCGCGATCGCGCGCCAGGAGGCGCTCGATCATGTACTGATTTTCGGCCCGCCCGGCCTCGGCAAAACGACGCTCGCGAACATCATCGCGGCCGAGATGTCGGTCAATATCCGGCAAACCTCGGGGCCCGTGCTTGAAAAGGCCGGCGACCTGGCCGCCCTGCTGACCAATCTCGAGTCGCACGACGTGCTGTTCATCGACGAAATCCACCGACTGAGTCCTGCGGTCGAGGAAATTCTTTATCCGGCGATGGAAGACTATCAGCTCGATATCATGATCGGCGAAGGCCCGGCCGCGCGCTCGATCAAGCTGGACTTGCCGCCGTTCACGCTGGTCGGCGCGACGACCCGGGCAGGCCTGTTGACTTCGCCGCTGCGCGACCGCTTCGGGATTGTGCAGCGGCTCGAATTCTATTCGATCGACGAACTGGCCAAGATCATCACCCGCTCGGCTACTCTGCTGAACATCCTGATCGAACCGAACGGCGCACTGGAAATCGCCAAACGCGCACGCGGCACGCCGCGAATCGCGAACCGCCTGCTGCGCCGGGTGCGCGATTTTGCGGAGGTCAAAGGCGGCGGCGTGGTGTCCGAACAGATTTCCGTTCAGGCTCTAGACATGTTAAAAGTGGATCATAACGGCTTTGACGCATTGGACCGGAAATTGCTTTTAACAATGATAGAGAACTTCGGCGGCGGGCCGGTCGGTCTGGATACCCTCTCCGCCGCGATCAGCGAAGAGCGGGGTACGATCGAAGACGTGCTGGAGCCTTATCTGCTGCAGCAGGGGTTCATCATGCGCACGCCGAGGGGCCGGGTCGTGACTCAGAATGCCTATCTGCATTTCGGCCTGAAACCGCCCAAGCCGCTGGGCGCTTCGCTCGATTTGTTCGAGTAATTTCTAAGATTCACTTGAATCGTTAAAATTTATCCTTATCATGGTGCATGCTGCTGAAACTGTGAAACCGTTCACATGGCCGATCCGTGTCTATTACGAAGACACCGACGCGGGCGGGGTCGTGTTTCACTCAAATTATCTGAATTTTTTCGAACGCGCCCGAACCGAAATGCTGCGCGCGCTTGGCCATGAACAGGACGCACTGAAGGCTGACTACGGCATACTCTTTGTGGTGCGATCTTTGCAGATCGATTACCTGAAGCCGGCATGTTTCAACGACATGCTGTTCGTCAGCGCTAAAATCATCGAGACGAAAAAAGCCAGCCTGGTCTTCGAACAGGAGATCACGCGCGGCAGCGATATTTTATGTAAGGGCATTGTCCGCATCGCCTGTCTCGATGCATGCGCGATGACCCCGAAAGCGATTCCTCAACATTTGTTTAGACCCATTGAAGAATGAACACTGATTTATCGATCCTCCACCTCATCAAGGAAGCCAGTATTGTCGTCCAGTTCGTAATGGCGCTGCTGGTCTCGGCCTCGCTCGCTTCCTGGACATTTATCTTCTCGAAACGCAAGGAACTTAACCGCGCGATCACAATCACAGATGAGTTTGAGGCCGAATTCTGGTCTGGCGTCCCCCTCGCGGAACTTTACCGTAAACTGACTGCGAAAGGTTTCGAACCCGAAGGCATCGAAAAAATCTTCCTGGCCGGTTATAAGGAGTTCTCCCGAATGCGTCAGGCCGGCAATGTCGAACCGATGGTGCAGGTCGAAAGTGCGCAACGCGCGATGCGGATCGAATTGTCCCGCGAACTGGACCGGCTCGATGAACATTTGCCGTTTTTAGCGACGGTCGGCTCGACCAGTCCTTACGTCGGTCTGTTCGGCACCGTCTGGGGGATCATGAATTCATTCCGCTCGCTGGGCAACGTCAAGCAGGCCACTCTCGCGCAGGTCGCACCCGGCATCGCCGAAGCGTTGATCGCGACCGCGATCGGCCTGTTCGCAGCGATTCCCGCCGTTATCGCCTACAACCGCTTCTCGACGAACCTGGACCGGCTGATCGGCCGCTACGAATTGTTCGTCGAAGAATTTGTCGTTTTATTGCAAAGACAGGCACACCAGAAATGAGCAGACAAGGCAAAAACCGGCGCAGAAAGCCGATGGGGGAAATCAACGTCGTCCCTTATATCGACGTGACCCTGGTATTGCTGATTATTTTCATGATTACGACGCCGCTGCTGCAGACCGGCGTGAAGGTTGATCTTCCGGAGGCCGAATCAGCGGTCGTCGAGCAAAAGAACGATCCTCCCCTGGTTCTGACGATCCACCGGGAATCCGAGGATGGCTACAAATATTACATCATGTGCTGCGAAAAGGATCAGGAACCGATCGAACCCGAAGAAGTCAACGGCAAGGTGTCGGCGATCCTGGCCGAAAAACCCGAAACCCAGGTACTGATCGAAGCCGACAAAGACGTCGATTACGGCACGGTCGTCGCGATGATGGCCGGCCTGAAGAATACCGGCGTGCCGAATGTGGGCTTGTTGACACG
Organism: Methylomicrobium sp.; assembly: GCA_051061015.1. Taxonomy (GTDB): domain Bacteria; phylum Pseudomonadota; class Gammaproteobacteria; order Methylococcales; family Methylomonadaceae; genus Methylomicrobium. Next base: position 23,143 of record JBPFEG010000069.1, read on the forward strand.
GCCTGAAGAAAACTGAGCAGGATGAACACAAAAAAGTATTCATGGCCATTCGTACTGGCCCTGGCACTGCATGTTTCGATCGTGCTGTTGTTCATCCTCAGCACGCTTCTCAAGATATCGGACAATTCCGGACCGCCCCAGCCGGAAATCATTCAGGCCACTATCGTCGAACAACCGCCAGAACAACCGTCGGCCAAGGCGAAGCCAGAACCCGTAACGGAGCAAGAGCCGGCTCCGGCCCCCGAGGTCGAGCAGGCCGCCGAAATGCAGAAAAAGGCCGCCGCGATAGCGGAGGCCCAGGCTGCAAAAGCGAAAGCCGCCGCTACGAAGGCTGCTGAAGAAAGAAAAGCTGAGGAAAAAGCGGCCGCTCTGAAAGCGCAAAAACTGGCCGAAGAAAAAGCCAAGGCCGAAGCTGAAGAAGCGGCGTTAAAAGCGAAAAAACTGGCGGCTGAAAAAGCCGAGGCGGCCGCGAAGGCCAAAGCCGATGCAGAAAAAGCCGCCGAAGCCAAGGCGCAGAAGCTTGCGGCTGAGAAAGCCGAAGCCGAGGCAAAAGCGAGAAAACTGACTGCGGAAAAAGCGGAAGCCGCCGCCAAGGCAAAAGCCGAAGCCGAAAAAGCCGCTGCGGAGAAGGCGCAGAAACTGGCTGCCGAAAAAGCCGAAGCGGCTGCGAAAGCGGAAAAGGCCGCCGCCGCGAAAGCCAAGACGGAAGCCGAAAAACTGGCCGCCATGAAAGCGCAAAGGCTCGCCGCCGAAAAAGCGGAAACGGCCGCCAAGGCAAAGGCAGAGAAGGCCGAAGCGGAAAAAGCCGCAAAAGCGGAAGCGGAAAAGGCTGCGGCGGAGAAATCGAAAAAACTCGCGGCTGAAAAAGCTGCCAAGGCCAAAGCAGAGGCAGAAGCCAAGACAAAGGCCGAGGCAGAAAAAGCTAAAAAATTAGCGGCTGAAAAAGCGGCAGCCGAAAAAGCCGCCGCCGCGAAGGCGAAAGCAGAAGCCGAAGCAAAAGCCAAGGCGGAAGCGGAGAGAGCGGCCGCGGCGAAGGCCAAAGCAGAAGCCGAAGCAAAAGCCAAGGCCGAAGCGGAAAAGGCCGCCGTTGCGAAAGCCAAAGCAGAAGCAGAAGCAAAAGCTAAGGCCGAAGCAGAAAAAGCAGCCGTTGCGAAAGCCAAAGCGGAAGCCGAAGCCAAGGCAGAAGCGGAAAGAGCGGCTGCAGAAAAGGCCGCTCAGGAGGCTGCACGAGCCAAAGCCGCCGCATCGCAGGATGCCATCAATAACGCGATCAAGGCAATTCGACTGAAAGTTAACCGGAGCTGGATTCGGCCGATTTCGACGAAATCCGGCTTGAAGTGCCGAATCCGGGTCAGACTGATGTCCGATGGCACCGTGATCGAGGCCGAAGTGATTGCCTCGAGCGGGGACGAAATTTTTGATCGTTCGGCCGAGAATGCGGTCAATAAGGCATCGCCATTGCCGGTGCCTCCGGACAAGGACGTATTCGCGAAAAACTTTCGCTCGTTTACGTTTACTTTTGATCCGGATCGAGCTTATTGATTAACAGGAAAATACAGAAATTGGGTAAGCTATAGGGATCGAATAAAACATTTTATCCCTTTATCCAGGCTCTCCCGAGGGCGATGGCTTGTTTTTTACTGTTTCATATTCTTAACAAGCAGGGTACGCACTGCATACCCTACCAAAGAATAAAATTTAATACGTGTTTAAAGAGGTCTGCGCGTGAAGAGAATAAAGAAAATCGTCGTCATCGGCTTGTTAAGTCTGTTTGCGCCGTTGCTGCGCGCGGAAATGGATATCGAAATCACCGAAGGGGTTGAAAGCGCGCTGCCGATCGCGATCGTACCGTTCGCCCAACAGGGCCCCGCGCCGGTCAGCATCAGCAGCGTCGTGAGCAACGACCTGGGACACAGCGGCTATTTTAAACCGATGAGCGAACAATACATGCCGAGCCGGCCGACCACTCCTGAGGCAATCCAGTTCGAACAATGGAAATCGGTCGGCCAGAATTATATCGTGGTCGGCCAAGCGGTCCCGGCCGGCGGCCAATACAATGTGCAGTTCCAGTTGTTCGATGTGAATAACGGCAGCCAGTTGATTGGCTACCGGATGACTTCGAGCGCACAGGACCTGCGCCGTACTGCCCATCATATCAGCGATCTGATCTTCGAAAAGCTGATCGGCAAAAAAGGCGTGTTCAGCGGCCGTATCGCCTACATCACCAGCAGCGGCCAGGGCGCCTCAGCAACACATCGACTGCAGGTCGCCGATGCGGACGGCTTCAATCCGCAAACAATCGCGACTTCATCGGAACCGTTGATGTCGCCGGCCTGGTCGCCGGACGGCCGCAAAATGGCTTATGTCTCGTTCGAAAGAAAAACCGCCGCGATCTACGTCCAAACGCTCGCGACCGGACAGCGGGTCAAGGTCGCCGAATTCCCCGGCATCAACGGCGCGCCATCCTGGTCGCCGGATGGCAGCAAGCTTGCGCTGACCCTGTCGAAGGACGGCAGCCCGGATATTTACGTGCTGAATCTGGTAAGCAACTCGTTGCTCAAAGTCACGAACAGCACCGCAATCGATACCGAACCGACCTGGTCGCCTGACGGCGGCACTATCGTGTTTACTTCAGACCGCGGCGGCAAACCGCAGCTTTACCGGGTTTCGAGCCAGGGCGGCGCGGAAAAACGGATCACCTTCTCTGGCAGCTACAATGCGCGCGCCAGCTTTTCACCGGACGGCAAAAATATCGCAATGGTGCACGGTAACGGCAATGACTACCGGATCGCAGTATTGGATGTCGCGACCGGCGCGATCAACGTGCTGACCAGCGGCCCGACCGACGAGTCTCCCAGTTTCGCGCCAAACGGCGACCTGATTTTATACGCCTCGCAACGCGGCAGCGGCGGCTATCTGGCGGCCGTTTCACTGGACGGCAAGATGCAGCAAAAGCTGATCTTCGACAGCAACGCGGTGCGCGAACCGGCCTGGGCGCCATAATTCTTCGAATGACCATTGTAGGCAGGGCTAAGCTAAAAATCCCCTGCCCGATTTGGCATGCTCCCCTTTTTTTTGTAAAATTATTGCCTTATTTTTCGGGATCTTAAAGATGAAATTGAATAAAACACTCTTAGCTTTAGCAATAAGCGCCATGTTTTTGACCGCTTGCAGCGATGACGAAGCCGATCAAGCCTTGACCGACGGCTCGCAAATGGGCGCCAGCGGGGTCAATGACGCAGCCACCGGCGGCCTGAATAACGGTGCGGGGCTGGGCGGCTCGCAATTCGGTGCAGGTGGTGGTGCAGGCGGTTATGGCAATAGCCGTTTGGGTCCCGAGTTTTCCGATCCGAATAACCCGCTGTCCAAATCAACGATCTACTTCATGCTAGACAGCAGCCAGATCCAGCCGGATTTTGAATCGGTCATCTCCGCACATGCCCGTTATCTGGCCGGCCATCCAAACCAACGGCTTGCCCTGGAAGGTCATGCCGACGAACGCGGTTCGCGCGAATACAATATCGCACTGGGCGAGAACCGCTCCAAATCGGTCGCGAATTTGATGCGGGCGCAAGGCGTTTCCGACAGTCAGATCGACCTGGTTAGCTATGGCGAAGAAAAACCGGCCGCTTTCGGCAGTGACGAATCCGCCTGGGAACTTAACCGCCGCGTCGAACTGGTTTATAAGTAAATGAACATGCGTCCCTTGCTGTTGGCGACTCTTATAGGCGGTATATCCGTTAATGCCTGCGCATTGGCCCCTGTGGTCAACGATCCGAGCATGCCGCCGCCGGTCCCGCAAACTCTGAATCCGCAGGCGGCTGCGTCCGGTAAGACCCTGTACGAGCTGATGAGCCGCATCGAGCAACTGCAAAACGAAGTGCGCGAGCTGACAGGAAAGGTCGAAGAACAGTCTTATCAGAACACCGAGCTGAAGAAACGGCTGAGCACGATGTATTCGGATTTTGATGAGAGAATGCAAAATCTCGAAAACAAGGTGTCGAGCGGCGGCCCGAATGCGGGAGCACCAGCCGGCGAAAACGGCGGCGATACAGGGCAGCCTGCCGATCTGGACACTATGCAGCCTTCCGGCGGAGCGCAACCGGCAGAGCAAACTCAGGGTTCCAATAATCAACCTACCGATCTGGACCAGGCGGCTACTCCGCCGAATAGTCAGGCGCCTGCCGAAAATCCACAGCCTGCCGCGCCGCCGCCTCCGAGCGAACCGGCCGCGGCAGTTTCCGAAGACCAGGAATACAAACAGGCCTACGACGACCTCAGAAACGGCCGGACTACGCAGTCGATCGAGGAATTCAAGGCCTATTTAAGCCGTAATTCGTCTGGACCTTTATCCGGCAACGCGCAGTACTGGCTTGGCGAAGCGTACCGCGTCAATCAGGATTTCAGTTCGTCCCGCACGGCTTTGCTCAAAGTGCTCGAAAGCCACCCTGACAGCCCGAAAGTTCCGGATGCGTTGTTGAAGCTCGGTTATATCGAAATCGACCTGAACAACAAGCCGAAAGCCAGCGAGTATCTGAATCGGGTCGTGAACGATTATCCGAACACCAACGCAGCGCGTCTGGCGGCCAAGAAACTGCAAACACTATCCGGGCAGTGAGTTCTCTTCGAATTACTGAAATCTTCCATTCGCTGCAAGGCGAATCGACGACGGTCGGCTTGCCGACCGTCTTTATTCGCCTGACCGGCTGTCCGTTGCGCTGCGTTTATTGCGATACCGAATACGCTTTTAAAGGCGGCACAAAGATTACGATTGACGAGATTATTACTCAGGCAGGCACTTACGGCACCCCTTATGTGACTGTTACCGGCGGCGAGCCCCTGGCGCAGCCGGGCTGTATCGACCTGATGAACCGGCTGCTCGACAAGGGTTTTACCGTCTCGCTCGAAACGAGCGGCGCACTCGATATTTCAAAGGTCAATCCTCGCGTAATCAAGGTGATGGACCTGAAAACGCCGAGTTCCGGCGAACTTGGAAAAAACCTTTATCAAAACATCGACTTTCTGGATCGCAAGGACCAGATCAAGTTCGTGATCGGTAATGAGGAGGATTATGCCTGGTCGAAAGCCGCGCTGGATGAATATGCCCTGCCCGACCGTTGCCAGATTCTGTTTTCGCCGGTAATGGGGCATCAGGACCCGACCGACCTGGCCGAAAAAATCCTCGCTGACCGATTGCCGGTCCGGTTTCAGATCCAACTTCACAAACTGCTGTGGGCCGACGCCCGCGGCAAATGATTCCGCATGCAAAAAAAAGCGATTATTCTGCTCTCGGGCGGCCTCGACTCGATCACTGCGTTGGCGCTGGCCCAAAGCCAGGGTTACGAGTGCCATGCGCTCAGCTTCGATTATGGACAGCGGCATAACGCGGAATTGAACGCGGCCAAACGGATCGCCGAACGCTATCGGGTCGCCGCGCACAAAATCATTCCGTTGGGACTCGGTGCGATCGGCGGGTCGGCATTGACCGACGACCATATCCCCGTGCCGACTACGCCGCAAGCCGGCATTCCGACCACCTATGTGCCGGCCCGTAACACGATTTTTCTCGCGTTCGCGCTGGGCTGGGCGGAAGTGCTCAACGCCCGCGACATTTTCATCGGGGTGAACGCGGTCGACTATTCCGGCTACCCGGATTGCCGCCCCGAATTCATCGCGGCTTTCCAAAAACTGGCCGATCTGGCGACCAAGGCCGGGGTTGAAGGCGGCCATTTTACGATTCACACACCACTGATTTCGTTAAGCAAGGCCGACATCATCAAAACCGGCCTGGCCTTGAACGTCGATTACAGCCAGACTGTTTCCTGTTATGCCGCCGATTCGGAAGGCCGCGCCTGCGGCTTATGCGATGCCTGCCGGTTGCGTAAAAATGGCTTTGCGGCGGCGGGCATTGAAGACCCTACGCGCTACCGGTAAGGCTTGAACGCGTTTGAGTTCTCCCTGCTTGAAAACCCGGTTCGCGCCCTTCCGCGCTGAATGAGGCAGTCCTCCTGCTGCCCCGCATGAAAAGATAAGACGGAGACACGAAGCGCACTTGTACCCTGATTGGGTCTGCCTGAATGACTTTGAACCCGTTCTCCAAGTGCCTGTCATACGCTCGGGCCAAGCGGAATCCGGAATAACAAACGCCACCATGAAAGTCATCACTGTTCGAGATATCCAAAAGCTGATCGCTTCGATCGGGATCGAAAACTTTCTTGGCCGGCTGATCACTACGCTCGAACATGACTTTAGCCGCTGGCATGACTTTCGGAAATCAAGCCGCCACGCCACGCATTATCCTCAGGGGGTAATCGAACTGATGCCCTGCGCCGATGACCATTTTTATACGTTCAAATACGTAAACGGCCATCCCGGCAACACCCTCGAAGGCAAACTCAGCGTTATCGCGATCGGCCAGCTCAGCGACGCGGTCACCGGCTATCCCCTGCTGCTTACCGAAATGACGCTGCTGACCGCTCTCAGAACCGCTGCAACCAGTGCATTGGCAGCAAAATATCTGGCCCGGCATAATGCCCAAACGCTGTCGATCATCGGCACAGGGGCGCAGTCGGAATTTCAGGTTCTGGGCTTCAAGCAGATTTTCGCTCTCAAGGAAATTCGGTTTTATGACAAAGACCCTGCCGCGATGGTCAAATTCGCGCGGAATCTTGAAAACTATTCTTTCGCACTGACTCCCTGCGCGACGATTCAGGAAGCGATCCGGCAATCCGACATCGTCATTACCGCCACCGCCGCCCATGGCAGACAGCAATTATTTAACTTGCCGGACATCGCGCCGGGCACCCATATCAACGCGATCGGCGGCGATCGTCCCGGCAAAACCGAACTGCCGCCGGCCCTGCTCGAAGCCGCGAAAATCGTTGTCGAATACCTGCCGCAATCGCTCAGCGAGGGCGAAGTGCAGCAATGCCGCTCGGAACCTATTCCTGCCGAGTTGTGGGAACTCGTGACCGGAAGCAAGGCAGGACGGGAAAACGACGATCAGATTACCCTTTTCGACTCAGTCGGATTCGCGCTTGAAGATTATTCGGCGCTTCGGCTGATTTATGATCTGACTTTCGAGTATTCCCTGGGTCAGGATCTGGACCTCTTGCCGGAACCCGCCAACCCGAAAGATTTATTCGGGCTGTTGACCTGAATACCAGTTGCGTCGAATATTCTCCTTAACTGCCTAACTTAATATAGAATTTAGGTTATCATAGAGGAAAGCCTCGCCTCTACGACTCGGCTATAAATGATCCTTAAATGCAGAAGGTGCATCGAGGGATAACCAGTTAGAGAATCCAATGACGACCTCCAGCCTCTTCATGCATTCCATTACCAGCCCCATGCCGACGTGAAATTCTCTGGTTGCGGCGCTTCGAAAACCCCGATTCAGAGCCAGCATCCTAGTTGACATTCACTCTGTGCGGACAGGAAATTATTACGCATTCCATAGAATCAGCTCAAACGCGCAGGAGCCAATATGACGGTAACTGAAAAGGACGGGCCACAAACTGCGGACTTTCCGGTGATAGGCATCGGGGCCTCGGCCGGTGGAATTACTCCACTGCGCAGCTTGTTTAAGACACTGCCTCGCCAGACCGGCCTGGCGTTTGTGGTAGTGCAGCATCTGCACCCCGAACACCCCAGCCAACTCGCCGAGCTTCTGGGAAAATCGACGGCAATGCCTGTCTGTGAAGCCGTCGACGGCATCGCAGTGCAACGCGATCACATCTACATTATCCCTCCAGGCCAGGTGCTCACGCTCGAAAAAGGCTGTTTACGTTGCCATCCGTTTTCAGGCCATGCGCATGTCCGTCTAGACATAATCGATACCTTCTTTAAAAGCCTGGCAGCCGATCGTGGACAGCAAGCCATTGCCGTGGTTTTGTCAGGCACCGGTAATGACGGCGCAGTGGGCGTCAGCCGTATCAAACAGGCCGGCGGCCACGTCTTTGTGCAGGATCCCAAGACTGCGAACCAGGAAGCCATGCCGCGTGCCGCGATCAATACAGGGGCAGCAAATCATGTTCTTCCTGTAGAAGCGATTGCGGCGGAATTGCTGCGCTGTACATTGCCGCTTTCCTTTCGCCCGAAGTCAGACAACGCAGAGCCCGAAGACGCCGCGCAGCCTCTGGACGAGATATTAGCGATTATTCGCCGACAGGCGGGCTTCGATTTGAGCGGCTACAAGCTCACACCATTGCTCTGGCAGATCCAGCAACGCATGAATGTGCGGCATGTCGAGCAGGCTCAAGACTATGCGGCGCTGCTGCAGGATGACCGCGCCGAACTGGAGACACTGATCCGGGACATCCCCATTCACGTAACCAACTTTTTTCGCGATGCCGAGGCTTGGGTTGTACTTGAAAGAGAGGTGATAGCGCCTTTGATCCTAAACTGCACGGCAAATCACCCTATCCGCGCCTGGACCCCTGCCTGTTCGAGCGGCGAAGAGGCGTATTCGCTCGCCATACTGCTGGCCGAACAGGCTAAGCAAATGGACAGGCCGATCGATTTCCAGATTTTTGCTACCGACGCGGCACCCGAAGTTGTCGCCCGCGCGAGCCGGGGCCAGTTTTCCTCCACAGACGTCAAACTGATCTCTCCCGAACGCAAGAAGCGATTTTTCTATTCTGTCGACAAGGCATACCGGATAAAAAAGAGCTTACGGGAAAAAATGGTGTTCGCGCCGCAACACCTGCTCGAGGACCCTCCCTTTCCGGACCTAGACCTGATCACCTGCCGAAACCTGCTGATCTATCTTGAACCTTACGCCCAGAAGCGGGTGATCGCTTTATTGCATGCCTCACTGCGGATAGGGGGATATCTTTTCCTCGGAAGCGGGGAATCATTGTCTTCGAAACAACAGGGCTTCGAGGTCGTTTCGGCGCAGTGGCGCATTTACCGGAAGACGGGGCCCGTCACGGATGTTCAGATCAAGTTTCCGAAGCGCCTGAAACGCTTGCAGCACGCGCAACCGAATGATGCCTTTGTGGCGGATACCGCTCACTGGGCGGTGCTGCAAAAATTCGATCTTCCCTCCGTGCTGATCGATGAGCAGTTCAACATACTGCGCGTCTACGGTGATACGGACGCCTTCTTGCGTCTGCCCCCAGGCGAGCCGACGCTCAACCTGCTGAAAGTCATCCAGCCGGCGCTGGCAGCCGAACTTCGGAGCACGGCAGAACGTGCGGCAGCCGAGCGCCGGCCCGTGAGCGTGGAAGGACTTCCGGATCAGGAGAAAGAGAATGGTTCATTAAGCATACGGGTGATGCCGTTCCATTGCGCAGGCGAAGAGAATACCTTCCGACTGCTGGTTTCGTTTATACGATCGACGTTCCCGGCCAGCCCGGCCTCAGTGGAGGGCAGCGGGCCCGCATCCACGAAAGACGAAGCCTTCGGGGAAGGTTTTGAGAACCTGAGCGACACGCTTCGCTTCACCGTCGAAGAACTTGAAGCTTCGCGTGAAGAACTGCAAGTGCTAAACGAAGAGCTCAGGGCCATCAACGATCAACTCAACATCAATAACGAAGAGATCAACGAAGTCAATGCACAGCTCCGCGACAAAATCCAGGAGCTGGAAATGCAGAGCCATGTGCTCAGCAGCGGTGCGGTGATGACGTTGTTTCTGGACAAAGAATTGCGCATAAGATGGTTCACGTCAGCCGTCTGTGAACTTTTTCCGTTGATGTCTTACGATACAGGACGACTGATCACGGAACTAGTGCCGAAGTTTGTGGATCCCCGTTTCAGCGAGGATGCGCGTACCGTGATACGAACGGGCCAACCCCTCGAAGGCGAGGTGTACAGTACCGCAGGACAATGGTATTTGCGCCGGATTCGTCCTTTTCGCACAGGCCTTGAAAAAACAACGGGCGTCGCGATCACCTTCACCGACATCACCAAGCGCAAGCAGGCCGAAGAAGCGCTGCGTGAAAGCGAACACCAATTCCGTTTGCTGACTGCCGCCACGTCCGAGATCCTTTACCATATGAATGAGGACTGGACGGAGATGCGCGTGATTAGGGGCGAAGATTTCCTCGCCACCACCGAGAGTCCGAACCACGACTGGTTACAGAAATACATATTACCCGAAGACCAGCCCCAGGTAACAGCGGCGATTAAACACTCAATTGCAACCCGGTCGGTCTTCGAATTGGAGCATCGTATACGACGTGCCGACGGCACTATCGGCTGGGTATTGTCCCGCGCCGTTCCACTCCTGAACGCGAACGGTGAAATCAGCGGCTGGTTCGGAGCGGCAGGCGATGTGACGGCACGCAAGCAGACGGAAGAGGCGCTCCGCGAAAGCGAGGAGCGGTTAAGGCTGGCCTGGCGAGCCACCAGCGATGTCATTTGGGACTGGGACATCATACACGACGCACAACGCTGGAGTGTGGCGGGTGGCGAGGTCTTCGGCTGGCACGATGCGGTAGACGCTCCGCAGACGGCCGCGTGGGGGCTCAAACTGATGCATCCGAAGGATCGACAGCGTGTCATCGCGCACCTCCGGAGCGTGCTCGATGATCCCACCAGAAACCAGTGGCAGGCCGAATATCGTTTTGTACGGGCCAATGGCAGCTATGCGGAGGTATTCGACCGGGGATTCGTGATCCGCGACGAACAAGGCAAGCCTATCCGGATGATCGGCGCAATGCAGGACATCACCGAGCGCAAGCGGACCGAAGAGGCGCTCCGGAACAGCGAGCATCGTTTACGGCGCTTCTATGACTCCGGTCTGCTGGGCGTCATCTACTGGAATATGGACGGCGAGATAGTGGACGCCAATGATAAATTCCTGAAAATGCTTGGCTACGATCGAGAGGATCTTGCAGCCGGTCGAATAAACTGGCAGCGGATGACTCCACCGGAATACCGGCCTTTGGATGAACGCGCAATGAAGGAGGTTCAAGCCACCGGTTTCAATACCGTTCCGTTCGAGAAAGAGTATATCCGCAAGGACGGTGCACGTCTCCCTGTCCTTCTCGCCGGCGCCATGCTGGACGAAGCCCGTTTTAACGGCGTCGCGTTCGTTCTGGACATCACCGACCGTAAGCGTACCGAGGCGGCGTTGCGCGAAAGCGAAGACAGCCTGCAATTCGCGCTGGAAACCAGCCACATCGGCACTTGGGACCTCGACCTAGTGGACTATACCGCCCATCGTTCGCTCGAACACGACCGTATTTTCGGCTATAACCAACTGCTTCCGGAGTGGACCTACGAAATGTTTCTCGAACATGTGCTGCCGGAAGACCGCTTGGTGGTGGATAAGAAGTTCCGAGAGGCCATGACCACATATAGCGATTGGAATTTCGAGTGCCGCATCCGGCGTACGGACGGCGAGGTGCGCTGGATTTGGGCGGTCGGGCGCCACCGTCCGGATAGCAGTGGAAAACCGCGCCGGATGGCCGGCATCGTCCAGGACATCACCGAGCATAAGCAGCGCAGCCGACCGAGACAGCGTATGCAGACGCAGGACGACTAAAAAGCCAGCGATCGGGCGCTGACTCGAAGGTTACCACCCCGACCGTCAGCAGATTAAATATAGCGTAGAGAAAATGGATTTCATCACTATAAACCCATTAATCAGGATTATTGGGGGTGAATTCCAAATTGAGTCCTTCATCCGCCAAGACTTCGTAAAGACTTTTAGTCTCCTGGAACTCAACGGCATAGGACGGGAAAGGTAACTGACAGTTAGCCATAAAAAGAGAACGGCAATGACTCATGCTTTTAACTGCCGCCGTAGATAATACAAAGCCGAAAAAAACGATAAGAATTGGCCGGTTCGAACTCGGCCCATTTTGCGAGCCTTCCTGAAGTAAATTTTAAGACGATTCTCCAATAAATCCCGTCAAACAGGTCCATTACAAATAGACCGCGGACAAATTTTTTAACACTCGATCAGATTCACCGCCAATCCCCCGCGCGAGGTTTCCTTGTATTTGGTTTTCATATCGGCGCCGGTTTCGCGCATCGTCTTGATCACTTTATCCAGCGATACAAAATGCGTCCCATCGCCGCGCAGTGCAATACGGGCCGCGTTGATCGCCTTGACCGCTCCCATCGCGTTGCGCTCGATGCAGGGCACCTGCACCAGCCCGCCGACCGGATCGCAGGTCAGTCCCAGATTATGCTCCATGCCGATTTCGGCCGCGTTTTCGACCTGCTCGGGCGTGCCGCCCAATACTTCCGCCAACGCGCCGGCCGCCATTGAACAGGCGACGCCGACCTCACCCTGACAGCCGACTTCGGCCCCCGACAGCGAGGCATTTTCCTTATATAAAAACGCGATCGCGGCCGCGGTCAGCAAGAAACGGATTACGCCGTCTTCGTTCGCGCCTTCGCAAAACCGCCAGTAATAATGCAGAACCGCGGGAATGATGCCGGCCGCGCCATTGGTCGGCGCAGTCACCACCCGGCCTCCGGCGGCATTTTCCTCGCTGACCGCGAGCGCGAACAGATTCACCCAGTCCAGCGTTCCGACCGGGACGCCAGGCGTCTGCCGGGGTATCCCGCCGATCAATTGCTGATGAAGATTCGCCGCCCGGCGCTTCACCTTCATCCCGCCCGGCAGGACGCCTTCTTCGCGCAGGCCTCGTTCGACACAGGCCTGCATGACTCGCCAGATGTTCAGCAGTTTTTGTCGAATTTGCCCCTCGCCCAGCCAGGCCTTCTCATTGCTCATCATCAATTCACTGATCGGCTGGTGATGCGCCGCACACAGCTTTAACAATTCGGCACCGGTCTTGAAAGGATATGGCAGACGGGCATCGTGATGAGTCAGCTGGTCTGCCACCGCGTCCGCGCCGGTCACCACGAAGCCGCCGCCGACCGAATAATAATCGGTCTGCATCAATCCGGCGCCGGCCTGATCGAAAACGGAAAAACGCATCCCGTTCGAATGGTAAGGCAGCACCTTGCGGTGAAACAGCAGATCGGCCTGCTGTTCGAAACGCACCGGATAACGCTGTAACAATCGAATCATGCCCGCTTCCCGAATCGCCGCCAGCCGTTCCGGAATGATCGCAGGATCGATTAAATCCGGCGCCTCACCTTCAAGCCCGAGCAACACCGCTTTATCGGTGCCGTGCCCCTTTCCCGTCGCGCCCAACGAACCGAACAACTCGATCAGCAGCCGATCGATCTTATCGATGATGCCCTGCTGTTCCAGCTTGTGCGCAAACGTGATCGCCGCCCGCATCGGGCCGACCGTATGCGAACTCGAAGGTCCGATACCGATTTTAAAAATATCGAAGACGCTGATCGCCATGAAGTTACTCGGGTGAAGAAAAATGATCCGATTAAGGAGAGAGTCAACTACAGATATGACAACAATGTGCGTGCCACAATAGCAATAAACATAAAAATTAGACGGCGTTTTGCGCGCAAAAAATCCCGCCGAGGCACTGATTGAACGGCTAGGCGAACTGTCCTCCAAAAGCCCCGTGCGTAGGAGCGGCTTCAGCCGCGACCCGAGCATCTGTCGCGGCTGAAGCCGCTCCTACACGGACTCGAATGCGGAAAGTGTTTTTAAACAAATCGGATGAAGGCCCTCTTCAGTCATCGGGAAGTGAAGCCGGCGGAAAGAGTTCGGGAACGTTCTTGTCCGCCCAACTCAGAAAGACTTTAGCCAGCTCCTTACTGCCATATTCCGACAGATGGTGAAATTCATCCCTGAATAGCGGCATACCATCGCGCACAAAAGAACAGTTTTCGCCGTGGCAAAATAATTCATTTTGATCGAAAAACGCCACATTCGGGTTCGTTTTGCCCAACTGGTCTCTCAGCACTTTAAAATTCGCCAAAAGTGCTTCGCGCTCGATTCGGCTTAGCGAGCAAGTTTTGATATGGCGCTTAAACGGCCTGGAAAAACAGCCGCGTATATCGTAATCGGTATGCAGATGGGGCATGAAAACGATCACTTTAATCTTGTTTTTTTCGAGATAATCGATTCGCTTGCGCAGATGCTCGATATAATTCGTACCCGGTTTCCTGCTTAATCCGTCGAGAATTGCGAAACGTATCGAACCTGTTTTTTCAATAATTTCATTGATGAACTGATGCTGATGCCATGCGTGTTTTCCAGCGCAGGGACTTTTGTTATCTCCTTCAATAAGCGTGGATTCGTCTACCTCCACCGGGCTGCAAGTTCCAATTGAAAGGATCGTGTACCGGCTCAGCCGCGTTTGCTGCGCAAGGCCGGGATACAGATGGTTTGCATAGCTGTTGCCGAGCAGGACGATAGTCGGGTCCTGCTCTTTGCTGAGCATGCAGAACCACCAGCTATAGTCGTCCGCTTCTTTGAAGGGGTAGCGGTTCAGGCATGATGCGTTTTTGGCGTATTGCCAGCCGGGACCAACGAACTGGCCGGTTACCTGGGAGTTTAACGTAAAATCCGTCACCGCAGCACGGAATTCGAGGCCGTTCCTTTGATAAGGCAAATAACCCAAATACGCCACCATAGCCATTGCAGTTGCCAGGGCAATGGTTTTGGCTTTGCCGTGGGGACCGAAGCGGATAGGCTTTTCTATCCATCGGGTCGTTAACCCGGCAAGCACCAGCGAAATCAAGAGCGCCGCAATGCGTATCGAATCGGCTGGCTCCTCGCCCTCCACGATACGAGCAAAGGACAATAAAGGCCAGTGCCATAAATACAGCGTATAACTGATCAGACCGATCCGAACCAGAATCCGGTTCGCCAGAATTTTTCGATTGAACCATGCCGTCGGGCCGGCGGCGATGAGCCCGAAGGCGCCCACCGCAGGCAAGAGCGCCCACCAACCGGGAAAGGCGTTGGCTTTTCTTATCAAAACCAGGCCCAACGTCAGCAGCGTTACGCCAAGCACGGCTTGCATATTCTTGAATCGATGGATTGATTCGGGCCCGTGCAGCGACAGATATGCCAGTATGCCGCCTATCATGAGCTCCCAGAAACGCGCAATGGGCGAGTAAAAGGCGGCAATCCGGCTGGTATGGATTAAATAGATATTCGCGGTAAATGAGGCGATAGCGATGAGCGCTGTAATCAGCAAAAAATTTCCCCGCCGCTTCCATACGAAAGCCAGAAGCAGGGGCCAGAACAGGTAGAACTGCTCCTCGATCGCAAGGCTCCAGAAGTGCAGTAACGGCTTGGTTTCGACGGAATTATCAAAATAGCCGCTTTCGGTCCACAACACGAAATTTGAGACAAAGCCAGCGCCGCCGAGAATGTGTTTCCCGATCTGCCGGTACTCATCGGCAATCAGCGCAAACCAGCCGAATGCAAAACACGCCAGCATCACGGTGATCAGCGCCGGAAAGATCCGCCTGATCCGGCGGCTGTAAAATTCAGCAAAACTGAAGCGGTCCTGTTCGAGGTTCGAAAAGACGATCGAAGAGATCAGGAAACCGGAAATCACAAAAAAGATATCCACCCCGATAAAGCCGCCTTTGAGCTGACCCGGAAAATAATGAAAACCGACGACCGCAATAACGGCAATGGCACGCAGCCCATCGATATCGGGCCGGTATTTCGGATGCGCGAGGTGGGCGAAGCTTTGATTAGCCGGAGTCGGATTCTTCATTTTCAAGGAGTCCAGCTTGCGGCAGGACAGCTCTTCGGGACAGGGATTCAAGGGCTTGGCAGCGCCTTCCGATCGGACAACATCGCCACGAAACTGCTGGCTTCGGCAATCGTCAGCTCCATGGCTTTAATCAGTTGCGCGATGTCGATGCCGATCACGATAAATTCATTCTGCAGCGCGGCAATCGCTTGCGCATTCAGGTTATGCTTCAGATACAGTACCTGGTCCTTGAAGGCAGACAGGACCGGATGAATTTTCGCTTCGGCCATACGCAGCGACTTGATCAGGCGGGTGTAATTCTGACGGGCCAGTTTAAGCTGCTGCTTGCTGTGGTTTTTGAGCGCGCGGTTGTTGTATTCGCTAAGTTCCTTTTCCCACTCGGCAAATAACGCCTCGCTGACTTCCTCGATCGCCCGAATCCGTGCGCTGACCGCCTCGGACTTTGTTCGGCAGAACTGGTATTTCCGATTCAACTGATGATAGCGGTGTTCGAGCGCCGCATCGTTCACATTCACCAGCATCTTGAAGCGCTGCAGGGCGTCCTCGAATTCGTTGCGGGTTTCCCTGAGGTTCACGCAAGCCTGCTCGACCTGATGCACCACGATCGCGCGCTTGTGATCGCCGCCGATCGATTCTCTGGCGTTGTAATAGACCGACTTGATTTGTTTCAGAAATAAGCGGCGGATAAAAGACACCGCATAAGTGATCAGGTCGCCTTCCGCCGATTTGTTAGATTCAGCCATTCAATGTACTTTGATTGATGAGTGTAATTTTAAAACGCGCATTCGCCGCATAAGCGCAAAACGCTTTATCGACAATTTGCCGCTCGGTCAGTTCCGCGAGACTTAGGCCGGCCTCGATCACCGCGGATTTTACCAGGATTAATTCCGCGGTCGAAAGCTGCGCGGCCAGCCAGGCAGCGAGACTGTCGGAGGTAATATCCCAGCTTGCCGGAATTCCAGCCTGATCGAGTTCGTCCGGATCAGGCGACCAAATCCGCACTCCCGGCCCGCCCTTCAGATCGGCGACTCGTCCCGCAATCGGCCAGTCCGGCTTCAGGCCGTTGAACAGCAACGCCATCTGCTGCATCGCCAGAAGCGCCATCCGGTGCGCAACCTGATCGTCAAATTGCCATTGCTGTTGCGCAGCCCGGACCCGGTCCGCGAACAGGCCGCCGCCCGGCACTAAGATCACCGCCCTGTCCGCAAATTTCCGCTCGATCGCGGCAAGGCAACCGGCCAACGTGCCGGCCGCCTCAAGGCTGCCGCCGAGCTTGACCACAATCATCGTGGGCCCGAAAACTGCCTGAGCAGGTCCAGCAAGGCCGCAGCCTTATCAAAACATTCCTGATATTCCTCTTCGGCCACCGAATCGTTCACAATCCCGCCGCCGGCCCAGAAGCGGATCTCGCCGCCGGAATGCACCAGCGTACGGATCGCAATATTGCTGTCCATATTACCGTCGAAGCCGATATAGCCGATCGAGCCGCAATAGACGCCGCGCCGGTTTGGTTCGAGCTCTTCGATGATTTCCATCGCGCGGATTTTCGGCGCACCGGTAATCGAGCCTCCCGGAAAACAATGCTTCAGCAGATCGAGCGCATGCTTGCCGTCCGCCAAGAGACCTGTGACGGTGCTGACCAGATGATGCACAGTCGCATAGGTTTCGATCGCGAATAGCTTCGGCACCCTGACCGAACCCATTTTGCAGGTCTTGCCGATGTCGTTGCGCAGCAGATCGACGATCATCAGGTTTTCGGCACGGTCTTTCAGGCTGTGCTGCAAAATCCGCATCTGCCGGCGGTCCTGTTGCTCGTCCGCTTTACGGGGGCGCGTACCCTTGATCGGCTTGGTTTCGACCACGCCATGGGTCAGTTTCAAAAAGCATTCGGGTGAAGAACTCAGTATCTGCACATCCGGAAAATTCAGATAGGCGCTGAACGGTGCGGCATTCAGATCGCGCAGTTTCCGATAAGCGGTCCAGGGCTCGCCTTCGCAGTCGGCCGAAAAGCGTTGCGACAGATTGACCTGGTAACAATCGCCTTCGGTCAGATAATGCTTGATCCGGTCAAAAGCCCGGAAATAGCCGGCCTTGTCCATGTTGGTCCTGATCCCGCTGATCACCCGGAACGGAGCTTCCGGGTGATCTTCCGGCAAGCGGCTGAATTGCTCGATCAGGCGCCGCCAGTGCTCCGGGTCGCGTTCGATACCGGCCAGATAACTTTTTTGTTCGCGGTGATCAACTACGACTGCCCATTCATAGATGCCGACAACCATTTCCGGTATATGCTCCAGATCGGCCGCAATCGCATCCAGATGCTCCAGCCGTCTGGCCAGATCGTAGCCGAAATAACCGATGGCGCCGCCTTTGAAAGGCAATTCGCCATCTGGCTGTAGGTGTGTGCCAAGTTCCCGTTTGACCAGATCGAACGGATCGTCGAAGGACTCAGCGTGGTAGCCGTCCCGCTCGATCCGTGTCTTCTCGCCATACGTAACCAGGGTACAAACGGGGTCGGCTGCGAGGATGTCGTAGCGTCCTCGGGTATTGGCAGGATAGCCGCTGTCCAGAAAAACCGCCCAGGGCTCACCCGCGATCGAGGAAAATAACGCGGCGGTATCCGCGAAATACGGCAAGGAATCCTTGCGCAAATTAGACTGGGGCATTGAAGCAGCAGGCTCGGTTGGGGCTAAAGCATAGGGTTGTAGCCGGTAGCGGACGCATTATGCAGCATAACGCATGGCCTGATAAATGTCCGATCTGAAGTCATCGCTAGTTCAGCGCTTCCTGCAAGGCCGCCGCAAGTCAAGGAATTAAAAATTGGCCGCAGTGGGGCTTGAATGACGGAAAAGTGCAAGCGGTACGGATGAATGTGGATGATGACGTGTCGGATATGCGAGTTATTGTAACATTGTTTGCCGTAATCCTCGACTGCAGTTCCGGCATTTCATCCACCCGGACAGTTCGTCATTGAAACGGTCCTGGAGAGGTCCAACCTGTCGCCGAAACGCTGCCGGTCAACTTCCCTTATTCCGCGTATCCTGTGCTATTCCGCCCGGCCTCGCATTGAAAGTGTGCCAGAGATTTTTCCAGGTGGGCGAGGTAGGGCTCTATCGATCTACCTATCCATAATTGCGGTTGGGAGGCTTCCAGTTTTTCCCGCTGCTCGCGTTCAGCGATCGAAGCTGCGGCCGCCTTGAATGCAGAGACCAACGAAAATTGACCCTGCAATTGCTCCTTGAACACCGCCTCACCAAAATAGGTAAAATCCGATTCCGAACCGCAGCCGAAAGAGGTGCGATCCTGGGCCGCTGCAGTCGCCACCAGCGTATGTGGGCCTTTCAACGCCTCGACAAAGGCGCCGGAATAACAGGCCGAAACGACGATCACGCGCCATTTGATGCCGGCCTGATCGAGCATCGCTTTTAACTGCGCCGGAGAAATGTCATTCAACGGTAATGGCCAGAACTCCACCGCCAGTTTATGATCGCTGCTGCCATGACTGGTCAGGTACAGGAACAGCAAGTCTTCCTCGCGGTTCATGATCTTGCCGATCCGTTTCAAGGCAATGGCAAGATTGGTCGCGGTCGCGAGCGGCGTGTCATCAATCGTTTCGAGATGATTGACCAGATTCAACGAATGCCCTTTGGTGCCGAAACGCGTATCAAACAACCGCTTGATATAGTCCACTTCGATCGAAAACACGTCTTCGGTCGCAAAACTTGCGAAACCGACATAGAACAGATCGACGTGGCGGTTACGCTGTGGACGCAGCCGGTCCAACGTTTTGTCGAGCAGGAGCGGCTGCCGGTAAAGCAGCGTTTCGGCGTCCAGTGCCTTATACCTGGCATAAGGATCATCGTCCTGCGCATCCCGTTCTTCACGCGGATACCAAAAATCCCGGTAATCGGCGAATCCCCATTCGGCCGGCGCGGATGACAGCAACACGAGCGCCACGCTGAGTGCGGCCGCCATCGGTCGGCCGCAGACCTGAAAAAAGGCGCGGCCCAGCAATACCCCAACATAAGCGGCAGCCAGCCCTCCAAACCATACACGAAGATCGGGCCAGTTTTCGAATTCGTACCGCTCCAGATAGCGCGTCACGGTTTGCAGAAGGATCAACACCGGAGCCAGACTGTAAATCACGATCCCTAGCTGCAACACGGCGCCCTCTTGCCGCATCACTTTGGCAGCCAGATATATCGCGATCAGTAGACACGCCAGATCGAAGGTATAGACCGGCAACGCATAAAGGACGAACTCCGGCCTCGGCTGATTCAGCAGGTAACCGGAACCGATCTCCAGCAGCAAATCCAGACTCAAAAGCAGCAGAAACTGATCCCGGTTGAAAATGAAGCTTTCAAGACGGCATTTGCCGAAAGACGCCAGCCGAAAACCGTTCCGCAGATTCGTCGATAAGTTAAAAATTTGATTCATTGGATGAGATATACGCCCGGCAGCTGATGATAAACGAGATGCCTTGTAAAACTGCACTCCCTCGATATGTCGGATTATAACGGTTTTTATGGGCAACCCTTTAAACCGCCCGCCCCTATTCAGGGAACTAATCGCCTGGAGAGCCATCCACTGCAAATAGTTGCGTTTGCTCGCGATTCCGTTACACTCACAGAATTTTTCATTTTTGTATATAAATAACCATGCGTGACTCCAATCCCAGGACCGTTTATTTAAAAGACTACACCGTACCGGACTATCTGATTCAAAATGTCGATCTGAACTTCACGCTGGACGAGGAGAATACCCGCGTCGTTTCAAGGCTGACGATGTGCAGGAATCCGGCCAGCCGTTCGAGCGATACCTCATTGATCTTGGCTGGCGAAAACCTGAAACTGATCCGGGTCGTGCTGAATGAAGACAATGAATTGAGCGATAAAGACTATCTGCAAACTCCGGATTCTTTGATCATTCATGACGTGCCACAGCTGCGCAGTTTCGTGCTGACGATCGAAAACGCCATCGATCCGAAAGCGAATACCGCGCTCGAAGGGCTGTATCTCTCGAATGGAATGCTATGCACACAATGCGAGGCGGAGGGGTTCCGGAAGATCACCTATTTCCTGGACCGTCCCGATGTGATGGCCGCGTTCACGACCACGATCACCGCCGACAAGGAGCGTTTTCCTGTCTTGCTTTCGAACGGCAATAAGGTCGGTTCCGGCGATCTGCCGGACAATCGGCACTGGGTAACCTGGAAAGACCCGTTCAAAAAGCCCTGCTATCTGTTTGCACTGGTCGCGGGCCAGCTCGAATGCGTCGAAGACCATTTCACCACCGTCACTGGTCGCGACATCACGCTGCATATCTTCGTCGAAAAACACGATCTGGATAAATGCAATCATGCGATGCAGTCGCTCAAAAACGCGATGGCTTGGGACGAGCAGGTCTACGGCCGCGAATATGATCTGGACCTCTACATGATCGTCGCGGTCAGCCATTTCAACATGGGCGCAATGGAAAATAAAGGCCTGAATGTTTTCAACACCAAATTCGTGCTGGCCCGGCCCGATACCGCCACCGATGCCGACTACGAAAATATCGAAGGCGTGATCGGCCATGAATATTTCCACAACTGGACCGGCAACCGGATCACCTGCCGCGACTGGTTCCAGCTCAGTCTGAAAGAAGGCTTTACGGTGTTCCGCGACCAGGAATTCACCGGCGACCGCACTTCGCGCGCGGTCAAACGGATCGAAGACGTGAACATGCTGCGCACCCGCCAGTTTGCCGAAGACGCGGGTCCACTGGCGCATCCTATCCGGCCCGATGCCTACATCGAAATCAATAACTTTTACACGCTGACCGTTTACGAAAAAGGCGCCGAAGTCGTGCGCATGCTGCACACAATGCTCGGAGCGGAAGGCTTCCGGAAAGGCAGTGATCTGTACTTCGAACGCCACGACGGCCAGGCAGTCACCTGCGACGATTTCGTCAGTGCGATGGAAGCTGCCAACGGGGTCGACCTCCGCCAGTTTCGCCGCTGGTATGAGCAGGCAGGCACACCCGTAATCAATATTGCTCAACACTACGATGCTGGACAAAAAACGCTGTCCCTGACCGTTTCCCAATACTGCCCGCCGACGCCGGGACAAACCGCAAAAGAGCCGCTGCATATTCCTCTGACGACCGGTCTGATCAAGCGCGACGGCTCACCGGCTCTGTGCCGGTTACAGGAAAGCGGCGAATCAGCCGATCAGGTCGTGCTGCAAGTGACTCAGCCGGAACAAACCTTTGTGTTTTTCGGCCTCGAAGAAGAACCGGTCGTTTCGCTGTTGCGCGGTTTTTCCGCGCCAGTCAAACTGGCGATGAATCGGCCGCTCGATGAACTGGCGTTCCTGCTGAGCCACGACCCGGACACTTTCAATCGCTGGGACGCCGGCCAGCAGCTGGCCGTGCAGGTAATGTCGGGGCTGATCGTCGATTATCAGGATGGCGCGGAATTGATCGTGAATCCGCTGCTGATCGATGCCTACAGGAAAGTCCTGGAACAATCCTGGGACGATTTGTCATATTTCTCGCTGCTGATGACGCTGCCTTCCGAGCTTTATCTGACTGAACAAATGCGCGTGGTCGATGTCGAGGCGATTCATCAGGCGCGCGAAGCGATCGCCAAGGCGCTTGCAGAACAACTCCGCGAGCCGCTCGAAGCACTCTATCTGCAATACCAGGGCGACGAATCCGGTCAATTCGATGCGGGGGCGATCGGTCGTCGACGCATCAAAAACACCTGTTTGTCTTACCTTGCCCGCCTCGACGCGGACTGGGTGCATCATTGGTCATTGCAGCAGTTCAACAGTGCGAAGAATATGACTGACCAACTCGCCGCGCTGACCGTGATTGTGAATCATCCGCATCCGGCTCGGCAGCAGTGTCTGGACAGCTTTTACCGACAATGGCAACACGAGGCCCTGGTCGTCGACAAATGGTTCGCCACGCAGGCGATGAGCCCGATGCCGGGCACTTACCACAAAGTACTCGACTTGCTCGACCATCCGGCTTTTGATATCAAAAACCCGAACCGAGTCAGATCGTTGATCGGTGCCTTTTCGCAATCGAATCCACTGCATTTTCATGCCGCAAATGGCCAAGGCTATCAATTCCTTGCTGACCGGATTCTCGAATTGAACGGACTGAACCCGCAAGTCGCTTCGCGTATGGTCGGCGCGCTCACCTCATGGCGGCGCTATGACGAGAAACGGCAGGGATTAATGAAAGAACAACTGGAGCGGATCATCTCGAGCGAAGCAATATCGAAGGATGTTTATGAGGTAGCGGTGAAAAGCTTGGCTTGAGAGCCCTCTTCTCTTATCCACACAGTTTGGGGGAAGGCGGACGAGCCGCCTTCCCTTTCGGTCGCTTGGCTTCACTGCACCATAAGCTAGAAGTTACTATAAATCGCTTTAGAAAAGCCTTGGTGGTTTGTTAAAAAATCAATTCTGCTGAATTTGGGCAATAGATATATGACCTATCCATTGAATACCCTTTTGTTACCCTTTTTAACTGATTTACAAGGTTTTGCATGAAAAATAAACTAACCCCGCTGGTGAAGATTTAAAAGGAAATTTTGCGTAACTGACTTCATTCGGGCAAGAAAGCCCGTTCAATCAATAAGGAAGAAGCTCAAGAAGCGTAACGCGAATGGATTGATGTACTATTTCCGCGGGTACCCAAAAACCGAGTATTTTGATTAAGATAGAGCGATAGCGACAGCATAGTCAAAATACAAGGTCATCCGGCCGGGCCTCCAAGTCATGGTGGAGTCCAATGGCGCACGGTGCACCCAAAAGAGACTTAGTATGTCGTGGCGGACACAGGATGGTACAGACCGCCTAAGCGAGAACCGCCGGCTTTTTTTGCGGCCGAAATCGGATGGATTCGGTTTCGGCTTTCGCGAGAAGTGCGGGTGTTCCTGAAAAAACGCAACTAAGGAAGTTTTCGATGAAATATGTAGCTATCATAGAACCCACCAATAAAGGCTTTTCAGCTTATAGCCCGGATATTCCCGGCTATATCGCCAAGGGCATAACAGAAGAAAGCGCCAAAGAGGCTCTGAAAGAGGCTATTTCCTACCATATCGAAAGACTGAAAGAAGTAGGTCTGGATATCCCCAGAAGCTATTGCAGAGCGGAAACCATAGAAATTGCCACTTAACCTGCTGTATAGGTATTGCTGGATTTCCGATTCAATGTTGGTTCTCCGCGGGGCGGACTGCAAGAAACGGTATTCGCGAAGACCCTTAATCCAGTTAGCTGATTAAGGGATTATCGCCAGTCTTCTATCAATAATCCGCCAGTAAAATAGCCCGTTTCGGGGCAGGCAGGCCTTCTATTGTCATACCGGCGTCATTTGGATCAAGAAAATCCGACAGCGAATGAAACGGCATCCATTCGGTGCTCCGCTGTTCAGCGGTACTGGTTGGCAGTATGTCAATCACACGGATATTATGAAAGCGGCAGCGCTTTAGCCAACTCTCCAGAGTCGCCAGGCTAGGAATGAACCAGACATTACGCATGTTCGCATAGCGATCCTCCGGCATTAAAAACTCGCCCAATTTGCCGTCGATGATCAACGTTTCGAGCACCAGTTCGCCTCCGGGTTTCAGGCAGCCCCGAAGTTCCAGTAAATGATCGATAGGCGACCGCCGGTGATACAGCACCCCCATTGAAAAAACCGTATCGAATGCTTTCAAATCGGCAGGCAATGCTTCGATCCCGAAGGGCAACACATGCACCGGTGCAGTCCCGTAAAGTGATTTGACCAGCTGGAACTGGACCACATTCAACAACAGGGGATCAATTCCGACAACCCTTTTTGCGCCCGCGCCGATCATGCGCCAGCAATGGTAGCCGCTGCCGCAGCCGACATCCAGCACTAGCCGTTGATTCAAGGGAGCGATATGATCCTTAAGCCTATTCCATTTCCAGTCGGACCGCCATTCGGTGTCGATTTTGATCCCGTAGAGATCGTAAGGGCCTTTGCGCCAAGGGATCAATTCGTGCAAGATTTCTAAAAGTAAGTCCCGGTGTGCTTCTGCAATATCTTCGGCGCGGCCGATTTGTACCGTATTCTCGGTCAGGCAGCGCAGCGAAGGTGACAGTACGGGCAGACGGTCGAGCAGCGCGAGCCAGTGCGCAAGATGGCCGTGCCGGCTCGGGTCCAGCGCAGCGGCAATCTGTGCCGGCAACCCGTCCGCCCAGTCGCCGGCCTTGGCGTCCCTGAGCGCTTCATATAATTCTTCATAATCATTCATTTCAAAGCGAGGATCGAAGCGAAATTGAAATATTGCAACCGTTTGCAAAAGCGTGAAATCATTGCGGCTGAATTATCGACGGCAACAATCCTGCAGTGAGGAGCATCGATATATTGCAGCATGCTGAAGGTCGCCGCACCGCGCGAACAGCCTAAATCGTAACAAATGCTGTCAGGACGCGGGAAACGGCCGGCCAACAGCCCAATCGCCGCAATGATCGCCTGGTAGCCCGAAACGGAGCGCTGGATCATGTCGGAAAAAACATCCGCGGCTTTGGCGTCGAATTTAAATGCTTCGATCTCGGCCAATGGGCTGGCGTGAATGGAATCTTTGGTTTGAATCACAACAGAAAGGTATCAATAAGAGCCGCATCAACCCAGCTGATGCGCTGGCTATGCGGGTAAATCAAAAATCAGATCAAGCTGGTATCGAGATGCCCGAACTTGACTGCAAGACGGGTCAGTTCCACGTCGTTTTTGATTTTGAGCTTATCATAAAGCCGATAGCGGTAGGTGTTTACCGTTTTGCTGCTGATCGCCAGCATTTCGGCCATTTCCTGTATCGTTTTGCCCTGCAGGATCAGCGTCACGATTTCGGCTTCGCGCTGGGACAATTTGCCGAAGGGGGATTGATGATTGTCGAGCAGGCTTTGAAAAGCCAGATTATTGGCTACATCGCTGCACAGAAAACGCTGGCCTTCAATTGCCTTACGAATCGCACAAATCATTTCATCTGACGAGGAGGATTTGGAGATAAACCCCAGTACGCCAAGCTTCAATAGCTGTTGGGGAATCGGGCCGTCGTTATAGGCCGACAGACCGATGATTTTGACGTCGGGATTCTGCCGTAAAATGCGCCGGCTCGCTTCTACACCGCCGATGCCGGGCATGCTGACATCCATCAATACCACATCCGGGGCCAGCTTGCCTACCATATCGATCGCCTGCTCGCCGGAATCAGCTACCGCCACGACTTGAATTTCATCGTCTGAATTCAGCAGCGCCTGAATGCCTGTTCTTACCAATTGGTGATCATCAACGAGGAGCACACTAATCATAATTATTTATACTTTAATCTTATAATCAGTTAATCAGCATTGTCGTGGATCATCAAAGCCCGGCAATACATTCCATTATTCGTCCATTATAACGGCAAAGGTCGTGTTTGTCTGCAGGCTTGCGGCGCTATCGTCACGGATCGGATAACCAAAAGATAACCAGATTATTGATCGAAACCTACCAGGGATTGCTTGAAGGCTTGTATAGGGAGGCTTGCTGATTCATCATATCCTTGATGTCATACAGTTTGAGAGCAGAACGCGCAGTATGAACCTTATCTCGAACTTTTCATAATGATTACCCACTAAAGAGGAGAAGATAAATGATAAATAAAGCCCTATTCCGAGCAGCGGCAGTTCTGATTCCGTCCGCGTTACTCATTGGAGTAACCCAACCAGTCTCTGCAACAGAAAATTCAGCTATCCAAAGAACCGTGTTATTACAACAAAACATAGCCTTGTCCAGCCCTAACGTGAACAGTAAAGTCATCCGGGTAAATTTTCCGACGGGTGTAAAAACACCGCGTCATACTCACGAGGGGCCTGGTCCGCGCTATGTAGTGAAGGGCACGCTACAAGTAGTTGAAGGCGACAAGACCGGCATTTATTCAGCAGGCGAAGTATTTTGGGAAACCGGGCAATCGATGACTGTGGAGAATATCGGCGGAGAGCCCGCCGAACTGATTATTTTTGAAATGGGGCCGGGGCACTAAGATGATCCGGTGGCTGAGTCTGCTGCTTTTGTTGCTGTGCTGGGCAAAGGCGTCGGCAGAACCGCCGAAGCCGTTGCTTTGGCAGGTCAGCGATGAAGACAATAGCGTCTATTTGCTGGGCTCATTCCACATGCTGAAAGCAGAAGACTATCCGTTGGCGGCTCCCGTTAACAAGGCTTTTGACGAAGCCGAAAAGATCTACTTCGAAGTTTCCCCTGACGAGTTAAATGACCCCGCCCAGGTTCAATCAACCATGAAGGCGGGTTTTATCACCGATGGTGGAACGCTCAAGCAAAATTTGCGCGCAGAAACCTGGCGCAGATTGCAAAAATATTGCGAGACTCGCGGGTTACAGCTTGAGACTTTTCAGACGATGAAACCCTGGCTGGCAGCGTTGACGATAGCGAGCTTGGAAATCGCCAAGGCCGGTTATTTGCCTGATCTGGGCTTGGACAAACATTATATGGAAATGGCCGGTATCGCCCGGAAGAAAACGGTGGGCCTGGAAACCCTGAGCCAGCAATTCGGCGTTTTTGATCGAATGGCGCCCAAGGAACAGGAATCATTCTTGAGTCAGACGCTAAAAGACATGCAGGACCCTCGGCAATTGCACGAATTGCATAAGCGCTGGCGCAACGGTGATGCCGAAGGCTTGTTGCAGTTGCTGCGCCAGAATACAGGGAATGAAACCCCCGAATTTTACCGGCGATTGAACAGCGAAAGAAACCATGCGTGGTTGCCGAAAATTTCCGCGTTTCTGCACGAAAACCACCAAGGCAGCGCAATGGTCGTGGTCGGCAGCCTGCACTTATTGGGCAGTGACGGCTTGGTTGAACTACTGAAAAAGCAAGGATTTCGAACGGTCCGGTTGCAGTAATCCACGGTCAATGCCGCGTATCCGTCTGAGAGGTCGATAAATCGTCGGCCAATAATTTTTGCACATCGATCCGGTCGAAGCGGTATTGTTTATTGCAGAATTCGCAGCCGACTTCCACAGCCCCCTTCTCTTCCAGAATATGCTCAAGCTCCTGCCGGCCAAGCGAACGGAGCGCGTATTCGATCTTCTGTTTCGAACAGGTACACTCGAATTGCACCGGTTCCGCATCGAAAAGGCGGACTTTTTCTTCATGAAACAACCGATGCAACAGCGGCTCGCAGTCGAGACTTAGCAGTTCCGGCACGGTCAGCGTATTGGCCAGCATCACAATGCGCTCCCAATCGCTTTTGAAATCTTTGTGCTCGGGCAATTCCTGCAGCAGCAAACCTGCCGCAACCTGTTCGTTCGCAAACAGCCATAAGCGGGTATCGAGCTGTTCAGACTGGATGAAATAACTCTGCAAAGCGGCAGCCAGATTGGCTCCTTTAAGCGGAACGATGCCCTGATAGGGATCGGCATTGTCCGGTCTGATCGTCAGCACCAGCCGGCCCTGCCCAAACATCGATTCCAGAGGCCCGCCTTGCACTTCGCCCGCACAGCGGACTAAACCTCTGATCTTGCGGTCATGGGTCGATTGTGCGACCAGGGTCCTGAATGCGCCGTCGCCCTGCGCCTGCATAATAATCGAACCGTTGAACTTGATCGTGGCGGACAACAGCACTGCCGCCGCCAGCGCCTCGCCCAGATTTTCGTACACAACCGGGTCACCGTGCTGATTATGCTTGGCATTTTGCCAACTGTTTGACAATTTGACCCATTCGCCGCGCACACCGAATTCTTCGAAAATAAAGCGGCGTAAAATATCTGCTTCCATCCTGTCTTTCCGGAAAAGTGAGCGCTTTATTATAACCTGCAATCAGTGTAACCTAGCGCTCTAATGATTATCGGAGGTTCCGATCATGATTTTCTCCTCGAAAAAACTGACGCTTCCAGATCCTGCGGAGGCTTTGCCCGGCAATCCCGAACCGATGCGCGTAACCAATCGGCATTTTGTGAACGGCAACCCGATTCTGCCGCCGTTTCCTGAACCTCTGCGGCTGGCGATGTTCGGCCTCGGCTGTTTTTGGGGAGCCGAACGCCGTTTTTGGACTTATCCGCATATTTTCAGCACGGCAGTCGGTTATAGCGGCGGTTATACCGTTAACCCGACCTATGAACAGGTCTGCACAGGCATGACGGGCCATAGTGAAGTCGTCAGAGTGGTTTACGATCCGGAATTGACGACTTATCACGAATTGTTGAAACTGTTCTGGGAGGCGCATAATCCAACCCAAGGCATGCGCCAGGGTAATGATATGGGCACCCAATACCGGTCGGGAATTTATACTTACGACCAGGAACAGTTTGAGCAGGCAGTCGCCTCCAGGATGGCTTTTCAGAACCAATTGACCGATTCGGGATTGGGGACGATTACGACCGAGATTCTGCCTGCAGGCGAGTTTTTTTACGCTGAGGATTATCACCAGCAATACCTTGCCAAGAATCCCGGAGGCTATTGCGGACTCGGCGGATTAGGCGTGTGTTACGGTGACAAATAAGCAGACAAAAAAAAGGCGGTTTGGGAACCGCCTGAGAACTATTAGGAAGATTTTAACGCAACTTTCAGCTTACTGGCTCGGAAGAGCCTCAAAAGTTAGGTTAATAATAGCAACAGAAATAGCAAATAAAAATGTGGCAAATTGTCGCACCGCAACAAGAATTGCAAAAAAACAACAATAGTACTTTCGGAACTCTATCTATCCTACCGAAGAAAAGCGGAAATAAAAGGCGGTCGGGAACCATTTCAAAATTTACGCCCTCTTTGCTCAGAAAGTACTTCAGGAGTTGTTTTAATCACAGCAATAGAATGAGAAAGAACCATGCGCTCTCCATTGCCGCAGTTCTCAATGCCCGCTAAAGTAGCGACAATATCACTAGAAGCTTAGATAAACCCTTTTTTTCGGTTATTTATAAAATGCTCACTCACGTTACGCCCAAGTCGGAATTTAATGCCAGGCAAAATCTGAAATGGCTGTTTATCCTCAGAAACATGCTGATCGCTGCGGCTTCGCTGCTGCTGATCATTTCGGTCTACGGTTTGAACATCAATCTGCCGGAGGGACAACTCTGGCTGGTGATCGTCTCGATCATCTCGGTCAATATCTATACCTCAATGCGGTTACAAACCGGGGATCCAGTGTCGGAGATCGAAATTTTCTCGCAGTTGACGATCGACGTACTCGGAATTGCGGCGTTTATGTATCTGACCGGCGGGGCATCGAACCCGATCATCTGGGTATTTCTGTTGCCCTTGATCGTGACCGCAATCATGCTGCCTCAGTCCTATGCGTGGTACATGGTCGCATTGACCACGTCGATGTACACGATTTTAATTGCGCACAACATCCCCTTACCCTCGATCGAACCCCATATGCCGGATCCGGCGCGCCTGCCTCCCGACGATATGGCGCATTATTCGATGCTGCTGAATGCTTACGCGGCTAGCGACAGGCATTATTATGACCTGCATATGTTCGGCATGTGGTTCGGTTTTGTGTTCAGCGCCGGACTAGTTGCATTTTTCGTGGTGGAACTGGCGAAAACCTTGAAAATTCAGGAGCGGAGTCTGGCGATCGCGCGCGAAAATGCGCTGCGTGACGAGCGCGTCATTGCGCTTGGCACGCTGGCGGCGAGTGCAGCGCACGACATGGGGACCCCATTGGGCACCATCGCGATCGTCGCACACGAACTCAGACAGGAATACCCGGTGCACCGGTTTCCAGATCTACATGAAAAAATCGACATCATGCAGCAACAGGTGGATCGCTGTAAAAAAGCGCTATCGGTAATGTCCGCGTCGGCCGGTGAAATTCGCGCCGAATCGGGCAGTGTAATGCGGGTAACCGCCTATCTCGATAATGTGATCAATCTTTGGCGAACCCAGAAATCAGCCGCAAAGCTTAATCTTTTTATCGATCCGGACAATGTCGATGAAGCGGAAATCATCGCCGAACGCACCCTGACGCATGCCTTGATCAATATTTTGAACAATGCGGCCGAAGCTTCCGCCGATAATCGCAAAGGAATTGAATTTCACGCCATCTGGGATTTGCGGATGATGCATATTAAAATCCGCGATTATGGTCCCGGTTTTCCGCCGGAAATGGTCGGAAGCGCGGGCAGACAACCGCTAATCAGTAAAAAGCACGGATTGGGAGTCGGGTTGTTTCTGACTTATTCTGCTATTCACCGGCTCGGCGGCACGATTCAACTTTATAATGTGCTGCCGCAGGGCGCTTGCGTCGATATTACGCTGCCGCTGCTACATGCCGAAGCAAATGAAGAGGAGAATCCCGACAATGGATAAACCGAGATTATTGCTGGTCGACGACGATGAGACCTACTGCCGGGTGTTGAAGTCTGCGCTCGAAAAAAGAAATTATGAAGTACTGGTCGCTACCGACGTGCAGAGTGGCATCACGCTCGCCGAACAAAATCTGCCCGAATATGCGGTGATCGATTTGCGTATCGGCCATGAGTCCGGCCTGGAACTGGTCAAAAAACTGATTTCACTCGATGCGAATACCGCTTGCGTGATGCTGACCGGTTTTGCGAGCATCGCCACCGCGGTCGAAGCGATCAAACTCGGTGCGATCCATTATCTGACCAAACCCGCGAATGCCGACGAAATTCTGGCCGCCTTGCATAAAAATGAAGGCGACACGACCGTTTCGATCAGCGAAAATCCCTTGTCGGTCAAACGCCTGGAATGGGAACACCTGCAAAAAATCCTGATGCAGCACGACGGCAATATCTCCGCGGCAGCCAGAGCCTTGAACATGCATCGACGCACCTTGCAACGTAAACTCGAAAAGCGGCCGGTCAGGGAGTAAACGCTTATACAGTCCACTACACACGACGCCTGCCCTTCCTTTGGCGCGAACTATGCCGAGAACCTGATTCCAATGAGCGATAACCGGATAGAGGGCCTCGAACCGAATAATAAAGGTTTATCGGTTTGGCCTCAGCCCCGGTTTTTTGGAGGCAAGCCCAGCTCTACCTGCGATGCTGCTGCTTATTCCGAAAAGTTATGTGCTTCGACTTTTCATTGACATGAGCTCTAAAACCGGCAAAATTCCCTTTACTCGGCTCAGGACATCAAAATAAGTCATTTTTCTTCGTGATTTGCTAACTGATTCATAGACTTTAAATAAGGTTGCTTTATCCTACTACTTAAAATCTACGTAAGCATCTAATTAGTCTGAGCTATAGACCTCTATTCCGTCTCGCAATATACTTTAGAGGGGCAAATTACGTAGCATTTAGAGTGAACGTATGTGATCAGCTAATATAGCCCTTATTATCTCTTAATCATTTACAATGGTTGTTATTCAGAGAGGTTTACGATGAATAAATCGATTGTTTTTTTCTTGACCTTGGCGGCCCTCGGAACCTCCGGCTCCGCCATTGGAAAAGTCGAGGATGAGTTAGACCGCTTTGATAGACTATGCAGAACCGACGCTGACGTTTTGGTAAATGGCTATGAATTTAAAAAATCAGGGCTTTCCTATGAGATGATCGCAAATACCATCAAGAATACTTTCGCGAGCAAAACTCAAGCGTCCAAAGATAATGGAAATGATGCCTTGTACCTGATCAAGGTGGCCTACCGTTTAAATCCGAAAATCAGACAGGAAGTCATCCGCGAAGCAGCCTATCGGCTGTGCATGAAGGAAAAATTATCGACGGATCGGTAATTCATCTTCCTGTCTCGGATTACAAAAATAAATATACTGTTGACTGGATTTTCTAAATGAGAATTGTTATTATTATTTATAACAAACCAGTCAGGAGATCCGATCATGTATGTATGTGTCTGCAAGGCAGTCACCGATACCCAAATCAAAAGAGCCATTGATAATGGCCTCTGCACGCGACGTCAGCTTTTCGACTGTTTCGGCGTAGGCGGCGACTGCGGTAAATGCAATAGACAAGTCAAGGAATTACTTGACGCGAGCAAACAGAATCAATTTATAATGGATCCAATGTCCACTCAACCCGTCTATACCGCCTGTTGAAGGCCTGGAGCATCCATGAAGGGCGACAAGAAAGTCATTGAACTGCTGAATAAAGCGCTGACTAATGAACTCACTGCGATCAATCAGTATTTTTTACATGCCCGGATGTTCAAAAACTGGGGCTTCCATAAGCTGAATGAAAAGGAATATCACGAGTCGATCGATGAAATGAAGCACGCCGATGCGTTGATCGAACGGATCCTGTTTCTGGAAGGACTGCCCAATCTGCAGAATCTCGACAAATTGCTGATCGGCGAAAATCCGCAGGAAATGCTCGAATGCGACCTCAAACTCGAACAGGCCGCGATTCCGCTGCTCAGGGAAGCAGTGGCCTATTGCGAGTCGGTCCAGGACTACATTTCGCGCGAGATCTTTGAAGATATCCTCGAAAGCGAGGAAGAGCATGTCGACTGGCTCGAAACTCAGCTCGAGTTGATCGAAAAAATCGGCATTCAGAATTATCTGCAATCCCAGATCTGATCTTCATACCCTTCCCTCGCAGAACCCTACCCTCTGCGAATCAGCAACTTATCCGTCGTTATTCAACAAAGGCCGCGTAGCCCGGACCGATGTTATCGGGCTATAATGACCGTCATTTTGTCCTGGATTTACGTTCCAGATTGTAACGAGGAAATCTTATGTCTCAAATCGTGGTTTGCGCCCTGTACAAATTCGTGACCCTGGAAAATTATCGGCAGCTCCGGCAGCCTTTGCACCGGGTCATGGAAGATAACGGCGTCAGGGGCACCCTGCTTTTGGCTTCGGAAGGAATTAACGGCACGGTCGCCGGATCGCGCGAAGGAATCGACAAGGTGTTGGCCTGGCTGCGCATGGACTCCAGGCTCTCGACTATCGATACTAAGGAATCCTACACCGACCGGCCACCTTTCAATCGGACCAAAGTCAAACTGAAAAAAGAAATTGTCACGATGGGCGTCGAAGGCATCGATCCCCGGCGCGTCGTGGGCACCTATGTAAAACCCGCCGACTGGAACCGTTTGATCTCCGACCCGGAAGTGATTCTGATCGATACCCGGAACGACTACGAATATCAGGTTGGCACGTTCAAAAATGCGATCAACCCGAAGACCGAGAGCTTCCGCGAGTTTCCGCAATTCGTCCAGGACAACCTCGACCCTTCCAGACACAAAAAAGTCGCGATGTTTTGCACGGGCGGAATCCGCTGCGAAAAATCGACCGCTTATTTGAAAGAACAAGGCTTCGAAGAAGTCTACCACCTGCAAGGCGGCATCCTGAAGTATCTGGAAGACATACCGGTTGAAAACACGCATTGGCGGGGCGAATGCTTCGTTTTCGACGAACGGATTACGGTCGATCATACGCTGCAAAAAGGCCAGTACGATCAATGTCATGGCTGTCGACTGCCGATCACTGAGGCGAACAAGGCCGATCCGCGCTATCGAAAAGGCGTCAGCTGCCCCCATTGTCACGACAAACTGACCGAGGATCAAAAAAACCGCTTCGGTGAGCGTGAAAAACAAATCCAGTTAGCGGGGCAGCGCGGCGAAACGCATATCGGCGCGGACGCAGCCAGAAGCTTGACGGC
Source organism: Methylomicrobium sp. (assembly GCA_051061015.1). Lineage (GTDB taxonomy): Bacteria > Pseudomonadota > Gammaproteobacteria > Methylococcales > Methylomonadaceae > Methylomicrobium. The sequence continues at coordinate 57,311 of JBPFEG010000069.1, forward strand.
GAAACGCAACGCAAAACAATTGCGCCGTGAACGGCAAGCCTCAAGCCTGCGCGATATTCTTAAGGACGCGTAATGACTACTAATAACCTCGCCATCCCAGGAGAAAAAGCGCCGTTATTGTCCGTTTCGGAATGGGTACAGGGAGCGCCTGCCAACTTCGACCAATTAGCGGGACAAGTGGTGCTGGTCGAGATATTCCAGGTCAACTGTCCGGGCTGTTTTTTATACGCACTGCCGGAAGCAGTCGAATTGCACCGGAAATATAAAGATTCGGGCCTGACCGTGCTCGGCGTCGCGACCGCGTTCGAGGATTTCGATAAAAACACGCTGGAAAATCTGCGTCGTCTGGCCGAACGCAATGAAGTAATCGGCGAAACCTTTAAAGCACTGAGCCAGCATGGACAACTCGACCAGGGACGATTGCCATACCGGATTCCCTTTCCGTTAGCGATGGATCGATTGATCGAGCGCCAGGGCAAAATCTCCGATGAAGATATTTTTGACTTTATCCACGGCCGACTGCCGAATTTCAACCAGCAACCGGATGGCTACCGGCAGCAGATCGTCAAACAGGTTCGAAGCTATCTGGAATCGCTCCGTTACAGGGCGGAGACTTTTGAACGTTTTCAATTAAAAGGCACGCCCTCGCAAATACTGGTCGATAAGCAAGGCGTGCTTCGCGCCTGCGAGTTCGGCGCGTTGCCAGATTTGGAAAGCCGCCTGCTCAAGCTGTTGCAGGAATAACAGCGATCAGGGCTGGCGCGTTTGCCCACAATTGCTCGTTGAGTGCATGAAACGGCGTTCACCCGTCCGACAGCACCATCTACTCAACAGGAAGGCGCAGCCAAAACAAGGCGCCTTGTGAACATTCGCCCAGTTCGATTTCTCCGCCATAGGTTTTCATGAGGGAAGCGACAATCTCCAGACCCAGTCCGGTGCCGCCGGCATTACGGCGGGTTGTAAAAAAGGGGGTGAAGATTTTGTTGCGGTTCTCCCGCGAAATGCCCGCCCCATTGTCCTGCAAGCCGATTTGCAGACAACCCTCCAGCCGTTCCGAATGAATCCGCATCCGATCAGCACCGTGCTGCAGGCTGTTTTCCAGCAAGTTTACCAGAACCATTTCGAGTACTTCCGGCGCGATGCTCAAGGACTGCGCCGATGACGTATCCAGTTCGATATGCAGCCCGCGTTCGGCATAGCGGTTTTTGAGAGGCTCGGCCACCTCCTGCAAACGGCACTTCTGCCGGCTCGGGAGCATGGCATCTGCATGGGCGAGCTCGAGCAAACGGTTAACCAGTTGTTTGAGCCGGTGCGTATCGGCCAGAAGATTCGCGAGAAAGCGTTGCCGCCGCTCTTCCGACATGGAGTCGGAATGATCCTGCAGAAGTTCCAGCGCCCCATGAATCGAAGTCAGCGGCGTTTTGAACTCATGTGAAACATGGGTCGCGAACCGGCGAATATAATCGGTCCTTTCTGAAAGCGCATGGGACATGCCTGCAAAACTCTCTGAAAGCTGGGCGATTTCGACCGTGACCGGATTTTGCAACGGCTCGATGACTTTCTGCTCACCGCTTTTGAGTTTTTCTGTCTGCCGGATCAACTCCCGGATCGGCCGAGCGATCGATGAAGATACCATCGCCACGATTGTGACGACGATCAGCAGCAAACTGACACCGGCCAGCAGCACGCGGCCTTTGACCGCATACAGATGTTTCAGAATGTTGTTCGGCGTCCGCGAGAGGTATAACACGCCTTGCAGGCGGGCATTTTCGATTACCGGAAACGCGATGAAGACACGGATATTCGCACCGCGGCTGATCGAATACAGGGGCGGCGGAGGTTCGTCCGAAACCCTCTGGCGGATCACGCTCGCATAACGCCCCTGCAAAGCTTCAGCGACTTCCGGAATATGCGCGAGCGAGGAGCCGACTTCCTCACGCCCGGCTATCACAATACCGCTCGGGTCGAGCAACCGTATTCCCGACAACGTAATCATCTGCGTATCCTGCAAAATCGGGCGCACTAGCACCCCCGCACGCCGAGCCAGATTGTCAGACGATATCGGCGCAGGCTCCGCCAAAGGTCGTGGCGGCTTGATCTGATCGAACAGGCTCAACTCCGGAAAAATCGGCGCATAAGAGTCGCCCAGCGAAATCGGATGCGTTCCGGCATAGGACAGATTGCCAAGGCTATCTGTCAACAGCCGTCCGAAGGATTCGCCTTCTGCATCCAGATTGCGGAGCAGTTGCCGGTAACTGGCAGATAAAGCCGCGGCCTGGGAGATCAATTCCTGCTCGGTTTGTCGGACCAGTTCGTTTTCATAAATTCGAAAAAAATACAGCCCACCTAATGGCAGTACCAGCACCATCAGCATCACGAACAACAAAATGCTGCGTAACCGGAACAACCGGCTGTTCAAAAACGGCAAGCGGTAAGTCATCCGCATCCGGCCAGTTGGTAGCCAACGCCGTGAACTGTTTCGATAGCGGCACAGCAGCCCGCCTCGCCAAGTTTTTGCCGGATATGGCGGATATGGCTATCGATCGTACGCTCGCTGACGTAGACGTTGTTATCATAGGCACTCTGCATGATGCGGTCGCGGCTGAATACCCGGGTGGGATGACGGATCAACAGATGCAAAATCGCAAACTCGGTTGCGGTCAGACAGACCGGCATGCCGTCCCACAGCACTTTATGCTGATCAATGAAAATGCTCAACCTGCCATGTTGCAAAGGGGAAACCGGCGCCTCCGATTTCGGCGCGGCCTGTACGCGCCGTAAAATCACGTTGACTCTCGCAACCAGTTCGCGCGGACTGAACGGCTTGGTCACATAATCATCGCCCCCGATTTCGAGCCCGAGTATCCGGTCTATTTCATCATCGCGCGAAGAAAGAAACAGGATCGGCACATCGGAATATTTGCGGATTTCGCGGCAGACCTCCAGCCCATCGAATTCCGGCATATTGATGTCGAGCACGATCAGGTCGGAAGGGCCGTCACGAAACGCATCCAGTGCACAGCGCCCGTCTTCGGCTTGCCGCACCTGCATGCCCGCTTTTTCGAGAGCAAAGCTGATCACATCCCGGATATGGGCATCATCATCGGCAACGAGTATGCGTTTACTCATCAGGTATCCTTAGAAGAAGTCAAAAAACCATCTGGATCAATATAGAACATTCTAAGCCAACCGACCGGCATTCTAAAACCATAGTGAGACGGCAGAGGCATTAGACTGATGATCGAATAATGCAGATGCGGCGGCTTGCCTTGCGCATTGCCGGTAGTGCCGACCAATCCGATAGCCTCTCCGGAACGCACGATCTGCAAGGTGCTCACATCAATCCTCTGTAAATGTGCGAAATAATGCATACGCCATTTAGCGCTGAGCAGCAAGATCACCCGGCCACCGCGCGGCAAATCGCCCGCAAACAGTATGATTCCGCCGGTCGCTGCAAGCACCGGCGTATCTTCTTTGGCAAAAATATCAATCCCTTTATGCACGACCGAGCGGCCCCAAGGATAATGCCAGAAGGAATGCCGATTCCAGTCGGCTGGCCTGGCGCCCGCCACCGGAATTCGCCGGGTTTCCGGCACCATAAAGCCGCCAGCCAAAAGAATAACCAGAAAAATCGTTACGTTACTGGTCTTACGCATGACCTTTCTCTTGTGTCTGGGATGTGGAACGCTCAGCCGAGCTCGTACCGCCCTGCCCGGTCAACAGATACCAATCGAGATGCCGCGTTACCAGCATCAGACCGGCCAATACGCCGAATAACAGCAGGCTGCCCATCAGCATCGCATAATCTTCAGCCTGTAGAATCACGTAGAGCACCCCATACAGCACAGACAAGCCCAATCCGAGCAATAAGCCGAATGTGCGGCTGCGCAATATCGCTCCGAAATAACAGGTTAACAGCGCGGTACAGGCAAATGCGCCGATCACATACGCATAGAAAAACCGAATATGCTCAGACAGCGCAATCAACAACAAGTAGAACATCAACAACGCGGTACCGACCAGCGCATACTGCACAGGATGCAAGCGCAATTTTTTCAGCAGTTCGAACAGGATCAACACGATAAAGGTCAGCACGATGAACAATTCGGCATACTTGATACTGCGCTCGGATTCCTGATAAATATCGATAGGCTTCAATAAATCAAAACCGACCGCACAGTCCAGCAAGACCTGGCAATTGCCTTTCCTGCAAGCATCCAGCGCGTCGCTGACATTATAGGAAAAGGACGAAGCATGCCAGACTGCGCTAAAACCGTCTTTGCCGATCTCGCGTTCCTCGGGCAGCATCTGGCCGGTAAAGTGAGGATGAGGCCAATTCGCTTTCAGGCTGATTTCCGAATCGTTCGCAAGCAGCGCAAAATTTATCGCACGCATGCCCCGGAGTTCCAGCTTGAACGCAAACGGCAGACTCCGGGTTTCCTGATCCAGCTTCAGATCGGGCAAGCTCGCATGCATCCCCGCCGTCGCCTTAGGTAAATTGCCGCCCGGCTTAAACGGTACATCGGTCAGGCCCCAGCTCAATGCCGAGGGGCTCACTACACCGCGTTGATCCCGAACCAGCACATTCAGTTGGGGCTTTTCAAAGCGTATCGCGTTGTCCTTATTCCGGGCCAGCAGTTCCAAAATCGGTTGCGTATTGAACTTACCCGAAACCTCTACCTGGCTCGCATAGACCGGTACCTGATATATCCCGCGATAGCGTTCTGAGCTTTTCAATTGGCTCGACATACGCAATTGTTCCGGAATCAAATAAAGCGTGTCCGAAAGCTTTGCTTCCTTTACGATTTCCTTTTGGTTGTGCTTGCTATCGATGATTTTTTCTCTGGTGTTATAGGTCAGCACATAAGGCAGCGCCAACACCGGTCCTGCCAGCGCTTGCGCTCCGGGCCAGCTTTGGCCGATGCTGTCATAAGCCTTCTGACGCCAGCCCTGCCTTTCGTAAACGACGCCACCAATATAAGCCCGTGGTATTAACAGTAATAAAATCAAACCAAAAATAACACCCAGTTTCGAATAAAAGTTGTTTTTCATGACAGAGAACTCCTGTGATTGATCGTCATGGAAACTTTATAAAAGCCGGGTGCAGATAGCGCGTGGTAAATTCGAAATTTCGGCGAATTTTTGTGGAGGATTTGTGCAGAACCGCAAAATCAGGCAAGTTCGAAGCGAACTGCGACCGCTTTCGTATATAATGGTGTGTTTATTTTTCGACTTATTTTTGAGTCCGTTTTTTATCCAATGCCGAAAAAGAAAAGCTCCACGCTGTTTGAAGATTCGCTCGCCGAACTCGAAGCGCTGGTCAATCAACTCGAACAGGGCGATATTTCATTGGAAGAGTCGCTGAAGTCATTTGAACGCGGCGTTTTTTTGACCCGCACCTGTCAACAGGCCTTGCAGGAGGCCGAACAGAAAGTTCAGATTTTATTGGAAAAGAACGGCACGCAAACCCTGGAGCCTTTTACTGATGAGTAATGCGTTAAAAGAATACCTTAGCTTATGTCAAAACCGCGTCGAACGGGCGCTCGAAGCGCGCTTGCCGAGCGACAATATTCTGCCGCAAAAACTGCATCAAGCGATGCGCTACTGCGTGCTCGACGGAGGTAAACGGATGCGTCCGCTGCTGACCTACTGCACCGGCAAGACATTAGGTATTTCGCCCGAAGAACTGGATGGCCCGGCTTGCGCGGTTGAATTCATCCATGTGTATTCGTTGATTCACGACGACCTGCCCGCCATGGACGACGATGATTTACGCCGTGGCAAACCAACCTGTCATGTCGCTTTCGACGAAGCGACCGCAATTTTGACAGGCGATGCACTGCAGGCGCTCGCATTTGAAGTGCTCGCGCACGACCCAACGATCAAGGCGACTCCGGAAAACCGGATCAAGATGATCACAGCATTGGCCCGGGCCAGCGGTTCCTTGGGCATGGTCGGGGGCCAGGCGATTGACCTTGCATCGGTCGGCACCAAGCTGAATCTGCCCGAACTCGAAAACATGCATATTCATAAAACCGGAGCGCTGATCCGAGCGAGCGTGAATCTTGCGACGCTGACCAAAGCCGGCATTGATGCCGTTGCCGCGACCAAGCTCGACCAGTACGCTAAATGCATCGGTTTGTCGTTTCAGGTCAAGGATGACATCCTCGATGAGGAGAGCGATACTGCAACACTCGGCAAGACCCAGGGCAAGGATAAAGACAACGACAAACCGACCTACCCGGCTCTGTTAGGGTTGGCCGGCGCCAAACAAAAAGCGCAGGAACTGCACGAAAAAGCGCTTGACAGTCTGAGTATTTTTGGCCACGAAGCCGATTTGCTTCGCGACCTGTCGCTCTACATTATCGAGCGGGATCATTGATTCCCAACTTGATTAGTAAGGAATTAAATCGGATAATCGCAAGGCCATCTTCGTGTTCCTTTCGACAACTCCGCTTGGAACACGCGGCCCCGCGCGCTGCCCCACGGCCCGCGCCTTGACCCCGCAAGGAATCGAGTTAATCGAGTTAAAGATGAATTATTCAGGCCACTACCCCCTATTAGATACCATTGATCTTCCTGCCGACCTTCGCAAACTGAAAAAAAGCGAGCTCAAGCCGCTTGCGAAAGAACTGCGCGATTATCTGACCCATACGGTCAGCGTTTCCGGCGGCCATTTCTCGGCCGGCCTCGGCACGGTCGAGCTGACCGTGGCGCTGCACTATGTGTTCAATACCCCCGAAGATCAGCTGGTC
>JBPFEG010000070.1:0-63048 GCA_051061015.1 Methylomicrobium sp.
TTATGGCGCGATGATGATCATCGGCGCATTGGGTTTCATCGGCTACCTCGACGCAATCGCGCATTTTCTGTTTGGCCAGATCAGTCCGACGATGGCAAACATTTCGATCGGCCTTTCTTCGGCGTTCATCGATAACGGCACGTTGATGTTTGCGGTATTGGGGATGCATCCGGATCTTCCGCCCGGGCAATGGCTGCTGCTGACCCTGACGCTGGGCGTCGGCGGTAGTTTGCTGGCGATCGGTTCGGCCCCCGGCGTCGGTTTGCTCGGCCAGATCAAAGAAGGCTATACCTTCGGTTATCACATGCGCTGGATGCCGGTTATCCTGTTAGGCTATTTCGCTAGTATTGCGGTGCATTTCTGGATCAATGCGGCCTATTTCTGAGGGTTTCACCGGGTAAAAAAGGGCGTCGGTGAGAAAGTACGTGGAGACAGTATGTTCAGAGCTCGCGATGTCCATTGCTCCCCGGCTAGATTGAGATTTTGGCTGAAATCCTCCAGTCGTAAGAACTTCAACTGGCAGGTCGGCTGTCTGCAAAAATGGCTTCGTCTGTTGCAGTTACGGAGCCGCTCCATATCCGCCTTGTTCATTTAAGAAGGGAGCCGCCGGTATTATTGCCGGTCGTCTTTCGTGATGCTGATGAATACCGTATAGTAACCCGAATGTTTTGGGTCATCCTGTGATAGAGAAACCGTATGTTGTTTGATTGGATGCCGGCGATTATCATCGCCGCTTTGTTGCTCGTGTCGGTTGTGATCATGCAATGGGTTACACTATGGCGTTTGCAGGCTTTGCTGAAGGCGGCTCCGGACGGAGGTTTGCAGGAGCTTCTCTTGACATTGAAGAATCAGGAAGCGGCATTGCAGCAAGGCTTTGCGGAATCCAGGCGGGAACTCCGGGAAGTCAGCGCGGAAAATCGGCGTGAGCTGCAGGATGCGTTTAAAAATCTCCAGGATACCCTGCTGAACCGGATCGCCGAGAATCAGCGCACCCATAATGCGCAGATGGAGGCGTTCAAGGACGGATTGACAGGGATGTCCGAAAAATTGATCAATAACGCCAGTGAGTTTAGGGAAAGCGTCAGCCGGTCGTTTCAGGCGACCGGCGAGTCGTTGAGCCGGAAGCAGGACGATTTCCGGGAGAAAACCGCCGAAACGTTGACGCAGTTTCAGGAGGGAATCAAGAATGACGCCAAGCAGAACCGCCAGGAACTGGCCGTCGGCCTCAGCTCATTTGAAGGCAAATTTGCCGAAAGCATCAAGGATTTCAACGAACAGCTCCGGCTCAGGTTCGCCGACTTGAACCGTCAGCAGCAGGAAGCGAATCAACTGGCGAAAACCAGCATTAACGAGATTCGCGAAACGGTCGAAAAACAATTGCACTCGATTCGGGAAGACAACACCCGGCAACTGAATGAGATGCGCCAGACCGTCGACGAAAAACTGCACAATACGCTGGAGCAGCGCCTCGGCGAGTCGTTCAAACTGGTCAGCGACCGGCTGGAGCAGGTGCATAAGGGGCTCGGAGAAATGCAGAACCTGGCAGTCGGGGTCGGCGATTTGAAGAAGGTGCTGTCCAATGTAAAAACGCGCGGTATTCTCGGCGAATACCAGCTCGGCAATATCTTGGAACAGATCATGTCGCCGGAGCAATACGATGTGAATGTCGCAACCAAAAAGGGCAGTCAGGCGAATGTCGAATATGCGATCAAATTGCCGGGCAAGGCCGACGACAAGACCGTCTGGCTGCCGATCGATTCGAAATTCCCGCTCGAAAGCTATCAATTGCTGTTGAGTGCGCTGGATGATGGCAATCCGGCGGTGGTCGACCAGGCGCAAAGACAGTTGCTGAAAGCGATCGAAAGCTTTGCGAAGGATATCTCCGGCAAATACGTGGACCCGCCCCATACGACCGATTTCGCGATCATGTTCCTGCCGGTCGAAAGTTTGTACGCGGAAGTTTTGCGCTCTCCCGAACTGTTCGAGAAGCTGCAACGCACCTACCGGATTACGATTACCGGTCCGACCACCTTGTCGGCATTATTGAACAGCCTGCATATGGGTTTCCGGACGCTGGCGGTGCAACAACGCAGCAGCGAAGTCTGGAAGGTGCTGGCCGAGGTGAAGACCGAATTCGGAAAATATTCTGAACTATTGGATACGGTCTATAAACAGATCACGACCGCATCCAACTCGCTGGAAAGATTGAAAACGACGCGCACGGCGGCGATGGAAAGAAAATTGCGCGGAGTCGAAGTGTTGGGTATCGAAAGTGATTTGGCGCCGCTCGCGTTGCCCGAGCCGGAGTAATGCCGAGAACCATCCCAAAGTCTGTTTCTGCATGTGTGAGACAGCAAAACAGCGCGCCGGTCGCGGGGCCGCGCAGAAAGTCTCCATCGCTCATTTTGCGGAGTTTATTTAGAATGACGGTGACGGACAGGCGGGACTCGGGGCTGTTTATTTCGGTAAATATTCCGGCAAATGGGATCTGATTTCGGCAGCGCTTAGGCCGGTAAGATTTTTGTCCAATTCCAGGCTGATGTGTTTATTCAGCTGATCCGGCATGTGCTGTCTGATCAAGCCTAAAATAGACGGTTCTGCGATCACGATCAGTCGCTCGAAACGGTTGGCGTTATGCGCGTGTTCGAGATAATGCACGATTTCTAGCGCGAACACATCGGCTTCATGCTTTTTCGGATCGGTTTGCTGTTCAAACGCATGACCGCCGCCGAGTCCGCCCGGATTTTTGACTTTGCCCGGCAAATCCGAGGTCATCTCCCGGTCATGCATGCGTCCCTCCGCATGGACCAGGGTATCGATTTCCTCCAGGGGTGCGGAAGAGGTGGCAATCTGAAAAAAGCGCGCACGTGTATGATCTGCAACAACTACCCAGTTGGTTATCATAGTGTAATCCTCTGTGATAATGGTATGTATGGAATCGACAGCGACTATTGTGGGCAAAAGCTCTGCTATTGGCTATTGGTATAATTACCTAACGGTGATCCCGGTTAAGGACGCCACGGGTATTCAAGCGAGGATAAAGGCTTTATGATATACGGGTTTGAAAGCGCCATTCTCGTTTGCTTAGAACCTAATTCCACTCCAATCTTCTTCTCCGTCCCCGCTTGATCAGAAAAAAACGTTATTCAAAAATCACTCATCGTCAGCCGCTATCGATCCGACCCATCCTTTACAAATTCGCCTGGCAGGCAGTAGGGGCCTTTATCGCCACATCAGTGGGGTTTTGTGTGCTGTTCCGTTGGCTGCCGCTGCCGACGACCGCTTTCATGCTGAACCGGCATGTCGAGGATTTTCGTGACGAGACGACGTTCAAATCGATCGACTACCATTGGATAGGCGCTAAAAATATCTCGCCCGCCGCCTACCAGGCGGTGATCGCGTCCGAGGATCAGCGTTTTTTCGAACATAGGGGGTTCGATTTTCATGCGATTCAGGCGGCGGTCGATAACTATTTCGATGGGAGTCGTCTCCGTGGAGCGAGCACGATATCGCAGCAGGTCGCGAAGAATCTGTTTTTGAGTCCATCCAAAAGTTTTATCCGCAAAGGCTTCGAGGTCTGGTTTACGCTTCTTCTGGAAATGTTCTGGAGCAAGGAGCGCATCCTGACCGTTTATCTGAACATTGCCGAATTCGGTGACCATCTGTTCGGGATCGAGGCGGCCAGCCGGCGCTATTTCGGGATTCCGGCCAGCAAACTGAGTCGTGCCCAATCCGCGTTGCTCGCGGCGACGCTGCCGAATCCGCTCCGCTTCAAGGCGGCTCTGCCGTCTTCTTATGTTCATGCGCGGCAGCAGTGGATTATCAGGCAAATGCGTCATGTCCGTTATCCGCGTTAAGGTGGCTTCAAATCCTTACCCTGTAAGGCGATAATAAGCGCGTGCTGCCGTATTGAACAACGGGTTTAGCCCCCGGTCTTATTAGCGGAGGAAATGAATGAAAAATTTTATCATGCTGACGATGCTGTTCACTCTCTTGATACATCACACAGGGAGCGATGCTCAAGACAGCTCGCAAACGCAAAGTACAGCCGGATTGGCGGTCGCGACGTTCGCAGGCGGCTGTTTCTGGTGCGTCGAAGCCGATTTTGAAAAACTGCCCGGCGTCAAAAAAGTTATTTCGGGATTCAGCGGCGGTCAGGCTGCCAATCCGACCTATGAGCAGGTGTCGCAAGGCAAGACGGGCCATGTCGAAAGCGTGCAGGTGTATTTTGATCCGAGCGAAATCGATTATGAGACCCTGTTGCAGGCCTTTTGGCGCATGATCGATCCGACCGACGGCGGCGGCCAGTTTGTCGATCGCGGCAATCAATACCGTTCGGTGATTTTTTATCATAATGACGAGCAAAAAGCCCTGGCCGAAAAATCGGTCGCAGAACTGGTGGCCTCGAAACGTTATTCCGCGCCGGTAGCGACCGAAATACGGGCATTCGAAAATTTTTATCCGGCCGAGGCATATCATCAGGATTACTACAAAACCAATTCGTTGCGTTATAAATATTACCGCTACCGGTCGGGTCGAGACCAATATCTGGCCAAAACGTGGGGCGCTGAGCTGGCTTTGAATAGTGCGCCTAAGAAACAGGCCGCCTCCTTTATAAAGCCTTCGAAGAAGGAATTGGCTAAACGCCTGACCGCGATGCAGTATCAGGTAACTCAGGAAGAATCGACTGAGCCGCCATTCAATAACGCTTACTGGAATGAAAAGCACGACGGAATCTATGTCGATGTGGTCAGCGGCGAGCCGCTGTTTTCTTCCAAAGACAAATACGACTCCGGCACCGGCTGGCCGAGCTTTACAAAGCCCCTGGTCGAAGAGAATATCGTCAAGAAAAAGGATTTTCTGCTGCTCATTCCGCGCACCGAGGTACGGAGCCGGCTTGCCGATTCGCATCTCGGGCATGTCTTTAAGGACGGCCCGAAACCGACCGGTCTGCGCTATTGCATGAATTCGGCGGCGCTGCGCTTCATTCCTGTCGAAGATATGGAAAAGGCTGGCTACGGCAAGTATTTGCCTTTATTCGGAAAATAGTCAATTGCCATGGTGCGGCAAAACGGCCGTTTGATTTATGGTAAAATTTGACAAATTTATGACAATTTCGAAGGGTCGGTGCTTTTTACCGCGACCGCGCCTTATCATTTTGAGCTAGCAATGTGATGTCAAACTCTCCTCAAGTCAGTCAGCTGATAGACCGGTTCGGCAGAAAGATCGATTATTTACGGGTCTCGATTACCGACCGCTGCGACTTTCGCTGCGTCTATTGCATGGCCGAGGAAATGACGTTTCTGCCGCGCGCACAGATTCTGACGCTTGAAGAGATCGAAACGATCGCGCGGGCCTTTACGGAACTGGGGGTCAAAAAAATCCGGATTACCGGCGGCGAACCGCTGGTCCGCAAAGGCGCGCTGGATTTGCTGGAAAATCTCGGCAGTCTGCCGGGCCTGAAGGAACTGGTGATTACCACCAATGGCGCGCAGCTCGAAACGATGGCCCCCGCTTTGAAAAAAGCCGGCGTCAAACGGATCAATATCAGTCTCGACTCGCTAAATCCGGAAAAATTCAAGGCGATCACGCGCACCGGCAATCTCAAGACCGTGCTGAACGGCATCGCGGCTGCAAGAGCCGAGGGCTTTGAGCGGATCAAGATCAATACGGTCGTGCTGAAAGACAGCAATCATATGGAGGTCTGCGAGTTGGTGCAGTTTGCGGTCGACAGCGAAATCGATATCAGCTTTATCGAGGAAATGCCGCTCGGCGTCGTCGACCACCACGATCGTGCGCTGGCTTATTATTCGAGCGATCGGATCAAACAAGATTTGGAAGCGCGTTTTGCATTGTTGGCGACGCCCGAAAAGACCGGAGGCCCTTCGAATTATTTTCGAATCGCCGGCACCCAGACCCGTGTCGGATTCATCTCGCCGCATAGCCACAATTTCTGCAGCGCCTGCAACCGGGTCCGTTTAACCGCCGAGGGCCGTCTGCTGCTCTGCCTCGGCAATGAGCATTCGGTCGATCTGAAAAAAGTGGTCCGCACGCATCCGGGCAATATGGACCTGCTGAAACAAACGCTGATCGATGCCATGCGGATCAAACCTGCCCAACACGAATTCAACATGCAGGAACAGCCGGTGATCCTGCGCTACATGAACATGACCGGCGGCTAGGCCTCCGCGTTCTTTTTTCTCCCTTTAATCGAGCCTCTGATGCCTTTTGCACAACTCGGCCTTGCCGCGCCTCTCTTGAAAGCCGTCGCGGAGCAGGGCTATCTCACCCCGACTCCGATCCAGCAACAAACGATTCCCCTGATTCTCGACGGTCAGGATGTGCTGGCCGGTGCGCAGACCGGTACCGGCAAAACCGCCAGTTTTACCCTGCCGCTGTTGCAGCGTTTGGCCGAATCGAACGACAAGCCGCAAAAACCGCGCAGGATCCGCGGGCTGATTTTGACACCGACCCGCGAACTGGCCGCCCAGGTATATGACAGCGTCAGGGCGTACGGCAGGCATCTGCCGCTCTTTACCGAAGTTGTGGTCGGCGGCGTCAGTATCAATGCCCAGATCCGCAGCCTGCAAAGAGGCTGCGATATCGTCGTGGCGACGCCGGGACGTTTGCTCGATCACCTGCTGCAAAGACACATCGACCTAGCATATCTTGAAATGCTGGTGCTCGACGAGGCCGACCGGATGCTCGATATGGGGTTTTTGCCCGACATCCGCAGGATCATCAGCCATTTACCCAAACAGAAGCAAAGCCTGCTGTTTTCGGCGACCTTTCCTGAAGAGATCAAGGGGCTCGCGAAGCAATTGCTGCATGAGGCGGCCGAAGTCTCGGTCGCGCCGCACAATACCACCGCGGATAATATCAAGGAATTGTGCTACGGCATCGCCAAGGAACACAAGCGCGAACTGTTGTCGTATCTGATCGGCAGCAACAACTGGAAGCAGGTGCTGATCTTCGTCCGCACCAAGCATGGTGCGGACCGGCTCGAAAAGCAGTTGATTAAGGATGGCATCCGGGCCGCCGCGCTGCATGGCGATAAATCGCAGGGTGCGCGGACGAAAGCGCTCGATTATTTCAAGAAAGGCCAGGTCGCCGCGCTCGTGGCGACCGATATCGCCGCGCGCGGGCTCGACATCGACGAATTGCCGCATGTGATCAATTTCGATCTGCCGCAAGTGCCAGAAGATTATGTTCACCGGATCGGCCGGACCGGGCGCGCCGGTGCGAGCGGTGAAGCTATCTCGCTCGTCTGTCCCGAAGAAGCCTATCAGCTCGCGCAGATCGAAAAGCTGCTCGGACGCGAGTTGCCGCGGGTTGCCGACACCGGGTATGAGCCGGTGTCGTTGAAAGTGATGGATCGCCCGAATTCGAAAGCGCCTAAAAATCTGTCCGGCAAGAAAGACTACCGGCATCACAATAAAACCCCGAAGCGCGGCGGCAAACCGACAGCCAAACCGCCGCGTCGGGCTAAGTAAGGGGATTTCGGCTTTCCCGTTAACCGAATAAATATTTGGAAGGGTAAACTGCTGGCAAACCTGTCCATAAAGTTGGGTTGTCCAACAGTGCTGGCCCAACCTTCAATTCGCGAATCCAGTTTGTATTTAATCTTGATCTTTCCAAAAGCAAGTTGTTATCCTATCGGGATTTAATAACTATTACCGAGGAGGCACTCGATGTCGATTTTGAATTCGTTAACCAAGCGCTCGCGCCTGAATTCCGCGATCAAGCAAACCAAGGAAGCGCGCAAGAGCGAGGGCAATAAAGCGGATTATTTGTTCAAGAAAGTCTACGAAGACTATGCCGACATCGTGCACGACGATCCGTTGCGCGCCGAAGCGTTGTATTTCTGGGGGCATGCGTTATTACATCAGGCCAAGACGAAAACCGGGGGAGCGGCTCTGGATCTTTACCGCGATGCAATCATGAAATTCGCGTTCTGCCTGACTTTGGAGCCGAATTATCTGGCGGCCGCGATCGACGGCGGCGTGTGTTATATGGACATGGCGAGACTGGAAGAGGCGGCGAAAAATTCCGAGCTGTATGCAAAGGCGCAGCAGGAGTTTGAGCGCGCCAATTCGATTCAGGCCGGCGCGGCTTCCTATAACCTTGCCTGCATCCATGCGTTACGCGGGGAGAACGAGGACTGTCTGAAAGCACTCGAAAACTCGCGCGACAAGGGCAGTCTGCCCGACACTCAGGACATCATGAACGATCCGGACATGGCCAATGTGCAAAATCAGGACTGGTTTATTGAGTTCCTGGAATCCCGGAATAAGAAACCTGAGAAAGCCTCTGAGTCTTCGGAAGAGACGGCTGCCGAGGCATCGTCCGAGTCGGAAGAAGACAAAAGTGAAGCGGATGTTTGATGTGTTTGTGGGGTATGTGCGCTGCCTGCCCTACGACTCCGCTCTATGTTTGATCTTCTTGTCGGCGCTTCAGCCGGTACATCGCCGAGATATCCTCATTACCGTATCCTTCGGCCATTAACTGTTCATAATCGCTGACCGCCATATCGGTCAGCGGTATCTTGACGCCTGTTTCTGCCGCCATTTCTTGGCAGATTTTTAGATCCTTATGATGCAGGGCCAGCCTAAAGCCGGGTTTAAAGATTCCTTGTGTCATCGTTAGACCGCGCTTCTCCAGAAACCAATTGCCCGCTGCGCCGCCCGCGATCACTCCGATCACTTTGTCCAGCGGCAGGTTCTGCGCTTCGGCAAAGGCCAAGGCTTCGGTTACCGCCTCGTTGATGCCTGCGCACATGATTTGATTGACCGCCTTGGTAGCTTGTCCCGCGCCGGTCGGTCCCATGTATAAAATTCGCGTCGCCATCGCCGAGAGCAAGGGTTTCGCCCGTTCGAACACCGCCTCGTCGCCGCCGACCATCATCGCCAAGGTGCCGTTCTTCGCCCCTTCAACCCCGCCCGATACCGGCGCATCGAGAAAAAAAGTCTGTTTATCGGCAAGCAGGCCGGCGGCTTCTAGCGCGGTCGCCCGACTGACGGTTGACATATCGACCACGATCGAACCGGGTCTGACGGTTTCCCGTACGGATTTTACAACAGCAAGCACATCCGGATCCGCCGAGACGCACAACAAAATCACATCGACTTCTGCGGCAAGGTCCGCAATGCTTCTGAATGCGGTGATTTGCAGATCTTCCGCCAGTGCCTGTGCGGTCGCCGCCGTGCGATTGTAAACGCCTTCCAGGACGCCCGCCTTGGCTAGATTGATGGCCATCCCCGCGCCCATGCCGCCGAGCCCAATCATGCCTGCTTTCATGCTTTTTCCAGATAAGTGTAAGAGGTCAAGCCCGCGCTGAGTTCCTGTTCGTAATCGCGTTGTTCCTGTTCGCCGAGTCCGCTGGCGGCCAGTTTTTTGCGGTAGGCGACCTTGAGTTCCTCGGGGCTGATGTGCACATAATCCAGCAGATCGGATACATGCTCACCTTCCTGGAAATCGTAGAAATGATAGCCGTGTTCGTCCAGTTCGATATTGATTGCGTGCGTGTCGCCGAACAGGTTATGCATGTCGCCGAGGATTTCCTGGTAGGCGCCGACCATGAAGAAACCGATCAGATAAGGCTCGCGGCTGTCGATCGGGTGCACCGGCAGCGTCTTTTCGATGTTCTGGCCGTCGATATACTGGTCGATGCGCCCATCCGAATCGCAGGTCAAATCCTGCAGCACCGCGCGCCGACTTGGCGCTTCGTCGAGCCGGTGGATCGGCATGATCGGAAAAATCTGATCGATGCCCCAGATATCCGGCATCGACTGAAACAGCGAGAAATTGCAGAAAACCTTGTCGGCCAGTTTTTCGTTCAGTTCCAGCAGGATCGCTTCTTCGCTCTGAGTTTTCGGATTCAGACGGTGCTGCAATTGCCGGCACAGCAGCGCATAAGCGTTTTCGGCAGAGGCGAGCCCCTCGATGTCGAGTTTGTCCTGCGCAAAGCGGGTTCGCGCCTCCGCGAGCGCAAATTGTGCGTCATGGTACAGTTCGACCGGATTGATCCGCTCCGGTAAGGCCGGAAGCTCGCCGTCACGGTATGCCGACTCGATGTCGGTCACATTGGTGATCAGCACCGCATGATGTGCGGTGATCGCGCGTCCGGACTCGGTGATAATGTCCGGTTCAGGTGCCTGTTTTTCCGCACAGATCTCGGCAAAGCTGCGCACGATGTTCTGGGCGTATTCCTCGACGCTGTAATTCATCGACGATTCGCGCCGAGAACGGCTGCCGTCGTAATCGACGCCCAGGCCGCCTCCTGCATCGACAATTTTAATCGGCGCCCCGAGCCGGCGCAGTTCGGTATAAAACTGGCCCGCTTCCTTCAATGCAACCTTGATGTCGTGAATGTTGGCGATCTGGGAGCCCATGTGAAAATGCATCAGTTTCAATGCATCGAGCAAATGGGCCTGTTTCAGGCGGCTGACCAGTTGCAGCAGCTCGTGCGCATGCAAGCCGAATTTGGACTTTTCGCCGCCGCTATTCTGCCATTTGCCGGCGCTGATGCTCGACAGGCGCACACGCACCCCGATATTCGGTCGGATGTCCAGCTTGCGGGATTCCTCGATGATTAGTTCCAGTTCGATCGGTTTCTCGATCACCAGATACAGGTCGAGGCCCATCTTCTGGCCGATCAGCGCGAGCCGGATATAAGCCCTGTCTTTATAACCGTTGCAGACGACTACTTTCCGATCAGATAAAGCCATGATCGCGAGCAGCTCCGGCTTGCTGCCGGCTTCCAGGCCGATATGATTGGCTTTCAGGATGCCTTCGACGACCTGGCGCTGCTGATTGACCTTGATCGGATAAACCGGCGTGTAACGGCCTGTATAATCGTATTTTGCACAGGCCTTTTCGAAAGCACGGTTCAACCGGTTGACCTTGTCCTTCAAAATATCGGTGAAGCGCACCAGCACCGGCAATGACAGATTTTTTTCATGCAGCGACTGGGCTATTTCGTATAAATCCAGTTCGACGGCCTGGTCGGAGCTGGGTTTTACACAGACATGGCCTGCCGTATTGATCGCGAAATAACCGTCTCCCCAGCTATTGATCGCATAAGTTTGCGCCGAGTCGCGGAGGCTCCAATCGAGGTTTTCAGTCGAATTCAAAGTTGATCTCCATGATGTCGTATGTGCGGAATTCTAATGTAAATTGCTATTTATAATATTTTAACAAAAAATCAATGGGTTATGGGTAATTTAATAGGAATAGTGTGATGCTGTATAAGAGTAAATTATAAAAATTACGTCAAATCTGTCCATTAGTTCAAATGTTATTAATCCGGGTTGCCGATTGGCTGTATCATTAATGACTTTTTGCGCGTCCTTAATATTTTTAGATGTTATTTCCCCTACCTGTCATCGTAGGCGCTCCCCGGTCGGGCACGACTTTATTGCGTCTCATGATGGATGCTCATCCCGATTTAGCGATTCCCCCTGAAACCGGATTTTTAGCGCTTAGTTCTTCATGGTTGAAATCGCAGGAGATGTCGCCTGAAAATTTTATTGATATGATTTCCGGTTTTCCTGCCGATGCGCCTACATGGCCAGATTTCGGTATCGATAAAGAGGCTTTTTTACAAATACTGGGGCAGAAAAAAGATTTCGATATCGCAACAGGTATCAGATCTTTTTATCGCACTTATGCCAATCGATTTAACAAACCGCGGTATGGTGATAAAACACCGACGTATTGTTTTCATATTACATCGATACATGAACTGTTACCGGAAACACGCTTCATCCATCTGATTCGCGATGGAAGGGACGTGGCGCTTTCCTGGCGCAAAACCTGGTTTGCGCCGGATCAATCCATAAGCGTGTTGGCGCAAGCCTGGAAGCGCCATATAGAAAGTGTGAGGGAGCAATCTCAACTGAACAGTGTTCCGGTGTTGGAAATCTGCTACGAGAGTCTGATCAGTGAGCCCCGATTAACTCTTCAGAAAATTTGTGATTATATTGAATTGCCATACAGCAATCAGATGCTCGATTATCACAAGAGGGCAGCTTTACGGCTTGTCGAACATGGCCCCCGGTTTGATTGCAAGGGGTCGCTGCTGGTTTCCCAGGATCAACGCTTTAATCAGCAGCGGTTGACCCTGATTCCTCCTTCCATTAGCCGGATTGGCGGATGGAGGCGTGAGATGTCAGCCACCGAATTGCAGGAATTCGAAGAGAACGCTGGTGATTTGCTAAACGAATTGAGTTATCCGAGGAAATGATGGAAAGTAAAACTGTGCCTGCAATTCATTGTGAGGCACTTGGAAAATGCTATCGAATTTACGATAAACCTAGTGACCGTTTACTCGAAAGTCTTTCACGCGTTGCGGGTTATCGATTTACCGGAAAACAGGTTAATCGGGGGCGTGATTTTTGGGCTTTACGCAATATTTCTTTTACAGTCTCGCCGGGAGAAACGGTCGCCATCATTGGCCTGAACGGTTCCGGTAAATCTACACTGTTGCAAATTATCGCCGGCACCCTTAGGCCTTCGGAAGGCGTTGTGCAGATCAATGGCCGTGTCGCCGCGCTATTGGAATTAGGCGCGGGGTTTCATCCCGAATTTTCGGGGCTTGAAAATGTCCGCATCAGTGCAGCTTTGCTCGGTTTGAAACCCGAAGAAATCGATCAGCGGCTGGAAGCTATTTTGGCATTCGCAGACATCGGCGACTTCATTCATCAACCGGTTAAAACCTATTCCAGCGGCATGTATGTGCGGTTGGCTTTTGCGATTTCGATTCATGCCGAGCCTGACATTCTGATTGTGGACGAAGCGCTCGCGGTTGGCGATATGGCTTTCCAGAGCAAGTGTATGGCGCGTATCCGGCGTTTTCAACAAGAAGGAATGACGCTGCTTTTCGTAAGTCACGACGTCGGTGCAGTAAGAGCTTTATGCGACAGGGCAGTGTATCTCGGTCAAGGTTCCCTGATCGAAATGGGAGAAACCAGCCGTGTGGTCGATCGTTATATTCGCGATATACATAAAAAGATTGACTCCCCAGCACAGGCGGATTGCGCCTCCAAACCAGCGCGGCCTCTACCTCGACTGTTGCCGGAGAACGTGGATCATGAGCTGAGCCGACGTTACGCCGATTTTGCGAAGCAGGTAAAGGATTTGCATCACGGCACCGGTCAGGCTCGCATACGGTTAATTGAGCTAGTGGATGTCGATGGTCTGCCATTAGAATTTGCCGAATTTGATTCTTTGGTAAAAATACGAATTTGGGTAGAATGTTTTCAATCTTGTACCGTCTCAATCAATTACAAGATCAGGGATAAACACTTGATTTCGGTAGCCGGCGCGGACTTCCTCATTACCGAACAAGCATTGCTGGGGATGAATCCCGGCGATAGCTTTTTGATAGAATATTCAACCCGGCTCCCTCTGATGGATGGGGCCTACAGTATCCGGGCGTCAATCACCATACCGATCGCTAAACATGAAGGGGCAGTTTTCGTGGATGTCGTTGAAGTTTGCTGTCCTTTTAAAATTCTTCCGTCCAGTCTGGGTAAAATTTATACCTGTGCTTTTTTATCCAATGAAGTCGCCATAAAAACACTCAAATAAACGATATCATGACTATTAAACTCCCGCTCGAATACCCTCGTTGCGTGCTGATTGTCGGGCATCCCGGACACGAATTGCGGATATTCGGCTGGGTCAAAAGGATGCAACCCATCGTAGCGGCACTTACCGACGGTTCAGGCCATACCGGACATTCCCGGCTTGAAATCAGTAAAAAATTTCTGGGGGAGGTGGGGGCCACTCCGAGCAGTTTTTATGGTATATCATCCGATCGGGAAATCTATGCCAGAATACTTGCGCAAGACCATGCCTTTTTTATGGGATTGTCCAACTCCTTTGCTGATCTGCTGATCGAACAGGGAGCCGACATTGTCGCCGGCGACTCCATTGAAGGCTATAACCCGTCGCACGATCTCTGCCGTCTTGTCATCGACCGCGCCGTGAAACTGGCTTCGAATGAATTAGGTCGTAGGATCGAAAACTATACTTTTCCTCTAGTCGGACATCCTTCCGCCGAAGGTTCGTCTGAAGGCGGAATGGTGGTTGATCTTTCCCCCGATGAGTTGAGGTTTAAACTCTCGGAATCGTTGCGATATGCCGAAAAAGCAGGTGGAGTCCTGGATTCGGAAATTGCTGAATCGATCACAAAATATGGAGTGAATGCCTTCGGTAAGGAGATTTTGAGGAATGAAGACTCTGGTGCGGCGCTGACCAAATGGGAAATAAATCAGCCTCATTACGAAAAATACGGCGAACAACAGGTTAGGGCCGGTTTTTACAAGCAAGCCATTAAATATCAGGAGCATATAGCCCCTCTTGCCCGAGCGCTTTTGCAATGATAACCGCCAAGCGGAATCCCGGGTTACGCGTTTTAATTACGAATAATACGCTTGCTAGTCGGGCAGGATCTGAACTGTATGTGTACGAGGTGGCCTTAGCGCTGCTCAGGAGGGGCTACAACCCGATCGCGTACAGTTCGACATTAGGCGAGGTGGCGGAAGAATTACGCCGCGCTACCGTTCCTGTTATCGACAATCTGAACGCACTGACTATTGCCCCGGATTTGATACACGGCCAGCATCATCTGGATGCCATGACTGCCATGTTGCGCTTCCCGCAAACGCCGGCGCTTTATTTTTGCCACGGCTGGCTACCTTGGGAGGAATTACCGCCGATATTTCCCTCGATCCTACGCTATATCGCAGTGGATGACCTTTGCAGGGAGCGTCTCCTGACGACTTCGGGGATATCACCCGAGAAAATAAAAACTCTTTATAACTTCGTAGATTTGACTCGATTCAAAGCTCGCCAGGCGCTACCGGAAAAACCGAGATCTGCACTTATCTTTAGCAATTACGCTGCTGAAAGTAATTTTGTCGGCAAAATCCGTGCGGCTTGCCGACAGTTTGGGATCGAACGCATCGATGTTGCCGGCTTAAGCTCAGGCCGTGCTATTTCCAATCCTGAAGAAGTATTGCCGGAATATGACATTGTATTCGCCAAAGCCAGGTGCGCGCTCGAAGCCATGGCCATAGGCTGTGCCGTGATTGTAGCGGATTTCCCGGGTCTTGGCGGAATGGTTACTACTGAGAATTTGCCGGAGTTGCGGCGTCTTAATTTTGGCGTCCGAACCATGCAGTCCGCTCCGCTGACAGAAGAAAATATTTTTGATCAATTAAACTTATATAACGCAAGCGATGCCCGTAAAGTGTCAGAATACATTCGTGATGATGCGGACATCGAGAAAGCCATTGATAAACTTGAGGATTATTACATTGAAACGCTTTCGGAAGCAAAGCAGCAAATGCCCGCGCTGGTTCAGACATGGAGTTCGGCCGCATCGAATTACTTATATGCGCTAACGCCGGCATTTAAGACACGTGTATGGGCAGAACAGAAGGGTGCCCGAGCAGATTGGCTCAGCAGTGAAGTGCAGGCTCTGACGGAACGGAATGAGAGATTGCAAAATCGACTCGTGCCGATGCAAATCGAGTTGGAGGCTATCAGAAATTCATACGCTTTGGCAGAGCAGAAGGGTGCCCGAGCAGATGGGCTCAGCAGTGAAGTGCAGGCTCTGACGGAACGGAATGAGCAATTGCAAAATCGGCTCTCGTCGATGCAAATCGAGTTGGAGGCTATCAGAAATTCATACGCGCTGGCTGAACAGGAAGATGCCCGGCTTTCCAGGGAAGTTCAAACGCTGGCGGAACAGAATGAATACTTACAAAATCACCTAAAGGCGACTCAAACCGATCTGGAGGCTATCAGAACCTCCCGAACTTGGAAAGCATTTGCCGATTATCGTAAATTAAGAAAATGGCTGAGAGGTAAATCAGATTAGCGCTTTATTTAATCAGCCTTTTGCACCTGGTGGCTTGAGAGATTCAAAAGACAATTGTCTGCTAGACTTAAAAGCACTCTGATCAAACCCTTCGGTTAGCTCGTGCTAAACGGTCTCTTCTGATTCCTTTCGCGGTAAGCTTGTCGAGTCATGAAGGGGATAAACTTGTTCAGGGATTTCTTATATAGAGTCAATCAACAGAGGAAAATTACCATGAATCATCTGGTAAAAAATATTTGCATTTCCATCGCGCTCACTGCATCACTTCTATCGCCATCGGCATTCGCGCAAGCGACACGCACCTGGGTTTCGGGAGTGGGGGACGACGCCAACCCCTGTAGCCGGACCGCTCCTTGCAAGACTTTTGCCGGAGCGATTTCTAAAACCGCCGCGTTTGGCGAAATTTCCGTACTGGATCCCGGCGGTTTTGGGGTGGTTACGATAACCAAGTCGATCACCCTCAACGGCGACGGCGTATTGGCGGGCATCCTGGCTTCCGGGACTAACGGCATTATAGTCAACGCCGCCGCTGCCGATACGGTCATTTTGCGTAATTTGTCGATTAACGGATTCGGCACCGGATTAAACGGCATTCGCTATCTGAAAGGCGGGAGCCTGATCGTCGATGGCGTTTCGATCAACGGTTTTATCCAAAACGGAATTGACGTTAACCACAGCGAAAACGCCAATCTGGTGGTAAAAAACAGCACCATCAGCGACATTACTCAATCCGGAGTTAAGATTAACTCGGTGGGAACTTTGGCGGCTTCGCTAAACCATGTCTCTATCCAGGGAGCCGATAAAGGGATTGAGACGTTCAAAGGCGCTACTCAAGTTAGTAACAGCATCATTACCCAAAACTTTAACTTTGGCGTGCATGCCCAAGGCAGCAGTACGCTCTCTGTCGAGAGTAGCATGCTGACCGCTAACGGTGTTGCAGCCCAAGCCGAAACGGGAGCTACGGTCCGGCTTATCAATAACGACATATTTGACAACTTGAAGGGTTTCGGTTGCGGCAGCGGCACTCTGGCTTCCACAGGTGATAACCGCAAGGCCGGCAATAGCGGCGGAGTGGGGCCGAGCTGCGCTCCGAACGCAACGATCACTGTTCAATAACGATCGGGATAATGCCGATGGGCGGGTATAAACCGGTTTTCCGAAATGCCGAAGCAATCATTCCGGTTGTAAGCAGGGATGGGTTATGGTTCGTCCGATTTAAACTTTTTCTGCGCGTTTCGCGTTCGAGATGAGCCGTTCCCGTTTTGTTGCCACAGCACTGCCGGCTTGGGTCGTGCTGATATCGGTGCTTGCTTCCCATAGCTTCGCGGATGATACGGTGGAACTCTATGCAGGCATCCACCGTATCGAAGCCGAGGTAGCGAATACTGACGAGGCCCGGGATGTGGGCTTGACTTTCAGGCCCGTTTTGGGCGCCAATCAAGGCATGATCTTCGTGTTTCCGCAGGTCGAACGGCATTGCATGTGGATGCGGGACACCTTGATTCCCCTGAGCGTGGCTTTTATGGACGAAGCGGGCGTGATCGTGAGCATGGATGAAATGCAGCCCCGGAGCGATACGTTTCACTGCGCGCTCCGTCCCGCCCGCTATGCGCTGGAGATGAATCAGGGCTGGTTTGATAAACGAGAGTTCGGAGCAGGTTCGCGCATTTCGGGGCTCGAGAAGATTTCCCGAGTTCGCTGATCAAACCATGTTCATGAGGTTTCTGGCCTTTCCGTGCGGAGAAGTTCCTTCCTATGAATGTCCATGAGCCGGCGTACGGATCCGCCTCTTTAGATTTCGTGCGGCGGTTGGCCGGCATGAACGGATGAGCCTGGTAAAGAAGAGGGGGCTCGTTGTGTAGGTGGGGACTAATTCATATATAATGCCCCGCTATTTTATCCGTTTATTTCTACAGGAACGCAACTATGAATCCCTCCGAATGGTTTACCGAAGAAGCGCCCGGCGTGGCCTCGGCCTTTTCGCTGAAAATCACGAAAAAGCTGCACGAGGAGCAGTCGCCATTTCAACATTTGGAAATTTATGAAACCGAGAGCTTCGGCAACCTGATGGTGATCGACGGCTGCACGATGGTATCGACGCGCGACAATTTCTTTTACCACGAAATGATCAGTCATCCGGTACTTTATACCCATCCCGATCCCAAACGGGTCTGGATCATCGGCGGCGGCGATTGCGGCACCCTGAAAGAAGTGCTGAAGCATCCGTCGGTCGAAAAGG
The DNA here is from genome assembly GCA_051061015.1 of Methylomicrobium sp. GTDB lineage: Bacteria > Pseudomonadota > Gammaproteobacteria > Methylococcales > Methylomonadaceae > Methylomicrobium. The sequence goes on from JBPFEG010000070.1 coordinate 18,129, forward strand.
CGGTGCAGATCGACATCGACGAGCGCGTCACGCGCCTGGCCGAAATCTATTTTCCGGAGTTGTGCGAGTCGAACAACGATCCGCGCGCAGATTTGAAGTTCATCGACGGGATCAAATGGGTGAAGGACGCCGAGCCGAATTCGGTCGACATCATCATCGTCGACAGCACCGATCCTGCCGGCCCTGCCGAAGGCTTGTTCAGTGAAGCATTTTACCGCGACTGCTTCAACTGCCTGTCCGAAAACGGCATGGTCGTGCAGCAAAGTGAATCGGCATTGTTCTACATGAAACTGATCGGCGAAATGCGCGGCGCGATGCAGGCGGCGGGCTTCCAGCATCTGCAGAGTCTGTTTTTCCCGCAATGCATTTATCCGTCCGGCTGGTGGAGCGCGACGATCGCGGGCAAAAGCAGCCTGAAGCAGTTCCGCGAGCAGGATGCGGCCAATAAGCCGTTCGATACGACCTATTACAATCTCGATATCCATAAGGCGGCGCTGGCGCAGCCGGAGTTCTTCAAAAAGGCGTTCGGCGGCTGAGACCGGATTTAATTGCCTTCAACGGCGTCTATACTTGAGATACAGAATACGGGACGGTTCAAGCTGTCCCGTTTCCATCCTTGGCGGCTTAAGCCTTTCACCTCGCTACGGCGATATTTTTACGGAGTTTACCGATGTTTTTTGATGCAAAGTCGATCGACGAATTAGCCAGCAAATTGGCCAATACCCTTCCTCCGGGGCTGAATCATTTTAAAGAAGATCTCGAAAAAAACTTTCACGCGGTGCTGCAAGGGGCTTTGAGCAGGCTGGACCTAGTCACCCGCGAAGAATTTGAAGTGCAAAAACTGGTGCTCGCGAAAACCCGCGCGAATCTGGAAGCACTGGAAAAACGCGTCGCCGCGCTCGAGCAGCAAGTGCTGACCAAGGAAGAATTATAAGGGCGGCCCGCGATGGCTCTGGCGGTCGTTTACAGCCGGGGGCGTACCGGTATCGAAGCGCCGCTGGTGACGGTCGAGGTCGATGTTGCCAACGGTTTACCTGCGCTGAATATCGTCGGGCTTCCCGAGGCGGCGGTCAAGGAAAGCAAGGACCGGGTCCGCGGTGCGATTCAGAATTCGCGTTTCGAATTTCCGGCGCAACGGATCACGGTCAATCTGGCGCCCGCCGATCTACCGAAGGAAGGAGGCCGCTTCGATCTGGCGATTGCGCTCGGGATTCTGGCTGCCTCCGGCCAGATTCCGGTTTCCGGCCTTTCCGAATTCGAATGCATTGGCGAGCTTTCATTGGGCGGCGAACTGCGGCCGGTCGACGGGGTGTTGCCGGTCGCGATTCAGGCGCGCAATAACCAGCGAAAACTGATTTTGCCTAAAGGCAATACCGCCGAGGCGATTTTGATCAAGGGCATTGAAATCATGTCTGCGGTGCATTTGCTGGATGTCTGCGCGCATCTGGCCGGGCAAAAATCACTTGCGGTCGAGTTCGAGCAATATATGCCTGATCGGTCTTTCGATGACCTCGATTTTGCCGATGTGCATGGCCAATACCACGTCAAGCGCGCGTTCGAAATCGCCGCGGCCGGCGCGCATAATCTCCTGATGCTCGGTCCGCCCGGTACCGGCAAATCGATGCTGGCCTCGCGGCTGCCGACGATTCTGCCGCTGCTGACCGAACAGCAGGCTCAGGAGACCGCAGCGATCGCTTCGGTCAGCGACCAAGGGCTCGATGTCGCGAATTGGCTCAGGCCGCCTTATCGGGCGCCGCATCATACCGCCTCGGCTGCGGCGTTGGTCGGTGGCGGCAGCAATCCCCGGCCCGGCGAAATCTCGCTCGCGCATAATGGGACGTTATTTCTGGATGAACTGCCCGAATTCGACAGAAAGGTGCTGGAAGTTTTGCGCGAGCCGCTCGAAACCGGCCATATCACGATTTCTCGGGCGAACCGTCAGGCGGATTTTCCGGCTCGCTTCCAACTTGTTGCGGCGATGAATCCGTGCCCCTGCGGTTATCTGGGCGATGCGTCGGGACGCTGCCATTGCACGTCGGAGCAGGTGATGCGTTATCGTGCCCGTATTTCGGGGCCACTGCTCGACCGGATCGACATGCATCTGGAAGTGCCAAGAGTCCCGCATGAAGTGCTGCGCAAGGGGGCACCCGAAGGGGAAGAGAGCAGTGTAACGATCAGGGCGCGGGTCGATGCGGCGCGGCAGCTCGCCCTCGCTCGCACCGGTAAGGCCAATTCGGCGATGACCGCAAAAGAAGTCAAACAGTACTGCAATTTGTCCGAGCCAGGCCACCGGTTATTGGAGCAGGCGATGGATAAGTTCGGACTGTCAAATCGCGCCTATCATAGGATACTGAAGCTGGCGCGCACGATCGCGGATTTGGGGGAATCAGAAGGGATAGAGATTGCGCATCTGAGCGAGGCAATCGGTTACCGAAAGCTGGACCGGCGGTCCTAAAATTCCGCCGATCGAGCGAGAGGTCGAATTATTTAATCTTGACCAGTTCCTTGCCGTTGCTGGAGAAATGGCAGATGCCCGCCGCAAAATGGCCGCAATCGGTTGATTGATCGATTTTTGCGCCATTCGGGCTCAATTTGATTTTGAGTTCGCAATAGTCAGCTTGGCCTTGGATATGCTTTCTCATCAGCAATTCGTTCTCGCCAACCATTTTTGCTTCCCCGGAGACTTCAGCTGAACAGGCATGGGCGTCTTTCTCATTCGCATTCGGCTCGAAGTCGACATCGGTGCTGACCGTAAGCTCGTTGTTCAGTTTGGTGATTTTCAAATGGTGGACATGGCTGCCCTCGCGCAGCAAATAATGATCGGTCGCTGCAAATGCAGTACCGGAAACCAGCATGGCCGCCGCCAGGAACAAATATTTTTTCATCGTGTTATCTCTGTTTGAGTGATTTGATTCATAGATTGAGGGCCGGCAGAATGTCATATTACCGGACTCTTGCCGCTGCTGTGTATCTGGCACGGCAGCGGGCACCCTCTCATTTTACCTCATACTGCGGGTTTGCCCAAAGCGGGCAAGCTCACCGAGACTGCATTATCCGAACTGGGTACGGCAGCGGCGGCGTGAGTTTTACAACATGCATGTACCGGAGGCGTATCGGTATAAAAATCGACCTGTCCGGTTTCCACATCATACATCGCCCCGACGATGTCGATTTGGCCAGCCTTCGCCATCCCATCCAGCAACGGACTTTGCTTTCTGATTTGTTCGACAGTCAGCTGTACATTGTGTTCGGCGACTTTTTGTACCAGCACGGCTTGTTCAGGCGGATTCTCAACACTGAATTCCTCGCGTGCTGCACGAACTGCCGGCTTGATTTTTTGCAGCAAGCCGGTCAAATGATCGAGCTCGACATCGGCGCAGGCGCCTTTGATTGCCCCGCACAGGCTGTGGCCGAGCACGACAATCAATTTCGATCCGGCCAGTTTGCAGGCAAACTCCATGCTGCCGAGAATGTCATCATTCACGATATTCCCGGCGACCCGGGCGCTGAATACGTCGCCGAGGCCCTGGTCGAAGATCAGTTCTACTGAAGTCCGAGAATCGATGCAACTTAGAATGATCGCGATCGGGAACTGGCCTTTGCGGGTATCGTTAACCTGTTCGAGCAGATTGCGGTTCGACTTCAGGTTGTTCACGAAACGCTCGTTGCCTTCTTTCAGAATGGACAGAACATCGGCCGGCGTCAGCGACTGCTGCGAATCGTAAGTCTGCGCACGGGCCGTTTCAAGTGGCGGCAACGTGCCATAGCCGCGCAGATTCTCGATCGTCAGCTTGATGCCTTTGAGCTGGGCTTCCGAGCGGAAATTTTGAATGATTTCATAAATATCGAAATCGATAAATTTCGAGCGGGTCGCATCGATCACGACCTCGGAACCCGGTGACAACTGTTTCAGGGTCCGTTGCACGTTAGCCTTGTTTAAAAACGAAACCTGTTCGGAAAGCCGCAACACGGTCTTGTTGCCTATGTGCGCTTCCCGCAGGTAGAACGAGCCGCGGTAGTTTTCGATCAGGATTGCAATCAATGCGATCGACATCCCGATCGCGATGCCGGTCAACAGATCGGTCAGCACGAGACCGAGCACTGTCGCGCAGAACGGAATGAAATGGTAAAAGCCTGCCAAGTACATGTTTTCAAATACCTGGGGTCGCGCCAGCCGGTAGCCGGCCAGCAGCAATATGCTGGCCAGGCTCGCCAGAGGCACCAGATTGAAAACGGTGGGTAAGAAAATGACCGTAAACAACAGCAACAGCCCATGGATGAAAGACGAGGCCCTGCTTTTGGCTCCGGACTCGATGTTAACCGAACTGCGGATGATCAATTGCGTCATCGGCAGGCCGCCGATAAAGCCGGCGCAGACATTGCCGATGCCTTGCACGATCAGTTCACGGCTGGTTGGCGTGATGCGTTTGTAGGGGTCCAGCTTATCCACGGCTTCCACTGCCAATAAGGTTTCCAGGCTGGCGACCAGCGCAATCGTTAACGCAAACCAGTAGACCTTCGGATCGAACAATCGTGAATAATCCGGTAAATAAAGTTGGCTGAGAATTTCCGAAGGATGTTCGAAGACCGGAATCATCACCAGATGCGCTCCGCTCAGCTCCCAGGCCGGATAAAATCTCCCGAGCAAGAAATTGGCCAGCATGCCGACCAGCAGAGCTACCAAGCCGCCTTGCATCAGCCGAAGTCCCGGGTATTTTTTCCTGATCCAGAACTCCCAGATCAGCAGGCTGGCCAGCGAAAGCGAGGAAATCACCACCGCGCCCGGCGAAATACTGCCGAGCATATGGAACAGTTCCGAGAACGAAGAATATTGATCGCTTTGTAAAAAGGTTTCGTCGCCCTCAAAATCGCGGTCATAGCCGACCGCATGCGGAATCTGTTTCAAAAACAGGATGATGCCGATCCCGAACAGCATGCCGTTGATGACGGAAGAAGGGAAATAATAGGCGATCACCCCGGCCCTCACTATTCCCATGGCCATCTGTATCAAACCGGCCAGCACCACAGCTAAAAGGAAGGCATTGAAACCCAGTTGCTGGATCGCTGAGAGAATGATGACGGTCAGCCCTGCCGCCGTGCCGCTGATGCCCAGCGTCGATCCGCTCATTTGCGAAACCAGCAGTCCGCCGATGATACCGGTGATCAGTCCGGACAGGGGTGGCGCGCCCGCTGCCATTGCAATGCCTAGCGAAAGCGGAACAGCAACCAGAAATACGGCAATGCCGGCGGAAATATCGTCTTTTAAATTTTTTGAGAATGAGCTAAGCATCATTGTTTTTCCCGAGAATCGGTAAGTAACAGGTTATGTAAAATAACAAGGCATATTGGTTTCGAGTCGATATTATTGTGCCTGAGTTAATCGTTTTGTCAATATAAGCTTAAGCTAAGATTGTTTTTGAGACGTTTACGCCTAACTGCGGGGTAAAAAAGCTAATTGATTGTATTAAAACAATATCCTGAGTGCCAGTACTACTTTCCGTCGCGCTTTCGTGCGGGGGAGGGCTTGTCTTGCCGGTTCAGAAAACGGCTTCAAGCGTGTGATGTAGGGTACGGACTGCACGTAAGGAGCGCGGGCCAAAAAACGTAATTGGCTGCTGATTCGATTTCGTCCGGTGGCTTTTTATCGACACCTGACCGAGTGATCGATTATTAAACTGATGAGATGGACTTTGGAGGTTCTCTTTCAGGGAATGCTTGAACGGAAAGGTCAGTGTAATCCGGTTACCTACCGCTAGCGGTTGGCCGGCATGCCTTTCAGTAGCCAGGACAGAAAAGTTTCCCGGTTGCGCGAACAAATAACGACTTTGCCTTTACCGGAAAATTTAAGCACCATGCCTTCGCCGCTGGTTACACTGTTGACCAGTTGACCCAGCAGGCCGCCGCTCCGCTGCGTGGCGACCGAAATCTCATGATGCAGGCGGCTATCCCAGGCGACTACATGCGCATTGTCGATCACGATGTCCTTGCCCGGTTCGACGTCAAGTACGAAGCTGGATCCGAAGCCGGACACGGCCAGTTTACCGCGGCCGCTTGCTTCACAGATGAAAAAACCGCCGGTCTGCCCGAACAGCGCCGACCCTACTCCCTGGGTGCGCACGTTCAGGTTGACGTTATATTCGGCAGCGACAAAAGCGCCGTCGCTGACCATGTAATTGGTTTCTCCGACCTCGAGCACTTGAATCGCGCCCGGCAGCGTGGGGGAAAGAAGGCAATCGCCGGCGCCGCGCACTGCTTCGATATGCTGTTGAAAAAACGATTCATCATTGGCCAGCCGCCGCATTAACGCGCCGCCGAGCCCGCCGGTCATTTTGCCTTTCAGCTCGAGGGTATCCTCCATCATCACCATCGCGTTCGATTCGCAATAGATTTTTTCGCCGCTGGCTAGGCTGACATGCAGAAAGGGATCGACGTCCCCAGTGACAGTGAATTGAGCCATACGGTTTTACCTCGTTATTTCAAACGTTGAGTCCACATTGAAGAGAGTGGTTGGCAGCCGGGTAATTGATGCCAGTGTTTTCGCGAAAATCCATCAGGCGTGTGCAAAACGGCCGTCAATCTTATTTTTTCGCAATTGCATTCCACGCGGCCAACCAGGTTTGCGACTGATAGGCATCGGCTTTTTTATCCAGTGCGCCGATCAACACCATCCGCAAAGTATGATTGACGATGCCAAAAAAATAGGCAAAGCACAGTTGTGGCGCCAAATTCCGAATTTCTCCGGTTTTCGTGCCGGCCTGGAAAATTTTGAGGATTTTTGCGAACGGCGCCGTTTCGAGCAGGGGTTTTTCGTCCGGCAATATCTCGTTGATATTCAACACCAACAGCAATTGCATCACATGCGGCGCTTCATCAGCCAATCTGAACAGCAGATCGACGATGCTGCGAAGCTGTTCAGAAGGTTTCTGGTTTTTGCGGCGAATATCGTCGATCGATACGTTCAAACTATCGAAGATATTTGCATAGAGCGCCGCGGCGATCATTTGCTTGTTTTTGAAATGGTGATAAATGCCGCTGGTGCCCTTGACTCCGGATGCCTCGGCAATATCGGTCAATGAGGTATTGAAATAACCCTTACCGGCGAACAGTTTCAGCGCGGCGAGCAAAATCTCATCCTGCGCATCAGCTTTGGTCTGTGTGTCTTCTTTTTCCTGATCCATTGTTATTCTTTCACAGCTGATTCAATGAGCTGTATCTTGGGTTGATTGGTGTTCCGGAACGAAAAAATCCGGAACTTAAAAAGTTAGTTTTCCTTGATTGCCGTCACTGCCGCTGACAAATAGTTGATCATAGACCATAACGTCAATACCGCGGCGATATACAACAGGACATAGCCGATCGCATTGATCGGAATGCCGAACAAATCCTCGCGATAGAGCAGCATCCCGATCGCCACCATTTGCGCCGTTGTTTTCCATTTGCCGAGTTGGGAAACTTTGACCTTCGCGCGCTGGCCGATTTCGGCCATCCACTCCCGGAGCGACGCAATCGTGATTTCACGGCCGATGATGATCGCGGCCGGGACCGCCAGATAGGGATTGGCCTGCTGCTGAACGATCAACACCAGCACGAAAGCCACCATCAATTTATCGGCGACCGGGTCCAGGAATGCTCCGAACGGCGTCTCCAGCCGCAATTTTCTGGCCAGATAACCGTCCAGCCAATCGGTAATGCCGGCCGCGATAAAAATTGCGGTGCAGGCAATATTCGCATAGGCCCAGGGCAGATAGAACACGACCATCAATAGAGGAATCAGAGCGATTCGCAGCAAGGTCAGATTCGTCGGTACGTTGAATTCAATGGTCATCTGGTTGATGAAAGCTGTCGTATATACGTTGCGCCAATTGACGGCTGATGCCATCTATGCTGGAAAGCGCATCCACACCCGCCTGGGTCACGCCTTGCAGCCCCCCGAATTGTTTTAATAATAACTGTCGTCGCTTTGGTCCCAGTCCTTCGATTGACTCCAATACCGAGCTTTTTTTGGCCTTGCCCAGCCTTTGCCGGTGCCCGGTAATCGCAAAGCGGTGCGCCTCGTCGCGTATATGCTGGATCAGCAACAAACCGCCAGCTCCCAGATTGACCGCAAGCGGTTGATTTTGATCAACCAGGATCAGTTTTTCCATGCCGGGTTTGCGGTCCGGGCCTTTTGAAACGCCGACTATCATAACATTGTTTATGTCCAATTCCGCCAGCGCCTTTTGCGCTTCATGCACCTGACCTTTGCCGCCGTCAATAAATAGAATGTCCGGCGCCTCGTGTTCGCCTTGTTTCAGACGCTTGAAACGCCGCGAAACCGCCTGGTGGATCGCCGCATAGTCATCGCCCGGCGTAATGCCCTCGATATTGAAGCGCCGGTACGCCGATTTGACCGGGCCTTCCCGGTCGAAAACCACGCAGGAGGCTACCGTTTGTTCGCCCTGGTGATGGCTGATGTCGAAACATTCGAGACGCTTCGGGGTTTCCGCAAGTCCTAGTTCATCCTGCAGGCTCAAAAAGCGGGCATACAGACCCTGTTTGTCGGCCAGTTTGTTTTGCAGTGAGGTTTCCGCGTTCTCGAGCGCCATCTGTAACCATTTGAGCCGTTCGCCCCGGACATTCGTCGAAATCGCGACCTGATGTTTTGCCTGATTCGCCAGCACTTCGGCGATCAAATCGCTTTCTTCAAGCGCATGGCTGACGATCAATTCATGCGGGGGCTGCCGCTCCAGATAATATTGCGCAATGAACGCCTGCAGGATCGCCGCCGGGTCGTGTTCGTCGGACATCTTCGGAAAAAACTGCTTGTTGCCCAGATGCTGGCCGCTGCGGATGAAAAACACCTGGATACAGGCCATATTTGCTTTTGTCGCGCAGGCGATGATATCGACGTCGCCGCGTTCGCCATGCACGAAATTTTTTTCGAGAATCGCGCGCAATTTGACTATCTGGTCGCGGTATTGCGCGGCCTGTTCGAACTGCAACGCCGAGGAGGCCTGCTCCATTTTCGCGATCAACTGCTCGATCAAGAGGCCACCTTTACCTTCCAGAAACAGGATCGTGCTTTCGACATCCTGCGTATAACCGGCTTTATCGATCAGCCCGACGCAGGGAGCCGTGCAGCGTTCGATCTGGTATTGCAGACAGGGCCGCGTACGATTTTGAAATACCGAGTCCTCGCATTGCCGAATCGGAAAGATTTTCTGCAGCAGTTTCAGGCTCTCCCTGACCGCGCCGACACTCGGATACGGCCCGAAATATTTGCCGGGCCGTTTTTTCGCGCCGCGATGAAAAGTAATTTGCGGAAAAGCGTGTTCGCTGGACAAATAGATATAAGGATAGGACTTGTCGTCGCGCAGACAGATGTTGTAGCGCGGCTTGTAGCGTTTGATCAGTTGCGATTCGAGCAGCAGCGCCTCGCCTTCAGTATGGGTCACGGTTACTTCGATCGCGGCAACCTTCGCCACCATCGTGTGCTGCTTGATCGACGCTGTTTTATTATTGAAATAAGTTGAAACGCGGTTTTTGAGATTTTTCGCCTTGCCGATATAGATGATCTCGCCCTGGTTGTCGAGCATTTGATACACGCCGGGGCGCGTGGTCAAATTTTTGATGAAACCCTTGGCATCGAAGGCGTTTTTGGGTTGCTGAGCATTCATACTTTATTTTGATAGCCGATTTCAACAATAAATCGAGGTATTTAAAAGTTAGAGCGATTGTATACAGGCTTGATTAACACGGCAATTTGGGATAATTCATTTTAAGACTCGGTTCCCTCACCAGAAACAAATTTGCCGGGGAGCGCCCTGTAAAAAAAACCTTGTATAAGCCTCTTAGGCACGATTGATTCATTGGAAATCCAATTGCGCGATTATTGAATCAGGATTATTGGCTGAATCAGTGCAAAACCCTCATCAAGTGCAATTGCCGGCCGGCAAAAGTGTATCTACTGGCGTTTCCCAGTTAGCGATTCCGCTGTATTACTTCTTCCTGAATAAATAATGTTAAAATACAGCGTTTTTAATCCATCGGTGAGACATCATGAACGCTCCTGCGGCGCTTTACCAATCGGCACTGACTTCCTTAAAACTTCGTGCTCGCGGCAAGGTGCGCGATATTTATGACATCGACGACCAGCATATGCTGATCGTGACGACCGACAGACTGTCCGCCTTCGATGTGATTCTGCCCGATCCGATTCCGGGGAAGGGGCGCGTGTTGACGCATATTTCGAATTTCTGGTTTGAGAAAATGCGGCACGTGATTCCGAATCATCTGGTTGATATGCCCCTCGAACAAGTCATTCCCGATCCCTCCGAGCGCGCGCAGGTCGAAGGTCGGGCAATCGTAGTGAAAAAGCTTAAACCGTTGCCGGTCGAAGCTATTGTGCGCGGCTATCTGATTGGCTCAGGCTGGAAGGATTATCTGAAGACCGGCGCCATCTGCGGCATCCGGCTGCCCGAAGGTTTGCAGCAGGCTCAGCAATTGCCGGAACCGATCTTTACCCCTTCTACCAAGGCCGAAGTCGGCGATCACGACGAGAATGTTAGCTTTGCGAAAACGGTTGAATTGATTGGCGAGGATCTGGCCAATCAGGTGCGCGAGGCTAGTCTGAAACTATACAAGGAAGCCGCGGCCTATGCGAAAGAACGCGGGATCATCATTGCCGACACCAAGTTCGAATTCGGCGTCGATGACAACGGCGCTCTGTACCTGATCGATGAGATCCTGACCCCGGACTCGTCCCGGTTCTGGCCGGCCGACCAGTACCGGGTCGGCATCAGCCCGCCGAGCTTCGACAAACAGTACGTGCGGGATTACCTGGAAACCCTCGATTGGGATAAAACCGCTCCGGGTCCGACGCTGCCTGCCGAGGTGGCGGAATATTGCGCGGCCAAGTACCGGGAAGCGGAAGTCCGCTTGACGCAGTAAAGTCTCAATGAAAATTATCTCCTGGAATGTAAACGGCATTCGCGCGGTGCTGGGCAAGGGCTTTGCCGATACGTTGGCGCGACTCGATGCGGACTGTATTCTGTTGCAGGAAACCAAGGCGCAGGTCGATCAGATCGAAAAGGCGCTGGAATGCATCGACAGTTATCATCTTTATTCGAACTGCGCAGAACGCAAGGGCTACTCGGGCGTGTCGCTGCTGTCGCGCGAGGAGCCGCTGGCGGTAATCAAGGATATCGGCATCGCCGAGCACGACCGTGAGGGCCGAGTTATTGCGGCCGAGTTCGAGCATTTCTTTTTGGTCAATGTCTATGTGCCGAATGCGGGGCAGGAGCTGGTTCGGCTCGATTACCGGCAGACCTGGGATGCGGAGTTCCTGGCCTATTTAGTGAAGCTGGAAAGCCGGAAGCCGGTAATCGTCTGCGGCGATTTCAACGTCGCGCACTGTGCAATCGATATCGCGCGTCCGAAGGCGAATTACAATAAATCGGCAGGTTATACGCAGGTTGAAATCGATGGCTTCAGCCGTTTCATCGAAGCCGGATTCGTCGATACTTTTCGCCATTATCATCCGGATACGATCGCCTACAGTTGGTGGAGTTTTCGCGCCAACGCCCGCGCGAATAATATCGGCTGGCGGATCGATTATGTGTTGACCAGCAAATCGCTGATCGGTCAAGTCAAACAGGCGTTCATTCTTCCCGATATTATCGGCTCGGATCATTGCCCGGTCGGTATCGAAATCGAACTATAGCCGATGCCGATGCAGGAACACTTGATGCGCGCGCATCGCGCAGCGCTTGCGGATTGCAAAAAATGCCCGCTGATGATCGGCCCGGTGGTCAGCGGCAGCCCGGTGTTTTCGCCGATCCTGCTGATTGGCCAGGCGCCCGGCGACAAGGAAGGCGGCTTCGGCAAGCCGTTCGCCTGGACTGCGGGCAGGACGCTATTCAAATGGTTCGAACGGATCGGATTGGATGAAGAAACCTTCAGAAGCCGCGTCTACATGGCCGCCGTATGCCGCTGTTTTCCCGGGAAAAATCCGAAGGGCGGCGACCGCGTGCCGAGCGCGGAGGAAATCGGCCATTGCGCAGGCTGGCTGCAAACCGAGATCGAACTGCTCAAGCCGACGTTGATCCTGCCGGTCGGCAAACTGGCGATCAGCCAGCTGATCGAGGTGAACAAGTTGAACGAGGTGATCGGCAAACTGCACACGGTCACCTTTCACGACCACCAAACTGAAGCGATTCCGCTGCCGCATCCGTCCGGCGCGTCGACCTGGCATAGAATGGAGCCGGGTATTAGCCTGCTCGAATCGGCCTTGTCCCTGCTGGAAGCGCATCCGGCCTGGCGACAGGTTCGCGAAGCCTGATTGCCGATCAGAATAATGCGGCTCAATACAATTTTGCCTTGAGCCTCTCGCCTGTAGATCAAACGTCTGTTTCAAATCAGCCCATGCTCCGCAAACGAATAGGGCAGTCCGTCGCCGATGATGAAATGATCCAGCACCCGGATATCGAACAACGCTAAGGCCTGTTTCAACTTGTCGGTAATTTGCCGGTCCGCCTGGCTGGGTTCGGCGATGCCTGAAGGATGATTATGCGCGAAGATCACCGCAGCGGCGTTGTGATGCAGCGCTTTTTTCGCCACTTCGCGGGGATATACCGCCGCCCCGTCGATCGTTCCCTTGAACAGTTCCTCCAACTGAATGACCCGGTGCTGGTTGTCCAGAAACAGGCAGGCAAAAACTTCGTAGCTGTAGCCGCGCAGTTGCGCGCTCAAATAAGCGCGCGTCGCCTCGGGACTGGTCAATGCGTTGCCACGCTGCAGGATTTCCTTGAAATGCCGGCGTGCCATCTCCATCACCGCCTGCATTTGCGCATATTTCGCATCGCCGAGACCGTTCCCCTGGCAAAAACGTTGCCGATCCGCATCGAGCAGGGCTTTCAGCGAGCCGAAATCGGACAGCAGTTCGCGGGCCAGATCCACTGCCGATTTGCCAGGCGTGCCGGTGCGCAAGAAAATCGCCAGCAATTCGGCGTCGGTCAGGGCGCCGGAACCGCGCTGCAGCAATTTTTCGCGCGGCCGGTCTTCCGCGGCCCAGTCTTTAATTCCCATGCGCAATCCTCCTGCTCAGCAAAAAACAATTCAACCCGGATGTTAAGCATAGAAGAATTTACGCATCCTTGCCATAATGCACCTTTTTGACTTTGTTCATTATGAGCGGACCGAAACGCATTTTATTAGGCATCAGCGGCGGCATTGCCGTTTACAAATCGGCGGAGCTGGTGCGGCTGCTGCGCAAACAGGGCGCAGAAGTGCGCGTGGCGATGACGAGTGCCGCGGCCCAGTTCGTCACGCCGCTGACGTTTCAGGCCTTGTCCGGCAACGCGGTGCATAGCAATTTACTGGATGCCGAAAGCGAAAATGCGATGGATCATATCAGTCTGGCGCGTTGGGCTGATCTGATGGTTATCGCGCCCGCCACGGCGAATCTGATCGGGAAACTGAGCCATGGTCTGGCCGATGATCTATTGACGACGTTGTATCTGGCGACGACGTGCCCAATCTATGTCGCGCCCGCAATGAACCAGGCAATGTGGAGCAAGCCGGTCACTCAGGAAAATATTGCGATTTTGCTCCGGCATGGCGTGCATCTGATCGGTCCCGCTCAAGGCGAGCAGGCCTGTGGCGAAACCGGTTTCGGGAGGATGTCGGAACCGCAGGCTATTTGCGATGCGTTGTTGACTGAACCTGGCACACTCTGTCTGAAAGATTTGAAAGTCCTGATCAGCGCCGGTCCGACACGCGAACCTCTGGATCCGGTGCGCTACATTACCAACCGCAGTTCAGGCAAAATGGGTTATGCCTTGGCGGAAGCCGCAAGAAACGCGGGAGCAAAGGTCACATTGGTCTCCGGGCCAACGCAGTTGCAGCCACCGGATCAAATTGATCTCGTACGCGTCGAAACAGCGGCTGAAATGTACGATGCCGTGATCGCTCGCGCCGAAGTTTCGGATATCTATATCGGCGCCGCCGCGGTCGCCGATTACATGCCCGCCGAAATGCAACCCGAAAAAATCAAGAAACAGGACGAACAGACGACTCTGGTGCTGCAAAAAACCAGGGACATACTGGCCGAAGTGGCGGCCTTGGGCAAACGGCCTTTTACGGTCGGCTTCGCGGCCGAAACGGCCGATCTGGAAGTGTATGCGCTGGACAAATTGGCGCGCAAGAATCTCGATATGGTGGCGGCCAATTGGGTAGGGCAGGCGCAAGGCGGTTTCGACAGCGAGCAGAACGCGCTGGAGGTCTTTTGGAACGGCGGACGGAAAACGCTGGCGATGACCGACAAAAAACGGTTGGCTGAGCAGTTGATCGGTCTGATTGCGGAAAGACTAAAGGCTAAGGCATCGGTATCATGAAATGAATTTTTACAAAATTCTATTAATGGATTTCTAAACAGTTTTTCAAGGCCGCGCAGGCCCCATGAATCAATTCATCGATTGTCTGAAATTGTTTGCCGTACGTGGCCAGGCCGATACGGAAAGTCAGTGGTATTTGAGGCCAGCCGAACGAACTTTTCGCAAGCGCCAGTTCGACAGATCCCTGAATCCTTTCCGAGACATGCAGCGCCCCTTCTTCATCGGTATTCGGAAGGATCACTGCAAAGCTATTGCCGCCGTAACGGCAGACGAAATCGGTTGGCCTTGACGGAATGCATTCGATTGCGGTGGCAATTGTATTCAGGTAGCGTTTTCTGAATTCGTCCTCGTCCGCCTCGTTTGGCTGAGTTATATTGCCTATTTCGCACATCAATAGGGCCAATTGATGGCGTTCGCGTTTGGCCAATCTGATTTCCCTGTCCAGCGTTTTCTCAAAGAAACGCCGGTTAGCCAAACCGGTGATTTCGTCATACATCGACATTTTCAGAAGCGCCTGGTTCTCGGCGATCAGTTCCTTAGGAGTCTGCGGATTCTGACGCGAAATATTAATTCTTTCGAGAGCAATCACCTGCATTAGGATGCGATTACGGCTTAAAGGCTTCGGAAGAAGCGAGTCGGCGCCTGCAAGTATCGCGTTCGCAAACGCTTCATCATCAGATCCCGAGCTTAGTGCTACGACAGGAATCCATGCGCTTTGATGCTCCGCTCTGATCGATTTAATCGCATCGGCAACGCGTTCCCGGCCGAAATCCATATCAATAAAAACAAAATCGATTTGTTGCGAGAGAATAAACGGCAACGCTTCTTCCACGCTGGCGGCATGGTGAAAGACGTGGCTGAGCGAAGTCAGGCACTGTTCCAGAATGAATCGACTGACCTCACTTTTTTCTATTATCAGGATTTTCATTTCGACGCCTAGATAAAATCAATATAAGCAGTGTAGTCGATTTTAATTTTTAGGAAAGGGAAGGCGTTCGCATGATTTTAAATGATCAAGTTCAGAAAATGTTCGTCCAAAATCGGTATTTGCGCGTGAATGGGATCCATTCCATATTTTTATTGAAATGCGCAGGCTAATCTTCTATGCTCCCTGATGGAGGTCACAACTGAATATTAACCTCGGCCGTCTAGCCCTTCTTAAAAAATACAGGAGACTCTATGAAGATTGGTGTTCCAAAAGAAATTCATCAAGGCGAGAAGCGCGTAGCACTTACACCCGAGACCGCCGAACAAATCATGAAACTGGGGTTTTCGGTTTGTATCGAAAAAGGAGCAGGGCAAGGCGCCGATATTTCGGATGAGGCATATAAGGAAGCGGGAGTCGAAATCGTCAAGGACGCGAAGACATTGTGGAAAAAATCCGATATTGTGATGAAGGTCCGGGCGCCGGAGCGCCACCCTGAGTTGGCGATAGACGAAGTCGAACTGTTGCGCGAAGGGGGGCATCTGATCAGTTTTATCTGGCCCGCCCAAAACGAGGCATTGATGCAGAAACTGGCCGCTAAAAAGACGACCATATTGGCGATGGACAGCGTGCCGAGAATGTCCAGGGCGCAAAAACTCGATGCATTGAGTTCAATGGCGAATATCGCAGGTTACCGGGCGGTAATCGAGGCGGCGCAGCATTTCGGCCGTTTTTTTACCGGCCAGATTACCGCAGCCGGCAAGATTCCTCCCGCGAAAGTGCTGGTGATTGGGGCCGGAGTGGCCGGTCTTGCCGCGATCGGTGCGGCAAAAGGCATGGGTGCGATCGTCAGGGCCTTCGATACACGCCCGGAAGTGAAAGAACAGATCGAGAGTATGGACGCCGAATTTCTGATGCTCGACTTTAAAGAAGAAGGATCGGGCTCCGGCGGTTACGCGAAAACGATGTCGAAAGAATTCATCGAGGCTGAAATGGCGCTGTTT
This sequence comes from Methylomicrobium sp., assembly GCA_051061015.1. Taxonomy (GTDB): domain Bacteria; phylum Pseudomonadota; class Gammaproteobacteria; order Methylococcales; family Methylomonadaceae; genus Methylomicrobium. Next base: position 34,430 of record JBPFEG010000070.1, read on the forward strand.
GCCCGGCAGGCAATGGAGGTCGACATCATTATTACGACCGCCTTGATTCCCGGCAAACCTGCGCCGGAGTTGATCACAAAAGGCATGGTGGAGTCAATGAAACCGGGCAGCGTGATCGTCGATCTGGCCGCCGAGCAAGGGGGCAACTGTGCATTGACCGAAAAAGACAAGGTGGTGGTCAAGCATGGCGTCACGATCATCGGCTATACCAATCTGCCGAGCCGTCTGGCAAACCAGTCCAGCCAGTTATACGCGACGAATCTTCGGCATTTGCTTAGCGAACTGAGCCCGGAAAAGAACGGCGAGATCAACGTGAATATGGACGATGAAGTGATTCGCGGCGCGACCGTGATCAAGGAAGGCAAGATTACCTGGCCGCCGCCGGCGCCGAAATTATCGGCCGCGCCCGCGCCGCAGACCGAAGCTCCGGCGAGCGCCGGGGTGGCGGAAAAAGCCAAGACCAATCACCGCCTGATTCCTGCCTCGGTCCGGCCGTTTATTCCGCTGGTGATCGGAGGTCTCGCGCTTTATGGGCTGGGCACCGTCGCGCCGGTGTCGTTCATGTCGCATTTTACCGTGTTCGTATTGGCCTGTTTCGTCGGCTATCAGGTGATCTGGAATGTGACCCCGTCCCTGCATACCCCCCTGATGAGCGTGACCAACGCGATTAGCGGCATCATCGTGATTGGTGCATTGGTACAGGTTTCCGCGCCGGCGATTACGATCAGCATATTGGCAGGTCTTGCGATCCTGATCGCTTCGATCAATATCGCGGGCGGTTTTCTGGTGACTCGGCGCATGCTCGAAATGTTCAGAAAATAAGAATAAGAATAAGGAAAAAATCATGTCACAAAGTTTAGTCACAATGTCTTATATCGCCGCGACGGTTCTGTTTATTTTGAGTTTGAGCGGCTTAAGCAATCAGGAAACCGCGCGGCGCGGTAACTACTATGGCATGCTCGGGATGGCGATCGCGATCATTGCGACCGTGATGAGCGGTTCGGTCAATGCTTATGCGATTTTGATTACCGCTCTCCTGTTCGGCGGCGCGATCGGTTTTAAGGCCGCAAAAGAAGTCGAGATGACGCAGATGCCCGAACTGGTCGCGATCATGCACAGTCTGGTCGGGATGGCCGCCGTTCTGGTCGGCTACGCGAATTTCATGGATGACAGCAGCCCATTGTCCGGTATCGAAAAGACGATCCACGAGGTGGAGATTTATGTCGGTATTCTGATCGGCGCGGTGACCTTCTCCGGTTCGGTAATTGCATTCGGCAAACTGAGCGGACGGATCAACGGCAAGCCGTTGCTGTTGCCGGCTAGGCACTGGCTGAACCTGTGCCTGTTGGTCGTGGTGGTTTATTTCGCTTATCTGTTTTTGCAGCAGGCCGAAACTGGAGGCGGCACGATGCCGCTGATGGTGATGACCGCGATTTCGCTCGCGTTCGGCGTGCACATGGTGATGGCGATCGGCGGCGCGGACATGCCAGTCGTGGTGTCGATGCTGAACAGCTATTCCGGGTGGGCGGCGGCCGCGACCGGCTTCATGCTGAGCAATGACCTGTTGATCGTGACCGGTGCCTTGGTCGGCAGCAGCGGCGCGATTCTGAGCTACATCATGTGCCGGGCGATGAACCGTAATTTCGTCAGCGTGATCGCGGGCGGTTTCGGTACCGGCAACGGCGGCGAGGCGGCGGTCGTCGAAGGCGACGTGCAGCCGATCGACGCGGAAGAAACCGCGCAGCAGCTTTTGGCTGCGAAAAGCATCATGATCATTCCGGGCTACGGGATGGCGGTCGCGCAGGCGCAGCATACGGTCAACGAGATCACCAAGCTGCTGCGCGATAAAGGCAAGAAAGTCCGTTTCGGGATTCACCCCGTTGCGGGGCGCATGCCCGGCCACATGAACGTGCTGCTGGCCGAAGCGAAGGTGCCGTATGACATTGTCTTTGAGATGGATGAGATCAACGAGGACTTTCCGAATGTTGACGTGACGATGGTGATCGGCGCGAACGACATCGTGAATCCGTCCGCGCTCGACGATCCGAATAGCCCGATTGCCGGCATGCCGGTGCTGGAATGCTGGAAGGGCGAGATGACGATTGCGATGAAGCGCAGCATGGCCTCCGGCTATGCGGGCGTTGGCAATCCGTTGTTCGTGATGGAGAATACGCGGATGCTGTTCGGCGATGCGAACGACAGATTGCAGGCGGTGTTGAAGGCGCTCAGAAGTTGATGATCCCCAGGCTGGGTTTCGTTACGCTGCAACCCAACCTGCGCCTGATCTATTTATTGTCCCCGCATAAAAAACCTGTCCAGCTCCTGGGTCGACAGCTCGACCCAGGTCGGGCGGCCGTGATTGCACTGGCCGCTGCGTTCGGTCTCTTCTATATCCCTTAATAACGCATTCATCTCGCTGATGGTCAGGCGCCGATGCGCCCTGACCGAGCCGTGGCACGCCATCGTCGCCAGAATCGCATTCGTGCGCTGCTGGACGCGCCGGCTGGTGCCGTGTTCGAAGAGGTCGGCCAGCACGTCGCGCAATAGCGTTTCGGCGTCGGCTCCTGCCAGCAGAGCCGGTACCGAGCGCAACACCAGCGTTTCGGGCCCTGAGCGGTTGACTTCCAGGCCCAGACCGGCGAAATAGTCATGCGACTGTTCGGCCAGATCGGCTTCACGCATGCTAACCTGGACTTTGATCGGCAATAGCAGCGGCTGCTGGGCGACCGCCCCCTGTTCATATTGCCTTTTTAGCCGTTCGTAGCTGACCCGCTCGTGCGCGGCGTGCGCATCGACCAGGATCACCCCATTCGGCGTCTCGGACAAAATATAAATGTTGTGCAGATGCGCGACCGCATAGCCCAGCGGTGGAATGTCCGGTTTTTCCGAGGTGAACGTTGGCCGCGGCAAAGGAGCTGGTAGATTCGGATTTGTCGCGGGATGCAAGGCACCATATGCCCGGATTTCTTCCCGCACCGACAGCGGCAGCATCGTCTGTTGCGGCGGGGGAGACTGAAAAGCTGGCGACCGGCGTGCTTCGGGGGTGGGTATAGGTGTTTTGGCGGGCGGTTCGGCCGGGTATTCGAGGGTAGGGAGGGCTGCGCTATTTTGATGTTGTCCCGGACGGACTTCCGCCAGCGATCGGTGCAGTGCGCTGAACAGAAAATCGTGCACCAGACGTCCCTCCCGAAAGCGGACTTCGAGCTTGGCTGGATGGGCATTTACATCAACGAGTGCCGGGTCGAGCGCCAGGTACAGCACGAACACCGGCTGACGTCCGTGGTAGAGCACGTCCTGGTAAGCCTGCTTGACCGCATGCGCGACCAACTTGTCCTTGATCAGGCGGCTGTTCACATAAAAAAACTGCATGTCAGGCTGGCTACGCGAAAACGTCGGCAGGCCGACCCAGCCGCTCAGCTCCAGTCCGGATCCGGCGAAATTGATCTTCACACAGTTGTCGATGAAGGCCGAACTGCAGATGCTCGCAATCCGCTTTTCCTGTTCGGCAGCCGTTTCGGCCGGTTTCAGGTTCAGGATTTCTTTTTGGTTGTGCGTGAGCCGGAAACCGATGTCGAAACGGCTTAACGCCATCCGCCTGACCAGCGTTTCGATATGGTCGAATTCGGTTTTTTCGGACTTCAGGAATTTGCGGCGCGCCGGCGTATTGTAAAACAGGTCGCGCACATCGACTGTCGTGCCTGCCGGATGCGGATCGGGCTGCGGATCGAAGTCGCGCTCGGTCCCATCCGCGGCGACCCGCCAGGCGCAGTCGCCGTCGGCAGTCCTCGAAATCAGCGTCAGGCGGGCGACCGAGCTGATGCTCGGCAGCGCTTCGCCGCGAAAGCCCATGCTGGCGACGTGTTCGAGGTCCGCAAGCGTTGCGATCTTGCTGGTCGCATGGCGGGACAGCGCCAATGGCAGGTCGTCTTTGTCGATTCCGCAGCCGTCGTCGCGAATCCTGATCAGCCGCGCGCCGCCCTGTTCGATCTCGATGCTGATCTGCCGGGCGCCTGCATCGAAGCAGTTTTCGACCAGCTCTTTGACCACCGACGACGGTCTTTCGACCACTTCGCCCGCCGCGATCTGGTTGACGAGTTGGGTAGGGAGTAAATGAATGCGCATCCGCGTGAATTCGAAAAAGGCTTATTTTACCGTCGATCGGGCCGAATGCGTACAACAGTCGCCCGAATCAAACCCATACTGGTATAATTGACCGATTTTCGGGTAGGGTGTGCATTGCGCGCCTTTAACTATACCTAACTATAGAAAAGGTACGCAGCGCGTACCCTATGACTGATGAAACTAAGCAAAATCTTCGGCTTGCACGCCGTCCAATCGGCCTTGCAGTATTCGCCAAGCAAAATCACCCAGGTCTGGATCGACGGCCAACGCCAGGATCAACGTCTGACGCGGGTCATCGACGATCTGGAGGCGCTCGGCATTCGGCCCGAAAAAACCGACCGTAAGCGGCTGGACCGCTTTGCGGAGGGTGGCCAGCACCAGGGCATCGTAATTGAAATCGAATTGCCCGGCGAATTCTCTGAGCACGAATTGAAGGCCGCGGTGCAGAATCTGGCTGCTCCGGCGTTGTTCCTCGTCCTCGATCAGGTACAGGATCCTCACAATCTCGGCGCCTGCCTGCGCACCGCCGATGCGACCGGCGTGCACGGCGTGATTGTGACCAAGGACAATGCGGCCGGGATTACGCCGACGGTCTGCAAGGTCGCGAGCGGCGCGGCCGAAACGGTGCCGGTCTATCAGGTGACCAATCTAGTTCGGACGTTGCGCTGGCTGAAAGAGCAGGGCATCTGGGTGTTCGGCGCGGCCGGCGGCACCGCGCAAAGCGCGTATCAAGCAGATTTTACCGTGCCGATGGCGCTGGCGGTCGGCGCAGAAGGCAAGGGCCTCCGGCGCCTGACTCAGGAAGCCTGCGATATGCTGGTTGCGCTGCCGATGCAGGGCAGTGTCGAAAGTCTGAATTTGTCGGTCGCGACCGGCGTGTTGCTCTATGAAGCAGTGCGACAACGGATGAAGGCATGACGGCGATCCCGATCACGCTGGCAGGCGTCGACCTAAGCTGCATACGCGATGACCGCGTACTATTCGAGGCGCTGACTTTTACCCTGCCTCAGGGACAGGTACTGCTGCTCGAGGGCAAGAATGGGAGCGGTAAGACGTCCCTGCTGCGGATTCTTTGCGGTTTCCGCGAGGCCGATGCGGGCCGGGTGCTTTGGTGTGGCGAAGACATCGACGACAGCCGCTACTACGCGGACATGGCTTATGTCGGCCATCTGGACGGCATTAAGAAAGAACTGACCGTGCTCGAAAATCTGAACGTGTCGCTGGCCCTCGGCCGGCCCGGGCGTTTTTCGATCGCCGATGCGCTGGAGAAGGTGCATCTGGCGGACTATGACGATGTGCCGGCGCAGAGCCTGTCGGCCGGGCAGAAGCGGCGCCTGTCGCTGGCGCGCCTGTTAATCACCGGCAACCACTTATGGATTCTCGACGAGCCGTTTACTTCGCTCGACAAAGCCGGCATCGCGCTGATCGAAGCGCTGATGCGCGAACACTGCGCGGCCGGCGGGATGATCGTGTTAACCTCTCACCATGACATCGATCTGCACGATGCGGTCGTGCAACGTATTTATTTATCCTGATGACACTGACTCGAGCTTTTATCGCGATTATCCGCCGCGATCTGGTGCTGGCGTTTCGGCGGCGTGCGGAAATGATCAATCCGCTGCTGTTCTTTATTCTGGTGATCACGCTGTTCCCGCTCGGGATTGGCGCGCAGCCGAATCTATTGCAGGCGATCGCACCGGGAGTGATCTGGGTGGCTGCACTGCTCGCGGCGATGCTGTCGCTGGACAGCCTGTTCCGCTCCGATTTCGACGACGGATCGCTCGAGCAGATGCTGCTCAGCCCGTACCCGGCCTCGCTCCTGGTGCTGGCGAAGGTGATTGCGCACTGGCTGGTGACTGGCTTGCCGTTACTGGTGGTCGCGCCGTTGCTCGCGGTATTCCTGGGTCTGCCGAACCATGCGCTCGGCGTATTGCTGCTGACCTTGTTGCTCGGCACGCCGGTATTGAGTCTGATCGGCGCGATTGGGGTTGCGCTGACCGTCGGTCTTCGGCGGGGCGGAATGATCCTGTCGCTCTTGGTGCTGCCGCTTTACGTGCCGGTGCTGATCTTCGCGGGCAACGCAGTGCAGATGGCCGCCCGCGGTTTGCCGGTCGATGCCCAGATCAGCATATTGATTGCGATGCTGCTGCTGGCGTTGGTTCTAGCGCCCTGGCCCACCGCGGCGGCGCTAAAAATGAGTATTAATTAGTAATATCCCGTAAAATATCCGATTTTACCGCTCATACGTTCTGCCTGGGAAACCGGATATCTCATTCCTGTAGAGCGTCACTGACACTTCCCGTTTTGTTCTGCTTTTATGTAGGGCATGGGAACGAGTCCAGCAATGCTGAACTTTGTGCTTTGAACTTTGTCCTCTGTACTTTCGTTTGATATGTTCCTAGTTCCTGATTCATTTGTGCGATTTTTTCACCGGATGGCCTCGCCGCCGCATTTTTATGCGCTGACCGAGCGCCTGATGCCGTGGCTGACCGTCATTTTCATCCTGTTGACTGCGGCAGGACTCTACGGCGGTTTGTATCTCGCGCCGCCGGATTACCAGCAGGGCGACAGTTACCGGATCATCTATATCCATGTGCCAAGCGCCTGGATGTCGCTGTTCATTTACACCGTAATGGCCGCGGCGGGCGCGATCGGGCTGGTTTGGCGGATCAAGCTGGCCGAGGTGGTCGCGATCAGCAGCGCGCCGGTCGGCGCCGGGTTTACTTTCATCGCGCTGGTGACCGGCTCCCTGTGGGGCAAGCCGATGTGGGGAACCTGGTGGGTCTGGGATGCGCGCCTGACTTCTGAACTGATTTTGCTGTTTCTGTACCTTGGCGTGATCGGTCTGTACGGGGCAATCGACGACAAACGCGTCGCTTCGAAAGCGGTCGCGATCCTGGCCTTGGTCGGCGTGGTGAATATTCCGATCATTCATTATTCGGTCGAATGGTGGAATACACTGCACCAGGGGGCGACAGTCAGCAAGATGGACAAGCCGTCGATCCATGTCAGCATGCTGATTCCCCTGCTGTTGATGGCGCTCGCGTTCAAGATATACTACCTGATCGCGATGCTGCAGCGTGCGCGGATCGAAGTCCTGCAGCGTGAGCGTTCCGCGCAATGGGTGCGGAACAAATTTTTCGGTACGCTGTCATGAGTATGCAAGAATTTTTCGCGATGGGCGGTTATGCCTTTTACGTCTGGACCGCTTACGGGATTACCCTGGCGGTGCTGGTCGCCATTATCATGATTCCGGTCTTGCAGCGTAAACAGTGGCTGCGCCGGCAACTCTTAAAGAACAAACGGAAGGAAGGATGAAACCCGCTAGAAAACAGCGATTGCTGCTGATCGGCCTGATGGTGGTCGGCATCGGCGCGGCAACCTTTTTCGCGCTGAAATCATTTAACGACAACCTGATGTATTTTTTCTCGACGACCGACGTGGTCGCCGGCAAAGCGCCTAAGGATGCGCTGTTCCGGCTGGGCGGCATGGTGGTGAAGGGGTCGGTGTCGCGGCCAGGCGACGGGATGACCGTGCGATTTACGCTGACCGATTTCAGCAAGGAAGTGCCTGTCGAATATACCGGGATTCTGCCCGATCTGTTCCGTGAAGGGCAGGGTATCGTCGCGCACGGCAAGTTGAGCGGGCAGGGCATCTTCATCGCCGAGGAAGTGCTCGCCAAGCATGACGAAAATTATATGCCGCCGGAAGTGAAAGCGAGCCTGAAGAATCAGGATGCGCCAGTCGAAGGCAAGTAGGCACGCATTGTTCTTCGGCGAACGCCGATTTGACTCGGGAAGACTTGAAAGAGTATGCCTACGTACCCTACAGTATTTTTAACATTTTCAGTCTCTTAAACTAAACGCGTTTCCCAACGCCCCTCCAGGTCAACGATAATGATACCCGAAATAGGACACCTCGCCCTGATCATGGCCTTGTGCATGGCGATCGTTTTGGCGGTCTTGCCGATCATCGGCTCCGCGCGCGCGATCGCCGGCTGGATCGGCGTCGCCCGGCCGGCTGCCTATGCTCAACTGCTGTTCATGGCGATCGCGTTCGGCTGCCTGACCGCGAGTTTCATTACACACGATTTTTCGGTCGCCTATGTCGCGACCAACTCCAATACCGCGCTGCCGACGCTGTATCTGATCTCCGGCGTCTGGGGCGCGCATGAAGGCTCGCTGTTGCTGTGGGCGCTGGTGTTGTCGTGTTGGACCGGCCTGGTCGCGCGCTTCAGCGGGAGCATTCCCGAAGCGACCGTCGCACGGGTGCTCGGGGTCATGGGGATGGTCTCGATAGGGTTTCTGCTGTTTTTGCTGTTGACTTCGAATCCGTTCGAGCGGCTGTTTCCGGCGCCGGCCGAAGGCCGCGATTTAAATCCGCTGCTGCAGGACCCCGGCCTCGCGATTCATCCGCCGATGCTGTACATGGGCTATGTCGGCTTCTCGGTTGCGTTCGCGTTCGCGATCGCGGCATTGCTCGAAGGCCGGCTCGATGCGGCCTGGGCGCGCTGGTCCAGGCCCTGGACCAATATCGCCTGGATGTTCCTGACGATCGGGATCGCGCTCGGCAGTTGGTGGGCCTACTATGAGCTCGGCTGGGGCGGCTGGTGGTTTTGGGATCCGGTCGAGAATGCCTCGTTCATGCCCTGGCTGGTCGGCACCGCGCTGATTCATTCGCTCGCCGCGACCGAGAAGCGCGGCGTATTCAAGACCTGGACCGTGCTTTTGGCTATTTTCGCCTTTTCGCTGAGCTTGCTGGGCACCTTTCTGGTCCGCTCGGGCGTTCTGACTTCGGTGCATGCGTTCGCGAGCGATCCGGCACGTGGCCTGTTCATTCTGATTTTCCTCGGGGTCGTGGTCGGCGGATCGTTGTTGCTCTATGCGGTCAGGGCGCCGACCGTCAAAAGCAGCGCGACTTTCGAATTTGTCTCGCGCGAGTCGGTGATTCTGCTGAATAACATCCTGCTGGTCGTGACCGCGGCAAGCATCCTGCTCGGCACGCTGTATCCCTTGGTGATCGATGCCTTGGGACTCGGAAAGATTTCGGTTGGTCCGCCCTACTTTAACGCCGTGTTCATTCCGCTGACCGCGCCGCTGGCGATCGCGGTCGGCCTCGGCATGCTCCTGCGCTGGAAACGCGATCTGTTTGAAGATCTGGCCGTGCGGGTGCGCTGGCTAGCGCTGGCCTGCCTCGCGCTGGGCCTGCTGTCGCCGCTGGCGATGCCGTTTTATTCGTGGGCTGCCGCGTTGGGATTGGTTTTGGCATTCTGGACGCTGGCGAGTACCGGCCTGTCTTTCTATGACCGGATGGGCGCAACGGGTTTTTCCTGGGAGCGGCTCAGAGGGATTCCTTCCGGTTTTTACGGAATGACGCTCGCGCATGCCGGGATTGCGGTCTTCGTGGTCGGGATTACGCTAACCTCGGCCTACAGTGTCGAGAAAGACGTACGGATGGCGCCGGGCGAAGCGCTGGATCTGTCCGGTTACAGTTTCCGTTTTCATGGCATCAAGCAGACGCAAGGGCCCAACTTTGTCGCCGATCAGGCTTTCGTTACGGTCGATTATAAGGGCGAGCGAGTCGCCGAGATGGAACCGCAAAAACGAATCTATCAGGTTCAAAAAATGCCGATGACCGAAGCCGCGATCGATGCAGGCCTGTTCCGCGACCTGTTCGTCGCGATCGGCGAACCGCTCGGTAATGAGGGCGCCTGGAGCCTCCGGATTTATTATAAATCGTTCATCCGCTGGATCTGGCTCGGTGCGATCTTCATGGCGGCCGGCGGCCTCTTGGCCGCGCTCGATCGGCGTTACCGGATCACGGCGAAAAATAAGGCAGACGCCCATGTTTAAATATCTGATCCCCCTTGTTATCTTCATCGTGATGGGCGTATTTCTCGCGATCGGGCTGAAGCTGAATCCGACCGAGATCCCGTCGCCGTTCATCGGCAAGCCGGCGCCGGTCTTCAGCGCCACAAGACTCGACAATCCCGAGCAGAAACTGGCTCCCGCGGATTTGCAGGGTAAAGTCTGGCTGTTCAATGTCTGGGCGTCCTGGTGCACTTCCTGCCGAGCCGAGCATCCGGTGCTGAATCAACTGGCGCAGCAGCATGCAGCGCCGATCATTGGATTGAACTACAAGGATGTGCGGGAGGATGCGCTGAACTGGCTGAATCAGCTCGGCAACCCTTACGACATAAGCATCGTCGACCCGGAGGGCCGGATCGGGATTGATTATGGGGTCTACGGCGTTCCGGAAACCTTCGTGATCGACAAGAAGGGGGTGATCCGCCATAAACATACAGGCCCCGTGACATCCGAAACCGTCCAGCAAACCCTGCTCCCCCTGATCGCCAAACTGCAAGCCGAATGAAATCGATTACGCTGATTTTTCTTTTACTGTGGGTCGGTGCGAGCCTCGCCGGAGTCGAGTACCGCGAATTTGCCAATCCCGAGCAGCAAGAAGCCTACGAATCGTTGACCTCGGAGTTGCGCTGTCTGGTCTGCCAGAATCAGACGATCGCCGACTCGAACGCGGACCTGGCTGCCGACCTTCGCCGGCAGGTCTACGAAATGCTGCAAAAAGGCCAATCCAAAGACGAAGTTTTGCAATTCATGACCGAGCGTTACGGCGATTTCGTGCTGTACAATCCGCCGTTCAAGACCAAAACCCTGTTATTGTGGGTCGGACCTTTGGTGTTTCTATTGATCGGAGTGGTCTGTATTGTCGCTTTCGTGCGGCGCAAGCAGGCCCAACCACAACAGTCGCTCAGCGACGAGCAACGGCAAAAGATCCGCCGTTTGCTGGATGAAGGGGACCGCTCTTGAACATCGTATTTTTTCTGATTGCGGCCGTTTTTATCGGGGTTGCTTTTGCATTTGTGCTGCCGCCGTTGTGGCGTGCACGCGAAATTCGGAAGGCCGATCTCGACCACCGGAATATCGAAATCGCCCGCAGCCGGCTGGCCGAACTACAAGGCAATCTACGCACCGGCGGGATCAGTCAGGCGCAATTTGACGAACAGGTCGCCGAACTGGAACTCGCGCTGAGCGATGATCTGGCGATCGAAAGTCAGGGCAAAGCCGCCCATACACACGGCCGCTGGATGGTTTATGTGATTGTCCTGGTCGTCCCGGTACTGGCTGGGGCGTTGTATTTCTCGCTCGGGCGCTTCGATGCGGTCGAGCACGGCGAGGCACTGGCCAAGGCCGCGCCGAATATGCCGACTTCCGCCGATATCGAAAAAATGGTCGCAGGCCTTGCGGAGAAGATGAAAGCGAATCCCGACGATGCCGAAGGCTGGCTGATGCTCGGCAAATCGTACAAATATCTCGAGCAATACCCGAAAGCTGCCGATGCGTTCGCGAATGCCTACCGGTTGATGGGCGACAAACCCGATGTGATGCTGCTCTATGCCGAAGCGCTGGCTTTTTCGGCGGATAAGAACCTGGCCGGCAAGCCTTCCGAACTGATCTTCAAGGCGCTGAACATCGAACCCGAAAACCCGAACGGCCTCTGGCTCGCCGGTCTTGCCAAGGTTCAGCAGGGCGATTCCAAGGCCGCCGCGGCGCTGTGGCGTAAGCTTGAGTCGCAGTTGCCGGAGGGCTCCGAACCGCGCAAGGAAATGCAGAATATCATCGCCTCTCTTCCGGGCGAGGCGCAGGCCGCGGCCACCGGGCCGCAAACGCCGCCAGCAGCCGCAGGTGCGTCCGCTTCTGTTACCGCCGAAGTCAGCCTGGCCCCCGAACTCCAGGCATCCGCAAGCCCGAGCGATACCTTGTTTATTTATGCCCAAGCCCTGAGTGGCCCGAAAATGCCGCTCGCGATCGTCCGTAAACAGGTCTCCGACTTGCCGGTCAAGGTTACGCTTGATGATTCGATGGCGATGATTCCGGCGATGAAATTGTCGAACTTCGGCGAGGTAAAATTGCTGGCGCGTATCTCCAAAGCCGGTCAGGCCGTAACACAGTCGGGAGATTTGATCGGAACGGTCGAAAAGGCGGCCGTGCCCGGGGCGAACAGCTATAAAATTATTATTAATCAGCGAATTGAATAAAATAGGGTATGCGCAAACCCTGCAGGGCTTTCCCAAAAAGGATCCCAATTAGAACTGACGTTATTTTTTATATCCGCAGCTCATCCGGACAACGTTCATGGCTTCCATGCGTATTTATAATGGCAAGCAATATATTTCGATTCCAATTCTCAATCGGAAAGTATTTTCAGCAGAACGGTAGTCAGATCGTTCAGATGCACCACAGTCTGGTAGACGGGATTCATAGTGGGGATTTTTAGGGGAATTTATCCGCCATCTTGCGAAAACCAACTAACAATTTTCGGTAATGAAGATCGGGTTAGCTTCTTTGTCCTGCTGAGAGGATTATCTTGTCGGCGGCAAAGCGATGCAAAGGCGTCGCTGGGGGTGGTTGTTTTCGAAAAGCATCACCCGATTGATGATGTCCTCGGCGCTGCTTTTTCCGATCGGGCCGGCCGCGACTCGGCCGGTTGCCGCACTGACCAAGTGCACATAAGTCTTGTGCGGACCCCCTGCCAAGTTGGAGTTGATCAGCAGTTCGGTGGTGTCCGGCTCGTCTTCTTTTTTCGGCGCTGTGCTGCCCGGGTTGCAGGTGCCGAAAAAGATCAGTCCGTTTTCTGGCAGCAGCGAACTCAACGATTTCGTAAAAGCAAAGAATCTTTCGGAAGAAATGTCGGCGGAATTCTTTTGCGTGAACAACGGTTCCCGGCAGGTCCGTTCGCAAATATCGAGCCGATAGGGCCGCAGCCTTTCCGGGCCCTTTGCAAGCTTGTCCGGTCCACAGTACCGCTCGAAGCAGCTTCGATCGAGCGGCTGCAGTCGCATTTCCAGACTCTTCAGTTGATTAAAAATATCGCTCGATTTCATCGACTTGAAGTTATTCAGGTTCGAGGCGATGTGATCACTGAATACGCGGTTTTTTGCGATGTCGTAAGTGATCTCCATCTTGTTCAAAAGCCCCGGCTGTGCTTCGGAAAGCTGAACCAGTTCGCCTTGGGTTCCGTTTATCTGATATTTTTGCCAAAACGCGGCATTCTTCATTACCGGGCCATCAAAACCGCCGTGGCTGATGAATACGATCCGGTCGAAAGGGGGCGACTCCTGTGCCAATTGTTCGATCTGCCGATAATAGTCGGACCAGTTCCAAATATCATGCAATACTTCAACCTTCGAATTAAATCGGCCTCTATAAAAAGCTTTTAAAACCCGAGCTGGCTGCTCGGACCAGCGGGGTGTTTCTGTGGTAAGCGGGTCCTTGCTCAATAAGGGAATCAGCAGTACCCGCTTCGGCGAAGCATGCAAGTTCAAATCGCTCAATTTGCCCTGAAAAGCTCCGCACGACTTTAAGTGGTAGGTGTTGCTGTAAACATTGGCCGAACCGAAAGACAGAAACAAAACCATCAGCAGGTAGATGTTCAGGATGTTTTTCATGATGAGGTCCGGTATAGAGGAAAATCCGTGTTATCCAGCGAAATAGATGAAACGTCAATGTTAAGCTGCCGCTATCCTCCCAATCTTTCTAATGAGACGCTTTTCGCGTATTGGGCGAAATAAGCCGAAAAATAATAAGCTGATGGTGACAACAGTGTGAAGCCGCATAATGACGTTACATTATTAAAGACAATTTTAATATAAAAAAGCTCCACGCCCGGCATTTGTGTTGCAGTTTTTAGCTTGCGCTAAAAATAGAGAAGTATTCAGGCCTATGTCTCAAACGAATAGCCGAGCTGTTTTTGTTTGGCATGGTACATACTCGCATCGGCATAGCGTAATAATGCATCGCAGTTATCCGCATGGTGAGGGTAGAGGGCGATACCGATGCTGACGCCAAATTGAATCGATTCTCCGTTGTAAGCAATCGGTTCATGCAGAATCTCGACTATTTTTTTGGCGACGGCCGCCGATGCTTTCTCGTCGCAGTCCGGCAGTAACAAGGCAAATTCGTCGCCGCCGAAGCGAGCAGCCGTATCGGTATCGCGTAGGGCAACCTTCAGTTTTTTCGCTACCTCCTTCAGCGCATGATCGCCTGCGGAGTGTCCCATTCTATCATTTACTGATTTAAAGCCGTCCAAATCCAAATAATGCAAAGCAAAAGGCATCTGGTTGCGGTGCGCCATGGCAAGGGACTGTTTTAAGCGATCGATAAACAGCCTTCGGTTGGCAAGGCCGGTCAGCTCATCATGAAAGGATAGCCAGACCAGTCGCTCATCTTCCAGCTTGCGTTTGGTGATTTCAAAAACCAGGCAATCCACACCGATACAGTTGCCGAATTCGTCATAAACCGGCTCGCTGGTGATTTCCAGCCAGTGCCGTTCGTTGCTGCTGTCATTGATTTCAAGCGCAAATGGTGAGCAAGGTATGCCTTGGCGGCTTAATTCGAATAGGTTGTTGATATTGCGATTCTCCGGATTATCGGTGATGCAATTTTGAAAACCGGTGATAAAGTCTACAGGCCGATAACCGAGCATTTGAGAGACGGAAGGGCTAACGTAAGTGATTTTGCCCTTTTTATCGCATTGAAAGAAAAAATAGTTTTTGCTTTGGTTCTCGATCAGATTGCGAAAACGGATATCGTTGTTTTGCAGTTCGGTTGCGCGTTTCAACAGCATTCGTTCAAAATCATTCGGAAATTGCGGAATGATCTGTGCGGTTGTTATGGGTTCATCCTGAGGCGGCGGCACAGGTCGGCGGAGATGACGCCCGGCGCGCAGTCCCCATATCCAGGCATAACCGAAGATAAATAAAATTGGCAATATCTTTTCGGATAAATCCACTGGTGAGTTTGATCGTTCAGCCGGTAAGGGAATAGGCGCAACATTTTTATTGGCTTCGATAGTGACTGGAGGAGGCGGTGGTACCCACTTGAAATAGATTGCGTTCATTTCCGCTTCGCTTAGCGCGTCCAGACCTTTTTGCAGGATGTCTACCAGCATCGGCCAGTCTCCGCGGACGGCGATGCTTTCGTCGGCGGTATGGCGTTCATAAAAGCCGGCAAATTTAAGGTCGGTTAACTGATGTTGGGCTTGTAAATAACTTGCAGTGCCTACAAAGATAATACATGCATCCGATTTTTGCCCACTTACCGATTGCAGGCATTGCAGCATAGACTTTACGGGATGGGGTTTGATAGCGAGCCGACTTTTTTTGATGCCTTCCGAAAATTGATAGCCTTTTGCATAGGCAACGGTTTTTCCCTTGAGATCGGCGGGAGTTTTTATCTCGTTATCCTGATCCCTTGTAATGATGGCCAATGATTTGGTCAGATAAGGATGGGTAAACTTAAACCAAAGCCGGCGTTCCGGACGGTCTACCATGGTAGCCACGACATCTACGTGACGTTCGGCCGCAGCTTTGTATAACTGGTTCCAGGATTCCCGTGGAAGATGCTCAAAACGGATCGCCAGTTTTTCGCTAAGCACCTTGAAAATGTCAACTGCGATGCCGCTGAACTGACCGTTTTGATCGACAAAACTGTAAGGCGGCAAGGCATCGTCGAAAGCGACCCGAATTTTTTTATGGCGCGCGAGCCATGCTTTTTCTTTTGGGGTCAGCTCTATCGAATAAGGAGCAGACGCTTGGCTGCGCCATACCATTTCAGTGGAAGTGTCCGCCAACGCGCAATTGACCAGCAAACATAATGCAATAAAAGAAGACATTTTTATGATTTGCTTTTTGAGTTGATAGAGCAGTTGATCAAAAGCTCTCTATTCGGATGCATAGGGTTTGACATTTTATAACACCGGCTGAGTTCCACCTGCCATTAGAGGTGGCATTTCGCTTTGAGGTTCCCTGCAGCTCCACGACGCAGCTTTGCCTTAAAGTGAGGCCGGTCGGCTTGATATAGAAACCCATGGAGGATAATGACTCGGCGGCGTTTGTTGTAGAGGATAGAGACAAACACCTGAGAAAAAATTGATCTTGATCAAAAAACCGTTAAAGCTGCGAAGATTGATGCGATGACGGGCAAAGTCGTATTAATCTTTAACCCGTCCCATGGCAATTACGGGTAATTGTGGTGATTCTTGTGCGGTTGTTGATGATTTGGCTCTTTAGATCGTATTTCAGCACATTGACCCAATAATTGCCAGTTTTTAGTGAAACTTCAGTGTGTTTGAGCGAAACACGGCACCTGCATCATCTCTTGGATAATCATAAACTCCGACCACTTGTCATAAACTCCTATCGAATAGTTCACTGCATACCAAGCTCGGCTCATTTTTTACAATTGATTGGAGAACAATCGAGCTCAGTTTTCGATGCTTTCAAAGTTCAGTGTGTGCCAAGTCAGTTTTCCGTTATCTATAAAGTAACTTTTAGATTTACCCGCATAGAGTTGTTTTTGAGTTACTTAGAGGAGAAGAGTGCTACTTGCAGCCATAAAATAAGCAATATGTATAATCTTTAACTTAGAGGATTATTAAATATAAATAAACTGCACAATCAATAATATTAAAATTATCTTAATAATTTATTTTTATGGAAGAATAAAAGGAGTTTTCTTAAGCATGGATTAAAAAAGGCTTAATATTGAATTATTTCTACAAGGAACTGCCATTAATGGATAGGAGATTTATCCATTAATTATCCTATAACAGTTATTTTTAAATATTTACAGTAAATCGAATATAAAATTAAACTGCAACTCAATAGAAGCTTTAAAGAGAGGGTTTTTAGTCGATCCTTAATATTTAATTAAAATATTTAATTCAATTAAAAGTAGACATTCAACAGTTGTTTATTTTGTAAGATTAAAAATAGGCCCCCTTAAAGGTAGATAAAATTAATTTAACAATAAAACGTCACTTTACTCTCTAAAAATTTTTTGATCATAACGAACATCTTATGAGCAGCATCCCTTTAATTAAATAGACATAACATGCCCGTTAATGCGATAAATGTGATAATGTTTTAGAGGATAGCAGGTACTCTGATTTGAAGTCCTATTGTTCAAAATGCTGAAATTTAATCGGCTATATCTGTTATCGGCAGCATTATGCTCGTTTTGGATTAGCAAAGTTAAAAACAGGATGGGGTTAAAATAAATTTTCATTCTAAAATCAATAAGTTATATGGAAATCTTATGAAAACAATAAGAAAAATTATGGTTTTTGATAAGAATGGGTATTTTTTATTTATGCTCAAAGGATATTGTTATGCAAACAATATTCAGATGGCAGAGGTGGAGTTGAATATAGAAGGGATAAATGAAGTGGAAAAATTTAATCCTGCTTTAATATTTATTTCCCTCGATTTGATAAGCCACCTTGCGAATAATAATGCTGAATCCGATCTATTAAAGTTAATTTGTAAAAAAAAGGAAATAAAAATATTTGCCTTAAAAGGCGGACCCAATCGTATAGATTCTGAGGAGCTGTCGGAATGGATTGATATGATTATTAATAATCCAATAGATATTGTAGAGATTGACAGGGTTCTTAAAACTGTCTTTCCATGGAATGATTATCTACCTGAAAGAAGGACAAACAAAGACAGGCGCATAAATTCTGACAGAAGGCAATGCCCACCCAATGAGACCGCTTACGTCGCCAGTAGAGGAATAGATGCCCAGTATTCGAATCGGCGCCCGCATGCAGACGGAGTCTATGAAGCCCAGGATTTCAATATTGATTCTCGCAACAAATGTTTGTTTTTACATGGGAAGAAAATTTATCTGACTCCTAAGGAATTTGACCTGATCGAGTATCTGTCAACTGATTTTAATCGTATTTTTTCACCTGATAAAATCATAAGTCATCTTTGGCAAGAAAATCATAAAGCAACAAAATCAGATCTTTATCAACATATCCATCTGTTAAGAAAAAAAATAGAAAAAGATCATAGTCAGCCCCAATTAATACTGAATGTTAAAGGCTTTGGATATAAATTGAATATATTTAATCCCCATGATCCGTGTATTTCTTGTGTTCATTATGAAAAATTACAGGAAGTATAAGGCGAGTAGCAAAATTTAGTTTATCCCGCCTTTCCGAAAGGAACGGCTCAGATTGAATCGTGCAAAAACGAATTTCAAAATCCCGGCTTAACGAATTGTTATCAGTTTATTAATGGCAATAATATAAAGTCTGTTGAAAAAACATAATGAATAAGATAGGACCGATGGCGCGAACTGTCGCAGAAATATTAGCTTCGCTCATTTTTTGGCTACACCCAGAAAAACTATTTTAATTTGCAAGAAAGGAAATGAATCGTTTTCGTCTCAAGGTTTTCCCTGATTAAGGCGCTATGCTGTTGCAAGGATATGATAATTTCGTAAGTTAGACCAAACATAGCAATATTTAATAAATTAGATAATTCTAAATTAAAAAATTATTTTTGTATAAACCCGAACCCCCAGAGACAGGATGGGCTATTTAATGACTGAAATAGCTTAAATTACGAAAATTTTTGAATTTTAAAAATTAAATCATATAGTTAATTGGCTTTGTTAAAAACTTGTCCAAGTCAAAACCTAAACGATTATTTGAATTTTTGATTTTAATATTAATTTTTTATTAAAAAATTTTTCCATAAAATTAATATTAATTTTATGGAAATTTAAGATGTAATTGAATAATACTTCATGCCGGTAGCGGCTAAACTGATTCAATTTTAAAATTGGGAGAGGGGAAGTCCTATCTCTATTGGATGTAATATCCGATGGAATTCAAAACTTTTATTATGGAGTAATGATTATGAAACATTTCAATCAAAAGTTGTTAACTGCCAGCATTCTTCTTATTTTAGGGGGCATGTCCAGTGCTTGGGCTAATCCTACCATTACTGATGCTTATGGCGACCAAACGGCAAGCGTGGATGCGACCGGTCATGGTTTGGGCAATGCTACAGCGAGTGAGTCTGGCACCTCTACTGTCGGGGACATTACCAAAAATAGTAATAATCCAGCCACTTATACTGATAACAGCGATGGCTTGAATGGCATATCCGCGGCTTCAGAAGGTGCCGCTTCAAACAATGGCAGCGGCTATGCAACAACCACCAAAACTATCGACAAAACTGAAAATAGTGATGGCAAATACGGCATATCCGCAGCTTCAGAAGGTGCCGCATCCAATAATGGCAGCGGCTATGCAACGACTACCAAATCCATCAGCAAAACTGATAACAGCGATGGTAAATACGGCATATCCGCGGCTTCAGATGGTGCCGCGTCAAATAATGGCAGCGGCTATGCAACAACCACCAAAACTGATAACAGCGATGGTAAAAATGGTTCTTCGTCTGCTGATGCTGATTTTGCCGCATCAAACAATGGCAGCGGCTATGCAACGACTACCAAAACCATCAACCATGCGGGTGGCGCAGGTGAGGATGCCTTTGTTAAGGCTAAATATGGATCGGCCGCGGCAAATGTCGGCGACGCGACTTCAACCAATACCAAATCACAAGCCAGTGGAGATGGTTCGGCGTCAACTATTACGGGAGACGCCAATGCGCTCTACCTGGAACAAA
The DNA here is from genome assembly GCA_051061015.1 of Methylomicrobium sp. GTDB lineage: Bacteria > Pseudomonadota > Gammaproteobacteria > Methylococcales > Methylomonadaceae > Methylomicrobium. The sequence goes on from JBPFEG010000070.1 coordinate 54,057, forward strand.
CGCAACATGGCTGGGGAAATTTAGCGGCAGGCTCCATTGGTGGCAACTCTACAGTCAATAATCAAAAATTGGATGGCGAAGTCACGGGTTATCCAGTAGCTGTGGACAGCAGTGTTAATCAGGGGGCGGAGAGCCTGGCCGTATTGGCTTCACTCACTGGCAATAAAATCAGTAATTCGGTGATTGGTAACGCGGGCATTACTCAAACATTCCAAAATTCCGGCACGGCTTTGGCACAACAGGCCGTACAGGTTAGTGGCACCATCAACGTAGGTAATGGTGGCTCTGCAACGGTAACACAGCAGCCTTAATTTTTATTAATTTTTGTAGTTAATAAATTTCGGTGGCCGGTGAATGAGGTGTCGTTCACCGGTCGTTGGCTGAAGGGCTACTACTTTGTGAGGAGAACGTGATGGGAACGATCTTAAAGAACTCCTGTTTAATAATTCTGATAATAACAATGGAGACTCCGGCGGCTATAGCCGATTCTTTTCAAGAAAAGGATAGACTCCTGCTTTTTTCCTCAGCCACAAAAGCGATGCCGGAGGAACTGGACATTGCGAGGGGGCGAGAGGGAATTACAGATATAACCCTGAATCTGCAGAATGCCCAAGCCATCATTAAAAACAGTCAGGCAACTAATAATATCAATGGTTCCAACTGGATCGATGGCTCCTCGTTTGCGAATGCAAGCGGCATAACCAGCGTAATTCAAAACACCGGCAATAATGTGATCATTCAGGATGCAACAATCATCAGTGTCACAGTCGCACCTTAATGCTTTTTTAGTCTTGGAGGTACCGATAGTATGCCCCGATACGTTGCCAATTATATCCTGCTCGCCTTGCCTGCCATTTGCAGTCATGCCGGTTCACTCAATATCAACGGCATTGCGGGGGGAGGCAACTATAACGTGCCCGTCACCACGTTTTTAGAACGACGTTTTCAGACAGTGTACAGGCAGCAATTCGATTTCAGTTGCGGTTCGGCAGCGTTGGCCAGTCTGTTGACTTTTCATTATGAAGATGTCGTGACAGAACAAATCGTATTTGTCGATATGTATAAGAATGGCAATCAGCAAAAGATTCAACAACAGGGCTTTTCATTGCTGGATATCAAACGTTATCTGGAAAGAAGGGGATATCGCTCCGATGGCTTTAAAATCAATTTAGATCAACTGATTATTGCCAATGCTCCGGCTCTTACCATCATCAATAAAGACGGTTACTTGCATTTTGTCATTATTAAAGGTCTTGATGAACGGGATGTGCTGGTGGGCGATCCCGCGGTAGGTGTAAAAGCCATCCCCCGCGATGAGTTTGAGGAAATGTGGGGGAACCGTATTTTATTTTTAATCTATGACAAATTGGATGTAGCGGGAAGTCATTTTCAAGATAAGAAAGAGTGGGCGTTGCGGGTCAAGGCACCGTTAGAATTTGTCGTTGACCGAAGCAGCCTAAGTCAATTCAATTTACTGCAACCTTATTTCAGGGATTTTTGATACCAGGGTTGCAAGGAGCCTTTGGCATGAATGTCAATAAACCTAACTTTTACCATAAACACATCAGGCGAGCCGTTCGAATAATGCTCTGGGGCTTCGCGGTTCTCGCGGGTCAGGTAGCGGCGGATGCAATGCAAACTCAACCCGGCCAACGGTTTAACAACTGGGACCGTGCCACCGACAGCGAACTGGATCAACTCAGAGGCGGATTTGTACTTCCGAATGGAATCATGGTCGACCTCAGTATCCAGAGGATCATAGCTTTGAACGACGTCATAGTTTCTTCGTCATTTTCTCAATTACCTGGCAATGTGCCATTGGTGCAAAATGGCGATCTCAATCATGCGCCAGAGATAGCCACCCCAGGGCTGGGCTCTGTTATCCAGAATAGCCTAGATAATCAAACGATTCAGAATCTTACTCAGATCAATTTAGCCGTAAGCAACATTAAAAATTTGCAGCCAAATATGGGGGGCATGCTTTTGAATAGCCTTATTCTGTCTAATAAATAACAAGCCATAATCGCCACATCTAATAATAAAGAAAATATATGAAGATTAAACTTGGACACTGTGAATTTCTTCTATGCAGGGCTATTAAGGGGGGTATTTTTATCAGTTGCTTATTTTTTATGAGCGAGAGTTATGCAATAACAGGCAAAAAAAATAATGATTTGGCGGAATATAAAAAATTGATTGCCGAACAGCAAAAACAATTTGAAAGACAACAGCAGATTATTGCCGAGCAAGGCAAACAACTGGAACAACTGAAACAGCGGCTTGATGTGTTGACCAATCAATCCGCTCAGACCAATCAGGCAATGGCCAAAACTGCAGGAAATAACGGGACAGCCACACAAGCACCCGATGAGCATCAAATCGTTTCGGCAAAAAATGAAGCTACGGCATCATCTGCACCTGCGCAGATGCCATCCAAACCTGTCGGTCAGCCTCCTCCGGAAGCAAAAAAGCGTAGACCGCCTGAAATTCCCCGATTAACCCAAACCGTAGGCGGCGTGTTAACCAGAAAAAATAACCTGGTTTTTGAACCCTCGATGTTATACAGCTATTACGATAATAATCGGGTATTTCTCGATGCCTATACCTTTCTTCCGGCTATTGCCGTTGGTCTCATCGATATTCGCCAAATTAAACAGCACACCTTAATGGCTAATCTGGGATTGCGCTATGGTTTGATGGATCGGCTGGAACTCGAGGCCAGAATCCCCTATGTATACCGTACTCAAGAACAACGCGCACGGCCGATCAATCTGGCACCGTCATTCGCTGATCAAGCTTTTGATTCGACAGGTAATGATATCGGTGATATTCAAATTGCCGGCCGCTACCAGCTTAATACGGGATCTGATGGATGGCCGATCGTTGTCGCCAATTTGCTTGCGACGGCGCCCACGGGAAAAAGCCCCTTTGACCTTCCTGTTGTTCAAGCTACAGGGATTCCCGGTTTTAGCTTTCCAGCCGAATTGCCGACAGGCGTCGGATTCTTCAGTATTCAGCCTAGTCTTACCGCGCTATATCCTACAGATCCCGCGGTATTCTTCGGTAATATCAGCTATTATTACAATGCAGAAACCAGTATAAATGCAGGTAAATTTGATCCAGGCGATGCGATAGGATTAAGTTTTGGGTTGGGATTCGGTATTAATGAGCGATCATCCTTCAGTTTAGGATACCAGCACAGACATATTTTTGATTCTACACTTAATGGAAAATCAATTACAGGAAGTACTGTCGATATTGGGCAACTCTTGGTTGGGTATTCCTATAAATATTCCAAAAGAACTACCCACAACTTAACGCTATCGATAGGCGCCACTACCGATTCGCCAGATCTTACTCTTGAATATCGGATGCCATTGAATTTTGATTTGAACTAAGCGCGCCAGTGGAGGATTAAGCGGGTGGATGGGGCTGTATCTTGGCTCAGTCTGGCGTCTGGTTTTATTGGAATTATCCGCATCAACATTGTAATTCAGCGAGGAGTAAGGGCCGGCTCTCACGAGTCGGCTTTTTTCTGCCCAATCCGTCAATTTAAATTTGATCGAACGATGACTGAAAACAATTTCAACAGAACTTAACTTTCAAAGGATAGTCTCTCTCCGAAGATCTCTTGCCAATCCTGGCTAAAGCGCGCGACCGCCGGCTGAACGGACGGATGGCCAAACAACTCGGCCGCGATGTCGGGCGGCAGCGTGATCGAGGCGACGCCGGCCTTCAATACCTCCAGCACCTGCTGAGTATTCTTGAAACTGGCCGGCAACAGCTTGCTGCCGAGATGATGGCGGTCGAGCAGCAACTGCAAGTCGGCGACGACGCCTACCCCGTTCGCGCCGATTGCATCGATCCGGTTCACATAAGGCGCCAGATAATCGGCGCCGCATAAAGCGGCCAGAAATCCCTGTTGTACGCTGTAAATCGCGGTAGCCAGTACTGGGATGTTAAGCGCCTTCATACGTTTAATTGCGGTCAGGCCTACTTCGGTCGCAGGGACCTTCACGACGATGTCATAAGGTAGTTCCAGCAGATTTAAGGCTTCCCGGACCATCGCGTCGGCGTTGTCGCTGACCACCTGTACGTGAATTCTTGCCTTTTCTCCCAAGGTTTGGGTGACTCTCGGCAGCAATTCAGTAAGTCCGATACCCGACCTGGCCAAAATGGAAGGATTGGTCGTAATGCCGTGTACGGGCAGGCAGGGGCTGAAACGCGAAATTTGGCCGATATCGGCGCTGTCGAGATACAACTCAAACATCAAAAATATCCTGATTAAATAAGCGGAATTTTAACGGAGCAGTCAGCCCCGGCAAAGCTTATTTAATGACTCTCCCTGTCCGTGTGAGGGTTGGCGTCTCGATCCTTTCTGGTATATTGACATGGCGCTGCATTATGTCCCGATTCCGGACGATACCGTACCCATTCTAATCAGGAGGGCATCAGATGAAAATTCTAGTTACCGGCGGCACTGGTTTTATCGGCAAGGCACTAGTCAAAACCCTGGTCGGAGAAGGCCACCAAGTGACCGTGTTGAGCCGCAGTCCCGAGAAGGTCGAATGGCTGTGCGGTCCGGAAGTGGCAGGACTTGGTCATTTAAGTTTTCTGCAGCCGGAGATGTCTTTTGATGTGATCATCAATCTGGCCGGCGCACCGATCTTCGACGCGCGCTGGAGCGAGGCGCGCAAACAGCTGATTCGTGAAAGCCGGATCGATTTGACAGAGCAATTGGTTGCTTGCATCGGGCGGATGACGGTCAAGCCGAAGCTGCTGATCAGCGGTTCCGCGATCGGTTATTACGGCGATCAGGGGGATCAGGTGCTGACCGAAGCCTCGTCTGCTCACCATGATTTCTCGCATCAGTTATGCGCGGATTGGGAAGCTGCGGCAAGCCGAGCAGCTCAATTCGGCGTCCGGGTCTGTCTGATGCGGACGGGGCTGGTGATCGGCGAGGACGGCGGCTTATTGCAGCGGATGCTGCTGCCTTTCCGCCTCGGGTTCGGCGGGCGGCTCGGCAGCGGCCGGCAATGGATGTCCTGGATACACCGGCAGGACTGGATCAGGATTGCGCTGATGATGATGGCGGACGAATCGATGCAGGGCCCTTACAATGCGGTGGCTCCGAATCCGGTCACGAATAAACAATTTACCTGCACTCTGGCGCGTTGCCTGCATCGTCCGGCGGTGTTTCCAGTGCCTTCCTTCGTGTTGAAAACGCTGCTCGGCGAGATGTCCGAACTGGTTCTGGGCAGTCAGCGGGTGCTTCCCGAGCGCCTGCTGATGCACGGTTTCATGTTTCACTATCAGGATTTGGAAAGCGCATTGAGGGCGGCATTAGCACGGCAATAGCAAAGTAAATCCAATGCAGAGAAGCGGAAGCGAGGACTTTGGGGACTCGATTCCGCCATGCGCAATCTCGGCTATAATTGTTCGACGAACTCGTGCTCCAGCAGTTTCGCATGCGCTGCGGCCAGTCGGGCGATCGGAATGCGCGGCGCCGAGCACGACACATAATCCAGCTTGATATGGTGGCAGAAGCGGATCGATTCCGGATGTCCCCCTTGTTCACCGCAGATGCCGATCTTCAGGTCGCGCCGGGTGCGGCGGCCGAGTTCGCGGGTCATCTTCATCAGTTGCCCGACGCCTTTAATGTCAAGGACCTCGAACGGATTGTCTTCGAGCAGGCCGACCTCATTGTACAACGGTAAAAATTTGTTTTCCGCGTCCTCGCGGGAGAAAGAGAAGGTCGCCTGGGTCAGATCATTGGTACCGAACGAAAAAAACTCGGCCAGTTCGGCCAGTTGTCCGGCGCGCGTGCAGGCGCGAACCGTTTCGATCATGGTGCCGAATTTAAAATCCAGGGTCAGTCCGTAGCGGTTTTCGGTTTCCTGCCGGACTTCGACCACATATTCTTTCACCCGCTTGAGTTCTTCGGCCGTGATCACCTGCGGCACCATGATCTCGGGTGCAATCTTCAGGCCTTGCCGGGCGCAGAGGGCCGCCGCTTCCAGCACGGAGCGAATCTGCATTTTATAAATTTCCGGATACGACATGCCAAGGCGGACGCCGCGGTGTCCCAGCATCGGGTTTACTTCATATAGATCGCGGACTTTTTTCAGCATCAGTTCTTTTTTTGCGATCGCCTTGCTGATCACCTCTTCGTTCAATAGATCGAACGGCGCGGGCAGTGTCGTCAGATGTCCGGCCAGCGTTTCCAACGTTACACGCTGGCCTTTGATCATGGTCTCATATTCAGTTAAAGCCTGAATTTCCTCTTCCAGCTGATGTTCGCTGGGTAAAAATTCATGCATCGGCGGATCGAGCAGGCGGACGGTTACCGGATACGGTGCCATCGCGGTAAACAGTTGCACGAAATCCTCGCGTTGGATCGGGAACAGCTTCTCGAGCGCCGATGAACGGCTTTCAGGGTCTTCGGCCAGAATCATGTCGATCACCAGCGGCAAACGCTCCTTCGCGTTGAACATCCGCTCGGTACGGCACAAGCCGATGCCGACTGCGCCGTAGGAGCGCGCCTTTTTCGCTCCCTCGGGCGTGTCCGCATTCGCGTGCACCCGCAGTTCAGCGAAGTCATCGGCCCACGCCAAAAGCGTCTGTAAATCTTCGGAGACGGTTGGGGTAACGGTCGGGATTTCGCCCAGATAGATCAGGCCGGTGCCCCCATCGATCGTGAGGATGTCGCCTTCGCGGATCAGCACATCGCCGACCAGCGCGCGCCGTGATCTGACGTCGACCCGAATGTCCTCGGCCCCGGCGACGCAGGCCTTGCCCATCCCGCGCGCCACGACCGCCGCATGCGAGGTCTTGCCGCCGCGGCTGGTCAGGATGCCCTGTGCGGCGAAGAAGCCATGAATGTCTTCCGGTTTGGTTTCTTCACGGAGCAGAATGACCGCTTCGCCGGCTTTGCCCATCATCGCCGCAGAGTCGGCATCGAACACGCATTTGCCGCAGGCAGCGCCGGGGGAGGCCGGAAGGCCTTGGGCGATCGGCGGGATTTTATTGTCTGGATCGAGCTGGGGATGCAGCAATTGTTCGAGCAGTTCCGGATTGATCCGAAGCAGCGCGCGCTCCTTGCTGATCAGCCCTTCCTTGACCATTTCGACCGATGTTCTGACCATCGCGGCTGCATTCATTTTGCCGCTGCGGGTTTGCAGGCAATACAGCACACCGCGTTCGATCGTATATTCGAAATCCTGTACTTCGCGGTAATGCTGTTCGAGCTTGTTGCGCAATTCGGTCAGCTGGCGGTACAGGTCGGGCATTTCCCTGGACAGTTCCTGCACTGGCTTCGGCGTGCGGATGCCGGCGACCACATCCTCGCCCTGCGCATTGACCAGATATTCGCCGTACATTTCGTTCGCGCCGGTGCCGGGATTGCGGGTAAAGCCGACGCCAGTCGCGCAGTCATTGCCCATGTTCCCGAACACCATCGTGACGATATTTGCGGCGGTACCGTTGGCCATCTTTTCGGTGATATGGAATTCGCGCCGGTAGTCGACCGCGCGCCGGCCCATCCAGGAATCGAACACTGCCTTGATCGCCAGTTCCAGTTGTGCGTACACGTCTTCGGGGAAAAGGCGGCCGGTTTCTTCTTTCACGACCTGGAGAAACAATTCGCTGATTTCCTTCAGATGATCCGCATCGAGCGCGACATCGGCCTTGATGCCGGCCTCCTTCTTGACGTTTTCGAAATGCTCGTCGAATTTTTCATCCGGAATGCCGAGCGCAACCTTGCCAAACAATTGAATGAAGCGGCGGTAAGCATCATAGCCGAAACGCGGATCGCCAGTCTCTTCGATCAGGCCTTGCAGCGTTTCCCTGTTCAGTCCGAGATTCAAGATCGTATCCATCATGCCCGGCATCGAAATCGCCGAGCCCGAACGCACCGAAACCAATAAGGGCCTGGTTTTGCCGCCGAAAGACTTGCCGGTCGTGCGTTCTATCTCTTCTATGTGACGTGTCACTTCGTCCAGAAGTCCGTCCGGCAGGCGGCGGTGATGAAGATAATCGCGGCAGGCTTCGGTCGAGATCACGAAGCCGGGTGGCACATTCAGCCCGATCTGGGTCATCTCGCACAGATTTGCGCCTTTGCCGCCGAGCAGTGCCTTGTTTTTCCCGTCTCCGTTTTGGAATGAAAAGATATACTGCGTTGCCATTAGATTCTCCCCCCTGTGGCCATATTAAAATGGATAATTGGCCGAATTCCATAGTATGCGGCGCTATTACACCGCTTAATTATCGATAAAGCGCAGATAGGCGATAAACGGATTATCCTCCCCCCTGGTCTAGCTAAAAGCGTAATGGTGTGACCTTACCGGTCGCCAAAAAATTCCGGTAATCGGCCAGCACTTCCGCGTGATCGAACGCCAATAGCTCGGGCAAAGCCGCAAAAGTGAAAATGCCGCAGTTTTTCGCGTCGTCGGCGGCCACCGGCATTCCGTGGGCTTCGGCTACATAGCAGGCGGTGACCGTATGACCGCGGGCGTCGCGTTTCGGGTCCGAATAGATGCCAAGCAGTGCGGTCAGGCGCACGTCGAGGCCGACTTCTTCTTTCGCTTCGCGAATCGCCGCATGCTCGACCGTTTCGCCCACATCAACAAAGCCGCCCGGTATCGCCCAGCCGTAGGGTGGAAATGCACGCTCGATCAAGATGAAAGGCCGTTCGGGAAGGTCGATCAATTCGATGATCGTGTCGGCGGCAAGCAAGGGAGTGACGGGTCTGGCCATGGCTGAACTGATAATTTATTTGGGATGGCGATGATTGTAACCCGGCGTAGCCGGTTACGGTCAAGCCAGTATCTGCGCCGATTGGATTTAATGCCGAATTGGGTCCAGGCTGTGTAAAAACGCTACTTCAAGGAGTAAAATGCGCTTAAGGCCGTCAAACCGGGAGTGCAGATGAAACGCTTCATTCAAAGTACAGACCGAACTCAGGTAACCCTATTTCCTGAGCAGCTGGAAGACT
>JBPFEG010000071.1:0-11920 GCA_051061015.1 Methylomicrobium sp.
GCTCGTCACAATCGAGGAGAATGTGCTGGCCGGCGGCGCCGGCAGTGCGGTGAATCAGTTCCTGCAGTCGAAACGCATCCTGATGCCGGTCTTGAATCTCGGCCTCCCCGATGCCTTCATCGAGCAGGGGACGCGCGAGGAACTGCTGGCCCTCTGCGGCCTCAATGCCCAGGGCATCGCCGCCAGTATTGAAGCATTTTGCCCTGAATTGTCTCAGGAAGAACTTGCTGTTGCCGATTGAGACTCGCCAGAGGTTGGGTTGCCGTCAGTTGACAACCCACCTTCTGATTTTTAATCCCTTCCGAATTAACACCTCATGGACCGTTTGATAACCAAAATCCGGGATATTCCTGATTTTCCGAAACCAGGCATCCTGTTCAAAGACATCACACCGCTGGTTAAAGACCCGGCAGCCTTAAAATTGGCGGTACATCAACTGATGGCACCTTTTCTAGGGAGCGAAATTACCGCGATTGCAGGTATGGAAGCACGCGGTTTTATTTTCGGATCCCTGGTAGCATGGGAAATGGGTTTACCCTTTATTCCGCTCAGAAAGCCCGGCAAATTGCCTTATGACGTACAGAGCGTTTCTTATGATCTGGAGTACGGGTCTGCAGCGCTTGAAGCGCATATCGACGCGTTCGAAACCCATGATAAGGTGCTGTTGATTGACGATTTACTGGCCACCGGCGGAACCGCCAAAGCCAGTTGTGAACTGATTGAAAAGCTCGGCGCCAAAGTTGTCGCCTGCGCTTTCGTCGTGGAGCTGGATTTTTTGAATGGCAGAGAAAAACTTGAAGGCTATCAGGTCCATAGCCTGCTGCATTTTTGAACAGCCAGGATAGCGGGGGCAGCCCCCCCGCTAGGGTCAAAGCCAGGTTATTTCGCTTTACGAACTTTTAGCGATTTTTTTTTGGCCGCTTCGGCTTTCAACACTTGATACTCAAAGCGGGCCAATTCGTACTGGCTTTTTGCATCACGGTATGCGGCATTTTGTCCGCTGGCCACTTGGGCTACCGGAGTAGCGGCAACCTTAACCGGCACAACATCTGACGCTTTGTCCGATGCGGCAGCCATGCGCTGAGCCGCCGGCTCAGCGCTGACTGCACCCTGAACCTCAGACGCAGCCTTGCTTTCCTCTTCTTTCACCGCTGCCGGTTTAGTACTCGACGCGTTCGACTGCGGCTTGGCGGCATCGGTTGACTTGGCCCCATCATCCAGCAAATCCTCTTCAAAATCCGCTAAATCGCTCTTCGCTTCCGACTTGCCGTCGGTCGCCAGATTTTGCCGCCACTGCAGGAAAGATTCGCGGGTAAATACATAAGGGTCAAGCGCTGCTTCATCAATGAACTTCAAGGCGCCTTCCGCATTCGCACGCGCGTTCAGCATCTGCACCAGCTGCACCGGCAAGCCGACATAAGTGGCCGGATTTGCGGCGGTATCGAATACCGAACCCGGAATACCGCGGGCCGTTGAAGGGCCGAGGAAAGGTATCACTAGGTAGGACCCTTGCGGCACACCCCAGACAGCCAGAGTCTGTTCAAAATCCTCGTCGTTTTGCTCGAGCCCCGCATGTTGGGCGACGTCAAACAAGCCACCGACCCCAGCGGTCGTATTGATCAGAAAGCGCCCGGTATCTTCGGCACTTTGCTGAAACTTTGCCTGCATCAGGTCATTCAGTACGACATTGATATTCTTCAGGTTAGTGAAGAAATTCGACACCCCTGTCTGCATAAATTGCGGAGTGACCCACTTATAAGCATTCGCAATCGGCTCGGCAACATAGTTATCAACCTTGTCATTAAACGCAAAAACCTTACGATTGATGTTTTCGTAAGGATCGGCAGCATCAGATGGCGCGGCATTTGCCGGAGTTGCTGTAGCTGGTGTCTTTTCGCCAGTCGAAGCACAGCCACTCATAGCCAGCGCAGCACTCAAAGCAAATGAAGTGGTGAAGATAAGAAAAGGTTTGCCGGGGCGAGTGCCGCCAATTGCTTTGTGGATGACCATGAGATTATAACTTTGAATAATTGTCTATCTTTTCGTTAATTTTCGCGATTAAAGCGTCAAAGCCTTCGCGTTGCAATATGGTGGTGTATTCGGATCTTCTCAAGGCCAAATCGCTGACGCCATCGGCAATGATATTGATAATCCGCCAACTGTCGCCCTTCTCCTTCAACCAATAGTCGAATTTATGCGATTTTTCACCCGGCACCTTGAAAAGATAATGCACAACCACCCCACCGCGTGTCGTTTGCTCTTCGGATTCGAAAACGAACGACTCGCCGCTGTAGTCCTTGAAATTATGCGCATAGGACGCGATGCTCAGCTTACTGAACACATCAACCAGTTTATCCTGCTGCTCACTGGTCAATTTTTCCCATTCCTTGCCGACCACCACGCGGGCAATCTTAACCAGATCATGACTCTCTGATATAGGCTTAACCAGTTTATCATATCTTCCTGCATATCCGAGCGTTTTGCCGTTTTTCATCACCTCGATTAGCTCGGCCTGAAATTTTTCTACGACCGCTCTCGCGCTCATGCCGCCTGTCGCTCCGGCGAACGCAGTAATCGGCGCCAGCAGCGATAGCACTAGCACAGCCATCCATTTAGATTGTTTTGCTACTATCATTTTAAAATCTCGAATTTAATCAAATTAACCACGTAATAACGACCAAAGAGCGACGCATGCCTACACCACCCGAATTAACCGCCGCGACCAGTGATTGAGTGAAAGAACTTTCTGATTGCAAACAGAGTAAAACCCGATAATTTTACCCTGCTCAGTCATCGAACCGGATCAGATCGGTTCTGCTCTATTCCACTCTGATAGGAATACCGGAAAAAGTAGACTGCGGCTTGACATTCGCATAGACCGGCGCGGGTTCAGGCACCATGTCGCCGCTGGTTTTAGGACCTTTGACCGCGGTCAAAATTCCCTTTAACGGATTTTTTAACATGTCTTCGACCGCACTGGCTTCATAACCGCAATGCGCCATACAATTTGCGCATTTCGGATTATTAACCGTACCGTATTTTTCCCAGGGTGTGGTTTCGATCAGCTCTTTAAAGCTGGACGCATTGCCTTCGTCGGCCAATAGATAGCAGGGTTTTTGCCAGCCAAACACGTTGCGTGTCGGATTACCCCAAGGCGTGCAGTTATAGCTTTGGTTGCCTGCCAGATAATCGAGATACAGCGCCGAGTGATTCAATTTCCAATTGCGCTTTTTCTCTTTGCCGATCCTAAAGATGCCACGGAATAACTCTTTAACTTCCTTGCCTTTAATGAACACGTCCTGTCTCGGCGCGCGCTCATAACTGAAGCCTGGCGCAATTGTGACGCCTTCGACTCCCAATTCGGTTACATAATCGAGAAACTCGGCCACTTCGTGATCTTTTTCGCCTTGAAACAGCGTACAATTCACGGTGACACGAAAACCCTTGCCCAACGCCAACTTGATCGCTTCCACCGCACGGTCGAATACACCTTCCTGACATACCGAAGCATCGTGACGCTCACGAAGGCCATCCAGATGCACTGAAAAAGTCAGATAAGGGGATGGCTTATAATCGTCGATCCGCTTTTTCAGCAGCAGAGCATTTGTGCACAGATACACGTATTTTTTGCGCGCGATAATCCCTTCGACGATCTTAGGCATTTCCTTATGGATTAAAGGCTCGCCACCCGGAATCGACACCATCGGGGCATTGCATTCGTCGACCGCTTGCATGCATTCTTCATAAGATAAACGCTTGTCGAGAATTTCGTCCGGATAATCGATCTTGCCACACCCGGCGCAGGCCAAATTACAGCGGAACAACGGCTCCAGCATCAATACCAAGGGATATTTTTTCACACCTTTGATTTTTTGCTTGAGCAGATAACTGCCTACCGTTAACTGTTGACGTAATGGAACTCCCACGCGCAAACCCTCCAAATAAATTTCAAAAAAATTGCGAACCCATTCTCGATCCGCCATTCTAAAACCGACACAGCCCTATAGTTGCTGTTGTAATGCAACAACAAATCAGCCGTTTCATTGCCAAACTCATCATTTTTAAGAAAAAATAGCACAAAAATGAACGATTTAAGCGATCGTCTGTTTCATTTTGGTGACTAGAATACTCTTTTTTTTCAAATGACTCCAGTTTTAACAACAAAATATCTGAATTATGCGACGACCCCATCCTTGCCCTTCGTGTAGCCAAACCCTAAATACATCGCACATCCAATTGTTTTTATTGTAATTTTTAAATCACACTAAATACCTGCCCCAGTCTGTTGGCAACAAAACAACATTACTTTGCAAATTACCAACAAACAGGCTATCATTGCGATCAATGAAAAAGAACTACTCATTCAATGGGCCGACGGACCCTCGCTTATGAATCAAGATCGAAATTTTTTGAACGACCCTAAATCACTAAGCAAACTTCCTGACGACGCCTTTCAGACGGAACTATTAAAAGGTGTATCCAGAACTTTTGCCTTGACCATTCCACAGTTGCCTCAAGCCCTGTACGGACCGGTCGCCAATGCCTATCTGCTATGCAGGATCGTCGACACAATCGAAGACGAAGTGTCGTTAACCCCAGAACAAAAAGGCTATTTTTGCTCCGAATTTATTGAGGTGGTTAAAACCGGCCTCAATTCAGAGTCATTTGCGGCCGAGTTGGCGCCTTTGCTGTCGGATAAAACCCTGCCCGCCGAACATACGCTGATCCATGTAATGCCGCGAGTGATCGAGATTACGCATTCTTTCGACCCGGAGCAGGTCGATGCGCTGGCCGAGTGCGTCGCTACAATGGCAGAAGGCATGTCCGCATTCCAGTCCCAAAATCTGCACCATGGCCTCGCCACATTGGCCGACCTTGACAAATACTGTTATTACGTTGCCGGCTGCGTCGGCGAAATGCTGGCCAAACTCTTTTGCCATTACTCGCCGGCAATCGCAGAACACAGGGACGAGCTTTTGCGCTTGTCAGTATCTTTTGGCCAGGGCCTGCAAATGACTAACATCTTGAAAGATATCTGGGACGATGCCGAACGCGGCGTCTGCTGGTTACCGCAAGATATTTTCCGTGAAACTGGTTTCGATTTGAAAAAACATAATCCGGATGCGAACGATCCAAACTATAAGAAAGGTTTGACGCACCTGATCGGGATAGCTCACGCACATCTGCATAACGCTTTGCGTTACACCCAGTTGTTGCCGGCGCACGAAACGGGCCTGCGCAATTTCTGTCTGTGGGCGTTGGGGATGGCAGTGCTGACGCTGAAAAAAATCAAGCGCCACCTCGACTTTAGCCGTTCCGAGCAAGTCAAGATTTCCAGGAAAAGCGTGAAGGCGACGATTTTCGCGACCCGATTGACCGTACGTAGCAACAGGTTGCTCGGATTGCTTTTCGATATTGCAGGCCGGGAACTTAAAACCCCCGAATGGCAATACACCGAACCCAATTTATTAGCTCAATTAAATCATTAAGGACACACCATGTTTACCGATGCTAACACACAGTTAAATACCGGCGATGCTCCTAGCTCATCGACACCGATCCAATCGCATGCCTATGATCTCGATCGAGCCATTAAAAGAGCGCAGCAGAGCTTGATCAAACTGCAGGATCCTACCGGTTTCTGGGTTTTCGAACTGGAAGCGGACTGTACCATTCCTGCCGAATACATCATGATGATGCATTTTGTCGATGACATCGATGTAGCTCTGCAAAACAAGATTGCCAACTATCTGCGTTCGCGCCAATCCGAAGACGGAAGTTTCCCGATGTTTACCGGCGGCCCGGGCGATATCAGCGGTAGCGTCAAGGCTTATTACGCACTGAAGATGGCCGGCGACGACATTGACGCGCCGCATATGAAACGCTTGCGCGAATGGATTTTGAGCCAGGGCGGCGCCGCGAAAGCGAACGTCTTCACCCGGATCGCGCTGGCGACCTTCGAGCAGTTGCCGTGGCGCGGCGTTCCTTATATTCCGGCCGAAATCATGTTGCTCCCGAAATGGTTTCCGTTCCATCTGGATAAAGTGTCGTACTGGTCCAGAACCGTAATGGTGCCATTGTTCATCCTGTGCAGCATGCAGGCCAAGGCCAAGAATCCGAACAAGGTCAATGTACTCGAACTGTTTAACGTACATCCCGACGAAGAGCAGCATTATTTCCCCGAAAGAACGCTGCTAAATAAGATATTCCTGGGACTGGACAAGTTGGGTCGATTGACCGCGCCTTTAGTCCCGAAAAAAATGCATGACCGCGCGATCCAAAAAGCGCTGGACTGGTTTACCGAACGCCTGAACGGCGAAGACGGACTCGGCGGCATTTTTCCGGCGATGGTCAATGCCTACGAATCGATGCTGCTGCTCGGCATGCCCCAAGATCATCCGAATGTCAAAATCGCCCGTCAATCGATCGATAAACTGCTGGTGATCAACGAAGACGATGCCTATTGCCAGCCTTGCCTGTCTCCTGTCTGGGATACCGGTCTTGCAGCGCTCGCATTGCAGGAAACGAACCGTGTCGGCAACCGGGACAGTCTGGCCTTAGCCTATAACTGGCTCAAAACCAAACAGCTGAAAGATGAGCCGGGCGACTGGCGAATCGCGAAGCCGGACCTGCCCGGCGGCGGCTGGGCTTTCCAGTTCAACAACCCTCACTATCCGGATGTCGACGATACGGCGGTTGTCGCCTTCGCGATGGCCGATTCCGACCTTCCCGGGATGGAAGAACCGGTCCAACGCGCAACGCGCTGGATCGAAGGCATGCAATCGAAAAACGGCGGTTACGGTGCCTTTGATGCAGATAATACCTATTATTATCTGAACGAGATTCCGTTCGCTGATCACGGCGCTCTGCTCGATCCTCCGACTGCCGACGTCAGCGCGCGCTGCGCGATGCTGATGGCGAAAGTCGCGAATGAGCACAAGGAATACCTGCCGGCGCTCGAACGCACGATCGAATACCTGCGCAGCGAACAGGAAGCCGACGGCTCCTGGTTCGGCCGCTGGGGCACCAATTATATTTACGGCACCTGGTCGGTGCTCTTGGGCCTCGAACAGACCAATCTGCCGAAAGACGATCCGATGTACACCAAAGCGGTAGCCTGGCTGAAAAGCATCCAGCGCGAAGACGGCGGCTGGGGCGAGGACAACTTCAGCTACCATGATACCAGCTTCAGCGGCAAGTACCGCTTCAGCACCGCATTCCAGACTGCCTGGGCGGTACTCGGACTGATTGCGGCTGGCGAAGTGAAAAGCCCGGAAGTAAAAGCCGGCATCGATTTCCTGTTGCGCAAACAGCAGGCCGACGGTTTCTGGAACGATAAATGCTTTACTGCACCCGGTTTCCCGCGCGTGTTTTATCTGAAATATCACGGTTACGACAAATTCTTCCCGCTATGGGCGCTGGCACGTTACCGCAATGAGTTAGCCAAGCAGTGATTACCGGTATTGTTGTCGCGCTGTCCGAAGAGGTTGTCACGCTGACCTCCAAACGCATTGACAAAGGTCATTGCGTATTCATCAGCGACAAGGTTCTGGTCGCCTGTGCGGGCATGGGCCAGTCGAATGCAACTGCCGCTGGCGAGTTGTTGATTGCGAAAGGCGCATCCCAATTGATCAGCTGGGGCTGCGCCGCTGCACTGGCACCGTCTCTGCAGGCGGGTGATCTGGCCCTCGCAGATCGCCTGCTCGATGCCGACAACGAAGAAATCAAGATCAACCCCGACTGGTTAGACCATACCAAAATGGTGTTGACCGAAATATTTACGGAACCTCGGAAACAGGCCGTTTTACATACCGGCCTTTTGACCGAAAGCCACTCTGTGATTACTTCGGGTAAAGCCAAAAAGCAGTTGCATTCCTTTACAGGCGCTTTGGCCTTGGATATGGAAAGCAGCGCGGTCGCGAAGGTGGCGCAAAAACACGGCCTGCCTTTTCTGGCGATTCGCGCAATCGCCGACCCTGCCACGATGGGATTGCCGGAAGCCGTCGTTTATGCAACCAACGCCGACGGCGAAGTCGCCATCGGCAAGTTAATAGGGTATCTGCTCCTGCACCCTGCACAACTGCCAAGCCTGATTAAACTCGGCCTTTATTTCAACAAAGCCAAACAGACCTTGAAACAAGCCGCCGGCCACCTTGAATCGATTATTGAATTCAACACTAGCCTGCAGACCTAAAGCCTCTTGACCGGCTGTTTTAAAAAAGCTATTGCTCATCAAACAATTACTCACGAAAGACCGTTCATATATGTCATTCAGCATCGCCGAGCTTTTTGCTCAACACAGCACCGATAAATTCGATCTGCACGAACAGTTCCTGAACAATCAGATGGTTCGGGTTTTGAAAACGATCGGCTATGACCGCCACTACAAACGTGCAGTCGGCCAATATCTTTATGATCAGCATGATCACGAATATCTGGATCTTCTAAGCGGCTTCGGCGTTTTCGCGATCGGCCGCAATCATCCGACCGTAATCAAAGCGCTGCATGAAACGCTGACCCTGGAATTGCCTAATCTCGTGCAACTGGACGTTTCAGTGCTGAGCGGCCTGCTGGCTCAGGAAATCCTGAAAACCACGCCGGACAATCTGACCAAGATGTTCTTCTGCAACTCCGGCACCGAGGCGGTCGAGGCGGCGATCAAATTCGCCCGCTACACGACTAAGCGTGAAAAGATCGTGTTTTGCGAGCATGCTTATCACGGACTCACGATGGGAGCGTTGTCGCTGAACGGCGAACCGATCTTCCGGGAAGGCTTCGGCCCCCTCCTGCCGGGCTGCAGCGCGGTTCCGTTCAATGATCTGGCGGCACTCGAACAAACCTTGAGCAACAAGGACGTCGCCGCTTTCATCGTCGAACCGATTCAAGGCAAAGGCGTGAACCTCCCGGACGACAATTACCTGCCGGAGGTCGAAAAACTCTGCAAAAAATACGGCACGTTGTTCGTTGCGGACGAAGTGCAGACCGGCCTCGGCCGCAGCGGCAAGTTCTGGGCCATCGAACACTGGAACGTGAAACCGGATATGATCTGTATGGCGAAAGCGCTGTCAGGCGGTTTCGTGCCGGTCGGAGGAGTCGCGATGACCACGAAAATCATGGACAGCGTTTACAACCGGATGGACCGCGCGGTCGTGCACGGTTCAACTTTCTCGAAGAACAACATGGCGATGGCGGCCGGCCTTGCGACATTGCATGTGATGCAGGAAGAAAATCTGGTCGAAAACAGCGCAAAAGTCGGCGACGAAATCATCGCCACGCTGAACGCGATGTCCTCGAAATACGAGTTTCTGAAGGAAGCGCGTGGCAAGGGCATGATGATCGCGATCGAATTTCACGCCCCGAAAAGCCTGACCCTGAAAGCGGCCTGGGCGATGCTCGAGGCAGCGAATAAAGGCTTGTTCTGTCAGATGATTACAATCCCGCTATTCAAGGAACACCGAATTCTGACGCAAGTAGCCGGACACGGGATGAACGTAGTCAAACTGCTGCCGCCGTTGAATCTGACCCAGAAAGACCGCGACCATATCATTACCGCGTTCGATAAGACGATCGCCGACACCCATCAAATCTCCGGCGCGATCTGGGACTTGGGCAAAAATCTGGCCAGTCACGCGCTGAAAGGCAAAACCGGCAAATAAGTGGAATTGCATGATGAAAACATTACTGAAATTGTGTTTAATAGCACTGGCGTTAAGCCAAACAAACCTCGCTGTCGCTCATGCGGTGGTGACCGACTATTCGTTGAAAATGCAGCCGATTCACGCCAATCAGGCGGATAAGGTGGTAATGACCTTCAATTCCCAGATTGAACTGGGTCTTTCGCAAGTGTTTCTGGTCCGTAAAGGCGATATTCATGAAATGCTGAAGATCAGCAACGGCGACAAACAAGGCCAGCTCATAGTCGAAGTCCCCGCGCTGTCGCCCGGCGATTACGCGATCAAGTTTAAAGTCTTCGCCGCCGACGGCCACTTGACCGAAGACGTGATCCATTTTTCAGTAGCTCAATAAGTTTTTGTTTAATTTATGGCAGGCATAGCGGACTTTCTCGACTCCCTGATTGGCGGGCTCGATCTCATTTGTTTTTGTCTCACGGTAGGCAGTTTGTTCTGGGGGCTTTTTGTTTTGCGTCCCTGGGAACGCGAGCATGCCTACAATGACGTGCTGTTACAAAGAACCACCTCACTATTATATAAAGGCGCTTTCTATTTGGCAGGAGCCCAGCTTTTCAAGATCGTTTTGAAAATCTGGCTGATGACTGCAGTACTTGAACGCTGGCCCTTCCCCGAGTTTGCCTTCACCACGCAATTTATCGGAGGCGTGATTCGTACCGTACTGGCCTTGGTACTGGCATTTTATGGCCAGCGGGTATTGCATCAGCATGCCGCGTCGAAAAAACACTGGATCAGCGCAAGCCTCGTTGCGCTGCCAATGATCATTTCCGGCGCGTGGCTCGTGCACGCGGCCGGCCGTTTCGATAATAAAGCGATGCTGATGTCCCTGACTGTCGCGCATCAATTGGCCGCTGCGGCCTGGATCGGCGGGGTATTGCAGTTGGTGAACGTCTGGCTGCTGAAATATCGTAAACAAATACAGGCCCATTTATGGCCGTTTTTGCTGAAGCGCTTTTCGATTTTCGGCATTGCTTCGGTCAGTTTATTGCTGATTTCGGGCACCCCTATCGCCCTGCAATATATCACGACCTGGAACGGTCTGGTCGGCACCGGCTACGGCAATCTTTTAATGGTCAAGGTCGCGCTGCTATCGCTGGCGTTGGGACTGGCCTGGCTGAACCGCAGCGCGGTGCTCGCTTACGGAATCAGCGGCAACCCCACCCGCCTGAATCGCAGCGTGCCCTATTACATTGAAGCTGAAACCTTCATTCTGATTACGCTGCTCTTTACCGCCGCCAGCCTGGCATCCCAACCTCCGGCGATAGACATCCCAAGCTTGACCGCGACCTGGCAGGAAGTGTTAAACACCTTTCATCCGCAAATCCCGCAAACCACCTCACCGACCCATACCGATCTAATCGCAGGCGAAGCTGGCCGAGTCGCGATCATTGGACAGGTGCCCTCAGTTGCCGCGACCGAATGGTCGAACTACAACCACAACATCGCGGGCATTTTCCTGACCGCGATGAGTTTCTTTGCGATGCTGTCCTACCTGAAATCGCCCAGCGCATTGCTCGACCGCTTTTTTGCATTAATCAAATTCTGGCCGTTCGGCTTTGTGTTGCTCGGCATCTTTCTGTTTTTCCGCAGCGACGCGGAAACCTGGCCTCTGGGCCCGATCGGTTTCTGGGAAAGCACGTTCAACAACGGCGAGGTCCTGCAGCACCGGATCGCGACACTGCTGGTCTTTGTGCTTGGCTTGATTGAAATCAGGGCCCGCATGCAGAGCAATCAGAATCCACGCCTGCCGCTGGTGTTTCCAGTACTGGCAGCCTTCGGGGGACTGATGCTGCTGACCCATTCGCATGTCGGTTTTCAGGCGAAAAGCGCTTTTCTGATTCAGGTCGGCCATACCGCGATGGGCGTATTTGCGCTGATCCTCGCCAGCGGACGCTGGCTCGAATTGAAACTCGACAAGCCGGGCAAAGAGATTGCCGGATTTGTTTCCGTTGCGGCTCTGTTTCAAATGGGGCTTATTCTGATGTTCTATCGCGAACCCCTGTACTAATATGACACTTACGACCGAATTCCCGTTGCTTGATCAGATCAATTTGCCGGCGGACCTTCGCAAGCTTGACAAGGATCAGCTTAAGCCGCTTGCGAAAGAACTGCGCGATTATCTGACCCATACGGTCAGCGTTTCCGGCGGCCATTTCTCGGCCGGCCTCGGCACGGTCGAGCTGACCGTGGCGCTGCACTATGTGTTCAATACCCCCGAAGATCAGCTGGTC